>NZ_JANDJO010000014.1 GCF_024331145.1 Shimia sp. CNT1-13L.2 | reverse complement strand
ACGAGATGATCACCCACAAGCTGACCCTCGATCAGATCAACGAAGGCTTCGACCTGATGCACGAAGGCAAATCCATCCGCGCGGTGGTTGAATTCTGATCTGGTAGTCCTGCGAAAAAGAAAGGCGCGTCCGCTTCGGGCGCGCCTTTTGCGTTGATACTGTTCCTACGGTACCTAGTCCTGCGCAACCCCATAGCGCGCAAGGAACGTCTCGACCGCGTTCTCCGCCACGTTGCGGATCTCCTCTTGGGAAAACTCGCTCTGGATCCCAAAAACCGCCCTGTTCCAGATCGTCGACTTGCACAGTTCCGAAAACTGTTCCGCCGCCATCTTCACATCATCAATCTGCAAAGCGCCGTCCGCCACCGCGCATTCAAGAAAGGCCGCCATCCGGTCCCGCCCCATCCGCGGCCCGGCCTCGTAGAAGGCCGCGCCCAGTTCGGGAAAGCGGTCCCTTTCTGCCACGCAGATACGAAACACCCCCTGGGCCACATCAGAAACCAGAAAGCTCGCCAACCGTTCTGCCGCGATCAGCAAGGCTTCGCGCAAAGGACAGTCCTCGGTCAGCATGGCAAGGATTTCATCCGCCATCCGGTCGCATTGGTTGGTCGCAATTTCACGGAACAGAACGGCCTTGTCGGGAAAATAGCTATAAAGCGTGGCCTTTGAGACACCGGCCACCTTTGCAATCTCATCCACGCTCGCCCCTTCGAACCCGTCGCGAAGGAACACCTCACGTGCTCCTTCAAGCACCTGGTCGAATTTGCGTCCCCTACGGATGACTGGGCTGTGCGTGTTCATTGACGCTCCTGGCTATTTGGAATTCGAATATAAACTGAGCGGTTCAGTTACCACAAGAAAAACACCTTGCACCTGACCCGCAGTTACATAAATTAGAATTATTCTAAAATACGCGAGTCCCCCATGCGTTTTTTCTCTCAACGACGCCACTTCAAGGATCTGAGCGAACAGGAACTCATAGCGCTGGCCATCTCCTCGGAAGAGGATGACGCCCGCATCTACCGCTCCTATGCCGAGATGCTACGCGGCGATTTCCCGGCAACGGCGAAGGTGTTCGATGGCATGGCCGCCGAGGAGGACACCCACCGCCAGCGCCTGATCGACCTGCATCAGAGCCGCTTTGGCGATGTGATCCCCCTGATCCGCCGCGAACACGTTGCAGGCTATTATGCCCGCCGCCCGATCTGGCTGGTTGAAAACCTCGGGATCGACCGCATCCGCACCGAAGCCGCCGCGATGGAACGCGATGCCGAAAGGTTCTACCTTGCCGCCGCCGCCCGCAGTCAGGATGCCGCGACCCGCAAACTGCTTGGCGACCTCGCCGCCGCAGAGGCCGGCCATCAGGACACGGCGCACGGTCTGGAGCAGCAGCACCTCGACGATGACAGCCGCGAGACAGAAGCTGATACTGCCAAACGCCAGTTTATCCTGACATGGGTGCAACCCGGCCTTGCCGGTCTCATGGACGGATCGGTGTCGACACTGGCCCCCATCTTCGCCACCGCATTCGCCACACAGGACACCTGGACCACCTTCCTTGTCGGCCTTGCAGCGTCGGTTGGTGCCGGCATCTCGATGGGCTTCACCGAGGCCGCCTCGGACGACGGCGAACTCTCTGGGCGCGGCTCTCCGATCAAGCGCGGCTTCGCGTCGGGCATCATGACAACCGTAGGCGGCCTCGGCCACGCCCTGCCCTATCTGATCCCCGATTTCTGGACCGCAACCACCATCGCGATCCTCGTGGTGTTCCTCGAACTCTGGGCCATCGCCTGGATTCAGAACCGCTTTATGGAGACCCCGTTCTTCCGCGCCGCCTTCCAGGTCGTGCTGGGCGGTGCCCTCGTCTTCGCCGCAGGGGTGCTGATCGGCAGCGGCTAGACCGCACTTCAACCCGCAGTCTCCTTCCACCATCACAAGAATTCGATCACCATTTCCCCAAAGACCCGCTAGAACCAAGGGGAACAGGAGACACCCATGCCCCAGATCACCGACATCGACTCTCTCGAAGCCCTATACGGCGAACCGGTTCCTGCCTCGCTGACCAAGGTCGCCATTCGCATGACCCCGCTGTACCGCCAGTGGATCGAGGCCGCGCGCTTTGTCGTGCTCTCCACTGTTGGCCCCGAGGGCACCGACGCCAGCCCGCGCGGTGACGATGGCCCGGTTGTGAAAATCGCCGACGACCACACCCTCCTGCTGCCGGACTGGCGCGGCAACAACCGCATCGACAGCCTGCGCAACATCGTACGCGACGGGCGCGCCAGCCTGATGTTCATGATCCCCGGCACCAGCAACGTCGTGCGCTGCAACGGAACCGCGATCCTTACAACAGATGCAGAGATGACCGAACAGTTCACGCAGGAGGGCAAACACCCCAAGTCTGTCATCGTTTTCACCCTCGCCGAAATGTACTTCCAATGCGCCAAGGCGATCATGCGCTCGGGCCTCTGGACCACGCCACACCCGGACAACGTCCCAACCGCCGGACAGTTCATCCAGGAAATGAAAGCTGACTTCGACGGCAAATCCTATGACGCAGGCTACGCGGAATACGCCAAAACGCGGATGTGGTAGCCGCCTTTGCCATGCGCCGCGCCTTGGCCTATGCTGGACGCCCGTCAGGAAAGGGCCGAAAGACCGTGGCCAAACCGCTGAAACCCCTGGTAGCCTGCTGCCTCTTACTGGGCGTGTCGCTCTCGGCAGCACACGCCCAAAGCCTAGCAGACGATACGGTTTTCCCGTCCACCACGCCGCCTTTCTCGGACTTTCGGCTGACCAATGATCCTGAAACCCTCACGCCCTATCCCCTGATACGCGATTGCCCCGAATGCCCGCCGCCTGCATTTTACGGTCGCATTCCCGATCCCTTTACCGACCTGTCCTTCAGCAGCCCCGTATCACGCCACCCCGACGGCATCCTGACTTTCCGGGGGGGGTTGCAAAAAGACGGCAGCATTTCCCTTGGGCTGATATGGACCAACCGCCGCTGGTACTGGGCCGAAAAACGCCAGCCTTCACAGCCTTTGACGCCCTCCCATGCCTTCCGTCCGACGGTCCCCCTCGGCCAAGGCGGCACCTGGAGCTCCAACTGCAACCCGTTGACCGATCCGGACTGTACCCGCTTTTGATCCCGCCATTCGCTTCGAAAACACCCGACAATGACACGGTCGCCCCAACGATTGCGCGACGGGCCAACAAATCCCTTGCCCTGCCCTGCCGGGATGCTACCAAGTTGCCATGTTAGCGATCTTCCTCAAGACCCTGCCGTTCTTCGCAATCATCGGCCTTGGCTACTGGGCCGGGCGTACGAAGTTCTTCAGCCAGGAAGCCACCGCCTACCTCACCAAGTTCGTCTTCTACTTCGCCCTCTCGGCCATGCTGTTCCGCTTTGCCGCGAACCTATCGCTGGTCGAGGTACTGGATTGGCCGCTTGTCGGCGCCTACCTGCTGGGCACGCTGGCGATCTACCTGCTCGCCACCGGCATTGCTTTCCTGCGCCGCCTCGACATTCCCACCGCCGCGATCGAGGCCCAATGCGCCGTCATCGGCAACGTCGGTTTCCTTGGCGTGCCCATGCTTGTCCTGCTGCTCGGCGAACGGGCCATTGGTCCGGTCATGCTGGTCCTCGCGGTCGACCTGATCGTCTTTTCCTCTCTGATCGTGATCCTGATCACCGGCTCCCGGGATGGCCGGATGAGCTTTGCTATCCTGCGCACCGTCGGTCTCGGCCTGCTGCGCAACCCGATGATCGTGGCGATCTCCTCGGGCCTGATCTGGTCAGCCCTCGAAATCCCGATCCCCGCGCCGCTGAATGAATTCCTCGCACTGCTTGGCGCGGCAGCCACCCCCGGCGCGCTGTTCGCCATCGGAGCCTCGCTGGCCGCCATTGCCGCGGAGCGCGTTCAGGTCGCCGCCTGGCTCTCGTTCTGCAAACTGGTCCTGCATCCGGCCGCCGTTGCAATCGCAGCGCTCTGGATCATCCCGATCGATCCCTATTCCGCTGCCGTGGTGATCTCCGCTGCCGCCCTGCCCGTGGCCGGCAACGTCTATATCCTCGCCCAGCACTACGGCGTCGCCCCCCACCGCGCTTCGGCCGCCATCCTGCTCTCGACCGTCGTCAGCATCGGCACCGTTTCCGCTGTCATCGCATGGGTCGGCACCCTCACCTGACGCACAGCCTTTCTGCAAAGGCGCACATCACCCTTAGTTGTTTTGAACGTGATTGGCCCGGTTCCTAACTCGAGGTCACCGCAGCGCAATATCGCTTGCGGCGCAAACAACTCCGATCTGTCCGGAAATTTCGGCTGGCCAGATCAAGCACTCTGAAAAGGCAAAACCAATGAACGCTTTCAAATCCCTCATCGGCGGCATCGCCCTCTCCGCAGCTCTCGTCACCTCGGCCCTGGCAGCAGGCGTCGACGTCAATGCCACCACCACTGGCCTTGCCCTGCGCGGCTACGATCCGGTTGCATACCACACCGTAGGTGAACCGACCCCGGGCGACTTCCAGATCACCGCAACCTACAACGACGCGACCTACCGCTTCGCCTCGGAAGAGAACAAAGCCACCTTCGAAGCCAACCCCGAAGCATACGCTCCGGCCTACGGCGGCTACTGCGCCTTCGGCACCGCGATGGGCTTCAAATTCGACGGCGATCCGGAAATCTGGAAAATCGTTGACAACAAGCTCTACCTGAACCTGTCGGCTGGCGTTCAGGAACGCTGGGAAGGCGACGTACCGGGCTTCATCGAAAAAGCCTCGGCCAACTGGGTCGACATCGCAGACAAGACCCCGGAAGAGCTGCAAGCGCAGTAAATCCCAATCCACTCACGGATCAGAGCGGCGGCAGGACACCCTGCCGCCGTTTTGCGTTGCGCCTTACAAAAAAAGGCGCCCCAAGGCGCCCTTTCAGATGTTGCTTCTCAGACAAAGTCAGTAGCTGAACTCACCGTAGATCCGGCTCAGGTCACCGTTCCAGTCACCATGATAGTGGTCCAGCAGTTCATCCGCCGGCACCTTGCCGCTTTCCACGCTTTCCTTCAGCGCGTTGAGGAAATGGGTCTCGTCCGGCACCAGACCGCCCGCGCCTTCCTTGCCACGCGCCACAAGGCCCGCCTCGGAAATCGTCAGAACTTCGCGCGCCAGATCGTGCATCTTCACGTTGCCCGCCTGTGCCTGCAAACCGTCGACCGAGGCCGCCACGCGCAGCATCTCGCGGGTCTCTGCGTCCCAGCCCTTCACAAGGTCCCAGGCCGCATCCAGCGATGACTGGTCATACATCAAGCCGACCCAGAAGGCAGGCAGCGCACACAGGCGACGCCACGGGCCACCGTCGGCGCCGCGCATCTCCATGTATTTCTTGATCCGCGCCTCTGGGAAGGCGGTGGTCAGGTGGTCGGCCCAGTCGCTCAACGTCGGGGTCTCGCCCGGCAGTGCAGGCAGTTCACCCTTCAGGAAATCGCGGAACGACATGCCCAGCGCGTCGATATATTCGCCGTCGCGGTAGACGAAATACATCGGCACATCGAGCGCATATTCCACCCATGCCTCAAAGCCGAACCCCTCTTCGAACACGAAAGGCAGCATGCCTGTGCGCGCCGGATCAAGGTCACGCCAGATGCGCGACCGCCAGCTTTTGTGGCCGTTGGGCTTGCCGTCAAAGAACGGCGAATTAGCAAACAGCGCCGTCGCCACCGGCTGCAGGGCAAGCGCCACACGCAGCTTTTGCACCATGTCCGCCTCAGAGGCGAAATCAAGATTCACCTGCACGGTACAGGTCCGGTACATCATGGATTTGCCCATGGTGCCCACACGGTCCATGTAATCGGTCATCAGGCGATAACGCCCTTTCGGCATCACCGGCATTTCCTCGTGCGACCACACGGGCGCCGCGCCCAGGCCGATGAAGCCGACACCGATCTTGTCGGCAATGTCCTTCACATCGGCAAGGTGCTGATTCACCTCGTCACAGGTCTGGTGGATGCTCTCCAGCGGCGCGCCGGACAGTTCCAGCTGACCACCCGGCTCAAGGCTCACGTTGGCGCCATCTTTCTCAAGACCGATCAGCTTGCCGCCCTCTTCCACCGGCGTCCAGCCATGGCCATCACGCAGGCCTTTCAGCACCGCGAGAATCGACCGATCGCCCTCGTAGGGCAGCGGCTTGAGGGTTTCCTTGCAGTACCCGAACTTCTCGTGTTCGGTCCCGATCCGCCACTGTTCACGCGGCTTGCAGCCACTTTCAAGATATTCACCAAGTTGGGAGTGGTGCTCGATCGGCCCGCCACCGGACTGAGGAATGGACATTGCGGTTTCTCCGGTCCTTTTGGATGCGCATGTCCGCTCAGTGGTGATCGGAAATGCGCAAAGTGTCAATGCAGCGTTGCGGCGACCTTTGACCAGATCACGACAGGGTGATCCGGTTTCGACTTCAACTGCGCCAGCATGTGCTCGGTCCGAATACCGGGCAAGGCGGCAAAGGCATCGAACAAAGCATCCGATCCTTCCGCGTTCACGGGAATGCGCAGATCGGCCTGTCCGGGCTGGCGCAACACCCAGACCGGCGGCACGCTATGCGCCTCAAGGCTCAGTCCCATCATCTCGTCAATCGCCACGGCCCCGCCATCCAGGGGGCCGAAATAGGTGATCTGCCGTTCATCCACCTGCACAACACCGGGGCCGCCCTTGCCCATGCGAAACCGCGCGCGCTGAACACCGGCCACCAAAAGGGCCGCACCAATCAGGATCACCACGATCCCGACCCACTTCAAAAGTCCGAAACCGCTTGCCCAATAGATACCAAGGGCCACCACGACGATCCCGATCATCACCTCGCGCCACCGATCAACAAAGGCGCTGGCTTCTGGTCGAATGAAACTCATGCGTCAGGCTCCCATCCTGCAAGAAACAGATCGACCTGCGGCAAGATCAGGTCGTCACGTTCTAGATACTTAGGTGAGCCATACTTGCGATACATCTCCAACCCGATGAAAAACCGGAACACGGTTGCGTAATCGTCACCAACGGCAAACCGGCTTGGGCGAAATGCGGCAAGTTCGTCGGGGGTACACCAGATTTCCTGCCCAAGGCAAAACCGCGCCGCCATCTGCAAAACCGGCATCTGGTGGCTGCCGTGAATGTCGATCCCCCACATGTGGGTGCCATCATACATCAGGTTGGTCAGGCTAAAATCCCCATGCCCGACCGAGAACATGACCTCGCGGCCCTCCATCTCCCGCGCCATGACATCCAGTTCCGAGCGAAAGCGGCTCAGCGCCTCGATGATCTCCGGCTTCGCTCTGGCATCAGGCGGCACAAGCCGGCTCAGGCATTTCTGCGCCGGAAAGGCCCGCACCTCGGCCCGCAGCACCGCCACCTCCTGCAACCACTCCGCCGACAGGCGCACCAGCTTCTGACGCCGCCGTGATGGCGCGGATTTTATCCGTTCGCCAACCGTCTTGCCGGGCACCTTCTCTGTCACCAGAAGCCCGTGTTCGGGAAAGGCATCCAGAACCCGCATCACCCGGTTCTGCCCATCGCCGAGCGCCTCGTGCAGAAATCCAAGCTCGCGGCAAGCACGCTCCACACCTCCGCTCGCATCCTTAACGCGCAGGTGTTTGAAAAACACCGGCGCCCCGCGCAACCTGCCCCTGATGACTGTGGCGCGGTCATCGGATTTCACAACGTCTTTGATCTCGGCGGTCTTCGCGCCGTAAACGCGGTCGAGCAGGTCCTGAATCTCTTGTCCCCGCGCCGACCATTCCAGCATGCGGTCAAGAAATCCCCGGCTCATACCGCCCCCTTCACGCCCAGTCGCCAAGGGCCTGCTGCCAAAGCGTCATCGCCGCCACCGCCGCGGTGTCCGCCCGCAGGATACGTGGCCCCAAGGCCACCACGTGCGCCTGTGGATGCGCATGCAGCTTGGCGCGCTCTGCTTCGGAAAAACCACCTTCCGGTCCAATCAGGATCGCCCATTTGCCGCCTTCGGCAGCTCCAAGACGCTTGGCCGATCCAACCTCGGCCTCGTCACAGAACATCAACTGCCGGTCTTCCGGCCACTCCGCCAGAACCCGCTCCAGCTTTTGCAAGTCACGAACCTCGGGCACAAAGGTGCCCCCGCATTGCTCTGCCGCCTCGACCGCATGGGCCTGCAACCGGTCCTGCCGGATACGCTCGGAATTGGTAAAGGCCGTCTGCACCGGCATGATCTTCGCGGCCCCCATCTCGGCCGCCTTCTCGACGATGAAATCGGTCCGCGCCTTCTTGATCGGGGCAAACATCAGCCAAAGGTCCGGCGGCATCTGCAACGGCTTGGTCTGTTCCTCGCACACAAGAACACCGCCACGCTTGCCCGCCTCGGCAACCGCGCAGCGCCACTCACCATCCACCCCGTTGAACAGCAACACCGGGTCCCCCACGCCCATCCGCATCACCCCGAAAAGGTAATGCGCCTGATCGCGTTCAAGAGGAACCGATTGCCCTTGGCCCAAGGGATGCTCTACATACAGCCTGACTTTTGCCTGTTTCATGGAAACCTTCATATGAGCGACACGCCCACAACACCAGAGCCGAAAGGTCAGGTTTCCGACGCGGTCCGCGGTAATTGGGTCGATCACCTCGCCCCGCACGCCACCCGCCCCTACCTGCGCCTAAGCCGCGCCGACCGTCCCATCGGCACCTGGCTGTTGCTGCTGCCCTGCTGGATGTCGCTGCTACTAGCCATGCTCTACGATGGCCAGGCCCGGCTCGAAGACCTCTGGATCGCCATCGGTTGCGCTGCGGGCGCATGGCTGATGCGCGGCGCAGGCTGCACATGGAACGACATCACCGACCGCGACTTCGATGCACAGGTCGAACGCACCCGCTCACGCCCCATCCCCTCGGGTCAGGTCACCGCACGGCAGGCCGCGCTGTGGATGGGCATTCAGGCGCTGATCTCATTCGCCATCCTGCTGACCTTCCACCCCAATGCCATTCTGCTTGGCGTGGTCTCGCTCGCCCCCGTCGCCATCTACCCCTTTGCCAAACGTTTCACGTGGTGGCCGCAGGTCTTCCTTGGCATCGCCTTCAACTGGGGCGCACTTCTGGCATGGACGGCACACACCGGATCGCTGCAATGGCCCGCCGTTGTCCTTTATCTCGCGGGCATCGCATGGACCCTGTTCTACGACACCATCTATGCCCATCAGGATACCGAGGACGACGCCCTCATCGGCGTGAAATCCACCGCCCGCCTGTTTGCCGAGAAAACCCCGCAATGGCTTCAGGCCTTCCTGATCCTCACCGTCGCCCTGATGGCAATCGCCACCTTCCTTGCCACCCGCGACCGCAGCCCGCTCTCGATGGTCGTCGCACTTGCCGGTCCGTGGGCGATGGGCTGGCACATGCAATGGCAGATGCGCCGCCTGAACACCGATGACAACGACGTGCTCCTGCACCTGTTCCGCTCGAACCGCGACACCGGCCTGATCCCCTTGCTGTTTTTCGCCGTCGCCTGCTTCCTTTGAGCGCAAGTGATTGCATGCAGGCGGGCAGCAGCGTATCAAACGCTAACTCGAACAAAACAAACGCTTCCGAACGCTCCTGATGCGCCTTTCCGACTACCTGCCCATTGCCACCACCTTCACTCTGGCCGCCGGCTTCAGCGCCGTCGCCGCGGTGTTCTCGGCAGACCTGATCGAAGAGGCCTCGCGCCGCGGCGTGCAAAGCGAACTGGCCAAGGAAGGCATGACATGGGCCACCATCCATGCCGAGGGCCTTCAGGTCTTCATCACCGGCGTCGCCCCGACCGAGGCCGAGCGGTTCAAGGCCATCTCTTCGGCTGGCAAGATTGTCGATGCCGCCCGTGTGATCGACAACATGCAGATCGAGGCCACCGCCGACATCGGCCCGCCGCGTTTCTCGATCGAAATCCTGCGCAATGACTCGGGCATCCAGCTGATCGGCCTGATCCCCGAAGACAGCAACCGCGCCGAAATCATTGGCGATCTGCGTGGCCTCGACGGCAGTCCGGTGGTCACCGACTTCCTTGAAACCGCCGAATACGATGTTCCCGAAGGATGGCAACAGGCCCTGAGCTATGCCCTCTTCGCCCTCGAAGAACTGCCCCGCGCCAAGATCTCGCTCGAGGCAGGCCGCGTCAGCGTCACCGCCATGAGCGACAGCCCCGAAGCCCGTCGAGAGCTGGAAGGCATCCTGACCCGCAAGGCACCGCCGACGCTTGACCTCGCGCTGACGATTTCGGCGCCCCGCCCTGTCATCACGCCCTTCACCCTGCGCTTCCTGATCGACGATCTTGGCGCGCGCTTCGATGCCTGCTCTGCCGACACCGAGGACGCCCGCAGCCAGATCCTCGCCGCCGCAACTCAGGCCGGCCTCGAAGGCAGCGCCGCCTGCACCATCGGCCTTGGCGTGCCTACTCCGTCTTGGGGCGACGCGGTCGAAACCGCCATCTCAGGCCTCTCCGAACTGGGTGGCGGCAGCGTTACCTTCTCCGACGCCGACATCACCCTGATCGCCCGCATCGGCACCGAACAGGATCTCTTCGACAAGGTCATCGGCGAGGTCGAAAGCGCCCTTCCCGAGGTCTTCGCCCTGCACGCCACCCGCCCGGTCCCGATCGAGGAAACCGACGAAGGCACGCCGGAATTCACCGCCACCCTCAGCCCCGAAGGCACCCTGCAACTGCGCGGTCGCCTGCGCGACGACGTCAGCCGCACCATGGCGCAAAGCTACGCCAACGCCCGTTTCGGCATGGAAGACGTCTACATGGCCGCCCGCCTTGACGAAAACCTGCCCGGCACCTGGTCGCTTCGCGTTCTCGCCGGGCTCGACGCCCTGTCACAGCTGCACAACGGCGCCCTGACCGTCACCCCCGACACCATCGACATTTCCGGCACCACCGGCGATCCGCAGGCCAGTGACCGCATTTCCCGCCTGCTGGCGGAAAAGCTAGATCAGGGCGACCACTATGCCCTCAACGTGCGCTACGAAGAGGCGCTCGACCCGATTGCCCAGCTTCCCACCCCAGAGGAATGCCTCGCCCGCCTGCAAGAGGTACAGGGCACCCAGAAGATCAGCTTCGAACCCGGCTCCGGCACGCTGGATGAAACCGCGGGCCCGGTGATCGACGAACTCGCCGCTATCCTTCAGGACTGTCAGGACATCAACCTCAAGCTGGAAATTCAGGGCCACACCGACAGCCAGGGCCGCGAGGAAATGAACATGGCCCTAAGCCAGACCCGCGCCCAATCGGTTCTGAACGCCCTGCATGACCGCCGCATCCTGACCGGCAACTTCTCGGCCAAGGGCTATGGCGAGGCCGAACCGATTGCCGACAACAAGACCGAGGAAGGCCGCGAAGCCAACCGCCGCATCGAATTTGTCCTGATCCAACCCGAAGAGACCCCGCCAGAGGGCGAAAATGCGGATGGTGAAGCACAGACCGGTGAAGAAACCGCTGTAGACACCGGCGCGAATCCGGTACAAGACGACGCCGCACAGGATGTGGCACCGGCCGAACAAACCCAAGACGACGGCCAGCAGGAGACAACCGATGACCAGAACTGATTTCATCATCGCCACCGCGATCATCCTGTTCGTCGCCTTCTGCATGGGCTGGTTCGCCAACTGGCTGGTGCACCGCTTCTCACGCGTTTCGCAGTCCGACGTCGACCAGCTTGAGCGCATGAGCCAGGAGTTGCACGAGGCCGAGGAAACCCGCGATCAGGCCATCACCTACCTGCAACAGCGCGAGGCCGAACTGACCAACCAGCTGGCCCAGACCGAAGCCGAACTCTCTGCCGCCATGGAAGGCCTGCGCGACGCCCGCCACGAGGCCGAAGAACTGCGCAGCCACATCGACCGGATGAGTGCCGGCTAAGCCGTTTTCGATGCGGGGTGCTGCATCAAGCCCCGTCAAAATCGGTGTAGAATTTCCTTAACAAAGCCTGAGCGCACGGTGCCTTAAACTGGCCAGGTCGTCTGTGCCCACCTCCGTAATACCGACGTAATACCGACGTGGCACCGACAGCCGTTTTTGCCAATTCTGCCTTGTTAACCTGAACGATTCGCCCAAATGCGCCCGCGCCACACATACCGATAGGGCGCGCCCCATTAACCGCTCACCAGCGGTTCAGCGCGTCCTCGTCTTCATCCTTGGCCGCAACCCATGCACCACCATCCGCAGTGAACTCCTGCTTCCAGAATGGCGCGCGCGACTTGAGGTAATCCATCAGGAATTCCGCAGCTGCAAAGGCATCCACACGGTGCGGCGCAGCGGTTGCCACCATCATGATCATGTCGCCCGGGCGCAACGTCCCGTGGCGATGGATCACCAGCACATCCCCCAGATTCCAACGGCTTTGCGCCTCTTCCGCGATCTTGGTCAGCGCCTTTTCCGTCATCCCCGGATAGTGCTCGATCTCCATCCGGTCCAGCGGATCACCCGGCAGGTCGCGCACAACGCCGGTAAAGGTCACAATGGCGCCCATGTCGGTGTGACCACTGGCAAAGGCCTGCGCCTCGGCACCGAAATCAAACGCCTCTTCCTGAACCAGGATCTTCATACCGTCAGCCCCCGGTCATTGGCGGGAAAAACGCCACCTCGCGCGCGCCATCCAGCGCCGCGTCGAACTCGGTCAACTCCTGGTCAATCGCCACCCGCAGGGCGCTCAGGTCGGCAAAGGCCGCCTCATACCGCTCTTCCCGCGCCTTCAACTCCTCGACCAGTTCGGCAACTGTCGCGGCGCTCGTCTCGACCTTCTCTTTCGGCAGGCCAATCCGTTCGCGCACCCAGGCAAAATACAAAACATCCAGTTTCATCGCGTCAGTCCTTCAAATGCGGATAGGCCTTGCGGAAATAGTCGACCCCGGTGATCCCGGTCAGCGCCGCCGCGATCCACAGCAGGATCAAACCGGCCCAGCCACTCCAGATCATACCCGTCAGCTTCCAGCCAAGCCCCTGTGTATCCTCGATTTTTCCGGCCACCATCTGCGCAACGATCTGCGGATCCATGCCCAGCGACGACATGCCTAGGTAATGTTCAAACACACCCTGCCCGAACAGGCAGGCAATCGCCACCATCTGCGTCGCCGTCTTCCACTTGGCCAGCTTCGTCACCTTGAGGGTTCCGGCGACGTCGCCAAGAAACTCCCGCAAGCCGCTGACAAAAACTTCGCGGAACAGGATCACGGTGGCCGGCAGCACCAGCCAGGGCGACATCGACGAATAGCCCACGATCACCATCAACGCGATCACCACCATCGCCTTGTCGGCAATCGGGTCGATCATCGCGCCCATCCGGGTCTCCTGCCCCCAGGCTCGCGCAAGATAGCCGTCGAACCAATCGGTCACCGAGGCCAGCACAAACAGGCCCAGCGCGAACCAATCCGCATAGGGGCGGGTGAAATAAAGGAACATTACCGCGACAAGAGGCGCCGCGAGAAGACGAAGCACGGAAAGGATATTGGGGATCGTCCAGGTCATGAGGTCTTCCTAACCTGTCTTTCAGGGCGTGGAAAGCACTGCCCTTTCGAAATGTGCTATACTGGGCCAATGAACGGGGGCGGGCGCCTTCGTGGCGGCCTCCCCTGCCTGCACCAAAGAATGGGAGGACAAGATGCACCCCATAGTTTTGCTCGTGGCCGACATGCCGCAATCCTGCGAGATCGCGCAACAGCTTGATCACCTGCCAATCGAATGGCTCGGCGCACACGATCACGGCGAAGTCGTGCGCCAGCTGGAAACCGAACCAAGGATCGAATGCGTGATCATGGGCGGCGGCCTTGATGACCGGATGCGCGGCGATCTCGTCGGGCTCATTGCCCAGATGCGCCCGGACGTCTGCATTCACCTCAAGGACCGCGCCTCCGGCCCGCACGGCCTTGCCCCCTTTGCCGCGCAGATCGTCGAGAACATCCTGCTGCGAAAACGCGAACGCGAAGCCGCCTGACCCGGCCAGACCGCTGCGTTTACCCTTTTTCGTGGAAGTAGTCGTAGATTGTCTCGGCCAATGCGTCTGAGATGCCGTCTACGGCTTTCAGATCGGCAAGATTCGCGCGGCTCACGGCCTTGGCTGATCCGAAATGCGCCAACAGCGCGCGCTTGCGGGTCGCCCCTACGCCCGGCACATCGTCCAGCGGCGTGGCGCCAACCGCCTTCGCTCGCTTGGCACGGTGGGTGCCAATGGCAAACCGGTGTGCCTCGTCCCGCATCCGCTGGATGAAATAGAGCACCGGATCATTGCGCTTGAGAGCAAAGGGCCGCGTGCCTCTCCGGTGGAATTCCTCCTTGCCGTGGTCGCGGTCCACCCCCTTGGCCACGCCCACCATCGGGATATCCTCTACCCCGTGTTCGCGCATGATCTCGGCCACGGCAGACACCTGCCCCGCGCCCCCGTCGATCAACAACAGGTCCGGCCACATGCCCTGCGCCCGGTCCGGATCTTCCTTGAGCAACCGTTTGAACCGCCGCGTCAGCACCTCTTTCATCATGCCAAAGTCATCCCCCGGCGTGAGGTCATCGCCCTTGATGTTGAACTTGCGATACTGGTTCTTCATGAACCCTTCCGGCCCCGCCACGATCATCGCCCCAACGGCGTTCGTGCCCTGTATGTGACTGTTGTCGTAAACCTCGATCCGCGCAGGCGGCCCATCCAGATCAAAGGCCTCTGCCACACCTTTCAACAGCTTCGCCTGCGTCGCAGTTTCGCTCATCTTGCGCGCAAGGCTTTCGCGCGCGTTGCGGGCCGCATTGGCAATCAGCTCGGCCTTTTCCCCACGCTGCGGCACAAGGATCTCCACCTTGCGCCCCGCCTTGCCACTCAAGGCTTCGGCCATCAGGTCCGGGTTCTCGATCGGGTGGCTCAGGATAAGCTGTCTCGGCGGCTCCTTGGTGTCGTAGAACTGACCGACAAAGGCCTCGAGCACTTCCGCCGCCTCGATGTCGGCCCCGACTCGCGGGTAGTAATCCTTGTTGCCCCAGTTCTGGTTGGCGCGGATAAAGAACACTTGCACACAGGCCTGCCCGTTCTCAAGGTGAAGCGCAATCACATCCGCCTCGGTCACACCCCGCGGATTGATCCCCTGCGCCGTCTGCACCTGCGTCAGCGCCCGTATGCGATCGCGCAACGCCGCCGCCCGCTCGAACTCCATCGCTTCTGATGCCGCCATCATCTGCTTACCCAGCGTCTCCTGAATCTGGGTCGACCGCCCCGCCAGGAAACGCTCTGCATCACGCACGCTCTCGGCATAATCCGCCTCGCTGATCTTGCCGACACAAGGCCCGGAACACCGCTTGATCTGGTAGAGCAGACAGGGGCGCGACCGGCTCTCGAACATCGCGTCCGAACAGTTCCGCAGCAGGAAGACTTTCTGCAATTGCGACAGCGTCCGGTTCACCGCCCCCGCACTTGCGAAGGGTCCGTAATAGCTGCCTTTTTCCTTCTTCGCCCCACGATGCTTCTTGATCAGCGGAAAGGCATGTTCCCGGCTCACAAGGATATTGGGAAAGCTCTTATCGTCCCGCAAAAGCACGTTGTACTTGGGCTTGAGCTGCTTGATCAGATTCTGCTCTAAGAGGAGTGCTTCTGTTTCGGTTTGCGTCGTCAGGAACATCATCGACGCGGTTTCCGAGATCATCCGCGCAATCCGGCCGGAATGTCCGGCGGGGCGTGCATAGTTGGAAACCCGCGCTTTCAGGTTCCGCGCCTTGCCCACGTAAAGAACGCGCGCCTGCGAATCCAGCATCCTGTAGACGCCGGGCGAGCCATCCAGAGTTTTGAGATAGCCCTTGATACAGTCATGACCGAACGGTCCTGCCGACGTTTGTTTATCCTGATCCGTCATCATTTAACGAAATATGATTCTTTTGCGACGCCTGCAATCTTCCGAAACCGAGGGCAAGAAAAAACATGTCCACCATTCCTGTGGATAAGTCTGATGATATCTTTTCGTGATTGCGGAAATCCCCTTGTTTTCCGCCCATTTCATGTGATTGCTTAAAAAATAGGCACAAATGCAAGGCATTGATTTTAAACGATATTTTTTTCACCTCTTAACAAAGGACTGAAAACATTAGGAAATTCGTAACACATTTGTAACGCTCCCGTTACAAGTGCAAAACTTTGGTCAGCCACATCTTTTCAAGGGGCAGAATGCCTTCCCTATCGGCAAGCACTACCGCGCATGAAACGCACCTGAGCAACGCTCAGTAAGCAGAAAAGATCGCTCGGGAAGCAAAACGCCTAACCAGTGTTATCAGCAGGTCAGGACACCGATCACGTAGACAAGGTAGAGCACCGTCAACACGATCCCCCACGTGCGCCCAATGTCACGACGGAAGAACACGAAGGGGATCAGCAAAAGCGACGCCGCCAGCATCACCCAGAGATCGAATTTGAGGAACTCGGGATCGACAGGAATTGGTCCAACCATGGTGGCGACGCCAATAATCGCCAATAGGTTGAACATGTTCGAACCGATGACGTTACCTATGGCCACATCCGCCTGCCGACGAAGCGCCGCCATGGTGGTCGTCGCCAGCTCGGGAAGCGATGTGCCAAGCGCGACAAGCGTTAGACCGATCACGCTTTCACTCACTCCGAAATCACGTGCAATCACCTGCGCAGCATCGACCAAAAGATCCGCCCCCAAAGGCAGGCCAATCAGGCCAAGCACCAGAAAAACAATGATCTTCCACCAAGGCATATCCGGGTCCATGCCTTCCGGCTCATCAAGATCCGGATCACAGCATTCATCCCCCATCCGCCGATGCATCTGCGCTTCGCGCACCGCATCCAGGAGCATGTAGGCCAGCATCGCCAACAACAAGAGCCCGGCGTAAAAGTCAAAGACACCCCGGAAGGCCAGCCCGATGAATACCACCGTGGCGACAATCATCTGGATGTAGGTTTTCCTGCTCTCGCAGGCAGAGGTATGCAGCGCCGCCAGAATGGCCGGGAAGCCCAGGACCAGAAGGATATTGGCCGTATTCGACCCCACCACGTTACCGATGGCAATGCCCGGCACCCCTTGAAGCACCGCCTGCACCGAGATCAGCAACTCTGGCGCAGAGGTTCCAAAGGCCACGATGGTCAGGCTGACAACAAGCGCAGGAATGCCAAGACGCAGCGCCAGATTCACGGCACCGCGCACAAGCGAGTCGCCTGCCAGAAGCAGAATGAGCAGACCAAGTCCGGCAAAAAGCCACTCCATGGATTATCCCTTACCCTTGGTGCAGGGGCACGGGCCCTTGCCGATCTTGTAGCGCCCGCATTTGGGGCATTTCGCCGATTGCAGCCGTTTCTTGCCCGGATAGGTCAGTTTTCCAAACATCGCCAGCACTGCCATGCCGACCAGAAACAGGGTGACAATCTTGAATATCATCTCAGAGACCGAACCGCGCGAACTCGGCGCGTTCCTCAATCGCGGCAATCGCATCTTCAGCCACGGACGCCCCGAAGCGCTGCCAGAACGGACGGCGCGTGTCATAGCGGCGCAGGCGCACCTTGTCGCCAAACCGTTCCTTCAGCATCGGCACCATGTGCCCGATCCCGTCGATCAGGCCAAGCTCCTGTGCCTGACGACCAATCCAGACCTCGCCGGTGAACAGCTCTGGTTCATTCGACAGCTTCGGTCCGCGGCGGGCCTTCACGTGATTGATAAAGTTCGCATGGATCTGTTCCAGCATGGAACGCAGCCGCACAACATCCTCGGGTTTCTCGGGGCGGAACGGGTCCAACATGGACTTCGACTTACCTGCCGTATGCACCCTACGCTCAATCCCTTGTCGGCTCAGGAACACATGAGCCCCAAAGCTGGCGGAAATAACGCCGATAGACCCGACCACCGAACTCTCGTCCGCGTAAATCTCGTCCGCCGCCGCAGCGAGCCAATAACCGCCCGACGCGGCAACGTCTTCGACAAAGGCCAGAACGGGAATATCCTTTTCCTCGGCCAGGCGGCGAATACGTGCGCCAATCAACGAGGACTGCACAGGGCTGCCACCGGGCGAATTGACCTCAAGGACAACTGCCACCGGCTTGCCTTTTCTGAACGCCTTTTCGATCAACGGCGCCAATGCGCGATCATTCAACGCCCCACGATTGCCTGCGCCGATAGCGCCTGAAAGGCGCAGTACAGCCACCGTGGGCGGAGATTTGGTGAAGGGTATCCAGCGTGCCATGCAGAGCCATTTAAAAGCGCATGTGCCCTCAGACAAGGCATGAGGGCCATGAAACGTGCGACGTGGCAGAAATATCCCGTTTTCGTGATACGCATATCGCGACGTCACTTACGACCGGATGCGCCATCCCGTCCGGAAGATCCACCAAATCGCGGCAAGGCAAAGCGCCGTGAATCCCGCAATCGCCAGAAGGCTCAGGCCGATGGGTACATCCGCCAGCCCGAAAAACGCCCACCGGAACCCTGAAATCAGGTAGACCACCGGATTGAAGAGCGTGATCGTCTGCCAGATCGGCGGCAGCATCGAGATCGAGTAGAACGACCCACCAAGGAAAACGAGCGGGGTCACAACCAGCAGCGGGATCAACTGCAGCTGTTCAAAGTTCTGCGCCCAGATTCCGATGATAAAGCCGAACAGGGCAAAACTCAGACAGGTCAGGACAAGGAAAGCGACCATTGCAATCGGATGCTGGATTTCGAGATCGACGAACAATGAGGCCGTCCCAAGGATTACCACGCCAATGAAAAGAGCCTTGGTCGCCGCCGCACCAACAAACCCGAGGACAATTTCAAGAAAGTTAACCGGCGCTGACAACAGCTCGTAGATCGTCCCGATGAACTTTGGAAAATAGATCCCGAAAGAGGCGTTCGAAATGGCTTGGGTGATCACCGACAGCATGATCAGCCCCGGTACGATGAACGCACCATAGCTCACACCTTCGACCTCCTGGATACGGCTGCCGATGGCTGCACCAAAGACGACAAAGTAAAGCGACGTCGAGATCACCGGTGAAATGAAAGACTGTGCCAATGTACGGAAGAACCGCGCCATCTCGGTCACGTAGATGGCTTTGATCGCGGACCAGTTCATGCCGCATCCTCCTTGACCAGAGACACGAAGATTTCCTCAAGGCTGCTTTCTTCGGTTCGCAAATCCCGCATCACCAGACCGGCGGCGGCAATGTCATTCAACAGCGCCGTAATGCCTGTCCGCTCGCCCCTCGTGTCATAGGCATAGTGCAGCACATCTCCGCCCTCGCCCAAGCTAAGTCCATGCGAGGCCAAGGCCTCGGGAACCTCTGCAATCGGCGTTTGCAATTCGATCTGCAGGTGCTTCTGACCAAACCGCGCCATAAGCGAGGCCTTTTCTTCGATCAGCAGCAGTTCACCCTTGTTGATGACGCCGACACGGTCTGCAATCGCCTCGGCTTCTTCGATGTAGTGGGTGGTCAGGATGATCGTCACGCCATCGGCCTTGAGGTCCGCCACGACATCCCACATGTCCTTGCGCAGTTCCACGTCGACACCCGCAGTCGGCTCATCAAGAAACAGAACGCGCGGCTCGTGCGCCAGCGCCTTGGCGATCAAGACGCGGCGCTTCATCCCGCCGGACAATTCCATCGTGCGCGAGTCGCGTTTGTCCCAAAGGGACAGCTGTTTCAAGAGCTTCTCGATGTAGGCATCGTCACGCGTTTTGCCAAAGAGACCCCGGGAAAAACGCACTGTATCAATCACCTTGGTGAAGGGTTCGAGATTGATTTCCTGCGGAACGAGGCCAATCAAGCGGCGCGCCTGGCGATACTCGCGCACCACGTCATGCCCGCCGACCCTGATCACGCCACCACCCGGATTGGTGATTCCGCAGACGGTCGAAATCAATGTCGTCTTGCCGGCTCCATTCGGCCCCAGAAGGGCGAGAATCTCGCCCTCCTCAATGGCAAGTGATACGCCCTTGAGCGCTTCGAACCCGCCTGCATAGACCTTGCGCAGGCCTTCAATCTCTACAATCGCTGACATCGCACCCCTCCTGTTCGCCGCCCCATAGGATAGCAACGTATCAGAAGGATCAAACCGATATTTCGAGAGGACGGTCTGTGCGCGCCTGCAGGATCAGCCGCCGGTCAGGCGTTTGACCCAACCCTTCTTTTCCTCTGGCGCGTCCGCCTCGGTGTCATCGTCCTCGGGCTCTGCCGGACCTTCCAGCGTTTCCTGAAGGTTGGCAAAGAACTGATCCGCCATCTTCTTGGCAAATCCGTCGATCAGGCGGCTTCCAAGCTGGGCGAGTTTACCGCCTACCTTGGCATCCACTTCGTATTCCAGAAGCGTTCCGCCTTCGGTTTCAGACAGCTTCACATCCGCGCCCCCCTTGGCAAATCCGGCGGCACCGCCCTTGCCTTCGCCCGACAGCGTCAAACTCTGGTGCTCCACCAGATCGGACAGAGAGACATGCCCTTTGAACGTCGCTTTCACCGGGCCAACTTTCTGAACGACCGTGGCATCAAAGCCATCTTCCGCGTTGCCCGTCACCTCCTTTGCGCCGGGAACGCAGGCAAGCAAAGTGTCGGCACTCAGAAGGGCCGCCCAAACCTCGGACACTGGCGCGGCAATCTCGCGCTGATCGCTCATGTGCATGAAACTGTTTCCTCTCTCCTGTTGGTGAACAAGTTAGGCAGCTTCAGGCGCAAGGTCCAGTCACAGGTCCAATTCAATAACGCCATCCGGCTCGGCAGCGCGGCTCTGGCAGGTGATGATCGTCGTTTCACGTTGCTTGTTCGACAGCACGAAATCCCGATGTTCTACCTCGCCCGACAGCACCCCGCACTTGCACACCCCACAAATGCCGTCCGAACATTTGACGTCCACATGGATACCATTCTCAAGCAGGACATCCGACAACAGCTTGTCCGCCGGTACATGCAGCTCCTTGCCCGACTTCGCCAGCTTTGCCGTGAACGGATGGTTTTCGTACTCCGGCTGTTCAGGCGCACTGAAGTACTCAAGATGGCACGCCTCTTCCGGGAAGCCCTGCCGCTGGGCCGCAGCCATGACACCCTCCATGAACCGATCCGGCCCGCAGGTATAGACGTGCCAGCCGCCCCTGTACCCCGCCAATACCTGATCCAGATCGGCACGGGTGCCCTGATCCGAAAAGTGAAGCTGCACGCGATCCGCCCAGGGCACGCCAGCAAGATCATCCAGATACCCTGCCCCGTCCTTTCGGCTCGCGGAATAGTGCAGTTCGAAATCCGCCCCCAGCTCATGCAGGCGATGGGCAAAGGCGATCATCGGCGTGATCCCGATACCGCCGCCCATCAGGAAGGTTTTTGTCGCCCCCTCGTCCAATTCAAAGTGATTGATCGGCTTGGAAATGAAAACCTTGCGTCCTTCACTGAAGATCCTGTGCATCAGCAACGATCCGCCCCGCCCTTCATCCTCGCGCAGCACACCGATCTGATACTTGGAACGGTCCGACGGATTTCCCGACATTGAATACTGGCGCAGGAACTCTGGAGCGACCAACACGTCAAGGTGCGCCCCAGCCGTCCACTCGGGCAACTCCGATCCATCGAGGGTCGAAAACTCGTACTTCGTGACGTCTGCCGTCATCTTCTCGGCCTTGCTCAACGCCACGCGGATAACCGGCGCGTCGGCCGCATCCGGAACGGAATAGGTGTGCACGACGCTCATGTCGCCTTTGGCCATCCGCGCGCGATATTCCTGCGACGACACCATCTTTTCGTAGGCCTGAATGCCCGCTTCCCGATCCATCGGAAACGGATAGGGCCAGGGATGCGGAGCTAGCGGCGCCGGATAGACGGCAAGCGTCTGATCTTCGTACTTCAGGTCAAGATCAGTCTGCAGATCGCGTCGGTTCAACGGGTGTTTGGTCGGCCGATAGGAACCATCATCCTGCAACTCGATATCCCACCACCACTTTTTCGTGTCGTTCAGACCACCATTGCCAACCATATCGTCCAACTTGGCCAGCACCGGCGCGGCGGCGGGGATGTTGGAGGCCGCCCATCGGAACGGCGCTTCGGCAAATAGCCCTTCAAGGTTCCACGGGCAGGTTTTCATACAGCGCCCGCACATTGACCCACCTTGCGTGGTGATCCGGTAGGTCGCGCATTTCTGGCTGTCCGACTTCCAGATTTCATAGCCATTGAACATCAGCTTTGGCCCTGCGGTAATCGCTCCGGAGGGGCATTCGCGCGCGCACTTGTTGCAGGACTCGCAAAATGTCTGGAGCCCGAAATCAATCGGCTTGTCATGCACAAGCGGCATGTCGGTCGTCACCGCACCGCTTTTCAGGCGGGGGCCAAGGTAGGGGTTCAGGATCACCTCACCGATACGGCTCACCTCGCCCAAGCCACTGAGAAGCAGGAGAGGCGGCTGCAAGACCTCGCCATCCATGACCGTGTGGGCCTTGGCCTTGTAACCCAGGTTCCGGATTTGCTGGGCGATCACGCCCCCCAGCAGGGAAAACCTAAGGTAAGCCCGCATGGATTGCGCAACGCTGATCCAGTCATCACCGCTTGCGCCTTCCATTGTCTCATAGCCCTGATCGACAATCATGCTGATCGCCTGATCATGCTCGGGCACAATCTCTTCCCCGGTGGCATCATGGCTGTACCACGCCCAGTCGGGGCAGCGGGACAGACCCACCGCATCAACCCCAAGGAAATAGGTGGCCGCCTTCACATTCGCCGCATTGCGCTCTGCATCGGTCGGCCGCTCCACATCCGCACTAGCGCCATCCTGCAAGAGAACAAATGCGCCAAGGGCCCGTCGCTGAGCAAAGCTCGGCGCAGATTTGCGGACGTAGTACCCGCCCTTCGCACTGTCCTGAAGCGCCTTGCCCATATCCCCGAACTGGGCGCGCGCGAACATGTCGGCCCGCTTTGGCACGCGTGCCACGTTGGCTTCGTCGATATAGGTCGTCGGGGTCTCCACGCGTTTCAAACGCTCGAACGGATGCGCCCCTTCGACATAGTTGCGCTTGGAAAAGGGATCACGGTTGAACGCCGCCTTGGCGTGCCCCAGCCCCAGTTTCCAGCCAAGACCGCCCAAAACGCGGCTGGGTTGCTTGGCCATCTCAAGCAACGCCCCGTCATGGCCAAGGTCCATTTCCGTGGTCACCACGGCCACGCTGAACCGACGGCCCAACCAGGGCACCACGGGAACGCCGTCTTCGCAGCTGGCCAATCCGGCGGCGATCGTGAGTTTGTTGAGATCGACGTCACTGGATGTCGCCGTATGCGCCCGCGCATCGAAGCCCAGCAGTCGAATATAGTTCGCAATCACAACCGCGGTTTCGGTTGCACGAATACAACCGCGATGGTCCTGCGCGTCCATGATCCAATCGCTGCCCGGCTCATCGGGTTTCGGATCACGCATATGCTCGTACAGGAACACGATTGCATGTTTGTGCCCCTCAATCGTGGTTGCCGGGGCCTGCATGCTTTCCTTGAGATCGGCCATGATCACGTCAATGCCGCTGGCCAGTGTCTTGGTCTGCCGCGTCTTCAGGGCGTGCGCGAGGCGATCAATATCCGGATTGCGGATCGGTTCTTTCAACAGCGCGGCGTCCGGCAGCGGCCCAATGCCGACCATCGAAGCATCGTTGAAATAGCCAAAGGCCTTCAGGTGATTGGCACGCTCAACCGGATCAGCAGGAATATCTGCGGTCGCCTTGTTCACAAAGCCATCGCGAATGGCATCCATCATCGCCTGGAATTCGCCCATCGCGTTCACGATGCTCTCGGGATTTTCCGGCCGGTGAAAGCTCAAAGGCTCCGAGGCCACCACCTTGTCCATGTCCGGCATCGCCCCTCGCGCAAGCCGCTCAAGAGGATACGGACCAAGGTGTACGGGGCGTTTTCGGGTCGAAAAAATCTGGGACAAGGCGGTGGCTCATGAGTTGTGGCTAGGCGTCTTGACTATCGCATTCCCAAACCTTCAATCTGTCACCCATATGAGTGACACATTCCCTTCTCGCCCCCTGCCTCGTGATGCGACTGCCGCGCTTGCCGCCGCTGTCCCAAGCCCCGCGTTCAGCGCAGCCTTGATGCAATACGTCCGCGACGCCGCTGAAATCGCCAACATCGGGGCCTTCTACGTGTCCGACCTGCGCCGCCCGGAACCCGTTCTTTCAATCTGGGCCGGCGACATGAGCAGCTATTGGTTCAACCGCAACGCCCGAACCATCCTCTCTCACGACAGCCTGAAACAGGACATCCTGCGCCGAATCCAATCCGCCCCCGAACAAGGCCTTGCCATTGAACGCTGGAGACCTCAGCCTGATGACCCTCGCGCACCGATCTACGTACGCGACGAGGTGATCGAACGCATCACCATATCCTCGCGCACGGACAACACCGGCTTTCTGTCGTTCTACCTCCGGGGCAAGGAACACGGCTGGATGGATGAGCAAGAGGTCAACCGACTAAGCGCCATTCTCCCCCTCGCGCACGAACTCATCGGGCTGCGCCACCGCATCATCGGGTCGGAAGCCTTCCACTTTTCCTCGCAACAGCGTGTGTCGGCCCTCAAGGAACGTCAGGTCGGCCAGTTCGCGCGCCTGTCCGATCGCGAAGCCGAAGTCTGTGACATGCTGGTCCAAGGTATCAGCGTCGCCGGCACCGCCGTCGCCCTTGGCATCTCCGACAACTCGGTTCGCACGTTGCGCAAACGTGCCTATACCAAACTGGGGGCTAATTCCGCGATGCAGATCGCAGCCCTTGTCCTGAACGATCTTGCCTAGCGTTAGAACATCGCCCTTACCCACCGATCCGGCAAGAGCCGCATTAGGGGGAACAGCCAGGCAAACGGCCTTGGGAAATCCGTGCGGAACCTGCCACGCTTCATCGCCTTGATCACATGTTTCGCCGCCGCTTCCGGCGTCATGATCTGTGGCATTTTGAACGTGTTCTTGTCGGTAAGCCGCGTGGCAATGAAACCGGGGTTGATGATCTGCACCTCGACACCAGTGTTCTTGAGATCGACATAGAGGTTTTCGGCCAGGTGCATCAGCGCGGCCTTGCTCGCACTATAGCCGATTGCGCCGGGCAAACCGTAATACGCGGACAATGACCCAATCAGCACAACACGCCCTGCGTCGCGGGTAACCATTCCGGCAAGAACATCTGGCAAAACGCGCATTGCCCCAAGAAAGTTCACATCAAAAACTTTCAAGGCGCGCGCACTGTCCCACTTCTGCGCGACCATCGGATCATAGGCCCCTGCGCAGTAGAGAACGATATCGACATCTCCGACCGCCGCGACAGCATCCGTAACAGAGGCATCATCCGTCACATCCAACTCAACCAGCTGCGCACCCTCGATCCCGATGTCTTGTAGACGAGACATGGTCCGCGCCGACAGAACCATCCGGCATCCTTCGGACGCAAGCAACAGGGCAAGGGATCGGCCCAGCCCCTCGCTTGCCCCGATCAGCCAAACGCGTTTGCCCGACAGCATCACTCGACCGGTCGGATCGTGGCGATCAGCTCGGCAACGGTGATCCCGAACTTGCGCATTTGGGAACGATTCATGAGCGTTCCGTTGTCCATCAGATAAAGCCAGTCCGTGACAGACAGCACATGCCCCCCGGCCTCTTCGGTCAATCGAATGCGATAGGTCAGCCGCGCCGCAGATCCCATCTGCTGGCCTTCGACCTTGCCCACGATATCAGGCGCCGTACCCGTGATCTTGCCATCATCCGAGACCGTCAAAGTCCAGCGCCGCTCTTGGGTATTGCCGGTGTCATAAACAAAACTCTCGCCGATCTCGCCCGAATTACCGGTCCAATCGCCCTGCATTTCGGCCACGAACCGCGAGGCAACCTTGCCGCTGGGTCCATAGATCACGCCCTCGCTGATCATCCTCCCGGCCATCGCCTCGCGAATGTCGAGCTTCGGGGAGGTTCCTGCAAAGTCCTGCAACCGGTTCAGGCGAAAGCCACTCCCCGGCCCCCACAAGAGAACCACAACCAACA
Organism: Shimia sp. CNT1-13L.2; assembly: GCF_024331145.1. Taxonomy (GTDB): domain Bacteria; phylum Pseudomonadota; class Alphaproteobacteria; order Rhodobacterales; family Rhodobacteraceae; genus Shimia. Next base: position 27,344 of record NZ_JANDJO010000014.1, on the reverse strand, counting down.
GTACCGCGAACACAAGCAACAGTTTCATTGCAAAAGCGCCTTTCGAGGAAGGAGAAGAACGAGACCGATCGCCAGGGCCTTGAGGCCAAGCGGAACGACCGCATAGAGGATGGTAAGGGTTTCAATCGCCTCGCGCGAATTCCCCTGATCCGAACGGAAACCGGACGCATCAAGAATGGGCAGGACAAACGCCGCAGCAAGGGCCAGCGCCATCTTGTTGGCAAATGCCCAAAGACCAAACGCCTGTCCGGCCTGCAGCCCGGCGCGGGCAAGAACCCCTGAAAACAGCACAGGCAAAAGCAGGATATCCGCGCCAGCCGCCAGCCCGGAGGCCACACAGATCATGGCAAAACTCAACGACGCGCCCGCAGGAAGATAGGCCGCCCAGACAAAACAGAAGATCGCCAGCGTCATCGCGCCGACCAACACGTTTCGGGCTTCGAAACGTCTCGCCAGCATGGACCAAAGCGCGATGGAAATCCCCGCGGCGACAAAGAACAGGATCAGGTAGAGGCCCGACATGCCGGAAAGCTGCAGGGCATCTTCCACAAAGAACAGGAACAGCGTCGAGGTGATCGCAACAGGCAGGCTATTCACCAAAGCCAGCCCAAGAAGCCACATCCCACCTGAGGCCGCAAACCGCGACCAGTTCAGCTTGGCTTGGCGCTCGGCCTGAAGCCGCCAGATCGGCGCGGCGGCGACACCGGCCACCAGAACGATCACCATCAAAACGAACCCGAACACCGTGTAGCCAAAGAGGCTCGGCAACACGGCGGCCACCACGATCCCCCCAAGGGTGCCAATCTCGCGCCAGGTGCCCACCTTCACGAGGTCTTCGGCTCTGTCACTCTCTGCCAAAGCGCGGGTCTGACTGTAGAAAAGGATCGCGGCGAGGCTATAGCTGGTGAAAACAAGAACCAGTACCAGCACAAGCCACGTCACCGCATCAACAAGCGGTGGCGCGGAAAACAGCGCCAGAAACCCGAGGCCAAGCCCGATGGTCGCCACCCAGGCAAACCGCGATCGCAATCGGGGCCAGCGATCCACCATCCACCCCAAGGCGGGGTCTTGTACGAAATCCAGAATCCGTATCCCGATCAGCACCGCGCCCACCACGGACAGCGACAAGCCGAGTTCGACCTCGGCATATCGCGGCAAGTGGATATAGAGCGGAAGCCCTGCCGCAGCGAGCGCCATCGCGTAAAGGGAGACAGAGGCGTTGGCCATCAAGAACCTCGAAGGCGCTCGGAAAGACGGGGGTTGCGACTGTTGGGCGAAAGCCAGATATCAAGGAAGCGCCCCCGAATATCAGGGTGCGATAGGCTGCAGGTCTGTCGCCCGTTCAGATAGAACTTGATCTGATCCGCCTTCGGGGCCAGCGCAAGAAACTGGTCTGTCCTTCCAACCGCAGCAAAGCAATTGCCCAGCTTGCGACGCAGGACTTCATGGTCTGCCTGCGCGTTCTCCAGCCGCACGAGTTCCTTGATCGTCGCGCCCACCAGCTCCTCTCGCGAGAACTCTACGTTGTAGCGCAAACGCAGCGCCGCAGCGCTCCCACGCTTGTAGGGTGCGCCGTTTGGCGTGAACAGCTCTGCATCATAAACCTTCACCCCGAACCATCGAAGCGTTGCCTGTCCGGCAAGCTGCGCCTGGTTAATCCCCGGCATGGTCGATGCGTCCGCTCTTGCGACAGAAGCGATACAAATCAGGACGGCCAAAAGTAGTGCTCTATGCATGACATAACTCCACTTGAACGACATCGGTCTGTTTCACCGCAAAGGATGCGGCGCAGATTTCGAGGTAAAAATGCCAGTTGCGCAGGAATTTCTGGTCGTAGCCCAGTCTGAGGATTTTCTGCTCCTGCGCCTTGATACGCTGAGACCACATCCGGCAGGTCTGGGCATAGCTGTCGCCAAAGGCAAAGCTCTCGACAACCTTCAGGCCCGCTTTTCGCGCCTGTCCGGCAATCACTCCATCGGACAAGAGCATCCCTCCGGGGAAAGTGTAGTGGCGAATGAAATCCGAACCCCGTCGGTAAATGTCGAAATACACATCGGGAACCGTAATCGCCTGCACAACGGCGCGGCCGCCTTCGGCCAGACGCGCGTTCAGCATGTTGAAATAGTCCGGCCAATACCGCTCGCCGACCGCCTCAACCATTTCGATCGAAACGATGCTGTCAAACTTGCCCTGGGTCGCTCGATAGTCCTGCAACTGGATCAGCGCCCGACCATCAAGGCGCGCATCCGCATATCCTTTTTGGCTTGGCGAAATGGTGATGCCGGTCACGTCCCGTCCCTGCTCAGCGGCGCGTTCCGCGAAACCGCCCCAGCCACAGCCCACTTCAAGAACCCGCTCCCCCTGTGCACGCTGCAAGATGCGGTCGTACTTGCGCAGCTGCCCGCGTTGAAGATCTGCATCCCCATCGGCAAACAACGCCGAGGAATAGGTCATGCTGTCATCAAGCCACAGCTGGTAGAACTCATTGCCCACATCATAATGCGCCCGGATGTTGCGCGAGGCGCCCCTGCGCGAATTGGCGCGCAGCAGGCGGTCGACGAGGCGGAATTTCACACGGTTCCAGAACCCCGGATAGGCGTATTCCGACAACTCATCCAGATTGTTGAGCGCCACCGTCGTCACATCCTCGATCGACGGGGTATCCCACAAACCCGCGACATAGGTCTCGCCAAGGCCGATATCACCGCGCGCCGCCATTGCCGTTACAACCGCCCAGTCATGGATCACCATCTCTGCATGCGGGGTACCTTCCCCGAATTCATGCACCTCTCCTTCGGGCGTCAGAATACGAAGCGAGCCCTTTCGAATGCGCTGACAGCTTTCGAGAAAGTCGTGTTTTACGCGTTTGCTCAGCATCCGCTGATCTCCTCTGTTGGGGGAACCGGACGCGTTCTATAGCGCGCGCCCTTGAATTTCAGTTTGAGGGCCTGCCAGTAGATCAACGCAACAACACGTATCGTGCCAAACGGCCGGCGGATCGCGGCACTCATCAGCGAGGCACTTGAGGCAGGTTTAAGCGATCCGACCAGTGTCGCGATCAAACCTTCTTCGCCATTGTCATGCTGGATGCGAATGGCGACCTTGGATCGGGTCACATCAAAGTGGAACACATAAGTTCCGGCGATGTCCTGAAACGGCGAGACGTGGAAAATCTTCTTTGCCTCGATCCTGTCATTTCCCTTCATGGGAGCAAAACCCGGCAAATGGCAGAGATAGCTGTGCCGGTCCCCAAAGGTGTTGTTCACCTCGGCAATGACCGCCACAAGAGCCGCACCGCGAAACGCCATCCAAAAGCTGACCGGATTGAAGTTGTGCCCAAGAAAACTGGGCTGGGTCAGCAAGCGGATATCGCAGGTCTCGAGCCCCGCGCGTTCGAACACCTCGCGCGCCCAAGCAACCCCTTTGCCCTTCTTCCGTTCACCGCCATGCAGGCGATCATGAACCGCATAAAGGTTGAACCTGTTCCGCGAAAAAACCACAGGACCAGCCGTCTCGTCCGGATCAATCATCACGAAATCAACGCCATAGCGAAAAGCATTGTCGATCCCCCCCTTGCGGGCATGGGTTGTTGACCCTTTCATGTGAAGCGGGCGGTTCATGCGGGCTGGCCTTCGAATTGCAGCCCCATCTGACGCACGACGCGCATGGCACTGGCATAGCCATCCTCGTGGAAACCATGACGCAGCCAGGCGCCAGCAAACCACGTCCGGTTCTGGCCCTGCATGGTCTTGATCCGCTCCTGGGCATCCAATGCCGCCTTGTCGAACACCGGGTGGCGGAACACCCGTGTTTCATAAATCTTGTTTTTCGCAATGGGCTGGGCCGGATTCAGCGTGACCAGAAGAAGATCATCCTCCGGCAGGTTCTGAAGCCGGTTCATCCAATAGGTCACGCCAATGGCTGTCTGCGGGAACCGCGTGTCCGCCTTGTAAACCCAGCTCGCCCAACACGCCTTGCGCCGCGGCATCTGTGTCGGATCGCAATGCAGGATCACCTCGTTATCCTGATACCGCACATCGCCCAGCGCCGAGGTCTCTGCCGGGGTCGGGTCAGAGATAAGCCGCAGTGCCACATCACTGTGGCAGGCAAAGATGACCTGATCGAACCGTTCACTGCGCCCGTCAAAGGACACTTCCACGCCACTCTCGTCCCGCGTCACACCCTGCACCGGCGTGCCCGTGTGGATAACCACACCCAAACCGCGCAAGTGACGCTCAAGGCGTTTGACGTATTCGATACTGCCGCCATCCACGGTCCACCACTGATGCTGGCCTGTCGCGCTCAACAGGGCATGATTACGGAAAAACCGGACCAGACTACGCGCCGGAAAGGCTTCGATCCCGTTCGGCGGTGTCGACCAGATGGCCCCGCAAATCGGCATCAGGTAATATTCCTTGAACCAGTCCCCAAGACCCAACTCTTTCATCAGGTCCCCAACGCTGACTTCATCCGTGGCGGCCGCGTCTTCCGCCCGTGCGTTGAAGGCAAAGATGTCCCTCACCATCCGATAAAAGCCCGGGCGTCCAAGGTTGCGTTTCTGCCCAACCAGCGCGCCGGCACTTTGCAGACCGTATTCAACCCGCCCGTCATCGATGGTCGCACCAAAGCTCATGTTGCTGCGCACGACCGGCACCTCAAGATCGCGGAACATGCGGGTCAGGTGCGGATAGTTGGCATAGTTGAAAACGATGAAACCCATATCCACCGGAACATCACCGTTGCGCCCTGCAAGAACGGTATGCGCATGCCCCCCAAGACGGTCTTCTGACTCAAACAGGGTGACACTTGCACCCGGCGTCAGCTCGTAAGCTGCCGAAAGGCCGGAAATTCCGCCTCCGATTACGGCAATACGCTGTGGTGAAGGAGGCGCGGCATCAAAGGACATTGCGAAAACCCTGTAGTTGTTTGAGAGTGTTACGAGATAAAAAGCACATCGGATCAAATAAAGTGATCCAAAAATCTGGCGGCGTCGTAGTCGTCATATGTTCGTGCTGGATGATCATAGGATTGCGGGCCCCAAGATCGGGGCGGAAAGGACTGTGTCCCGCGTGGCGGAACCATCTCGCCCTGAATTTTCCGAGCAAACGGTCTGGATGATCGCGGTGCGTTCGAACCGCGACAAACGGGCATTTGCCAAGCTGTTCGACTACTACGCTCCGCGGATCAAGGCCGTCCTGATGCGGTCTGGCGCATCCTCGGCCATGGCCGAGGATATCGTTCAGGACACCATGCTCACCGTTTGGCGCAAAGCAGATCAGTTCGACCCGCATCGTGCCCAGGTTTCGGGCTGGGTGTTCCAGATCGCCCGCAACCGCCAGATCGACATCATCAGGAAGGAACGGCGCCCGGTCCCAGAGGAGCTCGCGCCGGCAGAAGAAACCGAAGTAGACGCCGCGCATATCGTTGCTTTGGAACAGGAAACACAACAACTCCGCAGTGCTCTCGAAAAATTGTCTCCCAACCAGAGACAAATGCTCGAAAAGGCCTATCTGGGCGAATTAAGCCATACGGAAATCCAGGCAGAAACAGGAATGCCGCTTGGCACTATCAAATCGAGAATAAGGCTCGGGCTGGAACGTCTCCGGCACGAGTTGAAAGGAAACCGCAGCTAATGAAACGCATCAATCATCACGTCTCTGAGGAGCTCTTGGTAGCCTACGCCGCTGGTGCGTTGCCCTACCCTTTTGCCCTCGTGGTCGCGACGCATCTGTCGATGTGCGATGAATGCCGCGTCCGTCTTGCCGCTCATGAAACCATGGCCGGCCTCATCGTGGAAGAAACAGCCGCCATGGATGTCGATCCCGGCCTCAAGTCACGTGTGCTTGCCATGCTTGACGAACCGGCCCCGATTGCACCGCCCGTTCAGGGCGCAGGCATCTTCCCCGCCCCCCTGTTCGAGGCGCTGAATTTCGAGCCGCCCCGCTGGAAACACCTCGGTTTCGGATCACGCCAGTCGATCTTGTCGGACGACAACAAGGGGTCGGTGCGGCTGCTCTACATTCCGGCCGGTCAGGCCGTGCCGGATCACGGCCACAATGGTCTGGAACTGACACTGGTCCTGCAAGGCGCGTTCAGCGACTCCACCGGCCGTTTCGGTGTCGGGGATCTGGAAATCGCCAATGACGATCTGGAGCACACACCGATTGCAGAAGAAGGCGAGGCCTGTATCTGCCTTGCGGCAACAGACGCGTCTTTGCGCTTCAACAGCCTGATCCCGCGCCTGCTTCAGCCCATTCTCAAGATCTGAGCGCCGCAGCTCCCTGCGGCGCACCCTCTTTGGTTATCACCCCAAAAGGGCTTCGATCTTAGCCAGCGTTGCAACGTTCACGGCCACACCGTCGTCCGCAGATTTGACACGCTTGGACCGGCGACCGTCGCCGGGAAGATGCGCACCATCCTGATCGTGAATGGCCGCCACCAGATCGCGCATGCGCGCCGCAAAATCGCCACCCGAAGTGGCTCCCGGATCAATCGCAAGGAAGAACTGTCCGGTCTTCGGCGGCCCACCCGCCGTGCCCGAAAACGGCGAGGCGTGAATGCCCAGGGTCGCCCCCGTCATCGCGGCCGCCATCATCTCGGTCATCAGGGCAACACCCACCCCCTTGTAACCGCCCGAAGGCGCCATCGATCCCTTGAGGCCAACCTCGGGATCGGTGGTCGGATTGCCCTCCGCGTCCAGCGCCCACCCCTCGGGAATGGGCTGACCTTCGCGCGCGTGTTTCATCACCTCTGACTTGGCAATGGTGCTGGCGCTTTGGTCAATCAGCACAGCCGGCTGCCCATCTTCTCCGGGTGCTGCAATCGAAAACGGATTGGTGCCCACAACCGGCTTCGCACCACCCGACGGGGCAATGGATGCAGGCGCGTTTGTAAACCCGATCCCCATCAGACCCGCCTGCGCGAGACGATAAGTGTGATAGCCGAGAACCCCGCAGTTATAGCTGTTGCGAATGGCTAGGGCGGCAACGCCTTGCTCGCGGGCCAGCGGGATCAAGGCATCGAACCCCTTGTCGATCGCAGCATGCGCAAATCCGGTCGCCGCATCGACGCTCACGACACCGGGACGGGGACGTTCGACAACTGGCACAGCCGCGCCATCAACCTTGCCGCACTGCACGTGCTCGCAATAGATCGGGATATAGGCCAGCCCGTGGCTTGCAACGCCATCCGCCTCGGTCGCGGCGGTGGCCACGGCCAGCGGGCGGGCGTTCTCTTCGGTCGTGCCAACCGCCATCAGGGCGCGCAGCGACAGGTCTTCGATTTCAGCAAGCGTCAGGGTTTTCGTTTCAATCATCGGAACCTCGGATCAATCATTGTCGGAAAGCCCGGCACCCGCTCCAAGGCGGCGGCTTTCCTCTGTGGCAGGGGCATATGTGCGATGGGCCAGCGCATTCAGCGCCTCCCATGCGGCTTTGTCGGGCGTCGCGCGCGTGACCTTGGAGCAAGCAGCCTCAAGCACGCCTCCGAGATGCACAACAAGATCGGCGTTTTTCGGGAACTCTCCCGAAATACTCACCAGCGAACCATCTGTAACAGCCTTGGCCTTGGCACAGGCGACCGTCACCGTCTGTTCGAGTTGCCTTGCCGCCATGGCCGCAAACGGCAATATCATCAAAGGTTCGGCAATCTCTCCAAGGCGCGCATCCGCCTGTTTCAAACCTGCGGCACGGTCGGATAGCGCGGCCCCTTGGCTGATCGTAGACACCGGCTTTGTCTCGCCCTGAAGGACCGCAGCCAAAACCGACACCCCGTCAAGGCCCTGCGCACAAAGCCACCGTGTCGCCTTTGATGCCTCCTCGGCAAGCCCCCACGGATACCCGGCCCCACGCGTCGCCCGTTTGGCCGTTGCCTCGACTTCGTTCAATGCAAAGCTCATGCCTGACCCTCCGGATAGACCCACAAATCACAGTTCTCGGTCGAGAGTTCCTGCGGATAGGGTGCGCCCGAGTACATGCAGATGCGCACCCAACGATCCGACCTCGGATCGAAATGCGTCGCCCCGAAGAACGAGAGCTTGGCACGCAGCATGTCGATCGGCATGACCTGGGCGGAAATCGTGTTGTCGTGGATTTCACCATAGGGCGCGACGCGGGTAATCTGGGCCCTGCGCACCGTGTGGCGGTGTTCGGGATGTGCCGACAAGAACGCGGCAATCGGCTCTTCAGGTGACCATCCATCCAGAGCCTGCAACGCCATCGCCGCATCCCGCGCTGGCGCAAGCGGCTGTTCATAGTCTGCAATGGTCTCGTCAAACCGCTCACCCAGACGGGGCTCGAGCTTTTCTTCGGATACATACCAGGCACGCGCGCAATTCTCGCGCGCGGCCCAGTCAATTTCCTTGGCCCATCCAAAGCTGTTTTCGATCAGGTCGCGCACTTCGCCAACCGGCATGGCACCGTCAATCACGAAGACGTCCGAGTTGCTGTCGGCCATGCACCCCGACAAACCGTCCACCAATGCCCCATAAGGTTCGAGGATCAACGAGGCCAGACACTCCTGCCCCTCCTCGCTCAAAGCCTCCTGCGCCCATGACACAAGTCCGTCCCACGGCAAACGCCCTGTGAAATCAAAAGCCCCGACCTGCGCTTCCAACGCATCGAGATCGCGTTTCAACTGGGCCAGTTTTTCGATCTGCAAAGGGTGCTCGGACATCCAGCTGTTGACCGAGGTCCGCGTCTTGGCCAGCAAGTCAAGGAAATGCGCGATCTCCTCCCCGGTCGCCTTCTCAACACTCCTGACACGGGAAATCGCCTCCTCCCGCGCCATGATCCAATTATTGAACAGCACTGGATGGTTAACGATGAACGGCGCCATACCAAGACCCGTCGAGTTCCCGATCCCAAGCTGCCGCGCCGTTTCCGGCGCAAGTGACACAGCCGCATCTCCGCCGCGTACCTTTGCCATGTGCTCAACAAGATCACGCACGAACCAGCGGGTCAGGAAAACCGAAAGCATCTCGGCTTGAAAAGGTGCCTGCATCTCTGGTCGATCCGCGATCATCTCGCGATCCGCGGCACCCAGCTTACCCGAGCCATAAACCGCAGTGGTCCGCATCAGGTAGCCAACAGAGCGCAGCATGGCGGCATCGGGTTGTTCCCCGCGCGACAACACATCCACCATATGCTCCCAAAGCCGCACGGACCGGTTGGCCCGCGAAACAGAAATCTCGCGCTCGCTCACCCGCCCCGCTTCCTGCAGCGGCACATTGCCAGACAAGCGGTCGATGTCCGCCTCACTCGGGATGCCGTCAAACAGGGTGAACGTTGCATCCCATGCCGTCGCAATCACCCGATCCGAACGCATTTCGGGCGGCAGATCGTGCGCAAAAGCCACCAGAGAATATGCCCGCTCCGGCCCTTGCGCCGTATAGACCGCACGCCCCACGCCCTTATCATCAACGTCAAACTTGGGGCGCGAAAAGCTCCAGTTCTCTTCCGCCATGCGGCGCGTCAGCACCCGCATGAAACTCAGACGACATTGATGAAGCGACCCCAAACGCGACAGGCGCATGACTGTCTGCGGGTCTCGCCGGGGAATGGATGTCTGCGCGGCACCTTGCATGTAGATTATCCTTGTGGGCCAAAGTTTTCGGCAAAGAACCGATACCAGTTCCCGCCCATGATCCCGGCAACCTCATCTTCGCTCAGGCCGGTCGCGCGCAGCCCCTGCTTGATGTTGCCGAAATGTCGGTTGTCCTCGAACCAGCTTGGCATGTCCGGAAATCCGGGCGCCGATGCCGATCCTTCTCCATAGTCGATTTCCTTGGTCCAGCGACCGACACGCATCCATTCAACGATGCTGTCAGGCTGATCCTGACACAGGTCAGTCCCGATCCCCAAATGCTCGGCCCCGAATTTCTCGGCGGTCCGGGCGATCATCTCGCAAAAGCTCTCCAGCGTGCAATCCGACTTGCCCTTGAGGTGATGCGGATAAACCGAGAACCCCAGCATACCGCCATTTTCCGTCACCGCGCGGATCACATCATCCTTCTTGTTGCGCAGCGCCGGATTCCAGTCATACGGGTTCGCATGGGTGATCGCGATGGGACGTTCTGATGCCTCGGCGGCCTCAATCGTCGAACGATCCCCCGAGTGGCTCATGTCCACCACGAGACCCACCCGGTTCATCTCTTTGACAACCTGCCTGCCCATACGGGTCAGGCCCATGTCTTCGGCCTCGTAACACCCGGTCGCAAGAAGCGACTGGTTGTTATAGGTCAACTGCATGAACCGCGCGCCAAGGGTGTGGAGGATTTCCACAAGGCCAATGTCGTCCTCGATCGGCGAAGGGTTTTGAAAGCCAAAGAAAATCGCCGTACGCCCCGTCTCGCGGGCCTTATCGATGTCGCTGGCCCACTGCCCCTTCATGATCAGATCAGGATACTGTTCGAACCAGCGGTTCCACTTTTCAAAGTTCAGCACCGTTTCCCGAAATGTCTCGTGATAGGCGATGGTGACGTGAACCGCATCCACGCCCCCTTCACGCATCTGACGGAAAATCTTTTCCGACCAATTGGCATATTGCAGGCCATCAATAAGCATTATTCCGGGCTCCCTGCCGAAATATAGGCCGTTTTCACGGTTGTGTAGAATTCGGCTGCCGCCTTACCCTGTTCCCGCGGACCGTACGAGCTGTCACCACGTCCCCCGAACGGCACGTGATAATCCGTGCCCGCCGTCGGCAGGTTAACAGTTACAACGCCGGTTCGTGCATTGCGACGGAAGTGCGTGGCTCGCGCCAAAGACTTGGTCACGATCCCCGAGGTCAGGCCAAAGTTGGTGTCATTCACCGTGGCAAGGGCTTCATCATAGCTGCCGACCTTGATCACGCTAGTCAGCGGCGCAAACATCTCTTCGCGGTTGATGCGCATGTCATTGGTGGTGTTCAGGAAAACCCCCGGCGACATATAGAACCCCTGGTGCGGCATCTCGAGACGCGCGCCGCCACAGGCCAGTTCCGCCCCTTCCGATTTACCCAGATCAACATAGGCAAGGTTTTCATTCAACTGTTGTTCGCTGACCACCGGCCCCATCTGGGTGCCTTCTTCCAAAGCGTGCCCAACTTTCATCGCCTGCGCACCGGCCACCAGCTTTTCGACAAAAGCGTCGTGGATGGCTTCATGCACCACAAGGCGCGAAGAGGCCGTGCATTTCTGCCCCGTCCCACCAAAGGCACCGCCCAGCGCAAGGGAAACAGCCAGATCAAGATCGGCATCGTCCAGCACTGCCAAGGCGTTCTTCGATCCCATTTCCATCTGCACCTTTGTCAGGTTCTGGATCGCGGCAACGGCAATACCCTTGCCCACTGTCACCGACCCCGTAAAGGAAATCGCGTTCACCTTAGGGCTTTCCACCAAACGCTGGCCAATCGCACCGCCCGCGCCCATCACGAGGCTGAACAGGCCCTTCGGTATGTCCTGCCGGTTGATGATTTCGGTCAGCGCAACGGCAGAGGCCGGCGTGACGTTCGCGGGCTTCCAGACCACCGCGTTGCCATAGCAAAGCGCCGGCGCAATCTTCCACGAGGCGGTCGCGGTCGGGAAGTTCCAAGGGCTGATGATAGCCACGGTTCCAACAGCCTCGCGCCGCACGTCGATTTCAATGTCCGGACGAACCGAGTCTGCATTCTCGCCGATCTGGCGCAGGCATTCGGCGGCGTAATAGGTAAAGAATTGACCTGCGCGATAGACCTCGCCCTTGCCCTCGGCCAAAGGCTTACCCTCTTCGCGCGACAACAGCGTGCCAAGTTCTTCGGCCCGCGCCATCATTTCGTTGCCAATCGCATTCAGCACGGCCTGTTTGCGCTCAAGGCCATAGGCAGCCCACTCACGCTGCGCGACCTGGGCTTGATCCAATGTCGCCTCAAGCTGGTCGGGCGTGGCCTGGGCAAACATGCCGATCAGGTCAGTCACGTCAGACGGATTGCGGTTTTCGATCTCGGTGTCGCCTGCCAGCCATTCGCCGGCAATAAGATTCATATGAGTCACGGGAGCTCTCGAATTTGGGAATTTGGCCAATGGTGGACAATTCGAGCCACATCAGTCAAATTCGAATTTCTGTAGCAAACTTCAGAAATTTTGAAACATGGCCATAAAGATCGAAATGCTCCGCTGCTTTTGCGCCGTCGCCAAAGCAGGAAACCTCTCGGATGCCGCCGCCCGCTTGGGGCGCACGCAATCCGCTGTCTCCATGTCGCTCAAGCAACTGGAAGCCAACCTTGGCAGCCCGCTTTTCGAAAGCGAGCGCAAGAACCGCCTGACAGCCCTTGGAGAACAGGTGTTCCAGCTGGGCGAGAAACAGCTCAAACACTTTGACAGTTCGATAAGCGCCATGGAGCTTCTCGCGCAGGCACCGCAGGGTGTGCTGCGTGTGTCCGCCGTACCATCCGTCGCGGCCCTCGCCTTTCCACCTCTGGTGCGGCATCTGACGGCCAATCATCCCGGCCTCAAAATCGAACTGCGCGATGCCGACAGCCCGAGTGTCATCGAGGCGCTTGTACAGGGCTGGGCAGACATCGGGATCGCGTCCACGCACCACGTGTTGAATGGAATTGAGACACTTCCCCTGTCCACAGACAACTATGGGCTGGTTCTGTCCGAAACCCATCCTCTGGCGCAATCAAAGACGCCACTCGCCATTGAAGACATCTTTGGCGCGCCGTTCCTGCGCAACGCCCTCTGCGACCAGATCGAAACTCAGGCCTTTCGCGACCACTTGGGCCAAACAGATGTGACCGTTCACAATACGCAGTCCCTGCTGGCCATGGTTCTTCAGGGGGACTGGGTGACCGTCCTTCCCCAATCCGTATTGGGGCTGGCCCCTTCGGGTCTCGCGTTCCGCCCGATCAGGAACCTGCCCGATGTGAGGCAGGTCTTTCTCTATACACGTGACCAGAGTTCTCACCCCAAGGCCACTCAGGATGCGCGCCAAAAACTGACGGACCTTCTGAACGGAAATCCGGTCGGGTGATACTTAAGGCAAGCCCGTCTGATACACCCTTCACCGCATGACAAATGGATCGGGAATCGGCTCGTCACTGGTGCGCAGCCAAACCGCTTTGACCTTGGTGTAATCCAGCGCGGCCTCGATGCCCCCTTCGCGTCCATGCCCCGAAAGCCCATGCCCGCCAAACGGGGCAATCGGGCTCACCGCACGGTATGTGTTCACCCAGACGATCCCGGCGCGGATGGCGCGGATCATGCGATGCGCCCGGGTCAGATCACGTGTGAACAAACCCGACGCCAGCCCGAATTGCGTATCATTGGCAATCTCGATGGCCTCGGCTTCGTCCTTAAAACTGACCACCGACAGCACAGGTCCAAAAAACTCGTTGCTCAGGCTTGCCGCCTCCGGGGCATCGTCGCAGTCCAGAATGGTCGGCGGGAAATAGAAACCGGGCCGATCCAGCGCAGCGCCCCCCGTGACCAGTGTCGCCCCCTGCTGAACCGACTGATCAATCAGGCGCAGCGCATTCTCCCGCTGCTTCTCGGTACACAAGGGGCCAACTTCTGTTGCCATATCATCAGGTGATCCGATCACCACGGCTTCTGCCTTCTCTTTCAGACGCGACAGAAAGGCATCCTTGATCCCTTCCTGAACAACAAGGCGCGATCCCGATACGCAACTCTGCCCGGTTGCCGCGAAAACTCCTGATACCTGCGCATTCACGGCGCTTTCAAGATCAGCATCGTCAAACACGATGAACGGCGACTTTCCTCCCAGCTCCAAAGAGGTCGAGGCAAGGTTCTCTGCCGAATTCCTCACGATATGCCGCGCTGTTTCCGGCCCTCCTGTAAAGGCCACATGCGCAACTTTCGGATGGCTGGTCAGCGCGGCCCCCGCATCCGGTCCGCCGGTGATAACGTTCAGAACCCCCTTTGGGAAACCCGCTTGGTCGAAAATCCGCGCGAATTCCAGCATCGGCGCAGGCCCCTCTTCCGAGGCTTTCAAAACAACGGTGCACCCCGCTGCCAAGGCTGGTCCGATCTTGACCGCCGAAAGAAACAACTGCGAGTTCCACGGCACCACCGCCGCGACGACACCGATCGGTTCACGCCGCAACCAGACTTCCATGTCCGGCTTGTCGATCGGCAGATGCGCGCCCTCGATCTTGTCCGCCAACCCCGCATAGTAACGATAGTATTCCGCTACATAGGCAATCTGCGCACTGGTTTCGCGGATGATCTTGCCCGTATCCCGCGTTTCCAGCTCGGCGAGGCGGGGCGCGGCTTCGGCAACAAGGTCAGCCAGTCGCATCAACAGCTTACCACGGGCGGTCGCCGTCATCCCGGCCCACTCCGGTGCCAGAAACGCACGTTCCGCCGCCGAAACCGCCCGATCAACATCCTGCGCCGATGCAGCAGGCATCCGCGCCCAAGGCGTACCGGTGGCCGGGTCAAGGCTCTCGAACTGCTGGGCCGCGTCCTCGAATGCCCCACCGATGTACTGCTGAAAGCTCTGCATCTCTCTTCCTTTCCCGCCTCAGGCGAACGCTGGCATGACCTCGTCTATGAACCGTTCGAGCGAAGCTTTCTTGCGTTCAAACGGCATCGAACTGTCAATCCAGAAGGAATACTCGTCATACCCAAGCGCCTCGTATTCCTTGAGACGCGCAATCACCGTGTCCGGCGTGCCGATCACGAGATCCCGCTCCATCGCCTCGGGCGAATAGATCGGATGGGCTGCGATTTCTTCATCGCTCAGCGGCTCAATCAAGCCTTGGCTGATCTCGCGCTTGTTCATGAACCACGCCCCGAAATAGCAATAGAAACGGTTCAACTCGATTGCGCCCTGCTTTGCGTCTGCATCGCTGTCGGCCACATAGGTATGCTGCAACAGCATGATCTTCGGACGCGGACGTTCGGGAAATTTCTCGCAGGCGGCATTGAACTTGCCCATCAGGTCACGGATTTCCCCGTCGCCGTTCCAAAGCGGTGTGACCTGCACATTACAGCCGTTCGACACGGCAAACTCGTGACTATTCCGATCGCGCGCCGCGATCCAGATCGGCGGCCCATCCTGCTGCAAGGGCTGTGGCGAGGAGGTGGTCTTGGGGAACTGGAAAAACTCACCTTCGTGGGTGTAGTCCCCTTTCCACAAGGCCTGCACCGCCGGCACCAGTTCACGCATCCTTTGTCCTGCCTCCCAGGCATCCATGCCCGGCATCAGCCGTTCGTACTCAAACGAATAGGCCCCCCGGGCGATCCCCAGATCAAGACGGCCCCCGGTAATGATATCCGTCATCGCCGCCTCGCCCGCGAGCCGGATCGGATGCCAGAACGGCGCAATCACCGTGCCCGTCCCAAGGCGCACGTTCTTGGTCTGACGCGCGAGATCGACAAGGTTGAGCATCGGATTGGGCGCGATGGTGAAATTCATCCCGTGATGCTCGCCGGTCCAGACCGCGTGCATCCCGCCCTCGTCGGCGATTTTGCAGAGCGCGACGAACTCGTCATACAGTTTCTCCTGATCCTCAGCCGAGGAAATGCGCTCCATATGCGCAAAAAGCGAGAACTTCATGTCTCACCTCCCTGATGTCATCGGACGGACTTTGCCGCTGACCTGATTGCCGTAATACACCCCGAAATTCCCCATCCGGCTTTCTGCCGCGAACCTCTCAAGCATGGTGCAGACCGCAGGGTCGGCAATATCCATGAGGGTCGAAGCCGTCAGCTCGGTGAAAACCCCTTGCGAGGCGACCTCACCGCTTGCCTGGCACAGGAACGAGATGTGCTGTGTTTCGCGCGCTTCATCTTCGTAAACGGAATAGACAAAACCGGGTTCGGCATCCGTGCCGCTGGCGTCGATCAACCGCCCAAGCGCCGCCGTTGTTCCGGCCTTACCGACCTTGGCCTCTGGCAGCACCAGACGCCCGGCGCCATTGTCTACCAACAGGATTTTCCCTTGGTATTCGATCATCGCCGAAACCATCAGGTTGGCGCTGTTACTCAGGGCTTCGGCCTCGGCGGCAGGGGTGACATAGGCCCCCCGCGCGTATCCAAGGCCGGGATGCGTGCTGTTTTCAAACGCCTCGACCTTGCCGATCAGGATCAGGTGATCGCCCGCTTCAACGGTGTTGAACATCGAGCAATCGAACCAGGCGGACACACCGTCGAAAACAGGCGATCCATGCGGCCCGGCCTGCCATTCCACCGCCGCGAACCGGTTCTCGACGGGGCGGGCAAAGGTGTTGGACACATCTTTCTGATTTTCGGCCAAGACGTTGACGGCAAATCCGCGCGCACGGGACAGCGGGCCATAGTTGCTCGACGTGTTGGCAAGACACACCAATACCAGCGGCGGATCAAGGGATACCGAGGTAAAGGAATTGGCCGTAAAACCGATCGGCTGCCCGTCCTCGTCATGCGCCGTCACAACCGTGACACCCGTCATGAAAGCCCCGAAAGCATTGCGCAATTCACGCGGATCAATCTCGGTCATCTGCGCTTCCCTCCTCACACCAGTCCAGCCACTCCTGCATGGCCGCCGTCACCACATCCGGCGCGGTCAGGTTCACCATATGCCGATGTCCGGAAATCACCAAAGCCCGGCCATGCGCGACGCCGTCCGCCATTGCATGTGTCATCTCAGGCGTTGAATTCGGATCACCGTCACCCGTGATCGCAAGGAAGGGGCACGTTATGTCGGCAAGCCGGTCGGCATAGACCTGATCGCCGCGCGCAAAGGCGCCATAGGCCGTTGCGTATCCCGCCAGATCGACCTGCCCAAGCCATTCTGCAACATCCCCGCGCGCTGCCTGCTCACTCGGGCTGTCGCCGAACCAGCGCGACAAGGGCGTGTCGAAATCCACGATACCGGCTTTTATCTCGTCCGCCCGCGCTTCAACCGCCGAACGCGCCGCAATCGAACGTCGATAGACACCATTCAGCAGGGCAACCCGCGCCAACCGCTCCGAATGCTCAACAGCAAACCCCAATGCGATCAAGGCTCCCATGGAATGTCCGCCAAGGCTCACGTCTTCAAGATCAAGGTCCCGAAACACCGCCGCCAGCCAGGCCACAAAGTCCGGCAATTCCGCGCCTTCGGGCAAGGGCGACGAACCGCCATGCCCCGGCATGTCCAATGCGATCACCCGATGACTGCGCGACAGGGCGTCGATCTGCGGCCCCCAGGCCGCCGACTGCATGCCGACACCATGCACCAGCACCAAAGGGCGGCCATGCCCCACCTCGCGGTAGGACAGACTACCGTAGGGCTCAGACAGCTGCCGGATTGTCGAGGTCATGGCCCAATTCCTTGAGGTCCTGATAGCGATCCCCGATCCGGTGGTGCGGACGCCCGCCAACCGACGCGCCCAGCGCAACCACGATCTCATCCGGTCCGGGCGCATCCGCGACCGAAAGCTGGATGGTCAAATAATGGCTCCGACGTCCACCATCATTCTTGTCCATCAACGGGATCTGCAAAGGCGCATTCGCCGGTCCGCGCGTGTTGGTAAACGCAAGATAGGACTTCGCCCCAACCGCCTCGCGATAATGGTTCCCGAACCGCAGCGTGTGGATCAGCGCCGACGCGTGTTCGACCTCGCCGTTCACCCCGACAATCGCCGATTTGCCATAGCCTTCGACCTTGTCTCCTCCGCCAGCGGCATCAAGGATCATCTCGGTCAGCAACACCCCCAGCCCCGGCGCGCAATCGTGAATCGCCGGGCGCAGGTCTTCGACAAACCCAAGCCCCGCCCATGGGTTTCGGATCACGGCAACCGCAGCAATCATTTTCAGTGGGGTCTCGGCAACCTTCCCGCCCTCGATCAGCGTGTTCTCGACGTGCAGAAGTGTTTTGCGAATGTCAGCGGGCATGGCGGTACCTGTTGTGGGAATCTCTTATCAGTCTTATGGTATACCAACATACAGTCTGTCAATCTGCTTGCCCAACTTCCATCCCATTGGTATCACCTTCGCCATGAACACGCCTTCGCTCGAAAAGATCGCGCAACCTCCACAAACCCTGCGGGACATGGTGCAGGAACGCATGCGCGACGCGATCATCACGGGCCATTTCAAACCCGGCGAACGCCTTGTCGAACGCCCACTCTGCGAACAGTTGGGGGTAAGTCGTACGGTGGTCCGAGAAACCATCCGCTACCTCGAAGCCGAAGGTCTGGTGGAAATCCTCCCCGGTCACGGCCCGATCGTCGCCGAGATGAACTGGTCCGACGCCCGCCAGATCTATGACATC
The DNA here is from genome assembly GCF_024331145.1 of Shimia sp. CNT1-13L.2. GTDB lineage: Bacteria > Pseudomonadota > Alphaproteobacteria > Rhodobacterales > Rhodobacteraceae > Shimia. Next base: position 9,126 of record NZ_JANDJO010000014.1, on the reverse strand, counting down.
CGTCGCATGCTCGAAACCGCTGCGGCCCGTGCCTGTGCCCTTTCGGTGACCGGGGATCGCGCAAAACGTCTCAAATCGGCTCTGGCCGACCTGCAAAAAGGCATCGACAGCGGTGTCGCCAGCGATCTGTTCGCCGCGACCAACCGGTTCTACCAGGAAATTTTCGAAGGGGCTGGCCACAATGTCGCCTGGGAAATCGTCCAGCGCCTGAATGGCCGCATCAGTCGGCTAAGGATGATGACGCTGTCCGATACCAACCGGGAAAAGCCCGGCCCGTCGCATATGCTCTCAATTTGCGAAGCGATTGTCGCCGGTGACCCAGAAACCGCCGAACGCGCGGTTCATGCGCATCTGGCGGATACGGCGGCTATTGCAGAACGCCTCCTCGCCGCCCAAGCGCCCTGATCTACTCGGTATAGTCCGCAGGTGCCTTGCCACGGTACTTCTCTGTCAGATCATCAGGCACCTCTGACCCGTCGTACATGAACGGCAGGATACCCTTGCGCAGCGATTTGCCGCGCATCGCCTTGATATCATCCTCCGAACGCGTCACCCGCTGCGACAGGCGCCGCCCCCACCGCGCGAGATAGCCATAGAGCCGATCAATTTCGGCCTGATGGGCATCGCCCTTTGCGAGATCGTGAAACTCTTCCGGATCGTTTTGAAGATCGAACAGCATGGGACGGAAACCGCCTTCGGCATGCATCATCTTGTAACGCCCATCAAACACCATGAAGAGACGTGCATCACGTGGCTCAAGCCCCAGCTTCACGCATTGTGGCGTCGCCGAGTAGTCATACTCGCTGATCGCGAACTCCCGCCAGTCCGGCACCTCTCCATGCAGCCAGGGCACAAGCGACCGCCCCTCGATAATGTGGTCGGGCACCTTGCCCCCGGCCACCTCCACGAATGTCGCGGCAAGGTCGATACTTTCGACCAGCGCATCACAGGTGGTGCCGCGCGTTGCATCCGCTTGCGCGCGCGGATCATAGACGATCAGCGGGATCTTCACGCTCTGTTCGTGAAACAGGTCCTTCTCGCCCAGCCAGTGATCGCCAAGATAATCCCCGTGGTCCGAAGTCAGCACGATCATCGTGTTGTCCAGCCGACCGCTCTCTTCCAGATAGTCAAGCAGCACCCCCAGCTGGTCATCACACTGTTTGATCAGCCCCATGTAGGCCGGGATCACCTTCTGGCGCACGTCCTCGCGCTGGAACGCCTGGGCAATCTTGTTGCCCATATACGCCCCGAACACCGGATGCGGATCATCCTGTTCAATCGCGTCACGGCTGGCCGCCGGAACATGGTTCGCACCGAACATGTCGTTATAGGGCGCCGGCACGATATAGGGCCAATGGGGTTTGATGAAACTCACATGCGCACACCACGCCCCTTCCGCTTGCTCGATAAACTCGATCGTGCGCTGGGTTAGCCACGGGGTCTCGCTGTCTTCCTCGCGAATGTTCGCTGGCTTGTCGGCATTCCTGAACATCCAGCCAGAGGCAATATCACCGTCCTCATCTATCCCGGCATTGGCGAAATCCGACCAGGGGTTCTGAGAGGGGTAGCCCTTTGACTTCAGGTATTCGTTATAAGGGGACCGCTTCTCGTCATAGAACCCGTCCGGCCCTTCGGCCCAAAGCCCGTCATCCCTGATCCAACTGTCGAACCCGCACTCTGCCTGCCTTGCGCCAATCTCGCTGTCCGGTGAAAGACCCAGACGCGCCATGCCCTCTGCATCTGCCTTCATATGCGTCTTGCCCAGCAACCAACATGCCATCCCCTCGCGCCGCAGATGATCGCCAAGGGTCTGTTCGCCCACACGCAGGGGAAAACCGTTCCACTGTGCGCCGTGGCTCGCACAATAGCGCCCTGTATAGAAACTCATCCGCGACGCACCGCAGATCGGCGACTGCACGTATGTATTGGTAAACCGCACCCCCATCTTGGCGACGCGATCAAAGTTGGGCGTATGCAGATGGGGATGGCCGGCACAACTCAGGTAATCAAACCGCAGTTGATCATACATGATGAACAGGATGTTGGGTGCCTGGGATTGTGCGGACATGTGGGCCTCCTCGTTTCAGGGGAGACTGCCACAACTTGGTCTGCTGTCCAACGGAAAGTAATTAACAAGGCAAATTTAATTACGCCCCATCCTTCAGCCGTAATTCCTGTTCCGCGACATCTTCCCGATACCGGGGTTCATGCTGTTGGTCGGATCAACCGACTTGTAGAACGCCGCAAGGTCCGGCTTGGCAGGGTACAGGTGCCCGACATTGTGCTCAGCCGGGTATTCAGCGCCACGCTTGTCCAGGATCTCCAACATCGCCTGTTTCAGCGCCTTGGGATCAGCCCCTTTCTTCACAACATAGTCCTGATGCAGAACGTGGCACATGAAGTGGCCATAATAGAGACGGCTCACCAGCTGATCGCCAATCTCTGCCGGCAGTTCTTCGAACCACTCGGTGTCATTGCGGCGCAAGGCAATATCCAAGGCGATGATGTCTTCCACCTCGCTGGCATGCACTTTCATATAGCGAATGGCGGCCCCCGCCGCGGCGAACCTGTGCAAACCTGCAATCTTGGCCTCGCGGTCATCGCATTCGAAAAAGTCGAGCTTCCCCTCGCCCGCCATATCCGAAAGCAGCACCTTCGCCTCTTCAATCCCCCCGTCGCGCATCTTGAGGATCAGATGATGCGGAAAGGACGTGCGGAAGGCCCGCATGCGTTTGGGCAGAATGTCCGGCCAGAACTTCATCGCGAACTGCATGAAGTTGTCCGTGAAATTGGCAAGACCGGGCACATTTGCCAATCGCGCGTCCACGGCCCCCTTGATAGCGAAAAACGTCGGCAAGCGGTCCGTGCCAAGCTTGTCGATCATCACCATGGTGTCCTTGCCATAGCGATCCGAGACGTCAAAGACCTCTTCGTGCATGTACTCCGCGCTCACAGGAAGCGTCTTGAAGTCGGCAAGGATTCGACGGCGCAACTCGGTCAAGGCAGCGGTATCGCGCGTCCCGACATAGAACGTACGCTCGTCATCGTTCTTGGGATAGGTATCCAGCCGTACCGCAAAAACCGCGAGTTTTCCGGCACACCCTGCCGCTTCGTACAGGCGCGATTTGTCGGCATTGAACCGCGCGGGCGTGTCGGCATCCACGTTGCGCACCCGGCGCGCATAGTCGGTGTCGGATGCCTTGCGATTGTCCACGGCAATGTCCTGATCGCCATAGGTGCCGGATTGCAACCGGCTCAGAATTTCTTCCGGGCTGTCACCAAGATCGATCCCCAGGTGGTTCACCAGTTCAAGCTGCCCCTCACCGTTGATCCGCGCATGGAGCGACAACTCGGTATACGAAGGGCCACGCTCGACAAGCGAACCGCCAGAGTTGTTACAGACGCCCCCGACAACTGAAGCACCGATGCAGGACGACCCGATCACCGAATGCGGTTGCCGGCCAATGGGCGCCAGCAGCTTTTCCAACGCAAACAAGGTCGACCCCGGAAAGCTGATCACCTGTTTGCCGTCATTGATCAATTGCAGCTGATCCATCCGCCGCGTGTTGATCAGCACGACATCACGGTCATAGCGGCCCTTCGGCGTCGACCCTTCGGTCAGGCCAGTGTTTGCCGCCTGCATGATGACGATCTTGTCCGCTTCGACGCAGGCCTCAAGCACCTTCCACTGCTCCAGAAGGGTTGCTGGCTGCACCACGGCAATCGCATCCCCTTCGCCAGATCGAAACCCCTTGCGAAACCGCTGGGTCCGGCGGGCGCCGGTAAGCACATGCCGCCGCCCACAGATGGATTTCAAACGCTTGATCAGTTCTGCATCGGTCATGGGGTCAAGCCTCGCTTAGTAGGCAACCGATGGCAACCACGTTGCCAGTTGCGGCCACAGGAAGACAAAGGCCAGACCGGTCAACTGAAGGATCACGAAGGGAATGATGCCCTTGTAGATATCCGTCAGCTTGATCTCCGGTGGGCAGACCCCCTTGAGATAGAAGAGAGCAAACCCCACGGGCGGCGTCAGGAAGGACGTCTGCAATGTCACCGCGACGAGGATCACGAACCAGACCAGCGCCGGTTCATCCATGACGCCAAAGCCCGGAATATCAAGGCCAAGGCCATTCACGATCGGACGCATCAGCGGCAGCACGATCAGCGTGATCTCGATCCAGTCCAGTACAAAGCCAAGCAGGAAGACGATGAACAAGATCATGAAGACAGTGCCATTCGGACCAAAGCCGGTCCCCTGGATCATCTCTTCGATCAGCGCATCCCCGCCCAGCTCACGCAGAACATAGGAAAACACGGTCGCGCCAAGGAAGATCGCAAAGATATAGGCGGTGGTATTGAAGGTCGCTTTCAGAACGTTGACCAACTTGTGCAACGTCAGCTTTCGATACCCAAGCGCCAGCAGAGTCGCGCCCAAGGCACCAACACCCGAGGCTTCTGTCGGCGTTGTCAGGCCCGCAAAGATCGACCCCAGAACCGCGAGAATAAGGCCAAGCGTCGGCAGGACGGCAATCAGCACGTCTTTGACAGCAGCCCAGTCCGGCGCCTTTGCGCCTTCGGGAACCGGCGCAACATCCCGTTTGATCAGGGCGATTACGAAGATATAGGTCAGGTACAGCGCACCTATGATCACGCCGGGGAAGACTGCTGCCATGAACAGGTCGCCAACCGACAGCGCCATCTGGTCGGCCATGATCACAAGCATGATCGACGGCGGGATCAGGATGCCCAGCGTACCGGAGGCGGACACCACGCCTGCCGCCAGCGACGGGTTGTACTTCTGCTCCATCATCGACGGCAGCGACAACACGCCCAGAAGAACCACCGAGGCACCGATGATGCCGGTCGAAGCGGCAAGGATGATACCGATCATGGTCACGGTGATCGCCAGACCTCCCCGCACAGTGCCGAACAGGCGCTGCATCGAAGACATCAGGCGTTCGGCCACACCGGACTCGTCCAGCATCAGCCCCATGAAGATGAACATGGGCAGCGCGACCAGAACGGCATTCGACATGGTGGCATAGACCCGGTTCACCACGGCGCCCAGTGTCAGGTAATCAAGACCGGTCAGGGTTTCTTCCAGACCTGTCCAGTTCATCATGCCATTGTCGAACAGGTAAGCCAGACCACAGTAGGCAACACCCACGCCCGCCAGCGTCCAGGCCACAGGAAAACCGGTGAACAGAAGCGCGATAAAGGTCAGGAACATCGCGATGACCAGCTTTTCCTCGGTTGTGTGCACAAGGAAGGTCAAGGCGGTCGCAACGATTGCAAAGCAGACCAACGCCCAGAAGATCAGACGCAGGCCTTTACCCTCGCGCTCTTCCTCAAGGTTCATCCAAAGCGCATGAACGTCGTGGATCAGTCGCGCCACGGCTGCTAGCGCCAGCATGACAAAGCTGATCGGGATCACCGCTTTCAGGGCCCAACGCGCCGGCAGACCGGTCGGGCTGTCCGAACGCTCATTCACCCGCCAGCTTTCATAGAAATAGTCATAGCCCTGGTCGATCATCAGATAGATGAACGGCACCAGAAGCGTCAGGATACCGATGATCTCGATAACCCGCCGAGCGCGCTCGGACAGCTGCATGTGCAACAGGTCAACACGCACGTGGCTGTCGGTGACAAGCGCATAGGAAATGCCGATCATCGTCACCAACCCGTAAAAGTGCCACTGAATCTCGTCCAGCTTGGGATAGTTCTGGTTGAAGAGATACCGCAGGCCCACCTGCGATACGATGGCAAGCACCAGAAGCAGGTTCGCCCACATCACGACATTGCCGACGCCCTTGACCCCCTTGTCGATTGCAACGGCAATCGCCTGCTGGTCGCGGTCGTCGTGTTCCAGGATGTGCTCATAGACCTCGATCGGGTCGTCTTGCGGATGCAGGTTCTCGGCCATGGTCTCCTCCTAAAGATGCTGGCACGGGGCCGGAAAAGCGGCCGGAAAAGTCGGGGAAATAAAGAAAATCAGAAAGGTCGGGGGCGGCGCATGGGAAGGCCGCCCCCGGGGTGCAAGTAATCGGGATTACTTGCGAGGGAGGAACGCGTTCTCTTTCCAGACGGCATAGCCCGCGCGGAACTCGTTCATGTCCGCCAGAACCTTGGCAAAGTAGGCATCCTTGCCTGCTTCTTCGGCAGCAACCTCGTCCCAGGTCTTGCGGAAGGTGGCGAGCATCTCGTCATCCCACTGCTTGATGGTCACGCCGTTGTTCTCGACGTTGTCGATCAGAGCTGCGTGCTGGATCGCTTCACCTTCTGCGAAGGAGTCTGCCATCGAAGCCTTACATGCGTTCTCGATGATCGCCTTGTGCTGCTCAGATGCTTCGTTCCAGACGTCCTTGTTCACGAGCAGTTCAAACACGGTGGCCTGCTGGTGCCAGCCCGGGAAGTAGTTGAACTTGACCAGCTTGTGGAAGCCCAGACGCGCGTCGATGGCAGGCATCGAGAATTCGGTTGCGTCGATTGCGCCCTTTTCCAGCGCCGGGAAGATTTCACCACCCGGAAGCAGCGAGGTCGCAACGCCCAGTTTCTGCATGACTTTGCCACCCAGACCGAAGAAACGCATCTTCAGGCCCTCAAGGTCGGCCGGGCTGTTGATCTCTTTTGCGAACCAACCCGAGGTTTCCGGTGCGATGATCGCGCAGGGCAGAACCTTCACGTTGAAACCAGCCTGGTCATACATCTCCTGGTACAGGCTCATGCCGTTACCATAGTACAGCCACGCCATGTATTCGCCCGCTTCCGGACCAAACGGAACGGCCGAGAACAGCGGTGCCGCCGGGATTTTACCCGCCCAGTAACCGGCAGTGGTGTAACCCGAGTTGATCTTGCCCGACGACACAGCGTCGAGGATTTCAAACGGCGGAACCAGCTTGCCCGGCTCGTACACCTTCATCTTCAGGGTGCCGCCCGACATCAGGTCAAGCTGTTCGGCAACACGCGGGATCGGCGAGCCCAGGCCCGGCAGCGCAGTCGAGAACGCGATCGGGGTTTTCAGTAGCATCTTGTCTTTCGCCATTGCGGCAGGGGCTGCCAGAAGCGACGCGGCCACAGCCAGCGAAGTCAGGGTCTTTTTCATGAGTGTCTCCTCCAGAATTCAGATCAGCCGGTTTCTCGGCCAGCAATCACACCGCCTCCGCGGTACATCCTGGTAAATATTGTTTACCTCTAAATTCAGTCAACAACTTTATTGACCAATTTCCGAGCGAAGTGACGAATTCCAGATCAGCGTTCAGACCGGCAAAAACCGGCGTTTTTCTTAAGAAAAAATCGAATTTCTTTTGTATTCAATCGCATACCGACGCTGTTGATATACGGGTTTCTGGGTAGCAACCCCTTGATTGAAAGCGCCTCACTGGTAAATATTAGTGACAACCTTTTTTCACCGCCAGAACCGCAGAAACGGGAAATCATGGACCATTCCAGCCCCTTTGACCCTGTTGGACACGAATCACTTGCTGTCGCCGTGGTCGATCAAATCGAATCGATGATCGTTGACGGCATTCTCAAGGAAGGACGCAAACTTCCCTCAGAGCGGGACCTGGCAGAAGCCCTCGGCGTCTCACGCCCTAAGCTACGTGAAGCCCTTCAGATCCTGGAAGAACGCGGGCTTGTGCACGTCCGTCACGGCGAAGGAACTTACATCGCCGCCCTGAGTGGACGGGCCATGTCCCCCGCCCTCCTCGCGCTCTACACGCGTCACGGACGCGCGTTCTACGACTATCTCGAATACCGCCGCGAACAGGAAGCCTTTGCAAGCCGACTGGCAGCGGAACGCGCCACGCAGTCCGACAAGGAACGCCTGTCGGACATCCTCCAGACCCTCCAGAAAGCCTGGGAAGAGGAAGACGCGGAAACCAGTCAGGAGGCCGACCTCGCACTGCACGTTGCCGTCGTGGACGCCAGCCAGAACACAACGTTGATCCACATGATGGCCTCCATCTATGACCTCACGCGCCAAGGCCTGTTCTACAATCGCAAATACCTGCGCACCATGGACGGCACCGGCGAGAAGCTCCTGGACCAGCACCGACAGATCGTCGAAGCCATCCTGTCCGGTGATCCTGATCGGGCAGAACGGGCGGCCCGCGCTCACCTGGATTTTGTGGAACAGTGCTTCCGTCTCGGCCAGGAGCAAGCCGAACGCGAAACCCGCGCCGCCAAACGCAGGAAGCTTTCTCAGTAGGAAGCACTGGCCACCGTTGTCACGGCAGTTCCACCGCTGACCCAGAATGAAGAGTTAATCTCACGGCGTGCAAATCGTACGATCCCTGTTTTCGAACACTTCATCTGTTGTCGACGTCACATAGACAGTTTCTGCGAAACACCAAGTGCTCGCCACTGCATTTCCAGATATCGTGGTGTTGATAAAGTAAACGCGCATTGGGCTTTGACGCTCCTCTCTTTCCACAACAATATCTACTGATAGGTTTTGGCGTTCAGACTCTTCAGCTGCGTGATCAAACACTGCTTTAAAATCCAGCAAAAGTAGTGGCAACAACAACGCATCTCGCCAGGCCTCAAGCGAGAAAAACAACATGTCTGCGCGATCGAAATCATAGATGCTCAACTGCTCTCCAAAGAAGCCTTCCTTATCCTGTTCTTTAAATGAAGGCTCAAACCCCTCGGGAAATCCCCAAAGAACGTAATCGATCTTTTTTCCGCCCTCGTTGAAGAATTCGGCAGCAAATCTGCTCTTAAACTCGTCCGCATGAACGCGACTAGACGGCGTGACACCCCAACACATTAGAGCGAAAAAATTCACAACAATGACACTCAAAAAAAGTTCTTTTCACATATTTCCCCCAATTCTCGTTTCCCAAATAACTTTTTCCCAGAGCATCGCCAGAAAACTCCCCTAGCACGCCGCAGAAACGACCCTTAATATCTACAGTATCAACCTCTCCACAACGGCATCCAAGCACAATTCGTCTACAGGCTTGTGCCCCAAAACGGCAAAAGCCGCCTTTCGGCGGCTTCCTTTTGTGGTTTTTGTGGTTTTTTTGGTTGCGGGAGCAGGATTTGAACCTGCGACCTTCAGGTTATGAGCCTGACGAGCTACCGGGCTGCTCCATCCCGCGACGCTTTTGCCTTTTGCCT
>NZ_JANDJO010000002.1 GCF_024331145.1 Shimia sp. CNT1-13L.2 | reverse complement strand
CTTCGATCGGCGTAGGCCAGGTGCCTTCACTCAAGTGGGGTGAAGTACTCGGAGAACGTACAGCTTGTTTCGATGACTGAGCTACATGCGTGAACTTTTTGGTTCGTCTGAAGGAGCGCGTTTTGGACAGATCTCTCGGATACTGAGAAATCACTGAACACAAATAGGTGGACTAAAAGGTGGACCGACTCAGAGGCTTCCGAACAACAAATTGTTTTTATTAATATTTCTTAGAATACTGGTGCCCCCACACGGACTCGAACCGCGGACCTACTGATTACAAATCAGAATACGAACATCTTTGAAGAACTCTCAAAACCATATAATATTATTTAAAAACAAGGCTTAGACCTTGAAATTGCACCTCAGAAAACCTTAAGTAGGTCTAACGTTTTTTAAACTACTTGCTTACATAGTGCTTACACATCGAGCCTACGGAGGGTTCAAGCCATGAGTAAAATGAAGCTAACAAAGGCCAGTATTGACGCCTTGCCGCATCCTGACAATGGTCAGAAAATCCACTGGGATAGTGAGCAACCGGGGTTCGGGGTTCGGGTCACCCCTGGTGCGAAAACGTATATTGCGCAAAACCGTGTCGGCGGGAAAACCCGTCGCGTTAAAGTGGCCTCCGTAGGAACCCTATCTGTTGCCGAAGCCCGCAAGGAAGCGCAGAAACAGCTAGGTCAGATGGCCACCGGGATTGACGTGAACAAAGCCAAGACCGAAGCCAAAGCCAAAGGGATCACCCTTAAGGAAGCCAAGACCAAGTTTCTGGACAAGCCCAAGCTAGGTGAGAAATCCCGCTACGACTACGGGCGCGTGTTCATCACGTATTTTTCAGACTGGAACGACAAGGCTCTGAAAGACATCACATCCCAAATGTTCGCGAAGCGGTTCACCAAGCTGCAACAAGAAAACGGACAAGCCACCGCAAACAAGGCGCTGCGGGTGTTCCGGTCGATGTGGAACTACACCCGCACCGTTCATCTGGTGGACGGAATGCCGATCCTGCCAGAGTGCCCCATTTTCATTGTGAAGGCTGAGGGGGCCTATGAGGAAGTCTCCAGACGCGAAGCCACAGTATTGGACGCCCTGCCCGCTTGGTTCGATTGCCTCGAAAATCTCGACACAGCCGCACACAAGCCCGCTGGTGACGCTTTCAAGGATTATGTAGCCCTATTGCTGCGGACGGGCCTAAGGGCCTCTGAGGCCGCTTCTATGCGCTGGGAAGACATTGACCTTGACGTGGGAACCTTCACCGTTCGGAATACCAAGAACGGCACCGATCACACATTGCCGATTGTGCCCCAAGTCGCCGCGATTTTTGAACGCAGACGCGAGGCTCAAACTGAAGGTTTTGTGTTCCCAGCGAATGGCAGAACGGGACACCTTGGCCAGCCGCGCAAGTATCTGGACAAGCATCGCAAGGCCATGGGCCTTCACTGGAATTTGCACGACCTCAGACGTAGTTTCGCCACGGTGGCGACAACGGCCAAAATCGACGGATACACACTCAAGGCCCTGTTGAACCACTCCCGCAAGTCGAACGACGTCACCGCTGGCTATGTGAACTTGAGCGCCGAAGACTTGCGCGAGCCGATGCAAAAAATCAATGATCACCTAGACGAACTTGCTCAAGGTAAGATCTGATCTAGCTCAATAAATCACCCTAACCCACCTTCAAAGCGTCGTGCAAATATATGATGTAACGACATTTTTTACCTCCCTTTCTCAACCTTGAAAAACCTTGTTGACACCGTCTTTGAAAATACGCCACGGTTTTGGAACGAACCCACGCAAGGAGTGCACCGGAGTTTCGTCGTCGTCCACGAGGCGGCGTATCGAACTAAAACTGGTGATCCGCGCGGGGGCATTCCCTCTAATTCAGGCTGTTTCCTGTCTCGGATCAAAACGAGAAAGGACGCCCTATCATGGGTCTGAAAATCAAGAAGCCGATAAAGTCGGCACCGAAGACCGCACCAGCTCTGGTGCAAGCCACTCCCCCCGCGAGTGCTGCCGATCTGGCGAAAGCGCAACCGATCACCGTCTTGCCACTGGTGAAAGAACCCGTTGCCGCTCAAATCTTGGGCGTGTCTGCCCAATACCTTTCCCGCGACCGCTGGTACGCCAAGAAGGAAGGTATCCCGCCTAAGGTGCCATTCATCAAGGTTGCCGGTGGTGCTGTGCGCTATGCGGTGGCTGATCTGCAAGCAGTTATCGACGCCAATCGCGTGGGGTGAGGCGGAATGTCGAACACATGGAAAAACCCGAAAAGCCGCCGCCCGGAGCCTTATGACCCGCTAGTGAAGAACTATCAGCGGCTCATGCAGACGAGCTTCTTGCTGACCGCTGACAAGATGGGAAGCAAATCACGCGCGCAAGCCGCAATCATGGCTCACTCGCTGATCTGGTATCCCTACCGGCAACAATGCGGAAAGATTGGCGAATGGTCATTTGCCACTCATGAGACGCTGGCCAAGAAAAACGCGATCACTGTCAGGCAATCTCAAGACGCTGTTGCAGCCCTGAAACGCCACGAACGGATCGAAACCAATCAGCGCAAAGTGAAAGGCGTAAAAACGCTTCACATGCGCCCGAGCGGGGCCACACTCAAGCTAGTGAATATGTTGGGGTACGCATGGAAACACTACGGTTCCAGCCTTCAATCGGTTTGGGATGAAGCGATGAACCTTGACCTACTAAACAGTAGTGATCCGCGAAACTTGACCCTGCATCACTTGGTGAAGGAGTGGGACAAAGGCGAACAGGGCATGACCCTGTTGCTGCCGATGGTGCAGGAAATCTGGACGGCATCAAAGGGTCGCTTGGCTAGGAACCAAGTCCCGGCCCACGGTGATTTACCTGCCACCAAATCCCCGCTCACAGGGACACCGGTTTCGCCGTCCACGGTGGTTTCTTATACAGAAACAGAAAAAGAAACAGAAAGTAGTGAAGCAGAACCTGGCATTGCCGGTTTGGACGGGAAGGACCTTAAGAGGAATAGTGTTCTCGGGAAGAAGAGGAAGAAGAAGCCCTCATATAGCCTTCACGCTGATCTGCCCCCGCAATTCGAAAACTATCAAGCGTACCTTGAACACCTGTACCCCGATCTGTCTCCGCAACAGCATGCGGCGATGTTTTTGAAGGACTATCCCGACCTACCACTGAGCGCCTTCAATGATTTCGAAGTTTCGGCTTAAAGCTTGGAAGGAACGAACATGTCTAAGACCCCGACCAAGGCCATTGGGCCAAACACCTCTGCTCTGTTGCGAAGCAAGAATGAACAGGGTGAGACCCGACGCTTATCTGTGGATCTACCCACTGACCTTCTCGACCGCTTCACAAAACTGACGACCGACCAAGGCTTGTCGAAGGCACATGTGACACGGGCAATGATAACCGATCTCCTCGAAGCAACAGGGTACTGAGAAAATGGCAAAGAACCGACGCAGCGGTATGGTGCAGATCAATCTGCACAACTACGACCGCAATCTGATGGATAGCATGGCGCAGGCCTCAAATGAGACACGACCGCAGATCATTTCCCGCCTGCTACATCGCGAAGCACTCGAACGAGGTCTAAAGCCCAAAAAGCCCGACTATCCGTCGGCACCGGTCAAGAAGTGAACATATGCTGTTGACCCAAATGGGGTATTATATTACCCTAAGTCTTAGAGCTTCATTGTCTGAAGACTGTTGTTCTATTCGTTGTCCCCGTCGCGAGAGCTAGCGATTGCGGTTCTGTCCATTGTCCTTGTGTTCGAGCGATGGTCTGACGGTGGCGACATATCATTCATTCCGATGGGCTTAGCACCCATCGCTGACGCTGGCAGCGGGATGAATGATCTACCCAGCATTCCATGACATTGCAGACGCGCGACCACGCCCCAAGGCCTAAGGGAACCCTGAGCGGGAAGAACCTTTGGCCAGATACTTTCGGAGATGGGGGAGAGGTTTCATTCTCGCGCGAAGGATCGGAACCGATGGCTCTACGGCTAACCAAGCCCCAGAAAGTGAGCGACGAAGCCAAGGCCGTGGCTGTGTGGGGCCGTGAAACCTTTGTAGTTCCTGCTGGCATATCCCGAGGCCAGCCCTTTGACCTTCATCGTTTCCAGTTGGAGTTTTTGAGCGCATACCTTGAACAGGTTGACGGTTCCCCGCGCTATCGTACCAGCGTTCTTTCGCTTCCCCGTAAAACGGGCAAGTCAACATTCATGGGCTTCCTGTTGCTGGCGCGAATGTTGCCTGACAGTCCGATATTCATTCCCATGTTCAAGGCCGTGTGTGTGGCCCCCACTGCGCGTTTTTCTAAGTTCGTTCCTCAAGCTGCCGTTGATCTGATGACTGCAATCGGGCGCGAGGATGAAATTGCTCTGCGTCACGCGCCTAGCCCCGGTCGGCTGGTGGTAGGGAATGGCCAATGCCAGCTTTTGAGCGGTGACAGCAAATCAGGCCACGGTGATGACGTTGACCTTGCCATTTTGGACGAAGCCGGATTGTTCCCGCGTCGACAAGACGAATTGTTTGACGCTACATTCAACGCCCTTGCGGCAAGGGACGGTTCGCAAATCCTGACAGGCACCCGCCTAGATAGCCCCAAGTTCTCAGAAATCCTCGAAGCCCCCGACGACGCCACCCATGTGGCCCTGTACGCGGCTGACAAGAGCGCTGACCCCGGCGATCCTGCCCAATGGGAAAAGGCCACCCCCGGCGGGTTCAAGATCAAGTCCAAGGCCTTCATTCGGGATGCATTCGAAAAGGCCAAGGCGTCGGGCAACCTCGAAGACTTCAAAACGTCTCATCTGAATTTACCGGGCAACCCCGCCCGCGAATTGCTGGTGACCTACAACACCCTGCAAAACTGTTATGAGCCAACCGCCGAACCTGAACCGGGGGAAGCCTGTTTTGTGGGGCTGGATCTTGGCGGTTCATCCAGCATGACAGCGGCTTGCGCGGTGTATGAAAGCGGCTTGGTGAAGGCAGTCGGAGCCTTCCCGGGGGAAGCTATGACCTTGCACGAGCGCGGCAAGCGTGACCGGGTGGGAACCGTCTACACCGATTGCGAGGCTGAAGGTTCATTGTTCACGACACCGGGGCGGATTACCGATCTGGACGCCTTCTTGCCGATGGTGGTCAGGATGATCGGGCCGCACACTGTCGTGAACGTGTCGTGCGACCGATACCGGCGTGAAGATCTGTTGAACGCTCTGAGCCGTGCCAAGCTGGATTGGCAACCCGTGTTTCGGGGCCAAGGCCCCCGCGACGGTGACGCGGACATTCGGGCCACCCGCAAGCTGTTCCTGTCGGGTTCTCTGAAAATGCGGCGCAGCCGATTGATTGAGGCTGGGATTGCCGAAGCTGACGTGCGGGTTCACGCCACCGGGGCCATGCAACTGGTCAAGTCCAGCCTGATGAGCCGAATTGACGTTTGTCAGGCCTTGGTTCTGGCTGCGTCGGCTCTCTACCGCGAACGGGATGCGGTCACCCCCGAATATGAAATTGAGGTGATCTGATGGGCGTGGGGCGCACCATATTGGATCACGTGGCATGGTATCGCGACACGCGGGAAGCTGTGGCCAAGCGGGCGGGGTTCCGGTGCCAGAAATGCAATCGCTTTGTCGGTATGCACGGCCAAGCCGATCACATCATTCCCCGCGCCAAATGCGAGGCGCATGGCCTGAGCGAATACGATCAATCGAACCTGCAATGGCTCTGCCAGCCTTGCCACGCATCCAAATCCGCAAAGGAAAAATGGGACGCTATCGGGCGGCGGAAAGGCCCCAAACCGATCAAGCGCAGCAATGTGCCAGGGCGAAAGCTATTCTTGGCGATGGCTGGCATTCCTCCGGATGGGAAGGGGCAACCGCCATGAAATGAGCCGATCTGCCCCCGTGCGAAATTCTCATAACACCCTGAAGGAAATTAAAATGCTGAAATCCGATGAAATTAAACTGGCGCAATCCAAGCGTCGTGAGAAAATGGCCGCGATCCAAAAGGCCGATGAAATCACCGACGCCGCCCGCTCCGAACTGCGCTCACTCACCGAAGCCTATGAGGGCGCAGAAATCGAGTATCGTGCGGCCTTGGTGCTGGAAAGTGCCGAACGCGACAAGATCAAGGAACCCGACAACGCGGACAAAGACTTTGCTGCCGAATGTCGCGCCTTTGATCTGGCCACACTGGTGGAAACCCTCGAAGGTCAGCGCGTCATTGAGGGCCGTGAAGCCGAAGTGATTGCAGAACTCGAAGTGCGCAATGGCAAGGCCTCCCGGGGCACTTATCTGCCGTGGGAAGCCCTGCAAACCCGCGCGGACGCAACGATTACCGCACCGGACAGTTCCGGCGGCAAGCTGGCCAGCCGTCCGACGATGAACGCCCTCGAACGCCTGTTCGAACAATCGGCGGCTCAATCGTTTGGCGTCCAGACCATTCAGGTGACCGGCAAGCCCCGGTTCCCTGAAATGACCGCTGGGGCCTCTGCATCGTGGGTGGCCGAAGGCTCGGGCGCAGATGCTGCTGCAATTACCACAGCGGTGAAGGAACCTACCCTGCGCACCCTTACGGCCCGCTACCTACTGACCCGTCAGGCAATCCGCGAGAACTCGGCTCTTGAACCGATGCTGCGTCGTGATCTGTCCGAAGTGATCCGCGAGGCTCTTGACCTTGCCGTATTCCAAGGCACCGGGGCAGATCAACAGCCCACTGGCCTCGAAAACCTTGGCAGCATCACCAGCAAGGACGCAGGTGGGACCGAAGCCACCTATCAGAACTGGGTGGACTGGATCACCGAAGTGATGGTCTCGGCCAAGCTGAACAGCATGGACGGCATTCATGTTGCAGGCGTTCCGTTCATGCTGGCGTCGTTGCTGAAAACGTCCTTTGGCGACGGGTTCACGCAACTGGACATGATGAAAAAGATCACGTCCAAACTGACGTTCTCGACCCAAGTCAGTGATACTGCCGGTGACACCGCAACTGCCTATATCGGGGCTACCAAGGGTCATGCTTATGTGCCCATGTGGGGTGCCCCTGAGTTGATTGTTGATCCGTACTCGGAAAGCAAAACCGGCAAGGTGGCGCTGACGGTGTTCGCATTCCCTGATGTGCTGGTACAGCGTCAGGATACGCATTTCCTCAAGGTGACCAACGTCGCCAAGACAGCGGCGTAACAATGGAATGCCGCGCCATATGGGCCGCACAATCCCTTGAGGTGCGGCAACAAGGGGGGCGTCCGACGATTTTAGGACGTTTCCCTTACAAAGCTCTTGCGGTGCTTGCTGACCGGGGCACCGTGCGAAAGGAAACCATTCTGCCGGGGGCCTTTGACTTCACGTTGAAAGACCCCGACCGCGAAGTGAACTTGTTAGTGGGCCATTCCTTTGACCGCCCGCTTGCCTCGAAACGTTCCAACACGATGGAATTCAATGACACCGAAGATTTTCTTGAGTTCATCGCGACAATTCCCGAAGGGGCCGAACGTGCCACCCATGTGACAGACGCCCTTGCGATGGTCGGGGCCGGTCTGATCAAGGGCGTGTCACCGGGCTTTCGGGTGCCACCCAAGGACGTGGTACCGGATGCTGAACGGCTGGTGCCCGAGCCGGGAAATCCCGGCGTCATGATCCGAGAACTGTCAGCCTTGCTCTTGTATGAACTCAGTCTGGTGACCCGCCCCGCATATGAGGCGAGTGAGGCCGAACTTAGAGCGGTGGGCTGTGCAAACATTTGCACAAAACCTCAAAGGATCATTCTGCCATGATCGAACACATTTCAACCGACTTCACCCGTGGCGAACTGCCAGCTTCTCCCATTGCCTCTGAGGTGGCGCTAGAAGCGGGCGTGACAGAAGCTCAAGCCCAAGCGTTGATTTCAGCGGCATGGGAACAGGCCGAAACCTTTACGGGCCGCACATACTACCCCGTGACGGCTGGTAGCGTAGTTTTGAGGGTTAAGGGGGCCGAACTCTACACTTGGCCCCGCTATCCCTTCCCCGAGACTCTGACAGTCGAAGCCCTGAGCGGCGGCGAATGGGTGTCCCATTCTGAAACCTACATTGCCGGGATGATCGAACTCGAAGGTCCATTGACCTATCGTCTGACCCAACCAGACACAGTGACGCCACCGACACCCAAGTCTCACGTGCTGCAAGCGGTGTTCAATCTGGCGGTCTATCAACTGGTGTATTCGCCCCAACGGCGTGAATTCAAGTCACAGAACGCCGGTGACAGCGGATTTACCCGCGAACACCTCATGGGCCTGTTCTACGGTTCGGGTGCCGGGGCGTTGCTGGCAAGTGAGGTGCGCAAATGATCTGGCCATTCAAGAAGAAACCCGATCTGGAACAGCGCAGTGCGTTCCCGGTGGTAACGGCGCAATACATCGACGCCCGACGCAAGAACCTGTCAATGGATGGCTCTGCGGCCCTGTCGGCAACGGTTGGCACCTGCGTGGGTGTTTGGTCGCGGGCATTCTCTATGCTCACCCCTGAGCCTCTGGCCGATGTGCTGACCCCTGACATTCTGGCGTCAATAGGTCTGGACCTTTGCCTAAGGGGGGAAAGCTGTTGGCACATTCGGGTTCACGCCAATGAGCTGGAACTGGTGCGCGTTGCGTATTGGGATGAATTTGCAGACGGAAAGTTTCACCTGCATATCGCCAAGGTGAGCAGCACCGAAACCGTGAAGGCGCTGGCCCCAGAGGTGCTAAAACTGGTGATCAATCCCGACCCCGCAACCCCGTGGCAAGGCCGAAGCCCATTTGCGCTCATGGGGCTATCCCCCACGCTGATGGCTGAAATTGAACAGGCAGTCTCTGCGGCTCTGCCCATGACCGGCAAAGGCCTGTTGCCGATGTCGGCAAGCATTCCCGAGGAACAACAATCAAAGGCCCTTTCTGGCTTGCGCAATGGCTCGCTTGCCGTGGTCACGTCCAAGGCCGATTTTGCCACTCATGCCGGTGGGGACCGTTCCGAACTAAGGCGCGTTGACTTGACCCCCGATCTGCAAAAGGCCGATCTAAACCCCGCGACCACTAGCTTGCACGAACGCTTGCTGACAGCGGCGGGCGTTCCACCAGCCCTGATGACCTCCAACGGGAACGCGGGGGCCATGAGGGAAGCTTATCGCTTGTTCGCCTTACAGACTGTTGACCCTCTGGCACGGATGATCACCCCCGAATTGACAGCCAAACTAGGCATCACCCGCCTGAGCCTTGACGCCTTGATGTCCAGCGACGTGGCGGGCCGTGCTCGTGCCGTGGGTGTTCTGGTGAACTCTGGTGTGCCTCTTGCGACGGCCATGCAGTTGGTCGGCTGGGAAGGCTTGTCCCTGCCCAAGGCACATCCAGCCAAAGAGGAACCCGCCGAATGACCTATTCCGCCACACTGAAACGGGCCGCAAGGTTCAACCCCGCTTGGAAACCCGCCAAGCTTTACCGCATTGCCATTGAAGACGGGACCGCCCTGACCGATGGCGCGGGGGGCTTTCAATATGATCTGATTGACGACACGTTCGGCATGAGGGATTGGCAGCGCGAAGATAGTTTCACGACCCTAGAGCCGTATAACGGTGACGCAAACCTACTGCTGATAACCAATGAAACCCCCGACAAATTCGATCTGATCCAATGGAATGGCGATTACTACAACCCGCTAGAGGTGATGGGCGGTGACGGATATGGCGGAACAATCAAGGTACGCGTGAAGGCCCTTCCCGAGACTGAGACAATCACCATTCGCAACAACACCGTTTAGACATGACCCCGCACCCAACCTTACCCACACTTCCCACCGACCCGACAGACGCAGACTTTCGGGCCTATGCCCGTGAGTTGGTGGAAATCATCATTGCTGCAGGCGTCCCTGCCTTGAAGCTTCAGGGCTTCACGGAACCAGACTTTTTTGAGCTGCGAAGGCTGGCGCATTCCGTCTCGACCAAGATCACGCCCTTCGACCTAGCCAGCCTGCGTTATTTTGCCTCCAAGCTTGAAAAGCACGCTCCCAAGCGACTTCGCTAGAGAGCTTCAAGGGAAAAAATTTTGCTTTAGGTGAATGCATCGCGTAATTTGGCCAGAGTAAGCGGTTCTTTTGATCACCCCGATAAATCGCTACTGGTGAATTTCTCACTGTAGCGTCTTGGAGGTTGATACCTTCAAAGTCAGTATTCTTCGGAGTAAATTTGTAGTCGTTCCCCAAGATAGAGAACTTCCCAAAAACGCTCACCACGTCTTCGTTTCGCATATCAACACTAAAATACGTTTCTCTTTCTTTCTTTTGAACAGTCAAAACATTCGTTGCAAAACTCACGTCCCACATGTTCTCAGTATTCACGAGCAAATCGTTGTCTTTGATTAAAATACTAGGCCACATATCCTCAGCAGGGATGTATGCAGACAGAAGAAGTTGGCCATCTTCAATTCGAAACTGGATTAATGGCGCCTCAAAAAACGAAAAAACTGTTGGAGTATTCTCGAAAGTTGTTGAGCCTACTCTCAGTTTGGTCACAGCTTTGTCGGTTCCGAGTTCCCCATAGATTTTCCCTTTGATACGATTGAAGGGGTTTTCCTTAAGTTCGTAGGCCCGATTTCTCCGTAGTTTTCCAAACTTAGTGTGACATGTACCACAAAGAGCGACCATATGATCCGGATCGTTGTGTTTCTTTTCGCTCCAAGGAATTATGTGGTGATACTCTAGAATTGGATTTCCACATGAAGCACAGCCGAAGCACGCCTCTTGCCTCAATTGGCGTCTAACTCCCAACGGAATGTATCTATTTTTACCCATTGTTCTTCATTCTCTTTTTGTCAGCATTCTTTGTTCTAATTTCGTCAGCTGATTTTAAAAAATTTTAAACAACTTGATTACATAGCGCTTACACCAAACCCACTAGAAAATCAAACAAAGTGAAAAGCACATAAGCCATTGAAATAATTAATGAAATGGTGCCCCCAGAGAGACTCGAACTCCCGACCCACTGATTACAAATCAGTTGCTCTACCAGCTGAGCTATAGGGGCACTGGCACGCGTTTAAGCGCAAAAAATGGGGGCTGCAAGTGTTAAGTTGATCACCGGTTTGCGCGCGCCAAAAAACCCACCGCGACCATCCCCACAAGCACGATCATGATCGCGCCAGGGCTGGCATCGCCGAGGTTTTCCAGACTGGCCTGATCATGCACCCGCGTGGCCAGCGTATCAAAGTTGAAAGGCCGCAAAAGCATGGTCGCGGGCAATTCCTTGACACAGTCCACGAACACCAGAAGCAGCGCTGACCCAACCGTGGCACGGATCAGCGGGAAATAGACCACCCGCAGCGTCTGTCCCCGCGTCCGCCCCAGCGAGCGCGCCGCCCAGGGCAGGCTTGGCGAGACACGTCCCATCGCGCCATCCGCCGCCCCCTGGGCAATCGCGAAGAATCGCACGCAATAGGCCAGGATGATGGCAAAGGCCGATCCCGTCAGCAAAAGTCCGGTCGGCCGCCCCGTCACCACCTCGATGAAGTCGGCCAGCCGGTTGTCGACCTGCGCCAGCGGGATCAGGATACCCACCGCCAGAACGGCCCCGGGCGCGGCGTAACCGATTGTTGTTAGTGGCAACAACAGGCGCGGCAAGGTCTTGCCCGACAAGCGCACGCCATAGACAAGGAACACGCCCGCAAGCACCGTGATCACCGCCGCGATGCTGCCCACCAGCAGCGTGTTGCGCAGCGCCTGCAACAGCGCGGGATCGCGCCACAGATCGGCATTCTCCAGTGCGTGTGACAGGATCACCCCAACCGGCAGCACGAACCCCACCGCGAGCGGAATCAGGCACAGGCCCGTGGCGACCCAGCCCCAAACGCCTGCAAGCGCCACGAGGCGCGGCGGCTGGTGGCGCGTGGTCATGGAATAGAACTGCAACTTGCGACGGCTTAGTTTTTCCAGCGTCACGAGGAAAATCACCAGCACCAGGACCACCGTCGCAATCTGCGCCGCACCACCGGCATTGTTGCTCTCCAGCCAGACACTGAAGATCCCGGTGGTCAGGGTCTGCACCGCGAAATAGTCGACCGTGCCGAAATCATTCACCGTCTCCATCATCACGATGGCGGACCCGGCCGCAATCGCGGGGCGCGCCAACGGCAGGCCCACACGGAAGAACCGCCCAAGGGCGCCGACACCCAGCGAGCGGGCCACCTCTTCTCCCGCCCCTGACTGTTCGCGGAAGGCCGCGCGGGCAAGAATGTAGACATAAGGGAACATCGCCACCGAAAGCACGATGATCGCCGCCCCCATCGAGCGGATCTCGGGGAACCAATAGTCGCGCGCGCTGCTCCATCCGAACGCCGCCCGCATCCCTGTCTGGACCGGACCCGCATACTCAAGGAAATCCACCAGCGCATAGGCCCCGACATAAGCCGGGATCGCCAGCGGCAACAAAAGCGCCCATTGCAGCCATCCCGAACCCGGGAAGGTATAGCGGCTCACCAGCCAGGCCGCGCCTGTGCCGATACTGGCCGCCAGAAGCCCGACGCTCAGCATCAGGATCAGCGTGTTGCGAAGGTAACGCGGCAAGGTGGTCGAGATCAGGTGCCCCCAGATATTCTCGGACGGAAACAGCGCCATGTAGAACACGGCGCAGATCGGCAGCAGCACGATCACCGCAATCGTCAGCGCCCCGACAGACCAGGGGCTGGGCAGCCGCGGTTTGCGTGCGGCGGGCGACATCTGGGTTTGGATCTCGGTCATGGCCCCCTGTTGCCTGAATCTGGTTTCACTGTCCAGAAACGAAGATATAATACGCCAAACTGATCAAAAAACACCGGATACTCATGCAGGTCGTACTCCACACCGGGGCGCATTTCACGGACGATGACAAGCTCCTGAAATCTCTGGCAAAAAATACCGAAATGTTTGCCGAACGCGGTATCTCTCTGCCCAAACCCAGGAGTTACCGCGCCGACATGCGCTCAACCCTCGGCGCGGTGCAGAATACGGCGCAACGTGACGAATTGCGTGCCCGCTTCCTCGACAACCTCGTTGACAAGTCGGTGAAGTCTCCCGATCGCATCCTTATGTCGCACAGCAACTTCTTCGGTGTGCCCAAGATCGCGATCCGTCAGAACATGATCTATCCCGATGCCGCGGACCGCCTGCTCGATTTCTGCAACATCTTCGAACAGGACGAGGTCGAGATCTTCCTCGCGATCCGCAACCCGGCCACCTTCCTGCCGGCGATGCTGGGGGGCACCCCCTGCAAGAGCATTGATGACCTGACCAACAATTCGATCCCGACCGCCCTGCGTTGGTCCGAACTGGTCACGCGCATCCGCGCCGCCGTCCCGCAGGCCGCCCTCACCGTCTGGTGCAACGAAGACACCCCGCTCTTATGGGAAGAACTCCTGCGCGAAATGGCCGGCCTCGACGCGACCCAGCCCATCGAAGGCGGCAACGATCTGCTGGACGAGATCATGTCAAAAGAAGGCATGAGCCGTTACCAGTCCTACATCGACAGCCACCCGGGCATGACCGAAATGCAAAAACGCCGCGTGATCGCGGCGTTCCTGGACAAGTTTGCCCTTGATGACGAGCTTGAGGAAGAACTGGATATTCCCGGCTGGACCGAGGATTTCATCGACGCGCTGACGGAAATCTACGACGAAGACCTCTACGAGATGTCCCGCCTGCCCGGCGTCAACCTGATCATGCCCTGACGCGGCCTGCGCCCGGGCATGGGCATGGATCACATGCCCAGCGCTTCCTTGTACATTTCCATCACCGCTTCTTCCTCGGCGATGTCATCCTTGTCGCGCTTGCGCAGCGCGATGATCTTGCGCATCACCTTGGTGTCATAGCCACGCGATTTCGCCTCGGCCATCACCTCTTTCTGCTGGTCGGCGATGTCCTTCTTCTCCATCTCCAGCCGTTCGAACCGCTCGATGAACTGGCGCAGTTCGCCCGCGGTAACGCGATAGCTCGAATCCGGCGAGTTGGCTTCTTCGGTGACGTAGTCGTTCATATGGCCTCCAGGCGATGGTTTGGCGTTTTATCAGGCCCGCAACCTATCCCCCTGCCCGAACCGCCGCAAGACGCCAAAACCGGCTGACGGCGGGAAAATGCACGCCCCTTTTCCACCCCGCCGCTTGCCCCGCGCCGACACTTCCGCTAGGCCATCGCGGAACCGGTTTTACCGCGCCCGCCACAAGGCAGGGGTGCAACTCGAAAAGGATGACAGCATGCAATGGCTTGTCTGGGGCGGTGCCCTTGTTTCGCTTATCGGCCTCTGCGGCCTCGTTCTGTCGATCGTCAAGGTCGCCAAGGCCCGCAACGCCGGCCTCAGCGATGAAGACCTGCGCGCCGCCGTTCAAAAGGTGATGCCTCTGAACCTCGGCTCGCTTTTCCTGTCGGTCATCGGCCTGATGCTGGTGATCCTCGGCCTGTTCCTCGCCTAGGCATTGAGGGCGTCAAAGCCCTGCCCGTTCTTGATCAGCTCGTCAAAGATCGGCTCAAGCCGCCAGAACACGCCGTCCATCGGCGCGTTCTTCTCGATGTCGCGCTTCACGGTCAGCAGCCCGGCCAGATCAGCCGCCTTCATCGGCCCGCCCCGCCAGCGCGGGAAACCGTAGGCCAGCATCATCACCACATCGATATCCGAAGGCCGCGTGGCTATCCCCAGTCGCAACAGGCGCGCGCCCTCGTTGGCCATCGCCGCAAGACAGGCGTGCTGGATCTCCCCGGCTGAAAACCCGCGCGCCCTGATCCCAAGACGTTCGCGTTCATGGCGCAGGATCTCGATCACCTCCGGATCGGGCACACCGGCGGACTTCGGACTGTCATAAAGATAAAACCCCTTGCCGCCGTCACGCCCCTCGCGCCCAGCCTCAAGCAGAAGATCGGCGAACCGGATATCGCGCTCGCTCTCGCCCCCCTGCATGGCTCTCGCCTGCCGCTCGCCAAGGCTGCTGTTAAGGCCCTCGACATCCATCACTTGGTAAGGCCCCTTGGCCATACCCCAGTCGCGCATCGCCTCGTCCACAAGGTAGGGCGTCGTGCCCTGCTCGACCAACAGGTCCGCCGCGTGGCGATAGGCCCCAAGAATGCTGCGCCCGATATGCGCCACACCGCCGCCTGCGCGCACCGGCACCTTGCCCATGCGTCGCACCACGTCCAGCGCCGTCATCACCGCTTCCGCGCCGGATTGGGGCCCCGCCACGACCTCGACAATTCGCCCGATCCGCACCGGTCGCGAGAACCGCAACCCCACCACGTTCTGCGGGTCCTCGGTCATCTCCGCCAGTTCGCGCACATCCGTCCACAGCGACGTGGTCGCCAGCACCGTGTCCTCCCGGATCACTGCATCCAGCTGCGAATAAACCCGCTGCTTGATCTCGCGTTTCTCCGGCACCGCCTCGATCACCATGTCCACGTCCGCAAGGGCCACGAAATCGCTATGCCCGCTCAGCCGCGCCAAACCGCTTTCGACGTCCTGTGTGGAAATCTTGCCGTTGCGCGCCTGCCGGTTCAGCATGTTGGAAATCTGGTCAATCCGGTTGCGCGCAATCTGTTCCGAGTTCTCGACAATCAGCACCTCGTATCCAGCCGCGAGACAGGCCAGCACCACGCCAGTGCCCTGTCGCCCGCTACCCACGATACCAATGCGACGCACCGCCCGGCGACGCCCTGCCTCAAGTTCGGGAAACTTGGCCGCCTTGCGCTCGGAAAAGAACGCGTGCCGCAACGCCGCGCTCTGGTCCGAGGACACCAGCGTCTCGAAAGCCGCCCGCTCGAAAGTCAGCCCCTGCGCGAACGGCAAAAGCTCTGCCGCCTCGACACAGTTGATGATCTCGGCAGGCGCAAGTTCCGGGTGTTCGGCAATCGCGCTGCGCCGCGACGCCACCGCCTTCTGATAGCCGATGGGATCGGCAAACCCCTGCATCGCGTCTTTCGTCGGGCGCACCGGCGCGCCCTCTGCAATCAGCTCCTCGGCAAAGCGCAGCGCCTCCGCCTCGAGTTCCCCCTCAACGATCCGGTCGAAATAGCATTCCGCTGTCTTCGATGACGCCTCGATCGGCTTGCCCGACAGCATCAGGTCCAGCGCCGCAGACGCCCCGGCCAGCCTCGGCGTGCGCTGCGTCCCCCCGGCACCGGGCAGGATGCCCAATGTCACTTCCGGCAGGCCAACCCGCGCCCCCGTCACAGCGATCCGGTAATGCGCCGACAAGGCCACCTCGAACCCGCCGCCCAGCGCCGTGCCATGCAGCGCCGCTACAACCGGCTTGCTCGATGCCTCGATCAGGTTGCAGACCTCGGGAAGCCAGGGATCGATCGGCGGCGCGTTGAACTCCGAGATATCCGCCCCCGCAGGAAAGGTCCGTCCGCGCCCTAGGATCACTATGGCCTTTACGGTGTCGTCGGCCAGCGCACGGTCCAGACCCGCCACAAGCCCCTGCCGCACCGCCACCCCAAGGGCGTTCACCGGCGGGTTGTTCACTGCAAGAACCGCAACCTCGCCTTTGACAAGGTATTCGACCGCGTCCTCCATACCGTCGTTCCCCTACTCTCAATACACGTACTGTAATTCCCCTCCACAGTACGAAGCCCCACGCTCAAAGCAAGAAAACAAAAAGAAAAATGGCACCCGCAGTCGCCCGCGAGTGCCATTTTGCAAGTCTCCCGACCTGTTCAGATCGGCATGTTGTCGAATGCGTCTTCCACTTCTTCATCGACCAATTCAAGGTCGCGGGTCCGCAGATGCGCCGGAACCTTGCCGCCGCGCATACGAATATTTTCCAAAAGCCGGTGCAGGTCCTGGTGCAGGTTGTACCGCTCATCACCCTCTGCTGCTTCGATTTCCGGCAACAGGGCTTCGGCCTTGGCCAGAAGGTCTTCAATAGTCATTTTCTTGGTTCCTCCTCAAAAAACCAACTCACCCGGCCGTTGCAGCCGCGCAATTCTTACACAATGGCGCATCAGGCAGCACATCCAACCTTTCAGCCGAGATGTCGTCCCCACAACGCACGCAAATGCCGTATTCTCCGTCACGAATGCGTTTGAGTGCTGCACGAATACGCAGAATCTCATCTTGGCCACTCTGGCCCAACTGCTCGAGAACTTCGTCGCCTTCCCGCTCGACAGCCATCTCTTCCCAGTCTTTCGAGTTGGGTGCGTCCAGCTCTTCCTCGATCAGGTGCAGCCTTTCATCCAGCTCCGACAGGCGCTTCAAAAGGGCTTTTTTGCGGGTCGTTACATCGGTCATCGCGTCTTCCTCAAAATGCGCCCACAGACTGACACGTTCCGGTTGATCTGGCATTGATATAGGTCAACGCAACACTTCCTCTTGATACATATGCGCAAAATAATATATGTCTTTCTGCAAACGGAGGATTCTCGATGACGCCAGAAGTAACCGCCTTTTTTGACAATGCGACGAACACGATCTCGTTCGTGGTAAAAGACCCCGAAGGCGCCTCCTGCGCCATCATCGACAGCGTGCTCGACTTCGACTACTCGTCAGGTCGCACCAGCACCGCCTCGGCCGATGAGGTCATCGCCTACGTCAAGGACAACAACCTCAACGTCGAATGGCTGCTTGAAAGCCACGTCCACGCCGATCACCTTTCCGCCGCGCCCTATATCCAGGAACAGGTGGGCGGCAAGATCGGCATCGGCAAGAACATCACCATCGTTCAGGACACTTTCGGCAAGGTCTTCAACGAAGGCACCGAGTTCCAGCGCGACGGCTCGCAGTTCGACCAGCTCTTCACCGAGGGCGACAGCATCATGATCGGCCAGATGCGCTGTGACGTGCTGCACACCCCGGGCCACACCCCCGCCTGCCTGACCTATGTGATCGGCGACGCCGCCTTCGTGGGCGACACCCTCTTCATGCCCGATTTCGGCACCGCCCGCTGCGATTTCCCCGGTGGCTCCTCCGAGATCCTGTACCAGTCGATCCAGAAGATCCTCGCCCTGCCCGACGAGACCCGTATCTTCGTGGGCCACGACTACAAGGCCCCGGGTCGCGATGAATACGCGTGGGAAACCACCGTCGCGGAACAGCGGGCGCGCAACATCCACGTTGGCGAGGGCAAGGACAAGGACGCCTTTGTCGAAATGCGCGACGCACGCGACGCCACCCTCGACATGCCCAAGCTCATCATCCCCTCGCTTCAGGTCAACATGCGCGCTGGCCAGATGCCCGAACCGGATGAAAAGGGCGATGTCTTCCTGAAAGTGCCGGTCAACAAACTCTGACCCCTTTCCAAAGAACACCGGTGTCGCGTCCAAATGCGGATAGGGCGCGCCACCTCATAGTCTCGCATCAGGACCAAGAGGAAATGCGATGTTTGAATCTATCCCAGTTGATTGGATCTGGGGGCTGGTTGGCGGCCTCCTGATCGGCACCGGCGGTGCCGTCTTCCTTCTTGCCAACGGGCGCGTCATGGGCGCCAGCGGTATCATCGGCGGCCTCGTCGATGGATCGGGCCGCAGTTCGGCCATGGAACGCATTGTCTTTCTGATCGGGGTCTTCCTGCTGCCGATCGTGCTGAAACCGCTCTACCGCCCCTTCGAAACCCACGCCAGCGAGAACCTCGCCGTGCTGGTTGCAGCGGGTCTCCTTGTCGGCATCGGCACCCGTATCGCCAATGGCTGCACCTCCGGACACGGGGTCTGCGGTATCTCGCGCCTGTCGCTGCGCGGCATGGTCGCCACCGTCTTCTACATCATGGCAGGTGGCCTGACCGTGGTCCTCTTCCGTCACATTCTGGGGGTGATCTGATGCAGCGCCTTGTGTTTGCTTTCATCGCGGGTGGCCTGTTCGGTGCCGGCCTCTTCGTCTCCGGCATGACCGACACCACCAAGGTGCAGGGCTGGCTTGATGTCTTCGGCAACTGGGATCCGACCCTTGCCTTCGTGATGGGCGGGGCAATCCTGCCCATGGCCATCGCCTGGATGCTCACCAAGGGCCGCCGCCCGATTGTTGGCGGAGAGTTCCCCACCCCGCCGGAACCCAAAATCGGCCGCAACCTCGTTCTAGGCTCGGTCCTCTTCGGTGCCGGCTGGGGCCTCGCCGGCCTCTGCCCCGGACCGGCCGTTGCCTCTCTGTCTTATGGCGGTTGGCCGCACTGGGTCTTCCTCGTGGCCATGCTCGCCGGAATGTGGGCCGCACCGATGGTGCGCTCGCAACTGGACAAGGCGGTTCCAGCCGAGTAATCGAGAGCATCATGGATATTCGTCAGATCACGCCCCGATACTTCGTTGCCCCGCAAATCTCGGCCGAGGACGTTGCCGCCCTCGCCGACGCAGGGTTCACACATGTCATCTGCAACCGCCCCGATGCCGAGGTTCCGCCCTCGCATCAAGCCGATGCCATCGGTGACGCGGTAACGGCGGCCGGGTTGACCTTCGTGGTCAACCCTCTGACCCATGACACCATGACGCCCGACCGCTGCGCCCTGCAACGCAAGACGCTGGAAGAGGCCCCCGGCAAGGTTCTGGCCTATTGCGCATCCGGCACCCGCTCGACGGTGTGCTGGTCGCTGGGCCATGCCGATACCCTCACGGTTGACGAAATCGTCAACGCCGCAGCGCAGGGCGGCTATGACATGCGCCCGCTCGCGCCCCGCATCGCCTCGCTGGCGTCAGGCGGTTAAGGCGATATCATCTTCGGCCAAGCCCTCTCCCGATAACAGATCTTCCAGATCATCGAGGGCTTCGCCGTCTTCCATACCAGTCTCAAGATCCATCATCGGCATATCAAGGGCCACCTCCGGCAAATCCGACAGGTCAGGTTCGGCCACCCGCGCCTCCTCGTGCATCTGCACGAACGCCGTCGCATCTTTTTCACCGCCCTCTTCGCCCCGTCCGGCCTGCCCGATCAGCCGCACAGCCCGCGCGCCATTCATCTGGCCAAGCGTGACCTGCGCCGACACGCCCCCCTCTTCCATCACAAGCCAGGTCCGGTCCAGCACACCAGCCTCAAGCGGGATTGTCTCGCCAACCGAAAGGCCCTGAAGCTGCGACAAGGGAAGCTGCACCCGCGCCAGCACCGCATCCAGCGTGACATGGGCCGAAAGCACGCCCTGCCGCACGGTCTCTGACACCGCATCCCCGCCCTCTTGCTCCTCTGCCGGTTCCACATGGTCGGGAAAGGCCATGACAAGCCGCCCTTCGCGCGCGCCACTGGCAAGGGACACCTCCATCTCGAACAGGTGATACAGCCCGTCCCCCAGCGCCAGAACAAGTGTTCGCGCCTCTGGCACCATCGCCCCAAAGGCATAATTGCGCCCCCAGAACGACGTATCCGCCGTCTCGAGGCTCTGCGAATACCGCGTCAGCGCATCATCCAGAAGCGGTGCCATCAACGCCGCATCCACCCGTGTCGGCGGCCGCTCGCCCGCGCCTTGCGGCAACACGGTGCCGATGGTCTGATGCTCGACCACGCCACCCAACACCGGGGTTTCGATCGCGACACCTGCGGCGGGCCTCCCCTCAAGAAGCGCCATGAACCCGAAACCGGCAAACAGTTCACGCAGGTCCTCGTGTTTGACCGATGACTGCCGCACAGACCGCACCTCGAGCGGCACCCCAAGGCTGTCCTGCGCCGCCGTCTCAAGCGCGCGCCGCATCAGCCGCGCCACCGGCACGGCCCGCACCGTTCCCGCGCTGCCCTTGGGCGTCGCCATCTTTCGCAAGACCGATTTTACGTCCTGTTCCGTCATTGCCTGCTGCCTGACACGAGTATCACCCCAGTCTAGGCACACGAGGTTACCAGAGGCTTTACAACACCCCTATTCCGCCGCCTTGCGCAACGTCCTTGGAACGATCACCCGAAACGCAGCACCGCCCTGTCCCGGCAAATAGTTCACCGACCCGCCAAGCCGCGCCATGATCTCGCGGCAAATCGCCAGCCCAAGCCCCGCGCCGCCGGCTTTCATCTCCCCGACCCGCGCGAACTTCTCAAAGATAACCGCCTGATCTTTCTTGGAAATACCCGATCCGTTGTCCACGAAATCCACCAGTACCGAGGCCCCGTTCTGCACAACACGAATGGTCAGCGCGGGCGCCTCTGCATCACAGTATTTGCGCGCATTGGCGATCAGGTTGATGAACACCTGGCTCAGGCGATCCAGATCGGTATTCAGCGCAACCGCCTCCTTGGCCTGATCCCGGCGCACGGTAAACCCTTCACTGCCCGCCCCCGTCAGCGCCGAGGCCAGCGCATGATCCAGAAGCGCGCCCAGATCACCGGTCTGCACGTTAAGGTTCACCTGCCCGTTCTCAAGCACACTCAGGTCCAGCAGGTCATCCAGAAGACGGGTCAGACGCAACGCCTCGTCATGGATGATCGAGGAATACTTGACCTTCTCCACCTCGCTCAGCCGCTCGCTATCCCGCAGGATTTCCGAGAACGCCCGAATCGAGGTCATCGGCGTGCGCAATTCATGGCTCACCTGGCTCAAAAAGGCATCCTTCTGCACCGAAATCTCGGTCAGCTTCTCGTTGGCCTGCCGCAACTGCCGCGCAGTCCGGCTCTGCTCTTCCGACTTGGCCTCAAGGCGGCTGGAATACTCCATCATCTGC
The DNA here is from genome assembly GCF_024331145.1 of Shimia sp. CNT1-13L.2. GTDB lineage: Bacteria > Pseudomonadota > Alphaproteobacteria > Rhodobacterales > Rhodobacteraceae > Shimia. The sequence continues at coordinate 617,910 of NZ_JANDJO010000002.1, read as the reverse complement.
GCGGTTTCATCCGCCACCGCCATCAGGTCTTCCACCGAAACCGAGGCCCCGCCAACGATCTGGCCAATCATCGCATGGGCCGTCGCCGCCCCAACCGAACCCGACAACTCACGCTCCAGCACCAGCAGGAAATCCGGGCTGGGCTCGGGCAGGTAACCGCCCACACCCTGCCGTTGGGCCTCGCTTTCAAACAGGATCTGCGCCTCACGCGCGCCAAGAATACGCTGCGACATCACCATCAGGTCTTCACTCTGCGCGAAGCTGCCGCTCCAGCTCTGGAGGTTCTCCGTGTGTTCGTAGACATTCACGAACTGCGCGCCCTGTAAACGCTCAAGCGGGGTTGGAAACCCGATCAGGGACGCAAGGAAAAACACAACTGAATTCAGCGATATAGACCACAGGACTGCATGGACCAGCGGATCCATTCCCTCGATCCCGAACAACGCATAGGGCCGCAGCCAATCAATCCCGAAGATCCCGTGCTCCATTACTGTTTCCGGGATCAGAACGCCGGGGCCGAAGCTTGGCAGCATCAGGCAATAGGCCCAGACCATGAACCCCACGGTCAAACCGGCAAAGGCCCCGTTGCGTGTCGCGCCCCGCCAGAAAACCCCGCCCAGCAACACCGGCAGGAACTGCGCGACACCAGCAAAGGAAACAAGACCAATCGAGGCCAGCGCGGTGCCGCCACCCGAAAGCTGGAAATACAGGAACCCAAGGAACACCACCCCCGCAATCGAGAACCGCCGCGCCAGGATCACCACGTTGCGCACGTCGCCCGAAACCGTCGCACCGCCACCTGTCGCCGTCAGCCAGATCGGCATCACGATATGGTTCGACACCATCGTCGACAACGCCAGCGCCGCCACGATCACCATCGACGTCGCCGAGGAAAACCCACCAAGGAAAGAGAGCATCGCCAGCCCCTCGTTCCCCGTCGCCAACGGCAACGTAAGGACAAAGAGGTCAGGGTTCGATCCTTCCGGCAACAGGTCCAGCCCCACCACCGCGATTGGCACCACGAACAGGCTCATCACCATGATATAGGCCGGAAACGCCCAGGATGCGGTGCGCAGGTGGCTTTCATCATCGTTTTCCACCACCATCACCTGGAACATGCGCGGCAAGCACAGAAAGGCCGCCGCCGACAAGAAGATCAGCGAGGCCCAGCGATCTCCACGCATCTCCCACATGCCGATCTTCGAGGCATCGATCTTGTCCAGTGTCTCCGACAGGCCCCCACCAACGCCCCAGACCACGAACACCCCAACCGCCAAGAGCGCAAAAAGCTTTACGATGGCCTCCACCGCGATGGCCATGACCACACCGTGATGGCGTTCGTTCACGTCAAGGTTCCGGGTGCCGAACAGGATCGTGAACAACGCCAGCCCCATCGCGACCAACAGCGCCGTGCTTTCCTGATCCGCCAGCGCCTCAAAGGTCGATCCAGCGTCGGAAAACACCGCAAAACTAAGCGTAACCGATTGCAATTGAAGCGCAATATAGGGCGTGGTTCCGATCACGGCGAGGATCGTCACCCCCACCGCCAGCAGGTTAGACTTGCCATATCGCGAGGAAATCAGGTCGGCAATCGAGGTCGCCCGCTGTGCCCGGCCGATCCGCACCAGCTTGCGCAGGATCCACCACCAGCCAATCATCACGAGGCTCGGGCCGATATAGATAGTCAGGTATTCAAGCCCCGACCGCGCGGCATAACCTACCGCCCCGTAGAACGTCCACGCAGTACAGTAAATCGACAGCGACAGCGTATAGACCAGCGGCGACCGCAGCCACCCGCCCTTACCCCGCCGCGCCTCGCGTTCGGCGGCAAAGGCCACCACGAAGAGGAAAATCACGTAGATCAGGCAGACCGCCACAAGTATGTTGAGCGTCGCCATCTAGCCGTCCTTGAGGTTCTCGTCCACCTGCGCCGTCAACGCCAGCCGCGACAACAGCGCCGTGACGACCACCAGCCCGAACCACACCAGAAATACGTAAACCAGCGCCTTTGACGTGGTCACGCCGCCATCTTCACCCGTCGGCCACAACAGGGGCACCGCCCAGAGCAGCGCGCCGATCACCGGCATCATGCGGATCAGGTCAACAAGGCGCCTGCGGCGATAGTTTCGCCTTTGCAAGAAAACGGAACTCTGCCGCTTGCTCATGCGTCGACCAGATCGCGCACCGCCTCAAGCACTTCAGCATTAGAGAACGGCTTGGTCATGAACCGGTTCACACCGGCCTTTTCCGCCATTTCGCGATCCTTCAACTGGCCACGCGCGGTCAGCATCAGCACCGGCAGGCTCTCGGGTCCATGGGTTTCACGCAATTCGCGCAGGATGTCGAACCCGCTCTTGCCCGGCAGCATCACGTCGAGAATGAGAATATCGGGCACCGCGCCACGCACGACGTCAACCGCATCATGCCCGTTCGAATGCGTGGAAACAGCCCAGCCATCCCGCGACAGGATGAAACTGATCGCCTCAATAATGTTCGGCTCGTCCTCAATCAGAAGAACGCTCTTTCCCATACATTATACCCTCCCTGCCTCAACCGATGTTACGGCCGCGCCCGCCGATCTTAACTGCCCGCACCAAAAAGCCAAGTCAAATCCCATCAACAAGAATGGATGGTTCCCGTCTGCCGACACAGTCAAGGCTCGGACATACCCGACAGGTTGAGCCAACCTCGCGCGTTGCCCCTGCATCCCCCTCGATCGGCACCACCAGCATGAAAGCGTGATACAGCGGGTCTTCGTTGAATTCGAGCGGCCCAATGGTCTCGGATATGGCATAGCAATCAAACTGCCGCGCATCCCGCCCCGTCACCGTCACGGTCTGGTGGATCGGCCGCAAAGGCCGGTTCAAGGCCTGGAACAATGGCCATTTCGGACAGGCCGCGCTGAACCTTGGCACCGCGAACCCCTCGACCGGCTTGCGAAAGATAAGCGTTCCCGAGCCGTCGCAGACCACCATCCCGATGGGCGACGACCAGAAATCATTGGACAGGATGGAAATCCGCCGCATGACCGCCGCCATCGGCGCGCGGAATTCTTTTACAAGACGCGGGAAATCCAGCCCCCACTCGCCCATCGCCTTGCCAAAACTCGCCCGCGGCATCATCACCGCATCGCGCCTAAGCTGACGCAGCACCCCAAGCGCCACATCCCGCGAGGCATGTGAGGTCAGCTGCGGTTGCGCCTCGATGAACGCCTCAAGCCCCTCGTCACTCTCCTCCAGGTCGGTAAAGCGGTAATTGTGCTCGGCCAGCATCATTTCCACCTCTTCCATCGGCGAGGTCAGGCTCGCCCCCACATCCCCAGCCCCATCAAGGTAAGTCACAAGCTGCTGCGTGCTCTCGGCCAGCCGCTGACTGTCTTCGTTCAGGTTGCGCTGGAACCGGTTGCGCCATTCCGGTTCAATTTCCTTGGTTTCGGCCAGAATGCCCGCGGTCGAGCGGATCGCCGTTACCATCGTCAGAACCTCGTGCATCGAGGTGGCCAGATGCGGATCGTGGGTCAGCCGGTCGGTCAGCGTGGCCGCAACCCGCTCCAGCGTGCCCACCCGGCGGTGGTTGTCCGCAATCAGCTCCGCCCAGCCCGGAAACCGTCCGGCAAACTCGTCCACCCGGTCCAGCTCCGATTGCACTGAAGGCGCATCCGCCGCCGCCTCCCGCAGAGTCGCGATCAATGCCGCCTCGGCCCCCTCACTCAACAGGGATGGCTCCACCCCAAGCACCTGGGCTATGTCCACAAGGAGTTTACCGCCGATTCTGCGCCTGTTGTGCTCGATCAGATTGAGGTAACTGGCAGAGATACCGACCTCGCGCGCAAGCTCTGATTGACGTATCCCCGCCATCGCCCGTCGCTCCCGAATACGGCTGCCTGTCAAAGTGTCGCGGGCCATGGTGTTTTCCTTGTTGTTTTCAACGGCTTTCTGCAGCGCCGAAAAATTTCTTTACAGTGCATACTATGGTATTGTGGATTACTTTACAAAAAAATTGTTACGCTAAAAGCAGTTGTTGCGGAATTTTCTATCCCTCCCCGATAATGAATTTGCACAAAAGTGCTTATGGCGTGCGGAAGAGGAGCCAATCGCCATTGTTTACCAAACGGGAGGATTAAATGTCCAAAACCACTATGACACGTCGCGGCGTGCTCAAGTCCGGTGCCGTCGCTGGCGCTGGCGTAGCGCTTCCGACCATCTTTACCGCGTCGTCTGCTGCTGCCTACACCAACGAGCCCACCGGCGGCTCCGTGACCCTGGGCTTCAACGTGCCCCAGACCGGTCCCTACGCGGACGAGGGTGCAGACGAACTGCGCGCATACGAGCTGGCTGTTGAGCACCTGAACGGTGGCGGCGACGGCGGCATGATGAACACCTTCTCGTCCAAGGCGCTGCAAGGTAACGGCATCCTGGGCAAGAAAGTCGAATTCGTAACCGGCGACACCCAAACCAAATCGGACGCAGCCCGCGCATCGGCCAAGTCGATGATCGAAAAAGACGGCGCTGTCATGATCACCGGCGGTTCGTCCTCGGGCGTTGCGGTTGCCGTACAGGCACTCTGCCAGGAGGCAGGCGTCATCTTCATGGCCGGCCTGACCCACTCGAACGACACCACCGGCAAGGACAAGCGGGCCAACGGCTTCCGCCACTTCTTCAACTCCTACATGTCGGGTGCCGCGCTTGCGCCGATCCTGGCCAACAACTACGGCACCGACCGTAAGGCCTATCACCTGACCGCCGACTACAACTGGGGCTACACCACCGAGGAAGCGGTTCGCACCTCGACCGAAGCTCTTGGCTGGGAAACCGTTGCGGCCGTGAAAACCCCGCTGACCCAGACCGACTTCTCGTCCTACATCGCTCCGGTTCTGCAATCGGGCGCGGACGTTCTGGTTCTGAACCACTACGGCGGCAACATGGTGAACTCGCTCACCAACGCGGTTCAGTTCGGCCTGCGTGACAAGCTGGTCAACAACAAGAACTTCGAAATCGTTGTTCCGCTCTACTCGCGCCTGATGGCCAAGGGTGCCGGTGCCAACGTTAAGGGCATCTACGGTTCCACCAACTGGCACTGGTCGCTGCAGGACGAAGGCTCCAAGGCATTCGTCAAGTCGTTCGGCACCAAGTACGGCTTCCCGCCGTCGCAGGCTGCACACACCTGCTACGTTCAGGCCATGCTCTACGCTGACGCATGTGAGCGCGCAGGCACCTTCAACCCCTGCGGTGTTGCAGAAGCTCTCGAAGGCTTCGAGTTCGACGGCATGGGCAACGGCAAGACCCTGTACCGTGCGGAAGACCACCAGTGCTTCAAAGACGTTCTGGTTGTGCGCGGTAAGGAAAACCCGACTTCGGAATTCGACCTTCTCGAAATCGTCGAAGTTACCCCGACCGCACAGGTTACCTACGATCCGGCGATCTTCGGCGGCGAACTGGGCACCTGCAACCCGGGCGCCTAATCCGGACCTTCCGGTCGCGCCCCCGGCGCGACCGGTTTCTCTGTCCGCCCCCAAATCGAGCATCGCGACACCGCTACGCTCTGCCCCTTCGCGGGTGGGAGGACGGGCTTTTCATTCCAAGGATCGGGGCACTGATCTAACGGAGCGACCCCAGACAAAACCTACGGGTGGGAACCATGGACGCAATAATCCTTCAAATCCTAAACGGGCTCGACAAGGGCTCGGCCTACGCGCTGATCGCGCTTGGGCTTACACTGATCTTCGGGACGCTGGGTGTGGTGAACTTCGCCCACGGCGCCCTGTTCATGATCGGCGCCTTCTGTGCCGTGACCCTCAGCAAGATCCTCAACCTGAGCTTCGAGACGATCGACCCGAACAAGACCGACTTCCTCGGCAACCCGCTCAAGGTCAAAACCCCCTACGTCGAAAGCTGGTTCGGCCCGGAAACCGGTGCCGCCCTGATCGACTGGTCCGTCCCGCTCGCCATCCTGTTCTCGATCCCGATCATGCTCTTGGTCGGCGTCATCATGGAACGCGGCCTGATCAAGCACTTCTACAAGCGTGAGCACGCCGACCAGATCCTCGTGACCTTCGGCCTGGCCATCGTTCTGCAGGAAATCATCAAGTATTACTTCGGTGCCAACCCGATCCCGACCCCGGCGCCCGACGCCTTCAAGGGCTCGTTCGACTTTGGGGCCGCGATCGGCTTCGACCCGAACACCATCATCTACCCCTACTGGCGTCTGGTCTACTTCATGTTCTCGGTCGTGATCATCGGCGGTGTGTTTGCCTTCCTGCAATTCACCACCTTCGGCATGGTCGTGCGTGCCGGCATGGCAGACCGTGAAACCGTGGGCCTCCTGGGCATCGACATCGACAAGCGCTTCACCATCATGTTCGGCCTCGCAGCCGCCGTGGCCGGCCTCGCAGGCGTCATGTACACCCCGATCAACTCGCCCAACTACCACATGGGCATGGACTTCCTCGTGCTGTCCTTCGTTGTTGTGGTTGTCGGCGGCATGGGCTCGCTTCCGGGCGCGGTTCTGGCAGGCTTCCTGCTGGGCATCCTCGAAAGCTTTGCCTCCATGCGCGAAGTCATCGACCTCATCCCGGGCATCAACCAGATCATCATCTACCTGGTTGCCATTATCATTCTGTTGACGCGTCCGCGTGGCCTGATGGGTCGCAAAGGCGTGATGGAGGAATAACTCATGCTGGGTCTCAACAAAAAAGACACCTCCCTCCTGCTGATCGTTGTGGTGCTGACCCTGTTTGCACCCTTCATCCTGAACCCCTTCCCCGAAGGCTCGGCGATGGCACAGTTCAACGCAGGCTATCCGGACCTGATGCAGCGTTTCGTGATCTTCGGGATCTTCGCCATCGGCTTTAACATCCTCTTCGGCCTCACCGGCTACCTCTCCTTCGGCCACGCTGCCTTCCTCGGCATCGGCTCCTACGGCGCGGTCTGGATGTTCAAGATCCTAGGCATGAACGTGCTGCCCGCCATCGTGCTCGCGGTCATCGTCGCCGGCCTCTTCGCAGTCGTCATCGGCTACGTCAGCCTGCGTCGCTCGGGCATCTACTTCTCGATCCTGACGCTCGCCTTCGCCCAGATGATGTTTGCACTGGCCTATTCGGTTCTGACCCCGATCACCGGTGGTGAAACCGGCCTGCAACTGACCCTGAACGACCCGCGTATCCTTGGCGCAAGCCAGACCGCTGGCGGCAACATCCCGGTTCCAAGCCTCTTCGGCATGGAAATGCGCAGCAGCACGGATCTGGAAATCGCCGGATGGGTCTTCACCTTCAACGTCGGCTACTACTTCTCGGCGCTGATCATGATCCTCGCCTTCTACCTGTCGATCCGCATCTTCCGTTCGCCTTTCGGCATGATGCTGCGCGCGATCAAGTCGAACCAGAACCGCCTGAGCTACACCGGCCTCAACCCGCGTCCCTACACGCTGGCAGCCTTCGTGATCTCCGGCATGTACGCTGGTCTCGCAGGCGGCCTGATGGCCTCGATGGACCCGCTGGCAGGCGCCGAGCGTATGCAGTGGACCGCATCCGGTGAAGTTGTTCTGATGACCATCCTCGGCGGCACCGGCACCCTGATCGGTCCGGTTCTGGGCGCGGGCTTCATCAAGTACTTCGAGAACATCTTCTCGAAGATCAACGACAACATCCTGCACCAGTGGTTCGCCTTCCTGCCCGATGGTCTTGAAGACTTCGTTGTCTTCATCATCCACCCCTTCATCGGCAAAGGCTGGCACCTGACCCTCGGCATCCTGTTCATGCTCGTCGTGATCTTCCTGCCCGGTGGCCTGGTCGAAGGTGGTCAACGCATCCGCAAAGCCATCAAAGGCAAAAAGGCCGATGACACCGAAACCGCCAAAACCGAACCCGCTGAATAAGGAGAACGACTGATGAGCATTCTTGAAGTCAAAGATGTTGGCAAACGGTTCGGCGGCCTCCAGGCTCTGAGCGACGTCAACCTGAGCGTGAAGGAAAACTCCGTCCACGCCATCATCGGCCCCAACGGCGCCGGCAAGTCGACCCTCCTGAACTGCCTCGTGGGCAAACTCATCCCCGACACCGGCTCTGTCATGTTCGACGGCCAGTCGGTGCTGGGCCGCAGCCCCTACGAGATCAACCAGATGGGCATTTCCCGCGTGTTCCAGACACCCGAGATCTTCGGCGAACTCAGCGTCATGGAAAACATGATGATCCCCTGTTTCGCCAAGCGCGACGGTGCCTTCCGCATGCACGCCATCGAAAACATGATGGACGAAAAGGACATCGTGGAACGGGCCGAGCACATGCTCGAGGAAATGAACATGGCCGACAAGCGTGACATGCACGCCGCTGCCATGTCGCGTGGTGACAAACGCCGCCTCGAGATCGGCATGTGCCTCGCCCAGGAGCCGCGCCTGCTGCTTCTGGACGAACCCACCGCCGGTATGGCGCGGGCCGATACCAACAACACCATCGACCTGCTCAAGCAGATCAGCGACGAACGCGACATCACCATCGCGATCATCGAACACGACATGCACGTCGTGTTCTCGCTGGCCAACCGGATCACCGTTCTGGCACAGGGTACCCCCCTCGTCGAAGACGACCCGGAAAACATCCGCGGCAATCCCAAGGTGCGCGAAGCGTACCTGGGCGAAACGGCATAATCAGGAGAGACCCAAATGAACGTCAAACCCGACTTCTCCAAGGGCCACAACCTGGCCGAAACCGCCCCCGCCTTCCTCTCCGTCTGGAACATGGAAAGCTACTACGGCGAAAGCTACATCGTGCAGAACATCTCGTTCAACGTGCACGAAGGCGAGATCCTCGCGCTTCTGGGCCGCAACGGCGCTGGCAAGACATCGACCCTGCGCTCGATCGCCCGCATGGATGACCCGCAGGTCACCCACGGCGAAATCTGGCTCGACCACCAGCCGCTGCACCTCATGAAAAGCCATGAGGCCGCCGCCGCCGGAATCGGCCTGGTGCCCGAAGATCGTTGCATCATTCCCGGCCTGACCGTGGAAGAGAACCTGCAACTGGCGCAAATCGCACCGCCTATCGGCTGGTCGATTGAACGCCTCTACGATCTCTTCCCGCGTCTCGGCGAACGCCGCAAACAGGAAGGCGTCACGCTGTCTGGTGGTGAACAGCAGATGCTGGCGATTGCACGGGCGCTTGCGCGTGACATCAAGGTACTGCTGCTCGACGAACCCTACGAAGGCCTCGCCCCCGTGATCGTCGACGAGATCGAGAAAACCCTGCGCATCATCAAGGAACAGGGCATCACCACGATCCTCGTTGAACAGAACGCGGTCCGCGCCCTCGAACTCGCCGACCGTTCGGTGATCCTCGATACCGGCGGCATCGTCTTTGACGGCTCTGCCGAGGAAGTGCTCTCGAACGAAGAGCTGCGCGCAGAATACCTGGCGATCTGATCGCCAAAAGTTCCCCGATGCTCGGTGTTGATCCATAGACCGAGCTCACTCCCTGTCGGGCCGGTCTTCGTACCGGCCCGTTTTTTTCGTGATTTACGCTGGGTCACATTGCTAAGCTCAGGATTGAACCGCGCAACTGTTTCGGATTAGCGTCACCCCATGGCTCAGGATCGACCTCTCCTCGGCATTTTATTGATGCTTGGTTTTTGTGTGCTTGCCCCTTTAGGAGACGCTGTTGCGAAGATCCTGGGTCAACTCGTTCCCTTATGCCAACTGCTTCTGGTGCGTTTCGGCATTCAGGCACTGCTGCTGATCCCCGTCGTTGCCGCCACCAACCGCCCATGGCGAATGCGCCGCCGCACCTTCAATCTCATGATCATCCGCACCGTCCTGCATATCATCGGCATTGGCGCCATGTTCACCGCCCTGCGCTTCCTGCCGCTGGCCGATGCCGTGGCCATCGCCTTCGTCATGCCCTTCCTGATGCTGCTGCTTGGCAAGTTCGTCCTCGACGAAGAAGTCGGCCTGCGCCGCATCCTGGCCTGCGTTGTCGGCTTTGTCGGCACCCTCATGGTGATCCAGCCGAGCTTTGCCGAGGTCGGCCTGCCCGCCCTCCTGCCCCTCGTGGTGGCGGTGGTCTTTTCGCTGTTCATGCTGGTCACCCGCCAGATCGCCAAGGAAACCGACCCGATCAGCCTTCAGGCCGTCAGCGGCACCATGGCCTCGCTCATGATCCTGCCGTTCCTGCTGATCGGCCCGCATATCAACATGCCCGAAACCGCGATCGTCTGGACCGACACCAGCACCACGGCGATGCTCCTGTTCATCGGCGCACTCGGCACCCTCGCCCACCTCCTGATGACATGGTCGCTGCGCTATGCCCCCTCGGCCACGCTGGCACCGATGCAATACCTCGAGATCCCCTTCGCCACGCTGATCGGCTGGATTATCTTCTCCGACCTGCCCAATGGCCTCGCCGCCATCGGTATTTGCGTGACCATGGCCGCCGGTCTTTATATCGTCTTCAGAGAGCGGGCCATGTCGCGGATTGCGTCAGCAACGCCTCAACCGCCCGTCCCAGACAGTCACGCGGCAGGATGATCAGCATCTTCGGTGCCGTGAACTGAAGCGACACCGCCCCCGTCGCGCGGTTCGATGTTCCCACACGCCCGTCCGGCGTAAAGGTCAGCCCGCCAATCGGCCAGTGCAGCCCGTCCGACACCCCTTCAACCAGCCCCATCGGAAACAGCGAGACCCGCTCGCCTTCTTCCAGATCAAGATCAATCGACGGCGGCGCGAGAAAGGCAATATCCGTGTCACCCAGCAAGATGCAGCGGTGATCACAGTTGCGCACCAGCGCGTTGAAACAGGCAAGCTGGTGATCCAGCCGCGCCCCGCTGAACCCCATCCCGATCACCAACGGCGCCCTTATACTATGCAGCGCCTTGTCGAAATCGGTCCGGTTCTGGTCAAACACCACATGCAGGCGATCCTGCGGAATGCCCTCCACCCCGGCCCCCTCCAACGAGTCCATATCGCCGACAACCGCCTCGGGCATCACCCCGTATTCAAGGCAATGCAAGGCCCCGCCATCTGCCGCAACAACACGCGGTGCTAAGCGTCTACAGGTGTCCAGATCGGTTTTCCCGACCAATCCCGCCCCAACAAGGGTGATTGGTTCCAAACTATGCACAATCGCCTCAGACACCCCGGTTTCCCTCCAATTTTAAGAAACGCGCCACAATCTAGCCTCAAAATGATACGCTGTCTTTCACAGAATCGGTCAGCTTTCGTCTCGACTGTCGTGGTAAACAGAACCTCGAGTAGTTCAAAGGACCCGCATCTGATGGTTACGAATAACAAAGTTTTGACGGTCTCATACGGCACGTTCTCCTGTACGCTTGAGGGTTTCGATGACTCGTTCGACACCATGAAAGCAATTGCTGAGTATTTCCGCGATCTCGCGGCAGATGATAGGTACTTCGGTGCCGAGCCCCCCACCCCCGACGCCGAAATGCTGGCCCGCATCGCCGAGCGCGAGGTCGAACGCCGCGTACAGGCGCGCACCGAGCAGGGCTCGATCTACCTGACCACCGAGGCCCCCGCCGCCCCCGCGCCGCAGCCCGAGGCAGCCCCCGCACCCGTGGCCCAAGCGGCGCCCGTCGAGGTTGCCGAACCGCAGGCCGAATCCCCGGAAGAACAGATTGAACCGGAAGTCGAAGACGTCACCGACGAGATTCTCGATGCCGTGACCGCCCCCGAGACCGAGATGGTCGAAGAAACCATCGAAGAGGTGGTCGCCGAAGACATCGTCGAAGACGCCCCTGTCGCAGAGGCCATCGCAGATCAGGACGCCACCATTGTCGCCGATCTCGAAGGCGCGCTGGAGGAACAGGACTTTGCCGACGACGAGGTGGCCAGCGCCCCCGCACAGGACGACACGCTCGACCTCTCCGCCATCGAAGACGCCCTCGCCGAAGAGGACGCCGCCGAAGACATTGCCGAACTGGTCGAAGAGCCCGAGGACTTCCCCGCCGAGGAAAACTCCATCGCCGCCAAGCTCCAGCGTATCCGCGCCGTGGTGTCCAAGTCGCGCAACGAACCCGAAGAAGAAGACTATTCCGAAGACGAACACGCCGACAGCTTCCTGACCGAAGCCCGCGAAGAGATTGAATCGGTTCTGAAACTCGACGATGAAATGGCCGCAGCAGCCGCCGAAGAGGACGTTGCCGAAGAGCCCGCCGAGCAAGAGATCGTGGCAGAGGCCCCGGTCGAACGCCCGGTCCGTGCCCGCGTTGTCCGCATGAAAAAGGCCGACTTCGAAGAGGCAGTCTCTGCAGGTCTGCTTGAGGCCGAGCCGGAAGAAGACGAACCCGAAGCACCGATCGCCGAGGACACCGCAGAGACCAAGACCGACGAACCCGGCCGTGTCTCCAGCCTGACCCCCGAGGACGAAGCCGAACTGCTGGCCGAACTGGCTCAGGTCGAGGCCGAACTGAACCGCGCCGACCAGATGGAAGCCGAAGAAGAGCCCGAGGCTGACCGTTCGGAGCGTGGCAAACACCTGACCGATGCCGACCGCGACGCCGAAAGCGACATGCCGCGCCTGATGGCCGAGGCCGACCAGCACATGAACGAACCGGACGGCAACCGTCGTCGCCAGGCCATCGCACATCTGCGTGCCGCCGTTGCCGCCACCAAAGCGGAACAGCGTTCCGGCGCCGCCCGCGCCCCGCAGGACGCCACCGAGCCCTATCGCGGCGATCTCGCCAGCGTGGTGCGCAACGTGACCGGCCAGGCTCCCGAGGAAACCGAGGTCCGCCCGAGCCGTCCCAAGGCCCCCGCGGCCCCGCTGAAACTTGTGGCCGAACAGCGCGTCGACACCCCCGCCGCGGAACCGCAGGAACCCGCCGCGCCGGTCGAAGCCGCCCCAGCCCCCGAGGCCGAAGCACCGCGCAGCCCCGTACGTCCGCGCCGCGTCTCGGTTGGCGAACGCGCCGCCGATGCCCCGGCACCGGCCCCCGCCGCCCCGTCGCAGATGGACCCGGCCGAGGCCGGCAGCTTTGCGGAATTCGCGGAATCAATGGGCGCCACCAAGCTGCCCGAGGTTCTCGAAGCCGCCGCCGCCTACCTCACCTTCGTTGAAGGTCAGGACAAGTTCTCGCGCCCGATGGTCATGCGCCTCGCCCGCGATGTCGACGGCAGCAACGCCTACACCCGCGAAGACAGCCTGCGCTCCTTCGGCCAGCTCCTGCGCGAAAACAAGATTGCCAAGATCGAAGGCGGCCGTTTCACGGCTTCCGAACTGATCGGCTACCGCCCCGAAGACCGCGCCGCCGGCTGATCCGGGCAAGCCCCAAAACGCCAAAAGCCGCTCCATCAGGGGCGGCTTTTTTCGCTTTAGATTCAGACAACTATCAACCCAAACTCAATCCAGAAGACCCCTTTCGAGAAAGCCGCGCGAACTATGTCAAATTGCGGCGGGCAGCGCTTCAAGTTCGGATGGAGCGACCTCTTGCAATTTCTCCTTCCGCCTTGCCAAGGTTTCGTGCCACTCCTGCGCTTCTCTGTCCTTGAAGAAGTCAGCATCTGGAGCAAGTCGCGCAACAGCGTCTTCCACTTCGTCAAGGGACACGCGAAAGAATTCCTTCCGCATGTTGGCCATATTGACGCGTTGTTCTGAGAACTCTTTGTGTAGAGCAGCTTCCAAGGCTGGCGCCTCTTCTGAATAAATCATGGCATGTGTATCGAAACCAAACGGAACACTCGCGTCTCCCAGTTCGCGAACACGGTCACCAGGGTCGAGACGCCTCGTCAGGCCAATCTTAACCATTTCTTCTCCAAACGATCCCACATTGGAAATTACATACACATACCCTGACCTAGTCATTTCCGCCATTGCGCGTGCGCGCTCAGAGGTCGCGCGCGCCTCTTCCAAAGCGCTCTCGAGATCGTGGATTTTTTGCTTCAAGCTGTCACTAACCTCATCAGAGCCTGCTTCTCTTCGCGCTTTTTCCAAGAGCGCTTGATATTTCATCTCTTCTTTTTCCGCCGCTCTTGCCTCAGCTGCCAGCTTCTTTTCTTCTCTTTCAACCCTGGCAAGTTCGGCGCGTTCATCCTTTTCGATCTTTAGCTGCTCACGATACTCGTGCGTCAAGTGTAACTCGTCGATCTTCAACGCGACGTAGGCGTCATTGATGCTCAGTTGGAGAGAGGTGTTTTCTCTTGAAATTGCTTTAGCCGAGTTCAGGATGCGCTTTTCCATCGCAACCACATTGTTCCATCTGGTATTGGCGATTGCGGCCTCACACTCATTGTTGAAAGCCCGCATCGTCAAGCGCGATTGACGGTTGATCATTGTCTGCCCTTTGGCACGGCTCCCTTCAACCGTCCAATCAGCCGGACAGATCGTCGCCTCTTTTGCCGAGACCATCGCCTTTTGAAGGGTTCGTACTTTCTTAATTTGGTCTTTGTACTGTTCGCTATCCCCAAACTCGAAATGTGGCTCATACATTCCCAGTTCAGCAAAGGCCAAGCGGTCATCATAGACAGCTACCTGCTCTAATAGCTGATCAAGATATTTTTTCTTTTCGCCGTAAGTTGCCTGAAGAGTTTCGATGTCGGTCTCCAGTGCCTCAACCTCATGCTTCTTCTTGACCACTTCCTTTTCAATGGAAACTATTTCCGCGAACCGTTCGAGTTCTCCCAAGGCTCGCTTCCGCCTAAAATGGCTTCGCAACCAGAGAACAAGAAAAACGGGAGCGCTGAGCATCCATACTATCAAACCAATCGCAACTGGGTCCAATTTCAACCTCTACAAAAATCTCAGAACAATCACTCTACCAAAGGTGGATTGCAGAATTCTTAGCTCAGATCGAACCGCATCGGAATTGCCAACGGTTAAAAATCGTTGGAAAGCTCAATGAAAATTAGCGACAAACTGTCCAACAACAAAAAAACGCGCCAGTCACCTGACGCGTTTTTGTTTAATCCCATGTGCCGTGGTCCGGATCGTCCGGGTCGGCTTGGCCGATGCCAAGGAAGATCGGCTTCAGCGGGAACACCCAGGCCACGCCGAAGAACACGTAGATCACGAATTCCACCAGCACCGGCAGTTCCCAAAGCCCCAGACGGCTCAGAACACCCCAGGCCACGCCAAGGTAAAGCGGAATGCCCACCAGCAGGATCAACAGCGCCCAGCGCCGACGTGACTTGTAGCTCATTGCCATGGTTGGTCTACCTCTTAGTCCGCAAACGGATCGGTCACGAGGATCGTGTCATCCCGCTCCGGCGAAGTGGAAAGTAGCGCAACCGGACAATCGATCAACTCTTCGACGCGACGCACGTACTTGATGGCATTGGCCGGCAGTTCCGCCCAGCTGCGCGCGCCTTCGGTCGACTCGCTCCATCCCGGCATCTCTTCGTAGATCGGGGTGCAGCGCGCCTGCTGGTCCGCCGCGGTCGGCAGATAGTCCAGACGCTCGCCATCCAGCTCATAGCCGACACAGATTTTCAGGGTCTCGAACCCGTCCAGAACGTCCAGCTTGGTCAGCGCGATACCGGTCACACCCGAGGTTGCACAGGTCTGGCGCAGCAGGGCCGCATCGAACCAGCCACAGCGGCGCTGACGGCCGGTGGTGGTGCCGAACTCGTGGCCACGGGTGCCCAGACGCTCGCCATCGGCATCCGGCGTACCATCTTCCTTGAGCAGCTCGGTCGGGAACGGCCCCTCGCCCACGCGGGTGGTATAGGCCTTGACGATGCCCAGCACGAAATCGATCGAGTTCGGACCGATGCCAACACCCGTCGCCGACTGGCCGGCAATCACGTTCGACGAGGTCACGAAGGGATAGGTGCCAAAGTCGATGTCCAGAAGTGCGCCCTGTGCCCCTTCGAACAGAATGCGCTTGCCCGCCTTGCGTTTCTCGTTCAGCACCTTCCAGACCGGCGCCGCATAGGGCAGGATTTTCGGTGCAATTTCCTTGAGTTGCGCCAGCAGGGCATCACGGTCAACCGCTTCAATGCCCAGACCCTTGCGCAGCGGGTCATGGTGCTGCAACGCACGGTCTACACGCGCTTCCAGCGTGGCTTCATCCGCCAGGTCGGCAACGCGGATCGCACGACGGCCCACCTTGTCCTCATAGCACGGACCAATACCGCGTCCGGTGGTGCCGATCTTGGTGCCCTTGCTGGCCGCTTCCTCGCGCGCCCGATCAAGCTCCCCGTGAATCGGCAGGATCAGCGGGGTGTTCTCTGCGATCATCAGGGTTTCCGGCGAAATATCGACGCCCTGCGCACGCACGGTTTCGATTTCGTTCACAAGGTGCCAGGGGTCCAGCACAACACCGTTGCCGATCACCGACAGCTTGCCGCCACGCACAACACCCGAGGGCAGCGCGTGCAGCTTGTAGACCTTGCCGTCAATCACGAGGGTGTGGCCTGCATTGTGGCCACCCTGGAAGCGCGCAATCACATCCGCGCGTTCGCTGAGCCAGTCAACGATCTTGCCTTTGCCTTCATCGCCCCACTGGGCGCCCACGACGACGACGTTTGCCATTTTCGGTCCTTTTCAAGAGGTCAAACCCGCGCCCTTTTAGCCATCTTGTCTGCGGCGCGAAACCGCAAATGTGCCGCAGATCGCGGCTTTTCGGCGCAATTGGGGGTATCGCCCACGCCAAACTGGCCCTTTCCCTACCGCCACGGGCGCGAAACTCTGCCGCCAACCAAGCGGGAAGGAAAGACTCATGCGTTGGATCGTTCTGTTCGAAGACACTAAGGAAATGCTGGCCCATCGCAAACGCCATGGCGCGGCGCATCTGGCCTATCTCGATCTCTATTCCGACCGCATTCTCGTCGGCGGCGGTCTCCGGACTGATCCCGACGCGCCCTTCTGCGGTGGCCTCTGGGTGGTCGAGGCCGCCGAACGGGGCGATGTCGAAGATCTCGTGCGCCACGATCCCTACTTCCATCCGGACCACCGCAGCTACCGCATTATGGCCTGGGGAAAGGCAATCGACCGCCCCGTGACCCTTTAACGCGCAGAAACCTAGGGAAATTCTCGCCAACATCTGGACAGACCCGGCTTTTTTGCGCAAACCATGGGTAAAAAAGGAGCGGAAGGCGCATGGGCTTGTTGTTGCGCTGGGTCTTTGCATTCATCTTGCTGGCCCTCACCTACAACCCTACCCAGTGGAACTACATTCGCTGGACTATGGAGAACTACCTCGAGGAGACACCGCTCTCGGTGCTGCTCGGGCTGCTTCTGGTGATTGGTTACATCATCTACCTGCGGGCCACCCTGCGCTCGATCGGCGGCTTTGGCATGCTTCTGGTGCTGTCGGTTGTCGGCGCGATGGTATGGGTGCTCTATGACTGGAACATGCTTTCGCTCGACAATCCCAACATGAACACATGGATCGGCATCTTCGCGCTTTCTGCCGTTCTGGGCATTGGCCTTGGCTGGTCAATCGTGCGCCGGATGCTGTCGGGCCAGTACGACATGGATGATGTCGAGGATTAATCCGCCAGCCTGACCGGCTGCCCGTGCGGCGTTGAAAGATAGGCCTCTTCCCACGCCGCCCTGACGGCCTCCACCTGCACCGCATCTGCCTTCCCCGCCTCGCGCAGGACCGTTTCCAGCGTCTCCAGCCAGGCGTTAAAGTAATCATCCCCACCGTTCAGC
This sequence comes from Shimia sp. CNT1-13L.2, assembly GCF_024331145.1. Lineage (GTDB taxonomy): Bacteria > Pseudomonadota > Alphaproteobacteria > Rhodobacterales > Rhodobacteraceae > Shimia. The sequence continues at coordinate 600,317 of NZ_JANDJO010000002.1, read as the reverse complement.
TCGCGCTCCAGCCCGTGCCGCGCCAGCGTCGCGCCAAAACCCGTGGCCCAGTCCGGCCACGTGAACAACCCGCGCTCATGCAAATGGACCGTCAGCGCAAAGACCTGCGCATGCCACGGGGCCTCGAAAACGGGATCAGGCTGGTTCATGCGGGCTCCAGATAACTTTGCCAGAGGTCCAGCACCACCTCGTCCCCCTCGGCACCCTCGCCCCAAAGGTCACGCGCGGCAAAGGCCACCGCGTAAAGCGGCTGGGCCGCCTCGCCAAGGTAATGCCCGTTGGAATCGGGAAACACATGCCCCCCGTGGCACAGAACAATCGTCCCCGTCGCGCCCGCCGCGTATGACGGCAATCGCGTGTGCCCTCCGTCAACCAGCGCATTGCGGGCGGGCCTGCGGGTTGTCACCCTGTCGCCCACCCTGAACCGCGCCGCCTCTGCATCCTCGCGGACATAGGGGCTGCCCCCCGACAGAACGCCAGCAACCTTATCGGCCTGCAAGGCCCGACCGGCCAGCTCCGAACGCCCCGTACCATGCCCCGCGGCAAGCTCTTCACGGCTCACAACGCCACGCTCCACAAGCAGATCGGCCAGCGCCGCCATCCACTTCTCATAATAGGAAAACCGGCTGTAATCCTTCGGCGCCAGCAATTCCCGCGCGTGGCGCGAACTGTCGATGTTCCACTGCCCCAAGGCCCCCGCCGCCAGCGTCACCGCCAAAGCCCGCGCGTGCCAGTCCTCGGCGAATGTCGCATCATCACCGGGGGTCACTGCCCCGTCACCGAACCGACCGCCCATGTCATGCACCCGGCTCATGCGCCCGGCTCCTGCGCCAGACCGGTGCCGATCATCGAATCCCGCGTGACAAGCGCCACCAATTCCTCTTCGCTCATCCCCTCCGTACCCTCGGGCCGCTCGGGCACCACCAGATACCGGATCTCAGCCGTCGAATCCCAGACCCGCACGGATTTGCCCTCCGGCAGGTCCAGCCCGAACTCTGCCAAAACCTTCCGCGGCTCGCGCACCACCCGCGACCGGTAGGCATCCGACTTGTACCACCCCGGCGGTATCCCCAGCAGCGGCCAAGGGTAACAGCTGCACAGGGTACAGACGACCACGTTATGCACCTCCGGTGTATTCTCGACGATCACCATGTGCTCGCCCTGACGCCCGTAAAACCCCATCTCTTCCAACAGCGGCATCGGATCGCTCAGCATCGCCGCACGAAACGCCGGATCGCTCCACATCTTCGCCACCACCCGCGCGCCATTCTGCGGCCCGATCTTGTTCTGGTAGGTGTCGATGATCTCGTCCAGCGCCGCCGGATCGATCAGCCCCTTCTCGGTCAGGATGGTCTCCAGCGCCTTGACCCTGAGCGCAGGCTCGGGCGGCAACAATGCGTGCGGGTGATCGTGGTCAGAATGGTCATGTGGCATGGCCCGACACTGGCAGAGAAAAACCGCTCATGGCAAGCGGTGAAACGCACCGTCCCAATCCGTCAAACCGCGCCCTTTCACCACTTTGACCGAGATCATGGCCCCGCATGTCAGGTCGCCTAGGCTTGTTGCCCATCACAGCACACCTCTTTTCCCGAAAGGAGACGTCCGATGAAAACCCTTGCGAAACTACCTTTTCTGGCCCTTGTCTTGATCGGCTTTGGCCTGATCGCAACCGCCACCAGCGCAGACCCCGCCACACGAAACAGCAAGAAAGTCGAAAGGTTCGGCCACTGGTACGTGGTCAAGAAACCGGCCACCTACCTGATCCCGCAGACCGGCAAGAAAGGCCGCTATACCCTGTGCAGCGCCGTTCTGTTTGCCCAGACCGCATCGCTCGAGTTCGAAGCCAAGAACGACAGGGCCTGGTCCTTCTACGTCGCCAAAAGCGGCTGGAACTACAAATTCGCCCGCGGTCGCCTGTCGCTCAGGTCCGGATCCCGACAGATCAAGATCCCCGCCGCCCTCTACGGTGGCGCAATGATCTCTGGCATGAGCCACGACCTGCAAAGCGGCAGCCGCATCTCGATCTCCAAGCTGCAATCCTTCATCGCGCAGGGCAAACCGATCTCTGTTTACGACAACCGCGGAAAACAGCTGGTGGCCTTTCCCAACGAAGGCTCCGATCTCGCCAAGGCCTTCGAAAGCGCCATCAGATGCTCCCTGGCAAACGCACCGGGCTAGACCGCCAGAGCCTCCGGCCCTGCATGTTTACGCGCCCGCCGCGGCAAACACTTATCGTGCGCGGCCTGTCTCGACACATGCAAAGACCTCGCATTTTCGAAAGCGATTTCTCTGCGATCCGCAATCCGCGTGATTTCCCGCGACAGCGTGGCCCACATTCCCCCCGAAAGCCGCTTGCCCCGCGCGGCAAACTTGCATACATAGCGCGCTGAACCAACCGAACGCTTTGACAGGTCCTCATGGAAAACGTTGTCCTCATCATCCACCTCCTCCTCGCGCTGGCACTGATCGGTGTCGTGCTGCTGCAACGCTCGGAAGGGGGCGGTCTTGGCATGGGTGGCGGCGGCGGAGGTGCTGTGTCTGGCCGGTCTGCGGCCACCGCGCTCAGCAAGGTGACATGGATTCTCGCCGCGGCGTTCATCTGTACTTCGATTGCACTGACCATCATCGCCGCACAGAAATCTGCCGGCGGCTCGGTTCTGGACCGTCTCGGCGACAGCGTTCCGGCAGCGGACACCACTACGGATTCGGACGCAGGCTCGCTCCTGCCGCCCACGACCGATGGCACCAGCGAACCGCTGGTCCCGCGCGCCGACTGATCTTTCGGGGGCCCTGCCTCCTTTCACACCACAACTTGAGAATTCCTTCGGGGCCGCAACAGCATCTTGCGGTCCTGTTGCCAAGTTGATGCGAATCTTGTTATACTTAAGTCCCGTGATGCTGCGTCAGATTCCGGTCTGCGCGGGCGCTTGGAAGATACTGGAAATCACGGGGGACGCCGACCAATGGCACGGTATATTTTCATCACGGGTGGGGTTGTTTCATCGCTGGGCAAGGGCCTCGCGTCAGCAGCTCTTGGCGCGTTGCTTCAGGCGCGCGGGTACACCGTGCGACTGCGCAAACTCGATCCTTACCTGAACGTCGATCCGGGCACCATGTCGCCCTTCGAACACGGCGAAGTCTTCGTCACCGACGACGGCGCCGAGACCGACCTCGACCTCGGCCACTACGAACGGTTCACCGGCGTCCCCGCCCGCATGACCGACTCGGTCTCCTCGGGCCGCATCTACTCGAACGTGCTCGAAAAAGAACGCCGTGGCGACTACCTGGGCAAAACCATCCAGGTCGTGCCCCACGTCACCAACGAGATCAAAGACTTCATCAACATTGGCGATGACGAAGTCGACTTCATGCTCTGCGAGATTGGCGGCACCGTCGGCGACATCGAGGGCTTGCCCTTCTTCGAAGCCATCCGCCAGTTCAGCCACGACAAGCCGCGCGGCCAGTGCATCTTCATGCACCTGACCCTGCTGCCCTATCTCGCGGCCTCCGGCGAATTGAAAACCAAACCAACCCAGCACTCGGTCAAGGAACTGCAATCCATCGGTATCGCCCCCGATATCCTGGTCTGCCGCTCCGAACAGCCGATCCCGGAAAAGGAACGCGGCAAGATCGCCCTGTTCTGTAACGTGCGCAAAGAAGCCGTTGTCGCCGCCTACGATCTCAAGTCGATCTACGAAGCCCCGCTGGCCTACCACCGCGAAGGCCTCGACCAGGCGGTTCTGGATGCCTTCGGCATCGCCCCGGCCCCGCGCCCCGACCTCTCGGTCTGGGAAGACGTGAACGACCGCATCCACAACACCGACGGCGAAGTCAACGTCGCCATCGTCGGCAAGTACACCCAGCTCGAAGACGCCTACAAATCGATCAAGGAAGCGCTGGTGCATGGCGGCATGCACAACCGCGTCAAGGTCAACGTCAACTGGGTTGACGCCGAGGTCTTCGACAAGACCGACGCCGCCCCCTACCTCGAAGGCTATGATGCGATCCTCGTGCCCGGCGGCTTTGGCGAACGCGGCACCGAGGGCAAGATCAAGGCGGCGCAATTCGCCCGCGAACGCAAGATTCCCTACCTTGGCATCTGTCTCGGCATGCAGATGGCCGTGATCGAAGCCGCCCGCAACGTGGCCGGCATCAAAACCGCGGGCTCCGAGGAATTCGACCACGAGGCCGGCGGCAAACGCTTTGAACCGGTGGTCTACCACCTCAAGGAATGGGTTCAGGGCAACGCCAAGGTCCAGCGCAAGGCCACCGACGACAAGGGCGGCACCATGCGCCTCGGTGCCTATGACGCGGCCCTCGCGGACGGCTCGAAAGTGCACGAAGTCTATGGCTCCGTCGCCATCGAGGAACGCCACCGCCACCGCTACGAGGTCGACATCACCTACCGCGAGAAACTCGAGGAATGCGGCCTGAAATTCTCCGGCATGTCGCCCGATGGCCGCCTGCCCGAGATCGTCGAATGGGCGGATCACCCGTGGTTCATCGGTGTCCAGTTCCACCCGGAACTGAAGTCGAAACCCTTCGACCCGCACCCGCTGTTCAAGGATTTCGTCCGCGCCGCGAAAGACAATTCGCGACTCGTGTGACGCAAACAGACCCCGGTTTCGCGACATCCCGAATGTCGCGCGCCAGACAGACAGCCTGCTCCCCCCGGAGCAGGCTTTTTTCATGGAAAACGCGCAACAGAGTTCCGGGTCTGCAAGCCTGCTGCACTCCCCGACCGTTGCCCTGATCCTTGTCATCGGGGCGTCGGCCGCCTTTGGCACCGTGCCTTATTTCGCCCGTCTGCTGTCCGAAGCCGGCATGGCCGCCCCCGCCATCGCCTTCTTTCGCTACGCCTTCACCCCGATCCTGCTGTTTCGCCACATCCGCCTCGACGCCAGCCACCACCGCGCCTCGCTCTGGGGCATTTTCGCGGGCATGGGCACCGGTCTCGGCTGGATTTTCTACGTGAGATCGCTCGACGTGATGCCAGTCTCCACCGCCGGTATCCTCTACATGACCTACCCGCTGTTCACCCTCATGTTCAGCCGTCTGCTCTTTGGCGAGGCCCTCACGCTGCGGGCCTGCGTGGCCTCGCTCCTGATCCTTGGTGCCGCCATCCTCGGCGCGGGCCAGATCAACGGCGAAGGCGCCACGTGGTCGGCTATCGCCCTGGCACTGCTGGCCCCGGTCAGCTTCGGCTTCGTGATCAACGTGATCTCGCACCGCCTCACCATTCTGACACCGCGCGAACGCATGACAACCGTGCCGCTCGGCTCGATGATCGTGCTGATCCCCGTCCTGCTCAGCCTGCCTGCCGAACAGGTGCTGCCGCAATCCGGCGAAGCCCTGATCGCGCTCTGCGTGCTCGGCCTGTTCACCGCCTTCCTGCCCAACTACCTCTACATGCGCTTTTCACCGGTGATCGGTGCCAACACATCCGCCGTAGCGGGCAGCATCGAATTGCCCACCATGTTCGTGATCGGCTGGCTTGCCTTTGCCGAGGTGCTGACATGGCAACAGATCATCGCGGGCTGTATCATCCTTGCCGCCATCACCCTGTCTTCGGCCCGCCGCGTGCGCAACATCGCCAACGTCACCGCACGCCCACGCCCTCGTTTCCGCCGGCGCCGCAAACCCGGAACCGACTAGACAAGCGCCAAGAATTTTCTGGAAAATTCTTGCCCCCGAAAACTCTTCCAGAAGAGTTTTCCGCCCGGTTTTGCGAAAATCACAAGCTGCGCTACACTGGCCCCATGCGCAGCCTGCTTTCCCTCGCACTGGTTTCCCTTCTGGCCCTGCCCGCATGGGCCTGCGAGACCCCAGTCTGCCCAACCGATCCCGACACGCTCGATCTGTCCCGTCGCATCACCTTTGACGATCTGCCTTCCTCCTTCGGGGTGGGCCGCCTGATCAACGGCATCCTCGAACAGGACGGCGCGCGGTTCGGGGAACGCTTTGCCGGTCAGGACCTTGGCCGCGACGGCACCTTCGACCGGGTGAACGGCACCGCCCTTGCGCCCCTCACCCTCCTGCCCGGCGCGCCGAACCAGTCACTGGGCATCCTGCGCCTGATGCGCACCTCGGTCCTGCAAGGCCACGGTCCCGCCGGCTATCCCCGCACCGAAGCCGTGGGTGAAGGCGCCATCGCGGTGATCTTCGACTGGGACCAAAGCGCCATCGCGCTCGACATCCGCGGCGGCGAACAGGGATTTGCCACCCTCACCTTCCTCGCCCGCGACGGCCGCGTCATCGACAGCCACACCCTCGGCCCCCTGTCCGAGGCCACCTACGGTTTTGCCCGCAAGGACGACCGCCCCGACATCGCCGGTCTACTGATCACCAATTCCGACCCCGAAGGCATCGCCCTCGACAACCTGCGCTTTGACAGGCTGGCAGCATTGAGCCTGCTCGCCCCATCCCAAACCCAAGACCCTTAACAGAGGGCTGTGCCTGCCAGGGCAGGCGCAGACCGGCAGAGCCGCCGGGCGCTTCGATCCATATCCGGACACCCAAGTCCCCCCATTGCAGTCCGCACATCCGCCCCCTAGGCTCCCCTCATGCGCTGGCTTGCCATCCTCCTCACCTGCCTGACCTCCCCCCTGACGGCCGAGGTCACCCCCGTGCCCTACGACACGCTCGCCCGCGAACTCTCGACCACATTGACCTTCGAGACCCTGCCCTCCCGCCCCGAACCGGGCTTCAACCTCGATCACCCGCTGCGCTTTACCGGCATCTGGCTGGGCGAACACTTTGCCGGCCAGTCGATCACCCAGCGCCCCGCCGCCACCGGCACCCCGCATGACATCCTTGGCCAGACCGCCGCCCACCGCCCACTTGCCATCCGCCCCGGCCCGCGCCGCCAGAACCTCTCGGTCGCGCACCACCGCGGCTTTGCCTCCAACGCCCTCCTGCCCCTCGGCCCGCACGGCTTTGACACGATCTCGGGGCGGGGCGAAGGCGCCGTTGCCATCCTGTTCGACCACGACCAGTTCGCCCTCGGCTTCCGCGTCCACACCGACTACGCCAAGCCGCTCGGCACCGCGCCCCGTGGCACCCTGACCTTGACCTTCATGACCCGCATGGGCCACGTCCTCGACCAGCACACCCTGCACCCCGGCCCCTCGATCACCAGCTACGGCTTCCGCACCTCCGACACCCGCGCCCGCATCGGCGGCATTCTCATCACCAATTCCGATCCGGGGGGGATTGCTTTGGACGACATCCTCTTCCAGATTGAACGCATGCTTTTCTGAACAAGACCAACACCAACGGGGACACCAACACATGGCCAAAGGCTACTGGATCGGGCGCATCGACGTCCAAGACCTTGACACCTACAAGAACTACATCGCCGCCAACGGCCCGGCCTTTGCCGCCTATGAAGCCCGTTTCCTGGTACGCGGCGGCACCTTCGAAGCGGTCGAAGGCGAACCCCGCTCGCGCAACGTCGTGATCGAATTCCCCTCCTATCAGGCCGCGCTGGACTGTTACCACTCCGAAGCCTACCAGGCCGCCAAGGCGCACCGCGATCCTGTCTCCACCGGAGAGCTGATCATCATCGAAGGCTACGAAGACTGATGTTTGGGGGCAAAAAAACCGAACCATCAAGAGCGGCCTCAACGCTACCTGCCCCACGACGTGACATGGATCGCAACAAACAGAAAGTTCTTTGATGGGGTTACGGTTTTTGCTGGTTTGTTTGGGAATATGTGTGTCGGTGCCAGCATATGCGGACACCTATGATTGCTATTTCCCACAAGTATGCAGGGACACTGGCGGCGGCTGCAATCTTGCGGGAAGAAGAATGGTTTTCGATACCGACCAAGCGGCCTATGTACACACTGACTCATATGGGAAAGCAGACATACTTTTCATCGGTGAGGATCGATCATCTGGATTGCTGTCAGTTTTCCCTGAAGACGAAAAGAACCCTCCAAATCAGTCAAAGTTTTCCTACCATTCAAGAGAGGCAGGTCCGACTACGTTTTCTGCCGATACCTATCACGGAGTTTGTATTAAGAACCTAGGCACAGATTGAACGTTCAATTCGCTAGGACATGCAGAGATGATGGAACAGCTTGGCCAGGGCAAGATCACGCGCAAGAAAGCAACGGCGCATCTGCTTGAATATTCGGTCCCGCTTTAGATGAAGCGGATGGGGGAAGAAGCTCTGATATGAAGAACAATAATTCAACAAGGATACCAGACTGATGTTTGAAAGCCTGATCAACCGTCTGCGCGGCCAGCCTGCGGAACCGCCCTTGCCGGAACCGGATGAACATCTCGCCCTTGGTGCCCTCCTCGTGCGGCTTGCGCGGTCGGATGCCAACTACCACGCGCTTGAAATCGGCGAGATCGACCGCATCCTTGCCGAAACCTTCGATCTCAAGCCGATCCCCGCCGCCAAGATGCGCGCCACCTGCGAAAAGCTCGAGGCACAGGCCCCCGGCACGCCGGATTTCGCCCTGCTGATCCGCCAGAACGTCGACTATCCGCACCGGCTCGAGATGCTTCAGGCGATGGCGCGTGTGATCCTCGCCGATGGCACCCGCGCGCCCGAGGAATCCGAAACCCTGCTGGAAATCGAACAGATGCTCGGCATTTCACCGGATGACCGCCTGCCGCTCTAGGGTCAGGGCAATGCAAATAAAGTAGAAATCGCCCGGCGGCCCCGCCGGGCTGCACCTGCCTAGGCAGTCACTCCCCCACCGCCGCCAACAGCCGCGCCTTCTCGCCCACATCATCGGGCCGCGAGATTGCCTCGGCCAGCTCTTCCAGCGTCGAAATCGAATGCCCGGCCCGAAAACTGTCGACATGCGGCAGCATCGTGCGGATACCCTGCGCCTTGGGCGCAAAACCCTCCCAGCGCAGCAGGGGGTTCAACCAGATCAGGCGGCGCGACGACAGGTGCAGCCGCTCCATCTCCTTGGCCAGCATCTCCGGCGTCCCGCGATCCAGACCGTCGGTGATCAGCAACACCACAGCCCCCTGCCCCATCACCCGCCGCGACCAGTCGCGGTTGAAATCATGCAGACATGCGCCGATCCGCGTGCCACCTTCCCAGTCCTGCGCCTCCGACCCCGCCGCCCGCAATGCGGCATCCACGTCGCGGGTCGCCAGATGGCGGGTGATATTGGTCAGCCGCGTGCCAAAGGTAAACCCGTGCACCTTGGCCCATCCCGCCCCCTTCTGATTGGCCACGGCATGGAGAAAATGCAAAACCATCCGACTATACTGGCTCATCGAACCCGAAATATCGCAAATCACCACGAGGTTCGGCCAGCGCGGTCGCGGGCTCTTGCGCGCCAGCGCCCGGATGTCGCCCCCCTGCCGCATTGCCGCCCGCAGCGTGCGCCGCCAGTCGGCCTGCCGGCCCAGCGCATCCGCCTTGCCCCGCCGCGACGGGATCGGCTTGACCGGCAGCGCCAGCCTCGCCAGCATCCGCTTGGCCCGCGCCACCTCATCCGTGCTCATCTGCTCGAAATCCAGCGTCCGCAAGCGTTCCTCGGCCGACATCGTCAACGAAGCGTCCACCTCGATCTCGCTGCCACCCTCTTCCTGCGCCACATCCGGCGCATCGCGCTCCACCCCGTCCAACAGCGCCTCGGCCGCTCGCTTCTCGGCGGATTGCGCCGTGCGCTCTTCCTGCACCCCGCGCACCGCAGGCAGCATCATCGCCATCATATGCTCAAGATACCGCGGATCCCGCCAATACAGGCGAAACACCTGCGCAAAGACCGTGCGATGCTCGGGCTTGGACACGAAACAGGCGTGCAGCGTCCAGTAAAAATCCTCTTTCCGCGTGAACCCCGCCGCCTCAACCGCGCGGATCGCATCAATCACGCGCCCCGGCCCGATCGGCAGCCCCGCTTTGCGCAGGGCCCGTGCGAAATAGGTGATGTTGTGGCTTAGCTTCGGCGCATCCGGCAGCTCGAGGGGGATGTGTTCAGCCATGCCAGACGCCTCGCATGCACCACATGCAGTCAGCGCACACTAGGCCACCTCCATGCTGGCCCGCGCCTGATCCAGAAGCCGCCCCGCCTCTGATCCCTGAAGCTTGGCAATGTCGTCCTGATACTTCAGCACCGCACCCAGCGTGTCGGCAATCACCTCAGGGCTCAGCGTCAGAACATCCAGCGCCAACAGGCACTTGGCCCAGTCAATCGTCTCGGCCACACCGGGTTTCTTGAACAGGTCCTCGGTCCGCAACTGCTGGACAAAGGCCACGATCTCGCGGCTCAGCGCCTCTGCCGCCTCTGGTGCCCGCGCCTGAAGGATCGCGATCTCGCGCTCGAAATCGGGGTAATCCACCCAATGATACAAGCACCGCCGCTTCAGCGCATCATGCACCTCCCGCGTCCGGTTCGACGTCACGATCACGATCGGCGGCTCGGGCGCTGCAATGGTGCCGATTTCCGGGATCGTCACCTGGAAATCGCTCAACGCCTCCAAGAGAAACGCCTCGAACGGCTCGTCCGTGCGGTCCAGCTCGTCGATCAGCAACACCGGCGCACCCGCCGGATCGGGCCGCATCGCCTGCAAAAGGGGCCGCTCCACAAGGTAATCCGGCCCGAACAGTTCCGCGTTCAACACCTCGCGATCCGCGCTGCCGCTCGCCTCTGCCGTGCGGATCGCCACCATCTGCGCAGCAAAGTTCCACTCGTAAACCGCGCTTGACGCATCCAGCCCCTCGTAACACTGCAACCGGATCAACCGACGGCCCAGCGCCGCCGCAATCGCCTTGGCAATCTCGGTCTTGCCGACACCCGCCTCCCCCTCAAGGAACAGGGGCCGCCCAAGGCGCAGCGACAGGAACACCACCGTCGCAAGCGACCGCCCGCAGACATAGCCCTCTTCGCCAAGTGCCGCCTGCACCGCGTCTATCGAATTGAAATCCTGCATCCTGCCCCCTCTCTCTCGCCTCAAAGGCTGCCCGATGCCCGCCCCCGCGGTCAAGGCGCTGAAGCCCCTGCATTGCTGGCAAAATTTCCAATTTTCGCCGCAATGTCCCAATAGTGATAAATCAAAAGGTATCCCCATCGGCGCATTCGCCAAGTGACGTGGGGGAAAGGGTTAAGAGCATGCAAGACGCACCAAACGGTTTCGATACCCCCATGCTGGGATTGAAACCCGCAGAGTGGATTGAAAAACTGGAAGAAATCGCCGAGGAACACGGCTACTACCAGCCGCTTGGCGCGCATCACCACAGCACCTTTGTCGAAGACAAGCCGCTGCTGCTCGTGACCTTTGAAACCATCGAATCGATTCAGGATCGCGCCGACACCGGCCAGCCCTTGGGCTTTGAACTGGTGCGCGAACTGGGCTGGTCGCACCTGTGCATCCTGTCCGAAGGCCAAAGCTGGTTCCGCGATCCGGCGGTCTTTGCCTATTTCGACCGCCTCGTCGATGACGGCTTTTTCGACGAATTCGAACGCGTGATCTTTTACGGCGCAGGCCCCGGCTGTGCCTATGCCGCCGCCACCTATTCGGTCTGCGCCCCCGGTGCCACGGTTGTCGCCCTGCAACCCCAGGCCACCCTTGATCCGCAACTGACCGGCTGGGACACCCGCTTCCGCAACATGCGCAAGACCTCCTTTACCACCCGCTACGGCTATGCCCCCGACATGACCGAGGCCGCCGAAAAGGTCTTTATCTGCTATGACCCGATGGAGCGCGAAGACGCGATCCATGCCGCTCTGTTCCGCGCCGAGAACACCACGCTCCTGCCACTGCCCAACATGGGGGACCGCCTCGAGGATGATTTCTTCGAGATGCAGATCCTGTTCCGCCTGCTGGCCAAGGCCGGCAAGGGCGAACTGGATGCCCACGCCGCCCACCGCCTGTTCCGCGCACGCCGCACCCATGTGCCCTACCTCGACCGCCTGCTTCTCGCCATCGAGAAACAGAAGCGCCCGCTGCTCAAGGCCTACCTCTGCGCCAACGTCGTACAGCGCCTTGACGCCCCCCGTTTCCGCCGCAAGCTCGAACTGCTGGAAAACGCCGCCTCGCGCGGCAAACTGGCGGGCTGACGCACAGGCCAACGCAAAGGGCGAATCCCCAGAAAACCGGCGCTTTTTCGCACCGCCCCACTGGCGCGGCGCATCGCTTTTGTGTATGGCCCAAAAGCATGAGCACCACCCTGACAATCGCCCGCCCCGACGACTGGCACCTGCACCTGCGCGACAGCGCCATCCTGCAGACCGTCCTGCCAGAAACCGCCCGCCATTTTGCCCGTGCCATCGTCATGCCGAACCTGGTTCCACCCGTCGTGACCGGTGCACAGGCCGCCGCCTACCGCGAGCGCATCATGGCCGCCCTGCCCGAAGGCATGACCTTCCAGCCGCTGATGACGCTCTACCTGACCGAGGACACCGATCCCGAAGACCTCGCCGCCGCCCACGCCAGCGGCCTGATCACCTCGGTCAAGCTCTACCCGGCCGGGGCCACCACCAATTCCTCCTCGGGTGTCACCAACTTCGACAAGGTCCGCCCCGTACTCGAGAAGATGGCCGAGATCGGCTGCCCGCTCTGTGTTCACGGCGAAGTGACCGACCGCGAGATCGACATCTTCGACCGCGAAGCCGTGTTCATCGACCGCGTCCTCGACCCGATCCGCAAGGCCACACCGGGCCTGCGCGTCGTGATGGAGCACATCACAACCAAGAACGGTGCCGACTATGTACTGGCCAACGATAAGGACCTCGGCGCGACGATCACGGTCCAGCACCTGATCCTGGATCGCAACGACATGCTGGTGGGCGGGATGCGTCCGCACTATTACTGCCTGCCGATCCTGAAACGCCGCGAACACCGCGAAGCCCTGCTGGCCGCGGCCACCTCGGGCGACACGCGCTTCTTCCTCGGCACCGACAGCGCCCCGCACCCGACCCACGCCAAAGAGGCCGAATGCTGCGCCGCGGGCTGTTTCACCGCCCCCAACGCCCTGTCGATCCTCGCCCAGACCTTCGAACAGGCCGGCGCGCTGGACAAGCTCGAAGGCTTCACCTCCCTGCACGGCCCCGCCTTCTACGGCCTGCCGGTCAACACGGACACCATCACCCTGACCAAGGGCGACACCGAAGTGACCTACCCCAACGCCCTGCAGGCGGGCGAGCACACCGTCACCGTCTTCGACCCCGGCTTCCCGCTCTACTGGAGCGTAGGCTGAGAGAGCTCAATCCGCTTTGGGACAACCCGTCTATTTCGCGCTTCAAATGGATCGGCAGGCACTCACAAGTACGGTAGTAGAACTGAAACACCGCGCTTAGGTTGAAATGCTTTCAAAATCTTGGCAAACTTCCTCCGATTTTTGTCATCACTTTTGAGATTTCCAGATGCGCGTTTTCCCAGCGGTCCCTGCTGCACTGATCTTGCTATCGGCTTTTTCTGCAGGAGCTGAAGTAAGAGGCATTGGCTTTGACGCCCCGGCCAGCGATGTCCTGACCGCCATAGTCTCCGGGGACAGCCTGAAACTCATCTATAGCCTTCAAGACAATGATCAGTCCGAACTCTACGCAGGTCAGCTAGAGGCCACCATAGGCGGAGGTCGCGTAAAAGGCAGAGTAAATGCCGCCAACGTGCCTCAGGGCGCTAAAATCATCTGCTTTAGGTTCGTGGACAAGTCGTTGGATATCAGCTTGGCTATTATCGAACCCTGTGACGTGTTTTCAGCCGCAGAAGTCGCTGAACAAAATCAGTTTTTTGCATTGCGCGGACTTGATACGTCCAAAAATTATTTCAGCAATCGCCTGAACGAGATCGAGAAGGATGTGGATTCCTTCTCGTCAACCGAGGCGGTACTACGGAAAAGAGAAAACGACTTCATTTCTTTGCTGAAACGCCCCTTTGACTCCGATCATTATCGCGGCATTGGTGTCTTGACTGCGAAACTTTTGGCCAGATCCGCCCCACTGGGCCGGCTCCAACACCAGCATTATTTCCAAATTCACAACCCCGACGCACAAGGTATCGCCAGCAAAATCAGAACGGTGGTTCTCGGCGATACCTCCACCGAGGGCGGTACCAACGCCGCCAAAGAGATCCTGCTTGGCATGCAGAAGATCAGTCTGAGCCAATACGCCTTTGGCCAACCGGAATTCCGTCGGAACTACTGGTCCACACTTCGCTTTCTATACCAACAGCGCACTAAATACGTCAGAGACAAAAACCGCAACGCTGGATTCATTGCCAAGGATTTCATTAACTACTGCAGTCAAATCACAGTCGAATACGACCGGAACGAATGCCTGTCCCAGTTTTTCGCGTCTTATGATTTTCTCGTCAAAGCTGACGATACATACAATACAAAGCCACATTCCGACATCATGGTAACCTACCAGACCGTCGTCCAAACGACGAAGTGCGATCCAACGACCTCTGGACTTTCCAGTGAAGCCTTCGACGAGCATCTCACCAAAATATGCGGATCAAACACCCGCCGGTGCAGTCGTCATTTCGCGGATATGTACCGTTGTTTCAAAAAAAGGAGTAGTGAATGAGTACGCCCAAACCAATCGAAAATTCGATTGCCCGAATTCTGATTTGGCAAACTGCAATCTCAGGATTATTGGCCATTCTTATCATTGGCAGCGCCACACTCATTCCGCTGTACGCAATAATATACAAGGATAATTCGGTCCAGACGCCACCTGAAATAAAGGACTGGGGCGGCATTATCATCGGGTTTTTCTTTGGGTCCGCGCTTACCCAGATGTCGACCATGATCACCAGTCTCACGGGCAAGGCACAATCCAGCGAACAAAACACGATTACAAATCCCTCAGACTCTGGTTGAGCCGCCGGATCTGAACCGGGCCTTCAAAAACTAAAGAGTCACGGCAGACCAACAAGTCTGCCGTGACTCCGTTTCTAGTCTTCTCATTCCCGAAAGATCTGCGATATGTAACCGGAAAACACCGGAGCCAGATATGATCCCCACCTCTTATCCCTCGCAAGAAGAAATTGCCCGCCTGACCGCGCGTATGCTGCTGGAAATCGGCGCGGTGAACTTCAACACCGATGAGCCCTACACCCTGGCCTCCGGCCTGCCATCGCCCTCCTACATCGACTGCCGCAAGCTGATCTCCTTCCCGCGCATCCGCAGCACGCTGATGGACTTCCTGACCGTCACCGTCATGCGCAACGCGGGCTTCGAGGCCTTCGACAACATCGCCGGTGGCGAAACCGCGGGCATCCCCTTTGCCGCGCTGGTGGCCGAACGCATGGCCCTGCCCATGACCTACGTGCGCAAGAAACCCAAAGGCTATGGCAAGAACGCCCGCATCGAAGGCGCCATGAGCGAAGGCGAACGCGTCCTTCTAGTCGAAGACCTCACCACCGACGGCGGCTCCAAGCTGAGCTTCGTCGACGCCATTCGCGACACCGGTGCCACCTGTGGCCACACCGCGGTGATCTTCTACTACGACATCTTCCCGGAAACCACGAAGACACTGGGCGATCACGGCGTTGATCTGCACTATCTCTGCACCTGGTGGGACGTCCTCGCCGAAGCCCGCGCCCAAAAGGCCTTTTCCGAGGAAACCCTTGCAGAGGTTGAAAACTTCCTGAAATCGCCCCGCGAATGGCAGGAAGCCAACAAGAAAGGCTGACCCTCGGTCAGCCCGCTGTTAACACTTTTTCTGTGGATAACTCTCTGGGGCAGTTTGTGGACAAGACTGCCCCAAAACGTCTCGACTCGACGTGATTTGGACGAATCGCAACCCTGTGCCACAATATCTTGGAGCGCAGAGCGCGCCTAACTCAACGTGACCGACGTTATCTACAGGCATATCCACCGACTTATCCTGATAGGTGCCACACCAATTTGAGGATAGAACCAGTGGTACTGGGAACTGGGCACAGCCTCGCCAAAGACGGGGCGCCCGACCTTGGGGACAGAGAATGAACGAAATCGCAGCCATCAATCCGACCGGCGAGTCGACAGACGCCGATCCGATGCCGCATTCCATCGAGGCCGAGCAGCAGCTTCTGGGGGCGATCCTCACCAACAATGACATCTTCGACCGCGTCGCTTCGGTGATCACGGCAGACCATTTCTACGATCCCGTCCACGCGCGGATCTATGAAATCGCGGCCGCCCGCATCGCCAAGAACGCGCTGGCCTCGCCGGTGACGCTGAAGGCCTTTCTCGAAGATGACGAGGGTCTGAAGGAGCTGGGCGGCCCCGCCTACCTCGCACGTCTGGCCGGGGCCGCCATCTCGTCTTTCGCCGCCCGCGACTATGCGCAGATGATCTATGACATGGCGATCCGCCGTGAACTCATCGGCCTGGGCGACAACATTTCTACCTCGGCGCGCAAGGCCGATATCAAACTCGAGCCGCGCGAACAGATCGTGCAGGCCGAGCAGGCGCTCTACAAACTGTCCGAGCAGGGCCAGACCGAGCGCGGCTTCGTCTCCTTCCTGAAGGCGGTGACAGAAGCGGTCAACACCGCCAACGCCGCCTATCAGCGTGACGGCGGCCTCGCCGGGATCTCCACCGGGCTGATCGACCTCGACAAGAAACTCGGCGGCCTGCACCCCTCCGACCTTCTGATCCTCGCCGGTCGTCCCTCGATGGGGAAAACCTCGCTGGCCACCAACATCGCCTTCAACGTCGCCAAGGCCTACAAGAAGGGCATCAAACCCGACGGCTCCGAAGGCGCGGTCGAAGGCGGCGTGGTCGGCTTCTACTCGCTCGAGATGAGCGCCGAACAGCTCGCTTCGCGTATCCTCTCCGAGGCCGCCGAAATCCCCTCGGAACAAATCCGTAAGGGTGACATGACCGAGGCCGAGTTCCGCCGCTTCGTCGATGCTGCCAAATCGCTCGAGGCCTGCCCGCTCTACATCGACGACACCCCCGCCCTGCCCATCGCGCAGCTCGCGGCCCGTGCCCGTCGCCTCAAGCGGACCCACGGCCTTGATCTGCTGATCATCGACTACCTCCAGCTCTGCCGCGGTACCGCCGACAACCGGGTTCAGGAGATCGCCGAAATCTCGATGGGCATGAAGGCCATCGCCAAGGAATTGAACATCCCGGTGATCGCCCTGTCCCAGCTGTCACGGACCGTGGAAAGCCGCGACGATAAACGCCCGCAGCTGTCGGACCTGCGTGAATCGGGCTCGATCGAACAGGATGCCGACGTGGTGATGTTCGTGTTCCGCGAAGAATACTACGTGGAACGGGAAAAACCCTCGGATGACCGGCTCGAGGAAATGGCCGCGTGGCAGGAGCGCATGGAACGCCTGCACGCCAAGGCCGAAGTCATCCTCGGCAAACAGCGTCACGGCCCGATCGGCACCGTGGAACTCTCCTTCGAGGGCCGCTTCACCCGCTTCGGCAACCTCGTCAAACCCTGGCAGCAGGACGGCGCAGACGAAGGCTTCTGATGTCGCGCCCCCTGCTGATCCTGCACATCGGCTCGCAAAAGACAGGCTCCACGGCCATTCAATCCGCCCTGGACGCCTGTCCCCAAAGCCTTGCCCAAAGCGGCCTGCGCTTTGCCAGCGCGGGGCGCAACCACATTTCACACAACCGCATGTGGCAGGCCTTTGTCGCCAACCGCCCGCGCCCGCCTTTCCTGCGCCTGCGCGAGGAACTCAAGGCCAACCCCGACGCCACCCATATCCTGTCCTGCGAAATGTTCCTGCGCCCCGAAGTCGCGCAGGTCTTCGCCCGCTTCCTTTCCGCACCGCAACGCGCCCGCACCCGCGTGATTGTCTACCTGCGCAGGCAAGACGAATACTTCGAGGCGATGTACAAACAGCACCTCAAGAACGGACGTTTCAAGGGCGATGTCGCGGCCTATCGCGCCTTTCTTGGCGACCGCCTCGCCTATGCCCCGATCCTCGACGCCTTTGACACTGCCTTTGGCCGCGAAAACCTGATCGTCGTGCCTTACGAACGCGCCGAATTTCCGGGTGGCAACGTGGTGGCGGACTTCGCCCACCGCGTCGGCTGGCAGGCCCCACCAACAGACGCGCTTGGTTCGGGCCAGACCAATGCCTCGCTCGCCCTGCCCTATTGTCAGGCGCTTGGCACCCTCCCTGACCTGACACCACCCGTCCGTCGCCACCTGATCCGCGCCCTGATCGCCGATCCCTCTGGCAAAACACTGGCCGGCAACGATTGCCTCACCGCCACAGAACGCGCCGCAATGCTTGCGGAATTTGCCGACGACAACGCCCGCACCTGCGCCACATGGACCAAAGGGCGCACAACCCTGTTTTCCGAGCCGATCACAACCACCGTCAAACCCGCCATCTCTCTTGACGCGGCCCGCACCCATATTGAAACCTTGCTCCCGACAGCACCCGCCGCGCTGGACACGCCAACCTGACGAGGGCCGAATGACCGAATTCACCGAAATCCCCGTGATCGACGCCAGCGCCCTGCACGAGGGCGACCAGACCACCCTCATCTCGGATTTCCGCGCCGCCTATGGCACAACGGGCTTTGGTTACATCGTCAACCACGGCATCGACCCCGCACTGGTCGACGCGGTTTTCGAAGCCTCCCGCCGCTTCCACGCCCTGCCGATAGAACAGAAACTTGCGATCAAGGTGAACCGCACCCATCGCGGCTATATCCCCATCGACAGCTCGACCGACGTGAACTCGCAACTGGCAGAGGTGACAAAACCCAACCAGTCCGCCAGCTTCATGATGATGCGCGAAGACAGCGCCGCCGACCCCGACCTCTACCTCTCCGGCCCCAACCAATGGCCCGACCTCGACGGCTTTCGCGACACGCTGACCGCCTATGCCGAACAGCTTTCCCATCTCGGCCATGCCCTGATGCAGGTCGCCCTCAAGGCCGCGGGCGTGAGTGACACCGCGATCATGTCCGCCTTCGACACCCCCACCATCTGGCTGCGCCTCCTGCACTACCCGCCGTCACCAGCCGCCGCGCCAGACGACCTCTATGGCTCGGCCCCGCACACCGATTTCGGCTGCCTGACCATCCTTGCCCAGGACGATGTCGGCGGTCTTCAGGTCCGCACCCCCGGCGGCGATTGGGTCGATGCCCCCCGCATCCCCGGCAGTTTCGTGGTCAACGTCGGCGACATGCTGCACCGCCTCAGCAACGGTCGCCTGCTCTCCACGCCACACCGGGTGATCAACCGCTCTGGCCGCGAACGCTTTTCCTGCCCGTTCTTCTATGATCCCAACGTCGCGACCACCATCGCGCCCCTGCCCGGCACCGGCACGCCCCGCTTTGATCCGATCCGCTTTGATACCTTCCTGCGCAGCGAACTCGAAGCCGCCTATGATGCCCATAAACCAACCACGACATGACGCCCCGGCACCGCCATTGACGCAGGGAAGTCGCGTCATCGGCACCCTTTCTCCCATGCGCCCGCTTTCCCCTTGACCTTGTCCCCAACACCGTCAAAAACGACCGCATGGCTACCGCGACACTGACAATCGACCTCAACGCCCTGACCTCCAACTGGCGGGCACTGGATGCAATGACAGCCTGCGAGACCGCAGCCGTGGTCAAGGCCGACGGCTATGGCCTTGGCGCCGACCGCGTCGCCCGCGCTCTGGCCAATGCGGGCGCGCGCAAGTTCTTTGTCGCCGCCACCGAAGAAGGCGCCGCCCTGCGTCAGGCGCTCGGTCCGGGGCCGGAAATCTGTGTGTTCTCGGGTCACATGGCCGGCGACACCGACATGATCTCCGATCTGCAACTCACCCCGATGCTGAACTCGCTCGACCAGATGCTGCGCCACTTCGAGGCCCTGCCCGGCGCGCCCTTCGGCATCCAGCTTGATACCGGCATGAACCGCCTCGGGATGGAGCCCCACGAATGGGCCGCCGTCCGCGACATCGCGATCGAACAGGGCCCGACACTGATCATGTCGCACCTTGCCTGCGCCGACGATCCCGAACACCCGATGAACCCGCACCAGCTTGCGGTGTTCCGTGACATGACCGACGGCCTCGACGTGCCCCGCTCCCTTGCGGCCACCGGCGGCATCCTGCTCGGCCCCGACTACCACTTCGACCTAACCCGCCCCGGCGTCGGCCTCTACGGCGGCATGCCCTATGTCGAAGCCACCCCCGTTGTCACCCTCGACATTCCGGTGATCCAGATCCGCGACGTCGCCCCCGGCGAAACCGTCGGCTATTCCAACACCTGGACCGCCGAACGCCCCTCCCGCGTTGCCACCATCGCCGCCGGCTACGCCGACGGCCTGATCCGTGGCATGGGCAGCGAGGCCTGGGTCCACGCCGGCGAAACCCGCTGCAAGATCATCGGCCGGATCTCGATGGACATGATTGGCGTCGACATCACCGACGCCACCGAAGACCCCGCCTCCGTGGAACTGATCGGCCAGCACCAGTCGGTCGACACCCTGGCCGACTGGGCCGGCACCATCGGCTATGAAATCCTCACCTCGATGGGCGCACGCTATTACCGGCGGTACAAGTCATGATCCTCGTGACGCCCCTAGCGGCCCTCGGCCGCGCCACCATCAGCGTCTTTGCCACCATCGGGCGTGTCGCGCTCTTTGCGCTTGCCGCACTCACCCACATCCTGCGCCCGCCTTTTTATGGCCGCGAATTCGCCGTCGCCCTTCTCAACATCGGCTGGCTGTCGCTGCCCGTGGTCGGCCTCACCGCCATCTTCACCGGCGCCGCCCTTGCCCTGCAAATCTATGACGGCGGCTCGCGCTTCTCGGCCGAAGCCGTGGTGCCCCAGATCGTCGCCATCGGCATGGTGCGCGAACTCGGCCCCGTGCTTGTCGGCCTGATGGTCGCCGCCCGCGTGACCTCATCCATCGCCGCCGAGATCGCCACCATGAAGGTGACCGAACAGATCGACGCGCTGACCACCCTGTCGACCCACCCGATGAAATACCTCGCCGCCCCCCGCGTGCTGGCCGCCCTCCTCGTGGTGCCCGCGCTGGTTGGCATCGGCGACATCATCGGTATCTTCGGCGGCTTTGTCGTCGGCACCCAGCAACTGGGCTTCAACCCGGCCACCTACATCACCAACACCGTCGACTTCCTGCAACGCTCCGACGTGATCTCCTCGCTGATCAAGGGCTCGGTCTTCGGCGGCATCGCCGCCACCATGGGCTGCTACTTCGGCATGCACTCCGGGCGCGGCGCACAGGGTGTGGGCGCAGCCACCAAGGCCTCGGTTCAGGCCGCCGCCGTGCTGATCCTCGCCGCCAACTTCCTGCTCACCTCGATCTTCTTCGTGTCATGAACCGCGGCCTCGCCCTCCTTGCCCTCGGCACCCTCGCCGCCTGCGGCCCGCCCCCGTCGGGCCTCGATCCCGTTCTGATGCACTACAACTTCTACAAGGACTACGAGAGCCGCGAGACCGCCCTCAACAAGGCCTTCGCCAAACACCTCTCCGGCCGCTCCCGCCCCGAGGCCATCGCCCGCCTGCAAGACTTCGGCTTCTTCTGCACCACAACCTCGTGCAGCCTTGAAACCCACCACAAGGAAACCTGGGCCGAGAAACACTTCGGCATCAGCAACAGCGCCAGGGGCATGCGCAACCACCACGCCACCTGCTACGTGGTCACCTTCACCGGCGATCCGCAAACCGACCCCACGGCCCTCACCGCCCGCAGAAGTCACCAGACAACCCAGCGCCCCTGGACCCAACCGCAAGAGCCGCCCCAACCCTGCGAGGTCTCGCAATGATCACCTTCGACAACGTCCACAAGGCCTTTGGCCCCAAGAAGGTTCTGCGCGGCGTCAACCTGCACGTCCCCAAGGGCGAATCCATGGTCATCATCGGCGGCTCCGGCACCGGCAAATCGGTGACCCTGAAATGCGTCCTCGGCCTCCTGTCCCCCGATCAGGGCACCATCACGGTGGATGGCAAGGACGCCACCAAGGGCGACCGTGATGCCTTCCTCGCCCGCTTTGGCATGCTGTTCCAGGGCGGCGCCCTCTTCGACAGCCTCACCGTCTGGCAGAACGTCGCCTTCCGCCTGCTGCGCGGCTCGCTGAAACGCCCCAAGGACGAAGCCCGCGACATCGCCATCGAGAAACTGCGCCGTGTCGGCCTCACGCCTGATGTGGCCGATCTCTTCCCCTCCGAACTCTCCGGCGGCATGCAGAAACGCGTCGGCCTCGCCCGCGCCATCGCCGCCGAGCCGGAAATCATCTTCTTCGACGAACCCACCACCGGGCTTGATCCGATCATGTCCGGCGTCATCAACGACCTGATCCGCGAAATCGTGGTCGAAATGGGCGCCACCGCCATGACCATCACCCACGACATGTCCTCGGTCCGCGCCATCGCTGACAAGGTGGCCATGCTGCACGACGGCGTCATCCAATGGACCGGCCCCGTCGCCGACATGGACAATTCCGGCGATCCCTACCTGACCCAGTTCATCTCCGGCAGCGCCGAAGGCCCGATCGAGGCGGTACGCTAAACCGGTCCCTGACCGGTGCAGGCTTCAATGCACCCCAAAAACTCCCGCCGGAGGCGCCCCAAACGCGGCCCTAGACGATCTATCCCGCCCGGCCCCGCCGGGCAGCGCCTGCCTGCCCCCCCGGCAGGCGCTTTACAACGTACCCGCCCGTGATCACCCCACTTCCCCCATCAAGGACAGCCCACTTTGCACCGTCGCGCCCATGCGCCTCCCCAGGCAGGCGCTGCCCGGCGCCCGCCAATTTCACCGCAACACTTCGTTAACCTCGCCACCACCGCACGGCCCGTTAACCCCGCAAACCCCGGCAGATCGCACCTCCGCAATACCGACGTAATACCGACGTTTTACCGCAGCACAAAATCCCCTGCTTCCAACGCGTTAACCCCGATTCCCCCAGATATGACACCGACGCACGCAATCCTCCCCCTTGCGCGCTGTCCCCCCACGGCCTAGCTCTTCCACATGACGCTCCGTATTGCCAACCTCGCCCTACTGGTCCTGTTTCCCATTGCATGGTTCGCCCCTCTCCTGCATGCGGGCCTCCTGCCGATCTTCGGCCTCAGCGAGATCTCCATCATCTCCGGCCTGCAATCGCTGTGGGACACCGATCCGACGCTCGCGCTGCTGGTCACCTTCCTCGCCATCTTCGCGCCCTACATGAAAACCATCGGTCTCGCGCTGGTCCACTTCGGCCTGATGCGGCGCAAGGTGGTTCCGGCCCTTGAAATCCTTGGCAAACTGGCGATGGCCGATGTCTTCCTGATCGCGCTCTACGTGGTCATCGTCAAAGGCGCGGGCCATGTCACGGTGCAGACGGGCTGGGGCCTCTACCTCTTTACCGGCGCAATTCTCGCCTCTATCGCGATAAGCCATTTGACGCGCCGCCGATAAGGGGGCAAAACGAGAACATGGCAAAATCAAAAACCCAGTTCTCCTGTTCCGCTTGCGGCAGTATCACCTCCAAATGGTCCGGCCGCTGCGAGGCCTGTGGCGAATGGAACACCATCTCGGAAGAGACCCCGCTCTCCTCCGGCCCCTCCTCGACCGCGCTTGGCACCGCCAAGGGCCGCACCATCCCGCTGACCGACCTGCGGACCGAAGAAACCCCGCCCCCACGCACCCACTCCGGCCTTGGCGAACTCGACCGCGTCCTCGGCGGCGGGCTGGTGCCGGCAAGCGCCATCCTCGTGGGCGGTGATCCGGGCATCGGCAAGTCGACCCTGCTCTTGCAGGCCGCATCACAATTCGCCCGTAGCGGCCTGAAAACAATATATGTTTCCGGCGAAGAAGCCTCGGCCCAGGTACGTATGCGTGCCCAGCGCCTTGGCCTGACCGAGGCCCCGGTCCAGCTCGCCTCGGAAACCAACCTGCGCGATATTCACACCACGCTGGAGGCGGAAAAACCCCAGCTGGCCATCATCGACTCGATCCAGACCATGTGGTCCGACAACGTCGGCTCCGCCCCCGGATCGGTCTCGCAGGTCCGTGCCGCCGCCCACGAGCTGACCTCCTTTGCCAAGCGCAAGGGCATGGCGGTGATCCTTGTGGGCCACGTCACCAAAGAGGGCCAGATCGCCGGTCCCCGCGTTGTCGAACACATGGTCGACACGGTGCTCTACTTCGAAGGCGAACGCGGCCACCAGTTCCGCATCCTGCGCGCCGTCAAGAACCGCTTTGGTCCTGCAGATGAGATCGGCGTCTTCGAAATGACCGGCGGTGGCCTCAGCGAGGTGCTGAACCCCTCCGCCCTGTTCCTGTCCGACCGCGGCGAACCCTCGCCCGGCTCGGTCGTCTTTGCCGGCATCGAAGGCACCCGCCCCGTCCTGATCGAACTTCAGGCGCTGGTCGCCCCCTCGCCACACTCGCAACCGCGGCGCACGG
Organism: Shimia sp. CNT1-13L.2; assembly: GCF_024331145.1. Classification (GTDB taxonomy): domain Bacteria; phylum Pseudomonadota; class Alphaproteobacteria; order Rhodobacterales; family Rhodobacteraceae; genus Shimia. The sequence continues at coordinate 576,024 of NZ_JANDJO010000002.1, read as the reverse complement.
TGGTCGGCTGGGACGGCGGCCGCCTCGCCATGATCCTCGCCGTGCTCGAGGCCCGCTGCGGCATCCCCTTCACCGGTCTCGACGTCTATCTCAACGTCGCGGGCGGCATGAAGATCAACGAACCCGCCGCCGACCTTGCGGTTGCAGCCGCCCTTTTGTCTGCCCGCGAAGATAGCGCCCTGCCCGCCGATACGGTGGTTTTTGGCGAAATCTCCCTCTCAGGTGCCCTCCGCGCCGTCGGCCAGACCGAAAACAGGTTGAAAGAAGCGCAAAAACTTGGTTTCACAACGGCAATCGCTCCGAAAGGCGGCAAATCACCGGCGATTGACGGCATGAGCCTCAACCGTGTTGGCGATCTGGCAGGCTTTGTCGGGGACGTGTTCGGAGCAGGATAGCCGCGACAGGCGGCAACAGGGACGGGACAGGTATGGAAGGTTTCACGGTTATCGACGGCGTTGTCGCAGGCGTCATCATCATCTCGGCACTGCTGGCATACAGCCGCGGCCTCGTCCGCGAAGGCATGGCCATCGTCGGCTGGATTGCCGCCGCCATCCTCGCCTTCATGTTCGCGCCGCAGGTCGAACCGCTGGTCAAGGAAATCCCGGTCGTTGGCGAATACCTCGCCGACAGCTGCGAACTCTCGATCATCGCCTCCTTCGCCATCGTCTTTGCCCTGTCGCTGGTGATCGTCTCGCTGTTCACCCCGCTGTTTTCCTCGCTGGTGCAACGCTCGGCGCTTGGTGGCATCGATCAGGGGCTCGGCTTCCTCTTCGGTGTGCTGCGCGGCATTCTCCTCGTCGCCATCGCCTTCTTCGTCTACGAAACCATTGCCACCTCGCAGGCCATCCCCATGGTCGACGACAGCCGCTCGGCCGCCGTCTTCAGCCGCATGACCGACCAGATCGAAGACCGCGATCCGGCGCAGGCCCTTGGCTGGATCACAACCCAATACGAAGAGCTGGTTGGCGTCTGCGGTCAATAAAACCCGTCCCATCGCTTTCAAGGCCTGCGTCCCGCGCGGGCCTTTTTCTTTGCGCAACGTAAAAAAATACCTCCGCATCGGTTTTACCGATTGGTTAGAAAAGCGTCATCTGCCTGTGCCTTTTCAGGATGATCTCTTGTCCATCGACAATGGAGTTCCTCATGAAACCAACATTTGCAGCCCTGGCTGCCACGGCCTTCACCGCCATGGCGGCCCTCGCTTCTGCCAGCGACATCCACGTCGGCCCGCGCCCGCTCTACCTCGTGGACCGCATGCCCGAAGGTGAGCTGAAACAACAGCTCGCCGCCTGCGCCACCACCCCCCTGAAGCGCACCGATTTTTCCATCGGTCACCGCGGAGCCCCCCTGCAGTTCCCCGAGCACACCGTTGAATCCAACCGTGCAGCGGCCCGCATGGGTGCCGGCATTCTGGAATGCGACGTGACCTTTACCAAGGACAAGGAACTGGTCTGCCGCCACGCCCAGAACGACCTGCACACCACCACCAACATCCTCGCCAGCCCGCTGGCCGACACCTGCGTCGCGCCTTTCACCCCGGCCTCTGGCGACCAGAACGCCAAGGCAGAATGCCGGACCTCGGAAATCACCCTCGCCGAATACCGCACCCTGCGCGGCAAGATGGACGCCGCCGACAAATCGGCCACCACGGTCGAGGCCTACATGGACGGCACCGCCAACTGGCGCACCGATCTCTACTCGGTCGAAGATGGCACCCTGATGACCCATGCCGAGTCGATCGAACTGTTCAAGTCGCTGGGTGCCAAGTTCACCCCGGAACTGAAATCCCCTTCGGTCGAAATGCCCTTTGATGGCTTCACCCAGGAAATGTACGCGCAGAAGCTGGTCGACGAATACAAGGCCGCCGGCATCCCTGCCAGCGACGTCTTTGCCCAGTCCTTCAACCTCGACGACGTGCTCTACTGGATCAAGAACGAGCCCGAGTTCGGCAAGCAGGCGGTCTTCCTCGACGGTCGCTACAACGTCGAAACCTTCGACCACATGGACCCCGCCACCTTTGAGCCTTCCATGCAGGAGCTCAAGGATATGGGCGTGAACTACATCGCCCCGCCGATGTGGATGCTGGTCACCACCGAAGGCGACAAGATCGTTGCCTCGCCCTACACCAAAGCCGCCAAAGACGCCGGTCTCAAGCTGATCACCTGGACCCTCGAACGCTCCGGCCCGCTCACCAATGGCGGCGGCTGGTACTTCCAGTCGGTCAAGGAAACCATCGACACCGACGCCGACTATTTCACCATGCTGCACGCCCTGCATGAAGAAGTGGGAATCGAAGGTATCTTCTCGGACTGGCCCGCCACGGTCACCTACTATGCAAGCTGCATGAATCTGAACTGATCCACGTAGCCGCAAACCACCGGCGCGGGCCCTTTCGCGGCCCGCGTCGAATATGCACAACACCGCGACACTTCTGATTGTGATCCTTTCGTGACATACTGCGCGTGACCCCTTAAGAGGGGCCTCGAAACACGCCACACGGATTCGGAGCACCCACCTTGTCCAGCCCTATGCCACCTGCCGAAGGGGTCGTCGCACATCCGACGAAACGCACCTTCGCATCCGGCACCAAGACGGCACACAAGGCCCTCCCCCTCATCAGCGTGAAGCTTGTGGCCGACACATCGTCGGCCTCTCCCTTCAAAGCCCCGTGTCTGAGACACAGCCAACGTGAAATTGGAGCCAACCTATGTGCGGGATTCTAGGCATTGCAAGCCGGACCGATGAGGTCTTTGCGGAAATCTACGACGGCTTGCTGATGCTTCAGCACCGGGGTCAGGACGCCTCGGGCATCGTGACCTACACCGGCGAGAACTTCCGCGAGCGCAAGGAAAACGGCCTCGTCAAAGACGTCTTCCAGCCCTCCGACGCCGAAACCCTCCGCGGCCACATCGGCATGGGCCATGTCCGCTACCCCACCGCCGGCTCGCTCAGCGCCTCCGAGGCCCAGCCGTTCTTCGTGAACGCGCCCTACGGCATCTACCTCGTGCACAACGGCAACATTACCAACACCGAGGAACAGCGCGAAAAGGTCACGGAAAAATACAGCCGCCACCTGCGCACCACCTCCGACTCGGAAATCCTGCTGAACGTCCTCGCCGACAAGGTGGCCGACGCCATCAAGGTGAACGGCAATGCCGATCCGATCCGCAATATCTTTGCCGGCGTAAAAATGACCATGGAACGGGTCCAGGGCGCCTATTCGGTGATCTGCCTGATCGCCGGTGTCGGCATGCTCGCCTTCCGCGACCCGCACGGCATCCGCCCGCTTTCTGTCGCCAAGCGCGACGCAGAGGGTGACGGCGATGACTATGCCTTTGCCTCCGAAGACGTGGCCTTCGGCATCAACGGCTTCCAGAAGCTGCGTGACCTGAAACCGGGCGAAGCGATCCTGATCGACCTCGACGGCAACAAGCACGAGTTCCAGGCCGTCGAAGGCAAGCTCACGCCCTGTATCTTCGAATACGTCTACCTCGCCCGTCCCGACTCGCTGCTCGACGGGATCTCGGTCTACAAGACCCAGATGCGCATGGGTCAGGCCCTCGCCAAGCAGATCCAGGACTCCGACCTCCAGATCGACCGTATCATCCCGGTCCCCGACAGCGCCCGCCCGGTTGCGCTCGAGGTCGCCAAGGCCACCGGCATCCCCTACCGTGAAGGCCTCGTCAAAAACCGCTATGTCGGCCGTACCTTCATCATGCCCGGCCAGGCCGAGCGCCAGAAATCCGTGCGCCGCAAGCTCAACGCCATCCCGCTCGAGTTCAAGGACCACAACGTCCTGCTGATCGACGACTCGATCGTGCGCGGCAACACCATCAAGAAGATCGTCCAGATGTGCCGCGAAGCAGGCGCCAAGAAGGTCTATATCGCCTCGGCCTCGCCGCCGGTGAAATACCCCAATGTCTACGGCATCGACATGCCCACAAAGCACGAGCTGATCGCCAACGGCCAGACCATCGAGGAAATCCGCGAGGAACTTGGCGCAGATGCCCTGTTCTACCAGAACCTTGACGATCTGATCTGGGCGGCCCAGGAAGGCAACCCCGAGATCGACACCTTCGACTGCTCCTGCTTTGACGGCAACTACATCACCGGCTCGGTGTCGCCCGACTACCTCGAAGCCCTCGAAAGCAGCAGCCGCGTCAGCAAGAAGATCAAGGACATGCCGCAGCCCGGCGCGTCGTGGAACGCGCCCGCCGCGGCCTCGCACGGCTAGGGGACCAGGGCGATGACCCTTCTCGCCCTCGACGCCCGCTGGCGGCGTCTGCACGATGAAACCCGCGTCTGCCCGCAAAGCGGACGCCGGTTCAACGGCATCTTCGACATCGGCTACGATCACCCCGACAGCTGGCCGCACGGCGATCTGGCCGAGGCCGGCACCCCGGACCTTCAGGTCGGCGAAGATCGCCTCTCCAGCGATCTCTGCCGCATCGATGAAGACCGTTTCCTCAAATGCGTTCTCCCCCTGCCGATCCGCGGCAGCGACGAGGTGTTCTTTTTCGGCCCCTGGGCCAGCGTCCAGCCTGACACCTTCTATGCCTATATCGACGAAGCCACCGGCGCCGCCGACGGGTTCGAAGGCGGAGAGGCCTGGCTGATGAACGATCTCCCCGGTTTCGAAAGCGAAGACCCGATCGCCTGCGCCCTGCAACCGGGCGACGCCGGCCAGCGCCCCGTCCTGATCGCCCTCTCCGGCCCCTTGGCCGAAGCACAGGAAAACGGCATCTCCTTTGATCAGCTGCTCGACATCTACGCCGCCTCCGGCGATGACATCCGCCCGTTCCTGATGGCCGACTGACGCTCCAACGCGCCAGATTCCCCATGTTTCCTTGGGGTTTCAGCACGAATCCGCCCAAAATTGCTGCATCGCGGCAAAATCCCGCCATCTGCCTCTTGCGCTTTGCACGCACGCCTTCTAACTGCGCGCCCCTGCCCCATATGGGGCCAGAGCAACAACAGCAGATCACCACTCACATGACCGACACCCCCGACAACGTGGCCGCGCTGGCCACCGACAAAGGCGTGCTGAAAAACCGCGCCCGCCTGACCCTGATCGGGATCATGGGCCCGGAAACCAACCTGCGCGCCCTGTTCCTCCTACCCTCGGGCCGCACCCTTTCGGCAGGGCGCGACGACAAGACCCCGATGGGCCGCCTCGTCGGCGTCGACGGCACCAGCGTCACCCTCCAGCGCGGCGACAAGACCACGCGCCTGCACCTGCCGGGCTGACACCCGCTTCAATGCACCGCAAATACTCCCGCCGGAGACGCATCTGTCCGCACACGCCCACCGCCGTAATACCGACGGGATACCGACGCGATGCAGATCGGCAAATTCGCCCCCTTGACCTTTGCCGCACAAGGGCGCACACCCTCCCCATGACCGAGAAACTAGCCCTGATCACCGGCGCCTCCCGCGGCCTTGGCGCGGCCTTCGCCGAAGCCCTCGCCCCCGAATACCACATCGTCGCCGTGGCCCGCACCACCGGCGCGCTCGAGGAACTGGACGACAATATCCAGGCCAAGGGCGGCAAGGCCACGCTGGCCCCGATGGACATCACCAATATCGACGCGATGGCCCAACTCTGCCGCTCGATCCATGATCGCTGGGGCAAGGTCGACCTCTGGGTCCACAGCGCCGTCCACGGTGCGCCGCTCACCCCGACCAACCACATCGACCAGAAAGACCTCGACAAGGCCGTGTCGATCAACGTGACCGCCACCGGACGCCTGATCCCCTTCCTGTCTCCGCTGCTCGGTGATACCGGCCACGCTGTCTTTTTCGAAGACGACCGCGCCGGCCAAAAGTTCTTCGGCTCCTACGGTGCCACCAAGGCCGCGCAGATCGCACTTGCCCGCAGCTGGCAGGCCGAAACCGTGAACACCGGCCCGCGTGTGTCGATCCTGTCGCCAAACGGCATGCCCACCGGCACCCGCGCCCGGTTCTTCCCCGGCGAAGACCGCGAAACCCTGAGCAATCCGCGCGACGAGGCCGCCCGCCTTCTGGCCACCCTCGACCTCTGATCGCCTTGCACAAGACGCATTTCAGGCCCCGGATCACGCAACTGGTCCGGGGCTTTTTCATGCCCGCCGCGCCCGCATTCCCCCCTCAATGCGGCACCGGCCTTTAGCGCCGGTTAAAACCCGCTACAAAACGCGCCGTTTCCCTTGCCCGTCACGGCCTGGCCCCCTAGACAGAATGCAACGAACCACTGAGGTCAGCACCGGGGGCAGCCATGCGCATTCTCATCACCAACGACGACGGCATCAACGCGCCGGGCCTCAAGGTCATGCACGACATCGCCACCGACCTGGCCGGCCCCGACGGCGAAGTCTGGACAGTCGCCCCCGCCTTCGAACAATCCGGCGTGGCGCATTGCATCAGCTATACCCACCCGACCATGATCGCCAAGATGGGCGAACGCCGCTTTGCCGCCGAAGGCAGCCCCGCAGATTGCGTTATGGCCGGCATTCACGACGTGATGAAAGACAACCCGCCTGATCTTGTCCTCTCGGGCGTCAACCGCGGCAACAACTCGGCTGAAAACGCGCTCTATTCCGGCACCCTCGGCGGCGCGATGGAAGCGGCCCTTCAGGGCCTGCCCGCGATGGCGCTCTCGCAATACCTCGGGCCTGAAAACTACGAGATCGAAAACCCCTTCGAGGCTTCTGCCAAATTCGGTGCCGAGGTGATCCGCAAAATCCTCGACGCCACGCCCCCCAACCCAAGCGACTATGGCCTGTTCTACAACGTGAACTTCCCGCCGGTCCTCGCCGCGAACGTCAAGGGCACCCGCGTCGCCACCCAGGGCCTGCGCAAGGGCACCTGTTTCTCGGTCGAAGCCCAGGCTTCGCCAACCGGCCGTCGCTTCCTCTGGGCAAAGGGCGGCAACCAGCGCATCCAGACCGCGCCCGGAACCGATGCCGCCGCCAACCTCGACGGCTACATCTCGGTCACGCCGATGCGCGCCGACCTCACCGCCCATGACGCGCTCGACGCCCTGAAAGCCATCGAATGATCGACAACGCCGCCGCAGAACTCAAGATGCAATTCATGTTCGCCCTGCGCAGCAAGGGCGTCACGGATCAGCGTGTTCTGACGGCAATGGAAACCATCGACCGCGCCCCCTTCGTGCGCGGCATCTTTTCCGAACGCGCCTATGACGACACGCCGCTGCCCATTGCCTGCGGCCAGACCATCTCGCAACCCTCGGTGGTTGGCCTGATGACACAGGCGCTTGACGTGCAGCCACGCGACAAGGTGCTCGAAGTGGGCACCGGATCCGGCTACCAGGCCGCCATCCTCAGCCAGCTTGCCCGCCGCGTCTATACCATCGACCGCCACCGCCGCCTCGTGCGCGAGGCCCGCGCCGTGTTCGAAGCGATGGACCTTGCCAATATCACCACCCTGTCCGGCGACGGCAGCTTCGGCCTGCCCGATCAGGCCCCCTTTGACCGCATCATCATCACCGCCGCCGCCGAAGACCCGCCCGGCCCCCTCTTGGCCCAGCTCAAGGTCGGCGGTATCATGGTGGTACCCGTCGGTCAGTCGGACGCGGTCCAGAGCCTCATTCGTGTGCATCGCACCGAAACCGGCTTTGATTACGAAGAACTGCGCCCCGTGCGCTTTGTTCCGCTGATCGAAGGCCTTGCCCCCGATAGCTGATCTGGGGCATAGGCACCTATAACAGAGGCGCAAACGCCCGATCCTGGTACCAGTGCATTAACGCCTTCCGCGCAGTCAAGACGTGGCCGGCCTTTGAGGATATCGAGATGGCACCTTCGCAGAAACGTATTCCCGCGCGGCTTATGATGGCCGGTCTGGCGCTTGGCCTTGTGGCCGCTTGCGAGGACGGGTTCGACATCGACCTGCGCGGCGGGCTCGGTGCGGGGCTGGACACCACGACCGCCGCCAAGGCCGCCACCGCCGACCGCCCGCGCCCTGATCGCCGCGGCATCATCTCTTATCCGAACTACCAGGTCGCCGTGGCCCGTCGCGGAGACACTCTGAACGACGTGGCCGAACGCATCGATATGCCGGTCGAGGACCTGGCCCGCTACAACGGCATCCGCGCCGAAGACGAATTGCGCCGGGGCGAGATCGTGGCCCTGCCTTACCGCGTCGCCGAACCCTCGCCCGAAACCGGTGGCCGCGGTGTGGTCACCGCCCCCGAAGGCGTCGACATCGCCGCGCTGGCCGGTAACGCGCTGGACAGCACCGCGCCGTCCACCCCGGTCAGCACCGAGCCGCTGCAACCGGCCCCCAAGAACGCGCCCAAGGGTGAAACCGGATTCGAGCCGATCCGACACAAGGTCCGCCGTGGCGAAAGTGCCTTCACCATTTCGCGCCTCTACAACGTGACGCCGCGCGCGCTGGCGGAATGGAACGGCCTCAACAGCGATTTCACCATCCGCGAAGGTCAGATCCTGCTGATCCCGCCAGTTGACGCCAATGCGAAATCCGCTGCCAAGCCCGCCGCCGCGGCGACGGTCACGGCCCCAGGTCAGGGCACACCCACACCGACCCCGCCCAGTTCGACCAAGCCCCTGCCGGCCGCCGAAGCCCCGGTCAAGACGCCGCCCGCCCCCGATCTCGGCAAGGCGCAGAACACATCGACCTCTAAGATGGGCTATCCGGTTGATGGCAAGATCATCCGCCCCTACGCCAAGGGCAAGAACAACGGCATCGACATCTCTGCCCCCGCCGGCAGCCCGGTAAAGGCCGCCCGCGACGGCAAGGTCGCCGCCATCACCACGGATGCCGACAACGTGCGCATTGTCGTCGTGCGCCACGATGGCAACCTGATGACGGTCTACTACAACGTCGATGGCGTGAAGGTGGACAAGGGCGCCAACGTCAAACGCGGCCAGACCATCGCCGCCGTGCCCAAGAAAGACAACTTCGTGCATTTCGAGGTCCGCAAGGGCTTCGACTCGGTCGATCCGATGCCCTACCTCAAGTGATCCCGGCATGTCCCGGACAGCGTCCGGGACACCCGCCTCAGATCGTCACGCCGCGCCGTCCGGCCAGATCGGTGAAATACTGCCAGGCCACCCGACCCGACCGCGACCCGCGCGTGGCCTGCCATTCGATGGCCTCCGCCCAGAGCGTCTCCTCGTCGATCTCGACACCATATTCCCCGCAATAGCCGCGGATCATCTCGAGATATTCATCCTGCGAACAGGGATGGAAGCCCAGCCACAGCCCGAAACGGTCCGAAAGCGAGACCTTCTCCTCCACCGCCTCCGACGGGTTGATCGCCGAAGAGCGTTCATTCTCGATCATGTCACGCGGCATCAGGTGACGCCGGTTCGACGTGGCATAAAAGACCACGTTGTCAGGCCGCCCCTCGATCCCGCCATCCAGTACCGCCTTGAGGCTCTTGTAGTGCTGGTCGTCATGGCTGAACGACAGGTCATCACAGAACAAGAGGAACCGCTCGCCGCTGTCGCGCAACAGGTTCAACAGGCGCGACACGCTGGGAAGGTCTTCTCTCTGCAATTCCACGATCTTCAACCCCAGCCCCTGGCGCAGCACCTCGGCATGAACCGCCTTCACAAGCGAGGATTTCCCCATCCCGCGCGCGCCCCACAACAGGGCGTTGTTGGCCGGCAGACCGCGTGCGAATTGCAGGGTATTCTCCAAGAGAGTGTCCCGCGACCGGTTCACTCCGACCAGCAGGGACAGATCAACGCGGTTCACCTTGGCCACCGGCTCAAGACGGTCCGGCGCAACATGCCAGACAAAGGCATCCGCAGCCGCAAAATCCGGGGCCGCCATCGGTGCCGGCGACATCCGTTCCAACGCCTCGGCAATGCGGGTCAACGCGCTCTCATCCATGTTCTGGCCTCCATCATTCTCTGACGCTTGTCAAACCACGTTCCGACAGCCTCGGCAAGCCAGAGACGCACCCTTCCGCACTCGAAGCCCCCTCGCTTCAATGCACGCCAAATACTCCCGCCGGAGGCACCTGCCCCCTCCCCCGAACGCAGCATCCAGGCTCGTGCCCCCACGCTTCCACACATAAAAAAACGCGCCGTCTCCGGCGCGTCTTTCCATCTCATCTCAACAGGGCCTATTTCTTGTCGTCCTCGTCGAATTCCTTCATCAGCGGATCGTCGAACTCTTCTTCCTCATCCTCGAACCACACACCCTCGGCCTGAAGCTTGGCCTTGCGGGTCTTCTCGACCCGACGCACGAGGAAGATCGACACCTCGTAAAGACCATAGACCACGGTGAACAGGATCAGCTGGGTCACCACATCCGGCGGCGTCACCAGCGCGGCCAGCACCAGGATGCCAACCATCGCGTATTTCCGCACGCTGCCGAGGCCATCCGCACTCACCAGGCCGGCCTTGCCCATCAGGGTCAAAAGCACCGGAAGCTGGAAACACAGGCCAAAGGCCAGGATGAATTTCAACGTGATATCAAGGCTTTCATTGACCTTACCAAAGAAGGTCACGCGGATACCTTCCTGCGTTTCAGGCACGGCAACCACTTCGCCCGGCACTTCCGGCGTTGCCCCCGACATCAGGTTGGCAAAGATCGAACTCACATCGGCAAAGCCAAGGAAAAAGGCCATCGCCAGCGGTGTCACGACAAAATGCGCAAAGGTCGCGCCCAGCAGGAACATGAAAGGCGAGGCAATCATGAAGGGCAGGAACGCCCCCCGCTCATTGCGATAAAGCCCCGGTGCCACGAACCGCCACATCTGGAAGGCAATGACCGGAAAGGCCATGGCAAAGCCAAAGACAAGCGAAATGCGAAACAGGGTGAACAGGTACTCCTGCGGCGAGGTATATTGCAGCGTCGGCGAAGGATCCCCCAGCGCCCGCAACGAGGCCTCGATCGGGGCCAGCAGGAAGTTCAGGATATGCACGGCGATAAAATCGCCACCGATCGGGATAAAGCAGATGCTGACACCGACCAGCAGGGCCAGAACCGACCGGATCAGGCGCGTACGCAGTTCCGCAAGGTGCTCGATGAGCGGCGCGGACGTATCGTCGATGTCGTCTTGGCTACTCATGCCTCATCCTCTGTTGCTTCGCTGCTCTTGCGCGCGGCCTCGGCGCGGGCGCGTGCCTTGGCGGCCGCCTCTTCGGCTTCCCTGGCCTCGGTCTCAAGACGCTCCTGCGCCTTCTTCTCCATCGCTTCCTTGACCTTGCGGTTGTCTTCCGCCCGCTTGGCCGCAAGCTTTCCGGTCTCGCTGTCAGGATTGATGTCGACCGCCGACTTGGCCGTGTCCTTGACCGCATCCGCCGCCGTCTGCAGCGGGTTGGCGATCTTGTTCATGCCCTGCGTCGCGCCCTTGAGCGTGTCAGTCACATCCTTCACGCCCGCCTGGTCAGCCGCCTGGTTCATGGCGCTGGAAAACTCGCGCGCCATGCCCTTGGCCTTGCCGACAAACTGGCCCACACGACGGAACAGGATCGGCAAATCCTTTGGCCCCACAACAATCAGCGCAACCACGCCGATCACCAGGAGCTCGGCCATACCGAGATCAAACATGGCGCTTCAGCCCCCCTATCAGACTTTGTCTTTGTCTTCTTCGGGGGTCACGTCCTTGGCTGCATCAGCAGCTTCCTGCTCCAGCTGGTCTTCACCTTCCTTGATGCCCTTCTTGAACGAGGTGATACCCTTGCCCACTTCGCCCATCAGGCCCGAGATCTTGCCGCGCCCGAAAAGCACCAGCACGACAACTGCGATCAAAAGAAGGCCGGGAAGGCCGATATTTCCGATACCCATGGTATGTCTCCTATACATCGGGGCGGACCCGCGCCGCCTCGGGAATTACCTGCCCTAAATAAAACTTCGCCAAGGGAACGGAAAGCGCCAAATCCGCCCGTATCCCCCCTTTTTGAGCGGATTCTGGCACGAGTTTTGTCAACAGCTTGTCAGTTGTCAGATTTTTGTCAGTAATGGGAAAAAACCGACAGAGAATCACTCCTTTGAAACGCTCCGACCGCCTCTATTCGCTGATCGAAATCCTGAAAGACGGAAAACTGCACCGCGCCGAAGACATGGCACGCGATCTCGGAGTGTCGATCCGCACCATCTACCGCGACATGGACACGCTGGCCGCATCGGGTGTTCCGGTCGAAGGCGAACGCGGCATCGGCTATTCCGCCCGCGCCGCCATCACCCTGCCCCCGCTAAACCTCACCGAGACCGAGCTTGAGGCCCTGCACCTTGGTCTGGCCGCCGTCGGCAACGGGGTTGATGGTGAGCTGCAGGAGGCCGCCAAGACCCTCTCGGCCAAGATTGACGCCGTGCTGCCCGAAGATCGCCACGGCGCGCCGGCGTCCTTCGGCTTTGCCGTCTATCCCTTCGCCGACGCGGCCTATGGCTTCCGCCACCTCACCACCCTGCGCAGCGCCATTCGAAACCGCCAGAAACTGCGCCTCACCATGCAGGACCAGAGCCTGCGCGACGTGCGCCCCCTGAAACTCGACTATTGGGGACGAGTCTGGACCTGCCTTGTCTGGTGCGACACCACCGATGGCTTTGCCACGCTCCGGGCTGATCAGATCGAACAGGTCACGGTCCTGCCCGGCCTGTTCGTGGACGAACCGGGAAAACGGCTGGAAGATTACTCGGCCTAGGCCGGGAAGACGAAACACCGGTCACGGCGAATGGTCAGCCACAGCGGCGTGCCCGCCTTGGGCATGAAGACGTTCGGAACCGTCACCTTCAACTCCGATCCGTCGTGGTCCATCACGAATTCCACAAGGCTCTCGTTGCCCATGAAACGCGCGCGCTTGACCACGCCCCGCGCCGCAACCCCATCCGTGGCGGTGGGCATCGGCCCCTTGCCATGACGGTCGAAATCCAGCTTGAGATGCTGCGGACGGATCACGATCTCGACCGCCGCCCCATCTTCCAGACCCGGTGTCAGGAACTGGCCAAAGGGGGTTTCGGTCAGAGCACCGTTGCTCACGCCACGGATCACGTTGACATCGCTGAAGAATGCGACCGCCGCTTTGTCCACGGGCGCATTGTAGATGTTATAGGGGGCACCCTGCTGAACGATCTTGCCATCCCGCATCAGCGCGATCTCGTCCGCCATCCGCATCGCCTCTTCCGGCTCGTGCGTCACCAGAAGAACCGCGGTATCCTCTTCCTTGAGAACCGCCAGCGTCTCGTCGCGGATGCCATCACGCAGACGGTTGTCCAGCCCGGAAAACGGCTCGTCCATCAGCATGATACGCGGACGCGGCGCAAGGGCACGCGCCAGCGCGATCCGCTGCTGTTCGCCGCCAGACAACACATGGGGAAACTTGTCGATGGTCCAGCCAAGGTTCACCTTGGCCAGCAGCTCTTCAACCCGCGCCCGCTTTTCCTCTTTCGGCCCCTTCAGACCAAAAGCAACGTTGTCCGCCACGCTCAGGTGCGGGAAAAGCGCGAAATCCTGGAACATCAGCCCGATCTTGCGGCGTTCCGGCGGAATCCGGAAAACCGTGTCGCAGATCAGCTCACCATCCACATAGATCTCACCGGAATCCTGCATGTCGACGCCGGCAATCATCCGAAGCGTCGTCGACTTGCCACAGCCCGAAGGCCCCAGAAGACAGGTCACATGCCCCGGCTGAATGGTCAGCGACACGCCATCCACCACCTGCCGGTCACCGAACCGGCGCTTCAGGTTGCGGATTTCCAGACGGGGATGCGGGCTCTGGATCGGGTCGGTCACGTCTGCCTCTTGGTCAATGCCCGATGAAAACCATCGGAATTTTCTGACCCTTAGCAGCCCCCCGCCTAGCTCGCAACCCTACGCGACCCCGCCAGCACCGCCGCAAAGCCCACGGCAAGCACCACGATACAGATCTGCAAAAGCTGTTCGTACTTGTGGCCGTCATACAGGATCGCCGCCATGGCCTCGGTGCCACGGAAGAAATAGGCCGCCGCGCCCGCCATCGCCGCAACGAAGCTGACCACATAGGCCCAAACCGCCACATGGCGCGCGCCGATCAGCCCGGCCACCAGAACCGGTGTCAGGAACATCGACGCCGTGCCGCTGACGGCCACCGCGTCAAACAGGGTCTGGTTGCCCCAAAGCGTCAGCGCACCGCCCGCCAGCGCAAAGACCAGCATCGCCAGCCGCCCGCCATTCAGGCTGCGCGGCGCAAGGCGCAACTCTTCCACCACCAGCCGTGCCGCAGAGGACAGCGCCGAATCCAGCGTCGACAGGGCCGACACCAAAAGGGACACCAGCAGCGCCACGAAGACCCACGCCGGCAGTGTCGCCCCCCATGTCCCGATCAACTGTCCCTCATAGGCCGCACCGTCCAGCGCCGCCTGAATGCCGAAAAACCCGAACCCGATGATGCATAGCGCCGAAATCCAGAAGGCGTGCAGAAAGCTCTTTTTCGTTGTCTTCTCATCCGCAAGGAACCCGCGGTCCATCATCACCGGATCATGCACCGGATAGGAAAACACCTGAAGAAAGGCCACCAGCAGCAGCACCCAGCCGTTGTACCCCCCCGAAGCCCCCTCGGCAGTCAGAACCGCACCAATGTCAAAACCGGGGCTCAGGATCAGCGCAAGGAAAGCAACACCGAAGACGCCGAGAAACAGAACCATCTGCACCACATCCGTACGCAGCGCCGCGCTCAAGCCGCCCCACGCCGAATAGGCCAGCGCCAGCGCGCCCACGATCAGGATTGCGCCATCCTTGGCCCATGCCACTTCCGGCAGGGCCGCCGAAAAGATCAGACCAACGACGATCAGGTTGGCAAAGACCTCGGACAACAGGCGCAGCGCGATCACGAGGTTATAGCAGCCGGTGCCAACCGTGCCGAACCGGTCAACCAGCCAGTCCTGCACCGACCGCGCGCCCTGCTGGCGCATCCGGCCCACGATATAGCCGCCGGTCAGGAACGATCCGTAGTAAGCCGCATAGGCCAGAACGCCCGCAATCCCGTAGTAGTAACCAAGGATCGCCGAATTCATCAGCGACCGGGCAAAAATCCACGTCGTCACCTGGCTTAGAACCAGTGTCCACAGCCCCGGCGCCGCGCCCGTCGCGCCCATTCCGCCAAAGAACCCCGCAACCGACGCCCGGCGCGGTGCCGCAAGAAGGCTGGCAACGATGATGAACAGAAATATCCCGATGATGGCGGTGGCTTGCATGTGCGTTTTCCTTTGTCCTGCAAGCTGCTCTAACAACAGGAAATTCAAACGCCTACCACCCCCCACGCGAACGTGATGAAACGTCAGGAGATCAGGTCGAAATCGGCCCCTGTCACAACCCGCCCGTTGACCTGCACCTCGATCCGGTGCGGCCCTTCATGCAACTGGAACGTCGTGGCATTGCCCTTCAGCTTGTGAGCCTTGGTCACCGTCATCGGTGTCTTGCCTTGCTTGAGCTTGAACACCTTGCGCCCCGTCTTACCGTTTGGCCTGTGAAAATGCAGGATGTAATCCACCAGAACGGGCTCGGACTTTGCACTATTGACCGTACAGGTGAACTCAAGCGCCTCGCCAATCCGAACCGGCCCATCTGCCAGCCGCAGCTCCACTTCAACCGCCGCATCCGGCCGATACCCCAACAGCGCCAGCGCCCCCGGATGCCCGTCCTTGATCAGCGTCCGCAGCGCATGGCGCGTCATCCAGTCAAGCTCCTTGCCGTCCTGCACCCCGGCCTCGCGCCACGCCTCAAGCCGCGCCACCACGGCCTCTGCGTCCACCTTGGCGATGTCGTTCATGTGGTTCGCCACCGACCGCGTGACATACCGCGTCGCATCCCCGTGCAGCCGGTCCAGCAACGGCAGCGCCTCTCCCGGTTGCAGGTCGATCTTCTTCGCCCAGGGCAGCTTGGGGCGTGTCCCCTCGCTCACCAGGCGGCGCACGTGGTAATTCGCATCCCCCGCCCAGGCCTCCAGCCGCGCCATGGTCTCTTCGGGCCAGCGGTTGAGGAACGGACGAATATAAAACTCCACCGAAAACCGCTGGGTCGCGGCATAGAGCAGGTCAAGCGCCCGCTCGCGGTGCGCCTCAAGCCCGTGGCGAACCGCAAGGATACCCGGCACCGCGTGAATGAACCGCCCGAAATCGTCGTCTCGCAGACCCGGATCCAGCGGCGCAGGCATCGCGGCCTCCAACTGATCC
Organism: Shimia sp. CNT1-13L.2; assembly: GCF_024331145.1. Taxonomy (GTDB): domain Bacteria; phylum Pseudomonadota; class Alphaproteobacteria; order Rhodobacterales; family Rhodobacteraceae; genus Shimia. Next base: position 559,899 of record NZ_JANDJO010000002.1, on the reverse strand, counting down.
GCCATCTCGGGAAACGCGGGCGACAACCGCGCCTCGACACAATCCGCGATCCACTCCAACCGCTCCATCAACTCGCGCCCCTCAAGGCCCGCAACCACCTCGGCGTGAAACGCTTCCCCGTCAAAGAAAGACAAGGCGGCAGAATACTCTGCCGCCAGATCGCCCAATGTCGTTGCATTGAACAACTCGTCCTTGAGAGAAAACCCCTCTGCCATCAGAGCGTGGCGTTCACGTTACCGCCATCCAACAGGATGTTCTGGCCCACCATGAAGCCCGCATGCTGCGAGCACATGAAGGCACAAGTGGCCCCGAATTCACTGATGGTGCCATCCCGACCGGCGGGGATGGTCGACTGTCGGGTCGCCCGCGCCTCTTCCACGGAAACACCCGCGTTCTTGGCAGCCCCCGCATCAAGCGCCGCAATCCGGTCGGTGTCATGGCTGCCCGGCAGCAGGTTGTTGATGTTCACACCGTATTGCGCCACCTGCCGCGACGTCCCCGCGACATAACCCGTGAGTCCCGCACGCGCCGAATTCGAGAGGCCAAGCACGGCAATCGGGGCCTTGACCGACTGCGAAGTGATGTTCACCACGCGGCCCCAACCCTTTTCGATCATGCCCGGCACCAGCGCCTTCATAAAGGCAATCGGCGTCAGCATGTTGGCATCCAGCGCCGATAGGAAATCTTCGCGCTCCCAATCGGTCCACATGCCCGGCGGCGGGCCACCGGCGTTGTTGACAAGGATGTCCACGCCCTGCGCCGCTTCCAGAACCGCCGCCTGTCCTTCCGCCGAGGTCACGTCCGCGGCTACGGTCACGACATTCACGCCGTATTTCTCGCGAATCTCCGCGGCCGTCGCCTCAAGTGCCTCAGCCCCCCGCGCGTTCATCACCAGATCCACGCCTGCTTCGGCCAGCGCCTCGGCACACCCGCGCCCAAGACCCTTGGACGATGCACAGACCAACGCCCGTTTTCCCCTGATTCCAAGATCCATGAATTCTTCTCCCCAAACTCATTGTTGCCCACCAAGTAACCCGCAATTTCAAAAAGACGCCAGCAAATTGCCGATCCTGATCCCCGAAAGCGCCACAATTCTGCGCGATGACTTGCACGTCGCGCAGCAAAAAGAGAAAACAATCAAATGTCTCGCCCCAGTGAAACCTCGGCCATGCCCGCCCAGAGAATGCCCGTCCATGATGCAGAAGACCTCTGCGTCACGAATGGGGCAAACCTTGGCGACGCGCTGTCTTTTGCCGATGAACTGGTGCCCGACGACATTTACGAGTTGACCCCCGGCGCCCCCGTGCGCAGCCTGTCCTTTGTCGTGACCGACGATAACAGCTTCCAGATCGCCAGCGAAAGCAGCTGTGGCACGCCCGGCGCGACCCTGCACGCCGATTGCGTCCTGACCGTTATGCCTCCTACCGGGGCGACGATCGAGATCATCGTCATGGTCGAAGTGGACGAAGACGGCAACGTGGCCCAGATCCACGCGGCCCCTCTCGCCCCGCTGTCGCCAAAGACCCCGTATTCCCTTGTCGGCATCGACCGCACCGGCGCGCGCCAGCGTATGGCCCAGATGGCCTGCGTCAGCTTTACCCGCGGCACCCGCATCACCATGGCCACCGGCGAACAGAAACCGATCGAAGACATCCGCCCCGGCGACAAGGTCCTCACCCGCGACGACGGCCCGCAAGAGGTACGCTGGGTTGGCACCCACACCATGCGTGCGCTTGGTGAGTTCGCGCCGATCCTGATTTCAGCAGGCACCCTCAACAATGCCGGCGACCTGATGGTCAGCCCCGACCACCGTCTTTTCATCTATCAGCGCCATGACCACATCGGCGCAGGCCGCCCGGAACTGCTCGTCCGGGCGCGCCACCTTGTCAACGGCGAAACCGTCCGCGTCCACGAGGGCGGTTTCGTCGATTACTTCCAGCTTCTGTTCGACCGTCACCAGATCATCTTTGCCGAAGGCATCTCGGCCGAGACCATGCAGGCCGACAAACGCACGCAACCCGTGCTGCCGCAGGATCTGGGACAAATGCACCTGCCGCGCGGTGACAACCGTCCCGCGGTGCTGCAACAGGAATTCGAAGTGAACGAAAACCTGTTGGATCGCCCCGACGCGGTCGATCTGCTGCGCCGCGCCTCGACCAAGTAACCACTTCTTAATCCCGGATAACGCCGGAGAGCCGACAGGCGCACCTCCGCAATACCGACGTAATACCGACGTGGCACCGACAGCCATATTGCGCCGCCGCCCCGGCCCTTCTATATGCGTGCGCATGCTTGACGTTTCATCAAACCGCCCCGATCTGCCGCCTGAAATTGGCCGCCGCCGCACCTTTGCGATCATCTCGCACCCGGATGCCGGTAAAACCACGCTGACCGAGAAGTTCCTTCTCTACGGTGGCGCGATCCAGATGGCTGGCCAGGTGCGCGCCAAGGGCGAAGCCCGCCGCACGCGCTCGGACTTCATGAAGATGGAACAGGATCGCGGCATTTCGGTCTCGGCATCGGCAATGTCCTTTGATTTCAAAGAGTTCCGCTTCAACCTCGTTGATACGCCCGGCCACTCGGACTTCTCGGAAGACACCTATCGCACGCTCACGGCGGTTGACGCTGCGGTTATGGTGATCGACGGGGCAAAGGGTGTCGAAAGCCAGACCCAGAAACTGTTCGAAGTCTGCCGCCTGCGCGACCTGCCGATCCTGACCTTCTGTAACAAGATGGACCGCGAGAGCCGCGACACCTTTGAGATCATTGATGAAATTCAGGAAAACCTCGCCATCGACGTGACCCCGGCCTCCTGGCCGATCGGTGTCGGCCGCGAGTTCGTCGGCTGCTACGACCTTTTGAACGACCGTCTTGAACTGATGGACCGCGCCGACCGTAACGTCATCGCGGAAACCGTGCAAATTCAGGGACTTGATGATCCCAAACTGGCAGAACACGTGCCCGCGCACCTGCTCGAACAGTTGCAGGAAGAGGTCGAGATGGCCCGCGAACTCCTGCCGAAACTCGATCCGCAAGCTGTGCTCGAAGGTCACATGACCCCGATCTGGTTTGGCTCGGCCATCAACTCGTTCGGCGTCAAGGAACTGATGGACGGCATCGCCAATTATGGCCCGGAACCACAGCCGCAAAGCGCCGAGCCTCGCCAGATTTCCCCTGATGAAACAAAGGTTTCCGGCTTCGTCTTCAAGGTGCAGGCCAATATGGACCCCAAGCACCGCGACCGCGTTGCCTTTGTTCGTCTCGCCTCGGGTCACTTCAAACGCGGCATGAAACTCACTCACGTGCGGACCAAGAAGCCGATGGCGATCTCGAGCCCCGTGCTGTTCCTCGCCTCCGACCGCGAACTGGCCGAAGAGGCCTGGGCTGGTGACATCATCGGCATTCCGAACCACGGCCAGCTGCGCATCGGCGATACGTTAACCGAAGGCGAAGCTTTGCGTGCTACAGGTATTCCCTCCTTCGCGCCGGAACTCCTGCAAGGCATCCGCGCAGGCGATCCGATGAAGGCCAAGCACCTTGAAAAGGCGCTGATGCAATTCGCCGAGGAAGGTGCTGCCAAAGTGTTCAAACCGATGATCGGTTCCGGCTTTATCGTCGGCGTCGTCGGCGCGCTTCAGTTCGAGGTTCTGGCCAGCCGGATCGAGATGGAGTACGGCCTGCCCGTGCGTTTCGAACAGTCGCAATTCACCTCGGCCCGCTGGGCGAGCGGAGACACGCAAGCCATTGATAAGTTTGTGAATTCCAACAAGCAACACATCAGCTATGACCATGATGGCGACGTGGTGTTCCTCACCCGCCTCCAGTGGGACATCGACCGCGTCGTACGCGACTATCCCGATGTCAAACTGACCGCGACCAAGGAAATGGCGGTCTAGGTCAAAGCGCAATTGCACGGGGTCGCCCCCCGTGCAATCATGTGGCATGAGCAGTGAAAATGTTACCTATCCCGGCGGCTTGGCAACGCTGTCCGAGCGGCACAACAGCCGCCGTGCGCCCTTTGATTTCGGCGCGGAAACCCTGCCGCCCCTCGACGTCGATCTGGCCCCGCTGAAGGCAACAATCGTTACCGAGGCAGCCACCAAGAAACAAAAGGGCGAGAAACGCTCGTCCTGGGCCACCAAACGCCGCGCCATCGCCGAAGAGTTCGTCGGCAATACCGAGCTTGCCTATCTCAACGCCTTGCTGATCTCGAACCTGCGCAAATCCGACGCGCCCGAGCAGACCGCGCCATTGTTCCTGCGCATCTGGGCCGAGGAGCATGAACACCTGATCGAAGCCCTTGATATCCGTTGGAAAGTCTCGGCCATCAGCACCTTTGCCGACCACGGCAACACTGACGTCCAGCGCCAGGTCGGACAGGCCATGCGCATGTTGTTCGGCATGATGAAACTCTATGAATACGAGCGTCTCTACAGCGGTTTCGACCCGCAGACCCCCTATGGTTTTGCCCGCAAGATCAAGGCCAAGCTACCCCTCCTGATGGATCCCTTCTCGCTGCGCTGGGGCGGGCTTGATGCCAACATTCTTGCGCCGGTCTGGGAACTGGCCATGACCGATCCCGGCATCGCCCCCCTGGCCAACCACCTCATGGAAGAGCTCAACCGCGATCACGGCGGCATTTTCCGGCGTCTCAAACGCATGAAAGAAGTCTATCTCAAGCTCAAGGACAACTCGTGACGCGCTGGGGCCTTGTCTCGACCATCAAGGCACCCCCAAAAGAGGTGCTGAACTTTGTCGCCTATCACCTTGATCAGGGCGCGCATCACCTCTTCATCTATCTCGACAATCAGAACCCCAAGGCGCAGGCCGCCCTCGAAGCCCATCCACAGGTCACCGTCACCCGCACCGACGGTGCCTACTGGCGCGGGACTGTTGGGCGCAAACCCGAAAAACACCAGCCCCGCCAGACCCACAACGCCACGCAGGCCTATGAAATGGCACCAGAATTCGGCCTGGACTGGCTGGGGCACATCGACGTTGACGAGTTTCTCAGCCCTGTGGGCGACCCTCTGGACCAGCTCCTAGGCCGCGTCGAAAACGGCATCGCAGCCGCCCGCGTCGCGCCGGCCGAGGCGCTTGCCAGCGAAGACGTAGAAGGCCTCGACCCGGCCACGATCTACGCAAAGGCCTGGGTGCCCGACACCACCGCGCGCGAAAAGATGGAAGCCGCACTCTACCCCGATTTCGGCAACTACGTGCGCGGCGGTTTCATCAGCCACACACTCGGCAAAACCTTCCTGCGCACCGGCCTGCCGCCCCTGCAATTCCGCATCCATCGCGGAATGCGCGGCAATGACGAAGTCGGCCCGCGCGTCACGCTCGACGGGATCGACCTCTGCCACATCCACGTCAAAAGCTGGCAGGACTGGCAGCGCCACTTCGACTACCGCCACGAGAAAGGCTCCTACCGCGCCGAACTCAAACCCGTGCGCCCGTCAGAGTTCGGCGGCCTCTCTCTCCACCAGTTGTTTACCACTTTGCGTGAGACTGGCGGCGACGAGGCGATCCGTGCCTTTTTCAACGAAATCTGCCTTGCGCGGCCCGCCCTGATTTCCGGCCTGCGCGAACGAAACCTGTTGCGAGAATTCCGGCTGGATCTCGACGCCCGGCGCGAAGCCCACTTCCCGGACTGGCAGAAAACGCGCTAAACGGGCGGAAAACAAAGCGTTTCCCCCGCTCTGATTGACCCGAGACAGGCTTTGGGCTACAAGGCGCGCGTGGGTCATACATGTGATCAACCACGGGACCATCCGGGTCCGACCCACATCAGTCGCTACGGGCCAAATCGTGTCCGTAAACCACGGATACGCATGACAAAATTCTCTGACCTGAACCTCAACCCGAAGGTGCTGAAAGCGATCAGCGAAACGGGATACGAAAGCCCCACCCCCATTCAGGCAGGAGCGATTCCTCCTGCGCTTGAGGGTAAGGACGTGCTGGGCATCGCCCAGACGGGCACCGGCAAGACCGCAAGCTTCACGCTTCCCATGCTGTCCCTTCTGGCCCGCGGCCGCGCCCGCGCCCGTATGCCGCGCAGCCTCGTTCTGTGCCCGACACGGGAACTGGCCGCACAGGTTGCCGAGAACTTTGATACCTATTCCAAGCACCTGAAACTGACCAAGGCGCTGCTGATCGGCGGGGTCTCCTTCAAGGAACAGGATGCGCTGATCGACCGTGGTGTTGACGTGCTCATCGCCACCCCCGGCCGCCTTCTCGACCACTTCGAACGCGGCAAGCTGCTGCTGACAGGCGTTCAGGTCATGGTGGTGGACGAGGCGGACCGTATGCTCGACATGGGGTTCATCCCCGACATCGAGCGCATCTTCTCGCTGACGCCTTTCACCCGTCAGACCCTGTTCTTCTCGGCCACCATGGCCCCCGAGATCGAACGCATCACCAACACCTTCCTGTCCGCGCCTGCCCGCATCGAAGTGGCCCGTCAGGCCACAGCGTCGGAAACCATCGAACAGGGTGTCGTGATGTTCAAAGCCTCGCGCCGCGATCGCGAAGGCAGTGAAAAGCGCCGCGTTCTGCGCGAGTTGATCAAGCGTGAGGGCGAAACCTGCACCAACGCGATCATCTTCTGCAACCGCAAGACCGACGTGGATATCTGCGCGAAATCCATGAAGAAATACGGCCTCAACGCCGCCCCGATCCACGGTGACCTGGATCAGTCGCAGCGCATGAAGACCCTCGATTCCTTCCGCAGCGGTGAATTGCAGTTCCTCGTGGCCTCCGATGTGGCGGCCCGTGGCCTCGACATTCCCAGCGTGAGCCACGTGTTCAACTTTGATGTTCCCGGCCACGCCGAAGACTATGTGCACCGTATTGGCCGCACCGGTCGCGCGGGCCGCGAAGGCAAGGCCTTCACCATCTGCTCGCCTCGTGACGAAAAGGCATTCGATGCCGTCGAAACCCTGATCCAGAAGCAGATCACCCGCGTCGAGGTCAAGGTCGAGGCGCCCGCCCGCAAACCACGGGCGGAGAAACCCGAGGCCCCCAAGGAACCGAAGCCGGCCAAGGAAACCAAGAGCACCAAGCGGGACGAGAGCAGATCCTCCTCGCGCTCCGGCTCCAACCGCTCGCGCGGTGGTGGTCGTGGCCGCGACGAACCCGTTGTCGGCATGGGCGATCACATGCCCAGCTTCATCGCGCTGAGCTTCGACGAACGCCGCGCAAGCTAATTGAAAACGGACGCCTCGGGCGTCCGTTTTTTTAGTCCAGATAGCTGTCCGCGCGCAGACCTGCGCGCTCAAGATGGATTGGCAACACACGGCCATAAAGCTGCTTTGTGCGCTCCGGCGAACCCACCATCCCCGGCTCTTCCACATAGGAAAAAATCGCGACATATCTGCGGGTTGCCCCCTTGAGAGGGGCAACACGATGGAGCGAATACCGGCCGCGAAACAACTGCAGATCACCCGGTTCCAGTTCCAGCACGGTCACCCGATCTGACGTCCCCGCCAGCACACGGCTCACTTCCTCAAAGTTCTCGCCTTCTTCCCGTATCGCGGCCGCGTATTCAAAGGCCCCGCCCTCCTCGGCATTCTGGATTGCCAGCGTCACGGTGAAGTTGTTGGTGTCGAAATGCCAAGGAAAGCCATTGCCCTCTTCGGCCATGTTCACGATCACATCCGCCAGCGGATCGGCATAGCGGAAGAAGTTCTCTTCCTGCAGGCAATCCTGAATGAACGCGTCAAATCCGGCGCTGTCATGAACACAGCGAAGCGGCCCATCCGCTGCAAAATTGTCCGCGGGAATGAAGGTGTTCGAGCGATCAAAGAACTGCCGTCTCGGATCATCCTCTGGCAGGCTGGAATCATCCTGCGTGAAATAGGCGTTGGTGCGGTTGAAACTGCGATGGCCCTTGTCGGCCACCCGATCCGCCTCTCGGCGCAGGGCATCGATTCCTTCGGGGGTCAGAAACCCCTTGATCACCGCGCAACCGTCCCGCGCCAGATCGGCCCGCACGCTCTTGATCAGGGCATCGCGGGCGTCACAGGCCCGATCAATGGGATAGCGTTCAAGATCGATCAAGTCTCTTGCAACATGGGCCACGGCATCTCCTCCCTTGCCATACCCCATCCGACCGCGCAGACGCCTGCGCGATCTATCGTGTTTTCGACGAATTCGTGTCGCGAACCTGCGTTCAGCTCAGCCGGCTGACAATCACGGTGACCTCGGGCTTGCGTCCGATTTCATCGTTACAGGTGTTGCGGGCAATGCGACGCAGCTCTTCCTCAAGTTTGTCATCATTCGCGAGGGTCTTTTCGCTGGCGCGGCCAAGGAACTGGGTCAGGTCTTCTTCCAGAACGTCGATCAGCGGCGCAAAGCTGCGCCCCTGCTCTGGCAAGCCCTTGATTTCGCACCATGCTTCACCCAGCGGCTCATCGTCTTCGTCAAGGATCACGTTCACAACAAGGTGCCCGTTCAACGCCATGCGGATACGATCGCGGACGATCCCGTCCAGAGCGCCGATCTTCACAGCTCCATCCAGATAGGTCCGGCCCGTCTCGATATAGTCGACGACGCGCGGTTCATCGCCGGAGAGGTCCAGCATCGTACCGTTCACCGCGACGATGGACGCACGACCACGGTTGTTCGACAGTTTGACATGTTCGCGCAAGTGGCGGTGTTCACCATGGTTCGGGATCACCATCTGCGGGTTCACGATGTCCTGCAGCGCTTCGAGATCGGGGCGGTTGGCGTGGCCGGACACATGGTAACGGCCGGACGAGTCATCCACCACGTCGACTCCCATTTCCGAGAACTGGTTCATGATGCGGATCACGCCGCGTTCATTGCCCGGGATGGTTTTCGACGAGAACAGGAACGTATCCCCGTCCTTCAGTTGGATACCGTTGTACTTGCCTCGCGCCAGTTGTGCCGCAGCCGCACGGCGTTCGCCTTGAGAGCCCGTTACCAGAAGCATCAGGTTCTCGCGCGGGATCGCACGTGCATCTTCAGGACTGACCACCTTGGGAAAGCTGTCCAGAACACCGGTCTCAATCGCCGTCTCGATCATGCGGCGCATCGCGCGCCCCATAAGGCAGATCGAACGCCCCGCCCGCTCACCGGCTTCGGCAAGCGTTTTCACCCGCGCCACGTTTGACGCGAATGTCGTGGCCACAACCGTATTGGGCGCCGCCGAGATAAGGGCTTCGATCTCACGGCCCAGCTCGCTTTCCGAACGGCCCGCATTCGGCGAGAAAACGTTGGTCGAGTCACAGATCAGCGCCTTGACGCCATCCTTGCTGACCTCGGTCCACAACTCAGCATCAAACGGCTCGCCCACAATCGGGTTGGTGTCCAGCTTGAAGTCGCCAGAATGGATCACCCGCCCTGCGGGGCTGTCGATAACCAGCGCCGCACTTTCGGGGATCGAATGGCTTACCGGTAGGAACCCAACGGAGAACGGGCCGACCTTGGTGACTTCGGGCCAGGCCGACACCGTCAGAACCTCGGCCTCTGGCGCACCGCGATCCGACATCTTGTGCCGGGCCAGCGCCGCGGTAAAGGCCCGTGCATAGACAGGCGCACCAAGCTGCTCCCAGAAATGGCCAACTGCGCCCACGTGGTCTTCGTGACCGTGGGTGATGAAGATCGCCTCAAGACGGTCCTTGTTGGCAATCAGCCAGGACATGTCCGGGAAGATCAGATCAACTCCGGGGCTGGTGTCCATGTCGGAAAAGGTCACCCCCAGATCGACGAGGATCAGACGCTCTTCGCCCGGTTTTCCGTAGCCATAGACATAGGCATTCATGCCAATTTCACCCGCCCCGCCAAGGGGCAGGTAGATCAATCGTTCACTGCTCACGCGGTGTGTTCCTTGTTGTAATTGTGGATCACGGTCAGGCCGTGCATGGTCAGGTCTTCTTCGAAGCTGTCGAAAAGATCGACCGACTGTTGAAAGAGCGGCGCAAGGCCACCTGTCGCGATGATTTTCATGGGCCGTTCGCGTTCGGCCTTGATACGTTCACAGATCTCGCGCACGAGACCGACATAGCCCCAGAACACCCCGGATTGGATGCAGGCCACAGTGTTGGTGCCGATCACCGCCTGCGGCTTGGCAATGTCGACATGCGGCAGGGCGGCAGCGGCATTGTGCAGTGCCTCAAGGCTCAGGTTCACACCCGGTGCAATCACGCCCCCGATATAGGCGCCATCCGCAGAAACAACGTCAAACGTTGTCGCTGTGCCAAAGTCGACCACGATCAAATCGCCACCATACCGATCAAATGCACCGGCAGTGTTCACAAGGCGATCCGGGCCAACAATCGTGCCTTCATCCACACGGGCCTCACAGGGCAACAAGCACTCCGGCTTGCCGACAACAAGGGGACGGCAGTTGAAAAACCGATCCGAAAACACCCGTAGGTTCCAAACCACGCGCGGCACGGTCGACGAAATGATCACATCGGTGATGTCGAGATCAATTTCATAGTGTTTGATCAGGGTCGAGAACCAGGTGAAGTATGCGTCTGCCGTCCGCGCATGGTGCGTCGAAGTCCGCAATGTGCACAGGAACTTCTCACCGTCCCAGATCGAAAAAACCGTGTTCGTGTTGCCGCAGTCGATGGCCAGGAGCATACGTGTCCCCTTTGGGCTGTCAGAAAAATACATCCGCCGCAGCAATGGCGACAGACCCTTTCGGGGTCTTCAACACCAGATTGCCGTCAGTGTCCACTGTTTCAAATGTCCCAACGGTTTCATCACGCTGCGTCCTCGCGGTGATCACCTCTCCCAGCCTGGCCGCCTTGGCCAACCATGCGGTGCGGATCGGCTCGAACCCGTAGGTGCGGAACTGCTCTTCATAGCGCGCATAGGCCGGTGCCAAGAGGTCAAGAAAGGCCTCGGGCGTGACCTTGACGCCCGTCTCCGAAAACAGCGAGACCGGCGCGACCGAGCCGCTTTCAAGGGTCTCGGCATCAGGTGCCTGCGCGAGGTTGATGCCGATGCCAATGGCGATGTGGCTAACCATGCCGCCGGCGAACCCGGCGCTTTCCAGAAGAATACCCGCCACCTTGCGGCCGTTCAAAAGAACATCGTTCGGCCATTTTAGCGTAAAGGCATCCGTCCGACCGGTTGCGGCAACAAAGGCATCGTAAAGCGCCAGAGAGGCCACGAAAGACCGCAAGGCCATCCGGTCTGGTGGCTCGGCCGGGCGCATCACCAGTGTCCCCGCAAAGTTGCCCTGTGGGTCGCGCCACGCACGTCCCCGCCGCCCACGTCCCGCAGTTTGGCGCAGTCCGAGAATCCATTCCGGCTGGGTCAATGTTGGCGCAATGCGTCCGGCCTCGGCATTGGTGCTATCCACCTCGTCCAGTATCCGCTTGCTGTATCCCGTGGGCCAATCGCTCATGCCCGCACCTCTTGGAAATCTCGTGTTCAAAGGCACATACCCAAAAAGAAACGCGCCCGAAAGGGCGCGCTCCGAATTTCAGGTGATGTTGGATGCTTAGTTCAGCAGCGCAGTTGCCGCCGACTGTGCCATAGTTTCTAGACCAAGCAGGTTCAGACCCGGCAACCAGGCCAGACCGATCACAGCAGCCGAGCCCATCAGCAGAGCCCACAGCACCGGCGACTTGTTCTTGTCGAGGCTGTCGCCTTCTTCACCGAAGTACATGTAGAAGACGATACGCAGGTAATAGAAGGCACCGATTACCGAGGCAACTACACCAAGGATCGCAAGCCATGCCAGACCTGCGTCATAGGCGGCGCGCAGCACGTAGAACTTGCCGAAGAACCCGACCAGCGGCGGAACACCGGCCAGCGAGAACATCAGAACCAGAACCGCCAGCGCCTTGCCGGGTTCGCGCTTCGAATACATGTTGAGCGCATTGATATCGGTCACCGGCTGGCCGTCTTTTTCCATGCTCAGGATAAAGGCAAAGGTGCCGACGTTCATGGTCACGTAGATCGCCATGTAAATGAGCAGCGCCTGCACACCAAAGGCCGTACCGGCCGCAAGACCCATCAGGGCATAGCCCATATGCGCAATCGACGAATAAGCCATCAGGCGCTTGATGTTGGTCTGGCCGATCGCGGCCACCGCACCAAGGAACATCGACAGAAGCGACAGCAGCGCAACGATCTGCTGCCAGTCGCCGACAACACCGCCAAAGGCGTCATGCAGTACGCGGGCAAAAAGACCCATCGCCGCCACTTTGGGCGCGGTCGAGAAGAACGCGGTCACCGGGGTCGGCGCACCTTCGTAAACGTCCGGCGTCCACATGTGGAACGGAACCGCAGACACCTTGAAGGCCAGACCGGACACAACAAAGGTCAGACCGATCAGCAGACCAAGCGAAACATGACCGGTTCCGGCCGCATTGATGATACCCGCGAAAGTCGTGGTGCCAGCAAAACCGTAGACCAGCGACGAGCCGAACAGCAACAGACCCGAGCTAAGCGCGCCCAGAACAAAGTACTTCATGCCGGCTTCGGTCGATTTCACGCTGTCACGACGGATCGACGCAACGACGTAAAGGGCCAGGGATTGCAGTTCGAGGCCCATGTAAAGCGCCATCAGGTCGCCTGCCGAGACCATGACCATCATGCCGACAATCGACAGGGTCACGAGCAGCGGATACTCAAAGCGCAGCATGCCGCGACGCGCCATGTAGTCTTGGCCCATCACCAGCACCGCGGCACCGGCCAGAAGCATGGTCACCTTGGCAAACCGCGAGAAGCCGTCGTCCTGGAACATGCCGCCAAAGGCGCTGTTGGCACCCTCGCCCGACATGCCGATCCATGCGGCAACCAGGACAAAGACAACCGCCGTCAACCAGACCAGCATACCCGCCAGCTTGTCCTTGCCGGTATACACCGCCGCAATCAGCGCAATCATCGCGTAGATCGACAGAATGATTTCCGGCAGGATAATATTCAGATCAGCCTGGATCATTTTCTCAAGCTCTCCTTAGTGCGATGCCATCTGGGTGCCCGAAATCGGGGCATCAGCCAGAGCGGTTTCGTAGTTGGAAATCAGCGCCTCGACCGAGGGGCCAATGATGTCGGTAACAAGCGACGGATAGACACCGAGGATCAGGGTCATCGCCACCAGCGGCGCAAAGATCCACTTCTCACGGGCGGTCATGTCCGAAATCGCTTTCAGGCTTTCCTTGATCAGGTCGCCAAAGACCACGCGGCGATAAAGCCACAGGGCATAGGCCGCCGAGAAGATCACACCAGATGTTGCCACCAGAGCTACCCAGGTGTTGACCTGGAAGATCCCCATCAGGGTCAGGAATTCGCCCACAAAACCCGAGGTACCGGGAAGACCGACGTTGGCCATGGTGAAGAACATGAAGATCAGCGCATAGGCCGGCATCCGGTTCACAAGGCCGCCATAGGCGTCGATGTCACGGGTGTGCATCCGGTCATAGATCACGCCGACGCAAAGGAAAAGCGCGCCAGAGATAAAGCCGTGGCTCAGCATCTGGAAGATCGCACCGTCGATCCCCTGCTGGTTGGCCGCGAAGATACCCATGGTCACATAGCCCATATGCGCAACCGACGAATAGGCGATCAGCTTTTTCATGTCTTCCTGAACCATCGCAACCAGCGAGGTGTAGACGATGGCGATGGCCGACATCCACAGCACCAGGTCGGTCATCACGGCCGAGCCGACCGGGAACATCGGCAAGCTGAAGCGCAGGAAGCCATAGCCGCCCATCTTCAGCAGGATCGCCGCCAGAACAACCGAGCCAGCCGTCGGTGCCTGAACGTGCGCGTCCGGCAACCAGGTGTGCACCGGCCACATCGGCATTTTCACCGCGAAGGATGCGAAGAACGCCAGGAACAGCAGCGTCTGCATACCGCCGACGATGTGGATACCCAGCACCGAGAAGCTTTCCGAGCCGAACTGGTGGTTCATCAGGGTCGGGATGTCGGTGGTGCCCGCGTCCGCGAACATCGCCACCATCGCAACCAGCATCAGAACCGAGCCAAGGAAGGTGTAGAGGAAGAACTTGAACGAGGCATAGATGCGGTTGGCGCCACCCCAGATACCGATGATCAGGAACATCGGGATCAGGCCTGCTTCGAAGAACAGGTAGAACAGCACCAGATCCAGCGCCATGAACACGCCGAGCATCAGCGTCTCAAGCAGCAGGAAGGCAATCATGTATTCCTTCACGCGCTTCTCAACGCCCCAGGATGCCCAGATCACCAGCGGCATCATGAAGGTTGTCAGCATCACGAAGAGAACCGAGATACCGTCAACGCCAAGTTTGTACTTCAGGCCCAGAAGCCATTCGCGTTCTTCGACGAACTGGAAGCCGGTATTCGAGGCGTCGAATTCTGCCAGGATGAACAGCGACACCAGGAAGGTGATCACCGTCGCCACCAGCGCAACCCATTTCGCGTTGCGCTGCGCCGCTGCCTCTTCCCCGCGGAGGAAGACTGCGAGGATCACAGCCGCCAGCGCGGGAATAAAGGTCACAAGGGAGAGCAGGCTGTCGTTCATTAGTGCGCTCCTCCGCTGAGCGTCATCAGGGCGATCAGGACAACGATGCCGATCACCATGGCAAAGGCATAGGTAAAGATGTAACCGGATTGGGCACGGCCAGCGAGGCGGGTGAAGAAGGGCACGATGCCCATCGCCACGCCATTCAGGAAGCCGTCAATGACGTTGCCGTCGCCGCGCTTCCAGAAGAAGCGGCCAAGGGCCATCGCCGGGCGCACGAAGATCGCGTCATAGATCTCGTCAAAGTACCATTTGTTCAGCAGGAACAGGTAGAGAGGACGTTGCTCTTCGGCCAGACGCTTCGGCAGTGCCGGGTTCACGATATAGAACCAGAAGGCCACCACGAAACCGATGATCATCGCAAAGAACGGGCTCAGCTTGACCCATTTCGGGACATAGTGCGCGTCATGCAGAACATGGTTGTCGGGGTGCATGAAGATCGCGCCCTGCGGAGCTTCGCCGTGATGCGCGGCCATGACGGGCTTGTACGCCGGATCGTCATGCTTGGCCGCGTGGTCATCATGTGCGTGATCATCCGCCTTGGCGTGGTCGCCGCCGTGATCGTCTGCCTTGGCGTGATCATCACCGTGCTCCGAGGCTTCGGCATGGTGATCGCCACCGGGGATGCCAAAGAACTTGTTCACGTTGTCGCCAAAGAAAGACGAGTACCACAGCATACCCGAGAACACCGCACCCAGGGCGAGAACACCCAGCGGGATCAGCATGACCTTGGGGCTTTCATGCGCGTGGTCATGCGTGTGCTTGTTGCCACGTGCCTCGCCATAGAAGGTCAGGAAGATCAGACGCCACGAGTAGAACGAGGTGAACAGCGCCGCGATGACCAGCATCCAGAAGGCATAGCCGCCGGCGGTGCCTGCATAGGCGCTTTCGATCACGGCGTCTTTCGACAGGAAGCCGGCAAAACCGAAATGCGTCAGCGGAATGCCAACACCGGTGATGGCAAGCGTCCCGATCATCATCGCCCAGAAGGTATAGGGCAGTTTCTTGCGCAGGCCGCCATAGTTCCGCATGTCCTGCTCGTGGTGCATGCCGTGGATCACCGAACCGGCACCAAGGAAGAGCATCGCCTTGAAGAAGGCGTGGGTGAACAGGTGGAACATCGCAACCGAGTACACACCGACACCCGCCGCCACGAACATGTAGCCAAGCTGCGAACAGGTCGAATATGCGATCACGCGTTTGATGTCGTTCTGCACGAGGCCCACGGTCGCGGCAAAGAACGCGGTGGTGGCACCAAGGAAGGTGATAAAGGCCGTGGCTTCGGGCGCGTATTCCATCAGCGGCGACATGCGGCAGACAAGGAAGACGCCCGCGGTCACCATGGTTGCGGCGTGGATCAGGGCCGACACAGGGGTCGGGCCTTCCATCGCGTCCGGCAGCCAGGTGTGCAGCAGAAGCTGGGCCGATTTACCCATCGCGCCGACGAACAGCAGGAAGGCCAGAAGGTTTGCCGCGTTCCATTCGGTCCACAGGAAGTGAAGCTGGGTTTCCGCCAGCGCCGGTGCGGCCGCGAAGACATCGTTGAAGTTGATGCTGTCGGTCAGGAAGAACAGGCCGAAGATACCCAAGGCGAAACCAAAGTCACCCACGCGGTTGACGACAAACGCCTTGATGGCCGCCGCATTGGCCGAGGGTTTCTTGTAGTAGAAGCCGATCAGAAGATAGGACGCGACGCCCACGCCTTCCCAGCCAAAGAACATCTGGACCAGGTTGTCCGAGGTCACCAGCATCAGCATGGCAAAGGTAAAGAACGACAGGTAGGCAAAGAAGCGCGCCTTATAGCTCTCGCCCTCTTTCCAGTTCTCGTCATGCGCCATGTAGCCGAAGCTGTAGAGGTGCACGAGCGCCGAAACCGAGGTGACAACGATCAGCATGATCGAGGTCAGGCGGTCCAGACGGATCGACCAGGAGGTATCAAGCGATCCCGAGCGGATGAAGTCGAGGATATGGATGTGCTGGGTTTCCGGCCCGTGGGTCAGGAACACGATCCACGACAGCGCGCAGGCCAGGAACAAAAGCCCGGTCGTGACGTATTGCGCGCCCTTCTCCCCGAT
This sequence comes from Shimia sp. CNT1-13L.2, assembly GCF_024331145.1. GTDB lineage: Bacteria > Pseudomonadota > Alphaproteobacteria > Rhodobacterales > Rhodobacteraceae > Shimia. The sequence goes on along the minus strand of NZ_JANDJO010000002.1, from coordinate 543,333 downwards.
ATAGCGCCAGCCGAAGCCGCCAATAAGGCTGCCGACAAGCGGTGCGAATAGAATGATCTTTTCCATTGCCGATCAGCCTTTCATTACGTTGACGTCTTCCACCGCGATGGTGCCGCGGTTGCGGAAGAACGAGACCAGAATCGCCAGGCCAATCGCGGCCTCTGCCGCGGCAACGGTCAGAACGAACAGGGTAAACACCTGCCCGACCAGATCGTTCATGAAGCTCGAGAAAGCGACCAGGTTGATGTTGACGGAAAGCAGCATCAGTTCGATCGACATCAGGAGGATGATGACGTTCTTCCGGTTCAGGAAGAGGCCAAAGATACCGATGACAAACAGCGTCGCTGCCACCCCTAGATAATGTTCAAGTCCGATCATGTTCGTCCCTCGGTCTTATTCTTCCAGAGGCGGGCCATTAAAGGCCCTGCCCCGGTTTGATGTCTTTCAGTTCCATGGCCTTTGCCGGATCACGCCACATCTGCTCGAGCACGTTCTGACGCTTGACGTCCTTGCGATGGCGCAGGGTCAGAACGATGGCACCGATCATGGCCACCAGAAGGATCAGGCCTGCCAGTTGGAACAGCAGGAAATATTGGTCGTAGATGAGAAGGCCCAGGGCGGCGGTGTTCTCGACACCTTCAGGCGTCACGGCGGCGCGCTGCGCTTCGGCAACGTCCGAGGCCTGCCACACACCAAAGGCCATGCCCAGCTGCATGAGCAGAACCACACCGATCAGAAGGCCAAGCGGCAGGTATTGTGCCATGCCCGCTTTCAGCTCGGCAAAGTCGACATCCAGCATCATCACCACGAACAGGAACAGCACCGCAACGGCACCGACGTAGACAATGATAAGAAGCATGGCGACGAATTCCGCACCCAGCAGGACAAACAGCCCCGCCGAAGACAGGAAGGCCAGGATAAGCCACAGAACCGAGTGTACGGGGTTGCGGCTGATGACGGTGAACAGCCCGCCGGCGATCACGCAGATCGCAAACAGATAGAAGGCCAGCGCTGCGATGGTCATGTGTCACTTTCCTCTTGGTCGGCCAGGACATCCTGCGCAAGTTCCAGGGCGCGGGTCATGGCGGGGATGCCTGCGAACATCGACATCTGGCCGATGGTCTCGACAATTTCTTGTTTCGTGGCGCCCGCCTCGATGAGGTGGCGCACGGTCATTCTGATCTGTGCGTCGGCTTGCGCACCCAGAACCGTCATGGCCGCCAGCGTCAGCAGAAGACGGGTTTTCGCATCAAGCCCGTCCTTGTTCAGCGTGTTGCCAAAGAACATTTCCATCATGTCCTTGGGCATTGTTGGCCACAGGTTCTCGAACCCCTTCGGAGTGAAGGACTCGAGCGCAGGATTCATGGCCTTGGCCATCTCCTGTGCCTGCTGGATCATCGCTTCAAAAGGGTTCGTCTTATCGGTCATCGGTACGGCGCATCCAGTTCGATGTTACGCGCGATCTCGGCTTCCCAACGCTCCCCGTTTGAAAGCAGCTTTTCCTTGTCATAGAAAAGCTCTTCGCGGGTTTCGGTTGCGAATTCAAAGTTCGGGCCTTCAACAATTGCGTCCACCGGGCAGGCTTCCTGACAGAAACCGCAGTAGATGCACTTGGTCATGTCGATGTCGTAACGCGTGGTGCGGCGGCTGCCGTCTTCGCGCGGTTCCGCATCGATGGTGATCGCCTGTGCCGGACAGATCGCCTCGCAGAGTTTACAGGCGATGCAACGCTCTTCCCCGTTGGGATAGCGGCGCAGGGCGTGTTCCCCACGGAAACGCGGCGAGAGATAGTTCTTCTCGTGCGGATAGTTGATCGTGGCCTTGGGCGCGAAGAAGTACTTCAGGCCCAGTTTGAAGCCACCGATGAAATCGCTGAGCAGGAAGTAGCCTGCGGCGCGTTTGTAATCGATATTCGCCATATCAGCCTCCAATCGCCCAGCGTGCATAAGCACCGCCGAAGGCTTCGAATTTTGCAAGGAACGCCACGACAACAACCCAGACCAGCGACATCGGCAGGAACACTTTCCAACCAATACGCATCAGCTGGTCATAGCGGTAGCGCGGGGTGATCGCCTTCACCATCGAGAAGATGAAGAAGACGAAACCGATCTTGGCGAACATCCACAGGATGCCATCCGGCAGGCCCGGGATCGGCGACAGCCACCCACCAAGGAACAGGAGCGAGGTCAAAGCGCACATCAGAACGATGGCCACGTATTCGCCGATCATGAACAACAGGAACGGGGTCGACGAATATTCAACCTGATAACCGGCAACCAGTTCCGATTCCGCTTCCGGAAGGTCGAACGGCGGGCGGTTGGTTTCGGCCATGGCAGAGATCAGGAACAGGAACAGCATCGGGAAGTGCGGCAGCCAGTACCAGCTGAAGATGCCATACGACCCATCCTGGGCGCGTACGATGTCGCCAAAGTTCATCGAGCCGGTCGAGATGATCACACCGATGATGATCAGGCCGATCGATACCTCGTAAGAAATCATCTGGGCAGCAGAGCGCAGCGAGCCGAGGAACGGATACTTCGAGTTCGACGCCCAGCCACCCATGATCACGCCGTAAACCTCAAGCGACGAGACCGCGAAGACATATAGGATCGCGACGTTGATATCCGACAGCACCCACCCATCATTGAACGGGATCACCGCCCAGGCGATCAGCGCCATGACCAGCGATACCATCGGGGCCAACAGGAACACGACCTTGTCGGAACCCGCAGGGTAAACGATTTCCTTCACCGCGTATTTCACGAAGTCCGCGAAACTCTGCAATAGACCGAAGGTGCCCACCACGTTGGGGCCACGGCGCATCTGGACGGCGGCCCAGATCTTACGGTCGGCGTAAAGGAGGAACGCCAGCGCCACCAGAAGCGGCACGACGATCAGGAGAACCTGTCCTACGATCAGCAGGAAGATCCCCAGGTAGGTGGTGGTAAAGAATTCAGTCATGGGTCCTCACACCGTGGGTATTCCGTTCTCTTCGCAGTTCGAGACGATCACCTCAGCGTCGATCGTCTTGAGACCACGGGGAAGCGAAGCCGAGATGACATAGACCGCGTCACCCCGCCAGATTCCGTTTTCAATCTCAACATTCGTGCGCAGATGCCGGGCAAATCCAAATCCCCGAATCAACGCGTATTGCGCGGCAGCGCATTCGGCATAGGCACGCACGTCCTCACCCGTTTCGGAACCGGACAGAGCGGCGCGGAAATTGACCAGGTCGTCTTCAAGCAGACGGGTTTCCACACCGATGTAATCCAGATCCGCAACACCCCCGTTACGTGTCACGCCGTTGCCATCAACGGGTGCGCACGCAGTGACCCCCAGCGCAAGCGCCGGGAGAACTGGGGATATGAGGGCGTTCAAATGCATATGTGCTTACTCTGCCGCAACCTTTGCTTCGTTGCGCCCTTTGGCATTGGCGCTCAACTCGGCCATCAGCTCGCTTGCGCGGGCAATCGGGTTGGTCAGGTAGAAATCCTTGACCGCAACCTGGAACGGCGACTTCGCCAGTTCCTTGCCCGGAAGCGCATCCCAGCCATTGTCGATCACCTGATCGATCTGCGCGAAATGCGGCACCTCAGCCACCATCGCCTGACGCAGCTGCGCCAGCGTGTCATAAGGCAGCGTCGCGCCCAGCTCCGCGCTCAGGGCACGCAGGATGGCCCAGTTTTCCTTGGCCTCACCCGGCGCAAACCCGGCACGCATCGCAAGCTGCGGGCGACCTTCGGTGTTCACGAACAGGCCGTTTTCCTCGGTATAGGCCGCGGCTGGCAGGATCACGTCGGCGCGGTGTGCACCGCGGTCGCCGTGGCTGCCTTGATAGATCACGAAGGGACCGTCCGCGATCTCCACTTCGTCCGCACCAAGGTTAAAGACCACCTCGGCACCTTCCATCGCGGTATCCAGACCACCTTCGGTCACGGCCCCAAGGTCCATCGCGCCAACACGGCTTGCAGCGGTGTGCAGAACCATCATCTTGCCGCCCAGCTTTTCGGTCAGGGTCATCACCTGACCAAGCACGGCAATGCCGTCGCCTTCGCAGATAGCACCCTGCCCCACGATCACGATGGCACCTTCACGCGCCACGGCTTCGTCGGCCAGACGGTTCAGCGGCATACGGCCCGGACCGGCATAGGAATAGTCATAGGTCAGATCCATGCCCTTGGTGCCCGCCACGATCACGTCGGCACCCTTGGCCCAAGCCTTGCGGATACGCGCGTTCAGCACCGGTGCCTCGTCGCGCGGGTTGGTTCCGATCAGGTAGATCGCCTTGGCGCTGTCGATATCTTCAATCGCCGCCGTGCCCACATAGGCCGAGCGGTTGCCGGCCGGCAGAACCGCGCCGTTGGTGCGGCATTCGATATTGCCTTCCAGACCATCAACAATCTGCTTCAGGGCAAAGACAGCCTCGGCCGGAGCAAGATCGCCCACCAGCGCGCCAACCTTCTTGCCTTTCATGGCGTCCGAAGCGGCGGCCAGAGCTTCACCCCAGGTTGCCGGCTTCAGCTTGCCATCAACACGCACATAGGGCTTGTCGAGACGCTGGCGGCGCAGGCCGTCCCAGACGAAACGGCTCTTGTCCGAAATCCACTCTTCGTTCACGCCATCGTGGTTACGCGGCATGATACGCATCACTTCGCGGCCCTTGGTGTCGACGCGGATGTTCGACCCAAGCGCATCCATCACGTCGATGGTTTCGGTCTTGGTCAGTTCCCACGGGCGGGCCGAGAAGGCATAAGGCTTGGAGGTCAGGGCACCAACCGGACACAGGTCGATGATGTTGCCCTGCATGTTCGAATCCAGCGTCTGGTTCAGATAGCTGGTAATCTCCGCATCTTCGCCACGACCGGTCTGGCCCATCTGGGCAATGCCCGCCACCTCGGTGGTGAAACGCACACAGCGGGTACAGCTGATGCAGCGGGTCATTGTGGTTGCCACCAGCGGCCCGAGATCCAGATCGTCTACGGCACGCTTGGCTTCGGAAAAGCGGGTGTTCGAGATACCATAGGCCATGGCCTGGTCCTGCAGATCGCACTCACCGCCCTGGTCGCAGATCGGGCAATCCAGCGGGTGGTTGATCAGCATGAACTCCATCACGCCTTCACGCGCCTTCTTGACCATCGGCGAGTTGGTTTTCACCACCGGCGGCTGGCCTTCCGGCCCGGGGCGCAGGTCGCGCACCTGCATCGCGCATGACGCCGCCGGCTTCGGCGGGCCACCCACGACCTCGACAAGGCACATGCGGCAGTTGCCAGCAATCGACAGGCGCTCGTGGTAACAGAAGCGCGGAATCTCGACCCCGGCCTCTTCACAGGCCTGGATCAGGGTCATCGCCCCTTCCACCTCGATTTCAGTATCGTCGATAACGATCTTGCGTAGGTCAGACATCTCTTATTTCGCCCTCAACAGCGCGCCGATCCGGCTCGATTTTTCGATTTCCACGCGCCCAAGCGCGCAAAAGGTTTGCGGGTCTTCATAGGTGACCCCGTGTTCTTTCAGATACGCCTCACCACGTACGCGCATCTTGGCCTTTTCCTTATCGTCGCCGATATAGGCCTTGATCTCGGTATCCGAGTATCCCATTTCACGCGCCTGTTTGCGCAATTTCCAAAGGAAATCATAGGCTTTCAGGGTGCGTGCCGAAATCTCCGGACAGTAATCCCGGATTTCCTTGGCCACGGCGATCACGAACAGACCGTCGTTGATTTCATCAACCTCGCTCAGATGCGGACGCGCGGAAACAGCCCCTGCAACAAGGGCTGCCACTGCGGCGCAGGCAAACATATGCGAGAGACGACGGATCATGGCCTGCAATACCCCTCGAAGACAAGTTTATCATTGTCGAAGATCAACTCGGCGTCCTCTACATCCGGTCCGGAAACCCATTCGATGGCCGAGGTGCCGAATTGCTCAATGCAATGTCGGATCGCCTGATGACGCCCCGCTTCGCGCGCACCGGCCAGCGATTGCTGCGGATTGCGTACTTCGACGCGGAAGTGGTCTCGGACCTTGCGCTCGAAAAGGTCAACATCCGTGCGGAAGTAAAAGCCGTCGAAGGTCAGGATGTCTTCGTTGCTGAACTGGGCACATGCGGAAAGCCCAAGCGCAAGACACAGCGGCGCAACGATGCCCGAAACACCGATGCGGGCGCGCTTGCCCGGTTTGTTCATCTTGTCCTGCCCAATCATACCCGACATTCCTTATTCGGCCGCCATGGCGCCCATGCGCCCGGTTTTGTTGGCCTTGATGCGATCCTCGATCTCTTCGCGGAAGTTGCGGATCAGACCCTGGATCGGCCAGGCAGCCGCATCGCCCAGGGCACAGATCGTGTGGCCCTCAACCTGCTTGGTCACATCCCAAAGCATGTCGATTTCCTCGATCTCGGCCTCGCCCTTCACAAGGCGGTCCATCACGCGCATCATCCAGCCGGTACCTTCGCGGCACGGCGTACACTGACCACAGCTCTCGTGCTTGTAGAACTTAGACAGACGCCAGATCGCCTTGATGATATCGGTCTGCTTGTCCATCACGATCACGGCTGCGGTCCCGAGACCCGAGCCAAGCTCGTTACGCAGATAGTCAAAGTCCATCACGGCGTCGCGGATGTTCTCACCGCGCACACAGGGCACCGACGATCCGCCGGGGATCACGGCCAACAGGTTGTCCCAGCCGCCACGGATACCGCCACAATGCTTTTCGATCAGCTCTTCGAACGAGATCGACATCGCTTCTTCGACAACACAGGGGTTGTTGACGTGGCCGGAAATACCAAACAGCTTGGTGCCCGCGTTGTTCGCACGACCAAATGAGGTGAACCACTCCGGGCCACGGCGCAGGATGGTCGGCACAACGGCGATCGATTCCACGTTGTTCACGGTGGTCGGGCAACCATAAAGGCCCGCTCCCGCCGGGAACGGCGGTTTCATGCGCGGCATGCCTTTCTTGCCCTCAAGGCTTTCCAGCAGCGCGGTTTCCTCACCACAGATATAGGCCCCTGCCCCGTGGTGCAGAAAGAGATCGAAATCCCAGCCCGAGCCAGCAGCGTTGCGGCCCAGAAGACCCGCGTCATAGGCTTCGTCGATGGCGTTTTGCAGGGCTTCACGCTCGCGGATGAATTCGCCACGGATATAGATATAGGCCGTGTTCGCATTCATCGCGAAAGAGGCGATCAACGCCCCTTCGATCAGGGTATGAGGATCGTGGCGCATGATCTCGCGGTCTTTACAGGTGCCCGGCTCGGATTCGTCGGCATTGATGACCAGGTAGGCCGGACGTCCGTCGCTTTCTTTCGGCATGAAGGACCACTTGAGACCGGTCGGGAAGCCCGCACCACCCCGACCACGCAGGCCGCTGGCCTTCATCTGGTCGATGATCCATTCACGTCCGTTCTGGATGATCTTCGCGGTGCCATCCCAATGGCCACGCGCCTTTGCGCCCGCCAGCGTGCGATCGTGCATACCGTAGAGATTGGTAAAGATACGGTCCTGGTCTTTGAGCATCTTGTTACCCTTGCATTTCCCGGCGCAGGCGCCAGATCTGATAAATGTTCACCACCGCCCAAATCAGCGCGGCAATCGCGGCGAAATCAAACAACAGCGCATACCGTCCCGGTAGCCCCATCGCCTGTCCCAACCACTGGGCGGCCATCCAGATCAGCATCGTCGCGGCAATCACGATGGCCACGACACGGCCCCGCTTTGCCAGATACTGTTCCTGTTGCTCACCCGTCATGTCTTAGTCCTCGTAGACCCCGCCCTTGGCGACGCGCTTGGAAAACTCGGTTGCACCACCTTCGGCAAGCGTCTTGGCCTGGTCGACCCAGCCGTCCCGCTCGATGCGGCCCTTGAACGACAGCTTGTCGTCCATCTCGGCAATATCGTCCGGCCCCCAGGCCGCGATCTGCGCGAAGGTCGTCACGCCAGCGGCGTGCAGCTTCTTTTCCAGCTTCGGACCAACGCCCTTCAACTGCTTGAGATCGTCCGGTCCGGCATCCGCCGCGGGTGCTTCAGCCGCTTTTTTCTCGGCCTTCGGTTTTGCCTTCTTGGGCGCCGCCGCTTTCTTGGCCTCCTCGGCCTGCTTCACGGCAGGCTTCGGCGCTTCCGGTTCGGCCGGGGCCTGCGGCTTCGAAGGGCTACGGCCTGCAACGGTGCCATCCGCGCCAACCCAAGGCGTGCGCAGCGGCACTTCGGTGCCGTCGATCCGCTTGATGCTGTCACCGATGTCGGTCGCCAGCTGTGCCGACGCGTTATACTGGGTCTTGCCGCTGTCATATTCGGTCAGCGAAGTCAGACCCGAGAGCGGCTCGGCAGCATACCGGCCATTTTGAGGCCCCGGAACCGGAACCTTGCCGGCCGCCATCTCGTCCAGCATCGCAGCCAGACCTTCGGCGGTCAGGTCTTCGTAGTAGTCCTTACCAATCTGGGCCATCGGTGCGTTGGTGCAGGCACCAAGGCATTCAACCTCTTCCCACGAGAACTTGCCATCCGCCGACAACTGGTGCGGCTTCTCGGCGATCTTCTCTTTGCACACGGCAATCAGGTCTTCCGCACCGCAGATCATGCAGGACGTGGTGCCGCAGATCTGGATGTGGGCCACCGAACCAACCGGCTGCAACTGGAACATGAAGTAGAAGGACGCCACTTCCAGCACGCGGATATAGGCCATGCCAAGCATATCGGCGATGCCTTCGATCGCGGGCTTGGTCAGCCAGCCTTCCTGCTCCTGCGCACGCCACAACAGCGGGATAACCGCGCTTGCCTGGCGGCCTTCGGGATATTTCGTGATCTGCGCTTCCGCCCAGGCCTGGTTGGCCGGGCTAAAGGCAAAGCTCTCGGGTTGTTCAGAATGAAGACGACGAAGCATTAGCGGTCAATATCCCCAAAAACGATGTCCATCGTGCCGATGATGGCGGCGACGTCGGCAAGCTGGTGACCCGTGGCCATGTGGTCCATGGCCTGAAGGTGACGGTAGCCGGCGCAGCTGATCTTGGCGCGGTAGGGTTTGTTGGTGCCATCGGCAACGAGGTAAACGCCGAATTCGCCCTTGGGCGCTTCGACGGCGGCATAACATTCGCCAGCCGGAACGTGGAACCCTTCGGTGTAGAGCTTGAAGTGGTGGATCAGGCTTTCCATCGAGGTTTTCATCTCGCCGCGCTTGGGCGGGGTCATCTTGCCACGTGCCATGACGTCACCCGTCGCTTCACGCAGCTTGACGATGGCCTGACGGATGATCGACGTCGACTGGCGCATTTCTTCCATGCGCATCAGGTAACGGTCATAGCAGTCACCGTTCTTGCCAACAGGCACCTGGAAGTCGAACTCGTCATAGCATTCGTAAGGCTGCGAGCGACGCAGGTCCCAGGCAAGGCCCGCTGAGCGCGCCATTACGCCGGTCATGCCGAAATCAAGCACGTCCTGCTGGGTCACGACACCGATATCAACGTTACGCTGCTTGAAGATCCGGTTCTCGGTCAGCAGGCCGTCGATATCGTCAATCTTCGCCGGATACTCGATCGCCCACTCTTCGATGTCATCCAGAAGCGCGTCCGGTACATCCTGGTGAACACCACCGGGGCGGAAATAGTTGGCGTGCATACGCGCACCACAGGCGCGCTCGTAGAACACCATCAGCTTTTCGCGCTCTTCAAAGCCCCAAAGCGGCGGGGTCAGCGCACCAACGTCCATCGCCTGCGTGGTGATGTTCAGAAGGTGGTTCAGCACACGGCCGATTTCCGACCACAACACGCGCAGCAGCTGGCCGCGACGCGGCACCTCGGTGCCGGTCATCTTCTCGATGGCCAGACACCAGGCATGTTCCTGGTTCATCGGCGCCACGTAATCGAGACGGTCGAAATACGGCAGGTTCTGCAGGTAGGTGCGGCTTTCCATCAGCTTTTCGGTGCCACGGTGCAGCAGGCCGATATGCGGGTCGCAACGTTCCACGATCTCGCCGTCCAGCTCGAGCACCAGACGCAACACGCCGTGCGCCGCAGGGTGCTGCGGGCCAAAGTTGATGTTGAAGTTGCGGATTTTCTGTTCGCCGGTCAGGGCGTCTTCGAAACCTTTGGAGCCGTCCATCACTTCGCCTCCCCTTTCTCGTCACCCGGCAGGATGTACTGCGCACCTTCCCACGGGCTCATGAAATCAAACTGGCGGTATTCCTGCGGCAGCTTCACCGGCTCATAGACCACGCGCTTCTGAACTTCGTCATAGCGCACCTCGGTATAACCGGTGGTCGGGAAATCCTTGCGCAGCGGGTGGCCGCGGAAGCCATAGTCGGTCAGCAGGCGACGCAGGTCGGGGTGATCCGAGAAGATCACGCCGTACATGTCGAACGTTTCGCGCTCGTACCAGTTGGCCGAGGCAAACACGCCGGTCACCGAGGGAACCATCTCGTCTTCGCGCACGCTCACACGCAGACGGATACGCTGGTTCTGGGTCATCGACAGCAGGTGGTACACAACGTCGAAACGCTTGGCACGGTCGGGATAGTCCACACCGGCAATGTCCAGAAGCTGGGTAAACTTGCAGTTCGCGTCAGACTTCAGAAACTCGACGAACCCGGCGATGTTCGCCGGGGCCACGTCAATGTTCAATTCGCCGTAGGTCACATCCCAACCCAGAACACAGTCCGGGCGCTTGAGCTCGATCTGAGCTCCGAGTTCTTTGAGGGCTTCGCTCATCGTTCAATCGTCCCCGTGCGGCGGATTTTGCGTTGCAGCTGCATGATGCCGTAAAGCAGGGCCTCCGCGGTCGGAGGGCAGCCCGGTACGTAAACGTCGACCGGAACAACCCGGTCACAGCCACGCACAACGCTGTAGGAATAGTGGTAGTAACCGCCGCCGTTCGCACAGGAGCCCATCGAGATCACGTAACGCGGCTCGGGCATCTGGTCGTAAACCTTGCGCAGCGCGGGTGCCATCTTGTTGGTAAGTGTCCCGGCAACGATCATCAGGTCCGACTGGCGCGGCGAAGCCCGCGGTGCGGTGCCAAAACGTTCAAGGTCGTAACGCGGCATCGAAAGCTGCATCATCTCAACCGCGCAGCAGGCCAGACCAAAGGTCATCCAGTGCAGCGAACCGGTACGGGCCCAGTTGATGATGTCTTCGGTCGAGGTCAGGATAAAGCCCTTGTCCTGAAGCTCGGCATTCAGCGCCTGGGTGGCGACCTCACGGTCCGCTCCGGCGGTGTTCGCTCCGGTCATCACTCCCATTCGAGCGCCCCTTTCTTCCATTCATAGGCAAAGCCGATGGTCAGAACAGCCAGGAAAACCATCATCGACCAGAAGCCGACCATCGAGATGTCCTTGAAGCCAACGGCCCAGGGGAACAGCATCGCGATCTCAAGATCGAAGATGATGAACAGGATCGATACCAGGTAGAACCTGACGTCAAATTTCATCCGCGCGTCATCAAAGGCATTGAAACCGCACTCATAAGCACTCACCTTCTCAGGATCAGGCTTGCGTACGGCAAGAACGACAGCTGCGAGGATCAGAACGAGGCCAAGGGCAACGGCGATGGCCAGAAAGACGAGGATGGGAAGGTATTCCCTCAGCATCTCTTCCACAGGTGGCTCCTTTCATGCACGTTGAAAAATTCGTGCAGTCAGATGGCTGTATTTACTAGAGCGGGTTTACCCCTGCCCCATGGCAGGGTCAACCAAGCGCGCACACATTCAATAATATGAAATTAAGGCGCATCGCCCTTGCATACAAAGGTATACACTCTCTGTTCAACCATCCTGCGGCAATTGGTCGACCCCCATTTCATAAAGAAATACGGCGTTTTTGCCGGCTGATGCGCCAAGCCGACCACACAGCCGCGTCGCAAGCCCAAAGATGCAGGAAAAATGCGAAATTAATTTTCTTGGGCACCCTGCGTCAACTTGGCGATCAATTTATCGACAACCAAAGCCAAGGTCCGCACGAATTGAACGCCAGAGACTCATTCTTTGCAGAAATCGCCCCTGCAACAGGGCGCAAAACGGCAAACGCCGCCCCGATGTTAGGGCGGCGCAGGTGAAAAAATTCTAGGGGTTCGCTTACGAAGATATCCAGGCAGCCTTCCGTTTCTCGAAGAACGCCGCGATGCCTTCCGGCGCCTCGTCCCCCTCCCAGGCCTTGACCAGGGCCGCGATCGTCATGTCGATCACCTCGTCATCGATCCGGGGCCCCAAGGCCCGTGCAAGCGCCTTGGCAGAGGCCACCGCCCCCGGTGCGCACGAAAGATACGGCACCACTTCCGCCTCGACCGCCGCGTCCAGATCTTCCATCGGAACCGCCTTGGCCAAGAGCCCAAGTGTGACTGCCTCATCCGCCTTGAACAGGCGCGCCGACATGAACACGCGCCGCGCCATCGCCTCACCCATGCGCGACACGACGTAGGGGCCAATCGTCGCCGGAATGAGGCCAAGCCGCGTCTCGGTCAGACCCATCGTCAGGCTGTCGACACCGATTGTCACGTCACACACGCTGGCCATGCCAACGCCGCCGCCAAACGCATTGCCCTGCACACGACCAATCAGTGGCTTGGGAAGCGTGTTCAAAGCCTGTAACATCTCGGCCAGTTTGCGGGCCTCCTTGCCCCGGGTCGCGGCGTCCATCTCCATCTGCTGCCGCATCCAGCCCAGATCACCACCGGCACAGAACGACTTGCCCGCCCCCGTCAGGATCACCACGCGCACCGCATCATCGGCGGCAAGCTGCTCGGCCGCCGCCTTCAACTCCACCAGCATCTCGCCGGACATCGCGTTGTGCTTTTCGGCCCGGTTCAGCGTCAGCGTCGCGACACCACGTGCATCCGTTTCAATGGTCACTGTTTCAAACATTCATCTTCCCCTCGTGATGAGAATTCTTCAGGCAGAGCACTTACCCCTCCTGCCGCATCGCCCGCGCCATGGCTCCGGCCTTGGCCAGAACCGCCGCATCCAGACCGGTGTCAAACCCAAGCGCACGCACGCGCTCGTGCACCGCTTCTGTTGCCACGTTGCCCTTGGCCCCCGGCGCATAGGGGCAACCGCCCAACCCGCCAACGGCCGCATCAAACACCCGCAGCCCAAGGTCGAGCGAGGCCTCGATGTTCACCAAGGCCCGCCCCGCGGTATCATGGTAATGTCCGGCCAGCTTTGCAGCTGGCACTTCTTGAAGAACCGCCTCCAGCATCGCGCGAATGGTTTCCGGCGTGCCCTGCCCGATGGTGTCGCCCAGCGAAATCTCATAGCATCCCAGATCGGCGAGCATCCTAGCGACCCTTGCCACCTGTTCCGGCGGTGTCGCACCGTCATAAGGGCAATCCGTCACGCAAGAGACATAGCCCCGCACCGGCAGGCCAATGTTCTTCGCGGCTTCGGCAACCGGAACAAAGCGTTCAATGGATTCGGCAATCGTCGCGTTGATGTTGGCCTTAGAAAACCCTTCGGACGCCGACCCGAAAATGGCGATTTCGTCCGCCTTTGCCGCAACCGCGCCCTCAAACCCCTTCATGTTCGGGGTCAACGCCGCATAGGACACGCCTTTGGCCCGCGAAATACCCGCCAGAACATCGGCGGAATCCGCCATCTGCGGCACCCACTTCGGGCTCACGAAACTGGCCACTTCAATCCGTTTGAACCCGGCCTCGCTCAGGCAATCCACCAGCGCGATCTTCTCCTCGGTCGGGATCAGGCGTTTTTCGTTCTGCAGCCCGTCGCGCGGGCCCATTTCGAAGATTTCGACAAAGTCAGACATCCGGTGCCTCATAAAAATCCTGGGTATAGATGCACTGCACCCCCTCTGGCGGAAGAGCAGCCTTGAATGCGGGGCGTGCCACAAGACGGTCGCGATAGGCCGCAACGCGCGGCAATGCGTCAAAGGCCACAAAGCGGCGCGCCACGTCGACGCCATAGCCGACGGCACAGTCGGCACCGCTGAAGCCGCTTTGCATGACAAACTCGCGCCCATCCGAAAGCCGGTTTTCCAGCCGCCCCAGAACCTTCAGCAAACGTCGCGCCTCAAGGTTCATCTGGGTCGGAGACCGCATGTCAGGCTTGTAAAGAACAATATGCGCCTGGGTCAGGTTCGCCACATGCTGCCCAATGCTTTCGGCATAATGCAGCATATCCAGCCACGCCATCCTCTCCGGATCGCCAGCGGGCCGACCAAGCCCCTTTTCGGGAAACAGCTCGCACAGGTATTCAATGGACGCCCCGCTTTCGCAGATAACCTGCCCGTCGATCTCCAGCGCTGGCACCCGTGCCGCCGGGTTGATGGCAAGATAATCCGGGCTGCGCAGCGATTTGTCGAAAAAGTTGTGCAACACCACGTCATAGGGCACGCCCAGCTCTTCCAGCATCCAAAGCACGCGCATCGAACGCGCCTCATGCGCATGGTGCAAAACGATTTTCATCCTTCAGGCCTCCGGCACGTCATAGAAGTCCTGCTTGTAGAACTCCTGCTGCCCATCCAGTTCACGGGCCTTCTGATAGGCCGGACGCGCTTCGATCCGCGCGATATAGGCCTGCACATTCGGGAAACGGTCAAGCCGCACATAGTAAGGCGCCGAGAACAGGTTGAACCCCATCATCGTATCCGCCGCCGAAAACCCCGACGGCAACAGCCAGTCGCGATCCGCAAGCACCCGGTCCATGGCCTTCAGCGTTGCACCAAGACGGGCCGCCTCAAGTTTCATCATCACCGGAGAGGCCGGTGTCGGATCCCCCATGAACAGATGCTGCATGTTGAGCGAGCCGAGTATACTGGCCTGCGTTTCCCCAAACCCCAGCCACTCGAGATACGCCACCCGCTCGGGATCGCCCGGCAACCGTCCCAGCCCGTGCTCGGGCCGGGTCTCGGCAAGGTATTCGATGATGGCCGGGCTTTCGAAGATGGTGATCCCGTCAATTTCCAGCGCGGGCACACGTCCCACCGGAGAAATCGCCTTGAACTCCGCCGCACGCAACGATCCATCGGTGATGGAATAGTGCTTGAGCTCCGCGCGCAGCCCCATCTCCTCAAGAAGCCAGAGCACGCGGAACGATCGCGAAAACGGAATGTGGTGCAACAGGATCATGCGGCCTCCTCGTCCTCCTCGACCAGCTGGATCAGCGCGGCACCGTCCTGCACCTGATCACCAGCATGGGCCAGAACCTCGGCCACGATGCCATCGCGTGCGGCCAAAAGCGAGTGTTCCATCTTCATCGCTTCCAGAATGGCAAGGCGATCGCCTTCCTTCACCTCTTGTCCCGGCTCGGCAAAGATCGCCTTCACCAAGCCCGGCATCGGTGCTGCAATCACGTTGCCCGCCGCGCCACCATCGGCATCCCGCGCCAGCGGATCAACCACGTCGAACTCCATCCCGTAGCGGGCAAAAACGCTGACCTTGCCGTCACTTACGCCCACGGGCGCGGCGCGTTTGCCATCAAGATGCCAGCCGCCACCGATGCGTTCGGCAACAACGGTTGTCTCGCCAACCAGAACCTCTGCCCTGTCGGCACCATCCATCATCACCTTGACCACGACCTCTTCGTCGCCATGCGCGATGGTGACACTGCGCTCCAGCGGTCCCCAGAGATTGAACCCGCCTTCCGGGGCCGATGCCGCGTTCAGACCCAGCGCGACCATTCCCGCCCATGCGGTCTGGGCCGCGGTCGGGGCCACCTCCTGCACCAGGTCATCCAGATCCCGTGCAATCAGGCCCGTGTCCACTTCGCCCGCGGCAAAGCCCGCGTGGTCACACAAAGCACCCAGAAATGCGAGGTTGGTCACCGTGCCGCCAACCTGCGTCTCGGCAAGTGCCGTGCGCATCCGCGACAGCGCAACTGCACGAGTTGGCCCATGGGTGATGATCTTGGCAATCATCGGGTCATAGAACGGGCTGATCGTGTCGCCGGTCCGAACCCCGCTGTCCGAGCGCGCCCCTTCCGGGAAATCCAGATGGCTCAGGGTGCCCGTCGCAGGCAGGAAGCCCTTGGGCACATCTTCGGCATAAAGGCGCACCTCGAAACTGTGACCATAGATCGTCAGCTCTTCCTGGCTCGCAGGCAGGCTTTCCCCTGCCGCAACCCGCAGCTGCCATTCCACAAGGTCAACGCCCGTGATCGCCTCGGTCACCGGATGCTCCACCTGCAGGCGGGTGTTCATTTCCATGAACCAGAACCCATCCGCCCGCAACCCGTCTGAGCCGTCCACGATGAACTCGACCGTACCCGCGCCCTTGTAGCCAATCGCCTCGGCGGCACGCACACCGGCCTGCCCCATCGCCTCACGCACCTCGGCGCTCATGCCCGGCGCGGGGGCCTCTTCGATCACCTTCTGGTGGCGACGCTGCAACGAACAGTCCCGCTCGAACAGATGCACCGCATGGGTGCCATCACCAAAGACCTGCACCTCGACGTGGCGCGGCTGGGTCACGTATTTCTCGATCAGAACATCCGCATTGCCAAAGGCCGTGGTGGCCTCGCCCTGCGCACTGGCAAGCGCATCCGCGAACTCTTCGGGTGCCTCGACAAGGCGCATCCCCTTGCCGCCACCGCCGGCAACCGCCTTGATCAGAACGGGATAGCCGATCTTCTCGGCCTCTGATGCAAGGAAAGCCGCATCCTGATTGTCGCCGTGATAGCCCGGCACCACCGGAACACCGGCCTCTTCCATCAACGCCTTGGCGGCATCCTTGAGCCCCATCTTGCGGATCGCATCTGCCGAGGGGCCGATGAAGACCAGACCGGCCTTTTCAACCGCGTCCACAAAGTCCGGGTTCTCGGAGAGGAACCCATAACCGGGGTGGATCGCCTGCGCACCGGTCTCCTGCGCGGCAGCAATGATCACATCGCCCTTAAGATAGCTTTCGGCAGGCGCCGATCCGCCGATATGCACGGCCTCGTCCGCCATCGCGACATGTTTCGAAAGCGCATCCGCATCCGAGTAAACAGCCACGGTTTTCACACCCATCGCACGGGCAGTTTCCATCACGCGGCAGGCGATTTCGCCACGGTTTGCAATCAGGATTTTATTGAACATCGGGTTGGTCCTTGTTGGTTAGGACGGAGCCGGGGGCGCTGCCCCCGGACCCCCGGGAGTATTTGAGCAAAGAAGAAGATTACATCCGGAACACGCCGAACCTGGTCTCTTCGATCGGCGCACAAAGCGAGGCCGACAGCGACAGGGCAAGCACATCGCGCGTCTTGCGCGGGTCGATGATGCCGTCATCCCAAAGGCGCGCCGAAGCATAGAGCGGGTGGCTCTGGTGCTCGAACATGTCCAGCGTGGGTTGTTTGAAGGCAGCCTCTTCCTCGGCCGACCATTCCCCGCCCTGCCGTTCGATGGCGTCGCGTTTCACGGTGGCCAGAACACCAGCCGCCTGTTCGCCGCCCATCACCGAGATCCGGCTGTTAGGCCAGGTCCACAGGAAACGCGGGCTATAGGCGCGACCGGCCATGCCATAGTTGCCGGCCCCGAAAGAGCCGCCCACCAGCATGGTGATCTTCGGCACCTTGGTGGTGGCCACGGCGGTCACCATCTTTGCGCCATGGCGGGCGATGCCTTCGGCTTCGTATTTCTGCCCGACCATGAAACCGGTGATGTTTTGCAGGAACACCAGCGGAATACCCCGCTGCGAACACAGCTCCACGAAATGCGCGCCCTTGGCGGCACTTTCGGAATAGAGCACGCCATTGTTGGCCACGATACCAACCGGACAACCTTTGACATGGGCAAAACCGGTCACCAGCGTCTCGCCAAAGCGGGGTTTGAATTCATCGAACCGCGACCCATCCACGGTGCGGGCAATGACTTCGCGAATGTCATAGGGCGTCCGCAGCCCTGCCGGAACCACGCCAAGGATTTCCTCGGGGTCATAGGCTGGTTCTTCAGACGATTGCCATTGCACGGTCTGCGGCTTGGTGCGGTTCAGGTGGCTCACCGCGCGACGTGCCAGCGCCAGCGCGTGGGCGTCGTCCTCGGCCAGGTAATCCGCCACGCCAGAGAGGCGCGTGTGGACATCACCGCCACCAAGGTCTTCGGCAGACACAACCTCGCCCGTCGCGGCCTTTACCAGCGGAGGGCCGGCAAGGAAGATGGTCCCCTGCTCTTTCACGATGATTGTCACATCCGACATCGCCGGCACATAGGCGCCCCCTGCCGTACAGGAGCCCATCACGACCGCGATCTGCGGAATGCCCTGGGCGCTCATGTTCGCCTGGTTAAAGAAGATGCGACCAAAGTGCTCGCGATCCGGGAACACCTCATCCTGGTTCGGCAGGTTCGCACCGCCCGAGTCCACAAGGTAGATGCAAGGAAGGTTGCATTCTTCCGCGATCTCCTGCGCCCGCAGGTGTTTCTTCACGGTCATCGGATAGTAGGTGCCGCCCTTCACGGTGGCATCGTTGCAGACCACCATGACTTCCTGGCCTTCAACCCGGCCAATCCCGGCAATCACACCGGCACAGGGCGCGGCATCGCCATACATGTCATGCGCCGCCGTGGCACCGACCTCAAGGAAAGGAGAGCCCGGATCAAGCAGGTTCGCCACCCGCTCGCGCGGCAGCATCTTGCCACGGCTGACGTGACGCTCGCGCGAACGCTCGCCGCCGCCCTGGGTCGCCTTGGCCGCCGCTTCCGCCACCACGCCCAGCGCCTCGAGATGCGCGGCACGGTTGGCCTGGAAATCGTCTGACGTGGTCAGAGCCTTGGATTGGATTTTCGCCATGATTTCAAATCCTTCGAATTCAGTTCACAACAAGCTGCGCTTCTAGGTAAAGCGCCTGCTCGCCGGTCAGGTACATTTGGCAGGACACGGTTGCCGGGCCACCGCCAGTCCCCCCGCCCCAGAGAGAGCGTTCATAATCGCAGGAGGCATCGCGGTAGGCGATCCAGGCCCGCTGCATCGCCAGCAACGCCTCGGCCTGCGACGGGGCGCTCGCCCCGATTTCGCGCATCTCCGCATCCACGCTCTTGGCACCAGCACGAACCGCCCCGTAGGCCGCATTCAGACGCGCGTCCCAATAGAGGCGCTCCTGTTCGAGACAGCCCCCCATACCCACGGTCGACCACCCGCCGGGCGTGGCCTCCATGCAGGCATTGGCCGACGACCCGATACAGCTTTTGGGGTCACCCGTCTCATCAAGTGCGGCAAGACAGCTTTCCGTCGCCGCAGCCGAGAACACCATCTCCTGCGCCATGGCAGGCATCGCCATAAACGGCAGAAAAATCAGTGCTTTTAGTCTCATCGCTAGGCCTCCGCAAGTGTCTTGATGGCGGGGTCTCCCCGCCACCAGATCACGCCTGTTTCGCCATCAGTTCGCGACCGATCAGCATCCGGCGGATTTCCGACGTCCCCGCGCCGATTTCCATCAGCTTGGCATCGCGGAAGATACGGCCCACCGGGTTGTCCGAAAGGTAACCGGCACCGCCAAAGGCCTGAACGGCCTGGTGCGCAACAACCATCGCTTCCTCTGAGGCATAGAGACAGCAGGCAGCGGCATCCTGACGGGTGATCTCACCACGGTCACAGGCCTTGGCCGCCTCGTAAACATAGGCGCGGGACGAGTTCATCTTGGTGTACATGTCGGCGATCTTGCCCTGCATCAGCTGGAAGTTACCGATCGGCTGACCAAACTGCTTGCGCTCGACCATGTAGGGCATCACCTCGTCAAGGCAGGCCGCCATGATCCCGGTGCCGATCCCGGCAAGAACCACACGCTCATAGTCAAGGCCCGACATCAGAACCTTCACACCCTTGCCTTCTTCGCCAAGGATGTTCTCGAACGGCACTTCCACGTCTTCAAAGATCAACTCGGCGGTGTTCGAGCCGCGCATCCCCAGCTTGTCAAAGTGCGGCGAGGTCGAGAAACCCTTCATTTCCTTTTCGATCAGGAAGGCGGTGATGCCCTTGGGGCCCGCATCCGGATCTGTCTTGGCATAGACGACGAGGGTATCCGCATCCGGACCATTGGTAATCCAGTACTTGTTGCCGTTCAGGACAAAGCGGTCATTGCGCTTTTCCGCACGCAGCTTCATCGACACCACGTCCGATCCTGCCGACGGCTCCGACATGGCCAGCGCGCCAACATGGTCACCCGACAGAAGACGTGGGAGATACTTCTGCTTCTGTTCTTCGTTGCCGTTCAGCTTGATCTGGTTCACGCAGAGGTTCGAATGCGCACCATAGCTCAGCGAAACCGAGGCCGAGGCACGGGCGATCTCTTCGACCACGATGACGTGCGCAAGATAGGACATGCCCGCCCCACCGTATTCCTCGGGCACCGTGACACCCAGAAGACCAAGCTCGCCAAACTCTTTCCAAAGCTCGTTGGGGAATTCGTTTTTCAAATCGACGTCCGCGGCCATCGGCTTGATCCGCTCCTGGGCGAAGCGATGCACCATCTCGCGCATCGCGTTGACGTCTTCACCCAGATCAAAATTCATTGTGTGCATGAACATCGCTCAAAGTCTCCCATTATTGAACGCTTGTTCATATAACTACGCGACAAGCCGATTCCGTTCAAGAAATATTCCGACTCCCGTATAACTACGACGTTGGGTCACGCAGAATGCGAAAGACCGGCCCGCCAAAGCGGACCGGTCCAACAGACACCATTCAATGAAACCGATTGCGAAACGCCCGTTAGGCGCCCTGGAAAACAGCCGCCACCTCTGACCGGATAATCCGCGCGATCTGCGCGCAATCCTCAAGGCTGAACGTCAACGGAATGCGCATGTCCATGATCCCGCCCAAAACGCGATCACTCTCCGGCATCCGTTCGGAAGGCGCGTAACGCCAGCTGTCATAGCGCGAGGTAAAGGCGACAGGCTCAGAGCCACCAAACCATTTGACCTCGACACCCCGTGCCGCACAGCGTTTCACTACCTCGGCGATCTTCTCTTCACTCCAGTCGAGCAAAAGGAACTGGATGGAAGACCCGACATAGGTCTCTTCTTCCGGACGCTCGACAACCGTAAGGCCCGGCGTATCGCGCAGCCCTTCCTCAACAACGCGGTACCGTGCGTTCCAGCGTTCAACCTGCGTGCCCAGATCACGCAACTGCGGGCGCAGAATGGCGGCCCTGAGATGATCCATCCGCCCCGAGACATTGGGCGTCACGTATTTCACCTGCTCGAACACTTCGACCGGCGGCCGCGCAAGGTGACGTTCATACAGCATGTAAGAGCCCGACAGCATGATCGCCCGCGCCATAAGCAGGTCGTCATCCGAGATCAGCAAACCGCCCTCGCCCGAATTGGCGTGCTTGTAAGTCTGGGTGGAATAACAGGCAAAGACACCGTAACGCCCCGAAAGGGTCTCGCGCCACTTGGCGCCCATCGTATGTGCGCAATCCTCGACCACCTTGATGCCGTGGCTGTCGCAAATCTCCATCAGGCGATCCATGTCGCACAGATGCCCTCGCATGTGGCTGAGCATCAGAACATCCGCCTGCCCTGCCTTGGCCTCAAGATCATCAAGATCAATCACCAGCGCCTCGGTCACCCCAACGAACACCGGCACCGCACCAACACTGGCAATCGCCCCCGGCACCGGCGCAAGGGTAAAGGCATTGGTCAACACCCGGTCTCCGGGTTTCACACCCAATGCCCGCAGGGCCGTGGCCATGGCATACCCGCCAGACGCCACCGCAAGACAGTATTTCGCGCCCATCTGCTCCGCGAACTCCTGCTCGAGCAGCGCCACTTCGCCATCTTCGCCCGGCCCCACGTTGTAGCGGTGCAAACGTCCGCTCTGCATCACGCGCAGCGCCGCCTCGATCGCCTCGTCCGGGATCGGTTCCTGCTGGGTGAAATTGCCTTCGAATATCTCAGTCATGGACGCAGCATTGTCGCCCTTCCCGCACGCCGTCAACGTCCATTCCACCGCAAGATCGGCGAAAACCGCCTTGAAAACCACATCTGCATGTCGCGAACAGACTTCTGGACTCACGATGGGCTGCTACGCTTCCCCTTATGAGAGGGAGAAAACGATGGCTGACCAAATTGACTTCATTCACACGCTGACTTGGGAAGACCTGCCGCAAAAGGTGCGCACCCAGACCCACCTGAACCTCCTTGATGTTCTGGGCGTCGGGGTTGCCGGCAGCCAGACCCAGACCTCTGCCATCATCTGCACCCACGCTCACGAAGATTTCGGCGGCACAATCCCCCTGATGTTCGACGGCCGCACGAGCAGCCCGCTCGGCTTTGCGCTGGCCGCAGGCATGACCATCGACTCGGTTGATGGTCACGACGGCTTCAACCCGGCCAAGGGCCACATCGCCGCCCCCATGATCCCCGCCGCTATCGCTGCGGCGCATGAAGTTGGCGCATCCGGCAAACAACTTCTCGAAGCCATCGTGGTCGGTTACGAGATCGGCGCCCGTACTTCCATGGCCCAGCACGCCACCGCCCCCGATTACCACACCTCGGGCAGCTGGGGGGCTGTCGCCGCAGCAGCAGCCGTCTCCCGCCTCATGGGGCTGGACCGCGAAACCACCCGCCACGCCCTTGGCATCGCCGAATACCACGGCCCGCGCAGCCAAATGATGCGCTGCATCGACTTTCCGACAATGGTCAAGGATGGGGCCGGCTGGGGATCAATGTGCGGCATCTCTGCTGCACGCCTTGCCGCCAAGGGTTTCACCGGCGCGCCGGCCATCACTGTCGAGGACGCATCCGAGTATTGGACCGACCTCGGCACCCGCTGGTACTGCCTTGAGCAATACTACAAACCCTACCCCGTCTGCCGCTGGGCCCAGGCCCCGATGGAAGGCACCATGGCCCTGCAAAAGGCGCATGACGTCACCGCCGACCAGATTGCCAAAATCGAAGTCCACACCTTCCACGAATCCGTGCGCCTTGCCATGAAACGCCCGCAAAGCGGTGATGAGGCGCAATACTCAACGTCCTTCCCCACCGCGGTCGCCGCCGTCCACGGCACCGTGCGCCCGGAACACCTTGAGGGCGACGCCCTGTTTGATCCGGAAATCCTGCGCCTGTCGGATGCAATGGACATGCAGGAGTCCGACCACGCCAACGAACACTTCCCCGCCAAACGCCTTGCCCGCGTGGCGCTGGTCCTGAAAGACGGCACCCGCCACGAAGGCGACTGGAACGAACCGCGCTGGGATCACACCAATCCGCCCACGCCTCAGGACCTCAGCGATAAGTTCCACGGCCTAACAGAACCGGTTTTTGGAAAGGATCGCGCCCGCGCATTGGAAACGGCGATCATGGGGCTGGCCGAAACCGGCCTGGCACCCCTGACAGATCAGCTATTCACGCCAATCAAGGCCTGAACCAGCGCGGGAAGGTCGGCATAGTCCTGCAACAGGGCTTCCGGCTCCAGCGCCGCCATATCCTCGCCGCTGGGGCCAAAAGTCACCAGAACAGACGGCACACCGGCGTTTCGCGCGGTTTCGCGGTCGGTCACGCTGTCCCCGATCAGAACGGTCTGCGCCGGATCACCCCCAAGCCGCCGCGCGGTTTCCGTAAGCGGCAGGGGATCAGGCTTGCGCACCGGCAGCGTGTCGGCCCCGATCAAAGCGCCAAACGCATCCCGCACCCCAAGCGATGCCATCAACTGCTCGGCAAGGCGTTCGGGCTTGTTGGTGCAGATCCCGACGCCATAGCCCATGTCGCTCAACACGGCCACGGCCTCCATCGCACCGGGGTACATGACGGTATGCGTATCAATCGCCGCGCCATAAGCCTCCAGCAGCACCGGATAGTATTTCTCGACCGTTGCCTGATCCATCCGGCCAATCCGTGTCAGGCCGAGGGATAACATTGCTTTGCCCCCCCGCAGCGCCGTGCCCGCGTCGGTCTCGACACTCAGAACATCGCCCTCGCCCATATCGCGAAAGCAGGCATTGGCAGCGGCAAGAAGATCACCGCTTGTATCGGCCAAGGTGCCATCCAGATCAAAGACCACTGTTCGCATCTGCCCTTACCCCTCGAAATGGCATGTTTCCGCCCAACGCTGTTACACGCCGTAATGCCTTTTGATGGGCCTCGGCCTTGCGTCGATACCGTGAACGGATAAAACGGGCACAACACAAATTCAAAGAGAAAACACATGAGCATTGCCCTCGTCATCCTTGCCGCAGGCAAAGGCACCCGGATGAACTCGGACCAACCCAAGGTCCTCCACCAGATCGCCAACGCGCCGATGCTCGTCCATGCGATGCAGTCCGGCGCGGTTCTCGACCCCGCCCGCACTATCATCGTCGCGGGCCACGGGTTCGACGCGGTCAAGGCAAGTGTCGAGGCATATGACCCGGAGGCGACGGTCGTCCTTCAGGAAGAGCAAAAGGGCACCGCCCACGCCGTCGACGCCGCACGCGCGGCACTTGAAGACTTCGAAGGCGACGTGATTGTCCTCTTCGGCGATACGCCTTTCGTACAGCCCGAAACCCTCGAGCGCATGGCCGCCGCCCGTCAGGACAACGCGGTTGTCGTTCTTGGTTTTGAAGCGGCAGACCCCGGCAAATACGGGCGTCTCGTGATGCAGGGTGACAGCCTCGAAGCGATCGTCGAATTCGCTGATGCGACAGATGAGCAACGCGCCATAACATTCTGTAATAGTGGCGTAATGCTGGTTGAGAAAAGCACGCTCTTTTCGATGATCGACGCGGTCGAAGCCAACAACGCACAGGACGAATACTACCTGACCGACATCGTCGGAATTGCCCGCGAACGCGGCCTTTCGGTGACGGCTGTTGCCTGCGACGAGGCCGAAACCCTCGGCATCAACTCGCGCCTGCACCTCGCGCAGGCCGAGGCGGTTTTCCAGTCTCGCGCCCGCACCGAGCTGATGGAAATGGGGGTCACCCTGCAACAGCCGGACACCGTCATGCTGTCCTACGATACGGTGATCGGGCGTGACACGGTGATCGAACCCAACGTCTATTTCGGCCCCGGCGTGACCATCGAAAGCGGCGCCCACATCCGCGCCTTTTCGCACCTCGAAGGGTGCCACGTGTCCCGCGGCAGCATTGTCGGCCCCTACGCCCGCCTGCGCCCGGGTGCCGAGTTGGCAGAAGACGCGCGGATCGGCAACTTCGTCGAAATCAAGAATGCCACGCTGGATGCCGGCGCCAAGGTCAACCACCTCACCTATATCGGCGATGCCTCTGTCGGCGCGGCGACCAACATCGGCGCAGGCACCATCACCTGCAACTATGACGGCGTCATGAAGCACAAGACAACCATCGGCGCCAATGCCTTCATCGGCTCTAACACCATGCTCGTCGCTCCGGTCACCGTGGGAGATGGCGCGATGACGGCAAGCGGTTCGGTAATCACCAAGGACGTGCCGTCCGAGGCCCTGGCCCTTGCCCGCGCCGAACAGGTCAACAAACCGGGGCTGGCGCGAAAATTATTCGAATTGTTAAAGTCTAAGAAAGCCAAACGCGACAAGGAGGCCAAATAATGTGCGGTATTGTAGGGGTTCTCGGAAACCACGAAGCGGCCCCAATCCTTGTTGAAGCCCTGAAACGCCTCGAATATCGCGGCTATGACAGCGCCGGGATCGCCACCGTTTACGAAGGCGATCTCGCCCGTCGCCGTGCCGTTGGCAAACTGGTCAACCTCTCCGACCTGCTGGTGCATGATCCCCTGCGCGGCAAGGCCGGCATCGGCCATACACGCTGGGCCACCCACGGTGCGCCCTCGGTTGACAACGCCCACCCCCACCGCGCCGGCCCCGTTGCCGTGGTGCACAACGGGATCATTGAAAATTTCCGCGAATTGCGGGCCGAACTGTCCGAAGCAGGCATCGACTTTGCCACCGAGACCGATACCGAAACCGTCGCCCTGCTGACGCAGCACCACATCGAACAGGGCTTGTCGCCCGTCGACGCCGCCCGCGCAACCCTTGCCCGCCTTGAGGGGGCCTTTGCCCTCGCTTTCCTCTTTGAGGGCGAGGAAGATCTGATCGTTGCCGCGCGCAAGGGCTCTCCTCTCGCCATCGGCCACGGGGACGGAGAGATGTTCGTCGGCTCCGACGCAATCGCGCTGGCCCCGCTGACCGACCGGATCACCTATCTCGAGGAAGGCGACAGCGCCGTTCTCACCCGCACATCGCTTGAAATACGCAATGAGGCCGGCGAGATTGCCAACCGCGAGATGCGCACCATCCGCATTGATCAGGCCCGCGTCGACAAGGGCGGCCACAAGCATTTCATGGCCAAGGAAATCGCCGAACAGCCCACCGTCATCGGCGAGGCCGTGCGCCACTACCTGTCCGGCGATGGTGCCAAGGTCGTCCTGCCCGGCGATGGCATTGATTTCACCAAGGTGAACCGCCTGACAATGGTGGCATGTGGCACCGCCTACTATGCCTGCCTGACCGCGAAATACTGGTTCGAACAGGTCGCGCAGCTGCCTGTCGAGGTCGATATCGCCTCTGAATTCCGCTACCGTGAACCGCCGATCACCGAGGGCACCCTCGCCCTTTTCGTGAGCCAGTCCGGCGAAACCGCCGACACACTCGCCGCCCTGCGCTACTGCGACGGCAAGGCCGACAAGATCGTCTCGGTCGTCAATGTTCCCGAAAGCTCGATCGCCCGCGAAAGCGATCTCGCCCTGCCCATTCTTGCCGGCACCGAGATTGGCGTCGCCTCGACCAAGGCCTTCACCTGCCAGCTGACGGTGCTTTTGATGCTTGCCCTCAAGGCCGCATCCGACCGGGGCGTCATGTCGGCAGAGGACATTCAGGACAAACTCTCGGCCCTGCGCACCCTGCCGGGCATCCTGAACGCCACGCTCGAACGCGAAGGCAAGCTGCAATCAGCTGCCCGCAAGCTCGCCGAGGCGCGCGACATTCTGTTCCTGGGTCGCGGTCTGATGTATCCGCTGGCCCTTGAAGGTGCGCTGAAACTCAAGGAAATCAGCTACATCCACGCCGAAGCTTATGCCAGCGGCGAGTTGAAACACGGCCCCATCGCCCTGATCGACAAACATGTTCCCGTGGTGGTTCTCGCCCCCCGTGACGCCCTGTTCGACAAGACCGTCAGCAACATGCAGGAAGTCATGGCCCGCAACGGCAAGGTGCTCCTGATCACCGATACCCCCGGTGCAGACGAAGGGGCCGAAGGGGCCTGGGAGGTTGTCACCCTGCCCGAGGTCGACCCGATCCTCTCGCCCATCCTCTACGCGATCCCGGCGCAGCTTCTGGCCTATCACACCGCCGTTGCCAAAGGCACCGACGTTGACCAGCCACGCAACCTCGCCAAATCCGTGACGGTGGAATAATGGCCAAACAGTTCCCCAGCATCGAAGCCCCGCACCGCGCCTTCATCGAAGCGCAGCACATGTTCTTTGTCGGCAGCGCCGCCCCCACGGGCCGCGTCAACATCTCGCCCAAGGGCATGGACAGCCTGCGGGTGCTGGGGGAAAACCGCATCATCTGGCGCAATCTCACCGGCAGCGGCAATGAAACCGCCGGCCACCTCAAGCTTGCCAACCGCATGACCCTCATGTGGTGCGGCTTCGAAAAGCGCCCGATGATCCTGCGCGCCTATGGCAGCGCCCGCACCCTGCACCGCCGCGATGCCGAGTTTGACGAGCTGAACGCCATGTTCCCCGAGATCGTCAGCGCCCGCCAGATCTATGACATGACCGTCGACATGGTGCAGACATCCTGCGGCTATGCCGTGCCCTTCTATGACCACGTCGGCGAACGCGATACCCTTGCCAAATGGGCCGAGGATCGCGGTGCAGACGGCATTCGCACCTACTGGGAAGAGCGCAACCAGCACACCATCGACGGGTTGCCAACCGACATTCTGGGGCCTTCCGATGACACGTGACGACGCGCTTGCAGAGCTGAAATCCCACATCGAGCCCGGCCGCGCTGAACAGATGGCGGCCTATCACAAGCAGACCCGCGAGGTTCTGGGCATCCCGAATCCGGCCCTGAACGACGTGACAAAAGCCTGGCGTCAGACCCTGACGGTGGATGAGCGCGTCGCTCTCGCGGCTGACCTCTGGAAAACCGACATCTTCGAAGCGCGCATTGCGGCGGCCAAACTCCTGACGCAGGCCCGCATCCGTCCGGATGATGCCGCCTGGGACCTGATCCAGACCTGGGTGCCCGATTTCGACGGCTGGGCCATTGCCGATCACGTCTGCATGGCCGGCCAGAAACGCCTTGTCGCCGATCCCTCCCGCCTTGATGCCGTCGAGGCATGGACAACGTCGGATCACATGTGGACACGCCGCGCGGCCCTCGTGATCACCCTGCCCTGGGCCAAGCAGAACTTTCCCAAACCGGCCGAACTCCAAGCCCGCGACCGCGTGCTCGGTTGGGCCGCGTCATATGTCGACGATCCGGAATGGTTCATTCAAAAGGCCGTCGCATGGTGGGTGCGCGACCTCTCGAAACATGACGTGCCCCGCGCCAGCGCCTTCCTCGAAACTTACGGCGACCGCCTCAAGCCCTTTGCCCGCAAGGAGGCTGGCAAATATCTGAAATAGCGCCTTAACTGCCGGACACTGACACTTCTGCCAGATCCGTCAGCGGAATGCCCAAGGCCTGCATCGCTTGCAACGACAGGCGGGAACCGGCGGTGTCTTCGCCGACCAGCGGGATCAACGTCACCTCCACGCTCTGCCCGCCATAACGCACCCGCCCCGGTCCCGGCACCTTGGCCAGTGGCGTCTTCAGCCACAGCCCCGGCTCGGTCGCCGTGCCCAGAGACACGACGGTCTTGCCCAAATCCCCTTTGGGGCCAATCGCGCTGATGGGGGCAACTTCCGCATCTTCCCCTGTTGCGCCGTCCACGTCCAAGGGGTCAACTTCGGTCGTTTCCTCGGGGGCTGACTTCTTGCCAAATCGGTCCAGCACAGGCCAGTCCGGCATCTTCACCTGCGACAGCCCGCCTTCACACGCCATCAGCCCCAGCAATGCCAGCCCGCAAATTCCAAACTTCCAAGAATTGTCCATCATCTTCCGCCCTTGCCCCGCCACCAAACTCACACTACCTATAACGCTATGACTGCACCCTTGATCGACCCCTTCCAGCGCGCTGTCAATTACCTGCGCGTCTCCGTCACCGACCGCTGCGATTTCCGCTGCGTCTATTGCATGTCGGAGAACATGACCTTCCTTCCCAAAAAGGAACTCCTGACGCTCGAGGAATTGGACCGCCTCTGCTCCGCCTTTGTCGACCTTGGTGTTGAGAAACTGCGCATTACAGGCGGAGAACCGCTGGTACGTCGTGACATCATGACGTTCTTCCAGGGCATGACCCGCCATCTCGACAGCGGCAAGCTCAAGGAACTCACACTCACGACCAACGGCTCGCAGCTCGAAAAATACGCAGATCAGCTCTATGCCGCCGGGGTGCGCCGCGTGAACATCTCACTCGATACCATCGTCGAGGAGAAATTCGCCGAGATCACCCGCTGGGGCCGCCTGCCCCAGGTCCTGCGCGGCATCGACGCCGCCCAGAAGGCAGGGCTGCGCGTCAAGATCAATGCCGTCGCCCTCAAGGGCTTCAACGAAGACGAAATGATCCCGATCACCCGCTGGTGCGCCGAGCGCGACATGGATCTCACATGGATCGAGGTCATGCCGATGGGCGACCTTGGCAACGAGGACCGTCTTGACCAGTACTGGTCGCTCAAGGATCTGCGCGCCCGTCTGGGCGAAGAATACACGCTGACCGACCTTGCCGAACGCACCGGCGGTCCGGCCCGCTATGTGCGGCTGGAAGAAACCGGTCAGAAGATCGGTTTCATCACCCCGCTGACGCATAACTTCTGCGAAAGCTGCAACCGTGTGCGCCTGACCTGCACCGGCCAATTGTTCATGTGCCTTGGGCAAGAAGACATGTACGACCTGCGCGAACCGCTGCGCAGCTCAACCGACCCCGAGGTTCTCGAAGAAGCGATCCGCGCCGCGATCCGGCTCAAGCCCAAGGGCCATGACTTTGACTATTCGCGCCAGCGTGCCGATGGCCAGATGTCGCGCCACATGAGCCACACAGGCGGCTGATGCCTCCCGCCCCTCTGACGTTTGTCACGCGCCTCTATCAGGCGCTGACCTTTGCTGCCGCGCCCTTGGCCATGCGCGCCGCACGTCGCCGTTTCATCGCCACCAACGCCCCGCTGGATCGCCTGCGCGAACGCAATGGCCATGCCTCCAAACCGCGCCCCCAAGGCACTTTGGTCTGGATGCACACTGTCAGCGTCGGTGAATTCCTGTCGGTCCTCGATCTCGTCAGGGAAATCACCGAGGCCGGCCACCGGGTTCTGGTTACGACAACAACCGGAACCGCCGCCGCCCTCGCCGAAAAGCGCCTGCCCGATGGCGCCCTGCACCAGTTCTCGCCGATCGACACGCCACAGGCCGTGCGCCGTTTCCTGTCCCACTGGAAACCGGACCTCGCAGTCTTTGTCGAAAGCGAAATCTGGCCCAACCAGATTCTTCAGGCCAAATCGCGGGACATTCCGCTGGCCCTGATCAACGCCCGCCTGTCGGCCAAGTCGCTGACCCAATGGCAAAAACTCTCCGCCACCGCCCGCGCCCTCTTTACCCGCTTCGACTGTATCCTCTGTCAGGTCCGCGGCACCGAACAGGCCCTCGAACTCCTCGGCGCACCACGCAGCGCCCTGTGCACCACTGGCGACATGAAAGCCGCCTCCGCCCCCCTGCCCTTCGACGCAGACGAGGCGGCAAAGCTGAAAGCCCAGATCGGCACGCGGCCCATCTGGGTGGCGTCCTCGACCCATCCAGGGGAAGAGTCTCTCGTGACCGAAGCGCACCGCGCCGTCACCGCCCAATGCCCAGACGCCCTGCAAATCCTTGTCCCGCGCCACCCGGACCGGGGCAACGAGATCGAGGCGCAGTTGCGTTCCGAAGGCTGGACGATTGCACGGCGCAGCCGGGGCGAAACACCAAGCCCGGACACCCAGATCTACCTCGCCGACACGCTTGGCGAAACCGGACTGTGGTATCACCTCGCGCCCATCACCTTTATCGCCGGATCCTTCACACCCGTCGGCGGGCACAACCCCTACGAACCCGCCCATTTCGACTGCGCCATCCTGCACGGCCCGCAACACGCCAACTTCAGCCTTGCCTATGGCGAGATGAAAAACCACGCGGCCTGTCTTGAGGTCGCAGACGCCCAGGCCCTCGGCACGACCGTCGCCCGCCTTCTGAAGGACCCCCAGCAGACGTCTCTCGCAGACAACGCCCGCGCCTATGTGGCCTCTGCCCAGAACATCCGCCAGGACGTCCTGCGCGATCTGCTTGACCTCATGAAATAAGGGCCGCACCTCGCGGCGCGACCCCTTCAAAATTTTCTTATTTCAAACGCTTACGCGGCAGGCATCCGCTGCTCGACAATCTCTGCCCACCAGCTGCACCCCGCCGGAATGGCGTCGTCGTTGAAGTTGTACTCGGGGTGGTGCACCATCGCCGTATCGCCATTGCCAACAAGGATATAGGCGCCGGGGCGCTCTTCCAGCATGAAGGCAAAATCTTCACCGCCCATCACCAGCGGCGCGTCATCACACTGGCCACTAACGGCGCGGGCCACATCCGCGGCAAATTCGGTCTGCTCTTCGGTGTTCACCATCACCGGATAGCCACGATGGTAATCCACTGCGACCGAACCGCCAAAGGTGGCGGCGATGCCAGTGCAGATCTCCTTGATGCGGGTTTCGGCAAGATCGCGCATCGCGTGGCTCATGGTGCGCACGGTGCCCTTCAGATGGGTCTTCTGCGGGATCACGTTGTAGGCATTCGAAGAGGTCTCGAAAGAGGTGACCGACACAACGATCTGGTCCACCGGATCGGCGTTGCGGCTTGCTACGGTCTGAAGCGCCAGAACCGCCTGCGCGGTCATCACGGTCGTGTCCACCGTCTCCTGCGGTTTCGCCGCGTGGCCACCCTTGCCTTCGAACACAATGTCGAAGGTATCGGTCGCCGCAAAGAACGCCCCCGGACGGATGGCAAAGGACCCAACCGGTTTGCCCGGCCAGTTGTGCATGCCATAGACCTCCTGAATGCCCCAGCGGTCCATCATGCCGTCATCGCACATTTCCTTGCCGCCACCTCCACCTTCTTCGGCGGGCTGGAAGATCACGACCACGGTGCCATCAAAGTTGCGGGTCTCCGACAGGTACTTGGCCGCACCAAGCAACATCGCCGTGTGACCGTCGTGGCCACAGGCGTGCATCGCGCCCGGCGTCTTCGAGGCATAGCCCAAACCCGTCTGCTCGTGGATCGGCAGGGCGTCCATGTCAGCCCGCAGACCAATCACCTTGCCCGATCCGGTCTCCTTGCCCTTAATCACACCAACAACGCCGGTGCGCCCGATGCCCGTGACCACCTCGTCACAGCCAAAGGCCTCAAGTTTCTCGGCCACCAAAGCCGAGGTGCGATGGGTTTCGAAAAGGATCTCGGGGTTCTCGTGAATGTCCCGCCGCCATTCGGTAATCTCTGCCTGCAGTTCGGCAAAACGGTTTTTGACTGGCATCTGTTCGCTCCTTTTCTGGTCAGTCCTTGGTAAGCGGCATCCGCCGCTCAACCAACTCCGCGAACCAGCTACACCCAACCGGAATCGCGTCGTCATCAAATACGTATTGAGGATGGTGGCACATCTGCGTGTCGCCATTCCCAAGGAAGATATAGGCTCCCGGACGCTCTTCAAGCATGAACGAGAAATCCTCTGCCGGCATCACCGGCGCGGTCATGTCATCGACTTTGCTGTCCCCGGCCACCGCGCGCGCGGCCTCGGCGGCATAGCCCGTGTGCTCCTCGGTATTCACCGTCACGGGGTATCCATCGGTCCAGGTCATCTTGGCCGTCGCCCCATAGGCCAGGGCGGTATGTTCGGCAATAGCCCGGATACGCTCTTCGGCGATCTGACGATATTCGGGATCAAGCGTGCGCACCGTGCCTTTCATCCGCACCGTGTGGGCAATCACGTTCGACGCGTTGCTGTCGGTGTTGAATGTTCCCACGGTCACCACCACCCGCTTTACCGGATCAACGGTACGCGCCACGATGCTTTGCAGCGACACAACGATCTGCGACGCCACGAGGGTGGTATCAATCGCCTCATGCGGGGCCGCCGCATGGCCTCCGCGCCCTGTCACCACGATCTCGAACTCATCCGCCGACGCCATCAACGGTCCGGGCCGGATGGCAAACTCGCCCACCGGCAGACCGGGATAGTTGTGCAGGCCATAAACCTCCTGCACCCCCCAACGATCCATCATCCCATCGTCACACATGGCCTTGCCCCCCGCGCCGCCTTCTTCGGCTGGCTGGAAGATAAGGACGACAGTACCGTCGAAATTGCGGGTCTCCGCAAGGTACTTGGCCGCACCAAGAAGCATCGACGTATGCCCGTCATGCCCGCAGGCATGCATCTTGCCCGGAACGGTCGAGGCATAGTCCAGCCCCGTCGCCTCTTCGATCGGCAGCGCGTCCATATCGGCCCGAAGCCCGATCACACGCCCCGAGACATCGCTCTGCCCCTTGATGACACCGACCACACCGGTGCGGCCAATACCCGGTACAATCTCGTCGACACCAAACTCTTTCAGACGCCTTTCGACAAAGGCCGCGGTCTCGTGCACGTCATACATCAGCTCAGGATTGGCATGCAGATGCCGCCGCCATCCGGTGATTTCTTCATGCATTTCTGCCAAACGATTTCTTACAGCCATTGCACACCCCCTCAAAACTGCAAATCAGAGATCCGGCCCAAGGATCAACTTTGAGCCATCCGAAAAACGGGACAACCGAAAGCGATGCAGGTCATGCCCCACGTCGCCGCCGGTCACCATATCCGCCATGATCCGCCCAAAGGCCGGACCAATCCCAAACCCGTGCCCGCACATGCCGGTACAGATCGACAACCCCTCGACCGGAGCACGATCCACCACCGGCACCACGTCGGGTGTCGCGTCGATCATGCCTGCCCAGCTGCGTTCAACCTCGACCTTGCCCAGCGCCGGAAACAGCGCCTCAAACCGCGCGCGGATTTCCTCGACCTTGCGGGCATTCGGCGCCGGATCAAGGATGCGCATCTTCTCAAACGGCGTCACGTCCCCGCCACGCCACCGCCGTCTGGTCCCCCAGCCATCAGGGTATCCCTTGGGCGACATCGGGCGGTAATTGTGTGAAAACGGCGCTTCCATCAACTGCGGTAGGTAGGTGCGGAAATGCCGGAAACAGTCCGGCCCGACAAAAGTCTCATGAAACCCTGACGCCGCCAGCGTATAGCCCCCATCCTCCCGCCGCCGGAACGCCAGTTTGGACCCATTGGCACCGCCCTGATGAATGTCGGGAACTTCGCCGGTCTGCACCACCGTCGCACGCACCGAAAGCTGGGGAATATTGACCCCTTCGTTGCGCAGGAACAACGAAGACCAACTCCCCCCTGCAACGATCACCTCCTGCGTGCGAATGCAGCCCTTCTCGGTCACAAGGCCACTGACACGGCCGTTTTCCCGTTCCAGCACCCGCGCCGCGCAGTCCTCGACAATCACCGCCCCCGCCGCAACAGCCGCCCGCGCCAGCGCAGGCACCGCCAGAAACGGTTCGGCCCGCATATCTGAGGGCGTATGCAACGCACCGACATAGCTCTTGGTCATGCCGGGAAACTTGGCTTCGATCTCGGCGGGCGACAGGATCACACTGTCCACCCCAAGCGGGCGCGCCTGCTCCAGCCAGTCCTCGTAAACCGCCAGCGCCTCTTGCGTCTCGGCAAAATAGGTCAGGCCACAGATATTGAGACCAATGTCTTCGTCCACCGCCTCGGCGATCTCTTTCCAAAGACGGTTTGCCTCCACCATGATTGGGATTTCGGCAAGGTCACGCCCCTGCTGCCGAATCCAGCCCCAGTTGCGCGAAGACTGTTCCCCCGCAACACGGCCCTTTTCAACGACAACCGGTTTCAGCCCCTTCTTGGCAAGGTAATAGGCGCTGGCGATACCGATCACGCCGGCACCGATGATCACGACATCCGCCGCCTCTGGCAGCGCCCCTTCAAACTCGGGCGCATTGCCCAAGGAAATCGGAAAGCCTGCCATCTGCCCCGTCATCCTCGCAACAAATCCAGCAATCGTGCCATGAACCCCTGCCCGGCCTCGAACTGTGCCACGGTCAGGTATTCGTTGGGCTGGTGCGCCTGCGCAATGTCACCCGGTCCGCAGATCACGGCAGAGTAGCCGCCTTCCTGGAACTGTCCGCCCTCCGTGCCATAGCTGACAACATGGCTGGCGTTGTCCCCCGTCAGTCGGCGCACGATGCTTTCCGCTTCGCCATTCTCTTCCGGCACCAGTCCCGGAAGCTGGAACCGTTCTTCCAGCGAAATCCTGGTCTCCGGCACCACGGCCTGCATCATCGCTTCGACCTCGGCCACCTTGGCCAGGAACCGCTTGCGCCAGTCTTCAACGTCATCACCGGGCACCACCCGGAAATCCACACCGAACCAGCAATCCTTGGCAGTGATGTTATGCGCTGTGCCGCCCTTGATCGTGCCCACATGCAATGTGGTGAACGGCGGATCGAACATCGCGGCAATCTCGCCCGGCTCGGCGGCCATATTGGCGGCATTCATCTCGTTCACCCACTCGATGATCTTCGCCCCATACAGGATCGCGTTCACCCCGGTGTGCAGGATCGACGAATGCACCTCGAAGCCCTGCACATGCAGGTGATAGCCAAAGCCGCCCTTGTGCCCGGTCACCGCCTGCATCATCGAAGGCTCCCCGACAATGACCGCGCTGGCCTTGGGCACAATCGGCTGCATCGCGCGGATCATCGGCGGCGCCCCAAGACAGCCGATCTCCTCGTCATAGCTCAACGCCAGTTGCAGCGGCCGCCTGAGGTCACTGTAATGCCCTTCGACAAGCGCCCAGATCGCCAGCGCGTCAAAGCCCTTCATGTCACAGGTGCCACGCCCGAAAAGCTTGCCATCCTTTTCAACAACGCTGAACGGATCGGTGCCCCAGGGCTGACCATCCACCGGCACCACGTCCGTATGCCCTGACAACACCACGCCGCCCTCTTCCCAGGGACCGACATGTGCAAAAAGCGCCGCCTTTTCATTGGTTTCGTCATAGTGACGATGCGCTTCGATGCCATGACCCTTCAGATAGTCATCCACCCACTCGATCAATGGCAGGTTGCTGTCACGGCTGACCGTGGGAAAGCCCACGAGCTTATCAAGAATCTCCCTAGGAGTTAGTCGCTCACCCATTTTTCCCTCGCTGGATTCGAAGGGAGCCTAGAGCGTTTTGACCAAAGGGAAAATGTCAAAAGATCACCCGTATCCCACCAAATTCGATGCACCCAAACCCACTTCTGGCCGGGATCGATCAGACGCAACGTCGATGCACAATAATGAGGAAGCACAGCACTCAGCCACGCTTCCTCCGAAAATGTCAGTACCCGCTGTCCGAACGCAGAACCTTGTGGCCCGGCGTCACCTCGAAATACTCCGACGGCCCCGGCTCGTGACCAATAGGGTGGATCGGCGATGGGATCGGCTTGAAGTTCAGGTCCTTCTCGGACTTGCGCTGACGCGGGTCGGCAATCGGAACCGCCTTCATCAGGGCCTGCGTATAAGCGTGCTGCGGATTTTCAAAGACCGCACGCCGCGGCCCCAGTTCCACGATCCGCCCCAGATACATCACCCCGACATAGTGGCTCACCCGCTCAACGACAGCCATGTCGTGACTGATGAACAGGTAGGACAGGTTCAATTCTGCCTGCAACTCCATCATCAAGTTCAGAACCTGCGCCTGAACCGACACGTCCAGCGCCGAAACGGCTTCGTCCGCCACGATCAGCTTGGGGTTCAGCGCAAGCGCACGTGCAATCGCAATCCGCTGGCGTTGGCCACCCGACAATTCATGCGGATAGCGCTTCATGAAACTGCGCGGCAGCTCTACCCGGTCAAACAGATGTGCCACGCGATCCTGCAACTCGCTTCCCGAATGGGTGCCATAGTTGCGCATCGGTTCCGCCACCTGCTCCATCAGCTGCATCTGCGGATTGAGCGAGGCAAAGGGATCCTGGAAGATCATCTGCATATCGCGGCGCACCTTGTGCAACTGCGATTGGTTCAGCGACATCACATCCACGTCGTCAAACAGGACTTCCCCGGCCATCGGCTCCACAAGACGCAGGATAGAGCGGCCCGCTGTCGACTTGCCGCAGCCAGATTCGCCCACGAGCGACAGGGTCTGCCCCTTGTTCACCGTAAAGGATACATCTTCGACCGCATGCACATTGGCCACGGTCCGGCGCAACAGCCCGCCCTGAACCGGAAAGCGCGTCACGAGGTTTTTCACTTCAAGAATGGGTTCGTCGACACCGGGGATCGGATCAAGGTTCTGCCCCTCGACACCAAAAAGTTTCATCGGACGCGGCAAATCCGTTCCCGTCATTTCGCCCAGCTTGGGAACCGCCGCCAAAAGCGCCTTGGTATAGTCGTGCTTGGGGTTCTCGAAGATTTCCTCGACCGTCCCCTCTTCCACCTTGTTGCCACGGAACATGACAACAACGCGGTCCGCCATCTGCGCCACAACCGCCATGTCGTGCGTGATGAACATCACCGCCGTCCCGGTTTCGCGCTTCAGGCGGTCCATCAGCGCAAGGATTTCCGCCTGGATCGTCACGTCCAGCGCGGTTGTCGGTTCGTCCGCGATCAACAGGCGCGGCTCGCAGGCCATCGCCATGGCAATTACCACGCGCTGACGCATCCCGCCCGACAATTCGTGCGGATATTGCTTCATGCGGCGCTCCGGCTCGGGAATGCGCACCTGCTTGAGCAGTTCCAGCGCCCGCGCCTCGGCCGCGTCTTTGCTCATCTTCTTGTGCAACCGCAGGCCTTCGGTCAGTTGCCGGCCAACAGTGAACACAGGATTCAATGCTGTCATCGGCTCCTGAAAAATCATTCCGATTTCATTGCCGCGAATCGTCCGCATCAAGTCCTGCTCGGTTCCGGCAAGATCCGTCTCACCACCATCGCGGCGATCGAACAACAGGCGACCGCCGGCGATTTCCCCGCCTCCGAACTCCACAAGCCGCATCAACGACAGGCTCGAAACTGATTTTCCCGACCCGGATTCGCCAACGATACAAACCGTTTCACCCGAATTGACCTTGAACGAGACATCCTCGACCCCGACCACCGGACCGCTCTTGGTCTGGAACTCGACGCGCAGGTTCTCGATTGACGCGATGGCGTTATCCAACATGGATCGCTCACCCCATTTTTAGCTACCCCTAGAATATGGTGACGCTAACGACAGCAACGCCCTACTGTCAAACAGGAGGCAGAATTCTTTCCCGTTGCCGCTGCGTAAATCGAAACGCAAGGCTTGCAATTTGTCGCACCTTGGTCTGTGATGCCCTCAGTCGAGAGGGGATATATTTTTGAGAACCGTTTTTATACGGCGTCTCATCTGTTTTCTCACATGACAACCAACAAGCGAACGGCTGGCAAGGCCGTCGCGCAATAAGCACAATTTTGTGCGCAACAAGGAGTGAACCATGAAGGTTAAATCACTTATGCTAGGCGCTGCCGCCGCATTTGCCATGGCCCCTGCGGCAATGGCAGAACGCGGTTCGGACGGCCACGTCAACATTATTTATTGGCAAGCGCCCTCGATCCTGAACCCGTTCCTGTCGGGCGGCACCAAGGACATCGAATCGGCATCGCTCGTTATCGAGCCCCTCGGCCGCTACGATCCCAATGGCGCACTTGTCCCCTACCTTGCAGAGGCAATCCCGACCGTCGCCAACGGCGGTGTGTCCGAAGATCTCAAGTCGATCACCTGGAAACTGAAGTCGGGCCTGAAATGGTCGGACGGGTCCGCCGTGACCTCGGCTGACGTGAAATTCACGGCTGATTACTGTATGCACCCCGAAGGTGGTTGCGCCCAGTTGGCCAAGTTCGACGGCGTCGATAACGTCGAGATCATCGACGACCTCACCGTCAAGGTGAACTTCTCCGAGCCCAAGCCGAACCCCTACGGTCCGTTCATGGGCGGCCAGTCGCCGATTATCCAGAAAGCCCAGTTCGAGAACTGCATGGGCGCCAAGGCCCCGGAATGCACCGACGCCAACTTTGGCCCGATCGGGACCGGTCCCTTCGTCGTCACCGAGTTCAAACCGAACGACGTGATCTCGATGGAAGCCAACCCGAACTACCGTGACGCATCGAAGCCTGCCTTCGCAACCCTGACCTTCAAAGGTGGTGGTGACGCGACCGCAGCAGGCCGCGCCGTTCTGGAAACCGGCGAGTTTGACTACGCCTGGAACCTCCAGCTGGCCCCCGACGTTCTGGCCAAGATGGCTGAAGGCGGCAAAGGCACCCCGATCGCGGCCTTCGGTTCGCTGGTCGAGCGTCTGGAAATGAACATGACCGACCCGTCGCCGTCGCTCGACGCCGACACCCGTTCGACCCGCAAGGCTCCGCACCCGTTCCTGTCGGACATCAACGTGCGTAAGGCCCTGTCGATGGCCATCGACCGCGAACTGCTGGTTGAAGTCGGCTACGGTCAGGCCGGTCGCCCGACCTGTAACCTGGTTCCCGGACCGGCGGTTTACGCCTCCGACAACACCGACTGTCTGACCCAGGACATCGCTGGCGCGAACAAGCTGCTGGACGATGCCGGTTGGGTAAAAGGCTCTGACGGTGTACGTGCCAAGGACGGCGTACGCCTCTCGATCCTGTACCAAACCTCGACCAACGCCGTTCGTCAGGACTTCCAAGCCCTGATCAAGCAGTGGTGGAGCGAGATCGGTGTTGAAACCGAACTGCGCAACCTGAACGCTTCGGTCTTCTTCGGTGGTGACCCGGGCTCGCCGGACACCTTCCAGAAGTTCTATGCCGACGTTGAAATGTACGCCAACAACTTCGACGGCACCGATCCGCAGGCCTACCTGTCGATGTACCGTTGCGGCAACGAGCCCAAGCCTGAATCGCAGTGGCAGGGTGAGAACATCAACCGTTTCTGTGACCCGGCTTACGATGCGATGATCGACGAACTGTCGCGCACCTCGGATCTCGAAAAGCGTTATGAACTCGCCAAGAAGATGAACGACATGCTGACCAAGGAAACCTACACCATCCTTCCGCTGGTGGACCGTGGTCGCGTCTCGGCACATTCGAACACCCTCGGTGGCGTGGTTCTGAACACCTGGGATTCGGAACTGTGGAACATCGCCGACTGGCATCGCGTAAAATAAGCTGACGCGAAACAGGACGCCCCGGTCGTTGCACCGGGGCGTCTTTGCACATAAAGACGCCGCCACTTGCCAAAGGCGGTGCATTCCCGCCAAAAATAGAAAAAGACTGCTCTACAAAGGCGCCGATCATGCTCACATTCACGATCCGACGACTTATCCTCGCGGTCCCGACGCTTTTGTTCATCAGCCTGGTGATCTTCCTGCTGCTTGAACTCGCCCCCGGTGATCCGATGGCCCAGGTCCCGCTGACCGTGCCCCCCGAAGTCAAGGCCAAGATGCGCGAAGCGCTCGGTCTCGGCGAACCCCTTCACATCCGCTACTGGAAATGGCTGGTTCAGTTCTTCTGGATCGAACCGCAGGTCCTGTTCGACAACATGTTCGGCACCACCTTCGCCGAAGGCAAACAACGCATCCTGAGCTGGCAGACCCGCTCGCCCGTGATGGACATGGTTGCCCAGCGTCTGCCCCAGACCCTCTGGGTTGTCGGCATGTCCTACATCGTCGGCATCCTGATCGCCCTGCCGATCGGCATCTACTCGGCCTATCGCCAGTATTCGATCTTCGACCAGTCGGGCACTTTCATCACCATGATCGGCTTCTCGATCCCGCCCTTCTTCACCGGCCCGCTCCTGATTATGATCTTCGCGGTCCAGCTGGGCTGGTTCCCCTCGGTCTATGACACCACACACGTGGTCAACGACTGGGACAGCTTCATGGTGCAGTTACGCCAGATGATCATGCCGGTCATGGTTCTGGCCCTACAGACCACGGCCCAGATCAGCCGCTTCATGCGCGCCTCGATGCTCGACAACCTTAACCAGGACTACGTCCGCACCGCCCGCGCCAAGGGCCTGCCCGAAAAGGTCGTGGTCATGGTGCACGTGCTGCGCAACTCGATGATCCCGGTGGTTACCGCCATCGCCCTTGGCATCCCCGGCATCTTCGGTGGCGCGATCATCACGGAAGTGGTCTTCAAAGTGAACGGCATCGGTGACCAGCTGCTGAACGCCCTGTTTGCCAATGACCTTCCCTCGGTTCAGACACTCGCCTTCATGATCGCGGTGCTGATCGTCGTCTTCAACCTCATCGCCGATATTCTCTACGGCGTGCTCGACCCGAGGATCCGCTATGACTGAGTCGACCGCAAAAAAGATCGAGCCGCTTCAGGACAAGGTGCCAACCGAACCGCCGCATTCGCAGTGGAAAGACGTCTGGGACCAGTTCAAGAAACACAAGGGCGCCCTCATGGGCGGCACCTTCCTCTTGTTCATCACCCTCGGTGTCCTGTTCGGCGAATACATCTGGACCCTTGATCCCCAGAAACTCGACATCCGTAACAAGGATGTCCGCCCGATCTACACCGCGATCTGGGATGGCGATGCCAAGGTCCAGTGGGCACACCCGCTGGGCACCGACAACCTCGGGCGTGACGCGCTGGCCAACATGATCGTGGGCGGCCGCACCTCGATGGCCGTCGGCTGGGTTGCCATGATCCTCGCCCTCAGCATCGGCACCTCGATCGGTGTTCTGGCCGGGTTCTTCCGCAAACTCGACGGCCCGCTGATGCGCTTTACCGATCTGGTGCTGTCACTGCCGATCCTGCCGCTCCTGCTGGTTGCCGTGACCCTGTTCCGCGATCAGCTCCGCGCCGCCTTCGGGCCGGAAACCGGGATGTTCATCCTGATCGTGGGCGTGGTGGGCGTGACATCCTGGATGCAGACCGCACGGATCGTGCGTTCCGAGGTGCTTGCGCTGAAAGAGCGCGAGTTCATCCTCGCCGCAAGGTCCATCGGCACCACCCCCGGCGCAATCATCCGCCGGCACCTGCTGCCCAACGTGGTGTCGCCGATCATGGTCTCCGCCACCCTCGGACTTGCCACCGCGATCATCACCGAAAGCGCCCTGTCCTTCCTCGGTGTCGGCTTCCCGCCCGACTTCCCGACATGGGGCAAGATGCTGGCCGATGCCGTACCGCGAATGGACCAATACCCCGAACGCGTGGTCCTGCCGGGCATGGCCATCTCGCTGACGGTTCTGTCGGTGAATTACCTTGGCGACGGCCTGCGCGACGCGCTCGACCCGCGCATCCGGGGTCGCTAACGAAATAAGGACATCCAGTCTGGATTCCTCCAAAGGCCGGGTCAATTGATCCGGCCTTTGCCGTTATCGGAACCCTGTTCCTCCCTGCACACACCCTGACGGAACAGCGTCCCGAAACCCTGCCCCTCCGGCAACGCAACAACACTTGATCATATTTGAATTCGTCTGCATTTGGGAAAAAATTCCAATGCATGAGACAACACCATGTTCGAGTCCCTCGGTTTCGACACGCTCACCGCCCCAGAGGCAATCGTGTTCTTCGCACTCGCCCTTGGCCTTGCCTTCGGCGCACTGGCCGAGCGCACCAAGTTTTGTTTCCGCCGAGGTATCGTCGGTGAAGACCGCCGCGCCGC
Source organism: Shimia sp. CNT1-13L.2 (assembly GCF_024331145.1). GTDB lineage: Bacteria > Pseudomonadota > Alphaproteobacteria > Rhodobacterales > Rhodobacteraceae > Shimia. The sequence continues at coordinate 500,676 of NZ_JANDJO010000002.1, read as the reverse complement.
CCTCGGTGTCTGGCTCACCGCCCTTGCCGTGGCCGTTCTCGGCACCCAGACCGCAGTACAGGCCGGGTTGATCTCGTTTGCCGACCACCGCTTCCTGTCACCCGACCTGCCGCTGGCAGCCCTTCTGATCGGTGGCGGCCTGTTCGGGGTTGGCATGGTCCTCACCCGCGGCTGTGCCTCGCGCCTGACCGTTCTGTCGGCCACAGGCAACCTGCGAGCCGCCCTTGTCCTTCTTGTCTTTGCCTTCGTGGCCCATGCGGCCATGAAAGGGGTGCTTGCACCCCTGCGCCTGTCGATCAGCGCTTATACCCTCCCGCTCGAGGCCACCTCACTCCCCGGCCCTTCAGCACTCTGGGTTGCGCTCATTGTCGGCGCGGCAGGTTTCATCGCGCTGCGCTCGGGCAACCGTCCCGCCACCCTCCTCGGCGCGGCCCTGATCGGCGCACTGGTGCCGCTGGCATGGGTTGGCACCGGCTTTGTCCTCTACGACGACTTTGATCCCGTCCCCTTCGAAAGCCTCGCCTTCACCGCCCCCGCCGCAGATGCCCTTTTCTTCACGGTGGCCTCCAGCGCGGTTTCTGCGAACTTCGGAGCAGCCCTGATCGGCGGCGTGCTCGCGGGCAGCCTGCTCTCCTCGCTCGCCTTCCGCAGCTTCCGCTGGCAGAGTTTCGAAACCCCGGCGCAAACCGGCCGTTACCTGCTGGGCGCAACGCTCATGGGGTTCGGTGGTGTACTGGCAGGCGGTTGCACCGTCGGCGCAGGCCTGTCGGGCATCCCGACCCTCTCGCTCTCGGCTATCACCGCGGTGGCGGCCATCGTCGCCGGTGCACGGGTCACGCACAGCCTGCTGAACGCCAGCCCACGTACCGCGGCCATCCCTGCCGAGTAACGAGATTTTTCTGGAAAAATCTCCCCGGGCAAAACCTTCGAGAAGGTTTTGCCCCTAGTGCATCTTCTGCTTGATACGGCGCACCATCCACCAGACAAGGCCAACCACCGGCAGAACCAAAGCCGCCGTCACCTCGCCCTTGCTGAGACCAAGGCTCTTGGCCAGCGGATACACCGCGTATGAGGCCAGCGACACCGCATAGTAGCTGATCGCGACCACCGACAGCCCTTCCACCGTCTCCTGCAAGCGCAGCGCCAGATCCGCCCGCCGGTCCATGCTCTCAAGCAAGGCCTGGTTCTGCGCAGACCGCGAAACATCCACCTTGGTCCTGAGCAACTCGCCCGCCCGCGTCGCCCGCTGCGACAGGTCTTCCAACCGCTTTTGCGTTGAGGCCACCGTCCGCATCGCCGGATCATAGCGGCGCATCATGAACTCCGAGAAAATCTGGCGCCCGTCATAACGCTCTTCCCGCATGACTTCGATGCGCTGGTGCACGATGGTCTCATAAGCCCCCGTGGCTCCAAAGCGAAAAGCACTCTCTGCGATCATGTTCTCCAGCTCCGCCGAGACCTGCAACAGACGCTCAAGCGTCTCCTCCGGCGGTGCATCCCCGCGGCTGATTTCCCCCATCAGCGCGGTCAGTTCGCTCTCCAGCGCCCCAAGCGGCCCCGTCATCGAGCGCACGCGGCTGAAGCCCAGCATAGACATGCTCTTGTAGGTCTCGATCTCGCACAGCCGCTGCACGATCCGCCCGATCCGCCGCGCCCCCGTACCCGGCGTTACGAAAACCCCCATCCGCATATGTCCTGACGGGTTGATCCGAAAGTCCGTTCCGACCACGGCAGAGCCATCCAGCACTTCGGAGACCGCCAGGCTTTCGGGTACAAACCAGTCCCGCAGGCTCCGGATGATCACCTCTTCCTCCGGCCGCTCCTCCACCCGGATCAACGCCGATGTCACCCGCACACCCGGCGCCTGCGCCAACCAATCTTCGGGAAACACCTCGAATTCCGCGGGATCAAACGGCCGCGCACTCAGACCCGGTGTGAACACCGTGTAGGTCACGAACTCCGTGTGCTGCTCCCACTTCAGCGCATGACGCCCGATCTGCCCCGAGTAATGCGTGGCCCCCGGTTGCGGATGCGCCACCCCGTGACGATCCAGAAGATCGCACAGATGCGCAAGATCCTCGCCCCGGTCCCGCCCCACCGCGTTGACCGGCTTCTTGATGGCTATGAACACCGCCGTGCAGGGCTCCTCCAGCGATGGGAAGGGGCGCGCGTGCAACTCGTTGGTCAGCTTGTATCGCAGCGGGTGATCGGCAATCGGGGCCATGGGCACTCTCCTGAAGTCCCCGCACCCTAGCCAATTTTGACCACATGTAAACAAAAATGTTTTATTTCAACATGTTACGCGAATGCAATGGTATACAAACCGCCTCAACACCCTAAAAAACAAGCATATTCCCCCAATGCCCAACCATTCGGTCAAATCGCGCCCACTCCCGCAAAACAAAAAGGGCGCCGCAACGGGCGCCCTTTCCTGTCTTTTCTGCAACCGGATCAGTTGATCATGGTCAGCAGGGTATCCAGCGATTGCTTCGCGTCACCATAGAACATGCGGGTGTTTTCTTTGTAGAACAGCGGGTTCTCGATGCCCGAGTAACCGGTGCCCTGACCACGCTTCGAAACAAACACCTGCTTCGACTTCCAGCACTCCAGAACCGGCATGCCTGCGATCGGCGAGTTCGGGTCTTCCTGTGCCGCCGGGTTCACGATGTCGTTCGAACCGATAACGATCGAAACATCGGTCTCCGGGAAGTCCTCGTTGATCTCGTCCATTTCCAGAACGATGTCATAAGGCACCTTGGCTTCGGCCAGAAGCACGTTCATGTGGCCCGGCAGACGGCCCGCAACCGGGTGGATCGCGAAACGCACGGTCTTGCCCTTGGCACGCAGACGACGGGTCAGTTCCGCCACGTTCTGCTGAGCCTGCGCAACGGCCATACCGTAGCCCGGGATGATGATGATGCTGTCGGCCTCTTCCAGCGCGGTTGCCACGCCGTCTGCGTCGATGGCGATCTGCTCGCCTTCCACTTCCATGGCCGGACCAGCCGCGCCACCAAAGCCACCAAGGATAACGCTGACGAACGAACGGTTCATCGCCTTACACATGATGTAGGACAGGATCGCACCCGAGGAACCCACAAGCGCACCAACCACGATCAGCAGGTCGTTGCCCAAGCTGAAACCAATCGCGGCCGCGGCCCAACCCGAATAGGAGTTCAGCATCGACACAACCACCGGCATGTCGGCGCCGCCGATACCCATGATCAGGTGATAACCGATGAACAGCGCCGCGATGGTCAGGATCAGCAGCGGCAGCAGGCTGCCCGAGTTCAGGTACCAGATCAGGCAGACAAGCGAGATCGCCGCCGCACCCGCGTTCAGCGCGTGACCACCAGGCAGCTTGGTTGCCGCCGACGTCACCTTGCCCGAAAGCTTGCCATAGGCGATGACAGACCCGGTAAAGGTCACGGCACCGATCCAGATACCAAGGCTCGCCTCGACCCGCAGGATGTTGATCTCAACCGGGGTCTTCTTGGCCAAAAGCGCCGCGAAACCCTCAAGCCCCTTGGCCAGATCCTTGCTCAGCGGCAGGGTGCCGTCGGGGCTCATCGCCATGACGTTGCCCAGCTCGAAATGCGCGTTGAAGCCAACGAACACGGCCGCAAGACCAACCAGCGCGTGCATACCGGCAACCAGTTCCGGCATCTGGGTCATCTCGACCTTCGACGCCAGCTGATAACCGATCACACCACCGGCAGCGATCAGGATAACCGACAGCCACCACAGGCCGGCACCGGGGCCGATCAGCGTGGCAAACACCGCCAGCGCCATGCCGACAATGCCGTACCAGACAGCACGTTTCGCGCTTTCCTGCCCCGAAAGGCCACCCAAGCTGAGGATGAAAAGAACAGCCGCAACAACGTAGACGGCAGTAGTGAAGCCCAATTCCATAGTCCCGGCCTCCTTAAGATTTCTGGAACATGGCGAGCATGCGCCGTGTTACGAGGAAGCCGCCGAAGATATTGATCCCGGCAAAGAACACCGAAATCGCGGCCAGCAGGATCACCAGGAAGCTGCCCGATCCGATCTGGAGGACGGCACCCAGGATGATGATCGACGAAATCGCGTTGGTCACGGCCATCAGCGGGGTGTGCAGCGAGTGGCTGACATTCCAGATCACCTGGAAGCCCACGAAGACCGACAGAACGAACACGATGAAGTGCTGCATAAAGCTTGCCGGGGCCACGAGACCCACGCCCATCATCAGCGCCGCACCTACCGCCAGCAGGGTCACCTGCTGCTTGGTCTGCGCCTTGAACGCGGCCACTTCGGCAGCGCGTTTTTCTTCTGGCGTCAGTTCCGGCACCGTCTCTTTGGGCTTGGCGGCAATCGCCTGCACTTTCGGCGGCGGCGGCGGGAAGGTGATGTCACCCTCAAAGGTCACGGTCGCGCCGCGGATCACGTCATCTTCCATGTCATGGTTGATCTGACCGTCCTTCTCGGGGGTCAGGTCGGCCATCATGTGACGGATGTTGGTGGCATAAAGCGACGACGACTGCGCTGCCATGCGGCTCGGGAAGTCGGTATAGCCGATGATGGTCACGCCATTCTCGGTCACGATCTTCTCGTCCATGACGGTCAGCTTACAGTTACCACCCTTCTCGGCGGCAAGGTCGACGATTACCGAACCCGGTTTCATCGCGGCAACCATGTCCTCGGTCCACAGTTCCGGCGCTTCGCGGTTCGGAATAAGGGCCGTGGTGATCACGATATCGACTTCCGGCGCCAGTTCACGGAACTTGGCCAGCTGTGCCTCGCGGAACTCAGGGCTCGATACCGAGGCGTAACCGCCGGTCGCCGCGCCATCCTGCTGTTCTTCCTCGAAGTCGAGGTAGACAAACTCGGCGCCCATCGATTCAACCTGCTCGGCCACTTCCGGACGCACGTCGAACGCCAGGGTGATCGCGCCAAGCGAGGTCGAAGTACCGATCGCTGCCAGACCGGCAACACCCGCACCCACAACCAGAACCTTGGCCGGGGGAACCTTGCCCGCCGCCGTGATCTGGCCAGTGAAGAAACGGCCAAAGTTGTTGCCCGCCTCGATCACCGCGCGGTAACCGGCGATGTTGGCCATCGACGACAGCGCGTCCATCTTCTGCGCACGCGAAATACGCGGCACCATTTCCATGGCGATCACGTTCGCGCCCTTGGACTTGGCCACTTCCATGCCGTCTTCATTCCCTGCCGGGTTGAAGAACGAAATCAGCGTCTTGTCCTTGGTCAGGCGCTTCAGCTCGGTTTCATTCGGCTGACGCACCTTGGCCACGATATCCACCGCTTTCCACAAAGCAGCGGGGGTCTTGATGATCTCGACGCCCGCCTCTTCATAGCTGGCATCCGAGAACCCGGCTGCCAAACCGGCGCCGGTCTCAATGGCACATTCGTAACCCAGTTTCTGAAGCTGCTTGGCAGAGTCCGGTGTCATTGCGACCCGGTTTTCCCCGTCAAACACCTCTTTTGGTGTACCGATTTTCACGTTTCCTATCCCCCTTCGGTCAAAGAGCAAGATTATTTCACGCAACCCATGCTGCGGTTGCGAAAAGTTTTAACGACATCCCAAATGCTGCACAAGCAAAATGGCATCTCCCCGATTTCTGCGCCGCCACGTCATCACACCCACCGCCGTGTTTTCTGGCAATAGCGGGCGAAATCCGCACGGAACTTGCGGCGCAGACGGTTTTCTTCCGGGATGACAAAGCGCTTTTCGATGATCCAGACAAAGATCGGCACCAGCGGCACTGCAAGAACCGCATCCCAGTACAGGATCAATCCCAACAGGATCAGCGCATCCCCGATATAGATCGGGTTGCGCGTGCGCGAGAAAATCCCGCTTTGAACCAGACGATCCGCGTCGCGATGCGGGATCAGCGTGGTTTTCTGGCGGCGCATTTCCGTCACCGCAAGCAGCATCAGGACGATCCCGCCGCCCACGCAAAGCCCGCCAACAAGGTCGGCCCAGACCGGCCCGAAGGTCAGGCCCAGCGCATAGTGGCTGGCCTGAACCCAGGCAAGCACCAGCGCACCCGCTAGCCATGCGGGAGGAAGATCAATCCACTGCTTCATGGTTTATACGCCGCCGTCTCCGACCAGCCTCTCATGCCAGTCTGCAACACCACCACGTTCTCCCGCCCCAAAAGACGCGCCGCGAAAGTGGCCTGCGATGACAACGTGCCGGTATTGCAATAAAAAACCACCATTCCGCTGTCCGGAATTTCGTCAAGACGGGCAGCCACCTCGCGCCATTCCATATGCATGGCGCCCGGAATATGGCCGGCCTCGAATTGTTCGGCATCACGGGTATCGACAAAAGTCGCAGCTTCGAATACGTCCTGCGTCAGTTGTGCAGGAAGGATGATACCCGCCTCATAGGTGGCAAAATCCATATAGTCCTGAACCGCTTCGAGAACGATTTCCTCGTCCGCCAAAGCGGGCATGGCCAAGGCCAAAGCCAGAACTGCCGACACCAGTCGTTTCATGACATCTCCTTTAACGACGTTTACAGCGTCCGCAATGTCGTATTTTGACCCTGCGCAACAAAAAGGAAAAAGTTACGCCCGTGCCACAGCATTGGTACGGGCGTTTCGGGATTTACTCCCATTCCATCTCTTCGAACACGCGGCCTGCGTTTTTGGTCGCCAGTTCCTCGAAGGTATCAAGCGTCTTCCAGCGTTCCTGGTCGACATAATAGGCCCCGGCAAGGTCACCACCCTCATCGATATGCGCGCCAATCTTCTCGCGCAGATCCACCAGATAGTCGCGAGTATACCGACGCACCTGCGCAAGGTTGGTCGGGTGGCCATGCCCCGGAATGACATAGGTCGGTGCCAGCGGTTCCAGCTTTTCATCCCATGTCTCGATCCAGCAGCTGGTGCAGATGCCTTCGAAAATCGGCAACATGCGCTCGTGGAAGGCAATGTCCCCCGCAATCAGCATACCCCATTGCGGCAACCAGACCTGCGCATCCCCCGGATCATGCGAGGGGCCCATGTACATGACATGAAACTCAACCCCGCCCAGCGTGAACTTGTACTCGTCCTCGAACGACAGGTTCGGCGTGACGGTCCGCGTGCCTTCCGCCTTGTCACGGTTGTAACGCTCCATGCCCTGAAGGATGAAATCCGCCTCCGAGGTAAAGGCCTCGATGGCGTCCACATGGGCAAGGACGTCGACCCCAAGGTCCATCCAATAGGCATTGCCCAGCATCGCGTGCCCCTGCCCGTTTTCATTGATTACGAGTTTCACAGGCTGGTCCGTCACCGCCTTGATCTCGTCATGCAGCGCCTTGGCAAGCCGCACCGACGCCCCGCCATTCACCACGACAACCCCCTCGTCCGTCACCACGAAGGACAGGTTGTTGTTATGCCCCGAGTTCTCGTAGGTCGGCGGCGCCGTCGCCCCGATCGCCGAAAACACGTGCGGGATCACCTCGACCGGCTTGGAATAAAGCTCTGACTGCGGATACTGATCGGCAATGTCCTCACTGGCCAAAGCCGCGGTGCCAAGCGCCATCGCGGCGGCCCAAACTGCAAAACGAGTCATCCTCGCCCTCCCTGAAAATGTCACTCCCAAAGCAATAATGTACAAATTCGCAACTGTGAATAAGTAATAAAGTGACGGAACGGCGCACCTTGAAACATACCGGCGGGTATGTACCCTGCTTTCAAAACAGGGAGAGAGATATGCATCTGCAAGGAAAACATGCGCTTGTCACCGGCGGCGGCACCGGAATCGGCCTCGCCATCGCCCGCGCCTTGGCCGCTGAAGGGGCGCAGGTCACCATTACAGGCCGTCGCCAAAGCGTTCTCGAGGAGAACGCGGGCAACGGTCTGCACGCGCTTCAGATGGATGTGGCCAACGAAGACTCGGTGGTGAACGGCGTTGCCGCGGCCGTCGAAGCGCGCGGCCCGATCCAGATCTGTGTCGCCAATGCCGGCGTCGCCGAAGGCCGCGCCCTGCACAAATCCACGCTGGACGAATGGCGTCACATGATGGGCATTAACGTCGACGGCGCGTTCCTGACCATCCGCGAAAGCCTCAAGTCCATGGTCACCACCGACTGGGGCCGCGTTATCGGTGTATCTTCGATCGCGGGTCTGCGCGGTCTCAAGGGCGCACCCTGCTACTCTGCCTCGAAACATGCGCTGAACGGCCTCATCAAGGCCCTTTCGGCCGACTATGCGGGCAAGCCCTACACCTTCAACTCGCTCTGCCCCGCCTATGTCGACACCGACATCGTGACCTCCAACACACAGAAGATCATGCAGCGCACCGGCCTCTCCGAAGAGGAAGCCCACAAGCTGATGGTTGGCGTCAACCCGCATGGCCGCCTGATCACCTCGGAAGAGGTCGCCGAAGCCGCCATGTTCCTCTGCGCGCCGAATTCCGGCTCGATGAACGGACAGACCATTCAAATCTCCGGCGGCGAGATGTAACCTCGCCCCATGACCCGCGACGAGTTCAACACCTACTGCGCCACCTTCCCGGCAACATCCCACGTGGTGCAGTGGGGGAACTCCGACGTCTGGAAAGTCGCGGACAAGGTCTTTGCCATCTGTGGCTGGGCGGACAAGGTGGATGCCTTCACCTTCAAGGTCAGCGAAATCGCTTTCGAAGTGCTCCAGGAAACCCCGGGCATCCGCCCCGCCCCCTATCTTGCCTCGCGCGGCATGAAGTGGCTGCAACACTATGCGGCCCCCGGCCTCTCCGACGAAGAGCTGCGCCGGCACATCGCGATTAGTTACGAACTCGTCTCCAAGGGGCTGTCCAGGAAGAAACGGATCGAACTCGGCATCCCCCTCGAATTCCCGCCCCCGTCAGATTAACCCTTTGGCAACCTGTGTAAAACCGCGACGCGTCGGTATCGCCACCTCCGCAATACCGCCACGATACCGACGTAATACCGACGTTGGTTTTGCCTTGCCCCACACCGGTTAACCGATAGTGTGATGCCGCGCGAGTGAGGGAGCCAAAAATGACAAATTTCCAAGCCACCAAGGCCATGTTCGACCTGCCCGAAGGCCTTATCTATCTTGATGGGAATTCGCTTGGCCCCCTGCCCTCGGCCGCCCCCGCCGCCATGCAGGAAGTCATGCAAAATCAATGGGGTGAGATGCTGATCACCGGCTGGAACAAGGCCGGATGGATGGATCAGCCCACCCGCGTCGGCGACCGCATCGCCCGACTGATCGGCGCGGAACCCGGCCACGTCGTGATGGGCGATACCCTGTCCATCAAGGTCTATCAGGCCCTCGCCGCAGCCCTAGACCTCGCCCCAGAAGGCCGCAAGATCATCCTCTCGGATTCCGGCAACTTCCCCTCCGATCTCTACATGGCAGACGGGCTCGTCAAGTCCCTGAAACAAAACCACGAATTGCGCATCGTCGCGCCCGAAGACGTGGCCGAAAACATCACCGAAGACGTGGCCGTTCTGATGCTCACAGAGGTCGATTACCGCACCGGCCGCCTGCACGACATGAAGGCGCTCACTGCACTTGCACACGCGAAAGGCGTCGTCACGGTCTGGGATCTCGCCCACACCGCCGGCGCCACTGACGTCCGCCTGTCCGAATGCAACGCGGACTTTGCGGTCGGCTGCACCTACAAATACCTCAACGGCGGCCCGGGAGCGCCCGCATTCATCTATGTCGCCCCGCGACACGCCGACACCGCCCGCCCTGCCCTCTCCGGCTGGCTTGGTCACGACGCCCCCTTTGCCTTCGACCTCGATTACCGCCCCGGCGCAGGCATTGAACGCATGCGGGTCGGCACGCCGCCGGTTCTTGCCCTGACGGCATTGGAAAAAGCACTGGATATCTGGGACTTGACCACGATCTCCGACGTTCGGCAGAAATCCCAGGACCTGACATCCCTCTTCATTTCCGAGGTCGAAAGCAGGTGCCCGCAACTGCAACTGGCCACCCCTCGTGATCCCGCCCAGCGCGGTTCCCAGGTCTCATTCCACTTCGAACAGGGTTACGCCGCCATGCAGGCCCTGATCTCGCGCGGCGTGATCGGCGATTTCCGCGCGCCTGACATCATGCGCTTTGGGTTCACGCCCCTCTACATCGACGAAACAGACGTTCGCGCTGCCGTTGATATCCTCGAAGATGTCATGACCAATGCCCTCTGGGATCGCCCCGAGTTCAAGACGCGCTCGAAAGTAACCTGACGTTAAACCCTGCGCCTTAATCTCGCCTCAAGAGTTTAAGACCAATCAGCCAACCCAAAGAAAACAACATTCGGAAACTCTGAACGGTTTAGGCCGTGGCCCCATTTTTGCCGCAATCCGCGCCACAAATCTTAATCTTTCCTTAATACTCTCCGTTTTCCGCCAAAACGCTCCGTTACCAATTTGGAAACAATCGGACGATCCCGTCCCCCACAGGAGCGCGACCGAAGATGCCAAACGGTTATCTCGTCACATTGGAAAACGGCAGCCTCGACCCCACCGATTCCATCGGCGGCGGTCTTGTTTCCTTTTCCACCGATAGCGTTCTGGGCTCGGGAACCTGGGTCTGGTCCGGCACCTATGCTGGCACCACCTATACCAACACCTCGGAACCCGGCGTCTACTACCTCGCGACCAATGGAAACGTCTATTTCGTCCCCGACTATGGCCCGGTCGACACCATCACCAGTGCTTCGGTCACAAGTGCTCCGACCTTCAGTACCACGGACGGCGAGATCGACGGCACCGACGCAAGCGAAACCATCGACGCCACCTACTCTGACGCCGACGGAGACAGCGTCGACGGCGGCACCGGATCGGGCACCGGCGGACTTGGCGACAGCATCCGCGCCGCGGATGGCGACGACACCATCTCTTCTGGCGCCGGCAATGACACTGTTTATGGCGACGAAGGCAACGATCAGATCGACGGCGGAAGCGGCGATGACGTTCTCTACGGCGACGGCTTTGACAGCGGCGCTTCCGAAAGCCTGAACTGGTCCTCCGCGGGGGCCGACGAGAGCGACCTCAGCGGCGGCTTTACGCAAACCACGGGCGACATGGACGTTGCGGTCAGTTTCGAAACCACCGCACAAACCACTGGTATCACGGTAGAAAGCACCGAGACGGTCTACACCGAAACCGGCGAGCCCTTCGACGCCAACTCAAACCTCAGCCTGACCGGATCGGGCGTTGGCACCACCTCGACGACAAACATCGACTTTTCCTCGAACACCGATGGCATCAGCGACTCGGTTCAGGACGTTTCCTTCCGGATCAACGACATCGACCAATCCGGCTGGCAGGACATCGTCACCGTCAACGCCTTTGACGCCGAGGGCAACCCCGTCCCTGTCACCATCTCGCTGGACGGCAACGAAACCCTGTCCGGCAACACCATAACCGCAGGGGCCTCCTCGGACAGCAGCTCAAGCGCCAACGGCTCCGCCCTGATCGAAATCGCGGGTCCTGTGTCCTCGATCGAAATCACCTACGAAAACGGCGGTTCCTCCGGCCAGGCCCTCTGGGTCAGCGACATCCACTTCACCACGATGGTCGAAATCGGCAGTGGCAATGACTCCATCGACGGCGGATCAGGCAACGATATCCTGCATGGTCAGGACGGCGACGACACGCTGGTCGGTGGCACAGGTGCGGATCAGGCTTACGGCGGAGCCGGAGATGACCGTTTCGAAGTCAGCCACGGCGACACGGTCGAGGGGGGCGACGGTGATGACGTCTTCCTGCTTCTGGACCTTGGCGAAGGCAACACTGACGGGATCTCCATCACCGGCGGCGAAGGCGACGAAACCGGTGGCGACCTCCTTTATCTTGGCGACGTCGCAGACGTCAGCACCCTCGTCATCACATCCGAGGACAGCGTTGCAGGCGGCTATAGCGGCACCATCCAGCTCAATGACGGAACCGTTGTAACCTTCTCGGAAATCGAGAACATCTTCGACGAAAGCCTCAAGTCCGTCGTCTGTTTCACCCCCGGCACCCGCATCCTGACCGCGCAAGGGGAACGCCCGATCGAAAGCCTACAGGCGGGCGACCTTGTCCTGACCCGCGACGACGGGTTGCAACCAATCCGCTGGATCGGGGCCACCACCGTCGAAGGCCAGGGCGCCTTTGCCCCGATCTACCTTGGCCGGGACGCCCTTGAGGGCGCCAACCGCCCGCTGATCGTCTCGCCGCAACACCGCTTTCTCGTCGACGACTGGCGCGCGGATCTTCTGTTTGCAGAACAAGAGGTTCTGGTTGCCGCCAAGCACATGATCAACGACCACAGCGTGATGCAGCTGCCCTGCCCCAAGGTGACCTATATCCACATGATGTTCGACCGGCACCAGATCGTCTATGCCGAGGGCGTCGCTACCGAAAGCTTCCACGCTGCCGACTATGCGCTGTCAGGCATGGGGCCCGCGACACGCGACGCCATGTTCTCGGCCTTTCCAGAGTTGCGCGGAGATGTTTCGGCCTATGGCCCGACCGCGCGGACCTGTCTCAAGGCGCACGAGGCCCGCCTGCTGTTTCCCGCAAATGCCCCGCAACAACCCGACACAGGTCAGGCGCTGCGCAATACCCTCTGAGGCCGCCGTTCTTCGGCCCAAGCGCGCACAGCCGATCCAAACGCCTCGAACAGGGGGCGAGACACCGGATCGTTGGCGGCATCCCATTCCGGATGCCACTGCACCGACAAGGTAAAGCCCGGCGCATCCTTGATATAGATTGCCTCCGGCGTGCCATCCGGCGCATGACCGTCCACTTCAACACGGGTACCAGCCCGCTTGATCCCCTGCCCGTGCAGGGTATTGGTCATCACCTTCTGCGACCCCATCAACTCGTGGAATACGCCACCTTCCGAGAAGGTCACCACGTGGCGCAGCGCAAATTTTTCTTCCAGCGTGCCATCGGGCGGCATCCGGTGATTGTCACGCCCCGGCAGATCGCGGATTTCCGGATAAAGCGATCCCCCCATGGCGACGTTCACTTCCTGAAAGCCACGGCAAATCCCGAAAAACGGTTGCCCGCTCTCAACGCAGGCCCGCACCAGCGGCAGGGTGATGGCATCGCGCGCACGGTCGAATTCGCCATGCGCATCGGTCGCCACCTCACCATAATGCTCGGGGTGCACGTTCGGACGCCCACCCGTCAGCAAGAAACCGTCACAGATGTTCAGCAGTTCATCTACGGAAACAAAACGTGGATCAGCCGGAACCAAAATCGGCATACAGCCAGACACCCCTGAAATCGCTTCGGAATTCATGGTGCCGCCGGCATGCGCCGGGTACTGGTCATTGATAAGATACTGGTTGCCGATAATCCCTACGACGGGCCGTGTCATGGTGTCCTCGCGCCTTTAGTCGCTCTCAACATAAGCACGCCCCGCCGGAATGGCAAAGGGGATCAGGCCTCGCCGGTCAGACCGGCTGCCTCGATGCCTGCAAGAGCGGCAATCGCGTCATTGTCCGAGGTGTCACCGGTCACCCCAACCGCGCCGATTACCTCGCCTTTCTTGCCGCGCACAAGAACGCCACCGGGCACAGGGATCACCTGACCGCCGTAAACGCCGTTAACCGCTGCCATGAAATAGGCTTGGCCTTCCGCACGCGCCATCTGCGCCGTGCCTGCCATCCCCAGCATGACCGAGCCATAGGCCTTGCCGTGCGCAATCGCGAAACGCCCGGGAGCTGCCCCATCCTCGCGCTCGAACGCCTGTACGTTTCCGCCTGCATCCAGCACGACAACCGAAAGCGGTTTCAGTTCCAGTTCGCGCCCTTTTTCAAGCGCCTTACGAATGATTGTCCGGGCCTTACGGAGTGAGATGGCCATGAGATTTGGTCCCTTCAACGGAGATTTGAACATGTTGAAAAGGAGGGCGCGCGCCCTCCTTTTTGATTTTTTGCGTTACAAGCTGGCCTTCAACTCAAGGCGGCGCGCATGCAGTACCGGCTCGGTATAGCCCGAGGGCTGAACCCGCCCACGGAACACGAGGTCGCAGGCCGCCTGGAACGCCACGCCATCAAAGCCCGGTGCCATCGCGCGATACAGGGGATCACCTTCGTTCTGACGGTCCACGACACCGGCCATCTTCTGCATGGCCTCCATGACCTGCGCCTCGCTGACCACACCGTGATGCAGCCAGTTCGCCAGCGCCTGCGAGGAAATCCGGCAGGTTGCGCGGTCTTCCATAAGGCCCACGTCATGAATATCCGGCACCTTGGAACAGCCAACACCCTGATCGACCCAGCGCACCACGTATCCAAGGATACCCTGGGCGTTGTTCTCGATCTCTTCCTGGATCTCGGCGTCGCTCAGGTTTTCACCGCTCATAACCGGAAGGGTCAGCAGATCATCCAAAGTCCCGCGCGCGCCACCGGCCTTGATCTCGTCCTGACGGGCCAGAACATCAATCGCGTGGTAGTGCGTTGCGTGGAGCGTCGCTGCCGTTGGCGACGGCACCCAGGCACAGTTCGCACCGGATTTCGGATGGCCGACCTTCTGGTCCAGCATTGCGCCCATCATGTCGGGCATCGCCCACATGCCCTTGCCGATCTGCGCCTTGCCCTGCAGACCACAGGCCAGCCCGATGTCTACGTTGCGATCCTCGTAAGACAGGATCCAGGGCGTGGTTTTCATAGCGCCCTTGCGCAGGAAAGCCCCGGCTTCCATCGAGGAATGGATTTCATCGCCTGTCCGGTCAAGGAAACCGGTGTTGATAAAGGCAACGCGATGCTTGGCGGCGCGAATGCACTCTTTCAGGTTGGCACTGGTGCGGCGTTCCTCATCCATAATGCCGATCTTCACGGTGTGGCGCGGCAGGCCAAGGATGTCTTCAACCTTGTCAAAGATGCGATCAGTAAAACCCACTTCCTCCGGCCCGTGCATCTTCGGCTTCACGACATAGACCGAGCCATGCACCGAGTTCCCGCTGTCGCGCTGCAAATCGTGCATCGCGATCATCACGGTGGTCAGGGCATCCATGAGCCCTTCGCCGATTTCGTTGCCCTCGCGATCAAGCGCAGCAGGGTTCGTCATGAGGTGCCCCACATTGCGCACCAGCATCAGGGAACGCCCCTTTAACGATTTCTCCTCACCTTCCGGCGTAATGTAGGCAACGTCATCATTCAGAACGCGGGTAAAGCTCTTGCCGCCCTTGGAAACCTCTTCCGAAAGGTCGCCTTTCATAAGGCCAAGCCAATTACCATAAGCTACGACCTTGTCTTCGGCATCAACACAGGCAACCGAGTCTTCGCAATCCATGATGGTCGACAGGGCAGATTCCAATGTCACATCATTGATGCCTGCGGGATCGGTCGCGCCAATCGCACCACTGGCGTCGATTTCAAGGATGACATGCAAACCCTTGTTCTTCAAAAGAACGCGCGACGGTGCCGCCGCGTCGCCAACGTAACCCGCAAATTGGTCAACCGACTTCAAAGCCGGTGCCAGAACACCCCCTTCAACCGAGATGCCCGACACATCTTTCCACGAGCCCGAGGCAAGCGGAATCGCATCATCAAGGAACCCCTTGGCCCAGGCGATCACCCGCGCACCACGGTCCGCGTCATAGCCCTTTCCGGTCGGCAGGTCGCCCATCGCATCGGTGCCGTAAAGCGCATCGTAAAGCGATCCCCAGCGCGCATTCGCAGCATTCAGTGCAAAGCGGGCGTTGGTGATCGGAACCACAAGCTGCGGCCCGGGAACCTTGGCAATCTCGGGATCGACATTGGCGGTTTCGATTTCAAAGTCCGCGCCTTCTTCGACCAGATAGCCAATTTCCTTCAGAAACGCCTTGTATTCCTCGGCATCATGCTCTGCACCCTTGCGGGCCATGTGCCAGGCATCAAGTTTCTGCTGCACCTCTTCCCGCACCGCCAGAAACCTTCGATTTTCCGGCCCCAGTTCGTGCGCCAGTGCGCTTAGGCCCGACCAGTAGGCATCAGCCGATACGCCGGTCCCCGGCAAAGCACGTTCTTCGATGAAAGCCACAAGGGCCGGATCGACCCTGAGCCCATGTTTCTCGATACGTTCGGACATGACTATCCCTTCCAACTCCACTCTCTCGCGTCCCGATGTAGAACAGAAGTTTCCTATAGGCAACAAAATTGGTTATTTTTTCTTACCAAAGTTACCTTCAAGATTTTCAATCGAATATCAAACACTCTCCTTGAATTCAAAACAGCCAATTTTCGCCGCTTGAAGCCGCGCTCTATTCCATTAGGTTTCAACGCAACCACAACTCAGGAGTTCCCGATGCGCGATGCGGCCCCTCAGACGATCTATCTCAAGGATTACACCCCCTTCGGGTATCTGATCGACAGCGTCGATCTGGTCTTCCGCCTGCATCCCACCAAGACCCGCGTCCTCAGCACCATCCGTTTCCGCCCGAACCCGGATGCCAATGACAGGCGTTTTTTCCTGCATGGTGAACAACTTGAGCTGATTTCGGCAAAGATTGACGGCACCGAGGTTTCGCCCATGAAGGTCGAAGGCGGCATCGAAGTCACCGCCCCTGACGCCCCATTCACATGGGAGGCCGAAGTCGAGATCAACCCCGAAGCCAATACCGCCCTCGAAGGTCTATACATGTCAAATGGCATGTACTGCACCCAATGCGAGGCGGAAGGGTTCCGAAAGATTACCTTCTACCCCGACCGCCCCGACGTCATGGCCACGTTCAACGTGCGTATCGAAGGCGAAGAACCTGTTCTGTTGTCCAACGGCAATCCCGGTGCCAGCGGCAAGGGTTTTGCCGAATGGTCCGATCCATGGCCCAAACCCGCCTACCTGTTTGCCCTTGTGGCCGGAGATCTTGTCGCGCATCCCGACAGCTTCACCACCAAATCGGGCAACGCGGTCGCGCTCAACATCTATGTCCGCCCCGGAGACGAGCACAAATGTGCCTTCGGAATGGAAGCTCTCAAGAAATCCATGAAGTGGGATGAAGACGTTTACGGCCGTGAATACGATCTCGACATCTTCAACATAGTTGCGGTTGACGATTTCAACATGGGCGCGATGGAAAACAAAGGGCTGAACATCTTCAACTCGTCCTGCGTTCTGGCTTCACCCGAAACCTCGACCGATGCCAACTTTGAGCGCATCGAAGCCATCATAGCCCACGAGTATTTCCACAACTGGACCGGCAACCGCATTACCTGCCGCGACTGGTTCCAGCTTTGCCTGAAAGAAGGCCTGACCGTTTTCCGCGACCAGCAGTTCACCGCCGACATGCGCTCAGCCTCGGTGGCGCGTATCGACAACGTGCTGGCCCTGCGTGGCCGTCAGTTCCCAGAGGATCAGGGGCCGCTCTCCCACCCCGTGCGCCCTGAGAGCTTTCAGGAAATCAACAATTTCTACACGGCGACCGTTTACGAAAAGGGCGCCGAAGTCATCGGTATGCTGAAAACGCTTGTCGGTGACGAAGACTATGCCAAGGCCCTCGACCTTTACTTCGACCGCCACGACGGCGACGCCGCAACCATCGAAGACTGGCTGCAAGTATTTGAGGACGCCACAGGGCGCGACCTGACGCAATTCAAACTGTGGTATTCACAGTCCGGCACGCCACGGGTTGCTGTCCGCGAGGAATATGAAGGGGACACCTTCACCCTGCATTTGTCGCAGACCTCTGCCCCCACTCCGGGACAGGAAGAGAAACACCCTCAAGTCATCCCCGTTGCCGTCGGTCTTCTGAACCCCAATGGCGACGAGGTGATGGAAACCCGTGTGCTGGAACTGGACAAGGCAGAGCAGAGCTTTGCTTTCCAGGGCCACGCCACCCGCCCGATCCCCTCGGTCCTGCGCGGCTTCTCGGCTCCCGTTGCGCTCGAGCAGGATATCGACAATGACCGCCGCGCCTTCCTGCTGGCGCATGACACCGATCCGTTCAACCGCTGGGAAGCGGGCCGGATGCTGGCGCGCGACTCGCTGTTGAATGCCATCATCAACGACGCCGCCCCCAACCCGGCCTACCTTGACGGCCTCAAGGCCGTCGTGCGCGATGCCAACCTTGACGCCTCCTACCGCGCCTTGATGCTTGGGCAGCCGACGCAATCGGAACTGGCCGCGCTTCTGCATGAACAGGGCATCACCCCTGATCCGGCCAAAATCCACCTCGCAAGCGAAGCCCTGCGTGATGCCAAGGCGTCTGCGCTGGCTGACATTCTGCCCGATCTCTACAGCGACAACACCGTGACCGAGCCCTTCGCGCCGGACGCCGAACAATCCGGTAAACGCTCCCTTGGCAACGCCGCCCTCTCCCTCCTGACCCGTCTGGATGGTGGCGCGGCGGCGGCGAAACAGTATGCGGCCGCAGACAACATGACCCTGCAACTCGCCGCCCTCAGCGCCCTTCTGGACGCTGGCAAGGGCCAGGACGAACTGGCCGCCTTCGAAACCCAATGGAAGCACGACCGCCTTGTCATGGACAAATGGTTCAGCTTGCAGATCATTCAGGCCAAACCCGAGGCCGTGGCCGACACCACCCGCGCCCTGACCGAGCATCCCGATTTCGACATGAAGAACCCCAACCGGTTCCGCGCCGTCATGGGCGCGATGCAGATGCAGCACGCAGGGTTCCATCACGACAACGGCGCGGCCTATACCCTGCTGGCAGACTGGCTGATCAAACTCGACCCGCTGAACCCCCAGACAACCGCACGCATGTGTTCCGCGTTCCAGACGTGGCGGCGCTATGACGAGACACGGCAGGCGCGGATCAAGGCAGAGCTGGAACGCATTCTCGCAACGCCGAACCTCAGCCGCGACACCAACGAAATGATCACGCGGATTCTGGGATGACCCAGCCTCCGCTTGTCCACACGTCGTCAGGCCGCACGCCCCGCACCTGGATCGCCGTTCTCTTCGCCCTCGCGATCCTCGCCGGTCTCTATTCGGTCGGGACACTGCCCTGGCTTCTGGTTCTTTTTGCGCTTCCGATCCTTCCGGCGATCTGGGATCTGGTGAAGAACCCCACCACCCGGTTCGAACTGAATGACACGGCCATCCTCTGGCAGGCACCCGGCCAGGATGCAGAAGTCGGCCTGTCTCATATCGAAAAGGCCCGTTTTGATACCCGCTGGGACTTCTCTGTGCGCGTGACCCTGATTCTTGCGGGCAAACGCAAACAACGTATCCCCCAGAACGCAACGCCCCCGCATCAACTCCTTGAAGAGGCGATGAAAGCACGTGGCATCAAGGTAGAGAGACACCATTTCAGGGTGATCTGACTGCGCTATTTGCACGCCAAAATCGCCAGCAACATTCCCACAAGGTGCCATGTTTCGGCCTGAATGCTCCGTCAAGTTGTATCGCAACGGATGGAGCCTGAACCCGAATGTCACTGTTTTCTAAACCAACGTCCAAGATTGCCGACCTGCTATCGCCCTCATTACGTGCATTTTCGCGCAAGCCCTCTGAAGTTTCCGTACCCGGCCCCGCCCTTGCCCCCGGCAACGTGACCTACCGCAAGATGCTCGGACAACTGCATATTCCCGTGATTTCGGCACCCAAGGACCAGAAGGAAGGCGTTATTGCGCAAGAGCTTGGCCTACGCTGCGCCCGTCAGGAGGAATGGGGCGAATTGGCCAACCGGATTTATGACGCTGACCAGTGCCGCGATACAACGCAGGCCGGCCTCGCGATTGCCGAACTGCTGGCTTATGGTGCGCGCTCGGATGTGG
Source organism: Shimia sp. CNT1-13L.2 (assembly GCF_024331145.1). Taxonomy (GTDB): domain Bacteria; phylum Pseudomonadota; class Alphaproteobacteria; order Rhodobacterales; family Rhodobacteraceae; genus Shimia. The sequence goes on along the minus strand of NZ_JANDJO010000002.1, from coordinate 481,020 downwards.
TGCGCGCCGCCGAACACTCGCTTCTGCATGGCCGCCCCGCCAATGACTCACAATTCTTTCATGGCGTAGAGGCCCTCGAGTCCGTTCTTGAAGACCATCCCGACTGCTATCCGCTGGCCCTCGTTGTCGCTCACATGCACATCGATATTGGCTGGGCATGGCGTGGTGCGAAATCCAATGAAGACATTCACCCGATAAATCGCGAAGCCTTCGAGGCGCATTTCGAACGCGCCCAGACCATCCTCGACAGTTTCAGCCCCGAAGCACAGGGATCACCTGCCCTGTCTGCCGCCCGCTGTGCCCTGTTACCCGGTCAGACCAACCCCGCGCTGTACCTGTCGCGCGAATTCGAACGTCTGATCGACCTTGATCCAATGAACCCGCGCCATATGCGGGCGCTTGGCAACTACCTCCTGCCGCGCTGGTACGGAGATTTTCAGGCCCTCGATCTCGAAGCCCGCCGCACGGCAGCCCGCACCTACGAAGACTGGGGCGCTGGCGCCTATGCCTGGGTCTGGTTCGATGCCGTATTGGTCGATCCCGACGGCTTTGACATGATCGAGATGGACTACTTCCTCGATGGTGTGCGCGACATCCTCGCCCGCCGTCAGGACCAGCACGTTGCCAACCTGCTTGCGGCCCACCTCTATCAAAGCTGGCAGATCGCGCGTTCACGCTACAACGAAACGGGCCAAAACCCCGAGATCGCGGCCAACCTGCGACAGGGGTTCGAAGACATCATCACGCATCACCTGCGCGAGGTGCATCCGCTCATCTGGGGCCACGCGGAAATCGGCTTCGAAAACACCGCGCGGATCATTTCGGAAGAGCGTCTCGCCGACAAGGGTCGCCAAACCGCCCTCAAGGCCGTGGCCATGCCCTTCCTCAAGCGCCTTCAGGAAGGGCACACGGTCACTTTTGGCCCGGATGGCATCACCCAAAGCAACTCCTGAGCCGCCTGCCCTCTTGCTCCTGTCCAAGCTCTGCCCTAGAACGCGATCCAATTGCGTTCAAAGGAGTCTGGCATGCTCGACCTGACATATGAATCCCCCAAGCCCAAGATCGTCGCTGGCGCCAAGCAGGACTGGGAACTGGTCATCGGTATGGAGGTCCACGCGCAGGTCAGCTCGAATGCCAAGCTGTTCTCGGGTGCATCCACCAAGTTCGGCGCCGAGCCGAACTCGAACGTGGCCTTCGTTGACGCGGGCATGCCCGGCATGCTTCCGGTCATCAACGAGGAATGCGTCGCACAGGCCGTGCGCACGGGTCTTGGCCTCAAGGCGGACATCAACCTGTTCTCCGCTTTCGACCGCAAGAACTATTTCTACCCCGACCTTCCGCAGGGCTACCAGATTTCGCAGCTCTATCACCCGATCGTGGGCGAAGGCGAAGTGCTGGTCGAAATGGGCGACGGCACCGCACGCAACGTGCGCGTCGAGCGCATCCACCTTGAGCAGGACGCGGGCAAGTCGATCCACGACATGGACCCGCACATGTCTTTCGTCGATCTCAACCGGACCGGCGTTGCGCTGATGGAAATCGTTTCGCGTCCCGACATCCGCGGACCGGAAGAAGCCGCTGCCTATATCGCCAAGCTGCGCCAGATCATGCGTTACCTCGGCACCTGCGACGGCAACATGCAGAACGGCAACCTGCGCGCAGACGTCAACGTCTCGATCTGCTCGCCCGGCGCCTACGAGAAATACCGCGAAACCGGTGATTTCGGCCATCTCGGCACCCGCTGCGAGATCAAGAACATGAACTCCATGCGCTTTATCCAGCAGGCGATCATGATCGAGGCCGAGCGCCAGATCAAAATCGTCGAAGCCGGTGGTGAAGTCGAACAGGAAACCCGCCTCTACGATCCGGACAAGAACGAAACCCGTTCGATGCGCTCCAAGGAAGAAGCCCACGACTATCGCTACTTCCCCGACCCCGATCTCCTGCCGCTCGAGATCGAGCAAGGCTGGGTCGACGACATCGCCGCCAACCTGCCGGAACTGCCCGATGCCAAGAAGGCCCGCTTCCTCGAAGATTTCGGCCTGAGCGACTATGACGCCTCGGTTCTGACCGCCGAAGCCGAAAACGCCGTCTATTTCGAAGCGGTTGCCAGCGAAGCAGGCGACGGCAAACAGGCCGCCAACTGGGTCATCAACGAACTGTTCGGCCGTCTCAAGCGCGAAGACCACGACATCACCGAAAGCCCCGTATCGCCCGTGCAACTGGCCGGTATCATCAAGCTGATCAAGTCGGATGCCATCTCTGGCAAAATCGGCAAGGACCTGTTCGAAATCGTCTACACCGAGGGCGGCGACCCCGAGCAGATCGTTGAAGAGCGTGGCATGAAGCAGGTGACCGACACCGGCGCCATCGAAGCGGCGCTGGACGAGATCATCGCCGCCAACCCGGCGCAGGTCGAAAAAGCCAAGGTGAACCCCAAGCTCGCGGGCTGGTTCGTGGGTCAGGTCATGAAAGCCACCGGCGGCAAGGCCAACCCGAAGGCTGTAAACCAGCTGGTCGCCCAAAAGCTGAACACCTAATTTCACGCCCCAAGAAAAGTCACGTCGCGTCGGTGCCCCACCGGCGCGATATTTTTTTGCGCCGTCCCCGGTTTCTCCCTAACGTGACGGCAAGAGATCAACCAAAGCAGGCTTCTCATGCAATTCGACGCCCCCTTCCTCTCCGACTTCATGGAGCTCGAACAAGATTGGATCGACTATAACGGCCACCTCAACATGGCCTATTACAGCGTGCTGTTTGACCGTGGTGTCGATCAGATCTGGGAGCGTCTGGGATTTGGTGCCGGGTACCGCGAGAAACGGGGCTTTACCACCTTTTCGGCGGAGTTCCACATTTGCTATCTCCGCGAGGTGCATCTGGGCAGCCGCGTACGGGCCTCGTTCCAGCTTCTGGATCACGATGAGAAACGGTTTCACTTCTATCAGGAGTTGATCCACGAAGACGGTTGGATTTCCGCCACTGGCGAGGGCCTTGGCCTGCACATCGACATGAGCGGCCCAAAAGTCGCCCCCATGCCCGAAGACATTCTGCAAAACATGCGCGCTTTGGCGAAAGCACATGCCGACCTGCCCGTGCCCGACCGCGTCGGCAGGCCTATGGGAATTCCCAAGAAACCAACGTGAACCACCGAAACTCGGATGCAGACGGACACACTTCCGCCTGCTATAGTCATGTCATTAAGTGACTGAGCCGATTTCGGAATGACGAACTACGAGTACAAAGTTGTGCCTGCCCCGGACCGGGGAAAACGGGCACGTGGGGTAAAGGGCACGAATGGGCGGTTTGCCCATGCGCTTGAGTGTGTGATGAACGAACTGGCCGCTGATGGCTGGGAATACTGGCGCTCGGATACGCTGCCATGCGAGGAAAGAACCGGCCTGACATCCAGCCGGACATCCTACAAATCCATCCTGATATTCCGCCGTTCAACGTCGGCCGAGGCAGAGGACCTACAGGCTCCCTTCGAACAACTGGCCGAGGCCGTTGCCCGCCATGCGTTGCCAGCGGTGCCAGTGCCGTCAATTCCGGAACATCACCTCGCCGAAGAGACGCCATCAGAGGAAGACGTGCAAACGCCCGCTCGCCTGCCCGAAGAGGCTACTCCCGAGGCGGCGGAGGCTGAAACTGCGCCAGAACAGCCCCAAGACGTCGAGGAAAGCGAAGCTCCCGAGACAGCCGGATCCGAAGCAGCGGCCCAGTTTCCCTGGAATTCGACCCTTCCCGAAGACCAGCTTCCTGAGCAGTTCGACTGGCAAAGATCCCCCGAAGACGGGCATTTGATGCTGACGGACCCTGTTTCGATACCCGAAAGGCCTGCGCCCAAAGCTGCTCCGAAAGAAGGGGCGTTTGTCTCAGATGCGGCAGCCTCCACCCGCTTTGTTCCGGATGAAGACGAAGGCAGCGATGACCCGTTCCCGAATGCTCTCCCTGCCGCTCTCCTGGCGCGTGCGCGACGCGTTTCGGACGAGGGCGAGGCCAAGCCTGACAAGAAATCAGACCTCGCAGCCGAATAGCCCTCAGACGTCGATGTCCAATGCCAGCGCGTGAATTCGCGCCACCAGTTCCGCCCCCAGCGCCTTGTGAACGGCCCTGTGACGCGCAATACGCGTCAGCCCCTCGAAGGCCGAAGACCGAATCCTGACATTGAAGTGACTTTCGCCACCTTCCTGATAGCCCGCATGGCCGCGGTGACGCTCGCTATCATCGACGACCTGCAACTCGCTTGGCGCAAAGGCCGCTTCCAGCCGAGTATGAATTTCCTGTGTCACTGACATTTTTTTGCCCTCAGCCTCTTCTATCTGCCGCCGGTTAGACTAAACTCTGCGCCCTGAGTCGAAAAGGTGAGTCCATGCCAAAAGAAGATCCATTCGGTTTCGATATGTCCGTGTCTTCTGCCAAGAAGAAGAACCCGCGCGGGCGGCGCAGCATGTCTGGAGCCAGTGAAACCTCGACCCGTGTATGCGAACATGAGGGGTGCAACGAACCTGGCCTCTATCGCGCCCCAAGGGCGCCAGACGTGCTGGATGAATTCAAGTGGTTCTGCAAGGAACACGTTCGCGAATACAACCTGAAATGGAACTTCTTCGACGGCAAGACCGAAGCCGAGATGAATGCCCAGAAGTCGAAAGACAAGGTGTGGGAGCGTGAAACCAAGACATTCACCGACCCCGAAGCCCGCGCCTGGGCCCGCCTTGGCATCGAAGACCCGCATCAGGTTCTTGGCGCCAACGCGACACAGAACCCCGGTAAGGGTGCCGGCGCTGGCCGTCGTCTGCCGCCCACGGAACGCCGCGCGATCGAGATCCTCGAAGCCAAGGACACCTGGACCAAGGCCGAGGTGCGCAAGGCCTACAAGAAGCTGATCAAGGTACTGCACCCGGATATGAACGGCGGCGACCGCAGCCAGGAAGAACAGCTTCAAGAGGTTGTCTGGGCATGGGACCAGATCAAGGACAGCCGGAATTTCAAATAAGGTTCGACAGGGCGGCCAAACGGTCGCCCTTTCTTTTGGTGCAGTTAATTTGAAACCTGCCCCTGCCCTATCCCTTAGGACAAGGATGGACGGAGACTTTCATGGAACGGCTTGGACGATTTTTCATTGATCGCCCCGTGTGGGTGCTTGGCCTTGTTCTGGCCGCACTGGCCGGGCTGCCTCTGGCCCTCTGGCAGGACATGGACGCCCTGTCCGACAACCACATGGAACGCCAGACCCAGAGCATGAACGCCATCCTGTCGGCTGTACGCGCCTACTATGCCGAAAATGTCGTTGACCCGGTCAAACTGCACGATGGCAATTCGCTCGCGATGCACAATTACCGAGACACGCCCGGCGCCATCCCGATCCCTGCGACGCTTTCGATTGAACTCGGCCAACTCGTCGCCGATGCAGAAGAAGCGGTCACGTACCGGTTTGTCTCGGACTTTCCCTTCATGAACCGCACCGCTCACGAACTCTCTCCATTCGAAAGCCAAGCGCTTGAAACCTTCCGGACCAACCCCGAGACCCGTGAAATCGTCACCATGGGCGGCGCCACGTTCTTCGACCATACCCTGACACTGGCCACGCCCATCCTGATGGAACAGGCCTGCGTCGATTGCCACAACGCCCACCCGGAAAGCACGCACAAGGATTGGGCCGTTGGCGACGTGCGTGGCGTTCAGAGCGTTACCATCAATCAACCGATCGCAAGCAACCTCTGGGCCTTTCGCTGGATGCTCACATACCTCGCGCTTGCCGGAACGGCAGGCCTTGTTTTCGCGGCCATGCAATTTCGCCTGGCCCGCTCATTCAGCCAGATGAACAACGAACTGGCCGCGAACAACAGCTTCCTGGCCGATGTTTCGCTCAAGATTTCCAAGTATCTGCCGCCACAGGTCTACCGCTCGATTTTTTCCGGTGAAAAGGATGTCACCATCTCGACCGAGCGCAAGAAACTCACGGTTTTCTTTTCTGATATCAAGGATTTCACCGCCACAACGGAACTCTTGCAGCCGGAAGAACTGACCGAATTGCTGAACGAATACTTCACCGAGATGAGCAAGATCGCCGAAGCCCACGGCGCGACCATCGACAAGTTCATCGGCGACGCCATCGTCGCATTTTTCGGCGATCCAACCACCAATGGCACCGCCGAAGATGCCCGCGCCTGCGTTCGCATGGCACTTGAGATGCAGTCGCGGCTTGACGAACTGGACGATGTCTGGCGCGCCAAGGGACTGGAACACCCCTTCCGCGCGCGCATGGGCATCAACACCGGTTACTGCAACGTGGGCAACTTCGGATCTGACGCGCGGATGGACTATACCATCATCGGGGCCGAGGCGAACCTGGCGGCCCGCCTTGAGGGCATCGCCGAACCCGGCGGTATCGTCATGAGCTACGAAACCTATGCCCATGTCCGCGACCTGATCGAAGCCGAAGCCCTTGAGCCGACACGCTTCAAGGGCATCGCCCGCGACATCACCCCCTACCGCGTTCTGCGCAAGACAAAAGGAACGGCCCCTATTCCCAAGGGCGACAAACTTGTCGTGGACCTTGAAGGGATGAGCGAAACCATGCGTGAAAAGGTGGCACAGGCCGTTCACGAAGCGTTGCACAAAACGCAAGATGCAGGGTGACGCAAGCGTCACCAAACCGAAAACGAACTGTTACATCCGCTTGCTAGCCGATTTGAAGATGCCGGGCACAGGCACCGTGCCGGGCGCGTTCAAAGGAGCCCTCTTGCCGTGCTGTTCGACATTTTCTCCACTGCCCACACGATTTCCCTCATCACCGCAATCCTGTCTGCGCTGGCCCTCGGCGGTCATCTCTCGCTCAGCCTCGCACGCCCGGACCTTGGCCTCTGGCCCGCCTCTGATGGTTGGCGCCACCACCTCGCCTTTGGCCTGTTCCGCCTGTTCTGCGGCGCGACCGTGATCTTTGCGCTCTGCGAAATCGGCGTCAATGGATGGGGCCACTGGCTGCGCTATGCCGTGGGTCTCCCTATCATGATCACGGCCTTTGGCATCACCCTTTGGGGCTATCGCTTTCTTGGCCTCGACAACACCTATTGCGAGAGCGGCGGCCTCGTCACCGGCGGCATGTACGCCTATTCCCGCAACCCCCAATACGTGACCTCGGTTCTGGCCACCGTCGGCCTTGGCATCACCAGCGGCTCTTTCCTGACACTTGGCTTCGCCGCCACCCTCTTTGCCCTCTATTTCCTCTTTGTCCTCAACGAGGAACGCTGGCTGGTAAAAGGCTATGGACAGGCCTTTCACGACTACATGCGCTCAACGCCCCGGTTTCTTGACGAACGCAGCCTGATGCGTGCGCGCAACGACCTGCGCCTGTCACTCTGATCACGCTTTGCAAAAATGCCCGAAGCGCCCACAATTCGCGGGCGCTTTTGCAATGCCGGGTTCGCGTTATATATCCAGTTCTGGAACATTCACCACGTCACGAACACATTCCGCGCTCTTCCTCTTGCTAACGTTCCAAAGATCAGGCACGAAGTGCGGGTTTGAACCCCTCACCCAGGGCAAGGCATAAGGACAATAGGCATGGCTGACGGCACGCTCGACATGAACGCGAAACCCACCGAAACGATTTCGGTCCGCGATGTATTCGGTTTTGACACCGACATGACCGTGAAAGGTTTTGAAGAGCGCAGCGACCGCGTGCCCGAAGTGGACCCGACCTACAAGTTCGATCCCGACACCACGATGGCGATTCTCGCAGGCTTTGCCCGTAACCGCCGCGTGATGATCCAGGGCTACCACGGCACCGGCAAATCGACCCACATCGAACAGGTTGCCGCGCGTCTGAACTGGCCCGCCGTGCGTGTGAACCTCGACAGCCACATCAGCCGGATCGACCTGATCGGTAAAGACGCGATCAAACTTCGTGACGGCAAGCAGGTCACCGAATTCCACGAAGGCATTCTGCCCTGGGCACTGCGCAACCCTGTCGCCATCGTCTTTGACGAATACGACGCGGGCCGTGCCGACGTGATGTTCGTGATCCAGCGGGTTCTGGAAACCGACGGCAAGCTGACCCTTCTGGACCAGAACGAGATCATCAAGCCGCACCCGCATTTCCGCCTGTTCGCCACCGCGAACACCGTGGGCCTTGGTGACACCACCGGCCTCTATCACGGCACCCAGCAGATCAACCAGGCCCAGATGGACCGCTGGTCGCTGGTCGCCACGCTGAACTATCTCTCGATCGACGCCGAAACCAACATCGTTCTGGCGAAGAACCCGCATTTCAACACAGAAGCGGGCCGCAAGATCGTCAAGCAGATGGTCACCGTTGCCGACCTCACCCGCACCGCCTTCATGAACGGCGACCTGTCGACCGTGATGTCCCCGCGGACCGTGATCAACTGGGCCGAAAACTCGGAAATCTTCCGTGACGTGGGCTATGCCTTCCGCCTGACCTTCCTCAACAAATGCGACGAACTCGAACGCCAGACCGTGGCCGAATTCTACCAGCGCCTGTTCGACGAAGAACTGCCGGAAAGCGCCGCAAGCGTGAGCCTGGGGTAATCAGTTCGGGAATGAGCCCATGCACATAGGTTTGATTGGTGGGATCGGCGTTGCCGCGACCGTCGTATACTACCAGCGCCTCGTTGCGGCGGTAGAGGCGAAAGGTGGCACACTAGACCTCACCATCGTCCACGCCGATGTGCATGAGCTGATCCGCAACAACCTTGCAGATGACCGGGCCCCGCAAGCGTCGGTTTACGCAAAGCTGATCGACAGGCTGAAAGCTGCGGGATGCGATTGTGCAGCGATAACGTCCTTGGGTGGGCATTTCTGTTTCGACGAAACAATACCGCTCTCCGCGCTCCCGCTTGTTTCCGCCGTCGCCCCTCTCGACAAGTTCTTCTCTGAACAAGGGATCGAGAGTGTGGGACTGCTCGGAACCCGCGTTGTCATGCAGACACGCCTTTATGGGCAGCTTGTCAAAACAAGGGCAGTCGCCTTGGATGCGGAAGTCGATGAACTAGGTCAAACCTATCAAGACATGGCAGTCGCAGGCCATTGCACGCCAGAGCAACGCGCCATGTTTCTCGATGCGGGTCAGCGTATGACAACGGAACTGGGTGCCGAAGCGGTTGTTCTCGCGGGAACGGATCTCAATCTGGCCTTTGACGGTCAGGAACCGGGATATAAAGTAATTGATGCGCTGGATGTGCATGTGGCGGTCCTGTCGGATCTTGCGACTGGCCGGATCAGCTTGGATGAAGTGACGAAGACGCGATGAAAAAACCTAACGACAACCCCGCCGATCCGTTCAAGAAGGCGCTGGCCGAGGCCACCAAGGTCATGGCCAACGAACCCGATCTGTCGGTGACCTACACCGTTGATCCTTCGGGTGTCTCCGGTGATCAGGTGCGTCTGCCGCAGGTGTCGCGCCGCATGACCCGCGACGAGGTCTTGCTGGCCCGTGGCACCGCCGATGCGCTGGCGCTACGTCTCAAGTACCACGACGACGGCATGCACGCCCGCTATGCTCCGCAACAGGGCATGGCGCGTGACCTCTATGAGGCGATGGAAACCGCCCGCTGCGAGGCGATGGGCGCACGCGACATGCCCGGCACCGCGGGCAACATCGACGCCAAGATCGAACACGAGGCCCGTGGCAAGGGCTATGACCAGATCAAGAGTTCGTCCGACGCCCCCCTGCCCGTCGCCGCGGGCTATCTCATTCGTCATCTCGCCACCGGCCGCGATCTGCCCGATGCCGCCCGCAATGTCATGGAGCTCTGGCAGGGCTATATCGAACAGCAGGCCGGCGACACGCTAGGCGACCTGAACGAACTGCTGTCTGACCAGCAGGGCTTTGCCAAATTCGCCCGCAAGGTCATCGAAGACCTTGGCTATGGCGATCAGCTTGGCGACGATCCCGACCAGGAAGAGGATCAGGAGGACGAGGCGGAAGAGGATTCCGAAGAACAGCCCGATCCCGACAGCAGCGGCCAGGACGACAGTCAGGACGACGAGGCCGAGGCCAACCCCGAGCAGTCGCAGGAAGAACAGCAGGACATGTCCGAGGCCCAGGTCTCGATGGACGAGATGGCCGAGGACGAGTTGGGCGAAGATGTCGAGATGCCCGACGGCGAGGCCCCGCTCGAGCCGCCTGCCCCGCAGCCGGTGTCCGAAGCCGATCCCGACTACAGCGTCTTCAGCACCGACTTCGACGAAGAGATCAAGGCCGAAGAGCTGGCCGAGCCGGTGGAACTGGAACGCCTGCGCGCCTACCTCGACCAGCAGCTTGAACCCCTGAAGGGGGCCGTCAGCCGCCTTGCCAACAAACTGCAACGCCGCCTTCAGGCCCAGCAGAACCGCTCGTGGGAATTCGACCTCGAAGAAGGCATCCTTGATGCCGGCCGTCTGGCCCGCGTGGTCGCCAACCCGACAACGCCGCTTTCGTTCAAGGTCGAGAAAGACACCGAATTCCGCGATACCGTCGTGACGCTGCTGCTCGACAACTCCGGTTCGATGCGCGGCCGTCCGATTTCGATCGCCGCAATCTGCGCCGACGTTCTCGCCCGCACGCTGGAACGCTGCAACGTCAAGGTTGAAATTCTCGGCTTTACCACCCGCGCCTGGAAAGGCGGCCAAAGCCGCGAGGCATGGCTGAACGAAGGCCGCCCCCAGCAGCCCGGTCGCCTGAATGACCTGCGCCACATCATCTACAAGGGGGCCGATGCCCCGTGGCGCCGTTCGCGCGACAACCTTGGCCTGATGATGAAAGAGGGCCTGTTGAAAGAAAACATCGACGGCGAGGCACTGGAATGGGCCCACCGCCGCATGATTGGCCGCCCCGAGGCGCGCAAGATCCTCATGGTGATCTCGGATGGTGCGCCCGTGGATGACTCGACCCTGTCGGTCAACCCCGCCAACTATCTTGAAAAACACCTGCGCGACGTGATCGCCATGGTCGAAAAGCGCCGTCAGGTCGAACTGCTGGCCATCGGTATCGGCCACGACGTGACCCGCTACTATGAACGCGCGGTGACGATCACCGATGTGGAACAGCTGGCTGGCGCGATGACCGAACAACTGGCAAGCCTGTTTGACAGCGACCCACGCAAACGCGCCCGCGTTCTGGGAATGCGCAAAGTCGGCTAATACGTCTTTCGGTGCTCATGCCAACGGGGCACCCTTGGGAAATTGATTGAAGGGGAAGCCTGTGTTCCAGGATTTCAATGTATTGGCGCGCCCGGAACAGGGTCCGCCCCGGCTCGCCGCTCTGCGTCAGGAACTTGCCCGGGAAGGGCTGAACGGTTTCATCATTCCCCGTGCCGATGTGTATCAAGGCGAATACGTTGCACCACGCGACGAGCGCCTCGCCTGGCTGACCGGTTTCACGGGGTCTGCGGGCTACTGTATCGCATTGGCGAACTGTGCGGGCGTGTTCGTTGATGGCCGCTACCGCACCCAGGTCAAGGCACAGGTCGCGGATGACTTCACGCCCGTTGACTGGCCCGAGGTGTCTCTCGGGCAATGGATTCTGGACAATGTCGAGGGCACGGGTGTGATCGGCTATGACGCGTGGCTTCATACTGTCGGACAGATCGAAACCCTCGAAGCGAAGTTGCAAGGCAGCGGCATCACCCTGGTGGCATGTGACAACATGGTTGACCGCGTCTGGGAGGATCAACCCGATCCACCTCGTGCCCGCGCTTCTGCGCAACCCATTGAATTCGCAGGTGAAGAGCATGGCTTCAAGCGTGCACGCCTTGCTTCGGAACTCGTCCACAAAGGTCATCGCGCGGCCCTGATCAGCCAACCCGACAGCATCGCCTGGTTGCTCAACATTCGCGGCTCAGACATCCCCCGCAATCCCGTTGCACACGGAATGGCCCTGCTGAATGACGACGCGACGGTCGATCTGTTTATGGATCCGGTCAAACTCGAAGACGTGGCCGATCATCTTGGCCCGGATATCCGCGTTCATGCGCCAGACCTGCTTCTGAAACTGCTGGTTTCCATGGCGGGTCCAATCCGGCTCGACAAGGCGACAACCCCCTACAAGGTGGCGCACGCCCTTGACACCGCCGGGATCGAAATCCAATGGGGCGATGACCCCTGCGCGCTTCCCAAGGCCTGCAAGAATCCCGCAGAAGTCGCCGGCAGCGTCGAAGCCCACCTGCGAGATGGCGCGGCCATGTGCCATTTCCTGCACTGGTATGACGAAAACGCGGAAACGGGCATCACCGAAATCGACGTTGTCGAAAAACTAGAACAGTGCCGCCGTGACACCAACGCGCTTCTCGACATCAGTTTCGAGACAATCTCGGGAACCGGTCCGCATGGTGCCGTGATCCATTACCGCGTGACCAAAGACACCAACCGCATTCTGACATCGGGCGACCTTCTGGTCCTCGACAGCGGCGGCCAGTATCGCGACGGCACCACCGACATCACCCGCACTCTTCCGGTCGGGCCTGTCGGGCAGGACGAACGCGAGGCATTCACCCGCGTGCTGAAAGGCGTGATCGCGATTTCTGAACTACGCTGGCCCAAAGGCCTTGCCGGGATGCACCTCGAAGCCATCGGTCGCGTGCCGCTCTGGCAGGCAGGACAGGATTTCGATCATGGTCTCGGTCACGGTGTCGGCTCGTATCTCTGCGTCCACGAAGGCCCGCAACGCCTCAGCCGCCTGAGCGATGTTCCCCTGAAACCGGGAATGATCCTGTCTAACGAACCCGGCTACTATCGCCCCGGCGCGTTCGGTATCCGCATCGAGAATCTCATCGTCGTCGAAGATGCTCCTGCCCTGCCAACAGGTGATTCTCACCGGGACATGCTATGCTTCCGCACCCTGACCTGGTGCCCGATCGACCGTCGCATGATCGAGACATCGCTGTTATCCGACCAAGAACGCGCTTGGATCGACACCTATCATGAGACGTGTCGTCACGTTCTGGGACCAAGGCTTCCCAAAGAAGTACAGATGTGGTTGGATCGCGCGACCGCGCCACTGTGACACAGTACGCGCTCGGGAGGATGACACATCGGTGTCATACGCATCCGAAAGGATGTCGCAAGACTTTAAGGGGACAAGCATGGGCAACAATATCACGATCCGCAAAGCGGAAGGAAACTGGACTGTTCGCGCAGGGGGCGCGATTCTGGGAGAGAGCTCGAATGCGCTTGAGCTGTGCGAGGGTGACCTGCCGCCGGTGATCTATTTCCCGCGTGAAGACATCGCGATGGCGTTCCTGGACGACAGCGATCACAGCACCCATTGCCCCAAGAAAGGCGATGCCAGCTATTTCTCGATTGTGACCAAAAGCCAGACACTTAAGAACGCCGTCTGGAGCTATGAGGCTCCGATTGAAGACGTCGCGCGCATCAAGGATCACCTGGCTTTCTACACGGGTGACGGCGTCACCGTAGAGCGTATCTAAGCGCCCAAAACAGCCATATGTATCACGGCGGTATTCCGTCGGTATTGCGTCGGTGCCACCGGCGCAATTTTCATTTCAGCTGTGCTCTTCCGCCGCCGTCGCAGCCAAGGCGCGGTTGTATGCCTTGAGGGCATCCACATGGAACAGTGCCCCCCAGAGTTCCGGCGGCTGCCCCTCGCCCGCTATCGTGACAACAGGGATAAAGGGCACGGCGGCCTTGTCGAAGATCGGCATCGCGGATTCGAGCGTAGCGTTTCCGTCGACATAGATGCCATCCGCGATCATCTCCCAGCAGGTGTCCTCTGAGGCTGCTCGCGGATCATCCTTGGATCGCATCACGCCCGCCACACGGAACATGGACAGAAGGTACGCCTGGGGGCCCGCAGCGACATGCACATTGCGCCGTTCCAGCTGCGTCAGGAAGAACGAGCGATCCACCAACCGCGACCCAAGGGCTGTCGAGATGGACACCGACACCATCACGGCCAGACCGGTCTGCCAGTCCCCGGTCAGTTCGAACACGATCAGCGTTGTCGAGATCGGCGCCCCCAGAACCGCCGCGGCCACCGCCCCCATGCCGGCAAGAGCATAAAGGGTGACCGTGCCGGACACCTCGGGGAAGATCCCTGTCGCGATCAGGCCGAAGGCCAGGCCCGTCAGCGCCCCGACCATCAGCGCAGGTGAAAACACGCCGCCCCCCATGCGCCCGGCCATGGTGATAGACACGGCCACAACCTTCAGGATGGCAAAAACCACGGCCTCATGCAGCACCAGCTTGCCTGTCAGCGCCGCAGAGGTCGTCTCGTAGCCGACACCGATGATATGCGGGAACCAGATAGCAAGAACGCCAAGCAAAGCCCCAGACACCGCCGGTCGCAGCCAACGCGGCATCCGGGTGCGGTCCTGAATATGCGTGGCCATGTCCTCAGCCCAGAAAATCGTCCACATCAGGGCCACGGCGACAAAACCGCAAAGTCCTCCCAACATGAGAAATGCCGGGAGTTCCTGATAGAACTGCAGGGCCCCTGAGGTGGGCAGGGCAAATTCGGTAACATCCCCGAATTCCAGCCGGTTGATGACTGTACCAGCGACAGAGGCGATCACGATCGGGGCAAAGGCGTGCACCGCGAAGTGCCGCAAGACCACCTCGAGAGCAAACAGGGCACCCGCAATCGGCGCATTGAAAGACGCGGACACGGCCGCCGCCACAGCGCAGCCCAACAAATCGCGCCCCGTGATCCCGTCAGCCTTGATACGATTACTGACCCAAGACGAGATGACCGCCGCCATGTGCACCACAGGTCCCTCCCGCCCGGTCGAGCCGCCCGATGACAACGTAATCAGCGAGGCAAAGGCCGAGGCGATACCTTCTTTCTTCTCGACCCGCCCTTCCAGCAACGCCGCGCCTTCGATGACGTCAGCGACCGAGCGCACGCGCCCGTCCGGCGTGAACCTGTGCAAGATCAGCCCGACCACCAGGCCGCCAATCGTAGGGATCACCAAAAGCATGTACCAAGGCAAGGTTCCCGCGAAACTGTGCAGGAGGTTCACATCCTCGGTGCCGTAAAGCGTGGACTGTAGCCAAGTGATGCCCTTGCGGAAAAACAAGGCCGCGAACCCGGCGGCAATCCCGATCAGCAGCGCGATCAGCCAGAATTGGAACTGGCTCGGCCCTTTCTCGACCAGAACCTTCCATCCACCCCGACAGGTCGTGACAGCTTCACGGGCACTTTGGGCCAGAAAGGATCGCGTGGTTTTCGCCATGAGCCAATGATTTTGCTAAGGTTTCTCCTAGCTTTAGGGGTTTCACCGCAAAAGGCAAAGGGGGCGGCCGTAACGATTTCTTGCGAAACGGAAAATTTGGGCAAGTTAGCCCAGCAACGACCGCGCCGCGGCACGTGCTTCATCGGTGATGCTGTCGCCCGAGATCATGCGGGCGATTTCGTCCACGCGCTCACCCTCGGACAGCGGTGTCACCTCGGACAGCGTCTGATCGTTTTCAACCCGCTTGGCCACGCGCCAGTGATGCGCGCCGATCGCCGCCACTTGCGGCGAGTGGGTGACAACAAGCACCTGCCCACCTTCAGACAGGGCGGCAAGACGGCGACCAACTGCATCGGCCGTGGCCCCACCAACGCCACGGTCGATCTCGTCAAAGATCATGGTGATACCGGTGGTCCCGGCCGACAGACAGACCTTGAGTGCTAGAAGAAATCGGCTGAGTTCGCCACCCGAGGCGATCTTGGCCAGTGGCCCCGCGGGCGCGCCCGGGTTCGTCGCAACGGTAAAGGCAACGGTTTCAGTGCCATCAGGCCCGGCCTCGGCCTCGCTCACCTGCGTGGTAAAGACCGCACGCTCCATCTTAAGCGGCGCCAGCTCCTCAGAAACCGCAACATCAAGCCGCTGTGCCGCCTCTGTACGCGCTGCACGCAGTTTGGCCGCAGTCGCCTCATAGGTTGCTTCAGCTGCACTCACCGCCTTGCGCAATGCGTCTATATTGCCTTCGCCCGCATCCAGCGCCGCCAGTTTCTGGCGCAGGTCATCGGCGAAAGCGCCCAGTTCATCCGGAGCCTGCCCATGTTTGCGCGCCAATGCCCGGATTGCGAAAAGCCGTTCCTCAACCTGCTCCAACTCGTGCGGATTGAAATCGAGTGCTTCGAGGCATCGCTCGGCGCCATCAACGGCCTCGGCCAATTCGTTCATCGAACGCTCAAGCGCCGCCAGTGTCCCGTCAAGG
This sequence comes from Shimia sp. CNT1-13L.2, assembly GCF_024331145.1. GTDB lineage: Bacteria > Pseudomonadota > Alphaproteobacteria > Rhodobacterales > Rhodobacteraceae > Shimia. The sequence continues at coordinate 464,856 of NZ_JANDJO010000002.1, read as the reverse complement.
CGACCTTCGGTGCCCTCTGTCGCGCTTTCCAACCAACGAAGCGCATCCCCCATCGCACTCTCTGCGCCCTGAGAGAGAGCGTTATGCGCCAGCGTCACTGTTTCACGCACCTTTTCAGCGCCCTGCATCAGGCGGCGGCGGGAATCGAGGTCGGCTTCTTCGCCCGGTTGCGGATCAAGTTGATCCAGCTCGCCAACAGCATGACGCAGGAAATCTTCTTCCGCGCGCGCAGCGGCCAGCGCCTCTTCCGCTGCACTCAGGGCTTTGCGGGCCTTGGAAACGCCGGCCCACGCCGAACGCGTATCACTGCGCAGACCTTCAAGGCGGCCGAATTCATCCAGAAGGTCGCGGTGCCCGCGCGGGTTCAGAAGGCCACGGTCATCATGTTGTCCATGCAGTTCGATCAGCGTTTCGGACAAACGGCGCAACACCTCTCCCGAACAGCGGCGATCGTTCACCCAGGCTGTCTTGCGCCCATCCCGCCCGTTCACACGGCGCAGGAACAACTCTTCACCGCCCGGCAGCCCCGCCTCTTCAAGGATTGCATGGGCAGCGTGCCCCTCGGGCAAATCAAACACGGCGACAACCTCGCCCTGCTCGGCACCGGCGCGCACCAGTTCAGCACGTCCCCGCCAGCCAAGCACGAACCCCAACGAGTCCAACAGGATCGATTTACCCGCACCGGTTTCTCCGGTCAGCACATTCAACCCCGGCTGGAACCCGAGGTCCAGCCGGTCAATGATCAGCATGTCGCGAATATCAAGCGAACGCAGCATGGGACAACCTCAGATCCTGTCCGGGTTGATCAGAGCCATCTGCCCTGCACGGTCTGACGATACACTTGCTTCAGCCAGCCATCGCTTGCCGCTTCCAACTCGAGACCACGGCCCGTCAGCAGCTTGTAGCTGTCCTCGTACCATTCGGTCGAACGGTAGTTGTGACCAAGGATGGCACCAGCAGTCTGGGCTTCTGCATCAAGGCCCAGGGACAGATAGGCTTCGACCAGACGGTGAAGCGCCTCGGGGGTGTGGGTTGTGGTCTGGAAATCCTCGACGACAACGCGGAACCGTTTGATGGCTGAACCAAAGTGGTCACGGCGCAGGTAGTAGCGCCCCACTTCCATCTCTTTGCCAGCGAGGTGGTCAAAGGCGAGATCGAACTTGAGCTTTGCCGACTTGGAGTAGCCGCTGTCGGGATAGTTCTCGATCACCTTCCGCAGCGATTGCAGCGCCTGGAAGGTCAGGCCCTGATCACGTCCAACATCGTCGATCTGGTCATAATAGCTGAGGGCAAGAAGATACTGTGCGTAGGCCGCGTCGTCATCCGCCGGATAAAAGTCGATGAATCGCTGCGCGGCGGCGCGGCTGTTCTCATAGTCCTTAGCCTCATGATACGAAAAGGCTTGCATAATGAGAGAGCGCTTGGCGATTTCCGAGTAAGGATACAAGCGTTCGACTTCAGAGAAGTAGAACGCCGCTTTCTCTTCGTCGTTGTTGTTGAGCTCGTACTCACCCCGTTCGTAGATTTGCTCGGCCGAAAAGGACTCGATTGGCAACTCGCCACGCTGTACTTGCTCGGCAATGCTGCCCTTGCCGCAAGCCGCAAGCAAAGTTGTTGCGAGAATCGCACCGCAAACTCCCAAACGCGATCCGACACCTGTCATACTGCACAACCTCTTATCCGGTTAAGGCAGACCAACACTGCCCTTTCCAAAGCTGTTAGCACAGAAAATCGCGGTGCAAAACGTCTTTGGCAGGAAATCGCAGACAAGTTCAGGCGACGGCAGGCATTTCTGCGATATGCACGCCGGCACCGGGCAGACGCGCAGCCGTCATTTCGTCGACTTCAACGAAACGATACGCATCCGGATGCGCAAAAAGCTCGCGCAAGAGAGCATTGGTCAGGGCGTGGCCTGCACGATGGCCAACGTACTGACCAACAATCGGCGCCCCCGCCAAAGCCAGATCCCCCAAGGCATCCAGCATCTTGTGGCGCACGGCCTCGTCACGGTGACGCAGGCCACCCGGGCTCAAAACATCTGCACCATCAACCACAACCGCGTTTTCCAGCGTGCCTCCAAGGGCAAGGCCATTGGCGTGCATCATGTCGACATCGGCCTTGCGGCAGAATGTGCGGCTATCGCAAAGCTCGCGTACGAAGCTGCCGTTGGCCATGACAAGCGACTTGTCCTGAACGCCGATGGCCTCATCCTCGAAATCGATGTGAAAATCGATCTTCATTTCGTTTGCCGGTGCAAGCGAGGCAGTCGCATCACCACGGGTCACGGAAACCGGCTTGAGAATTTCGATCACACGAGTGCGCTGGCGCTGACCAACGAGGCCCGCACGCAGGATCCCGCGAACGAACTCGGCCGAGCTGCCATCGAGAATCGGAACCTCGGGGCCGTCAATCTCAATCAGCGCGTTGTGAACGCCGGTACCTGCGAGTGCAGCCATGATGTGTTCGATGGTGGAAACGGTCACACCAGCGTCATTCACAATCCGCGTGCACAGAGCGGTTTGTTCAACCACATCCCAGCGGGCGGGGATCATTGCGTCACCAATCAAAATATCCGTCCGACGGAACCAGATGCCGTAATCGGCAGACGCCGGATGAACCGTCATGTGAACCGGTTTACCCGAGTGCAGGCCTGTCCCTGTAAAGCGAATGGATGATTTGACCGTGTGTTGCACGCTTTTCTCCGAATGGCGCGATACGCCCCCAGTGGTACCGCAATCCTGACCTACTTGGTCGCGCAGTGCTTCACAATTCAAACATTGTAACGGACTGAAACATCGCTGAAACAAATCGGCAAATCACCGCTCAAAGACAGATAAGCCCATGAATTAAAAAGAAAAAGGCCGCCAATTTGGCGGCCTCTTCTACGAAATTACTTTACGTTAGTTTGCCTGGCGACGCAGGAAGGCAGGGATCTCGATCCGCTCCTGATCCTCGTCATACTCGGGCTCCGACTGTACCGCCTGAACCGTCGGCTGCTGACGTGCGGCCTGAGGCGCGCTTTCCGCACCGTGTCCGGTCATGCGGCCAATCAGCGAGTTCAGGCCGAAACCACCACGCTTCGGCTCTTCGGCACGCGGCTGCTGAAGGGGGGCTTCGGGTTCAACAGCTGCCGCAGGGCGGGCCGCCGGGGCCGAAGGGGCCTTTTCAGCGGCGGCGCGAAGGCGCTGAAGAACTTCTGGCGACGGGGTGCCGACAGGGCGGGCCTTGGGTGCCACGAAAGTCTCGGGTTCGTCTTCTTCATAGGCTTCAGGCTGCGGGTTGAAGCTGGCAACCTGCGGCTGGTACGCGGGCGGCGGCAGGTCATCATCCTGCTGCTGCACAGCGGCCGGAGCCTCTTCGAAGATATCTTCCATCTGGTCTTCTGCTGCGGCACGCTCTGCGTCCAGCGCATTGAAGAGCGAGGGCTCTTCCTCAACCGGAGCCTCGGCAACGGCCGGGGTTTCCTCCACGACCGGGGCATCTTCAACCTTGGGCTCTTCAAGAACATGGGTCGCCAGAGGCTTGGACATCGGACGGCGCACCGGCAGTTCTGCCGGAACTTCCGAAGCATCGATGCCGGTCGCAACCACAGAAACCCGCATGCCACCATCCAGAGTGTCATCCAGCGTCGAACCAACGATGATGTTGGCGTCGGGATCAACCTCTTCGCGGATACGGTTGGCGGCTTCGTCCAGTTCGAACAGGGTCAGGTCGTGGCCGCCGGTAATGTTGATAAGAACACCACGCGCGCCACGCAGGCTGATTTCGTCCAGCAGCGGGTTGGCGATGGCCTTCTCTGCCGCCTGGATCGCACGATCTTCGCCTTCGGCTTCGCCGGTGCCCATCATCGCCTTGCCCATCTCGTCCATCACGGCGCGAACGTCGGCAAAGTCGAGGTTGATGAGGCCCGGACGAACCATCAGGTCGGTCACGCCCTTCACACCCTGGTACAGAACGTCATCGGCAAGCGAGAACGCTTCGGTGAAGGTGGTCTTTTCCGTGGCAAGACGGAATAGGTTCTGGTTTGGGATGATGATCAGCGTGTCCACGACCTTCTGAAGGGCTTCGACACCCTCTTCGGCCTGACGCATCCGCTTGGCACCCTCAAACTGGAACGGCTTGGTGACAACACCCACGGTCAGAACACCCAACTCACGCGCGGCCTGCGCGATGATCGGAGCCGCGCCGGTACCGGTGCCACCGCCCATACCGGCCGTGATAAAGCACATGTGCGCGCCGGCCAGCTGGTCAACAATCTGTTCGATGCTTTCTTCGGCTGCCGCAGCGCCGACGGTTGCCCGTGCGCCCGCGCCCAGACCCTCGGTGACTTTCACACCAAGCTGGATGCGCGATTTGGAACGGCTTTGCTGAAGCGCCTGCGCGTCGGTGTTGGCGACAACAAAGTCGACACCTTCCAGCGCCTTTTCAATCATGTTGTTGACCGCGTTACCGCCTGCGCCACCAACACCAAAAACCGAGATGCGCGGCTTCAGGTCCGCCTGCTCGGGCATAGTCAGATTCAGAGTCATGGTTTTCCGCCTGTCTTGTTCCCGTGTTCGGGTGATGTGCCCCGAATTCCGGGTGATTATTATCCCTACTCGCTTGCGATATTATCCAAAGCAGCAGGAATCGTCACGTCAAAAAAGCGCGTAGCACCGCAAAATATAGAGATTTTTCCCTTCAAGCCCCGCTATTTAGCTCGAAAGACGATATCTGGAGTCGGGAAAATTGGCGGAAAAATCTTAACCTTTTGGATCAGCTATTTCGCGCAACCCTCTAGGATATTATGTATTTTTCCGCCCGCAATTTCGCCTGATAGCACATCGCACGCAAAGCGGGCGGAAATTCGCCGTTACCAATTGTCCCGGAACCATCTCATGGCCCGCATCAGCGAACGAACCGGGTAACGTTCGACCGGAAGGTCAAAATCCCACCATTCATCCTGCGGATGTGTCGCAAAGAGACACATGCCAACCGCACTGGCGAATCCGGGACCGGTTGCCGCCTGCGGGAGACCATGCACACGCATCGGTCGCCCAAGGCGTACCTGCTGGCCAAGGATTTTTGAGGCCAACCCATCCAGCCCCGGGATCTGGCTGCCGCCACCCGTCAGGACAATCTTCTGGCTGGGCAGGTATTCGAACCCCGCCGCATCCAGACGCGCGCGTACTTCTTCGAGGATTTCCTCGACACGCGGACGCATGATGCCGATCAATTCGGCACGGCTCACCGTGCGACGATCGTGTTCCCAGTCGCCGGTGTCCCCTTCGAGCTCGATCATCTCGCGATCATCCATGCCGGTTGCATGCACGCCGCCATAAAAGGTCTTGATCCGCTCCGCCGCGGCGGCAGGCACCTGAAGGCCCATGGAAATGTCCGAGGTCACGTGATCGCCGCCCATGCGCACCGCATCGGCATAAATCATGTGCTTTTTCATGAAGATCGACAGACCTGTCGAGCCGCCGCCCATGTCAATACAGGCCGCGCCAAGCTCTTGTTCGTCCTCGACCAGCGCGGACATGCCGGACACGTAGGAAGACGATGCAATCCCGGCCAGTTCGAGATCACAGCGTTTGACGCAATGCGCGAGGTTCTGAACTGCCGGCGCATCAACCGTCAGCATGTGCATGTCGGTGGTCAGTTGCTGGCCCATCTGGCCGCGCGGATCGGACAGGCCAGAGCGATGGTCCAGCGCAAAGTTCACGGGCTGCGCGTGCAGCACTTCACGGTCATCGCCATAGTCCGGCACGTCGCAAGACGCCAGAACGCGCGCGACATCCTGTTCGCTGACAACCTGCCCCTCAAGATCAACCTTGCCCGCCAGACCATAAGAGCGTGGCGCGGCACCGGAGAAACAGGCGATCACGTGATCGACACGGATCTTGGCCATCTTCTGCGCCGCCTGAACGGCTGTGCGGATAGCGCGTTCTGTTTCCTGCATCGCGTCGATTTCGCCGAACCGCACGCCACGCGACCGGGTGGTCGCGGCACCGATCACACGAAACCCGCTTTGCCCCGCCATAGAACCAATGCCTTCCACCTCGGACAGGCGCTCGGTGCCATCGAAGCGCAGGACAAGACAGGCAATCTTGGATGTTCCCACATCCAGAATGGCAACGACCCCGCGTTGCATTGCGGCCTTGCGCATGTTGCGCATCGCTCTCTGGGACTCGTAAAGCTCGATCATTATTATTCTTTCTTTTCAACCTGCAGCTGGCGAATACGCCACAACTCTTCCACTGCCCTTTGGGCTATTCTTATGGTTGGGCGCGACGCGATGCGCATATCGACAATCGCAAGGTCACGCTCCAGAAGATCCTGCGCCTGATTAAGCGCGATCACACGTTCCAGCGCCTGCACGGCCCCCACTTCGGGCAGGAGAATGCGCTGGTTGCGCTCCAGAACCACATCCCAGCGCCGCTCGCCCACACGCACAAGGCCGCGCATCTTGCCCGACAGCGGCCCCGCCGCCTCGTAAAGCGCCAGGGCTTCGGGCACATGGTTCTCCGCCCCCTTCCCCGCCATCAACGGCAGGGTGCCATGCGCGGCACGACTGTCCGCGCGGGCTACCACAAAGCCCTCGTTGTCGACCAGTTCCAGGCCGTCTTGCGACCTCCAGAGGATCACCGGATCACGCTCTGTCACGGTGATCTGCATGATCCCGCCCGGGCGAATACGCACGGTTGCACCGGCAACAGCGGGCAGGCCGGAAATGCTGTCCTGAATTTGCGCAAGGTCCAGATCAAACGAGCTGATCGGAAAGTCGATTGGCAGGATTTCCCGGATATCCTCCGAAATACCCGCGCTTGCGCCATCAATGGCCATGACATTGACCATGAACTCGGGGCGGGTTTCGATGCTGGTGCGGATATCGTGGATCGCGGCATTCAGGGTGTCACGGCGCTCTTCGCTCGACAGCCAGATCGCGCCAGCGCCAAACACCACGACAAAAGGCAAAACCGCCCGAAGAAACAGGCGGAACAGCGGCGTCAGCATCAACCGCTCGTAGCGATAGACCCAGCGGGATGGGGCCGGATCACATTTGGCGCCTACCTGTTGCAAGACGCGTCCTCCACCATCCACGAACAGAATTCGCTGAAACTCATGCCAATCAACTGCGCCTGTTCCGGCGCCAGCGAGGTTGGCGTCATGCCGGGCTGGGTGTTGGTTTCGAGAAGAATGAGACCCTCAAGCCCCCGCTCTTCATCCCAGCGGAAATCGGTGCGGCTCACACCGCGACAGCCAAGGGCCTCATGCGCACGCACCGCATAGTCCAAACAGGCGTCGTAGATTTCGGCGGGGATCTCCGCAGGTATAACGTGGCGCGATCCGCCCGCCTTGTACTTGGCGTCATAGTCATACCAACCGTCGGTCAGGATATCGGTCACCCCAAGCGCCCGATCCCCCATCACGGTGGTTGTCATTTCGCGGCCCGGAGCAAAGGTCTCGACCATCACGAAATCCGGCATGTCGTCGGCAAGCTGTGGTGGGCTGTTGGCGGCCTCGTTGACGAGGTAGACGCCAACCGACGACCCCTCATTGTTGGGCTTGACCACGTAGGGCGGCGCAATCACGTGGCGCGCTTTCACCTCTTCGCGGGGACAGATCACGCTATCGACAACGGGCAAACCTGCGGCGCGGTACACATCCTTCGACCGTTGTTTATCCATCGCAAGGGCCGAAGCCAGCACACCGGAGTGCGTATAGGGAATGCCCATCCATTCAAGGATGCCCTGCACACAACCATCTTCACCCCAACGGCCATGCAGCGCGTTGAAGGCGACATCAGGTTCGATTTCAGAAAGCTGCAAGGCAAGATCGCGGCCGGCGTCGACCTCGATTACCTCATATCCACCATCCCGCAGTGCGGCGGCGCATTCGCGACCCGACGTCAGTGACACCTCGCGTTCGGCCGAGGGGCCACCCATCAATACCGCCACTTTGGGGTTTGCCCTGCTCGACATACCCGTCTGTGCCTCGTTTTCCCCGGACCTTAAGGCCCTGTTTTTTCTGCAATTCCGGCCTTGTTATTGTGCCTGTGGCCGGGGATTATCGTGCGTGCGGTTCTCCAACACGCTTGATTTCCCATTCTAGCGTTATTCCGCTGTTTTGGAAAACCTTTTTTCGAACCTCTTCGCCAAGATTTTCCAGATCCGCGGCGGTTGCGCCACCGACGTTGATCATGAAGTTGGAATGCTTCTCGGACATTTGCGCACCGCCAACCTGCGCCCCGCGCATCCCCGCATCGTCAATCAGCTTCCAGGCCTTCAGATCATGCACGTCATCCGCCCGCCCGGTTGACGAGAACCCCGCCGGATTACGGAAGGTGCTGCCTGCGGTGCGGTCCTTGGTCGGTTGGGTCGCATCCCGCTTGGCCAGTTGATCTTCCATGCGCTGCGCCAGCTCTTCGGGATCACCCGACGGGCCTTCAAACGTGGCCTCAACAATCACCCAGCCCTCAGGCAGATCCGTCTGGCGGTACTGGAAGTTCAGGTCTTCAGCCGTCAGCGTCACAACCTCGCCCGCGCGCGTCACGGCCTTTGCGCTGACAAACACGTCGGCAACATAGCTACCATAGCAGCCTGCGTTCATCCGCACAGCCCCCCCAATAGCGCCGGGAATGGTGCGCAGGAAGGTCAGATCGACACCGCCCTCTGCCGCCTTGCGGGCAACATGCGCATCCAGCGCCGCAACGCCCGCCGTGACCCGATTTCCCACAACCTCGATCTGGTTGAAACCACGTCCCATGCGCACCACGACAGCCCGCAAGCCACCATCCCGCACGATGAGGTTCGACCCCACGCCCATCGGAAACACCTCGATCCCGTCCGGCAAGTCGCGCAGGAACGCGGCGAGATCATCCACATCGGCAGGCTGGAACAGCCAGTCGGCCTCGCCGCCAACGCGCAGCCACGTCAGATCAGCCAGCACACGGTTGGGGGTCAGTTTGCCGCGCGGGCTGGGCATCTGGGTCATGCAATCTCTCCGAAAACTCGCGCCCTTTTGCGCGAAATGATCCGGTCAAGGCAAGCCCCTCAAGGCTCATTCGGCCCCAAATTGCCGCTTTGCCCATCGCCAGAGATAGATCACCGGCCAGCGCATGATCCACATGCCCGCCAACAGGAAGACCAACGCCATCCACACGCCGTTTTCGTACCAGAGCCAGGCGAGGATCGGCAGACCGATCGCAATCATCGCATAGGCGAACCGCCAGTGGTGATCCTTGCTTGGGAACATGGCACGGACGTTGGCAACCAACATCCAGATCAGCGCAAGAGTGAAAGGTGTGCTCATTCAGGTGTCTCCGATATTTCCCCGCGGGCCTTGCGCCAGAAATAGAGCAACGGCCGCCGGAACATAGAGACAAATCCGAAAACGGCGACCAGCGCAAGCCAGATACCGTTCTCATACCAGATCACCCCGATCAGAACCGGCGCGAGGATCAGCAGACCGACACCGGGAACGTACTGGTGCCGCATCGGCAGCATGGCGACACCTGTGGCCGCCAGCACCCAAAGGCAGGCAAGGATCAGCGTCAGGCTCATAGGGCGGTCTGGATATTGAAGACAAGCGCCGCCCCTGCCAGCAGAAGGCCCGCGACGGGAACGATCATGGGCACGCGAAACGGTGCCTCGGGATTGCGGCGCTTCTCGAAAATCAGGGCAAGGTTCACGATCACGAAGACCGACAGAAGGATGGAGGATGTCATTTCCGCAAGCTGGCTGACATTCAAAACCAGCGCCCCTATCAGGACCATGCCACCAACCAGAACCGTCGCCAGGACCGGTGTGCCGGTTCGCGGGTTCGCACGGTGAAAGATGGCAAGAGACGGATTGCGCTTGCCAAGGCCGAACAGAACCCGCGAGGCCATGACGATCTGCGCCAGAACCCCGTTCAGCGCCGCAAAAACAGCGATTGTCGACAGGAATTTCGCATCCCCGCCGGTGCCGGCCTGCCAGACAAGGGCCAAGGGGCGCTCACTACTGCCAAGCGCATCCAATGGCACGGCCCGCACCGTGACCCAGGCCACAACGGCATAGATGATCGTTGTCACAACCAGCGCAATCAGTATGGCGCGTGGCATAGTGCGCTCCGGCTCCGAGACCTCCTCGGCCATGTTCACGATGTCCTCGAAACCGATGAAGGCAAAAAACGCCAGAACCGCCCCTGCCCCGACCCCACTCCAGACAATCTCTGGCTGCGTGATCCAGTCGGCGACCGGCTCGGCCGCGGTTCCGGCCCAGACCACCAGGCCAAGCCCGACCAGCTCGATCACCGTAAAGATCGCGGCCAGTGCCAGGCTTTCCATCACCCCGAACACGGCCACCCCCGTCAGCAACAGCGCGATTGCCACAAGGGCCGCGACATAAGGCACATCCACGACAAGCGTGAGATAGCCAACGCCGCCCCGCAACACAGCTGCGGCGGAAACGGTGCCTGCCGCAACGATTGCCAGACCAATCACGACCGCCAAAACCTGTGAGTTCAGCCCTTTGCCAACATAGGCCGCCTCACCGGCAGCTTCAGGAATACGCGTCGAAAACTCGGAATAACTCAGCGCCGTCGGAGTCGCGATCAAACCGGCCACCAGAAAGGCCAAGGGGGCCCAGATGCCCGCGTCTGCGGCGACCGCGCCAACCAACACGTAAATTCCGGCACCGATCATCACCCCGACACCATAAGCTGTCAGAAGCCCAAGACCGATCCGCCGTTTGAGGTGCTCTGCCATCACATGCCCCGCTTGGCCCAAATTCCCTTGCCGCAAGTCTCTCGATTGCGATCAAGGTATGCAAGGGCGACGCGGCGGCGTGGGCCACATTGTTGCCTAACCGTTCAGACGTTTGGACAGCCCGTTGGCCCATGCGCTGATGGTACCGGCCCCAAGGCACACCACGATGTCGCCGGGTTGTGCCTTGTCCCGCACCAGCGCCTCAAGGTCGTCTTCGTTGTTGATCGCAATGGCATGGCGATGCCCATGCGCCACGAGCCCCGCCACCAGATCATCGCGGGTCGCCCCCGGAATCGGCGCCTCACCGGCCGCAAAGACTTCGGCGATGCCGACAAAATCCGCCTCGTTGAAACACGAGCAGAAATCCTCGAACAGCGAAGACAGCCGCGTATAGCGGTGCGGCTGGTGCACGGCGATGACACGGCCCTCACTGGCCTGTCGCGCGGCCTTGAGAACAGCGGCGATTTCAACCGGGTGGTGGCCATAGTCGTCGATGATCGGGATACCCTCCCACTCGCCAACCTTGGTGAACCGGCGGTTCACGCCACCGAACTTGGCCAGCGCCTCGCGGATCTCGTCGCGTTTCATGCCAAGGTGACGGGCAATGGCCACGGCCGACAAAGCGTTGGAAACGTTGTGATCCCCCGGCATCGGCAGGGTGCAACCTTCGATCACGGTGCCTTCGTTCTGAAGCTGGATGTCGAAATGCGCGACACCGGCCTTATAGGTCAGGTTCACCGCCCGCACATCGGCCTGCGCGTTGAACCCGAAAGTCACGACACGGCGATCTGTGATCTTTCCAACCAGAGTCTGAACATCCGGATCATCAGTGCAGCAGACCGCAAGACCATAGAAGGGAATGTTCGACACGAAGTCGTAAAACCCCTTGTGCAGCGCCTCGACGGTGCCCCAGTGTTCCATGTGCTCGGGGTCGATATTGGTCACGATGGCAATCGTCGCTGGCAGGCGGTTGAAGGTACCGTCACTCTCGTCGGCCTCGACAACCATCCATTCGCCATCCCCGACGCGTGCATTCGATCCATAGGCGTGGATGATGCCGCCGTTGACCACGGTTGGATCAAACTTGCCGTGGTCCAGCACCGCAGAGACCATGGTGGTGGTGGTGGTTTTGCCGTGGGTGCCAGCCACGGCAATGTTCGACTTCAGGCGCATCAACTCGGCCAGCATCTCGGCGCGACGCACCACCGGAAGCCCGCGGCGACGGGCTTCGTCCAGCTCGGGATTGCCCGGTTTGATCGCAGAGGAAATGACAACAACTTCGGCGTCTTGCAGGTTCTCGGCAACCTGTCCGACAAAGACCTTGGCCCCCTGCTCTTCCAGACGCTGGGTGATCTTCGATGCCTTCAGATCAGACCCTTGCACGGTATAGCCGTGGTTCAACAGCACCTCGGCGATGCCCGACATACCGATCCCGCCGATGCCAACAAAGTGGATGGGACCGACGTCACCGGGAAGTTTGGTTGCTGCGTTCATGTCTTAGTCTTCCTTGCTTGCCAGCATTTCCACAAGCGCGACAAGGTTGTCTGTCGCCTCGGGTTTGCCCACCGACAGGGCGGCCTGCGCCATCTGTGTGGCGCCGCGCGGATTGCCGATGATCAGGGCAATCTGTTCGGCCAGCGCCTCAACGGTGAGCTTGCTTTCTGGGATACGAATGGCCCCGCCTGCCTCGACCAGCCCACGGGCATTCGCGGTCTGGTGATCGCCGGTGGCGGCGGCAAAGGGGATCAGGATGGAGGGGCGGCCAATGACGGAAATATCCGCCACCGACGATGCGCCCGAGCGCGAAATGACAAGCTGCGCCTCGCTCATGCGGGCGGGCACGTCGTGGAAAAAGGGCTGCACATCGGCGCTGATGCCGTGTTCGGCGTAAAAGGCGGCAACCCGTTCGCCATCCTCGTCGCGCGCCTGATGCGCCACGCGAATGTTGCGCAGGATTTCCGGCGGCAGGGATGCAATCGCGCCCGGCACCGTGTCGGACAGGATGCGCGCGCCCTGGCTGCCGCCGATCACGAGGATCGACATCGGATAGTCACCGGGGCTGATGTAGCCCGCACCAGCACGTTCAAGCACAGCGCCGCGCACCGGATTGCCAACGTGGATGCCTTCGACATTCTCGGGAAGATCGGTGGGCCAGGTGCCACAGGCCACGCCATGCACACGCGAGGCAAACAGGCGGTTTACCCGCCCCAGAACGCCGTTCTGTTCGTGGATCATGCGCGGAAGACGCAACAGCCAGGCCGCGCCCATCGCCGGAATTGTCGGATAGCCACCAAAGCCAACCACCACTTCGGGGCAGTCGCGGTAGAGTTTGAACGAAGTCGCAAGAACACCGCCCAGAATGCGGAACGGCACGGCCAGTTTCGCCAGCGCCCCACCCCGGGCAAAGGTCGCGGACGACACCTGTTCGATCTCGACAGTATGCGGAAAGCCGCCGGTATAGCGCGCGCCGCGGGCATCCGTGGTCAGCTTGACCCGCCACCCCTTGCGCAGCATCACCTCGGCCAGCGCCTGCGCCGGGAACATATGCCCCCCGGTGCCGCCCGCCGCAATGACCAGCAATGGCTGTTTTCTCATCTCACACGTCCCCGCAGAATATCACCGATCTCGCCCTGAGGCCGGGTGCGGGTAAACGCCAAAAGCATGCCGACTGCAATACCACCAGCGATCAAAGATGAGCCGCCATAGCTTACGAACGGCAAAGTCATGCCTTTCGCGGGCAAAAGACGCACGGCAACGCCCATGTTGACGAAGGCCTGAACCCCGAACATGGCCGCAAGGCCGGTGCCTGCAAGACGGGTAAAGGGATCGCGTTCGCGCATCAGGCGGAAGAACGAGCGCACCACGATGGTGGCATAAAGCAGGATGATCGCCAGCACGAGCAGCAGGCCATATTCTTCTGCCGCAACCGCGATGATAAAGTCGGTGTGCGCATCTGGCAGTGACCATTTCACCTGCCCCTCGCCCACCCCGACGCCGTAAAGGCCGCCTTCGCGGATGGCATTTGTCGCATAACCAAGCTGCGTCGTGGGGTCGATGGACCGATCCAGAAAGCCATCAATGCGGCGGGCAAAGTGTTCCGAGTTGTTATAGGCAAAGCGCGCGGCCGGATAGATCGACACGATGATGCCGACGATCAGCAGCATCGGCGCACCGGAGATGAAATACATCACCGCCCAGCCAAACAGGATCAGGCAGGCCTGGCCAAAGTCGGGTTGCAGCGCGAGGATGATGACAATTGTCACCATCAGCATGAACGACCAGAGCCGCCCCGGAGGGCCGTTGATCTCTTCGTTGGCGGCCATCATCCAGGCAGCGACCACCACGAAACCGGGCTTCAGGAACTCCGAGGGCTGGAGCGAGGCAAAGCCAAGCGAATACCACCGTACCGCCCCCTTGCCAAAGTCGGTGCCAAAGAACGGCAGCCCCAGCAAAGCAATGAATGTAATGATAAATCCGATCACCGCCAGACGCCGCACCAGGGTCGGGCTCATCATCGAGGTGATCAGCATGGCCATCAGCGCCATACCGCCAAAGATCACTTGTTTTTGCACATAGTGGAAGGCCGAAAAGCCGTTCTTGGCGGCCAGCGGCGGCGAGGCCGCCATGCCCAGCAGGATACCAACCCCGAACAAAAGCAGGATCGCGACAAGCGTCCACTTGTCCAGCGTCCGCCACCATTTCGGGAGAACTGGCTCACCGCGTTGCACGGGGAGCGAACCATATACCATTTCTGTCATCGGAAACCTGCCGATCTGTGCCTCAAAACGCCCGTTTTCCGGGTCTGTGCGGGATCATACCACGGCGATTCGCCAAAGCAAAGAATCGCTTTGTAACGAAGGCAATTCTCCGCCCCCTTGACCCGCGCCCGCCAATCAGGCAGGCCGCGCCCATGCGTTATGACACAATCATACTTGGTGCCGGTGCGGCCGGCATGATGTGCGCGGCCCACACGGGCGGGCGCACGCTTGTGCTGGACCATGCCAAGGCGCCGGGCGAAAAGATCCGCATTTCCGGCGGCGGGCGGTGCAATTTCACCAACATGTATGCAGGCCCCGAGAACTTTCTCTCCGCCAACCCGCATTTCTGCAAATCCGCGCTAAGCCGTTATACGCAATGGGATTTCATCGACCTCGTCGCGCGGCACGGGATCGCCTATCACGAAAAAACCCTTGGCCAGCTGTTCTGCGACAACAGCGCCAAGGACATCATCGCCATGCTGCGGGGCGAAATGGCCAAGGCTGGGGCCGAACTGCGGCTGGAGACCACGATCACGTCGGTGTCTCAGGATGGCTCGGGCTTTGTTGTGGAAACCGAACAGCACGGCAAACCCGCCACATTCAGGGCCGCAAACCTCGTTCTGGCCACCGGCGGCAAATCCATCCCCAAGATGGGCGCAACCGGTCTGGCCTATGATATTGCACGGCAATTCGGGCTGAACATCCTGCCCACGCGGGCCGGTCTGGTGCCGTTCACCTTTCCTGACGGGCGGTTCAAACCCCTCTCCGGCACGGCCCTGCCCGTGCGCGCCACGGCGGGAGGCAAGAGTTTTGACGAGGCCCTGCTGTTCACCCATCGCGGCCTGTCCGGCCCCTCGATGCTCCAGATCAGCTCCTATTGGCGCGAGGGTGAGACGATCACGGTCAACCTTCTGCCGGACGGGAATGCCTTTGAGGCCCTGAAAGCCAAGCGTCAGACAGACGGGCGGCGCCAGATGCACACGGTTCTGGGCCACCTGCTTCCGGCGCGTCTTGCCGATCACCTGGGCGAGGTCTGGTCGCTGAAAGGCAACCTTGCCGACCAGTCCGACAAGGCATTGCAGGCGCTGGCAGATCGGTTGCACGGCTGGGAGATGACGCCCGCAGGAACCGAAGGCTACCGCACCGCCGAAGTCACGTTGGGCGGCATCGACACCGATGCCCTGTCGTCAAAAACCATGGAGGCCAAAACCGTTCCCGGCCTTTATGCCATCGGCGAAGCGGTTGATGTCACCGGCTGGCTGGGCGGGTTCAACTTTCAATGGGCGTGGAGTTCCGGCTGGGCCGCCGGAACGGCCATCCGAAACAAGCGCGGTTCATAAGATCACGAACCGCCTACCAACTCCTTAACGAGGCGGACAAAGTCCTCGCCGCGCCGTTCAAAGCTGTTGTATTGGTCAAAGCTGGCCGCTGCCGGAGCGAGGAGGACAACCTCGCCGTCCTGCGCATCTTCGACGGCGCGGGCCACGGCGATGTCCATCGTGGTGCAAACCTCGGCCTCGACCCCTTTCAGCTGCATGGCAAAACCAGCGGCTTCGCGGCCGATCACATAGGCCTTGATCACCTCGCCCGCATGGTCCGGAAGATCGCCAAGCCCACCTTCCTTTTCCAGGCCGCCACAGATCCAGCGGATCTTTTTGAACGCCTTCAGGGCCTTGCTCGCCGCGTCCACATTGGTGGCCTTGCTATCGTTGACGTAGGTCACGCCCCCCGCCTCTGCCACGATCTGCGAGCGGTGTGGCAGGCCACCGAACGAGGCAAAACCCGCCTCGATCACCCTTGGGGCAAGGCCAAGAGCGCGACAGACCGCATAGGCGGCGCAGGCGTTCTGGCGGTTGTGTTCCCCCGGCAGCCCCTTGATGGCGCGCAGGTCGATGGACCCCGCCTGACGGCCCTTGCGGTATTCGGACAGGAAGCCCTTTTTCGCAAACACCTGCCAGCCGGGGCCGGTGAGTTTGCGCTCGACGGAAATCGGGATCACGCGGTCGTCGGCGGGCCCCATAGACAGCTGGTTGGCAAGGAACTGGCCTTCCATCTCGTCGACCCCGACAATGGCACGGTCCGGCCCGCCTTCGGCGAACAGGCGGCGCTTGGCGGCGAAATAACCGCCCATGCCGCCGTGGCGATCCAGATGATCCGGCGAAAGGTTTGAAAACACGGCAATATCCGGCGTCAGGTGGCGGGCCAGATCGGTCTGATACGAAGACAGTTCCAGCACCACGACCTCGCCGTCTTCGGCCGGTTCGATGTCGAGAACGCCACGGCCGATGTTGCCAGCCAACTGGGTGCGGCGGCTGGCCTGATCAAGCACGTGATGGATCAGCGCAGAGGTGGTGGATTTGCCGTTCGATCCCGTCACCGCAACCACCTTGGGCGTGACGTCATAGTTTTCCCATTCACGCGTGGCGAAGGAGCGGAAGAACAGGCCGATGTCGTTATCGACCGGCACGCGCGCAGCAA
The DNA here is from genome assembly GCF_024331145.1 of Shimia sp. CNT1-13L.2. Classification (GTDB taxonomy): domain Bacteria; phylum Pseudomonadota; class Alphaproteobacteria; order Rhodobacterales; family Rhodobacteraceae; genus Shimia. The sequence continues at coordinate 447,891 of NZ_JANDJO010000002.1, read as the reverse complement.
GGGCGGCGGCGACCACGGGGTTCGGCTCGGGATAAAGATGCGGGATGCCGGGGCTGACGATCAGGCAGGCGATGTCGTCAAACGCGCCTTGTTTCAAAAGGTTCTGGCAGGTGAACCCTTCGCCCTCTGCGGTCTCGCGGGCGGCGGGATTGTCATCCCAGCAGACCGGGATCGCACCGCCTTCGCGCAGCGCCCGCGCGGTGGCGAGGCCCGAGCGGCCAAGGCCCAGAACCGCAACGTTTGCACCTGTGTAGCCGGTGACTGGAATCATGGTCTGGCCCTCTTGTCCTGCCGTATCTGTTCTGGCCGAGACAATGCCCGCCCCGACGCGGGGACGCAAGTTAACGGGCTGCATTTCTGCAAAACGGGCATCGGTTTTGCGTCGGTATAACGTCGGTATTGCGGAGGTGCGGAAACCGATCCAGCGGCGGGTTTATCGGGCGTGCGCAGGGATATGGAAATGAAAAGGGCGGGAAACCCCGCCCGTATCTTTACCGTACTTTCAGCGTCGCCAATCCGACCATCGCGAGGATCAGGGCGATGATCCAGAAGCGGATCACGATCTGCGGTTCGGACCAGCCCTTTTTCTCGTAGTGGTGGTGGATCGGGGCCATCAGGAAGACCCGTTTGCCGGTGCGCTTGAAGTAGAGAACCTGAATGATGACCGAGAGCGCCTCGACCACGAAAAGGCCGCCGACGATGCCCAGAACCAGCTCGTGTTTGGTGGCCACGGCGATGGCGCCAAGAGCACCGCCCAGTGCAAGCGAACCGGTGTCACCCATGAAGACGGCGGCGGGCGGCGCGTTGTACCAAAGGAAACCAAGACCACCGCCAGCAATGCCTGCGGTAAAGATCAGGATTTCACCAGTGCCCGGCACATAGTGCACGTCAAGGTATTCGGTAAAGTCGACGCGGCCCACGGCATAGGCGATGATGCCCAGCGTGCCTGCGGCGATCATCACCGGCATGATGGCCAGACCATCAAGGCCGTCGGTCAGGTTCACGGCATTGGCCGACCCAACGATCACGATCATCGCAAAGGGCACAAAGAAGAAGCCAAGGTTGATAAGCGCGTCCTTGAAGAAGGGCAGCGCGAGGTGCATCTGCATCTCTTCCGGTTGCAGGTAAGTGCCCCACCACGCCGCCAGTGCGGCAATGGCAAAGCCAAGTGTCAGACGCACCTTGCCCGAAACACCGGCGGTGTTCTGCTTGGAGACCTTGGCATAGTCGTCGGCAAAGCCGATCAGGCCATAGGCCAGTGTCACGAAGAGGACCATCCAGACAAACCCGTTGTCCAGCCGCGCCCAGAGCAGCGTCGAGGTCACAAGCGCACCGACGATCAGCAAGCCGCCCATCGTCGGCGTCCCTGCCTTGACAAAGTGGCCCTCGGGGCCGTCTTCACGGATCGGCTGACCCTTGCCCTGCTTGCGGCGCAGAACGTCAATAAGCGGACGGCCGAAGATGAAGCCGAAGATCAGGGCTGTCATGAAGGCACCACCGGCGCGGAAGGTGATATAGCGGAACAGATTGAAGAAATCGCCGCCATCCGACAATTCGGTGAGCCAATAGAGCATTTATGCGTCCTCGTTATTCGATTGCGGGGCGGGATGACCCAATTTGCGGATCGCGTCAACAATTTGCGCAAGCCCCATCGACAAAGAGCCCTTGGCAAGCACACAATCGCCTGCATCAAGCAGATTTCGCACCTTTGGCGCGAGTTCCGCGCTGGTTTCTCGCCATTCGCCGCGTTTGTCCATCGGCAGCGCGTCGTGAAGATGTTTCATCAGCGGCCCGATGCAATGCACGGTGTCGATGGCGTCCATTGCCGGAAGATCGGCCAGTGCGGCGTGCATGGCGTTTTCCTGTGGCCCCAGTTCCTTCATGTCACCAACAAAGGCGATGCGGCGTCCCTTGCCGATGCGGCCAATGCCGTTCTGGACCTCGGCGGCGGCCAGAACCTCAAGCGCGGCCCCCATCGAGGTGGGGTTGGCGTTATAGGCATCATCCAACAGGGTCAGGGTCCGGTCGGTTTCCACCGGATCAAGCAGGATGGTCTCGCGTGCGCCACGCCCGCCACCGGGGCGCCAATGGCCAAGGTCGATGATGGCCTTTGCCAGATCGCCGCCCATGGCTTCGGTTGCGGCCAGAACCGCAAGGGCGTTGATCGCAAAGTGGCGACCTGCAGAGCCAACCTTGAACAGGATCGGGGTGCCGCCGGTGATCGCGCGGGCCACGGTGATGTCGTCCTGTAGCGTGATCTCGGTGGCGCGGTGGGTCGCGGTGTCGGTCTCGCCAAAGGTCTGCGCGTCGAACCCAAGCGCCGCGGCGGTGTCGGTCAAGATCGCGGCGGTGTCGACGTCGCCGTTCAGGATGGCAAGGCCGCCCGGTTCCAGACCTTCACAGATCGACGCCTTTTCGCGGGCAATGCCTTCGACGTTTTCAAAGGCCTCGAGGTGCACAACAGCCACGGTGGTGACAATCGCCACATGCGGGCGCGCAAAACGGGCCAGCGGTGCGATTTCGCCGGGGTGGTTCATGCCGATCTCGATCACCGCGAATTCGGTGTCTGCGGGCATCCGCGCCAGCGTTAGCGGCACGCCCCAATGGTTGTTGTAGCTGGCGACAGAGGCATGGGTGCGCCCCTGTCCTTCGAGCACCGAGCGCAGCATTTCCTTGGTCGAGGTCTTGCCGACCGAGCCGGTCACGGCGACCACGCGAGCCTCAGTACGGGCGCGGGCGGCCTGCCCCAGTTTCTCAAGCCCTTCCAGCACGTCATCGACGATCAGCAGCGGTGCATCCGGGGCAACACCTTCGGGGATGCGCGACACGAGCGCGGCAGCGGCGCCCTTCTCAAGCGCCTGCGCGACAAAGTCATGGCCGTCACGGGCGGCGGTGAGGGCAACAAACAGATCGCCCTTGGCAATGGTGCGGGTGTCGATCGAAACCCCGTTCACTTCCCAATCGGTCGTGGCGGTGCCGCCCGTGGCGGCGGCGGCGTCCTGAGCAGTCCAAAGGCTCATGCGATCCCTCCATCCAGTGCGGAGACGGCCACACTTGCCTGTTCACAATCATCAAAGGGCAACACGTCATCGCCGACGATCTGCCCAGTCTCGTGCCCCTTGCCCGCGATCAGCAGGGCATCGCCCGGTTGCAGCGCATCCACGGCACGCAGGATGGCCTCGGCGCGGTCGCCCACTTCGGTGGCACCGGGGGCGCCTTCCATAACCATGGCGCGGATGGCAGCAGGGTCTTCGGTGCGCGGGTTGTCATCGGTCACAAAGACCACATCCGCATTGGCGGTGGCCGCAGCCCCCATCAGCGGGCGTTTGCCAGCATCACGATCCCCCCCGGCACCAACGATGGCGACAAGGCGACCCATCACATGCGGGCGCATCGCCTTGAGCGCGGTTTCCACCGCATCGGGCGTATGCGCGTAGTCAACAAACACCGCCGCGCCGTTTTCGCGGGTGGCGGCAAGCTGCATCCGGCCACGGACGGTTTTCAGCTCGTGCAGCACTTCGAACACGCGTTCCGGCTCGGCCCCACAGGCAATGGCAAGGCCAGCGGCCAAGAGAACGTTCTCGGCCTGAAACCCGCCAATCAGGTTGAGGCGCGCGGTATAGGCCTTGCTGCGGAAGGTGAAGCGGATGTCCTGGCCGGTGCTGTCCAGACGCTGGGCATCGAGGTTGAGATCGGCCCCATCGCGGCCAACGGTGATCACCTCCTGGCCACGGGCGCGCGCGATGGCGGCCATGTCGATGCCACGGGGATCGTCGATGTTGATCACCGCGGCACCATCTTCGGGCAGGACGCGGGCAAACAGGCCAGCCTTGGCGTCGAAATAGTCGTCAAAGGTCTCGTGATAGTCGAGGTGATCCTGCGTGAAGTTGGTGAAACCGGCGGCCCGCAGCTGCACCCCGTCAAGGCGGCGCTGCTCAAGGCCGTGGGACGAGGCCTCCATGGCGGCAAACTCAACGCCCGCCTCGCAGGCGGCCTTGAGCGTGCGGTGCAGGGTGATCGGCTCGGGCGTGGTGTGGTTCAGCGGCGCGGTAAAGTCACCCTCGACACCGGTGGTGCCAAGGTTGATCGCCTCAAGCCCCATTTCCTGCCAGATCATGCGCAGGAAGGTCGAGACCGAGGTCTTGCCATTGGTGCCGGTGACGGCGGCCATGATGCCGGGCTGTTCCCCGAACCACAGCGCAGCCGTCATGGCGAGGGTCTGGCGCGGGTCTTCGGCCACGATCAGTGCGGCATCAGAGGCGCCGAGTTCGGCGCGGGCAATCTCGGCCCCTTCGGGATCGGTCAGCACGGCGGCGGCCCCCATGCGCAGGGCATACTGGATGAATTCGCCACCATGCACGCGGGTGCCGGGAAGGGCAGCAAACAAAAAGCCCTCTTTCACCTCGCGACTGTCGACGGCAAGGCCGGTGATCTGCGGATCGCGTCCGGCGGCAGCCGTCAGCCCGAGTTCATGGAGGGGTTTGGAATCTGCTGCCATCTGCTCTGCCCTTGGTTCGGCTTTTGAGGATCGCATGTCAGAGGTCGGCAAAGCGGCGTTCGCCCCCGCACAACATGCGTTAGTTCGATGTCAGCGTTATACCAGTCAACGAGGTGGGTTCAACTTCGGGACGCAGGCCCAGAAGCGGCGCGATGCGGCCGATCATTTCGGCAGCCACCGGAACCGCTGTCCAGCCGGCGGTGCGGCGGGGTTCGGGGCCGGAAGTCTCAACCGGTTCATCAAGCGTCACGATAAGCACGTATTTCGGGTCATGTGCCGGAAATACCGAGGCAAATGTGTTGATGACCTTGTCGTCATAGTAGCCACCCGTGGGCTTGGGCTTGTCCGCGGTGCCGGTCTTGCCCGCCACGTGATAGCCTTCGACCTCGCCAAAGCTGGCGGTGCCTTCGGTGACAACCTTGCGCAACATGCGCACGCTTTCGGCGGCAACCCGCTCAGACACGACTTGCGGCCCGTATTGCGGACCGCTTTGTTTCAGAAGCGTCGGTTTGATCTGGCGGCCACCATTGGCAATCGTCGCATAGGCGGCGGCAAGGTGCATCGGGCTGCTCGAGATGCCGTGGCCATAAGAGACCGTTACCGCCGAGAGTTCGGTCCAGCGCGACGGCAAGAGCGGCTTGCCGCCCGAGGCCTCGACAATCTGGATCGGGGTTGCTTCGAAAAGACCAAGGCTCTTGAGGAAATCCTGCTGGCGTTGCGGCCCGATATTGAGCGCCATGCGCCCGGTGCCACGGTTCGAGCTTTTAACGATGATGTCGGTCACCGAAAGCTTGCCATAGTTCTTGTTCTGGAACTCGCCAATGCGGTGCCCGCCCACCTTCATCGGCCCCTTGGTGTCGATCACCGTGTCCGGACCAAGCAGGCCCAGCTCCATCGCCTGCGCGGCGGTGAAGATCTTGAAGGTCGAGCCGAGTTCGTAAACCCCCTGCACCGCGCGGTTGAACAGCGGGCTGTCGCTCTGATCACCTTCGGTCAGCGGACGGGGGCGATCGTTGGGGTCGAAATCGGGCAGCGACACAAGCGAAATCACTTCGCCGGTGTGCACGTCCATCAGGATCGACGCCGCGCCCTTGGCATTCATCAGTTTCATGCCGCCATAGAGCACACGCTCGGCGGCGGCCTGTACGGTCAGGTCCAGCGAAAGGGTCAGGGCCTTGCCGCCGTTCGAGGGATCGCGCAGGGCCTCGTCAAAGTATTTCTCGACACCGGCCACGCCGATCACCTCGGCGGCGCGCACATCTTCGCGGCCAAAGCCAGAGCCGCCAAGGACGTGTGCTGCCAGCCGGCCATTGGGATAAAGGCGCATCTCGCGCGGGCCGAACATGAGGCCCGGATCCCCGATGTCATGCACCGCCTGTTTCTGTTCAGGGCTGATTTTCTTCTTGATCCACAGGAACTTGCGCTTGCCGGTGAAATCCTTCACCAGACGTGCGCGATCCAGATCGGGGAAGATCTTGATCAGCTCGTCCGCCACCCGCTCCTTGTCGATCATATGCGGCGGTTGCGCATAGAGAGAGTGGGTTTCCAGGTTGGTGGCCAGAATGCGGCCTTGACGGTCGACGATATCGGCCCGTTGCGCGGCGATGGCGGTGCCCGCAGCACTGGCGCGGGGCTCGGTGGCCTCGGAATAGGCCAGCATCCCCATTCGTGCACCCACCACGATGAACAGCGACAGGAACAACACCGACATGATGAGCAGACGGCCCTCGGCACGGACGCGCAGTGCGCCGCGCATTTCCTCGTGGCGCTGGCGGATGTTTTCTCGCTCGATCACGTCCGGATTTTCGCCGGTGTCGCGTGCCCAGAGCACCTGGGCCAGGGGGCGAAGCGGCGTGCGGATCATTGGCCTGCCCCGTCGGACGAAACCATCACCGCACCATCAAGATCGAACTGCAACTCCTGCTGGGGATAGACTACCTGATCGACGCGTCCGAACTGTTCGGCGCGCAGCGGCAAAAGTTGCAGGCTGTTATAGTTCAACTCGGCCAGATCGCGCAGGCGGTCGGGACGGTTGAGATAGGCCCACTCGGCACGCAACACCGCAAGGCGCGCGCGGGCGGTGCCGATCTCGCGCTGGATTTCCTCGGTTTCGTCAATCACGTGCTGGGTGCGATAGTTCTCGCGGTAGGCCCAGACGGCAAGGCCGATCACGGCAAGGGCGGTCATTACAAACATCATGCTGCGCATCAGCGGCGTCCTCCCCGTCCCTTTTGCTGTCCGGATTGCTGACCGGTCATGGGCATGCCGATCTGTTTGCCATCCACGTCACCCGAAGGGGCATCGGTGCGCCGCGCGACGCGCAGCTTGGCCGAACGCGAGCGCGGATTGATGGCCAACTCGTCGTCATCCGGACCAACCGCCTTGCGGGTGATCAGCTCGAACGCCGGTTTTTCGGTTTCCATTTCAGGGGCATAGCGGTTGACGTTGCCGGTGCGGCCGGCCCGCGCCTGCATGAACCGCTTAACCATGCGGTCTTCGATCGAATGGAAGGTCACGACCGCCAGAAGGCCACCAGGCTTGAGCGCACGTTCAGCCGCCATGAGACCGCGGAACAGTTCGCCATATTCGTCATTCACCGCGATGCGCAGCGCCTGAAAGCTGCGGGTGGCGGGATGCGACTGGCCGGGCTTGGCGCGCGGCAGACAGCCTTCGATCAGTTCGGCCAATTCCAGCGTGGTGCGGATCGGCGCGGCGGCGCGGGCCCTGACGATGGTCTTGGCGATGCGCCGGCTGGCGCGTTCCTCGCCATAATGAAACAGGATATCGGCCAGATCGGCCTCGTCCGCTTCGTTCACGAGGTCGGCGGCAGAGGGGCCATCCTGCGACATCCGCATGTCGAGCGGTCCGTCGCGCAGGAAGGAAAAGCCGCGTTCGGCCAGATCAAGCTGCATCGAGGACACGCCAAGATCGAGGACAACGCCATCAAGACCTTGGGCATATTCATCCATACGGGAAAACACGCCCTGCACCATTTCGATCCGGTCGCCATAGTCGCCCACCCAGGGCGCGGCCATCTCGAAGGCCAGCGGATCGCGGTCAACGCCGATCACCTTGTCAGCGCCCGCGTCCAGCAGACCACGGGTATAGCCGCCCGCCCCGAAGGTGCCGTCAAGCCATGTGCCGTGGATCGGGGCGCAGGTTTTCAGGATGGGGGTCAGGAGTACGGGGATATGTGGCTGTTCGGCCCCCATCTCAGTCCAAGTCCCCGTCAAGATAGATCGAAGGATCGGCATCCGGATCGAAACCGTCTTCGTCCAGTTCGTCTATCGACGCGTCATAGGCCTCGGGCTGCCAGATTTCGAAGGTGTCACCAGAGGCGACGAAACGGGCCATGCCATCGAGGCCGATCTTCTCGCGCAGCTTTGCCGGCAGGACAATGCGGCCGGTGTCATCCACAACGATCTCGACCGACTGCGCCGAGTAGAGGCGTTCCATCGCCTTACGCTTGGCCGAACCGCGTGGGAATTTGGAAATCTTTTCATCGACTTCATCCATCGCCTCGATGGTAAAGCCTTCGATGTAGTCGCGGGTTGCCCCGCCGTAAACAAGGATCAGGCGCGGCGGAAGGCCGTCGGTCCAGTCGGGGTCACAGCTTTCGATCACACGACGAAAGGAGGCCGGGATAGACACCCTGCCCTTCGTGTCGACCTTGTGGTCGCTTTCGCCTCTGAACCTGCGTGCCACTGCCTGCTGGCCCTTCTCTACCTGTCCCCGGTTACCTGTTACGTGACCCCTTAGACGGGAAACGGCGGATTGATCTGCTGCCACTGATCAATCCGCCGCCCTCGTCCCGTCTAGCGGGGTGTCCAGCTGCGCGCGCCACCTGGGGGGATGTCTGCTCGCCCGCGCGCCGGATCTCTTGGTTCGATGAAAGCGGGGCCTGTATGAAACCTGACTTGGGATTTTCTTTGGGGTCTTTGTCGCCCCTTTTGATTTCCCGTCCTCATCGTGTGATTAAGGAATGACATGGGAATGCATGGGAATCAACTGAAAAGTTTGGGAATTTTTCCGGGACTCCCCCAGAATCGGGGCGCGATCCGACGATAGATTGCTGAGATTGGAGTCTCAACACACCATATTTGGTGCATGATTTTCCCATAGCTACCCAATATGCCAAAATCAGGAAAGCAGCGCAGACCGTCCCATGAATTCCCAAAAATCTTGATGAGCTGAAATTTTCCGCCCCAAAGCGCCCCTGAAACAGGGCCGCAGACGCGAATTCCCTTACCGGACAAAGGTGATTCGCGGCACTCACCCTGCCGGAAGACCGGCTTCACCCATGATTTCCCATAACACCCATCAAAATCGGGCGACCGTCCCATGTCCTCCCAACTACACCCACCCCAAACGAAAACGGCCCGCAGTATCGCGGGCCGTGGGGGTTAGGAGATATCGTCCTGATAGATGCCAAGCTCGTGCCGTCGCTTGTGGAACCTCTCGACCCGATCGACGATCTTGTCGTCGGCGGTGGCGATCACGAAACTCAAGAGCGTTTCCAGCAGGGCGATGGTCGAGACCGAGGACGGGAAGAACTGCGGCGTGTCTGCGGCCACGACAAACCCGTGATCGGCATTGCGCACGATGGGCGAGGCCGGAGAGTCGGAGATGCCAACAATCTTCATCCCCTGCTCGCGTGCAACCTGCATCGCCTCGACCACTTCGCGGCGATAGGGATGGCAAGTGATAGCAATCAGCACGTCCCGTTCGTCGGCCCAGGCGATATCATCCACCGGCGTGGAACCCGGGCGCGGGATGGCGTGGAACTGCACCATGCCGGTGCGGGCCAGATAGGTGAAGTTGCGGGCGTTGGCATTGTTGACCCCCACCCCAAGCGTATAGACGCTGCGCGACTCCCACAGGGTTTTGGCGGCGGCGTGCAGCGCGGCCTCGTCAATCCCGGCAAAGGTATCCTCGACATTCTGAAGCGCGGCCGAGACCATATCGGCATAAAGCCCGCCCAGCGCGCCGTTCTTGCGGGTGTCCTGCAACCATCGCGCGCGGTCCGGGAAAGAGGCCTGCCCGTTGCGGATCGCCTCGCGGAAGGGTTCGCGGAAATCCTCGTAGCCTTCAAACCCCACCTGCCGCGCCATACGCACCACGGTGTTGGGCTTCACATTCGCCGCCTCTGCGATCTCGCGCACCGTCGATACACCAACGTCACGCGGGTTCTCGAGCACGTAGCGCGCCGCCTTCTGCGCTTCGGGTGTGAGGGCGTCCCACTCCGAACTGAGGCGGTTCAGAACTGCGTCGGATACATTTGTATCATTCATTGTTGACCTTGGTACATATGATTGAATAACGTCTCCATCAGACACGCAAACACGGACAGGATCAAGGCCATGTCAGATTCTCTCGTTGCCGATACCAGGAACGGCGCGGCAGACATTCCCGCAACCATGAAAGCAATGGTGCTCATGGGTCACGGCGGGCTGGATCAATACCACTGGAAAGAAGACTGGCCGACCCCGACAGCCGCACCCGGCGAGGTGCTGGTCAAGGTGGGGGCCTGCGGCCTCAACAACACCGATGTGAACACGCGCTCGGGCTGGTATTCCAAGGCCGTGGACGAAGCCACCACCGGCGGCGCCTTTGACGAGGTCAACGAGGAAGACCCCACCTGGGGCGGACGCCCCCTCACCTTTCCACGCATCCAGGGCGCGGATGTCTGCGGCGTTATCGTCGCCGTGGGCGACGGCGTTGACCCGGCCCGCATCGGCGAACGCGTCATCACCGACAACTGGCTGCGCGATCCCGAAGACCCGACCAACATGGACAAGACCGGGTATTACGGATCGGAATGCGATGGCGGCTATGCGGAATACACCACCATTCCCGCGACCAATGTCATTGCCGTGAAATCCGATCTTTCGGACGCGGAACTGGCCACCTTTTCCTGCTCCTATTCGACCGCCGAAGGCATGCTGACCCGCGCCAATGTCTGCGCCAGGGACACTGTGCTTGTGCCCGGCGCTTCGGGCGGTGTTGGCGGCGCATTGGTGCAACTGGCCAAACGCCGGGGCGCGCGGGTGATCGCGCTGGCCTCGGAAGCCAAACATGACGATGTGGCAAAGCTTGGCCCCGACCGTATCCTGCCGCGTGGCCCCGAAGACCTGCGCGCCGCGCTTGGTGACGAGAAGATCACCGTGGTCGCCGATGTCGTTGGCGGCGATTACTGGCCCAAGCTGATCGACATCCTTGAACGCGGCGGGCGGTATACCTGTTCCGGGGCGATTGCTGGCCCGATGGTCGACTTCGATCTGCGCACCTTCTATCTGCGTGACCTGACCTTTACCGGCTCGACCGTGATCGACCCTGTCGTGACCGAGAACCTCGTGAAATACATCGAGGCGGGCGAGATCAAACCGGCACTGGCCGCGACCTACCCGCTTGCAGAACTGCGCGAGGCGCAGGCCGCGTTCATCGAAAAAGCCCACACCGGCAACATCGTGGTCCTGCCATGACCGGGCTGGATCGTGTTTTGGCCGCCGCGAAATCCCTTTTTGCGGCGCATCCCGACATGCAGGCCTTTGTCGACTGGCCGGATGACACGCCCAGCACCGGCAAGATGATGCGCCACATCCCGGCGACCGACATTGTCGCAGCATTTGACCGCGCCGGAACCGACAGCACCCAGCCCCTGATCGACGCGATCAGGGCGGCGGCGCGGGATGGCTACTGGATCCGCACCTATACCGAGGAAGAGGTCGGCGCGCATTTCCGAGAGAACTATGGCTATTTCGAACTGGTCGGCCCGACGGGGCATTTCCAGAGCGACAGCCTTCGCGCCTATGTCGCCTACTGGGGGCCGGGCCTGAATTATGACTGGCACCGCCACGAGGCCGAAGAGCTTTATGTCTGCCTTGCCGGCAGCGCGACCTTTTATGCCGAGGGGCGCGAACCGGTAGACTTGTCGGCGGGCGAAACACTGTTCCACGCAACCAACCAACCCCACGCCATGGTCACCACGGATCAGCCGATCCTGACCCTTGTTCTGTGGCGCGGGGCCGGTCTGGCGGGGCTGCCAACGATGGATGCGGCATGAAGATCAAACGGATTGAGGCCTATCAGGTCGACCTGCCCTATGCCGGTGGCGTCTATCGCCTGTCGGGGGGCCGCACCTACGAGAGTTTCGACGCGACCTTCGTGCGGATCGTCACCGACAGCGGCCTTGATGGCTGGGGCGAAAGCACGCCGTTCGGCAGCACCTATATCGCCGCCCATGCCCGTGGCGTGCGTGCGGGCCTTGAGGAATTGGCCCCTGCCGTTCTGGGGATGGACCCCCGTCAGGTGGACCGGATCAATGACGCGATGGACATGGCGCTGATGGGGCACCATCACGCCAAGACGCCGATCGACGTGGCCTGTTGGGACGTGTTCGGCAAGGCGGCGGGCATGCCGGTCTGTGACCTTCTGGGCGGGCGCATTCCCGGCAAGGTCGCGATGATCTCGTCGATTGGCAGCGACACGCCCGACGCCATGCGGGCCAACGTGGCACGCCATCGCGAGATGGGGTTCATGGGGCATTCGGTGAAGATCGGTGCCGAGGAGGCCGAGGGCGGCCCGATGATCGACGCCGAGCGCATCCGGGCCTGTCTGGCAGACCGTCGCCCCGGCGAATGGTTTCTGGCAGACGCCAACAACGGCATGACACCGGAACACGCGCTGCGGCTGTTGTCCCTGTTGCCCGAGGGGCTGGATTTCGTGCTGGAAGCGCCCTGCCCCACATGGCGCGAGACGCTCTCGCTGCGCCAGCGATGCCGCGTGCCGATCCTGCTCGATGAACTGGTCCAGAGCGAGGAAGACATCATCCACGCGATTGATCGTGATGCCTGTGACGGGGTGGGTCTCAAGATCTCGAAACAGGGCGGACTGACCCGCACGCGCCGCCAGCGCGAGATTGCCCGCGCGGCAGGCCTCGTGGCCTCGGTGCAGGACACCACCGGATCGGACATCGCCTTTGCCGCGATCCTGCACATGGCGCAATCCACGCCGCGCCACATGCTGCGGCAGGCGCTCGACACGCGGTCGATGGTGTCGGTGACAACCGCCGCCTTTGACGCGCCCCTGCAGGACGGCGGGGCCGAAGCGCCCGACGCCCCCGGCCTTGGCGTGACACCGGATATGGACGTGATGGGCGACCCGATCGCCGTTTGGGAGGCATAGACCATGAAGATCACCCGCATTCGCATCTACAAGACCCCGCTGGCCTATGTGGACGGGGCCTATGTCTGGGGGGCGGGAAATGCCATCGAGACGGCCATGGCCTCGGTCGTGGTGGTGGATACCGACGCGGGCCTTCAGGGCTGTGGCGAATTCACCCCCTGTGGCGAGAACTACATGGTGGCGCATTCCGAAGGGGTCGAGGCCTTTGCCCGACTGGCCGCACCGCGCCTTCTTGGGGAAGACCCCCGCCAGCTTTGGCGGATGGAACGGCTGATGGACAGCATCACGCAGGGCCACGGCTATGCCAAGGCCCCCTTTGATGCCGCCTTCTGGGACATTCTGGGCAAGGCCACGGACCAGCCGGTCTGGATGCTGATGGGGGGCAAGCTGACCAACGGCGCTCCGATGTACCGCGTGGCACCGCAGAAATCGGTTCCCGAGACCATCAAGGAGCTGGAGGCGCATCGGGAAAGCGGCTATCGCCAGTTCCAGATCAAGGTGGGCGGTGACTGGGTCACGGATATTGACCGCATTCGTCAGGCCGTGCCGCTTCTCAAGCCGGGGGAAAAGGCGATGGCGGATGCCAACCAGGGATGGCGCGTCGACAATGCGATCCGCGTGGCCCGTGCCACCCGCGATCTCGACTTTATCCTCGAACAGCCCTGCCACACCTACGAGGAATGCCAGCAGGTGCGCCGCGTCGCCGAACAGCCGATGAAGCTGGATGAATGCGTGACCGGTATCCAGATGGCGCGCCGCATTGTAGAGGATCGCGGGGCCGAGATCTGCTGTCTGAAAATCTCGAACCTTGGGGGATTGTCCAAGGCCCGCCGGGTGCGCGATTTCCTGATTGATCACGGCATTCCGGTGGTCAGCGAAGACACGTGGGGCGGCCAGATCACATCCTCGGCGGTGGCGCATTTTGCAACCTCGACTCCGGAAGAGATGCTGCAAAACACCACCGACCTGCACCACTACGTGACCCGCAGCACGGGAATCGGCGGCCCGACGGTGAAGAACGGCAAGCTTTATGCGCCCGATACGCCTGGTCTGGGCGTTACGCCGGACTTTGAAAGCCTTGGTGCGCCGGTCGCCACCTACGAGGCGTAGGCGGGAAGTTTCCCAATCAAAACAAAGGCTTTAGACGATGCACCACAGGTGACCTGACGCCTATCCCCTGTAATACAAGACAAGTTCGCCCCAAGAATCCATTGGCGCGGCAGGCAAGCTGGCGTATCCTTGGGGCAAGAACAACAAGACGGGCAGTCGGGGGACAGCATGACACTGCACCTCAACAAACCAAAGCCAATTGCCATGCAATCGGCACGCAAGACCGACCTGCGAAGCCAATTCGGGGCGCTGGTCTATCGCGTGCACAAGGACCGCACACAGGTTCTTATGATCACCAGCCGCCAGACCCGGCGCTGGATCATCCCCAAGGGCTGGCCGATGTCGGGCCTGACCCCGGCCGAAGCCGCCGCACAGGAAGCCTGGGAAGAGGCCGGCGTGAAGGGTGTGGCGCATTACGCGCCCATCGGGCTCTACACCTACTCCAAGGAAATCAAGACACGCGGCGGCAAGATGATGATGCCGGTGATGGTCACGGTCTACCCGCTCGAAGCCACCAAGGTCGCCGACAAGTTTCCCGAACGCGGCGAGCGCCGTCGCAAATGGATGCGCCCCAAGAAGGCGGCAGCAATGGTGCGCGAGCCGGAACTTGCCCAGATCCTGCGCAAATTCGACGCGCGCCACCTGCGATGATCCATTTGGCTTGATCGCCCCCCTGCCCGACATTATCTTTGTCAGACGGCCACGATACGGCCGGTCAACTTCGGGCAGCCATGATCCAGTACACGCTCAAATGCAGCAAGGACCACAAGTTCGACAGCTGGTTCCAGTCGGCAGAGGCTTTTGACAAGCTGAAAGCGGCCGGCATGGTGGCCTGTGCCGTTTGCGGTGATATGCAGGTGGAAAAGGCGATCATGGCCCCGCGTGTGCGCCCGGCCCGCAAGGCGGCGGCAAAGCCCGCACAGGAAGCCCGGCAAGAGGCCGCACCGGCCCCACTGAGCGGCCCCAAGACCGAAATGGAAACCGCGCTGGCCGAATTCCGCAAACAGGTCGAGGCCAATTCAGACTATGTCGGCGGCAATTTCGCCGAGGAAGCCCGCGCCATGCACCTAGGTGACGCGCCGGAACGCGCGATCTATGGCGAAGCCAAGCCGGACGAGGCCAAGGCGCTGATCGAAGATGGCATCCCGGTGGCCCCGCTGCCGTTCCGTCCGGGCCGCAAAAGCAACTAAACCCTACACCTGATTGCCGCTTCGTGGTTAAGCTGCGGGAGATCTCGTTTCGAGTCTCCGCAGGAAGGAACCGCACATGCATGTTGTCATCACAGGCGCGAACCGTGGCATCGGACAGGCTCTGGACAGCCGCTATCGCGCCGCCGGCCACGAGGTTACAGGCACCTCCCGCGCGGGCGGCGAATTCCTGACACTGGATGTCACCAACAAGGTCGATCACGCGGCGATGGCCCAGACACTCGACAGCCGTCCGGTTGATTTGTTGGTCTGCAACGCCGGGGTGTACTTCGACAAGCACGAGAGTCTGGCTGATGGCTATCCGCCCGAGATGTGGGCCGAGACCATGGCGGCCAATGTCACTGGGGTGTTCCTCACGGTGCAGAACCTCTTGCCGAACCTGCAGCTCTCGAAGGCCCCGAAGATCGCGATCATCTCGAGCCAGATGGCCTCGCAAGAACGCGCGCCGGGCGGCTCGTATATCTACCGCGCATCAAAGGCCGCGGCCCTTAACCTGGGGCGCAACCTTGCCACCGATCTGGCCCATATCGGCATCGCCGTGGGGATCTATCACCCCGGCTGGGTCAAGACCGACATGGGCACCGAGGCCGCAGACATCACGGTTGACGAAAGCGCCGACGGGTTGGTGCGGCGGTTCGATGAACTCGACCTAAAGACCACCGGCTGTTTCCGCACCTGGGACGGGCGCGATCACGCCTTTTGAGGCGATAACGGTAAATATCCAAAATATTGGCCGGTTTTCCGCGAAAGAAACCTACGTGGCCGCGACTTTTTGCGCAATCATTGCACCCACGGCCCCAACTGCGCTTGCCACCCTGACGGCATCCGCGTAAACCGCCCGTCAATCAAAGACCAAGGGAAGATCAATGCCCGTTCTCGTGATGAAATTCGGCGGCACCTCCGTCGCCAACCTGGACCGCATCAAACGCGCCGCCAAGCGCATCGGTGTCGAGGTGGCTAAGGGCTATGACGTCATCGTCATCGTCTCGGCCATGTCCGGCAAGACCAACGAACTGGTCGGCTGGGTCAATGAAACCTCGCCGCTGTTCGACGCCCGCGAATATGACGCCGTCGTCTCTTCGGGGGAAAACGTGACCGCCGGCCTGATGGCGCTGACCCTGCAGGAAATGAACGTGCCCGCACGCAGCTGGCAGGGCTGGCAGGTGCCGGTCATGACCACCTCGGCGCACAGTCAGGCACGGATCGAAGACATCCCGCCGGCCAACATCATGGCCAAGTTCGACGAAGGCATGAAAGTGGCCGTGGTCGCCGGCTTTCAGGGCATCAGCCCGGAAGGCCGCATCACCACGCTAGGCCGTGGTGGTTCGGACACCACCGCCGTGGCCTTTGCCGCCGCCTTTGGTGCAGAACGCTGTGACATCTACACCGACGTGGACGGGGTCTATACAACCGATCCGCGTATCTGTGAAAAGGCCCGCAAACTTGACAAGATCGCCTTTGAAGAGATGCTGGAACTGGCCTCTCTCGGTGCCAAGGTCCTGCAGACCCGCTCGGTCGAACTGGCCATGCGCTACAAGGTCAAGCTGCGCGTCCTGAGCTCATTTGAAGAACAATCCGACGAAGCAGGCACCCTGGTCTGCGATGAGGAGGAAATCATGGAATCCAACGTCGTCTCCGGTGTCGCCTACTCGCGCGACGAAGCCAAAATGACCCTGGTCTCGGTTGCCGACCGTCCGGGCATCGCCTCGATCATCTTCGGCAAGCTGTCGGATGCCGGCGTGAACGTCGACATGATCGTTCAGAACATCTCGGATGAAGGCCGCACCGACATGACCTTCTCGCTGCCGACCGACCAGGTGGGCCGCGCCGAAAAGGCCATGAACGAGATCAAGGGCCAGGAACTGAACTACGAAGAGCTCGTGACCGACCTCGACGTATGCAAGGTTTCGGTTGTAGGCATCGGTATGCGCTCTCAATCAGGGGTTGCAGCCAAGATGTTCAAGGTGCTGTCGGACGAAGGCATCAACATTAAGGTCATTACGACATCGGAAATCAAAATTTCCGTGCTTGTAGACCGGAAATACATGGAACTTGCCGTCCAAGCCCTGCATGATGCTTTCGAACTAGAGAAAGCTGCCTGAGGCATGACGCGATTTGCGTGTGCCTGCCGGTGGTGGGCACACGAAAGAGCGGACACCCATGTCTGAAAGAACCGAAACCGAAAGCCGCAAGCTGCTTGGCCGCTTGCGAGAAGTTCTGGCCGAGAGCAGCGCTGGCCAGGCCCGCTTAGATCGGATCACCCACCTCATCGCATCCTCCATGGGCACCGAAGTGTGCTCGATCTACCTGTTCCGCGATGAGGAAACGCTCGAACTCTGCGCCACCGAAGGTTTGAACCCGGAATCGGTCCACCAGACCCGCCTGCGCATTGGCGAAGGCCTTGTCGGTCGCGTCGCCAAGACCTCGCGCATCGTCAACACCGCTGACGCCCCTTCGGCCAAGGGCTTCCGCTACATGCCGGAAACCGGGGAAGAGATTTTCTCGTCCTTCTGCGGTGTCCCGATCCAACGGCTTGGCGAAAACCTCGGCGTTCTGGTCGTGCAGTCGAAAGAAGCCCGCGATTTCTCGCTGGACGAAACCTATGCCCTCGAAGTGGTGGCCATGGTTCTGGCCGAGATGACCGAGCTTGGCGCCTTTCTTGGCGACAATGCCGCGATGCAGGCCCGCCACCACCAGTCTGTGATGTTCCGCGGTGGCAGCGCGCAGGAAGGCGCCGCCGAAGGCCATGTCTGGCTGCACGAACCGCGCGTCGTGGTCACCAACCCGATTGCCGAAGACCCCGAGGTCGAATTGCAACGCCTGCACGAGGCCGTGGACCAACTGCGCGTCGGCGTCGACAAGATGCTGGATGGTGCCGCCGGGGGCGACAAGGAACAGCTCCAGGTGCTCGAGGCCTACCGGATGTTTGCCAACTCCAAGGGCTGGATGCGGCGCATGGAACACGACATCGCCGGCGGGCTTTCCGCCGAGGCCGCGGTCGAGAAGGAACAGACCACCGCTCGCACCCGCATGGAGCAGGTGACCGACGCCTACCTGCGCGAACGGTTGCATGATCTTGATGACCTCTCCAACCGCCTGCTGCGCATCCTGACCGGACAGGGCAGCGAGACCGGTGCCGAACTGCCCACCGATCCGATCCTGATCGCCCGCAACATCGGACCGGCGGAACTGCTGGAATATGGCCGGGGCCTAAAGGGCATCGTGCTGGAAGAAGGCTCGGTCGGCAGCCACGCCGCGATTGTTGCCCGCGCGCTGGCGATCCCGCTGGTGATCCACGCCGACCGCATCACCACCGAAGCCCTGAACGGCGACCACATTATGGTGGATGGCGATCATGGCACGGTTCACCTGCGTCCCGACGAAACCGTGGTCACCGCCTTCCGCGACAAGATCGCGATGCAGGCCCAGGCCCAGCAGCGCTATGCCTCGATCCGCGACAAGACCGCGACGACGCTGGACGGTGTGACCATCGGGCTGCACATGAACGCGGGCCTCATGGCCGATCTGCCCAGCCTCGACAATTCGGGCGCCGAAGGGGTTGGCCTGTTCCGCACCGAGCTCCAGTTCCTGATCCGCAATCAGATGCCGAAACGCACGGAACTGGCGCAGCTCTACAGCCGCGTCATGGACGCCGCTCACGGAAAACGCGTGGTGTTCCGCACCCTCGACATCGGCTCGGACAAGGTGCTGCCCTACATGGCCCCGCAGGAAGAGCCGAACCCGGCGCTTGGCTGGCGCGCGATCCGCGTCGGCCTCGACAAACCGGGCGTGATGCGGATGCAGTTGCAAGCCCTGCTGCGGGCCGCCAACGGACGCCCGCTTTCGGTGATGTTCCCCTTCATCGCCCAGTACGAAGAATACACCAAAGCGCTGGAAGAAATGGAAAAAGCCAAGGAACGCGAACGCGTTCTCGGCCATCCGCTGCCGGAAACCCTTGAGGTCGGCGCCATGCTGGAAACGCCCTCGCTTGGCTTTGCGCCGCAGAAATTCTTCGAAGAAGTGGGCTTCCTGTCGATCGGGGGCAACGATCTCAAACAGTTCTTCTTTGCCGCCGACCGCGAGAACGAACGGGTAAGGCGTCGCTATGATACGCTGAACGTCAGCTTCCTGACCTTCCTCGAAGGCATCGTGAACCGCTGCAACAGCACCTCGACCAAAACCCCGCTCAGCTTCTGCGGCGAGGATGCCGGCCGCCCCATCGAAGCACTCTGCCTTGCCGCCATGGGCCTGCGTACCCTGTCGATGCGCCCGGCCTCGATTGGTCCGGTGAAATCTCTTCTGCGCCGGTCGAACCTCTCGGAAGTGCGCCAGGTGATCGTCGAAGCCCGCGAGCGCGGTGACCAGTCGGTCCGTCCGGCCGTGATGGATTACCTGCGCGGCCAGAGCTGATTTTCCGCCTCCGGCGGGAGTATTTACGGTGCATTGAAGCCGGGAGGTGCCTACCCGGCCTTACCGCTTGGCTATCGGATTTATCCGGACAGGGCTTCAACGCACGCGCCCATCGGCTCTCCAGCCTGTGACGCGCCCCAAGGGTAGCCACGCACAGTAAAGAGAGCCTTAATCTTCAATGCACTAGAAATACTCCCGCCGGAGGCATCCGACAGGGCGTTCAGGCGACGCGGTCCGAGGTAAGTTGCGGTGCCATCCGCGCGCGCAGGGCCGTCACCAGCGCGTCATGATCTTCACCGCTGTCGATCGCAAGTTTGCGCAATCCGAAATGCACCTGTGAAATGTCGCGGTAGTAGCTGACATAAGCCCAGTTCACCGCCGCGCCCGCAGCAGCGCCAAACAGCGGCACTGCCTGCGCGGCGAGTTTCTGGCCCAGCACCGCCGCCAGCTTCGGGGTGATCTTGACGATCAATGTCTGCATCGCGCCGCTGGTCAGGGCAAGGCGGGCGCTGACAAAGGACATGTCGGCCCCGTCATCGCGCGCCAGAGGGCCTGCCGCGCCGAACACCTGCACACAGTCGAACTGCACGTTTTCGGAGGCGGGATCAAAGCCAAGCTGCGCCGCTTCGCGCTGGATCACCCGCAAGAGAAGCGTGATCGTCACCGGGATCTCGGCCAGGGCGGTGGGGGTGCCACCAACCCCACCTGCCGCGCCCAGCACGCCGGCCATTGCGCCGTTCAGCCAGCCCCTGTCATCGCCAATCAGCCCACGGGAGGAATGGGCAAGCTTCATGGCGCGCATCAGGGCCCGCTCGGTCGTGCCGGCCAGCTGGTCCTTGACCGAGCGCGGCAGGCTGTCGAACATCCCTTCTCCCGCGCCGCCCAGCGCATTCAGCACGTCCAGTCCTATGATGCTTGCGCCACGGTAAGTCTTGGCAAGGCGGTCGAGTTCAGCGTCCACCTCGGAGGGGTGAACGACGCGGCTTGGGGGCATGTCCAACGGTCGGGTCATACATTAGAGATTGGGAGTGCTGCGCGCGAGATCAAGAGCCCGCGACGGAAACCACATCCCCCCGCACCCCGTCCCAGGCGCCTTCGGTCAGCTCATAGCCCAGAACGCGCTCCGGGTTGGTGGGCGGCGGCATGACCACGCCATCGAGTTTGTTGAAGCCGAACCGCGTGTAATAGGGCGCATCCCCCACCAACAGAACCCGCTGCCATCCAAGCGGCCTGGCCAGTTCGAGGCTCTCGCGGATCAGGAAACCACCAAGCCCCTCGCCCTGCCGCGTCGGGTGGACGGCGACCGGCCCGAGCAGCAACACATCGTGGCCGTCGATGCGCACCGGCCAATAGCGGATCGCCCCGCCAAGGATGCCGTCATCGTCGCGCGCAACCAGCGAAAGCCCCGCAACCGGCGGCACGCCATCGCGCAGGCGGTAGGACGACAGCGCCTCGCGACCCGGTGCAAAGCACAGGTCGTAGAGGGCCTCCACCTCCCACCAGTCCGCCTCTTTTTCCACTGTCAGCCGAAGCACTTGCCCTGCCCCACGTCTTTTTCGTGGAAACCGCCCTAGCACGAGGTTAGGCATGGTTCAAACCCAACAGGAGCGTTTTCAATGTTCTATCGTCCCGAAGAGGGCCACGGCCTGCCGCACAACCCATTCAACGCGCTGATCGCGCCGCGCCCGATTGCCTGGGTCTCGACCCGCGATAGCGATGGTGTGGCCAACCTTGCGCCCTATTCCTTCTTCAACGGCACCGCCTATGTGCCGCCGCAGATCATGTTTGCCAGCACCGGGGCCAAGCCGGATCAGGACAACACCAAGGACACGCTCGCCAATATCCGCGCCACTGGCGTGTTCTGTATCAACATCGTCGAAGAGGCGATGAAGGATGCGATGAACGTCTCGACCACGGGCTTTGACAAGGATGTTGACGAGTTCGAGCGTGCGGGGCTGACAGCGGCGCCATGCGACACCATCGAGTGTCCGCGTCTGGACCGCGCTCCGGCAAGCCTTGAATGCAAGGTCACGCAGATCTTGCAGCTGCCCGGCGCGGCAAACTATGTGGTGCATGGCGAGGTGATCGGCATTCACCTGCGCGACAACTGCATCGTTGATGGCCGCTTTGATGTCTCGACCTTCCGCCCGCTGGCGCGTCTTGGCTATCGCGACTATTCGGTGGTCGACAATGTCTTTGAACTGAAACGTCCCGACGACTGACCTTTGCCCTGAAATGTGATAGTCTCCGGCCATATTCACAGGTCGGAGACCTCAGATGATTACCATACGATTTGGCGGAAATGTTTACGGCTGGCCCACGGGCGCCCTTTTTCATTTTTCTTTCCTAGAACGGAACCCCGACCTGCAAAGCGGCACGGCCACGCAGGCGATTTTCACGGATGATACGCGCACTTACACGGTGACGGGCACGGGGTTCACCTATGGTGACGTGGACGGCAAGCAAGGGCTGACGGGCGGCACGATCACCGATATCGCGGCCGAGGGGAACGGGTTTTTCCTGGTGGGAATCGCCATGTCGATCGCGGTCGCCGAGTTCCGCGCGGCGGTGGTGGCCGAACAGGGCGGCACGGTGGATGCGCTGGAAGCCCTCTTCATGGCGCAGCCCATGACCTATAACGGCAGCGTCTTTCAGGACCGCTTTCTTGGCAACGAAACCTCGTTCGACAACGTGCCCTTGGTGTTTGACAACGACGACATCGTCTATCTGAACGGCTGGCACGATCACTTCAACCTTGGCGCGGGCGATGACTATGGCGAAGGCGGTGGCGGGCGCGACACGCTCTTGGGCAAGGACGGTGACGATACCCTCGACGGCGATGAACAACCCGACCTGTTGCGGGGTGGGCGCGGTATGGATTCGCTGATCGGTGGTCAGGGGCGTGACACGCTGCGCGGCGGCGGAGGCGATGACATCCTTGAGGGCGGCAGCGAACAGGATCGTCTGCGCGGCGGGCACGGCGATGACACGCTGACCGGCGGAGAGGGCAACGATGTGTTCATCTTCGGCAAGAACGGCGGGTTCGCCCTGCCCGGCACCAGCCACGGCAATGACGTGATCACGGATTTCACCATCGGCGAAGACCGTGTTCGCATCCTGAGCGAGACGCTGACCGCCAGCATGCGGCAGGACGGGGATGATGTGCTGCTGACCTGGGAGCGCGGCACGGTGCGGATCGAGAATGTGCTGCTCGAAAATCTCGACACTGACGACTTCATGGTTGTGCCGATCCTGTAACGGCCCGAGCGGCCAAGCCTCTGAGACACTTTGCAAACTCGTGCCTCCCGCGGCGCGCTGGTAGACTCCCTTTAGCCAAACAAGGGAACACTGCCATGCGTAAAACGGCCCTCCTGTTGTCCGCCATTCTCTTTGCCGCCGGGGCACAGGCCGAGGAAGGCGAACCCATTGCCACCGTCATCGAAGACCGCTGTTCACACTGTCACGGTGACGACGGTCAGGCCTCGAGTCGGTTCTATCCCCGCCTCGCCGCACAAAACCGGGTCTACTTGGCAAAACAGCTGCGGAACTTCCGGGACGGCAGCCGCGCCAGCGACGTGATGAACGATATGGCCGTAGACCTGAGCGACGCGCAGATCGAAGCCCTCGCCGCGTTTTTCAGCACACAGCCGGTCAAGGCGCACAGGGTGCGGACCTCAAAGAAATCCCTCGAAGCAGTCGGCGCCTATATCTACCACGAAGGCAACGAATATACGCAGATCCCTCCGTGCAGTGACTGTCACGGAGAAACCGCGGCGGGAGACGAGGTTTTGCCCCGCCTCGCGGGTCAGCACCGGCACTATATGGTCGAGCAGTTGCAGGCCTTCGG
This sequence comes from Shimia sp. CNT1-13L.2, assembly GCF_024331145.1. Classification (GTDB taxonomy): domain Bacteria; phylum Pseudomonadota; class Alphaproteobacteria; order Rhodobacterales; family Rhodobacteraceae; genus Shimia. The sequence goes on along the minus strand of NZ_JANDJO010000002.1, from coordinate 424,634 downwards.
CGAACGCACGCGCACCAACGACAATGCCATCATGCACTCGATCGCCAGCAAGCTGACCGAACTCGAGATCAACGCGGTTTCGCTCTATGTCAGCGGATTGAAAGACTGATCGCACAACCGGACACGAAAAAGCCCCGCCACTTTCGGCGGGGCTCTTTTGTCTTTCTGGCTTGGCTCAGTGACCGCCAAGGATGCCCGTGCGCACCGTGTAGTCGACCGCGATTTCATATTCGGGGTCGTCCTCGCTATCGACCATGAGGTGGCCGGCGCGGGTCAGCAGCTGGTGACAGTCGCGGCTCAGGTGGCGGAGCACAACCTGCTTGCCAGCGGCCTCATACTTGGCCGCCACGGCCTCGATCGCCTGCAACGCCGACTGGTCGGCAACGCGGCTGTCCTTGAAGTCGACAATCACGTGCTCGGGGTCATGGGCCACGTCGAACAGTTCGATGAACCCGTCGGACGAGCCAAAGAACAGCGGCCCCTGGATTTCATAGACCTTGGCACCCGGATCGCTTTCGCTGTCACGGGTGACGGCGTGAATGCGGCGGGCATTCTGCCATGCGTAGGCGAGCGCCGAAACGATCACACCGACAACCACGGCCACGGCAAGGTCTTCCATCACGGTGACCACGGTCACCAGCACGATGACAAAGGCATCGATCAGCGGCACGCGGCGCATGATCTTGAACGAGTTCCACGCAAAGGTGCCGATCACCACCATGAACATCACACCCACGAGTGCAGCCAGCGGGATCTGTTCGATCAGCGGCGAGGCGACAACGATGAACAGCAGCAGGAACAGCGCGGCGGTGATGCCTGCGATACGGGTCCGGCCGCCGGATTTCACGTTGATCATCGACTGGCCGATCATGGCACAGCCGCCCATGCCACCGAAGAAACCGGTCAGGATGTTCGAAGCACCCTGCGCGATACATTCCTGGCTGGCACCACCACGCTTGCCGGTCATTTCGCCCACAAGGTTCAGGGTCAGCAGGCTTTCGATCAGGCCAATGGCCGCGAGGATCACAGCATAGGGCAGGATGATCTGCAGCGTTTCAAAGTTGAACGGGGCCAGCATGGCCGGCGGATAGATGCCCTCGCCCTCGCCAAAGGGGATGTGGAAGCTGGGCAGGCTGCCCTTGATCGAGGCCATGTCGCCAACGGTGGGGACATCAATGCCAAAACCGATCACCACCAGCGCGGTGACACCGATCCCGGCCAGCGGCGCGGGGATCACCTTGGTGACCTTGGGCAGGCCCCAGATCACCAGCATGGTCAGACCCACAAGGCCAAGCATGGCGTAAAGCTGCGTGCCTTGCAGATAGCCGCCAGCGGCGCTGTCGGGGTCCTGGAACTGGGTCAGCTGCGCAAGGAAGATCACGATCGCCAGACCGTTCACAAAGCCCAGCATCACCGGGTGTGGCACAAGGCGGATGAACTTGCCCCAGTGCAGGGCCCCCGCGATCACCTGAAGGATGCCCATCAGGATCACCGTGGCAAAGAGGTATTCCACCCCGTGTTCGGCCACGAGGGCCACCATGACCACCGCCAGCGCGCCAGTCGCACCCGAAATCATGCCCGGACGGCCGCCAAAGACGGCAGTGACAAGGCCGACAAGGAAGGCTGCATAGAGGCCGACCAGCGGGTGCACCCCGGCGACAAAGGCAAAGGCCACGGCCTCGGGAACAAGGGCAAGTGCCACGGTCAGGCCCGAAAGCACCTCGGTCTTGATGCGGCCCGCAGTGAACCCTTCGTCCTGCATGATCGAAAGGTTGGGCGGGGAAATGTTGTTGGCCAGCATGGCCAGCGCCGCGCGTTTCATGTTTCACCTGTTTTTGGGAAAGCGTTCGTTGCAGGCTCCCTAGCGAAAATACCCCTTTCGCACAAGGCCTGAGCCGCATGGCCGCCATGCAAGCGGCGGGCGGGGCCAAAGATTTGGGCAGCTTTTGCTTCACGTGGTCATCGCGGCAAGTTGAGTGGACGCTTGCGCCGCGATGCGAAAGATTGGCCCCATACCCGAACACGAGGCCCCCGATGCGCTGGCTCCTGCCCCTTCTTCTTGCCGCTTCCCCTGCCCTTGCACAGGATTTGCAGGGCAATGACACCGCCGGAAACTGGCGGGTGACGCATCATGCAATCCACGACATCTGGAACGTGTTGTGTGATGAACGCGAGGAACAGGGCGCGCTCGTTCAGCGGTGTTACATCCGCTATGTCGATGTCTTCTCCCCCCGCCCGAAATTCGGCGGAATGTTCCTGTTCGTGACCCCGGAACCCAAGGTCGACTTTGGGCTTGAACCGGGCACCCTGTTCCTTCCGGGCGACTTCCGGATCGAAAACGGCGGCACCGTGACCTGGCAGACCAACCGCCCCGGCTGTCTGACCGGCCTGTCCTGTACGTTTGAGGCCGAAGATGCCGAGATCCTCTTGCAGCGGATGCAGGACGGCGGCGAGATGCGCTTTACCTTTCGCGACCGGCACGGGCAGGCCCAGGATCTGAGCTGGCCGCTTGTCGGATTCCCTGCCGCTCTGGCGGACTATCGGGCGGAACTGGGCAAACGCGGGCTTCTGGATGGGTGAAATCGCCACCTCCGTAATACCGACGTAATACCGACGCGATACAGACGGGCATTTTTCCGGCTTTTCCCCGTCGCCAGATTGCAAATCGGCAGGTGACAGGCCAAGACTAGGCGCAACAGATTATCCAACAGGAGCACCCCATGACCGAGACCATGATCGCCGTGATCGGCGGCTCAGGCATCTATGACATCGACGGGCTGGAAGACGCCAAGTGGACCGCCATCGACACCCCCTGGGGCGCGCCCTCCGACGAGGTGCTGACCGGCGTTCTGGACGGTGTGAAAATGGCCTTTCTGCCACGCCACGGGCGCGGCCACGTGCACACCCCGACCTCGGTTCCCTACCGCGCCAATATCGCCGCCCTGAAACAGATCGGCGTGACCGACGTGATCTCGATCTCGGCTGTGGGATCGTTCCGCGAACATATGGCGCCGGGCGATTTTGTTGTTGTGGATCAATTCATTGACCGCACCTTCGCGCGCGAGAAATCCTTCTTTGGCCCCGGCCTCGTGGCGCATGTCAGCGTGGCTCACCCCACCTGTCCGCGCCTGTCGGATGCCTGCGAAACCGCGGCCCGCGACGCCGGTATCACCGTGCATCGGGGCGGCACCTATCTTGCCATGGAAGGGCCGCAGTTCTCGTCGCTGGCCGAGTCGAAGATGTACCGCGAAAGCTGGGGCTGTGACGTGATCGGCATGACCAACATGCCCGAAGCCAAACTCGCCCGCGAAGCCGAGCTGTGCTATGCCTCGGTGGCGATGGTGACCGACTATGACAGCTGGCACCCTGAACACGGCGAAGTGGACGTGGCCGAGATCATCAAGACGCTGATGGGCAATGCCGACAAGGGCCGCAACCTCGTCCGCCGCCTCCCCACCCTCCTCGGCCAGGACCGCGCCCCCTGCGAACACGGCTGCGACCGCGCGCTGGAGTTTGCGATCCTGACCGCTCCGGATGCGCGTGATCCCGCGATGGTCGAGAAACTCTCTGCGATTGCGGGGCGGGTTCTGGGCTGAATTTTACAGAAATCGTAAGGTTCCAAATGAAAACGGCCCGTGCGAACCACGGGCCGTTTTTTCTTGTTTCAGGAGCTCAGTCCGAGCCATTCTCTTTCATGAAGCCCCTGATAAAGCGCCGAATTTCCCTTGCGGCGCTGGTATCCAAATCCTTGCAGAGTTCGACAAAGGCATCACGTTCCGCCTTGTCCAAACGCAGCACCAGCTGGCTGTCCTTCTTTCCGGCCTTCTTGCCGTCTTTCTTGCCCATGCGTGAACCAACTGTCCCATCGGTATTGAATTGTTAGTGAATCGAATGTATATACATAACATATACAAACGATACACTAATTTAGACGAGGCAGTTCAGAAAGGAAATGGAGAAATGAACCTCATTGCCGCGAAAACAATGCTCGTGCGCGATCGCATGGATTGGCACAAACCGCATCTCAACTGGATGTCAAACACGGTTTATCGCTTCCTGCGCCGCCGCAGCCAGTAATCCTGCGCCGATCCGCCCCTTGCGTCGCGGGGCGAAAGTCTTCAAAGGAATACCGTCATTTCCATGAGGGGTTCCGGACATGCGCAAGAGCAACGACGTAAAAGACTATATCCGCACCATCGTGGATTTCCCGCACGAAGGGATCATGTTCCGCGATGTGACCACCCTGTTCGCCGATCCGCGCGGGTTCCGGATGGCGATCGACCAGATGCTGCACCCCTTTGCTGGCGAACGTATCGACAAGGTGATCGGTCTCGAGGCGCGTGGCTTTATCCTTGGCGGCGCGATTGCCCACCAGCTTTCGGTTGGCTTTGTGCCGATCCGCAAGAAGGGCAAACTGCCCGGCACCACTATTTCGCAGGAATACACGCTGGAATATGGCGAGGCGATCGTGGAAATCCACGACGATGCGATCCAGCCGGGCGAGAAGATCCTTGTTGTCGATGACCTGCTGGCCACTGGCGGCACCGCCGAGGCGGGCATCAAGCTGATCGAACGCCTTGGTGGCGAGATCATCGCCTGTTCCTTCATCATCGACCTGCCGGAACTGGGGGGGCGCAAAAAGCTCGAGGACATGGGCATGAATGTCTCGGTCCTCTGCGAGTTCGAAGGCCTGTAAAGGAAATCGCAAGATTTGCATGTCACCAAGACGGGGCCGTCAGGGAGGCGGCACTGCTTGCATGATCAAATGATCACCGCCTCGCGCCTTTTTCCGGCGCGGGGCGTTTTTCTTTGCTCGGCAGGAACCCGAACGTTTGTAACGGTCTAGTCGCGCAGCACGGCACCGGGGTTCATGATGCCGTTGGGATCAAGCGCCGCCTTGATCGCGCGCATCGCCATCACCTTGGTGGGATCGCCATAACGCGCCAGATCGCCGGTCTTGAGGCGCCCGACCCCGTGTTCGGCGCTGAACGAGCCGCCGTATTCCTGAACCATGTCATGCACGAGATATTTGATCTCTTCGCGCTTGTTCAGAAACTCGCTGCGGCGCCGTCCCCGTGGCGGGAAGACGTTGTAATGCAGGTTGCCATCGCCGAGGTGCCCGAAACAGTTGATCCGGAATTTTCCAAGGCTGGCAAGGCGTTCGCCCGCGCGGGGAATGAATTCGGGGATCACCGACAGGGGCAGCGCGATGTCGTGGCTGCTGATCGAGCCAATCCGCTTGTTGGCGACCGGAATGTGCTCACGCACCGACCAGAAGGCGGCCCGCTGTGTATCGCTCTGGGCAATGAGGCCGTCGGACAGAAGCCCCTCCTCCATGCCCGCGGCAAACAGCGTCTCGAGTGCGGCGTCCGCTCCCTTGGCCATGCCCAGATCCACCAGCACCATCCACTCCGGCGGTCTCGGGAACGGCAGGCGGATGTCCGGCAGGGTTTCGGCAATGAAGTCGAGCCCCTGACGGTGGATGAGTTCAAAGGCGCTGATCGCTTCACCTGCGTAATCGCGGGCCAGGGCCAGCAGCTTCAGGGCGGCCTCTGGGTCTTTCACCACCATGAGCGCGGTGCCCACCGACGCGGGCCGTGGTGCGAGCTTGAGAGCGGCGGCAGTGATCACGCCCAGCGTGCCTTCGGACCCGACCAGCAGGCCACGCAGGTCATAGCCCGTGTTGTCCTTTCTGAGACGCGACAGGCCGTGCCAGATTTCACCGGTGGGCAGCACCGCCTCAAGCCCTAGACAGAGATCGCGGGTGTTGCCATAGCGCAGGACATTCACGCCGCCCGCGTTTGTCGCGAGGTTGCCGCCAATACGGCAGGAGCCCTCGGCCGCGAGGGACAGGGGGAACAGGCGATCGGCTCCCTCGGCGGCGGCCTGAACATCCGACAGGATCGCGCCGGCCTCGGCGACGATGACGTTTTCCAGCGGGTGCACCGCGCGAATGCGATTCATGCGTTCCAGCGACAGGATCAGCGGCGTCGGGCCGTTTTCCATGACCTGTCCGCCCACCAGACCGGTGCCACCGCCAAACGGCACGACCGGCACCTGCGCGGCGTTGCAGGCGCGCAGGATGGTGGCCACCTCTAGCGTGGTTCGCGGCAGGGCCAGCGTCTCCTTGCCGGAGCCGAAAAAACGGCCTCGGGGCTCTTCGATGTGGTGCGGCTGCGGGGCGCGCAACGTGCCGTCCGGCAGCTGGGCGCGAAGATGGGCAAGAAGCGGTTCGGAAACGGATTTCAACGTCATGCAAACACCTCTAGCACGCCTGAGTTTCTCGTCTAGGGGTCGCGTAAAAAGTGTGGAGCCAGAACATGGATCGTTGGTTGTCTCGGGAGGGTTTTGAGCGAGATTTCAAGCGCGGACTGGCCGTTGTTCTCGATAGTGTAGACATCGGACATACCCGCGAGAAAGGCATCCAGCGTCCAGCCCTCGAACCAGTGCATCGGGATCACCACCCGCGCCTCGACCCGCCGCAGAACGCGCATCATGGTCGGCAGGTCCAGCGTCATGCCACCGTCAACGGCGGCCATCACCACGTCCATCCGCCCTATGGCGGCATATTGCGCATCGCTGGGTTCGTGATGCAGGTGACCGAGATGGGCGATGCAAAGCCCCCCGACCTCGAAGACGAAGATCGAATTGCCGTTCTCCTCGACCCCGCCAAAGCGCCGGATATCGGTGGGCACGTTGCGCACAAGCATGGTGCCAAGGTCGAGATGGTGATCCGCCGCATCGCCCAGATCATCCCAGCCCCGCAGCACATGGGGGATCGCCGGATCGGGGTGTTCGGTCCAGTGGGTGCCGTGGGCATGGTTCATGGTCACCACGTCCGGCAGAAAGCGTGTGTTGCCGATGAAGCCGGTAAAGTCGGTCACGGCAGAGGTGCCGTCATGGGCCTGAATGAGAAAGGACGCATGGGCGATATAGCTGATCCGCACGGAATTGCGGGGCAGCGGATCGCGAAACGACGCCTTGTGCAGGTATTCAAGCCCCGGTGCCTGTGCCAGGGCGATACAATGGCTTGCGCGCCGGGTTTCGGAGAACGCAGGCGTGGCCAGGGTCAGAAGAACAAGAAGCAGGCGAAGCATGGCGATCTCCCTCGTGTTTCAGGGAGAACTATAGCGACAGATCAGGTTTTCAACAAAACCGGATGGATCAGGCCTGACCGACGAGGGTCCGCCCGCGCCGATCATTGCGCAACGCTGCATAGAGAACGTGGGTACGCCAGCGGCCGTTGATCTGGAGATAGCTTTGCGCCACGCCCTCGTACTTGAAGCCGGATTTCTCCAGAACCCCGCGCGAGGCCACGTTTTCCGGCAGGCAGGCGGCCTCGATCCGGCTGAGGTTCAGATGGGTAAAGGCATGGTGCGAGACGGCCTCGATGGCCTCGCGCATGAACCCCTGGCGAACGAACTGTTCGCCGACCCAATACCCGAGCGTCCCCGATTGCGAAGGCCCGCGGCGGATGTTGTCGAGGGTGATAGCGCCGAGCAGCACCTCATCGGACCTGCGGGTCAGGAACAGGGGCATGGCGGTGCCATTGGCGACCGACCGCTGCGCCCAGTAGACGCGGTTGGTAAAGCTCTTGCGGCTAAGGTGATCGCTTGCCCAGGCGGGCTCCCAAGGGATCAGGAAATCCGCACTTTCACGGCGCAGGGCTGTCCATTCCCGAAAATCCGAATGCTGCGGCAGACGCAGGGTCAGCCGCTCGGTTTCGATTCGAACCTTGCGCCGTCCAAGAAGCATCAGGCCGCGCGCCGCTCTTGCAGGCGTTCCAGCGTGGGCGCATCCGAGACCGGTCCGTAAAGCGCCAGCGCCGGACGGGCCGCAACCGCCATATGTTCGGCAAAGCGGCGCACGTCTTCGTCGGTGACCGCATCGATACGCTCAACCGTTTCGGAAAGATCGGGAATGCGATCCCAGATCGCCAGCATCCGCGCCAGACGCTCTGCGCGGCTCGACGGGCTTTCCAGCCCCATCAGAAGGCCAGCCTTCATCTGGGTGCGGGCGCGGGCGATTTCGGCGGCATTCATGCCTTCGGCAGCGCGTTTCAGCTCGTCGATGGTGATCTGGGCGAGATCGGCGACTTGCGCGCCCGAGGTGCCCGCATAGATCGTCGTCATGCCGGTATCGCAATAGGCGCCGGTTTGGGCGTAGATCGTGTAGCAGAGACCGCGCTTTTCGCGGACTTCCTGAAACAGGCGCGAAGACATGCCGCCGCCAAGTGCGGTGGAATAGATCTGCGCAGTATAGATTTCCGGATCACAGTAGTTCGGGCTTTCGAGGCCCAGTGCGAAATGCGCCTGTTCGAGCGATTTCTCGGTGCGATACTCGCCGCCAAAGAACCTGGCCGGTTCCAGCACCAGTGCAGAGCCACCCGGCAGATGGCCAAACAGCTCTTCTGCGAATTTCACGATGGCGTCGTGGTCGACATTGCCTGCCGCCGACAGGATCATCCGCTCGGGGCGGTAGTGTTCGGTTACAAACTGCGCGAGATCTTCGCGGCCAAAGGCGCGGACCCGTTCCTCGGCCCCGAGGATGGTGCGGCCAATCGGCTGGTCGGGATAGGCGCGTTCCTGAAGCCAGTCAAAGATAACATCGTCCGGCGTATCAAGGGCCTGCCCGATTTCCTGAAGGATCACGCCGCGCTCGACCTCGATCTCGTTCTGATCGAAGACCGGGTTCAGCACGATGTCGCCAATCACATCCAGCGCAAGCGGCACGTCGTCCTTGAGGACGCGCGCGTAATAGGCGGTCACTTCGCGGCTGGTATAGGCATTGATATAGCCGCCCACGTCCTCAATGGCCTCGGCAATGTCCAGCGCGCTGCGCTTTTCCGTGCCCTTGAAGGCCATGTGTTCGAGAAAGTGGGCAATTCCGTTCTGGGCGCGACGTTCGTGACGCCCCCCGGCATTGACCCAGATGCCAATGGCCGCCGATTCCAGACCGGGCATATGCTCGGTCACGATACGGAAGCCATTGGAAAGGGTGTGTAGTCTCGTCGTCAACGCGAAGCGATCCGATCCTTGATGAGCGCCTTGAGATGCTCAAGGTCATTGGGCACCTTGGTGACGCGCTCGGGTTTGTCCATCATGTCCTGCATATGCGGCGGAAGGCCGGGACGCTGGCCAATGGCCCCCTCAACGGCATCCGGGAACTTGGCCGGATGGGCCGTGGCAAGGGTGATCATCGGGGCGTCCGACAGGTGTTCGTTGGCGACCTTTACCCCACAAGCGGAGTGAGGGCAAAGGACTTCTCCGGTGTGCGCGAAACCCCACTTGATGGTGTCGACGGTTTCCTCTTCCGAGGTGCGACCCGAGTCGAAATGGTCGCGCAGCGCCTGCATGGCGCCCTGCGAGATCTTGAAGGAGCCGTCCTTCAGTTCTTCCATCAGCTGGGACACGGCCCCGCCGTCGCGGCCATAGGCATCAAACAGTGCGCGCTCGAAGTTGGACGAGACCTGAATGTCCATCGACGGCGAAATCGACGGGGTCACGCCATCCTTGGTGTAGGCGCTGGTTTCCATCGTGCGGTGCAGGATGTCGTTCTGGTTGGTGGCGATGACCAAACGGTCAATCGGCAGGCCCATCTTCTTGGCGATATAGCCGGCGAAGATGTCGCCAAAGTTGCCGGTGGGCACAGTGAAAGACACCTTGCGATCCGGTGCGCCAACCGAAACGGCGGTGGTGAAGTAATATACCACCTGCGCCAGAACACGCGCCCAGTTGATCGAGTTGACGCCGGCCAGTTTCACACCGTCGCGGAACTCGAAATCGTTGAACATGTCTTTCAGCTTGGCCTGGCAATCGTCGAAATCACCTTCCAGCGCCAGCGCGTGCACGTTGGCATCTGCCGGGGTGGTCATCTGCTTGCGCTGGATGTCCGAGACGCGGCCATCGGGGAACAGGATGAAGACATCCACGTTGTCGAGCCCGCGGAACGCCTCGATCGCGGCCGAACCGGTATCGCCCGAGGTGGCACCAACGATGGTGACGCGCTCGTTGCGGCGGGCCAGCGAGAACTGGAACAGCTGCCCGATCAGCTGCATGGCGAAGTCCTTGAAGGCCAGCGTGGGGCCGTGGAACAGTTCCATCAGGAAATGGTTCGATCCCAGCTGCACCAGCGGCGCACGCGCATCATGGCGGAAGTTCGCATAGGCGCGCTCGATGATGCCCTTGAACTCATCATCGGTGAAGGCGTCGCCGATGAAGGGTTTCATGACACGGAAGGCCGCCTCTTCGTAGGGCAGACCGGCAAGGGCGGCGATCTCGTCCTTGGTCATGGTCGGGATGGTTTCGGGCACATACAGCCCCCCATCCCGCGCGAGACCGGTCAGCATGGCCTCTTCGAAAGTCAGTTCGGGGGCGTTGCCGCGGGTTGAGATGTATTTCACTGTCTCAGGCCTTTTTGGTTTTGCGCTGTCGGCGCAGGTAATAGAGGGTCATTGCCACCCAGACAATCGCTAGTCCGTACCATGTGACAATATATTGGAGATGGTCGTTCGGAATCCCGGAACTGTCCACGGGCAAGGGCGTCACAGATGTGTCGTTTTTCGACGTTTCCTTGAGGATTACCAACGTCGGTTCGGTTCCCAGCACGGTGGACATGTAGTCAACGTCCCGTGCGAACCAGATGTTGCCATCCAGATCGTTCTCCGGGGTAAAGCTGTCGATCTCGTCGGGCCAGTGCAGGTTGCCGATCAGGGTCGCCTGTCCCATGTCGCGCGGGGCGGTCTTGTTCTCGGTAGCAACGAAGCCGCGGTCGACCATGATGACGCGGCCATCCTCGGCCTCGAACGAGCCGATGATGCGATAGCCGGGACCGACCTTCTTGACCGACACCAGAACATGCACCTCGTCGCCAAGATACTGGCCGGTCACTGTCACCGGCAGGAAGCGGTCTTTTTCTGGGTCGGGTGTTTCGGGAATGGCCACGGGCGCGTCGGAAATGCGGGCGTCGATGGCGGCGAGATAGGCTTCTTTCTCGGCCAAACGGCGCACCTGCCAGTTGCCCAGCGACACGAGGATCGCGGTGCCGACGATACCGAACACGAGAGGCAGGATCAGACGCGACAAGTGAGGCCCTTTCGAAACGAAAATCGCGGAAGGCGATGTGCCCTCCGCGATCAGGTTTATGCGTTTTTTCTCGCGATCTTCAACCGCAAAGGCGCGTGGCGCTTAGCCGCCCCAGATGTAGACAGCGGCGAAGAGGAAGAGCCACACAACGTCAACGAAGTGCCAGTACCATGCGGCGGCTTCGAAACCGATGTGGTTCTCGCGCGAGAAGTGACCACGTTGCAGGCGGATCAGGCAGACCAGCAGGAAGATGGTGCCGACGATCACGTGGAAGCCGTGGAAACCGGTCGCCATGAAGAAGTTGGCGCCATAGATGTTGCCCGAGAAGCCAAAGGCTGCGTGGCTGTATTCGTAGGCCTGGAAGATGGTGAAGATGATGCCGAGACCGATGGCGATCACGAGACCCCATTTCATGTCTTCACGGTTGTCTTCGTGGGCCAGGGCGTGGTGCGCCCAGGTGGCGGCCATACCCGAGCAGAGCAGGATCAGGGTGTTGATCAGCGGCAGGTGCCAGGGATCAAAGGTTTCGATGCCTGCGGGCGGCCAGACGCCGTCAATCGCGGGCGAACCTTCGGTCATCGGGTACATGGCGTGCTTGAAGAAGCTCCAGAACCATGCGGCGAAGAACATGATCTCCGACATGATGAACAGGATAAAGCCATAGCGCAGGCCGATCTGAACAACCGGAGTGTGGTCAACACCGTTGTTGCCTTCGGCAACCACGTCTGCCCACCAGCCGAACATGACATAGAGCACCAGGGCCAGTCCGACGAAGAACATCCAGGGGGTGTTGTTTTGAATCTGGGGCGAAATCCAGAGGACTGCGCCGAACAGCATGATGAACGCACCGAGCGAGCCCAGTAGGGGCCACAAGGACGGCGGCAGAATGTGGTAGTCGTGGTTCTTAGCGTGCGCCATTATATTTTATCCCTCGTTGGAAGGCTGCTTTAGTTCACTTCGGTTTCGGTTTCCTGCGCAAGAGACGCGGTCTCTTCGGGCAGGTCGATTTCATGGAACGTGTAGGAGAGCGTGATGCTGTGTACGTACTTGGCATCGCGATCCGTCACGATTTCGGGGTCTACGTAGAAAGAGACAGGCATCGAAACCCGTTCGCCGGGTTGCAAAACCTGCTCTTCAAAGCAGAAACAGTCGATCTTGGTAAAGAAGCCGCCCGCCTCGTAGGGGGCAACGTTATAGCTGGCCGAGCCGGCAACGGGGCGGTCGGTCGGGTTGTAGGCCTCGTAAAAGGCCAGACCGGTTTCCCCGATGCGGATTTCCATCTGGCGTTCGACGGGTTTGAACTCCCACGGGAAGTCGCGCTCTTTCGAGGCGTCGAAACGCACCTTGATGGTCTTGTCGAGAATTTCGTCAGACCCGACTTCGGCCACGCCCGTGGCACCGCCAAATCCGGTGACACGGCAGAACCAGTCGTAGAACGGCACCGACGCCCAGGCCAGCGCACCCATGGTGACAACCACGCCCAGCGTTTGTGTCAGGGTTTTGAGTTTAGGGTCCATCGCCATCAGTTCTGAATCCTTGCCTGCTCGGGTTCGTAATCGCCTCGGGTGACCTTTACGACGGTCAGGCCAAAGACGATTGCGATAAAGCCCACAAGTGTCAGGGCCAGACCGACGTTGCGGCCAAAGCGGCGATGGTGGATTTCGTGTTCTACCTTGAAGCTCATCTTACCAGCCTCCCAGACCGTAAGGTGCCAGCGTGGCTTCGGCGAGGATCGCGCCGAAGTGCAGGAACAGGTACAGCAGCGACAGGCCGAAGAACGACTTCTCGCGCTTGTAGTTGTCGGCTTCCGCCACCTCTTCGGTGCGGCGCCAGATCGAGATCGCACCCAGAATGAACAGGCCGTTCAGCACCAGAGCCGTGGTCAGGTAGATCGGACCGCCAACGCCGGTAAAGGCCATGCCGATGGCAACAACGGCCAACAGGAGGGTGTAGACGAGGATGTGGTTGCGGGTCACGCGGCGACCGTGGGTCACGTGCAGCATGGGCACACCGGCATCCTTGTAGTCCGACTTCATGAACAGGCAGAGCGCCCAGAAGTGCGGCGGGGTCCACATGAAGGTCAGCGTGAACATCAGCACCGATTCAATCGACACGCCACCGGTTGCCACGGCCCAGCCGATCATCGGAGGGAAGGCACCGGCCGCGCCACCGATCACGATGTTCTGCGGAGTCCAGCGCTTGAGCCACATGGTGTAGATCACCACGTAGAAGAAGATGGTGAAAGCGAGCAGGAGACCGGCAAAGATATTGGCGGCCAGCGCCAGCATGATGCAGGAAAACACCGACAGGGTCAGGCCGATGGCAAAGGCTTCGTCACGGGTGACCTTGCCTGCCGGGATCGGACGGCCCTGCGTACGCTTCATGACCGCATCAATATCGGCATCCCACCACATGTTAAGTGCGCCCGATGCGCCACCGCCGACGGCGATGAACAGAATCGAGGCAAATGCAATCATCGGATGTACCGCGTTCGGTGCGGCCAGAAGGCCCACCAATGCGGTGAACACCACAAGAGACATCACGCGCGGCTTGAGAAGCGCGAAATAGTCACCAAAGCCCGCTTCCTGGGTCTCGGTGTGGGTGTTGATGCTGGCGTCGGTCATGCTCGCTCCTTATGGCCGGGGCACCGGGATGGTGCCCCTACCCGTCTTGTTTTAGTTCGCCGCTGCCAGTTGGACAGCCTGAGGAGCGGTTGCCGGATCACCGGCGTATTCTTCGATCGCGCCTTTCAGCCATGCATCATAGGCTTCCTGGCTGACGACCTTGACGGTGATCGGCATGTAGGCGTGGTCTTTGCCGCAGAGTTCCGAGCACTGACCGAAGTAGATGCCTTCTTTCTCGGCCTTGAACCACAGTTCCGCCAGACGGCCGGGAACCGCGTCCTGCTTTACGCCGAAGGCCGGGATGGTCCAGGAGTGGATCACGTCAGCCGCGGTCACTTGCATCACGACGGTCTTGTTGATCGGCACGACAACCTGGGTATCGGTGGCAAGCAGGTACTCGTCTTCGGCATAGCCGTTTTCGACCAGATCTTCCTTCGCCAGCAGAAAGCTGTCGAATTCGAACTCGTGGTCGACATATTCATAGCCCCAGTACCACTGGTAACCGGTCACCTTGATGGTGATGTCGGCCTCGGGGATTTCCTGCTGCTTGAACAGGACAGGCAGCGAGAAGGCACCGATGAACACCAGAATCAGGATCGGGACGATGGTCCAGGCGATCTCGATCGGAGTGTGGTGGGTGAAGGTCGCCGGGGTCGGGTTGGCGCGACGGTTGTAGCGCACGATGACGATGGCCAGAAGGCCCGCCACGAAAGCGACGATGACGGTGATGATCACGAGAATCATCGTGTCGAGGGATTGCAGGTCACGGGCCAGCTCGGTAGCGGCCGGCTGGAAACCCATCTTGCCGTCGACCGGTTTACCGATGGTTTCAACTTCCTGTGCAAACGCCGGAAGTGCGCTCATGGCTGCCATCAGACCCAGGATTTTCGTTAGAATTCGCATAGTTCACCCTGATAGGTTGCGGTGTAGTGTTCGTGTTGTCCCTTGCAAAAAACCGCCCCGAAGGGCGGAATCCCGCTGTTGTGTTGGTGATTGAAACCATATTCTATCACCCAAATAAAGAAGTCAGCCCGCGTCAAACGGACGCTTTTTTTGACTTAGATCAAATTCCGAAAGGAAAATCCATATGACGCAGATCAAATTTCGCCCTTTTGAGACACTTTTGGACCCGGAGTCCGCGCTTGGTGTCCTGCGGAATGCGACCGGTGGTGCAGAAGACGGTGAACTGTTCCTCGAGAGGCGCCGATCCGAGGCGTTGGTGTTCGATGACGGACGCCTCAAGACGGCCTCTTACGATGCCTCGGAAGGCTTTGGATTGCGGGTCGTGAATGGCGAAGTGTCGGGCTATGCGCATTCGTCCGAAATCTCCGAAGCGGCGCTGCGGCGCGCTGCCGAGACGGCGCGCCTTGCCGTAGGTGACGGTGGGGGTGTTCTTGCCGATGGACCAGTCGCCACCAATCGCAAACTTTACACGGATGAAGACCCGATCAGCGGTGCGCCCTTTCCGGTGAAGATCGAAACCCTGCAGGAGATCGACGCCTTTGCCCGCGATCTTGATCCGCGTGTGGTGCAGGTGTCGGCCACCCTCGCCGCCTCGCATCAGGAGATCGTGATTCTGCGCCCTGACGGCCAGATGGTGACCGACGTGCGCCCGATGACCCGCGTCAATGTCTCGGTGATCGTGGAACAGAACGGACGGCGCGAAAGCGGCACCGCCGGTGGTGGTGGCCGTCTCGGGCTGGATGGCCTGATCTCGCCGAAGGACTGGCAGGCCAAAACCCACGAGGCGCTGCGTGTCGCGCTGGTCAACCTCGAGGCCGTTCCCGCGCCGGCAGGTGCGATGGAAGTGGTGCTTGGGCCGGGCTGGCCGGGCATCCTCTTGCACGAGGCCGTCGGCCACGGGCTGGAAGGTGACTTCAACCGCAAGGGCAGTTCGAAGTTCACAGGCCGGATCGGCGAACAGGTTGCCGCGAAGGGCGTGACCGTGGTGGATGATGGCACGATCCCGGATCGGCGCGGCTCGATCACCGTGGATGACGAAGGCACGCCTTCGGGCCGTAACGTGCTGATCGAAGACGGTATTCTTGTGGGATACCTGCAAGACCGCCAGAACGCACGATTGATGGGGGTCGACCCCACCGGCAACGGCCGTCGTGAAAGCTATGCCCACCCGCCGATGCCGCGCATGACCAACACCTACATGGAAGGCGGAGACGCCAGCCCCGAGGACATCGTGGCCTCGCTGAAAGACGGGATCTATGCCGTGGGCTTTGGCGGTGGTCAGGTGGATATCACCAACGGCAAGTTCGTCTTTTCCTGCACCGAGGCCTACCGCGTCGAAAACGGCAAGGTCGGCGCTCCGGTCAAGGGCGCAACCCTGATCGGGGACGGCACCAGCGCGATGCAGAAGGTCCGCGCGCTTGGCAATGACATGCAGCTTGATCCCGGCATGGGCAACTGTGGCAAGGCCGGACAGTGGGTGCCGGTGGGCGTGGGCCAGCCAACGGTTCTCATGGACGGGCTGACCGTGGGTGGCTCGGCCACCTGAATGCCGGGGGTGAGAAAGAAAGCGCCTTGGTTTACGGGCTGTTAACCAGGCGCGCTGTACATCTGATTCCGCAAGCAGGCGGAGCCATGGATGTCCGGAACTCAGATTTCTTCCACTCACCCCCAACTCCCACCCACCACGGAAGAACAACGGATTTCGTGGCTCCGTCTTTTGCGCTCGCGCAGGGTGGGCATTTCGACCTTTCACAGGCTGATCGGGGAATACGCGGATGCCGATGCCGCGCTTGAGGCCCTGCCCGAAATTGCGCAGTCCGCAGGTGAGACAGAGTATAAGGTGTGCCCGCGCGAGGTCGCATTGAAAGAAATGCGTGACGGACAGGCCGCCGGCGCCGAATTGCTGATGCATGGCCACGCCGGATATCCCTCTGCCCTGAATGACCTGCCTGACGCCCCACCCCTGCTATGGGCCAAGGGCGACACATCCATTCTGTCCCGCCCGATGGTCGCGGTGGTCGGGGCGCGCAACGCCTCGTCTCTGGGTACCCGCATGGCGCGGTCCCTTGCCCGCGAGTTGGGAGAGGCCGGATTTGTCGTGGTGTCCGGAATGGCCCGTGGCGTCGATACAGCCGCGCATTTCGCCACGCTGGAAACCGGTACGGTGGCCGTTCTGGGGGGAGGTGTCGACGTCATCTACCCCGCCGAAAACGCGGAACTGGCCCGGAAAATCTGTGAAACAGGCCTGCGGCTTTCGGAACAACCGATGGGCATGGTGCCACAGGCGCGCCACTTTCCGGCGCGCAACCGGATCATATCCGGGTTGGCCCGCGCGGTGATCGTTGTCGAGGCTGCGGCCCGCTCTGGAAGCCTGATCACGGCGCAGGGCGCACTTGATCAGGGGCGCGAGGTGCTTGCGGTGCCGGGGCATCCTTTTGATGCCCGCGCCTCGGGGTGCAACATGCTCATCCGTGACGGTGCCGCGCTGGTACGCGGTGCGGCAGATGTGATCGAGGCGATTGGCACGGCTCAGCCAAGGGACAGACAGCACGAGGCAGAACAAGCCAGCCTCGACATCCCCACCCCGCCCGAAAAACGCAGCCTGAGACAGACGGCAGAGCTGCACACCCAGATCCTGAACCGGCTTGGCCCTGCGCCCCTGGCCGAGGACCAGTTGATCCGCGATCTGGAAACTTCAGCGAAACAGGTCTCGCCTGCCCTTGTCGATCTCGAAATGCAGGGCAAGATCACGCGTCAGGCCGGTGGGCTGCTGGCGCTGGTCTGATCTGGCCGCGCTTTCCCTGTTCCGGAAGCGCATGAATTCACACCAAAACCGCGATTTCCAGACCGTCGCATTCCGCGACCGGAATGCAATAAAGCAATGAAAATCCGCGCCGGATTGACATTCCCCCCTTCCACACCACATTTTGGCCCGCCATAAGAACCTCGCGAGTCGAGAGGAAAGTATATGCCAGTAGTCGTCGTCGAATCCCCGGCGAAAGCCAAAACAATTAATAAATACCTGGGTTCGGACTACACCGTTCTTGCATCCTACGGTCACGTGCGCGACCTGCCCGCCAAGGATGGCAGCGTCGATACCGACAACGATTTCGACATGACCTGGGAAGTCGGGAACGATTCCCGCAAGCACGTGAAGGCCATCGCCGACGCGCTCAAGGAAGACAACAACCTGATCCTCGCGACCGACCCTGATCGCGAAGGAGAAGCCATCAGCTGGCACCTTGAAGAAGCGCTGCGCAAGCGTCGTGCCATCAAGAAGGACACGCCGGTCAGCCGCGTGGTGTTCAACGCGATCACCAAGTCCGCCGTGACCGAGGCGATGCAGAACCCGCGCGACATCGACCAGCCGCTGGTCGATGCCTATCTCGCACGCCGGGCGCTGGATTACCTTGTCGGCTTCAACCTCTCGCCGGTCCTGTGGCGCAAACTGCCGGGCGCACGCTCGGCAGGCCGTGTGCAATCGGTCTGCCTGCGCCTGATCGTCGAACGCGAGATGGAGATCGAGGCCTTCAACGCCCGCGAATACTGGAGCGTCAAAGCCCTTCTGGCGACACCGCGCGGTCAGGAGTTCGAGGCACGCCTCACGGTTCTGGGCGGACAGAAGCTCGACAAGTTCGACATCGAGAACAGCACTGCGGCGGAACTGGCGGTTCAGGCCATCCAGTCGCGCGACCTGCATATCGCAAGTGTCGAGGCAAAACCGGCAAGCCGCAATCCCTCGCCGCCCTTCATGACCTCGACCCTGCAACAGGAAGCCAGCCGCAAGTTCGGCATGGGCGCGCGCCAGTGCATGAGTGCCGCGCAGCGTCTCTACGAGGCCGGCTATATCACCTATATGCGGACCGACGGTATCGACATGGCCCCCGAGGCCGTGGCCGCCGCGCGCGATGCCATCAAGGATCGCTATGGCGCCGAATACGTGCCCTCCGAGCCGCGCATCTACAAGAACAAGGCCAAGAACGCGCAGGAAGCGCACGAATGTATTCGCCCCACCGACATGACCCGTGCCACGGCCGATCTGAAGGTGACGGAAGAAGATCAGCGCAAGCTGTATGACCTGATCTGGAAACGGACGCTGGCCTGCCAGATGGCCGGTGCGCGTCTTGAACGCACCACGGTTGAAATCTCCAGCGATGACAAACAGGTCGGCCTGCGTGCCACCGGTCAGGTGGTGATGTTCGACGGGTTCATGCGGGTCTATGAAGAAGGCCGCGATGACGTGGTCGATGACGACGACAAGCGCCTGCCCCAGATCATGCAGGGCGAGGCCGCCGCCAAACGCACCGTCGCGCCGGAACAGCACTTTACCCAGCCGCCGCCGCGCTATACCGAGGCGACCCTCGTCAAGCGCATGGAAGAGCTGGGCATCGGTCGCCCGTCGACCTATGCCAGCGTGATCACCACGATCCAGGACCGCGACTATGTCCGCAAGGAAAAGAACCGCCTGTTCCCCGAAGACAAGGGCCGGATCGTCACCATCTTCCTCTTGAACTTCTTCCGCCAGTACGTGGGGTATGAATTCACCGCGAACCTCGAAGAAGAACTGGATGACGTGAGCGCGGGCGAACGCAACTACAAGAACGTTCTGTCGCGTTTCTGGAAGGATTTCTCTGCCGCGATTTCCGAGACTTCCGAACTGCGGATCACGCAGGTTCTCGACATTCTTGACGAAGCCCTCGCGCCGCAGCTCTATCCGCCGCGCGAAGATGGCACCGATCCGCGTATCTGCCCGAAATGCGGGGCCGGTCAGTTGCACCTCAAGACTTCGCGCACCGGCGGGTTCGTGGGCTGTGGCAACTATCCGGAATGCAACTATACCCGTCCGATTTCGGGTGAGGGTGCCGAAGGTTATGAACGCGTTCTGGGCGAAGACAACGGGGATGAAATTCACCTCAAGTCAGGCCGGTTCGGGCCGTATGTCCAGCGCGGCGAAGCCACGCCGGAGAACAAGAAACCGCCACGTGCCTCGCTGCCGAAACAGGGCAAGGAATACCTGCCTGGCTGGGGGCCGAACGACGTGACGCTTGAGCAGGCGCTGACCCTACTGACCCTGCCCCGCGAGATCGGCCCGCACCCGGATGGCGGCATGATTTCCTCGAACCTCGGGCGTTTCGGGCCTTATGTGATGCACCAGCTTCCGGACGAGGAAAAACCGGTTTACGCCAACCTCAAGGAAACGCTGGATGTTTTCGAGATCGGCATGAACCGCGCGGTCGAGTTGATCACCGAAAAGCGCAACAACCCCGGCCGTGGGCGTCGCGCGGCGGCAAAGCCTTTGAAAGAGCTGGGAGATCACCCTGACGAGGGCGGCGCGGTCAACATCATGGACGGGCGTTACGGACCTTACGTGAAATGGGAAAAGGTGAACGCCACGATCCCCAAGGAGGTCGAGGTGGCCGACGTGACCATGGAACAGGCCGTTCAGTGGATCGCCGAGAAGGCCGCCAAGAAAGGCACCAAGCGCAAGGCGCCCGCCAAGAAGAAGGCGGCCCCCAAGAAGACCGCTGCGAAAAAGACAGCTTCGAAATAAGCGCCCCAAGGCCCCGACATGGTTCGGGGCCTTTTTCGTTCGGGCGCGATGGAGCGCCCGCCCAACCCTACCGGATCAGGAATTCTACGGTGCCCCCACTACGGGATGCGCCCCGTAGTAATACCTAGCCCTGCCGCCGACATTGACTCCGCCGTGACGCGCCGTCAAAACTCCGGCAATTCCGGATTTTAGGGAGAATTCCATGAAAAAAGTCTATGCGAACGCGACCGAAGCGCTCGACGGGCTGCTGAAGGATGGCCTGTTCATCGCCGCTGGCGGCTTTGGCCTTTGCGGCATCCCCGAACTGCTGCTCAACGCCATCAAGGAATCGGGTGTGAAGGATCTGACCTTTGCCTCGAACAACGCGGGTGTTGACGATTTCGGCATCGGCATCCTGTTGCAGACCAAGCAGGTCAAGAAGATGATCTCGTCCTACGTGGGTGAAAACGCAGAATTCATGCGCCAGTATCTTTCGGGCGAGCTTGAGCTGGAATTCAACCCGCAAGGCACCCTCGCCGAGCGTATGCGCGCTGGTGGTGCGGGTATCCCGGGCTTCTTCACCAAGACCGGCGTGGGCACCGTGATTGCCGAAGGCAAGATGGAAAAGCAATTCCCCACCGGCCCCGACGGCGCGATGGAAGACTACATCATGGAAGAAGGCATCTTTGCCGACCTCGCCATCGTCAAGGCGTGGAAAGCGGACGAGACCGGCAACCTGGTGTTCCGCAAGACCGCGCGTAACTTCAACGCACCGGCGGCCACCTGTGGCAAGATCTGCATCGCCGAGGTGGAAGAGATCGTTCCGACCGGTTCGCTTGACCCCGACATGATCCACCTGCCCGGCATCTACGTGCACCGCATCATCCAGGGTGATCACGAGAAACGCATTGAACAGCGCACCGTCCGTCAGAAGGAGACCGCATAATGGCTTGGGATCGTAACCAGATGGCCGCACGCGCGGCACAGGAACTGCAGGACGGCTGGTATGTGAACCTCGGCATCGGTATCCCGACGCTGGTATCCAACTATATCCCCGAGGGCGTGGAAGTGACTCTGCAATCGGAGAACGGTATGCTGGGCATGGGCCCCTTCCCCTATGAGGGCGAAGAGGATCCCGACCTGATCAACGCCGGCAAGCAGACCATCACCGAACTGCCGCAGACCGCCTATTTCGACAGTGCGCAGTCCTTCGCGATGATCCGCGGCGGCAAGATCGCCATGGCGATCCTTGGTGCGATGGAAGTGGCCGAGAACGGCGACCTCGCGAACTGGATGATCCCCGGCAAGCTCGTCAAGGGCATGGGCGGCGCGATGGACCTTGTGGCCGGTGTGGGCCGCGTGGTTGTCGTGATGGATCACGCCAACAAGCACGGCGTCTCCAAGGTTCTGAAAGAATGCACCCTGCCGCTCACCGGCAAGGGCGTGGTCGACCGCATCATCACCAACCTTGGTGTGATGGACGTGGTTGAAGGCGGTCTGAAGATCGTTGAAACCGCGGATGGCGTGACCGAGGAAGAGCTGCGCGCAGCCACCGAAGCCACCATCGTCGACTGATCTTTGGATCGGTAACAGATTTGAGGCCCGCGCGATCTGTGCGGGCCTTTTTGTTTTCCGGGCCTTAACCGCAGGGCACCGGATAGGTCAGCTTGAAGGCACCGCGCGGGTTCCGGCCCTTGAAGCAGGTCACCTTGCCGACACCGTCCGCCCATTTGAGATGCGGGTCGATCGCGGTGCGCGGCCCGCCGTTCGGTTTCTCCCAGACTTCGAAGTGCAGGTGCAGGAACCCGCCTGCAAGCACACCGGATTTCCCAAGCGTACCAAGGGCTTGCCCTCGCTTGAGGCGGTCACCTTCGGAAACAGTCCGCGACGCGAGGTGGGTGTAACGAGTCCAATAGGCGGGAGAGCCTCCGTGGCTGAGCATGACGGTGTGCCCGTAGGCCGGATCAAGGTAACTCTGGATCACCTCGCCCGGTGCGGCAGCGATCACCGCGGTCCCCAGCGGGGCATGCACATCCAGACCCTGATGTTCGCCCCAGGCCTTACCGGCCGCAGACTGCGTGTCAGGGGCGCGGAACTGCTGGGTGATGCTCGGTGCGTTGTCGGGGATGCTGACGTCGATCGGTTCGGGATAACGCGACACATAGGGCGCGCTGCCCCCTTGCGGCGGCAAACCGGCGGTACAGCCCGCAATCAGAAGAGCGCCGGCCAGAATCATCTTTTTCATGCCCATCCCCCGGAGTTCCCCTAGGTCACGGGCAGCTTACTGTGCCGTCCAGCCGCCGTCGACCGGGATAGAGGTGCCTGTCACATTGTGCGCAATCGGCGCGCAGAGCCACAGCGCCAGCGCTCCGATCTCTGATGGATCCGAGGTACGCTGGGAGGGCTGCTTTTCGGACAGGAGTTCCGCGATACCCGCGTCCCGATCCCCGTGATGCGCGGCAGCGCGGGCCTGGATTTGCGGCTCGATGATCGCGGTCTCAGTCCAGCCGGGGCAGATACAGTTCACCGTCACCCCCCCTGCCTGTTTGCTGCCCTGGTTGGCGTATTCCAACGCGGCGACACGGCTGAGGCCCACAAGACCGAACTTGGCCGCGCAATACGGGGCCTTTTCCTTGCTCGCCACCACGCCATGCACCGAGGCGATGTTGATCACCCGGCCATATCCGCGCGCGGCCATCTCCGGCATGGCCACGCGCATGGTGTGGAAGGCGGCAGACAGGTTGATGGCAAGGATGGCGTCCCAGGTCTCGGGCGGCATGTCGGCAAGGGGCGCCGTGTGCTGAATGCCAGCATTGTTGACAAGGATGTCGGCCCCGCCCCACTCGGCCACGGCCTGCATCATCGCATCGATGGCCGCAGGATCGCGCAGGTCGCCCTCGAAGAAGCGCGCCTCGGGGGCGCCAGCCGCTTCAAGTTCGGCACAGACAGACGCGGCCTGATCTGGCGTGGCAAGGCCGTGCACGGCGATCCGCGCCCCCGCCTCTGCCAACGATTTGGCGACGGCAAGGCCAATCCCCTGCACTGATCCCGTCACAAGGGCGGTTTTTCCGGTCAGGTCGCTCATGACATCTCCTCCAATTGGCTGCGCAACGCGGTTTTCAGCACCTTGCCATAATTGTTCTTGGGCAGGGCATCGGTCTGGAAATAGGCCTTGGGCCGCTTGAAACGGGCGATATTGGCAAGGCAATGGGCGTCAAGCGCGGCGCTGTCCATCTTGTCCCTGCACACAACGAAGGCCACCACATCCTCGCCCCATTCGGGATGTGGGCGGCCAATCACCGAGGCCTCGACCACATCGGGATGTGTCAGCAGCGCCTCTTCCACCTCGCGGGGATAGATATTGGTGCCGCCAGAAATGATGAGGTCCTTCGACCGATCCTTGAGCGTCAGGTAGCCGTCCTCGTCGATCTGCCCCATGTCCCCTGTCATGAGCCAGCCATCACGAAGCGCCTTGGCGCTGGCCTCGGGGTTCTGCCAGTACCCGGGCATGACAGCATCGCCCCGCGCCATGATTTCCCCCACCTCGCCCGCAGGCAGGGGATTGCCCGCGCTGTCGCCGATGGCGAGTTCCACGACCGATTGCGCCCGCCCGACCGAGGCCAGACGCGCCTGCCAGTTGGGGTGCGTCCGGTCTGTCACATCCGAACGCGACAGCGCGGTGATGCACATCGGGCATTCCCCCTGGCCGTAAATCTGCACAAAGACCGGACCAAAGTGATCCACGGCCTCGGTGATGTCCGAGACATACATGGGCCCGCCCCCATAGACGATGGTGCGCAGGCCCGCGCCACTCTCGCCGGTCTGTTTGGCCACTTCGGTCATGCGTTTGACCATGGTAGGCGCACAGAACATGTGAACGCGGCCATGATGGCGGGCGAGATCAAAAATCTCGGCCTCGTCAAACCCCTGGCTCGGCGGATGCACATGACGCGCCCCCTTCAGGACGTGCATCACGTTGTAGATCCCGGCGCCGTGGCTCATGGGGGCGGCGTAAAGGGCGGTGTCGTCTTCGTGCACCTCGTCGACATCTGCGAAATAGCTGAGCGCCATCGCCTGCAACATCCGGTGGGTGATCATCACCCCCTTGGGGCGGCCCGTGGTGCCCGAGGTGTAGAACAGCCAGCACAGATCGGCAGGCGCACGCGGTGTCATCGAAGGCAAGGGATCATAGGCCAGCGCCCTTTCCCACTCCGCCCCACCAGTAAGGACACAATCCACATCCGTCGCATCCGAAAGGGCGTCGCACAGGCCGGACGAGGCAAAGCACAGTCTGGCCCCGGCGTTGTCGAGAATCCACTCGGCCTCTTTCGCGTGCAGTTTGGCGTTGATGGGCACAACCGCCGCGCCAGCCGCCCATGCCGCGTATTGCGCCACAAGGTATTCCGGCACGTTCTTCATGAACAGGCCGACACGATCACCGGGTTGAATGCCCTTCGAGATCAGCCAGCCCGCCACCCGCATGGCACGCTCATGGAAGGTGCCATAGTCGGCCACCATCTCGCGCCCAAGGTACAAGGCCGGGCGGTCCGGGCTGATCTGAGCCGTGCGCGCCAGCCACAAAGCGATATTCATGATGTCCTCCCTCACTCGTGCCGCCGAGCTAACCAAGTGGGCAACGAACAGGCAATTCGTAGAAATACTGCGCACCTCTTGGCCTTTCCGGTGCTTCTGGTGCATGGTGTGCGCATGAGTCTCGACGCTATCGCATTCGACCACGCTCCAGTGGGACTGGCCGTGCTTGAAAACCGGATCATCCGACGCTGCAATCTCGCGTTCGGAGAGATGTTTCACGAAGACCCCCGCAACTGCGAAGGGGTCTCTCTGGGCGAATTCTATGTCTCGGAAGAGGATTTCCAGACCATCGGGGAACGCGGCCTTGCGGCAATGCGCGAGTCGGGGCGCTATAACGACGAACGTGTCATGCGGCGGCGCGGGGGCGAGATGTTCTGGTGCCGGGTGCGCGGCCAGTCCCTGACCCCGGAGAACCCGTTCCAGCGTGGCATCTGGTCTTTTGCCGACCTGTCCGAGGAACGCCCCATTGTCGAACTCACCCAGCGAGAGCGCGAGGTTGCAATCCTGACCTGTCGCGGGTTGACCAGCAAGGAAGTGGGGCTCGAACTCGACCTGTCCTACCGAACTGTCGAGGAATACCGCGCCCGCCTGCTGCGCAAATTCGGGGCCCGCAAGCTGGCCGAACTGGTGGCGAAACTCTCGGGAATGCCACTTTGAGGAGAAATAGGTGGTTTCCCCTCGAAATTTCTGCAAAACACCCCCATTTGAGAGCGCACGCACGCGCTTTTCTCTGGTGCGGCTATGCCATATAAAGCGGCCCTAGGGGAAACCACAAAAGACTCAATCGCGCGTTCAAGCGCAGCAGAGGAAACACAAGATGAGCAAGAAGAACCACGACAACGACGTTGCCTTTATCCAGGCACTGGCAGAGCTTCTGCGCGAAAATGATCTGACCGAGCTGGAAGTGATGCGCGAATACGGCCAGGACGACAGCCTGAACGTACGTGTCAGCCGCCAGACCCAGGTTGCCGCCACTGTCGTGGCTCCCGCCGCTGCCCCCGTGGCCGCCGCTGCGCCCGCCGCCGCACCTGCCGCAGCCCCGGCTGCCGCACCTGCTCCTGCTGCCTCGAACGACGATCCCGCAAGCCACCCGGGCGCCGTGACCTCGCCGATGGTTGGCACCGTATATCTTCAGGCCGAACCCGGTGCGCCCGCCTTCGTGAGCGTTGGCAGCCAGGTCAGCGAGGGTGACACCATCCTGATCGTCGAAGCGATGAAAACCATGAACCACATCCCGGCCCCCAAAGCCGGCACCGTCAAGCGCATCCTCGTGGGTGACGGCGACTCGGTAGAATTTGGTTCGCCGCTGGTCATCATCGAATAAGAGGCTGGCATGTTTGACAAAATCCTGATCGCAAACCGCGGAGAGATCGCCCTGCGCGTGATCCGTGCGTGCCGCGAAATGGGCATTCAGTCGGTCGCAGTACACTCGACCGCGGATGCCGATGCCATGCACGTGCGCATGGCCGACGAAAGCGTCTGCATCGGCCCGCCCGCCGGCACCCAGAGCTATCTCAACATGGCATCGATCATCGCTGCTTGCGAAGTGACCGGCGCACAGGCAATCCACCCCGGTTACGGCTTCCTGTCGGAAAACGCCAACTTCGTGCAGATCATCGAAGACCACGGCCTGACCTTCATCGGCCCGACCGCGGAGCACATCCGCATCATGGGTGACAAGATCACCGCCAAGGACACGATGATCAAGCTGGGCGTGCCTTGCGTTCCCGGCTCGGACGGTGGAGTGCCCGATCTCGCGACTGCCAAGAAACTTGGTGAAGAGATGGGCTATCCTGTCATCATCAAGGCCACCGCCGGCGGCGGCGGCAAGGGCATGAAGGTTGCCGAAACGGCCGAGGACATGGAGAAAGCCTTCATGACCGCGCGTGCCGAGGGCAAGGCCAACTTCGGCAACGACGAAGTCTATATCGAGAAGTACCTCACCACCCCGCGCCACATCGAGATTCAGGTCTTTGGGGACGGCAAGGGCAACGCGGTGCACCTGGGCGAGCGTGACTGTTCGCTGCAACGTCGCCACCAGAAGGTTTTCGAAGAGGCCCCCGGCCCCTGCATCACGCCGGAAGAGCGGGCACGGATCGGCAAGATCTGCGCCGACGCGATGGCCGACATCAACTATATCGGCGCGGGCACCATCGAATTCCTCTACGAAAACGGCGAGTTCTATTTCATCGAAATGAACACCCGTCTTCAGGTGGAACACCCGGTGACCGAGTCGATCTTTGGTGTCGATCTGGTGCGCGAACAGATTCGTGTGGCCGAAGGTCTGCCGATGTCGTTCACGCAGGACGATCTCGAGATCAACGGACACTCGATCGAGGTGCGGATCAACGCCGAGAAACTGCCGAACTTCACCCCCTGCCCCGGCAAGATCAGCCAGTATCACGCCCCCGGCGGTCTGGGTGTGCGGATGGATTCGGCGCTCTATGACGGCTATTCGATTCCGCCCTACTATGACTCGCTGATCGGCAAGCTTATCGTGCATGGCCGCGACCGTCCCGAAGCTCTGGCGCGTCTGGCACGGGCCCTGGGCGAGATCATCATCGACGGTATCGACACCAGCCTGCCGCTGTTCTCGGCGCTTCTGGCCGAAGATGACATCCTGAGCGGCAACTACAACATCCACTGGCTGGAAAAGTGGCTTGAAGCCAATATGGCCGAGGGCTGATGCCCGGCGACGGCGCGCAGGAAGGCATGGGGGAAATCACCCCCGCAATGCTGATGCGCGCCTATGCCATCGGGGTGTTCCCGATGTCCGAACACCGGGACGATCCGGAAATTTTCTGGGTCGACCCACGCCGCCGCGGCGTCTTTCCGCTTGAGGGGTTCCACATATCCCGCTCGCTGGCCAAGACGATCCGGCGCGAGGATTACCAAATCACCATCAATCGGGATTTCCTTGGGGTTGTCGACGGCTGTGCCGATCGTGACGACACCTGGATCAATGCCGAAATACGCCACCTTTACAACGCCTTGCACGAACGCGGCCAGGCCCATTCACTTGAGGTCTGGCGGGAGGACAACCTGATTGGCGGGGTTTACGGCGTGACGCTGGGCGCGGCCTTCTTCGGCGAAAGCATGTTCTCTCGCGCGCGCGATGCATCAAAGATTGCGCTGGCCTATCTGGTGGATCACCTGCGCCGTGGGGGCTTTCGACTGTTCGACACACAGTTCATCACGCCGCATCTGGCCTCGCTTGGTGCGGTCGAGATCAGCCGCGCGGAATACCACGTGTTGTTGCGCGATGCGATCGAGGGAAACGCGGATTTCGAGAGGCCAGCCGTGGCGGACGCTCAGGGCGTCTTGCAGCGCAGGACCCAGACGTCATAACGCGCATGATCCAGCGCATTGAGCGCGGGCGACGAGGCAATCATCCATCCCTGGAACAACGGTGCATCTGTCGCCTCGAGACCTTCGTGCACCGACAGGAAGGCATAGGCCTCGCCGGTTGCATTGTCCTCGGGATGGCGGCATTCAGCCAGATCGACGCGCAGGCCGCCGAAGGCCACGCTGTAGCCGTTGTCCAGTTCGAAATCGACCGTCTTGCCAGTCAGCTTGTCGAGGCCCCGCAGGAAGGCCCCTGTGCCCGCCACGGCCGGAACCGAGACCTCGGAGGTCACGGTGCCGAGATCCTGTAACGGTGCGAGCGAAAAAACCTCGGTGTCCGGCTGGATGATCACTATGGGCGGTTCGGCACTGTCGAGGCTTTCGACGGTGATCGAGGATTGCGCCGCCGCAGTCCCTGCGGCCAGCGCGAGGATCAGCGCAAGGCGCGTCACTCTTCGTCTCCGCCCGTGACGAATTTCATGAGAAGACCAACGAGGCTGACAGCCCCTTGGGTATCTTCCAGCTCGCCACCTTCTTCGATGTTGAAGGGCGATCCGCCGGGCAGAATTTCCACGAAGTTGCCGCCCAACAGCCCCTCGGATGAAATCACCACGGCGCTGTCATCGGGCAGTTCAATGCCCTGCTCGATGGTCAGTTCGGTATCGGCGCGGAATGTCTGTGTGTTCAGGGTGATGTCGGTGACAGAGCCGATCTTGACGCCGGCAAGGCGCACGTCGGTGCCTTCGGTCACGCCCTCGATCGAGCGGAACGAGGCCGTTACCGGATACCCGGCACTGCTGGACGAAAACCCGCTGACCTGACCAGCATAAACAAGGAAACCCACCGCAACGGCAACAACGGCTGCACCAACGGTTACTTCTGTACGAACTGCTGACATTGGGAAAGCCCGGCCTTATTCCGGCGACCAGGCTTCGTAGTCGGACCGCGCAGCCGGCGCACCCTTACGGATCGAGCCTGCGGGCGCATAGGCCATCGCGGTCCCGGTCAGGTTTTCCAGGTGCGGCTTTTCCCATTCCTTGCGGGGCAGCGGCTTGTCCGACGGAATCTCGTCAAAGGTGCGGTGCAGCCAGCCATGCCAAGCAGCGCTGATGCGGCTTGCCTCGGCTTCGCCGTTGTAGATGACCCAGCGCTTGCTGTCGTCCTTGTTGTGGTAATAGACGTTGCCCTGATCGTCCTCGCCCACCTTGATACCCTTGCGACGGGTATACAGCATGGTGTTGAAGGTGGCGCCATTCCACCAGGTGAAGATTCCGTTGATCGTGCTCAGAATGCCCATGGGTGCCTCCGCGAATTCCCTATCCGTATGCCGCATTCGCGCGCAAAGGTCCAGCGGGTTGCCTTTCCAATGCAGCGCGATTTCGCCGCAAGTGCCTGATCAGCAGCAGTTCGGTGCCAGTGCGGTCAATTCGATCTCGATACGGAACTTGGGATCGATCAGATTGCACTCGACCATGGTGGCGGCCGGCGGGTTGGCACCAAAGGTTTCCGACAGAATCGGAAAGCAGGGTTCGAACTCGGCAGCATCCGGCAGGTAGTAGTTGACGCGCACGGCATCAGCAAAGCTGGCCCCGGCCTCAGCCAGTGCCTTCTCGATGGTTTCCAGCGCGGAACGGCACTGTTCGACAACGGTATCGCCCTGCCCCACGGTGCCCGCGACATGCACGAAGCCACCGGCCACAACGGCGCGGCAATAGCCGATCTTGGTTTCGAATTCTCCGCCAAAGGAAATGCGTTTGATCATCAGAGGTCTCTTTTCAGGTTGGGGTTTCAAATGGAAACGGCGCAGCCCATGGGCCACGCCGTCTCTATGTCTCGTACCGTTGCCCGGATCAGCTGGCGCTTGCCGGTTCCTTCTCGGCATCCGCGTGGATCATCAGCGGCTGTTTGTCCGAGGTCACCGCCTCTTCGTTCACCACGACCTCGGTCACGCTGTCCATGCCCGGCAGTTCGAACATGGTGTCCAGCAGGATGTCTTCGAGGATCGAGCGAAGGCCACGGGCACCGGTCTTGCGTTCGATGGCACGTTTGGCAATCGCCGACAGCGCATCATCGGTAAAGGTCAGCGCGGTGTCTTCCAGTTCGAACAGGCGCTGGTACTGTTTGACAAGCGCGTTCTTGGGTTCGGTCAGGATGGTAACCAGCGCGTCTTCGTCCAGATCTTCCAGCGTCGCCAGAACCGGCAGACGGCCCACGAATTCCGGGATCAGGCCAAAGCGCAGCAGGTCTTCCGGCTCCAGATCCTTGAAGATCTCGCCAACGCCGCGTTCGTCATTGTCGCGCACATCGGCCCCAAAGCCCATCGCCGAGCCCTTGCCACGCTGTGCGATGATCTTGTCGAGGCCGGCAAAGGCACCGCCACAGATGAACAGGATGTTGGTGGTGTCGACCTGAAGGAATTCCTGCTGCGGGTGCTTGCGGCCACCCTGCGGCGGTACGCTGGCAACCGTGCCTTCCATCAGCTTCAGAAGCGCCTGCTGCACGCCCTCGCCCGACACGTCACGGGTGATCGAGGGGTTCTCGGACTTGCGCGTGATCTTGTCGACCTCGTCGATATAGACGATGCCCCGCTGCGCGCGCTCAACGTTGTATTCCGACGCCTGAAGCAGCTTGAGGATAATGTTCTCGACATCTTCCCCGACATAGCCCGCTTCGGTCAGCGTGGTTGCATCGGCCATCGTGAAGGGCACGTCCAAAATGCGCGCCAGCGTCTGCGCCAGAAGCGTCTTGCCGCAGCCCGTCGGGCCAATCAGCAGGATGTTCGACTTGGCCAGTTCGATGTCGCCGGTCTTCTGCGCGTGGTTGAGGCGCTTGTAGTGGTTGTGAACCGCCACCGACAACACGCGCTTGGCCACGGCCTGACCAATCACGTAGTCGTTCAGAACATCGCAGATTTCCTGCGGGGTCGGCACACCTTCGGAAGATTTCAGGCCGCTTGCCTTGGTCTCTTCGCGGATGATGTCCATGCAAAGTTCAACGCATTCATCACAGATGAAAACGGTGGGACCAGCAATCAGTTTGCGAACCTCGTGCTGGCTCTTGCCGCAGAAGCTGCAATAGAGGGTGTTTTTGCTGTCGCCGGAGTTGCTTGCCATGTCCTACCTTTCAGCCCCTGACTGCCGTCAGGGAAATTCCGCGTCAAAGCCCTGTTTCCGAGTTAGCTTAGGCTAGCTTAGAGGCAGGCACAATGTCGAAAAAGCGCCCCGCGGGTTACGAACCCGCAGGGCCCAAATATTACTCAGCGTCGTCGCTCTTGGCGCGATTTTCCACGATCTCGTCGATCAGACCCCAGTCCTTGGCCTCTTCGGCGGACATGAAGTTGTCGCGCTCAAGCGCGTCGACCACGGCCTTCATCTTCTGGCCGGTGTGCTTGACGTAGATGCCGTTCAGGCGATCCTTGAGCTTCTGGGTTTCCTGCGCGTGGATCATGATATCCGTCGCCTGACCCTGATAGCCGCCCGAGGGCTGGTGCACCATGATGCGGCTGTTGGGCAGCGAGAAGCGCATGCCTTCGGCACCAGCGGTCAGCAGCAGCGAGCCCATCGAGGCCGCCTGGCCGATCACCAGGGTCGAAACCTTGGGACGGATGTACTGCATGGTGTCATAGATCGAGAGACCCGAAGTCACCACGCCACCGGGCGAGTTGATGTACATCGAGATCTCTTTCGAGGGGTTCTCGGCTTCGAGGTGCAGCAACTGCGCGACGATCAGCGAGGACATGCCATCGTGAATCGGGCCGTTGATGAAGATGATCCGCTCCTTCAGGAGGCGCGAGAAGATGTCGTAAGCACGTTCCCCGCGGCTGGTCTGTTCCACGACCATGGGGACCAGGGTATTCATGTATGTCTCGAATGGGTCTGTCATATCCGCCTGCCTGTTGTTCGCCAATAATGCGTCTGGCCGAAGCCTGTCTGTAAGAGTCTTAGTGCTGCCCTTGGGGGGCTGCAAGGGCAGGAGACGATTTTAGGGAAATCACGATCGCGACAGCGGCATGTGTCATCACGAGCAAAACAAAAGGGGCCGGCGCAAGACCGGCCCCCAAAATCGACAATCCTTTGAGGATCAGAAGATGAAGTCATTCGCCGAGTAAGCAAGACCAACACCCACGTCGGTATAATCGACATTCTGCAACAGGATCGAGTTGCTGCCGACAACGATCTTGGCCTTGCCGCCATCGTCCACCAGGTGCTCGGCCAGAAGGTCGGCGAAATCGGTGATTTCGGGGATAGCTGAGAAGTCAATCTTTTCGCCATCGTATGACGAGAAGTCGGTTATTACATCGGTGCCAAAGCCAGTTTTGAACACGAACGTGTCCGCATTCTGGTTCCCGCTAAGCGTGTCGTTACCAGCGCCGCCTTCCAGCGTATCATTGCCCGAGCCGGCGGTCAGGCGGTCGTTTCCGCCGTTGCCATCCATGCTGTCATTACCACTTCCGCCGACAAGGGTATCTTCTCCCTCCTCGCCCCAAATCCGATCGTCCCCAGTACCACCATTAAAATAGTTGTCACCACTTTCAAACACCGTTTCCGTTTGAGGTTTTCCATCCACGATAACGGTCTTTTGGTATGATCCTCTACTGGATGTCAGAAGGTCATTTCCCGATCCGCCATAGTAGGTACCGTTCCCTCCGTCACCGAAGATAACGTCGTCACCCGCCCCACCGTAGACTGTGTTGTTTCCATCAAACCCGTCGAGCAGGTCGCCACCACTAAAGCGGTCGTCACCACCTCCTAGGCGAACGAGATCCGATCCGATCCCCCCCCTAACGCTATCATTTCCCTGCCCCGCAAGAACAGTGTCGTCACCGGCAGCTGCGTTGATGGTGTCCGCCCCTCGACCAGCGTCGATAAAATCAGAACCTTCGCCGCTCGAAACTTTGTCGTCGCCAGCAAAAACCTTGATCCGATCATTTCCCGCTCCACCAAAGACAGTGTCATTGCCGGCAGGTCCGCTCTTTGAATCAGTATAGACATCGTCCCCTTCACCCAGCGACGCGTAGTCATTGCCTAGTCCACCGAAAATAGAGTCTGCTCCGAGTTCACCATCAAGGTAGTCATCGCCGGAATGCCCATACAAAGTGTCGTCTCCGTCACCGCCATGAACTCTATCGTCTCCAGCCTCTCCTTTGGCGAGGTCATCGCCACCCCCCGCAAAAATCCCGTCTGCGCCCAGACCTCCAAGGATCGTGTCATTGGAAAAATCTCCGGATTGCGTATCACCAGAAAAGTAGTCGTCGCCATCACCTAGATTAATGCGATCTCGGCCTTTGCCGTCTGTGACAGTATCATTTCCACTGCCCGCAAAGATGGTGTCGGCTCCATCTCCTCCAGCAATTTGGTCATTCCCGTCGCCCCCCTTGAGAACATCGTTCCCGCCAAAGCCAAACAATGTATCTGCTCCCAGCAGCCCATCGACGACGTCTTTTGATCCTGATCCAAAAATCCTGTCATCACCGTTTGTTTCGGATCCGGGTGCGTCTCCTGTTACCAAGGTCCGAAGTTCGGAAAACGCTTTGACTTGATCTGCAAAGTGGATTTCCTCGACATCCCAATTGATGCGCTTGGTTTCCTGACCCAAGGTGACCAGCAGGCCCCGGACGCTCAAATCGAAACTTGCGTCAGCGAAATCCGCATTCAGAACAGCTCTGTCGAAACCGGTTCCTCCAACGATATTGTCGCTGCCAGTCCCTGCAATCAGCGTATCATCGCCTTCGCGCCCATCAAGCAAGTCGGCCCCGCCAAGGCCTTCCAACCGATTATTTTGTTCGTTTCCAACCAGAAGATCATCACCTTCGAGAGAGCCACGCAGGTGTTCAATGTTGAGCAGCGTTTGATCAAACGAATAAGGAAAGCCGGCAAAAACATTGTCAAAATAGGGTTCTGCGCTTCCGTGAAAAAGTAGGACATAGACGTACTCAACGTTGGGATCGTCAAAGCGCATCAAGTCCTGACCGGTTCCACCATCGATTGTGTCGCGTTCCCAAGACACGAAGATGTGGTCGTCGAAATCAGTTCCGGAAATGTACTCTCGCTCGTCCGTTCCGCGAATTTCGTTGACCGATGCGCCAGACGCTTGCAACGCCGCGCCCACTGATCGCTGACTGGCATTGAAGGTGTCTTGATCCCCTTTGAAATCGGAGAAATTTGAGTGGTCAACTGCTGGGACGATGTCGGTCATCAAAAATTCCTCGGTGCTATAAGACTGAATGCGCGAAATCAAACATTCTTCCATTTGAGGCTCAAGCTGCAAAGCACTACCGGGAAAGGAAAATTCAAGAATATGTTGCCATTTAGCGTCACCGCACAACCACAGATGCGGCACGTTCGATTGGAACAATGCGATTTGCCCCTTTCACAGCAAAAGAGGCGGCTCGAAAGCCGCCCCTCCTTTTCTTTCCCAATGGAACCGGATCAGAAGATGAAGTCGTTCGCCGAGTAAGCTAGACCAACACCCACGTCGGTATAGTCGACATTCTGCAACAGGATCGAGTTGCTGCCGACAACGATCTTGGCCTTGCCGCCATCGTCCACCAGGTGCTCGGCCAGAAGGTCGGCAAAATCGGTGATTTCGGAAATCCTCGAAAGGTCGACTTTCTCGGTGTTGAAAGCTGCGAAATCGGTGATGACATCGTTGCCGAAGTTACCTTCAAACACAAAGGTGTCGGCGTTCTTGTTGCCGGTCAGCGTATCGTTGCCCGCACCGCCGTTCAGCGTGTCATTGCCAGCACCTGCTGTCAGGCGGTCGTTTCCGCCGTCACCTTCCATGTCGTCAGCACCGCCGCCACCAATCACGGTGTCGGCACCGGTACCGCCGTTCACCTCGTCCGCGCCATTGCCGCCGTTCACGACATCGTTGCCGGCACCGCCGTCAAGTTCATCGCTACCGCCTTCGCCCTTGAGAACGTCGTTGCCGCCGCCGGCCCAGATCGAGTCGTTGCCGGTGCCACCGTTGATGGTGTCCTTGGCAAAGGCGCCGCTTTGCTCGTCACCAACAAAGGTGTCGTTGCCCGCGCCAAGGTTCGCGAGGTCACGTCCAAGACCGCCGGTCACGACGTCATTGCCGTCACCACCGTTCAGCGTGTCGGCACCTGCACCACCGGCCAGATGATCGCCGCCCTTACCGCCGTTGAGAACATCGTTCCCAGCTTCACCCAGCAGGGTGTCAAAGCCGGACAGACCGTACAGCTTGTTGTTGCCGCCGGTGCCAATGATGAGGTCAGCCCCCGCTGTTTGCGAGCCCGGCGCACCGCCGGTGACAAGGCCTTTCAGGGTGTCAAAGCTGCGTTGTGCATCGTTGAAACGAATTTTCTCAACGTCCCAGAAGATGGTGTTGGTGTCGCCACCCAGCGAGATGGTCAAGCCCAGCGCGTTCAGGCCAATGGTGGCATCCGCAAGGTTGCCATCAAGATCGGCCCGGTCGGTGCCGTTGCCGCCGAAAAGGGTGTCGTCGCCCGCACCCGCAATCAGCGTATCGGCCCCACCTCCCCCGAAGAGGAAGTCATCGCCACCACGACCGTCGAGCTTGTTCTTGGCGTTGTTGCCAAAAATCTCGTCGCCGTGTTCACGCGAGCCGCGAACGTCTTCGATATTCGACAGGCGGTGGTAGAAGTACTGGCCACCCCAAGTGCCCTCGGCATAGCCAAGTGCAAGGTCGACTTCGACCTCCTCAACGCCGCTGCGATCATAGCGCACGAGGTCGCGTCCGCCTGCGCCGTCCAGCGTGTCAAAGCCCTGACGCAGAATGAACCGGTCATTCGAGGCACTGCCGAGGATGCTGTCGTTGAAATCGGTGGCCTGGACTTCGATCACAGGGCCACTTCCGATGCCCGTGATGGCGTCTAAGCCACCTTGGCCATTGTTGATAGTACCAACCGTCAGGTCCGCCGAGATGCCTTGTGTCGCCCCCCAATGGTTCAGGCGCACGATCCCGTCTCCGCCAAGAATGTTGACAGTGTTGTTGCCGCCCCCGCCGTGAATTCCGAACCAGTGATCGGTGCCCAGCGTGATGTTGATGATGTCATTGTGATCGGTGCCGTAAACACTCAGGCCCCAGTAGTCGAGCGCATTGACCACATCCAGAAGCGTTGTGGAGCCGTTCGGACCCTTGTCGATCGAACCCGTGTTGGTGGCGCCATTGATTGTCGCGACAATGCCCGCGTTCAGATCATCGTGATCAAGGCCAACACCGCTTTGGTCAACATCGGCCATGTCAACGGTATCGTTGCCCGAACCGGTCAGGATGGTGTCCCATGCTTCGAACGAGTTGCCGCCGGGATCGAAGTAGTCATTGCCAGCACCGCCGACCAAGTAGTCACTGCCCGAGCCGCCAAACAGGAAGTCGTTACCCTCTCCGCCTTCCAACTGGTCATTTCCACCCAAACCGAAAAGGTGATCGTTACCCGAACCACCGACAATCCAGTCCCAGTAGGGAGTCGGGTATCCAGGCAAACCGTCGTCGTAATCGCTACCAACCTGAACCTCTTGAACGGCAACGCCGTTGATGAACAGAGTCGAGTTGTCCAGCGACGCTTCGTCGGTGATGGCACCGGTCATGGTCAGCAGGTTGGTGCCATCGGGACCAGTGATGGTTGCGCCGGTCAGGGCAAGGCCGCTCACCGAAGCCAGCGAGGTGAAGTAGCCGAAGACATCCACGATGTCACCGATCTGGTACATGACCGAGAACAGCTCGCTCAAATCGGTCGGGAAGGTACCGTTCAACGTGATGGTGTAGCCTTCGAACGACAGGTTGACCGCGCTGCTGGTAACCGAGAAGGAGAACAGCGTGTCAGTGCCGTTCATGATGGTCAGGCCATCGGGGCCAAACCCTACCAGTTGGTTGAGCAGGTTGGTGCGCGCTGCACCGGTCAGGTCACCGGCGGTTTCGATCTGCGGCAGGAGATCTGCCAGCCCCATGAACTGTGTCAGCGTCAGGGGGAAGCCGCCGCTGAGGATGATCTTCTGGTCGCCCGAGGTGATGGTGTAGCCGCTGGCATTCATGTCAAGAACCAGCAGGTCAACCGGCGTACCACCCGCGGTCAGCGGACCTTCGAGCTTCAGCTGCGAGAAGGCACCGGTGGCAAGACCGTTGTCGATGGCGATTTCCAGCTCGGCAACACTGCCGACCGGATTGATGCCCGAACCGCTCAGGGTCAGGGTGTGGCCGGTGCTTGCGTCCGCCAGAACAACCTGCGTCGACGCCAGCGAGGTGACCTGGAAGTCGGGGCCGAGCGTGTCCAGAAGCTCGAAGCCGGCCATATAGTCCAGTTCAAGGTTGTCAAAGGCCGTCGGAAGCGGGGAGCTTCCATTTACCAGTTCGACAAGATACGACAGGTCAGAATTCACGTTAAATACGGGCACCTCAAATCCTCCACTTCGAAATAGGGCACTTAAACAACTTGCTAAGCAAAATTGCTTTCGCGGGCATGTAATTGAAAAACAAATGATTCTACCACGTTCTTTTTTAATCTACGGAGCACTCACCGCCCTTTTGAGCGGCTGTGTCGCACCCGAGTCCACATGGACCACGCGGAGCGAGATTTTCATGGACAGGGACGAAGTGGCCTATGTGGAAGGGGCCATGGACGCGACTATCCAGAAGTTTCGCGGCGACACCGGCAGTTCGGGGCGTGTCACCGAAATCCCCTCGAATTTCCTGGAAGAACAGCCCGGATCAACACTGACATACACTCTGCCGAGATCACAAATGCTGGGCGTTCGCATGCATGCAGAGCGGGCAATGTCGGACAGGGCGGCTTGGGTGGCAACCGCAAGCGCGTCTTTGGGGCGCTCCGACTATCGGCTGCCGAACGGGGCCGGTGTTTTGGTTGAACCAATCAACATCAAGTTTCGCACAGGCTCGGTTGATTTGGCGGCGGGCGCAAGGCGGCGTCTTGTCGACGGGCGCCGAATGGACTTGGACCTGACCGGAACAGCTGGCGTTCTGGTAACGCACACCAAGACACATATTACCTCGCCGGTTCTGGACGTCGAACACCGGAACACGCAGAACCTTCCGTATGTCTCCGCGGCAATGCGCCTGACACCTGATCTGAGCCGCAGAAACAATACCCCCCGACCATTCTTCACGATCGGTGCACGCGCCTATCCAAGTGTCGGCGCGCGCATTGTCACGGAACTGGGACTACAGTTCTAAACCGGCTCACTCGGACGTCAGAACCCAGTCGCGCAGCACATCGACCTCGGGGGCCAGTTCGACTGCCATGCCATCGCAAAAGTCGATCAGCGCCTGCACGTTGAGCTTGTTGGCCCCCACGATGATCGGCACGCCAGCGGCCAATGCCTGTCCGATGGTGTCGCGAAAACCGCGGCCGTCGGCCTCGTGCTTACCGAACTTGTTGATCAGCAACAGGTCAGCCCCCTCGCCCAACTGCCTGTCTGTCAGGGCCACGGCCTCTTCAAGGGCATTGGTGTCCAGTCGGCAACCGCGCGCCTCTTTGCCAAGGTCCTGCGAAATGCGGATGACCGGACCTTCGGGCAGCACCTTGACGTCCATGTCGCAGTGGTGGTCCTTGTCACGCTCGGTATCGACCTGAACAGTGCCGCACAGGCGCAGGCCGCGCTTGGCCATTTCCTCGGCGAATTCGGCCAGAAGGAGGTTCGTCTCGCCCCGACCGGGAGCTAGGGTATAGGCAATCTTCATTGCGGTTTCCTTGGATCAAGAAACGAAAGGCAGAAAGCGAACAGTTTCGCCCACCTGCCCCGTGGTGGTTTCGGCAGCGATGTCGATCATGCCATCCGCCGCCAGCAATTGCGAGAGGGAGGCCGAGCGCACCGGCACACCGGGGTCGATCACCGGGCGGCCACTTGCGTCGCGCCCCATGACGGCCACGGGGCGGAATTCGCGGCGTCCAACCTTGTGTTCAAGCTGCCCGCCCAGAACCGCCGTCTGCGTGGGCGTCTCGGAGGGGTGATGGCCCAGCGCGGAAAGGATGCCGTTGCCAAACAGATGCCAGCCCACAAAGGCCGCCACCGGATTGCCCGGCAGCCCAAGCCAGAGCGCGCTTTCGATCTGTCCGGCCGAGACCGGTTTGCCCGGCTTCATCGCCACACCGGAAAAGGCGTGCTGCCCGCCGGCGCGGATGAACGACTGGTGAAGGTGGTCCTCTTCCCCGACAGACACACCACCCGAGGTGATGATCAGGTCGACCTGCCCCGCCACGCGGGCAAAGGCCGAGGCGATTTCCAGCGGTGTATCACTCAGCTGCACGCGGGCGACGATGTCAGCCCCGGCAGCCGTGACAAGGGCGCTGATCATCGGGGTGTTCACATCCCAGATTTCACCAGCCGACAGTTCCGCCCCCGCATCGCGGATTTCGTCACCGCTCATCATCAGGGCAACGCGCGGACGGCGATAGACCTTGGCGGCCCCGATACCGGCCCCCGCCAGCGCGGCGATCCGGTTGGCGGTCAGGCGCGTGCCTTCCGACAGCAGCGGACGCCCCTTTTGCATGTCCGATCCGCTGCGCCGCACATGTGCGTCGGGCGAAGGGCGATCCTGAACGGTGATCACATCGCCCACGCGAACAACCTGTTCCTGCGGAATGACCAGATCGGCGCCTTTCGGCAGGGGCGCGCCGGTGAAAATCCGCGCGACCATCCCCGCGGGCAGCGGTGTATCTCCGGGCTGACCGGCTGCGATACGGTCGAACACCGGCAACTGCCAAGGCCCCTGCCCCTCCAGACTGTCGAGCGCCAGTGCGTAGCCGTCCATGGCCGCATTGTCGAACAGGGGAAGATCACAGACGGTCTGCACATCGCAGGCCAGGATGCGGTCTTCCAGATCGAAGACCGGCACGCTTTCCACGTCGCGGATCGGCTGGACCAACGCGCGCAGGCGCTCCATCGCCTGTTCCACCGAAGGCAGCCCCTTGGTGGAACAGGCACAGGCCGCCGCGGTGTCTGCGGCGGCCTGCGAAATTGTCTTGAGTTCATTCATGAGCTTTTCACCCAATCCTTTGCCTTACTTGCCTTCAACCTCGGCAGCGACGGCCTTGTAGGCGTCAAGGTAGCCTTCGGGCAGGCTGTGCGCGACACCCTGGTGGCAATCGATACAGGTCTTGCCTTCGTCCAGTGCTTTCTGGTGGTTCTGGGCGGCACGGTTTTCCTGTTTCGTGAAGTCCATGAACTCGAAGTTGTGGCAGTTCCGGCATTCCTTGGAGTCGGTCTTTTTCATCCGCTTCCACTCACGCGAGGCCATGATGATCCGGTGTTCCTCGAACTTCTCCGGCGTCGACACCGACTTGGTGATGAACTTGCCATACAGCTCTTTCGAAGCCTGGATCTTGCGGATCATCTTGGGGCCCCAGTCCTTGGGCACGTGGCAGTCGGGACAGGTGGCGCGCACACCGGACGAGTTGTTCTGGTGAACGGTGCCCTGGTATTCCGCATAGACGTTGTTCTCCATCTCGTGGCACGAGATACAGAACTTCTCGGTATTGGTCGCTTCAAGGGCCCAGTGGAAGCCACCCCAGAAGACGATGCCGCCGGCAAAGCTGACAATCATCAGGAAGCCAAGGCTGACCGCGCCAATCGGCGTCTTGGCCCAGGTCCAGATGCGGCGAATAAGGCCGGGAGAGTTTTGTTCCGTCATTTTCTTACTCCTTCCTCTCGGTCACAGCCGCATCAGTTGCTGGACGCGTTGAAGGTGTTGTCCACCAGTGCCGGAGCGTCGGCCTGGGGAACGTGGCATTGGTTGCAGAACCAGCGGGTGCCTGCGACGCGGTCAAGCTGATTGCCTTCGCGGTCCAGATAGTGGGTCATCGACAGGGTCGGCGCGTTGCGTTCGCCTGCGGTGGTCCAGTCGTGGCAGCTCAGGCAACGGTTGGCCTTGAGGTCGATCTGGTACTGATCGATCGAGTGCGGGATCAGCGGCGGCTGCTGGCGGTAGTTGCGGGTAAAGCGCTGTTTGTCCTGGTGGAACACGTCCTCGACGACATTTTGTTCATCAATCGGTGCTCCGCGCAGCGACTGGACTTCCTGTGCTGTCGCGAGACCTGCGACGGCGAAAAGGGCCGTTGCGGCGATGGCGCTGATGAGGGCTTGCTTCTTCATGGTTTTACTCCGTTGCTTGCTCAGGCGGCTTTGCTGGCCCCGGATGCAGGTTGAGTTCTTGTTCTCTGCTCACGCGCCGGTGCGGGCGTGTCGTCGAAACGGGTGGTGAATTTGAAGACGTCCATGGCACAGACGTCGATGCATCGACCGCAGTTGGTGCAGTCGGACGAAAGGATAAGCGGCGTGTCTTCGTCCTTGCCGCGCAGGGCCGGTGTGATGACCTGCATCTCGGGGCAAACCGCGAAACAGTCCATGCAGTCGTCACAGTCGGCGCGTTTCTCGGCCGAAATGCGCAGAACAGACTTGGTGCCAAGCAGGCCATAGAAGGCGCCAACCGGGCAAAGATGCCCGCACCAGCCACGACGGGACACGAAGACATCGAACAGGAAGACCGCGATCACGAAGGCCCAGGCAAAGCCCATGCCGAAGATCAGGCCACGGTGCAACATGCTGATCGGGTTGACGAATTCCCAGGCCACCGTGCCAGTGATGGCAGAGACCGCCAGCACCATGCCCAGCACCCAATAGCGGGTGTTCTTCTTGGGTTGCCAGCCTTTGGACATGCCCAGCTTTTCATGCAGCCAATGCGCGCCGTCCGTGACCGGGTTGATCGGGCAGACCCACGAGCAATAGACCCGGCCGCCAATCAGCGCATAGGCGACGCCCACGATCAGCGCACCAATCAGGGCGGTGGTTTCCGGCCAGTGCAGGGCAAAGAACCCCTGAAGGGTGATGAAAGGATCGGTCAGCGGCAGGACGTTGAAGGTCATCGATCCGGACAGGTTGCCCTTGAACCACCAGATGCCGAACCACGGCCCGATCAGGAACAGGGTCAGGAAAAACACCTGCGAGGCACGGCGCAGCAAAAGGAAACGGTGCGCCCGCAGCCAGCCGAATTCGTCGATGGCTTCCTGTCCAACGGGGAGTTTGGTCTTGGCACTCATCAGTTGGACCCTCCCGTCCCCGGCAGGCTGAAGGACGAGGTGAACCCGCCTTCCATGCTGGGATCAGGCAGCGCATCGGTGGTGTATCCCCCCGGCGCCACGAGGTTGTCGGTGCCCGGTCCGGGCAGGCGGTCCGGCAGGTCGATCAGCTCATCCACCAGCGGGTTCTTGTCTTCCCAGCCGAGTTTGTAGTGATCCGCGGCTTCGGCCATCGCGATCCGGCGCGGCAGCACCTTGATCGCCGACTCGCCCGGCAGCACACAGGATTTCTCGCATTTGCCGCAACCGGTGCATTTGTCGGAATGCACGATGGGCATGAAGATGGCGTGGTGACCCGAACGCTCGTTATGGCGGCGCTCAAGGGTGATGGCCTCGTCAATGACGGGGCAGACGCGATAACAGACATCGCAGCGCAGGCCGAGCGCGTTGAGGCATTTCTCCTCGTCGATCAGCACCGCGAGGCCCATGTCGGCATCGTCGATATTCGTCAGTTCCTTGTCGAGCGCGCCAGTCGGGCAGGCAACGACACAAGGAATGTCTTCACACATCTCGCAGGGAATATCGCGGGCGGTAAAGTATGGCGTGCCAGTGGCCGGACCGTCATAGCCCAGCTCGGCAAGTTTCAGCGTGTCATAGGGGCAATCGCGCACGCAAAGACCACAGCGGATGCAGGCCGCGAGGAAATCATCCTCGTCCAGCGCGCCGGGCGGGCGGATTGCCTGCGCCGGAAGGGCGCGGGCATCGCTGATGAATTGTGTGAGCGCCATGCCCGCCACCGCACACCCTGCTGCACCGCGTGCAGCATCCTGAAGGAAGCGGCGACGATCCATCGACGAGGGTTTGCGTTTCGGGGCGGACATGGCTTTTTTCTCCTATTTACAGCAAGTTACGCGCGTTCAACTTTACATGCGCATTTCTTGAAGTCGGTCTCTTTCGAGATCGGGCAGGTCGCATCCAGCGTCAGCTTGTTGGTCAGTTGGCCTTCATCGAACCAGGGCATGAACACGACGCCGCGGGGCATCTTGTTCCGGCCACGGGTTTCGACGCGGGACAGAACCTCGCCACGGCGGGTCGAGACCATGATCTCCTGGCCACGGCGCAGCCCACGGTCCTTGGCGTCCTGCGGGTGCATGAACACGACGGCCGACGGGAACGAACGGTGAAGTTCCGGGACACGGCGGGTCATCGAGCCCGAGTGCCAGTGCTCGAGAACACGGCCGGTCACGAACCACAGATCGTATTCGTCATCAGGCTCTTCCGCCGCCGGTTCGTAAGGGGCGAAGATGATGTTCGCCTTGCCGTCCGGCTTGCCGTAGAACTGAACGCCCGCGCCCTTCTCGACATAGGGGTCATAGCCCTCGCGGAAGCGGTAGAGGGTTTCCTTGCCGTCGACGACCGGCCAACGCAGACCTCGGGCCTGGTGGTAGACTTCAAAGTCCGCAAGGTCGTGTGCCTTGCCGCGACCAAAGTCGGCATATTCCTCGAACAGACCTTTTTGAACGTAGTAGCCAAAGTGCTTGGATTCTTCGTTGTTAAAGCCGTCCGCAGTCTCCGACAGCGGGTACTTGTTGACCTTGCCGTTCTCGAACAGGACCTCGTACACGGTCTTGCCGCGATACTCGGGTTTTTGCGCGATCAACTCTTCCGGCCATACGTCTTCGATCTTGAAGCGTTTCGAGAACTCCATGACCTGCCAGACGTCCGACTTGGCTTCGCCCGGCGCATCCACCTGCTGGCGCCAGAACTGGGTGCGGCGTTCCGCGTTACCATAGGCGCCTTCCTTCTCGACCCACATGGCGGTGGGCAGGATCAGGTCGGCGGCCAGTGCGGTCACGGTCGGATACGGGTCGGACACGGTGATGAAGTTATCGGGGTTGCGGTAACCCGGATAGCCTTCTTCGTTCATGTTCGGCGCAGCCTGCATGTTGTTGTTGCACTGGACCCAGTGGCAGTTCAGCTCACCGTCTTTCAGCTTGCGGTGCTGCAGAACGGCGTGGAAGCCCGGCTTGCCAGGAATGGTGCCTTTGGGCAGGCCCCACTTGGCTTCTGCGATGTCGCGGTGCGCTTCTTTCATGACCACCATGTCGGCGGGCAGACGGTGCGCAAAGGTGCCAACCTCGCGGGCGGTACCACAGGCCGACGGCTGACCGGTCAGCGAGAAGGGCGAGTTGCCCGGCTCGGCGATTTTGCCAACCAGAAGGTGGACGTTGTACATCAGACCGTTCACCCAGGAACCACGGGTGTGCTGGTTGAAGCCCATGGTCCAGAGCGACATCACCTTGCGGTTCGGGTCGGCGTACTGTTTGGC
Source organism: Shimia sp. CNT1-13L.2 (assembly GCF_024331145.1). GTDB lineage: Bacteria > Pseudomonadota > Alphaproteobacteria > Rhodobacterales > Rhodobacteraceae > Shimia. The sequence goes on along the minus strand of NZ_JANDJO010000002.1, from coordinate 380,155 downwards.
CAGACGCTCAAGCGCCGCTTCCGGAACGCCGGACAGCTTCGACACTTTCTCGACCGTGTATTCAGAAACCGCCTCGGCATACTCTTCAAAGCTGATCTTGGTCAGCTTGCCGTGCTTGCCTTCGTGCGACGGGTTTTCAGCCGCCTGCTCCAGCGGGTGGTTCGGGCGCAGACCATAGCCGATGTCGGTGTTGGTCTTGGTGATGTTGACGTGGTTCTTGACGAAGTCCTCGTTCACCGCGCCGTTCTGGATGATGTAGTTGGCGATGTAGTTCAGGATCGCGAGGTCGGTCTGCGGCGCAAAGATCATGCCGTTGTCGGCCAGTTCGAACGAACGGTGCTCAAACGTCGACAGAACGTGCACTTCACAGCCCGGCTTGGTCAGGCGGGTATCGGTGAGGCGCGACCACAGGATCGGGTGCATCTCGGCCATGTTCGAGCCCCAAAGCACGAAGGTATCCGCATGCTCGAGGTCGTCATAGCAGCCCATCGGCTCGTCGATACCAAAGCCGCGGATAAAGGCGGCCACGGCCGACGCCATGCAGTGACGGGCGTTGGGGTCAATGTTGTTGGAACGCAGGCCGGCCTTCATGAACTTGGCAGCGGCATAGCCTTCCCAGACGGTCCACTGGCCAGAGCCGAACATGGACACCGCGGTCGGGCCTTTTTTCTTGATGGTTTCCTTCCACTTGTCGGCCATCACGTCAAAGGCTTCGTCCCAGGACACCGGCTCGAAGTCGCCGTTCTTGTCATAGACGCCGTTCGACTTGCGCAGCAGCGGTTGGGTCAGACGGTCTTTGCCGTACATGATCTTCGACAGGAAGTAGCCTTTGATACAGTTCAGGCCACGGTTCACCGGGGCCTCGGGGTCACCCTGGGTGGCCACCACGCGGCCATCCTTGACACCGACAAGAACCGAACAGCCTGTACCGCAAAAACGGCAGGCTGCCTTGTCCCAGCGGATGTTGGGGCCGTCGAGCTGCGCCGCAGCAGCGTTCGGCAATGTCATGCCTGCGGCCGAGGCGGTCGCAGCAGCGGCCGTGGCCTTCAGGAAAGAGCGGCGGGAAGTTGGCAAGGTCATGGGCTGATCTCCCGTTCAGTGTACAGGTTGATCGAGGGCTTCGGCGTTATCGTCCAGCTCCTCGAAATGGTGATAGGTGAGAGTGATCGTCAGAACGCCGGGGATCTGGTGCATGTCCATGATCTGATCCGAGGCGCGCTGGGATGGGGTGTCTTCGACGGTGATAACGATGCGCCCATCTTCATGGGTATGCACCTCACCTCCTTCGAAGGCGTCAATGGCCGCGATGACGCTGTCGGTCTTCTCCGGCATTGTGTGGACGAGACATCCGCAGATGTTCAGCATTGGCTGACCTCCGTTGGTTGGCTGATTTGGCTGAATTTGATGGCATTGACCGGGCAAGGTGCGGCGCAGGCCCCGCAACCGGTACAGCTTTGAAGATCGAATTGCGGTTCCGCCCTGCCCCCTGTCTGGAGCTGGAAACGGATCGCCTGCTCGTCGCAGTAGTCCTGACAGGCACGACAGTGCACACCTTTTTGCGACAGGCAGTCTTCGGAAACGCGCGCCCGCCATAGCCAGGTTTGCGCCCCACCAAGTGCGCCGGTCTCGCAGGCTTCGATACAATCGCCGCAGAAGGTGCATTCGCCCTTCTTGAAGTTGATAACGGCGAAGCCTTCGCTGTCCTTCATGATGATGTTTTCCGGACAGGCTCGGGAACAGTCACCGCATCCCGTGCAGGCCTCTTCGAACTCCATCGGAGGCAATGCGCCAAACGGACGCATCACGCTGCGTGCCGTGAAACGGCCCCGCAGAAATGCTCTTCTTCCGTCCTGACTGGTCATGTTCGCGCCTTCCGATCCTTCACGACCCAATGCGGGCCGCCCCCTTTTCGATAGGACCGGAGCAACACTTATTTGTTGATCTGGATCATGGTTTCGGGGGGATTTCGCATTTTTTTCGTCGTCGCAAATATCTGATTTTTCGAATTTATTTCGCAAATCGCCCGAAGTATGGGCAGTTTGAAAACCCGGGTAACCCATTGCTTTTTGGCCAGAAAAAGTGCGGCGCCCCGCACCTTTTCCCGGCCACCCGAGGCGCGCATGTTGCCCCCTCGCCTCGGTGTGGAAAAAAGATGGATTTTCCCCACATGTTTCACGCAAATCGTAGGTCCGATCTGCGCGCCTGCCCTTGAACGCACCCGAATCGGCCCTGCTGAAACGGCTGCCCCGCATCCCGGGAAAGACAATGTATCCCTTGGTGCTGTCGGGTTTCGCCCCGGCGGCATCACGGCACGCACCTTTGCGGTCCACAAGGCAGCTTGCCCGGTGATCCAGGTCTTCTCGTTTCACGGTCTTGTCCCCAATCAGGCCTCGGTGACACAGGTTCCGACGGCCCAACCATTGTTTCAGGCGCACATTAACGGTATCGATGAGATCAAAGTTTGCGCCGCAACAACCTTTGGCGAGAATTCGTGCAGCACCTCGACGAAACCCTTCTCCGCGACCTGCCCAGCTTCCGGGCGCTTGAGCCTTTGGCGGTCCGCGAGATCCTGAGCCACGCACACTCACGCAGGATCGAGGCAGGCCATTCCGTGTTCGAGGAAGGCGCAGAAGCCGAAACCTTCTTTCTCCTGCTGGACGGACACATCCGCGTTGAGCGGATTTCGCGCGAAGGCGACCGTGTCATCCCTCTGCACATCCCGCCCGGACAGCTTTTTGGCATCGCCGCAGCCCTTGGCCGCGACACCTATCCCGCCACCGCCGTGGCCGCCGCGGAATGTATTGTGCTGTGCTGGCCGATGCGGCTCTGGGACAGCTTCGTCGAAACCTACCCCGGCTTTGGGCGCGAGGCGAACAAGATGGTCGGGCACCGCGTGGGCGAAATGAACGCCCGCATCATGGAACTTGCCACACAGCACGTCGAACAAAGGGTGGCCAGCGCCATCCTGCGCCTGTCACAACAAAACGGACGCCAGACAGACACCGGCGTCGAAATCCCCTTCCCGCTGACCCGTCGCCAGATCTCCGAGATGACCGGCTCGACCCTGCACACCGTCAGCCGCCTGCTCTCGGCATGGGAACGTGACGGCATCCTGACAAGCGAACGCAAACATATCCGCGTGCACGAACCCACGCGCCTGGCGGACCTTGCGCAAGACACGAAACCCGCCGCGTGACCACGGCCAAGACCTGAAATCATCTATTGCGGATACCCCTTTTCGCGGACCATCTTCCGCACACCTGTATTCATAGCCCTCTTATTTCAATCGGTATTTCACAGGCACAGGCGCAGGCCTGAGATTACCTCTTCTCACCCCACATGAGATTTTTTGAGATTGTCCAAATCCAGCGCGTCCTGAAAATGCACGGATCGGACGCGCCCGATCGCGGTTCCGGCTTTGGAAAGGACATCTCATGCTCGATCAACCCAGCGCCCCCGCCCCGCGTGGCCGTCGCTCCCGGCGTGCCGCAGGCCGTTCGGCCGAGGCAGGCCAGAACACGCATCTGCGCGTCCCCTACATCACCCGCAAGATTCCGACGCTCGACCTTCTGGACGAAGAAAGCCTGACCAAGATCGAAGCCGGTGCCGACCGCATTCTCGCCGAGATCGGCATCGAAATCCGCGAAGACAAGGAAACCGTCGACCTGTTCCGCAAGGCCGGGGCAAAGGTCACCGACGTCAGTGCAGAAGCGTGGAACCTCAAATTCGAACCGGGCATGATCCGCGAGATCCTCAAGACCGCCCCCGGCCGGTTCACCCAACACGCCCGCAACCCCGCCAACACGGTTGAGATTGGCGGCGATGCTACGGTGTTCGCCCCCTCATATGGCTCCCCATTCGTGATGGACCTCGACAAGGGCCGCCGCTATGGCACCATCGAAGACTTTGAAAACCTTGTGAAACTGGCGCAATCCTCGCCCTGGCTGCACCATTCCGGCGGCACCATCTGCGAACCGACCGACGTACCGGTGAACAAACGCCACCTCGATATGGTCTATGCCCATATGCGCTATTCCGATCGCCCCTTCCTCGGGTCGATCACCGCACCGGAACGCGCCGAAGACAGTGTCGAGATGTGCCGCATCCTGTTCGGTGCCGACTTTGTCGATCAGAACTGTGTCATCATGGGCAACTTCAACACCACCTCGCCCCTGGTGCTTGATGGGGCCACGACCCAAGGCATCACCGCCTATGCCCGTGCGGGCCAGGGGTCGATCCACCTGCCCTTCCTCCTTGGCGGCGCGGTCTCCCCGCTCACCATGGCCGGGTCAATCGCCCAGTGCCTTGCCGAATCCATGACCTCCTGCGCCATCACCCAACTGGTGCGCCCCGGTGCCCCCGCCGTGCTGGCCGGTTTCCTAAGTTCCATGTCGCTGCGCTCGGGTTCCCCTACCTTCGGCACGCCCGAACCGGCGCTTGGCTCTCTGGTCATGGGCCAGCTGGCCCGCCGCCTGAACCTGCCCCTGCGCTGTGCCGGCAACTTCTCGACCTCGAAACTGCCGGACGCGCAGGCCATGCAGCAAAGCATGATGTCGATGATGTCCGCCGTTCAGGGCGGCGCAAACTTTGTCCTGCACTCTGCCGGCTTCCTCGACGGCCTGCTGTCCATGTCCTACGAGAAATTCGTAATGGACACCGACATGTGCGGCGCCCTGCACGCCTATATGAACGGCTTCGAGGTCAACGACGACACCCTTGGCATAGATGCCCTTGCCGAACAGGGCCCGGGCGAGCACCTCTTTGGCACCGCCCACACGCTGCGGCATTATGAGACAGCGTATTGGGACAGCGGCCTGAACGACGATCAGCCCTATGAAACCTGGGCGGAACAGGGCGGAGAAGACGCCGCCATCCGTGCCAACAAGAAATGGAAAGACACCCTGGCGAACTACGAAGCCCCTGAAATGGCGACAGAAACCGACGAAGCCTTGAAAGATTTTGTCGCCCGTAGAAAAGCCGAAATGGCCGACGCCTGGTACTAAGACGAAAACGCGAGGGAAGCCCAGCCATGTCCAAAGATCCCCTGTTGCAGCCGTATCAGCTCAAACACCTGACGCTGAAGAACCGGATCATGACCACCAGCCACGAACCGGCCTACCCCGAAGACGGCATGCCCAAGGACCGATATGCCGCCTATCACGCGGAACGGGCCAAGGCCGGCGTCGCGCTGGCGATGACCGCGGGTTCGGCGGCGGTGTCCAAGGATTCTCCCCCTGTTTTCAACAACATCCTTGCCTACAAGGACGAGGTGGTACCGTGGATCAGACAACTGACTGACGCCTGCCACGAGCATGGCTGCGCCGTCATGATCCAGCTGACCCACCTTGGCCGCCGGACCGGCTGGAACAAGGGAAACTGGCTGCCCTCGGTCAGCTCCTCGAAACACCGTGAACCCGCGCACCGCGCCTTTCCAAAGCTGGCAGAAGACTGGGACATCGAGCGCATCATCGGCGATTTCGCCGACGCCACCGAACGCATGAAAGAAGGCGGAATGGATGGCGTTGAACTTCAGGTTTACGGCCACCTCCTTGATCAGTTCTGGTCGCCGCTGACCAACGATCTGGACGGCCCCTATGGCGGGCAAACTCTTGAAAGCCGTCTGAAATTCCCGATGGACGTGCTGCGCGGCATCCGCGATCGCGTGGGCGACGATTTCATCGTCGGCCTGCGCTATACGGCGGATGAGGCCGAAGCGGGCGGCATCTCGCCGGAAGAAGGTATCGAGATTTCCAAACGCCTTGCCGACAGCGGCATGGTCGACTTCCTGAACGTGATCCGGGGCCGCATCCATACCGACCCCGCCATGACCGACGTGATCCCGGTGCAGGGCATGAAGAACGCCCCGCACCTTGATTTCGCAGGCGAGGTCAAGAAGGCCACCGGCATGCCCACGTTCCACGCCTCGAAAATCCCTGATGTCGCCACCGCCCGTCACGCGGTGGTCGAGGGCCTTCTGGACATGGTGGGCATGACCCGCGCCCACATGGCCGACCCGCATATCGTGCGCAAGATCGTCGAGGGACGCGAGGACGATATCCGCCCCTGCGTCGGCGCAACCTATTGCCTTGACAGGATTTATCAGGCCGGAGACGCGCTGTGCCTGCACAATGCGGCCACCGGTCGGGAACTGACCATGCCGCATGACATTCCGCCAGCGGAAAAGAAAAAGAAGGTCGTGATTGTCGGCGCTGGTCCGGCAGGCCTCGAAGCGGCGCGTGTGGCGGCAGAGCGTGGCCACAAGGTCACCGTGTTCGAGGCGCAACCCGATCCCGGCGGACAGATCCGCCTGACCGCCCAGTCCGAACGCCGCCGCGAGATGATCTCGATCATCGACTGGCGCATGGCCCAATGCGCGGCACGCGACGTGGAATTCCACTTCAACACATGGGCCGAAGCCGATGACGTGACCGCGCTGAACCCCGATGTCGTGATCGTCGCCACCGGCGGCATGCCGAACACCGAATTGTTCGAATCCGGCAAGGAACAGAATCTCGTTGTCACCTCCTGGGACCTGATTTCAGGTGATGTAAAACCGGGCGACAACGTGTTGATCTATGACGAAAGTGGCGATCACCCCGGTCTCATGGCCGCCGAAATCGCGGCCAATTCCGGCGCGCGTGTCGAGGTGATGACTCCGGACCGGATGTTCGCTCCCGACACTATGGCCATGAACCTCGTGCCCTACATGCGCGCCCTTCAGGACAAGGATACGGTCTTTACCGTGACCCGTCGCCTGCTGGATGTGAGCAAGGATGGCAACATGCTGAAGGCGAAGATCGGCACCGACTACAGCGACCTTGTGACCGAACAGACCTATGATCAGATCGTGGTCAACTATGGCACCTTGCCGTTGGATGATCTCTATTTCGACCTGAAACCGGCCTCTTCGAACGGTGGCGAAGTCGATTACGACGCCTTGATCGAAGGCCGCCCGCAGACCGTGGTGCGCAACAGGGACGGCAATTTCCAGCTGTTCCGGATCGGCGATGCGGTCAGCGCCCGCAACACGCACGCGGCCATCTACGACGCCTTGAGATTGATGAAAGATGTCTGATATCAAACGGATAGGTGTGATCGGCACCGGCGTGATCACTTCGGCCGTTGTCGAAGGGATCGCAGGTGACGGCCACAGGATCACCGTCTCGGAACGGTCGACCGAGAAAGCCGCGCGCCTTGCCGGGATGTTCGAAAACGTGACCATCGCCGATAATCAGCGCGTTCTGGATCAAAGCGACATTGTCTTCCTTGGCCTCATGGCCGAGGCGGCCCCTGCCATCCTGCAAGAGCTTACCTTTCGCGCAGATCAGGCCATCATCACCGTCATGGCCGGCGCGTCGCTGGCAGAGGTTGCTGACATGGTGGCCCCGGCCCGCGCAGCCGCGATTATGATGCCTTTTCCGGGCGTTGCACGCGGCGGCTCACCCATCATGATGCAAGGCGACGTGGCCCTTGTCGAAAGCCTGTTCGCTCCAAGAAACACGGTGTTCGCCCTCAAGGACGCGGCCGAAATGCAGGCCTATCTTTGTGCGCAGGCCGTTCTGTCGCCTGCCGCCCGCATGGTGGCCGATGCCGCCAATTGGCTGGCTCAGCGGGTGGATGATCCGGCGCAGGGCGAAGCCTTCCTGCGCACGCTTGTTGCCTCAAGCCTCGCGGATCAGGCCACCGGCCCGCTGATCGACGCACTGAACACGCCCGGAGGCTATAACCAACGCCTGCGTCAACACATGGAAGCGGCCGGAATGGGCCGTGATCTCGCCGAGGGGCTGAACAAACTGGAAGGGTAGCCATGGGGTTCTCTCATATCGCCAAACCTTTGACATTGCGCCACAAAACCCTGAAGAACCGCGTGGTCTTTGGGGCGCATACCACCAATATGGCCGTGGATGGCCTGCCCGGTGACCAGCATCTTGCCTACTACCGTGAACGCGCCATCGGCGGAGCGGCGATGATCGTGGTCGAACCCGTCCCCGTGCACGCTGCCGCCGTTTTGACCCGTGGCAACTTTCGCCATTCCTCGGACGAAGTCATCCCCGCCTTCCAGCGCCTCACCGATGCCTGCCACGCCCATGGCACCGTGATGATCCAGCAGCTGTACCATGTTGGCGCCCACGGCGATCAGGACAATTCTTTCCACGCGTCATGGTCGCCCTCCGGTGGCCCGAGCTATCATGACAGCGACGGCAGCCACGAGATGAGCACGGACGAGATCGAAGAAACGATCCAGGGCTTTGTCGACGCCGCCATGCGCTGTCAGAAAGCCGGGTTCGACGGGGTTGAAGTCTGGGCTGCTTACCACTGTCTGCTGGATCAGTTCTGGACCCCGTTCTCGAACCAACGCGAGGATCAGTGGGGCGGCAGCCTTGAAAACAGAACCCGCCTCTCGCGCGAGATTCTGCGCCGGATTCGAGAGGCTTGCGGCGAGAACTTCATCATTGGCCTGTCGGTCAACGACGAACCCGGCGTCGAAGCCTCCTTGGGTCGCGAGGACATGGCCGAGATCGTCGCCTTGCATGACACCGAGCACCTGATGGATTACGTCACCGTCGGCTCGGGCAGCTACCTTGATTTCTACGGCATCATCCCGACTTTCCAATATGGCGAGAAACTGGGCGTCGATCTGGCAACGCGCCTCAAGAGCGTGGTGCAACACGCCGTGGTCACCGCCGAAAGCCACATCCGCACGCCAGAGAACGCCAACACGGTGCTGGGCGCGGGCGAGGCCGATCTGGTCTCGATCGTGCGCGGCCAGATCGCCGATCCGCACCTTGTGACCAAGGCACTGGATGACCGGCCAGACGACATTCGGGGCTGCCTGTCCTGTAACCAGCAATGCTGGGGCCGACGGGGGCGCGACTACTGGATTTCCTGCCTCATCAACCCCTCCGTCGGCTTTGAGCATGAATGGGGCGGTGATCGGTTTGAGCGCACGGACACCCCGAAATCCGTTCTTGTCGTCGGGGCCGGCCCGGCCGGTCTCGAGGCCGCACGCGTCGCCGCAGAACGCGGCCACAACGTGATCCTCGCCGAAGCAGGGCCGCAGATTGGCGGCCAGTTCCGTCTGGCAGGTCTGCAACCCCGCCGCGCCCAGATCATCGACCTTCTTGACTGGTACGAACGCCAGCTTGCCAAGCTGGGCGTCGACCTGCGCCTCAACACCTATCTGGATGCCGACGACATCGCCGCGATCGGGGCCGACACGGTGCTGATGGCCACGGGGTCCCTGCCCGACGAAGAGGGCTTTCAAAAGGCCCTGCCCCACCTTGCCAGCCTGCCCGGCCTTGACGGCAACGTCTGGTCCGCCGCCGATGTCATGGGCCGTGCCGCGCGGCTTGGCAAAGGCGTTGTGGTATTGGATGAAGGCGGTCACTGGAAGGGCTGCGGCACCGCTTGGGCACTGGCCGAAGCAGGTCACGACGTGACCATCGTCACGCCCGATGGCCTTGTCGGCAAGGAACTTCTGCGCTCGGCCGCAGATTTCCCCCTGCGCCGGACCCTCGCCCAACTTGGTGTGACCTTCGTGACGGAAAGCGCAATCACGCAATGGTCGCCCGAAGGCGCCACGGTGCTGTCTTTCCTCACAGGCACGTCGCAATTGATCGAGGCAGACTCGCTGGTGCTGGCCACGGTCAACCGCGCTGACACAGAGCTCTGGCGCGACCTTGCCGGAAAAGGGATCAGGGCGCCGCTCTTGGGCGACGCACACGCCCCGCGCAATGCCGCGCTGGCCTTTCACGACGGTCGCAAGCTGGGGCTGAGCGTTTAAGGTCTGACGGCTGGCCAGTGGCGCTTGGAAAAACCGCCCCTCGCCTCAGCTGCGCGACGCCTCGAGCCTTTCGCGGGTCTCAGACCAGATGCGCTTCAATTCGGGCAAGGCCTCTCGCACGGACGCGGTCTCGCTGTCCTTGGCCATCTCCTCGATGGACAAGAGCGCCCCGCGCAAGGCCACCGCCCCGAACACCGCCGCGCTGCCCGCAATCTTATGCGCCTCACCTGCCATGTCCTCCGGCAGATCGCCCGTCTCGCCAATGGTGTCCCAAAGATCCAAAAGCGCATCGGTCTCCCCGATAAAGCGGGTCAGGAAGGTTGCAAACACCTCCGGGCCAACATTTTCACGCATTTCTTCAATCTGGGCGGGGTCCACAAGGGACGATGCCGGGGCGATCTCCTCGGGATGCTCGGACGGGCTTGCCGCCCCCAGCACCGAGCGCAGCTGCTCAAGGGTCAGGGGCTTTCCGACAAAACCAGTCATCCCCACCTCGAAGAAACGCTTCTGATCCTTGGGCAATACGTTCGCCGAAACCGCGATGATTGGCACGTCCGACGACAGGCCCGATCCGTTGCGAATTTCGCGCGTGGCGGAAATGCCATCCAACACCGGCATGCTGATATCCATGAAAATCATGTCAAAACGGTGCTCCGACGCCATCTCGACACCGTCGCGGCCATTGTCGACGCAGACCGCCTCGTGCCCTTCCCGTTCCAGCATGTTGCGTATGACCTGCTGGTTGATCTGGTTGTCTTCCACCACGAGAATACGCTGGTTGCGCTTGTGATCGGGCTGGCGCACGTCATCCAGCACCGCTTCCGGCTCGGGTGTCGTGGCCATCGGAAGACGGAACCAGAAGGTACAGCCATGTCCTTCCACGCTCTCCACGCCGATCTCGCCGCCCATCGCCTTGACAAGCCGCCGGGCAATGCCCAGCCCAAGCCCCGTGCCACCTGCACGACGGCCAAATGAAGCGTCCGAGGTGTGGAAATCATCAAAAATGCGCTGAAGATCAGCCTCGGGGATGCCGATGCCCGAGTCCGATACCCGGAACTCGACCAGCGGCCGCTTCTGCTTGTCCACTTCGGGCTGAACCTCGGCCTCAACAATGACCCGGCCATTCTCGCTAAACTTGATCGCGTTCCCAACGAGGTTTAGCAGAACCTGTTGCAAACGAGGGCCATCGGTCAGAACCCACGTCGCGGGTGGCCCGACCCAGCGCCACGAAACGTCATTGCCCCGCGAGGCCGCACTTCCGCTCTGGCCGTCCACGATGTCCTGCATGAGCGCGCCAAGGTCCACCGGCGCCTCGACAATCTGCAACTTGCCTGCCTCGAAGCTTTCGATATCGAGAACCGCATCCACGTGCTGCATCAGGATTTTACCAGAAATCTGCATGTTATGCAGATAGACCGATTGACGGCCACTGAGCCGCGTATCCTCCAGCAGCGACAGGTTGCCGAGAATACCGTTCAAGGGGGTCCGGATTTCATGGCTCATCAGGGTCAGGATGTCGGCCTTGGCCTTCTCGCCCAACAACGCCTTGTCGCGGGCCTCGATCAGTTCCTGCTCGTCAGCCACGCGCTGCGAAATATCCCGCAGGAAGGCGATGAAGATCTCGCTGTCCTCGTGCATGGCCGATTGCAGGGCAAGTTCAACAGGGAACACCTCGCCGTTGGCGCGCATTCCCTCAAGCTGGACACGCCCTTTGCCGACAACGCGGCGTTCTCCCTTGTCAATCATGCGCTTCATACCCGCATCGTGCAATTCACGCAGATGCGGGGGCACAACCACATCCCCGATCCGCAAACCACGCACAGACTGCGCGTCCCGTTGGAAAATCTGCTCGGCTGCCCGGTTGAATTCCAGAACCCGCCCTTCGGCATCCGTCACCACAACCCCGTCCAACGATGTGGACAGGATCGTGTTCATGCGATCATTGGCTTCGGTCAGTTCGGCCTCCCGAAACCGCATCTGACGGTTGATCGACAAAAGGAACAGGCTCACCCCGGTGAGGGCCAATAGGAGAATGCCCACAAGGATTGCGAGATGTTCCAGCGTTAGCGCGATTTCCTCGCGCCCAAGGTCGGACTGCAAGGCGAAATAGGACAGACCGGCCACCGAAACTTCACGAACGTCGCCCTCGATCCCCCGCGCTGCCTCGTGCAGGCTGTTGATCCGGCTGACAAGCACCTCGTCAGGTGCGTCGATTGTTGCAACCTGCGTTTCAAGAAAGGCCGCCACCTGGCCCAACGGCACAAAAAACGCCTCATCCTGTCTGAGGTCTGCAAAAATCGGTGAATTCTGAAGAATGCCCACGCGGCTATAGAAAACATCGAAAGACCGGCGCAAATCGGCAAGAAGCACCGCGTTTTCGGCTTCCACAGACCCTGTCGCGACAGTGCTCGAGATTTCCTGCGCCATCCGCAGGTATTCAACTTCGACCTGCGTTAGTGTCCACTGGACATTGTCCGAGTTGGCAGAGTTCAGACTTTCAAGATCGGTGATGACATCTCTGCTGAACACAAGCGTGACTGCCAGCAGAACGGCAAGCCCACCGCCCAGCACGGTCGCCAACAGCGTGCTCTTGCCATTGCTATGTGGCCTGCCCGAAATCAGAACGACACCTTCGCCGGCTCTGAAATACGGCCGGCCCCTTCACCAGTACGCTATTGGACGACGGCGATCCTGTCGAGTTGCCAAATGCTTCTCGCGTATGCGATTTCCGCGCGATACTTGGCATCGCTGTCATACGGGAACACGATCCAAAGAGGCCCCTTGTCCCGGCGCGACATTTCCTTGCCGTTCATCATGTAGGCAACCATCGGCGCTTTCGGATCAATGTCCGCGACGGGGATTTCAATGGCATAGTCGTTGATCGCCTTTGCCATCAAGGTTCCGTCTTCCACGTCCAGCCGATCAAGCAGCACAGCCAGCGGCACGCCCGTGAAGGTTTGCACGCCCTCTGTCCAAATCGTCGTGGTGACGTACTCGTGCTCGGCCAGATCGCGCAGCATTTGCAGGTCAAAAACGGCGCCCCTAACACCGTTTTTGACCTTGATGTCTCCCGAAACTTCCAGAAGCGGAACCCCAGTGGGTTTCGGAAGAGCATCTGCGGCTTGTGCTTCGGTCGTGAGTGGTAGCATCAGCCCGAAAAAGCCAGCCGCAATAAAACTTGTTACCCTGCGTTTCATGATTGCCCCTTAGGTTGTGCCGAATTTATCGCACGAACCGGGACGCAACACACGAAACCTTCAGGATAACAACCTATCCGAAAGGATAGTTTTCGCATTTTGCCATCTTGGAACGAGTGACCAAAACCAACGAAAAACTCGGGCTGACCGAACTGTGCCACTCACCCAAAACGGGAAAACGCCTACTTTTCCCTTAAGGTTCTCTCATACTTTTCAACACCTTAACTTACTAACAAAGTTCAGAAAGGGTGCGTAAGCGCACGAAAAGATACTGCACCCAACGCACAAAGCCCCCTTTCGCATACGTTTTTGGAGAAATTTTCGAAACACCTCAACGCAAGCGTGTTTCGTAAACACATTTGTCCCAAGCGGATATGACTCTATGTCCGTAAGACACAAGAATTGGTGGTTCTCCCCGCCGACGTACGTGTTAGGGTAGAGTGTAAACAGTTAGGATAGTGCCGTGAAAATTCTTATAGCTGATGATCACAGTCTGGTTAGGGATACGCTGGTGGCCTACGTCGAAACCAGCGGCGATATCGAAGCCCGGACCGCTGCTGATTTTGACGAGGCAAGCGCGATGGTTTCCGCGCAAGGCCCGTTTGATCTTGTTCTGCTCGATTTCAACATGCCGGGCATGAACGGGCTGGACGGTCTGAACCGCGCCCTGGCGCTCGAAGGGGCATCACGCGTTGCGCTGATTTCGGGCGAAGCATCCAAGGACGTTGCCGAAAAAGCCCTCGAAGCGGGCGCTGCGGGTTTTGTCCCCAAGACACTGCCGGCCAAGTCTCTGATCAACGCGATCCGTTTCATGGCCATGGGCGAACAATACGCCCCCATCGATTTCATGACCTCCGAACCCGAGGAAAACACCCACCCTCTGGCCAGCAAGCTGACCGAACGCGAAATGCAGGTGCTGCGCGGGTTGACCGAAGGCAAGTCGAACAAGGAAATCGCGCGTGATCTTGACCTGTCGGAACCGACGATCAAGCTGCACGTCAAAACGCTCTACAAGAAGGTAGACGCCAAGAACCGCACACAGGCGGCGCTGATTGCGCGTGAGGCCGGACTTTTCTGAACCGGCCTCTCAGAGAAACGAAAAAAGCGAGCGGCCGGACCGCTCGCTTTTGTTTTTGGGATCAGGCGAAACTCACACCATTTTCCGCCATTGGCAGCTCGGCCACCTGGACGTCGCTGATCGCGGCAATCGCGTTGGCCAGCGCCGGGGCCGACGGGGGCGTTCCCGGCTCACCCACCCCGGTCGGGGCTTCGGCAGAGGGCACGATGTGCACGTCAATCGCCTTGATGTCGCCAATCCGCAGGGGCTCGTAATCGGGGAAGTTGGTCTGATCAACCGCCCCGTCGCTCAGCGTAATCTGGTCGCGCATCGCATGGCCGATACCATAGCCGATACCGCCCTCCATCTGCGCGCGCACCACGTCCGGGTTCACGGCGATACCGCAATCCACCGCACAGGTGACGTTCTCGATCACGATGCCGTCCTCGGGCGAGCCCGACACTTCGACAACCTCGGCCACATAGGACCCAAAGGACTTGTGAACCGCCACACCCTGTGTGCGACCGGCACCTGCCTTGCCCCACCCGGCTTTCTCTGCCGCCAGCTTCAGAACACCCGCCTTGCGCGCGGCCTCTGGATTGCTTTCGTCAAGATAGGCCAGACGGAACTCGACCGGATCGCGCCCTGCCGCCTTTGCGGCGAGGTCCATCATGACCTCCATCGCATAGGCCGTGTGGGTATGCCCCACGGACCGCCACCAAAGAACCGAGGTCGCTTTCTTCGTGTCCGTCAGACCCAGTGACTGGGTCGGGATCGAATAGGGGCTCTCGGCGATACCCTCGATCGAGCTGTGGTCCACGCCGTCATGCACCGAGAAGGATTCGAACGCGGTGCCCTTCATGATCGACTGGCCCGCAACACGGTGTTCCCAACCGGCGATGTTGCCCGCCTCGTCAAGACCAACGCGCACCTTATGACCAAACGCCGGGCGATAGTAACCACCGCGTATGTCGTCCTCACGGGTCCAGACAAGCTTAACCGGACGCGACCTGTCGGTCATGACAAAGGCCAGCCCCGCCTCGACCTGATAATCCGCATCCGGCGTCGCCCGACGCCCGAAGGACCCACCGGCCAGCATGGTGCGGATCTCGATCATTTCCGGCGGCAGCTGGAAGATCTGCTGGAACGCCATATGCGGCCCCGTCGGCATCTGCGCGCCGTCATGCAGCACGATCTTGCCCTCTGCGGTCTGCTCGATGGTACAGTTCAGCGGCTCCATCGGCGCGTGGGCCAGCAGCGGGAAATAGAAGGTCTTTTCAACCACCTTCGCCGCCCCGTCCACGGCAGATGCCACCGCAGCCATATCGGCCTTGTTGACGTTGTATTCCGGCGCGGCATCCAGCGCGGCCATGATCTCGTTACGGATTTCATCCGAGTTGCGGGTTTCCGCTCCGGACATGTCCCACTCGACCTCAAGCGCCTCGCGCGCCTGGATTGCCGCCCAGGTGTTCTCGGCATAGACCACAACCCCGGCCTTTGTCGGCAATACGGCGGCGCGGATGTACCCCTTCACCTCTTTCGCGGCACTGTCATCGAACCCAAGCGCCACACCGCCACGGGCTTCGGGACGGGCAATCATCGCCACCATCTGGTTGGGAAGGTGGACATCCATCGCAAACATCGCCTGACCGTTCGATTTGATCACCGTGTCCTTGCGGCGCACGCCCTCATTGCCGATCAGTTTGAATTCCGACGGATCTTTCAGGCGCGGTGCTTCCGGGGCGTCCATCGTCGCGGCCATGGCCACGAAATCGCCAATCGGCGCGGTTTTCCCTGCACCTTTGACCATGCCCTCTTCGATGGTCAGTTCCGAAGCGGCAACGCCCCAGTCCTTGGCGGCGGCGGAAATCAGCATCTCGCGGGCGGCTGCGCCTGCGGTGCGATACTGCTGCCACGAGTTCGCCATCGCGGTTGATCCACCCGTGCCCTGGAACGGACCAAAGAACAGGTTGTTGTAAACCTGCGGGTTGGAAGGCGCGAATTCGTATTCGATCTGGTCCATACGCAGGCCGATTTCCTCGGCGATCAGCGTCGGCAGGCCGGTGGCCGGCCCTTGCCCCTTTTCAAAGTGCTTCACAATGGCCGTCACGGTGCCATTGGCGTCGATCTTAACGAAGGGGTTCAGCTGGGTCGTTTCGGCACCGGCAGCGGCAATCGCCCCGTCCGGACGTGCACCAACCAGAAGAACTGCGGCGGTCGCGGCCGCCCCTTTCAGAAACCCGCGGCGGGAGGTGTTGATGGTCATGGATCAGGCCTCCAGAATTTCCGAAGCGCGCTGAACGCCCTTGCGGATACGTTGATACGTTGCACAGCGACAGGCGTTGCCTTCCATATAGGCATCGATCTCGTCCGCGCTCGGCTTGGGGTTTTCGGCCAGGAGACCAACCGCAGACATCACCTGCCCCGACTGGCAATAGCCGCATTGCACCACGTCCAGCTCGGCCCAGGCCTGCTGAACCGCCGCGCCGATCTTGTCTTCGCCAATGGCCTCAATCGTAGTGATCTCGGCACCCTCAACGTCTTCGATAAAGGTCTGGCACGAGCGCACCGGCTCGCCATCCAGATGCACGGTGCAGGCCCCGCACGAGGCAACACCGCAGCCGAATTTCGTTCCCGTCATCTTCAGTTCATCGCGGATCACCCACAGCAAGGGCGTTCCCGGTTCGGCATCCACGGTATGCGTGGCGCCGTTCAGCTTCAAAGTCAGAGCCATGTTGGAAATCTCCTGTTCACGCTTGTTTCCAGATTCTGGTAAACTGGCGCGTTTACAGTAGATTGGAATTTCCAAGGTGTAAACTGACAAGTTTCATAGACGCAGATTTGACCGGCAAAGGCAATTGGTTCTATAGGTGGGCATATGAACGAATGCAGCGCACCGAATACGACCAAATACGCCCAGATCATCGAAGCGGCGGTTCAGGAGTTCCAGGAAAAGGGCTTTGCCTCGGCCAGCATGGACCGGGTCTCCTCACGTGCGCAGGTCTCCAAAAGGACCGTCTACAAGTACTTTGAAAGCAAGGAAAATCTCTTCCGTTCGATCGTGGAAGAGCTGTCATCCCGCTTCGCCGATCTCAAGGAAATCCGCTATGTTCCCGGCCGTCCGATCCGTGAGCAATTGGTCGATCTCGCCTGGGCTGAAGGCCGGCTTTTGATCTCCTGCGATGTGATGTCGATGGCCCGGATGATCGTAAGCGAAACCTTGCGACATCCCGAATTGGCCGAAGCGGCGCAGGGCAAGATCGACAAGAAACCGGTGATTTCCAGCCTGCTTCGCGCTGCGGCCGAAGATGGGCAACTCAGGATTGAAGATCCGGATTCGGCGGCTGACGAATTCCTTGCCCTGATCAAGGCCAAAGCGTTCTGGCCCTTCATTTTCGGCGGTGCCATCGTGAGTGAAGACGAAATGGCGGTGATCGTCGAAGCCTGCGTTGAGATGATCATGTGCCGCTATGGTGTGTGAAGCCTCACCCCTCAACCCCTGACTGAACACCTTTAATCCAACTCCCTCAAAGCGTGCTTTCGCGCAGCGTCAACGGCCGTAGTCACATGGCTGTTGCATAGCAGTGATGGACCTTGGGGCCATAAAAAGTTACCAATAGGAAAAATATGTTGCACCTCGAAGTGCGACTGGGGAACCAAACGGATCAAAGGGCACTCAATGCCACACGAGATGCACAAGGCGATTGCGCGCAATTCGCTTCTCATCAAAGCGCTTCCGGACGTCCACGTGGATGCCATCCTGTCCAAGGCGATCTGGAAAACATACGACCGGGGCGAAACCCTGTTTATTCAGGAAGAGACCGCGAATGCCATCCACATCGTGCTGGACGGCTGGGTCAAGCTCTTCCGCGTCACACCAAGCGGCACCGAAGCCGTGGTGAGTGTCTTCACCCGCGGCCAGAGTTTCGGAGAGGCCGTCGCCCTGCGCAACATGCCCTACCCTGTCTCTGCTGAAGCCGCGACCCGAAGCAACGTGATGCACATCCCCACCAATGTCATCGTGGACCTGATGAAGCGCGACACCGAAGTTGCGCTGACCATCCTGTCTTCCAGCTTCAACCACCTGCATTCCTTGGTGGCTCAGCTGGAACAGCTCAAGGCGCAGACCGGTGCCCAACGTGTCGCCGAATTCCTGCTGGATCTCTGCGATGCTGAGGAAGGGGCATGCGAAGTCACGATGCCCTATGACAAGGTGCTGATCGCGGGCAAACTGGGCATGAAACCAGAAAGCCTGTCGCGCGCCTTTGCCCGCCTCAAGACAATTGGCGTCAAGATCGAGAAGAACCACGCCCTGATCGGCGACGTCGAGAAACTGCAAGACTATGTCGAGGATCTGAACTGACCATGACTGACCAGCTCTCCCGCACACTCGCCGCCATCGACGCCGCCAACGACGCCGATCCACGCATGGATGACGGCCAGCCCGAAGCCCTGCTCTATGGCCAGCGCATGAGCGAACAGTGTGAGCGCTTGTTCCCCGAGGCACAGGACGTTCTGCAAATCGCCGCCCGTGGCCAGCACATCGAACGCTGGATCCTGAAACGTGCCGACTATCCCGAGGGCCGCGCGGGCTATCTCAAATGGCGGCGCGATCTGGCCGACCACCATGCCAACCGGATTGGCGAGATCATGGCGGACAACGGCTATGATGCGGAAACCATTGACCAAATGGGCCGGATGGTGCGCAAGCAGGGCATCAAGCGCGACCCGCTGGTGCAAGCGTTGGAAGACGTGATCTGTTTCACCTTCATCACCTGGTACTTTGCCCCTTTCGCGGCCAAGCACACGCCCGAAAAGGTGCAGGACATCGTCGAAAAAACCGCCCGCAAGATGTCGGATGCGGCCCGCGCCAAGGTGCTGGTGGACTTCGACCTGCCGGAAAACCTCGCCGCGGCTTTCAGCTGATCAGCGCAGGTATCAGGTAGAGCCCTAGCAAAAGCAGACAGAACAACGTCAGAACAAGGTTGAAGCCGCGTCGCCAGGACGGGGCTTCGGCCAGGCCAAGATAGCGCGACAGGATCACCCGCGCCTTCATCAGGGCCAGCAGCAGGACCACGGCCCCGACAACCCGCCGGTCCAGCCCGCCAATCGCAAGTTCTGCCACGACGGCAGATGCGCCGCTGAGGGCAACAAGCGCGAACCAGGCTTTGTTCAGGGGATCCCTCAGCATATCGTCACGCCAACAGGTAGATCACGGGAAACAGCAGCACCCAGACCAGATCAACCATGTGCCAGAAAGCGGCCCCCACCTCGATATTGCGCAGGCTGTCTTTCCACGCAATCAGGCACAGTATGACCACCCCGGCCACGACATGCGCCGCATGGAACCCGGTCAACATGTAGTAGAACAGGAAGAACGGGTGGGTTTCAAAGTCGATACCCTTGGCGGCCTTGTCCGCATACTCCGCCCCCTTAATGATCAGGAACACAACGCCCAGAAGCGCGGCTACGACAAGCGCCAGCCGCGCCTTGAGCCGGGCACCCAACCCGCGCCACTGAAACGCCTTTGCCGCCAGAAAACCGCTGGTCACAAGCACAACCGTATTGAGCGCCGCACCGGTGCGGTGCAGATGGTCCTGCGCCTCGGCAAAGCCTACGGGATCGGTCAGACGCAAGGCAAGGAAGGCCGCAAGACCGGCCCCGAACACCAGCAATTCGCTGATGATGAGAACCCACATCATCAGGTCTCCGGGCAACTCGTCCAGCAACGATCCCTGCCCTGCGGTGTCGCTCATCCGGTCACCAGTTGCCGATAGATCTGCGGCAGCGCGTAGATCAGCTTGTCCGGCTCCGGGATCACCGCGAAACTACCCTGCCCGAACATGCGGGCAAACCAGCTCTTGGCTTCACGATCCACGGTCACGCCATAGACGGAGTGCCCCGCCCGACGCGCCTCGCGCACCGCCATCGCGGTATCCTCGATCCCGTGACGGCCTTCATAGTGGTCAAGGTCGTTGGGCTTGCCATCCGTGATCACCAGCAAGAGCCGCCGCTTGCGGGTCTGTTCGCTCAGGTCTGCCGACACATGCCGGATGGCCGCGCCCAGACGGGTATAGAACCCCGGCCGCAGGCTGCCGATCCGCTGTTCGACAAGGCCACTCATCGGCTCGTCGAACCCTTTGCATTTCTGCACGTAGACCCGATCCCGTTTCAGGGAGGAGAAGGCGTGAATTGCAAAGTCGTCGCCACAGGCATTCAGCCCCCAGGCCAACGCATCCAGCGCCTCGCGCTCCACGTCGATCACCGCACGGCCAGAAACCGCACTCTCGGTCGAGCGGCTGACATCCAACAGGATCGACACCGCCAGATCGCGGGCTTCGGGACGGTTCTGCAACCAGATCCGCTCAGACCCTTCGCCATCGGCAATCCGGTCCACCTGCGACCGCACGGCGGCGTCCATATCGAGGTTGTCCCCATCAAGGTGCCCGCGTGTCGTGACCCGCCCGGGCCGCAGGGCCTCGAACTGGCGTTTCACCATGCGGATGCGCCGCGCCGCTTCGGGATCGCGGGCGAAGTCGGCGAACTCTTCCTTTGCCTCGGCCACGCTGGTCAGGACACAGCAGTGATCGGGCAGGTACTGACCCGTGCGCACATCCCATTCCGGATACATGATCTTGCCCGACAGGCGTTCGCGATCCACATCTTCAGGCGCGAGATCGAGGTGCAGCTTGAGCTTGGTCGGCGGCGCCTTGGAAATCTGCCCCAACCCGATCTCGTCCTGATCATCCGCCGCCTTCTTGGCGTTGTCGGGATCATCGTCATCGACGCGTCGGTTGAGGTTCAGGAATTCCGCCCAGCTCAGGATCGCTTCGAACTTGTGCAGGATGAAGCTGTCATTGCGCTCGGCCTGATCCGATTTGCGGCGACGCGCGCGGTGGGTCCTGTCATTCTCGCCCGCCTCTTCCGGCGGTCCTTCGGTCTCGCGGCTTTCCACCTCGTGACCTTCCGAGAACTGCACCGGCCGCAACTCGGGCCAAAGCGGCACGGGGCGGAACGGCTGATAGCGGAGCGGGGCGTGGATGTTGTCCATCGCGCCCGTTTCAAGCGCCTGCCACATCGGCTGGGCATGGGCCTTGAGCTCGTCCCCCAGAAGATGGCGAATGATGGCCTCAACGGCCGCTTCATCTGCCGGCAGGTCGGGGCGTGGACGGTAGTGCAGGATACCCTCGCACAAGGCGGCATAGAGATCACGCAGCCCCGGCGCATCCTCAAGCGTTGCCTCGACCATCTCGCGCGCCGCTTTCAAGGCCCGCAAATCGGCCCGGAGCGCATCGTCTTCGGCGATACGGTCCGGCGCATGGGCCGCGGCAGCCGCCAGCCAGACATACATGGCGGCATTGGCTTCGCGCGTCGGCAGCACCGCAAGGCGCGACGGCAAACGCAATATTTCACCATCGAAACTGGTGCGTGGCATCAACTCGGCTTCGGTACCAAGGCGGCGCTTCCAGCTCAGACGGTGGCGTGAAACTTCGTCAGAGACGGGGCGCAGTTCAACGCTTGAACTGCCCCCCAATCCCCTGAATAGGACTGCCAGCCGCCCTCCGACCTCGGAAAGGTCGACAGCGGCTCCATCATGCGCCTCCGGCGCATCCAGGCGGCTGGCAAAGGAGTGCCACAGTTTCCCGACGGTCTCTTCGGGTTCCCATGGCTCAAAGTCGATCTTGACCATCGGCCGGCCTCACCCAAAGACAGCCGTGACAAGATCGAGGAGCCCCCGTTTGATGTCCTCATCATCGGTGAGCGGCTCGACCATTGCCGCGCGGATTGCACGGTCAACGTTCATGCCCTGCGCGATGAGGGTCGCGGCATAAACCACGAGGCGGGTCGAAACCCCTTCCTCCAGGTCCTGCCCCTTGAGATCGCGCAGCTTGTTCGCCAACCGCACCAGCGGCTTGACGCGCTCGATGTCCAGACCGCTTTCCTCGGCAACAACCTTGGCTTCCACCTCGGGTTTGGGAAAGTCGAACTCGACGGAGATAAAACGCTGACGTGTAGAGGGTTTCAGCGTCTTGAGGATATTTTGATAGCCCGGGTTGTAAGAGGCCACGAGCATGAAGCCGGGTGCGGCTTCCAATTCTTCGCCGGTCCGGTCGATCGGCAGGATACGTCGGTCATCGGTCAGCGGGTGCAGAACCACGGTCACGTCCTTGCGTGCCTCGACGACCTCGTCGAGATAGCAGATCGCGCCTTCACGCACGGCACGGGTCAAAGGTCCGTCCACCCAGACCGTCTCGCCCCCCTTTAGGAGATAGCGACCGATCAGGTCGGCGGCGGCCAGATCATCGTGACAGGCAACCGTGTAAAGCGGGCGTCCCAGTTTCGCGGCCATGTGGGCCACAAAGCGGGTCTTGCCGCATCCGGTCGGCCCCTTGAGAAGGACCGGCAGGTTGTTTTGCGCAGCGGCGGAGAAGACTTCGCGTTCGTCGCCCTGCGCGAGGTAGAAGGGGGCGTCAGCCGCCCCCATTCCGTTTTGAGGGTTATGGTTCATGGAACCGTCCATTTTTCCTTACTCCGCAGGAGTTTCAGCAGCACCGGGTTCGATGATTTCTTTGCGCGGCACCCAGATCGAGTAGATGAACAGGAGCGCACCAAGAACCACGACCACACCAGAACCGAAACGCATCCAGTAGAAGATTTCGACCTGGTCCTGAACGTCCATGTAGTATTCGCCAAGGACGCGTTGCAGGTGGGTCTGGATCGTACCGGCAAAGGTCAGCACGAAGGTCATGAAGACCATGCCAGAGGTCATCAGCCAGAACGAGGCCATGTTCAGCACCTGGTTATAGGGGTCACGATTGCGCAGGATCGGCAATGCGTAGCTGAAGATAGCGATGTTGAGGCAGACATAGGCACCGTAGAAGGCCAGGTGGCCGTGAGCGGCGGTGATCTGCGTGCCGTGGGTGTAGTAGTTCACACCGTGCAGCGTGTGCAGGAAGCCCCAGACGCCCGCGCCGAAGAAGGCCAGAGTGGCACAGCCGAGCGACCACAGCAGAGCTGCTTTGTTCGGGTGGTCACGACGCCCTTTCCACACCATCACGAAGGCGAATGCCATCATGGCGAAGAACGGGATGACTTCCAGCGACGAGAAGATCGAGCCGATCCACTGCCAGTAACCGGGGGTACCGATCCAGTAGTAGTGGTGGCCAGTGCCGAGGATGCCCGAGAACAGGGCCGCAGCAACGATCACGTAGAGCCACTTTTCGACAACCTCGCGGTCAACACCGGTCAGCTTCAGCATCAGGTAGGCCAGGATAGAGGCCATGATGAGTTCCCAGACGCCTTCCACCCACAGGTGAACGATGTACCACCAGTATTGCTTGTCGAGTGCCAGGTTGTGCGGGTTGTAGAAGCTGAAGAGGAAGAGCAGCGCCAGACCCCAAAGACCCAGAAGCAGGATGTTCGAGATAGCGGTTTTCTTACCCTTAAGCACGGTCATCGTGATGTTGTAGAGAAACATCAGAGCCGCAACCACGATACCTGCCTTGACCCACTTGGGCTGTTCGATGAACTCGCGGCCTTCCTTGCCCAGGAGCCAGTGGCCCTCGAACAGGTTGAAGACATAAGTCACGACCACACCCAGGGTGCCGACCACGAGGATCGCCAGTTGGATATAGGCAAGTTTTTCGCTGTGGATCTCACGCTCGGTCTCTTCCGGGATCAGGAAGTAGGCCGCGCCAAAGAAGCCAAGGATCAGCCAGACGATCAACGAGTTGGTGTGCAGCATGCGCACGATGTTGAACGGCAAGAGTTCCGACAGCGTGTTGGGGGAAACATAGATCCAGCCGGCGAGCAGACCGCCCAGCACCTGGATCGCGAAGAGGGCCATCGCTACCGCGAAGTAGACAAGGGCAATTCTCTGAGTTTTGTATTTCATAGTTCAGACCTCCTTAACCCGCTTCGTTCGGTGGCCAGTCCTGTGCGTCGATCGTGTTGATCCACAGGAAAAAGTCAGCCAATTGACGAACTTCTTCGTCACTCAGGTTGAACTGAGGCATCTGACGACGGCCTTCGATTCCGGTGGGCTGAGAGTCCATCCAGCCTTTCAGAACGTCGAATGCACCTTCGGGGTCATCTTCTACACCCCAGCGTGTCATTACGTTGACAAGTTCAGGAGCAAAGTAGGCGCCTTCCCCCATCAGCGTGTGGCAGTTGATGCATGCTTTATCTTCCCACACTTTCTTACCGGCAGCGACGCTCTCGGTAAGGGTCTCGACGTTCGTCGAGGTGGTGACGATATAGCGATGCGAATGGAACGATAGTCCCAAGAAGATAATGATGAAAAACAGTGACCCGCCGTAGAAGATGTTACGGGCCATGCTTTTAGTCATGACTTCACGCATTGGGCTCTCCTTTGCCCTAGTTGATGATGTAGTGAAAATGCCGTCCGGCGCGTGGGTTATCCTTAACGAAAGTCAAGGGGGGTGAAATTCCGCAGGCAAAACCGCGCCGATCAGCTGGCGCGCCCCATGCGTGGCGCCCCGAGAACGGGCGCCAAGGCCATGAAAAACAAGGCAAAAGACAAGGACCACAAAGCCGCCGAGACCATCATCGCAGGCATGTAGAGTTCTACCGGCAAACTTGTCCCGCCCCAGCGCAACGCAGCCGCCACCGCCATCAAACCATAGGCCCAGGCCACCGGTTTCGGCGCTTTGAGCGGCCGTCCCGTGTGCCCGAGAGAGGCCCGGCTCATCACCGCGACGGTCATCACGCCAACACAGCCGATTCCCAGAACATGCAGGGCACCGATCTCGCTTCCCACCCCCCAGAGCGCCGCGCCCCAGAGTATGAAACCAAGCCCCAGGAACCCCATGCCAAGGTGCAGCGACCACAGGATTGGCTGGGCTCGCGTCCACGCCCCACGCCAAAGTCCGACACGCAGGATCTGAACCACCCCGAACAGCACCGCCAGCGTCCCGACAAAGCGGTCATCCAACGGCAAGGTGACCACCCACGGCAGACCCAGCGCAAGGATCATCGTTGCCTTTTCAAGCGGCGGGCGCGACACGGGCCAATCGGCCTCGGGCACCCCTGCCCGCTTCATGGCGTTGCGCGTGAATGCCGGTGTCACCCGCCCCCCGAGAATCGCGATCATCGAACACAGCGACAACAGTCCCATGCGCATCCCGACATCCAGCGTGCCGCTGGCGATCCCGGCCCATTCAAGATGCACAAGCCCGTTGGCAACCCAGAGACTGCTCAGGATGAAGAGAAACACCATGTTCTGCGGCTTTGGCCGCTTCAACAGCTGCGACAGCACCTTCGCGGCCAGGATCGGCACGAAGAGAAGGTCAGCCGCGATCACGAACCAGACAGGCAATGCCGCATAAAACCAGATCGCGACGCGACCGATCAACCAGGCCCCCGAGACAACGGCAATGAACGCGCCCCGCGCAGCCGGCGCATTGGTCCAGTTCGGCACGGCGGTCAGGAAGAAACCGCCCACCGCCGCCGTGGCATAGCCAAAGATCATTTCGTGCGAATGCCACTCGGTCTCGATCATGGATGGTCCGGCGAACTCGAACCCGCCCCCCGAGATCAGCCAAATCAGCCAGATCCCCCCGGTGAACATTCCATAAACTGCCGCTGACAGGAAAAAGACCCTGAAACCTTCGGAATAAATCCGCCCGATCGTTGCAAACATCGGCTTGCCCTGCTTTTTGATTTTACCCTGTTTCACGCGGGAAACAGGACTGCGCGTCCCTTGTACTAAGGAGTAGTCGGGGCAAACCTGTGACTCCTTAACGAAAGTCAAGGATACGAATCCCGGATTCCGCCAGACATGAGCCTGCCTCACCAGCAAACCGGAGAGTGATCATGTCACTTGGAATCACCTACAAAAAATCCAAACGGGCACTAGGGATTGGCTTCGCGCTTCTGCTTGGCTCCACTGCCGTGCCTGCAATCGCTGAACAACCCACCCTGAGCGAAGAAGCCTTCGAAGCTTCCAAGCAGCTCTACTTTGAACGCTGCGCCGGTTGCCACGGCGTACTGCGCAAAGGCGCGACCGGCAAAAGCCTCGAGCCGATCGTGAAGAAAAAGAATGCCGACGGCACCGTGACCGAATCCGGCACGCTCAAGCTCGGCCAGGAACGTCTTGAAAAGATTATCTCCTGGGGTACCGAAGGCGGTATGAACAACTTCTCGGACATCATGACCGAGCAAGAAATCAAAGACATGGCGACCTACATCATGATGGATCCGCCCAAGCCGCCGGAAATGTCGCTTGAGCAGATGAAACAGACCCGCAAGGTCTATGTAGAAGAAGCCGACTACCCGACCGAGCCGCTGCACGGCCGCAACTGGGAAAACTTCTTCGTCGTCATCGAGCGTGACGTGGGTAAAGTGGCCGTGATCGACGGCGACACCAAAGAAGTTCTGGCACACATCCCAACGGGTTACGCTGTGCACGTTCTGAAAGCGTCCGAGCACCACAAGCTGGAAGAACCGGAAAACCCGGGCCGCTTCTGGTACACCATGGGCCGCGACGGCAAGATGACCAAGATCGACCTCTGGCAAACGCCGGACAAGATGCTGGTTTCGGAAGTTTCCATCGGTTATGACGCCCGCGACGTGGCTGTTTCCGGCGACGGTAAATACGTCATCGGCGGTGCCTACTGGCCTCCGCACTTCGCAATTGTTGACGCGATGACCATGGAGCCGCTTAAAGTGGTTTCGACCCGCGGTACCAACGTTGACGGTGACTATGTGGAAGAAAGCCGCGTGGCTGCCATCTACACCACCCCGAACGAGCCGACCTGGATCGTTGCCGTGAAAGAACTCGGCCAGCTGTGGCAGGTCGACTACTCGGACCTCGACAACCTGCGTATCGACAAGATCAACTCGGCCAAGTTCCTGCACGACGGCTTCTTTGATCCGACCGGTCGTTACTTCCAGATCGCCGCAAACGCGTCGAACAAGATGGTTGTTGTCGACACCAAAGAGCGCAAGCTTGAGGCGATGATCGACACCGCACCGCTGCCGCACCCCGGCCCCGGCGCCAACTGGAACGACCCGAACTGCGGTCCGGTTGCTGGTACGACTCACCTCGGCGAAGGTACTGTGACTGTCTGGGGCAACGACCCCGAAGGTCACCCGGACCAAGCCTGGAAAACCTGCTACGAAGTGGAAACCGACGGTGCGGGCCTGTTCATCCGGACTCACCCGAATTCGGACTACTACTGGGCTGACCAGACCAAGCACCCCGAGCTGGAAGTTCAGCAATCGGTGCAGGTCATCTCGAAAGAGACCGGCGAGATCGTGAAGACCATCCAGATCACTGAAGACGAAGGTAACGTTGCCGTTCACTTCGAATTCAACAAGGACGGTACCGAGGTCTGGGTTTCCAAGTGGAACCGTGCAACCTCGAAGGAGCCGAACGGCGAAATGGTCATCTACGATGCCAAGACGCTGGAAGAAATCGGCCGCGTGAAGGGTCTCTACGCCCCGACCGGCAAGTTCAACGTCTACAACCGTTCGAACCACGTCACCTAAACCGACGTTTCATCGTCTCCGGAAGGGCGGGCCCAGCGCCCGCCCTTCCTCTTTACAAAGCGGTATCGGGATTGCGGCGACCGGCAGGACAGTCCGGTAGCACCCGCCAAGAACCCGGCAAATGCCTTCCGCTCCTCGCAATCCAATCAAGCGCCCTTCCCCCATGGGGCCGTTAGCAAAAAAGCCAAGACGGAGCTTGGACATGACCAACGAAACGGAAACCAAAAAGCCGATCTGGCGGCGGTATTTCATCTACGGAATGCCACTTGCCGGGATCGCTGCGGCGTTTATCGCCGGTATCGTCTTCTGGGGTGGTTTCAACACCGCCATGGAAGCCACCAACACCAAGGATTTCTGTATCTCCTGCCACGAGATGAATGATTTCGTCTACCAGGAGTACAAGGGCACCATTCACGACGTGAACCGCTCGGGTGTGGGCGCAGTCTGTTCCGACTGCCACGTGCCCAAGGACTGGACCCACAAGATGATCCGCAAGATCAAGGCCTCGAAAGAGCTCTACGGCAAGGTGATGGGCACCATCAACACCGAGGAGAAATTCGAAGCCAAGCGTCTGCACCTCGCCAAGAACGAATGGAAGCGGATGAAGGCCACCGACTCGCGCGAGTGCCGGAACTGTCACGACTTCGAGTCGATGATGCCCGAGTTCCAGAAACCCCGCGCCCGTCAGCAGCACCTCAACGCGATGACCACCGGCCAGACCTGTATCGACTGCCACAAGGGCATCGCCCACACCAGCCCGCGTGACCGCGCCTCCGATGAATTCCTCGAGATGATCGAAGCTCCGAACCCGGACTTCATCCGCGAGATCCCGCAGGAATACCTCGACAGCCTGGCACGTGTCGAAGCCAAGGAAGCAGCCGAAGCCGACGCAAAGAAAGCGGCAGACGCGGCAGCGCGTGAACAGGTTCAGGCCCAGATCGCAGCTGCGGTCGAAGAAGCCGTGGCCGCGGAACGTGCCCTGGCAGCCGGTGAAACCTCGGCCGACGCCGGTGCTTCGGTTGGCGGCAACATAGACTGGAACGCCATCACCCCGGCGGACATGACCCTCTTCTACCCGGGTCAGGCTTCGTTCGAATGGGTCCAGAACGGCAAACAGCACGGCGGCGCACGTCCCCTCACCAAGGGCGGCGACCAATGCACCACCTGCCACGCCAAGGAACTTGAAGCCATCGGCAACAAGATCGTGGCTGGCGCTGGCGGCAAGGAAGACGAGCTTGAACCCACCCCGATCCCGGGCAAACGCGGCACGATCCCGGCCACCCTGCAAGCGGCCCACGACGGTGAAAACGTCTACTTCCGCCTGCAATGGCCGGACACGCCGCACGCCCCTGCCCCCTTCGTGGACGGTGGCAAGATGGACCCGGAAAACCAGGTCAAGGTGGCAATGATGATCACCGGCACCGGTATCGAACTGGGGGAACAGGTCGGCTGCTGGGCAACCTGCCACGCGGACAACACCTACATGCCCTTTGATCCGGGTGCAGAAGGTCTTGCCGCCGCAGGTGACATCGCCGCACGCCTGAATGCCGAAACCAGCGTCAGCAAGTACCTCGCCGAGTCGCGCACCAAGATCGAGATCAAGGGGCGTCGCGGCAAGGCTCAGGGCGGCTGGGACAAGCTGAAGGCAGCCGAAGAGATCGACCAGTATCTCGCCGACGGCACCTTCATGGACCTGATGCGCGTCTATGCCGACGGCAGCGCCACCAACGGCTACCTGCTGGAAAGCCGGGTGCAAAACGAAGGCGAGATCGCCGCATCGGCCAAACTCTCGGCTGGCATGTGGACCGTGGTCTTCTCCCGCGCCCTCGACACCGGTGCCGCAGGTGATGTTCCGCTCGAAGCGGGCAAGACCTACACCGTCGGCTTTGCCATCCACGATGACTATGCCGCTGCGCGCTTCCACCACGTGACGCTCAACACGAGCCTTGCACTGGACGACGCAAACGCCACAATCAACGTGGTCAAGCAATAAGCAAACCCAAGCGGCCGGGCCCTCCCGGCCGCTTCTTTCTTTTCAAGGCGAGGAGTTTTCGAGATGCGCCACACCTCTTTTCTGACCGCCACCCTGCTGTCCGTCGCGGCGGCTTTCCCCGTTCTTGCCGGCGATGACGACGCGGCCGCGCTCTGCGCCGAGGCCGAACAGCGTTACGTCGACATCTTCGGTGAACCATCCTCCGCAGCGGAGGGCGTGACGGTTGTCACCATGTACAAATACAAATTCTGCCCGGCCGAAATCACCGTTCCCGCAGGCACAACCGTGCGCTGGGTCAACGTCGAAAAACGCACCAGCCACAGCGTCCTGTCGCCCGACGCGGGCATGCCCGAATCCGATCGCGCCTTTCCCGAGGAAGTCATCGAATTCACCTTCCTGGAACCGGGACCCGTCGATTACCTCTGCGGCCCGCACTGGGAAAGCCATGACATGATCGGCATGGTGACCGTGACGCCCTGACCGCGCCCCGAGAATCCCTAAAATACCCCAGAGGCCCGCATGATTTTTGCGGGCCTTAACTTTTGTCAAGGAAGCCAAAGTGCTGTCTTGCCATCTTGCGTCCATGAGATGCCAGGATTCCCAAGCCCTCATTGCCCCACCCGACCCTGGGCAGAGGCGCAACGGTACCCCGGTTCAAAGTAATCTTTAGGACGAGCGAGATACCCCATGACCGGCAAAGTTTTCCTCATCGGCGCAGGCCCGGGCGACCCCGAACTGATGACCCTGCGTGCCCTGCGGATGCTCGAATCTGCCGAAGTCGTCGTCTACGACCGACTGGTGTCAGACGAAATCCTCGCCCTGATGCCCAAGGACGCCGAAACCATCGCCGTGGGCAAATGCCCGCGTCACCACCCCGTGCCGCAGGACCGGATCAACGAGATCCTGCTTGAACAGGCACAGGCCGGCAAAGCCGTGGCCCGCCTCAAGGGTGGTGATCCGATGATCTTTGGCCGTGGCTCGGAAGAAGCCGCCTACCTCATCGAACACGGTGTCGACATCGAATACGCCCCCGGCATCACAGCCGCGCAGGGCGCGTCCTGTTCGACCGGCGTGCCGCTCACACACCGCGGCCTTGCCACCAGCGTGCAATACGTGACCGGCCACCGTCAGGCCGGCAAGGTGCTCGATCTCGACTGGAAGCGCCTCGCCGATCCCGACACCACCCTCGTGATCTATATGGGCGTTTCCAACATCGGCCAGATCGCCGTGGGCCTGATGACCGAAGGCCTTTCCGAGCAGACACCGGTCCTCGCCATCACCAAGGCCACCACCAGGGAAGAGCGCCGTCTGGTCTCGACCCTTGGCAACGCCGCCCGCGACGTACGCGAGGCCGACGTCATCAACCCCACCCTTTTCATCATCGGCAAGGTGGTGTCCCTCTACGGAGAAAACGCCGCCGAGCTGTTCGAGCCGGTTAGCGCCCATGCCTAGTTTCGCCCGCATCCTCCCCCGCCGCAATGCAAACCAGCGTGCGGCTCTCCTTGGCGCCCTGATCGTCCTGGCCTGTGCCCTGACGCATCCGGGCGCCGCAAGGGCCGAGGATCAGGTC
Organism: Shimia sp. CNT1-13L.2; assembly: GCF_024331145.1. Classification (GTDB taxonomy): domain Bacteria; phylum Pseudomonadota; class Alphaproteobacteria; order Rhodobacterales; family Rhodobacteraceae; genus Shimia. Next base: position 349,042 of record NZ_JANDJO010000002.1, on the reverse strand, counting down.
AATGCCGACGCCCTGCAACGCCTCGTCCATCAGGATTGCGGCTCCTGCCACGGCCTGCGCCTCAAGGGCGGCCTTGGCCCCGACCTGCGCCGCGAGGCGATCGAACACTACGAAGCCGACATCCTGCAAATGGTGATCCTCGACGGGATCGAGGGCACCGCCATGCCGCCCTGGCGCCCGCTGATGAGCGAAACCGAAGCTGCATGGATTGCCGATTACCTCCTCAAGGGAGACTACGAATGAAACGCCTCACCACCGCGCTTGCCCTGATCCTCGCCACCTCGGTCTCTGCCGAACCCACCGCCACCGGCGATCTGGGTCTGGTGATCGAACGTGCCAAGGGTTCTGTCCTTCTGGTTGACCAATCCGACCGCGCCGCCCTGGCCCGGATCGAAGGCCTTGGCGATCTCTCGCACGCCTCGCTGGTCTATTCGCCCGACGAACGCTTTGCCTATGTCTTTGGCCGCGACGGCGGGCTGACCAAGGTCGACATCGTCACCCGTGAAATCGCGGGCCGCGTGGTTCAGGCCGGCAACGCCATCGGCGGCGCGATTTCGGACGACGGCAAACTGGTCGCGGTGTCCAACTACGAACCAGGCGGCGTGCGCATCTTCGATGCCGAGACCCTCGAGATGGTTGCCGACATCCCCACCGACAGCAAAACCATCGGCCTAGTCGACGCCCCCGGCCGACGCTTTGTCTTTACCATGTGGGATTCCGGCGAGACCTGGATTGCCGACCTCTCCGGCGACGAGATGGAGATCACCAAGATCACCGACATGGGCGAAAACCCCTATGACGCGCTGATCACCGGCAATGGCCGCACCTATATCACCGGCCTCTTCGGCGAAGACGGCCTCACCGCGCTGGATCTCTGGGAAGACGATCCCAAACCGATCCGCGTCCTGCCCGGCTATGGCCGTGGCAAAAAGGAAATGCCCGTCTACAAGATGCCTCACCTCGAAGGCTGGGCATTGACGGGCCGCGAATTCGTCCTGCCTGCCGTCGGCCACCACGAAGTGCTCTGGGTCGATGCCGACACACTCACGGAGACCGGACGCACCCAGACCTATGGCCAGCCCGTGTTCGCCATGGCACGTCCGGACGGCCGCCAGGTCTGGGTGAATTTTGCCCACCCGCTGAACGACACCATTCAGGTGATCGACAGCAAGACCAAGACCATCATCCACGAATTCAAACCCGGCCCGGCCGTGCTGCACATGGAGTTCACACCGCGCGGCCACGAAATCTGGATCAGCGTCCGCGATGCCGGAAAGGTCATGGTCTACGACACCCACACCTTTGAAAAACTGCGCGAGATCGAAGCAGACAGCCCCTCGGGCATCTTCTTTACCGCCCGCGCCCACCGCACGGGGCTTTGATCATGAAAAACGTCGCCGATCCCATCGACCGCGCGCTGCTTGACGACTGGCAGCGCGGCTTCCCGATCACCGCGCGCCCGTTCCAGCGCATGGCCAATGTCCTCAACATCGCCGAGGATGACCTTCTGGCCCGCCTGCAACGCATGGTCGCCTGTGGCCGCATTGCCCGCGTCGGCGCAACCTGCGCGCCCAACACCATCTCGGCCAGTACGCTTGCCGCCATCGCCGCGCCGCCCGAGCGCATCGAGGAAGTGGCCGCGCTGATTCAGGACGAACCGGGCATCAACCACTCCTACCTGCGCGAAGACACCTGGAACCTCTGGTTCGTCGCCACCGGCCCCGACCGCGCCTATGTCGATGCCACCCTCGCCCGTCTTGAACAGCGTAGCGGCCTGCGGGTTCTCGACCTGCGCCTTGTGCGCCCCTTCAACGTCGATCTCGGCTTCCGCATGAACCAGCCCGAGGCCGGAAAGATCCCGCGCACCCGCCGCGCCACCGACCTTAGCGTCCTGCGCGAAGACGATCGCGACATCCTTCAGGCCCTCTCGGTCGGCCTCCCCCTCACCAGCGCCCCCTATGCCGCGCTTGGCTTTGATCTGGGTCGCAGCGAAGACGACATCCTGACCCGCGTCGCGGTTCTGGCCGAGGCCAACATCATCTCGCGCCTTGGCGTGATCGTCCGTCACCGCGCCCTTGGCTGGAGCGCCAATGCCATGGTTGTCTGGGACGTGCCCGCCGATCAGGTGGCCATCGCAGGCCCCCGCCTTGCCCTGCAACCGGGTGTGACGCTCTGCTATGAACGCACCCCTGTCGAAGGTGTCTGGCCCTATCGTCTTTATTCGATGATCCATGCCCAAAGCCGCCTTGAGGCGCTCAAGCACCTTGGCAATGCCGCCGCCATTCCCGAGCTGGCGGGCGTCCAGTACAAGGCGCTGTTCTCGCTGCGCTGCTTCAAGCAGACCGGCGCAATGATCGCCGCCCGGCCGGAGCGCGCGGCATGAGTGACCTGACCCAATCCGATCGCGACCTGATCAACCTGCTTCAGGAAGACATGCCGCTGGCGCATCGCCCCTTTGCCCCGCTTGCTGCGCAACTGGGGATCAGCGAAGACGCCCTGATCGCCCGCATCAAGCAATTGAAAGAAGACGGTTTTCTAACCCGCTTCGGCCCGTTCTTCGATGTCGCGCCGATGGGTGGTGCCTTCTGTCTCTGCGCCATGGCGGTGCCTGCGGCGGAATTCGAAACCATCCTGACCAAAGTCAATGCGCATCCCGAGGTGGCGCATAATTATGAACGCACACACCACCTGAACATGTGGTTTGTCCTGGCAACGGAAACCCCCGAGGGCATTGCCGACGTCGCCGGGAAAATCGAAGCGGAAACAGGCATCAAGGTGCACTGCTTCCCGAAACTGAAAGAGTTCTTCATAGGGTTCAAGGTCGCAGCATGACACTCGACGCCACAGATCGCGCTATCATCGAAGCCCTGCAAGGAGGCCTGCCACTTGTGCCCACCCCCTATGCCGAGGCCGCGCAAGCGCTGGACCTTCCCGAAGAGGAGCTGATCGAACGCCTTCAGGACATGAAGGACACCGGTGTCATCCGCCGTATCGCGGCCGCCACCAATCACTACAAACTGGGCATGACAGCCAATGGCATGACCGTCTGGGACGTCGCCGATAACCGCCTTGACGAACTTGGCCCCCAGATCGGCGCCCTGCCCTTTGTCACCCACTGCTACGAACGCCCGCGTGCCCTGCCGGAATGGCCTTACAACCTGTTTGCCATGGTCCACGGCGCCTCGCGCGACGAGGTCGAAGAGAAACGCAGCCAGATCACCGCCATCCTTGGCGATGCGCTGCGCGGCGCGGACATCCTCTATTCGACCCGTATCCTGAAAAAGACGGGGCTGCGGCTCCGCAAGAAGGGGTAACCCCATGTTCCGCCTCACCGAATACATGCACCAGCTGGTCAACCCGACACCCGTGCGACAACGCCGCGGTTCGGGGCCCGTGAAACCCGTTGTCATCTGGAACTTGACCCGCCGCTGCAATCTCAAGTGCCGCCACTGCTATACCGTTTCTGCCGACGTGAACTTTCCCGGTGAACTCAGCGAGGAACAGGCCATGGCAACGCTGGCCGACCTTGGGGACTTCAAGGTGCCTGCGCTGATCCTGTCGGGCGGTGAACCCCTCGACAGCCCCTATCTCTTCCAACTTGCCGAAAAGGCCCGCAAACAGACCCGCGTTCTGGCCCTCTCGACCAACGGCACCAAGATCTTCGGCGAAACCGCCGACCGCGTCGCCGAGATCGGCTTTGACTATGTCGGCATCTCGATCGACGGCATCGGAGACACCAATGATTGGTTCCGCGGTGTCGAAGGCGCCTTTGACAACGCCGTGCGTGGTGTGCGCGAGCTGAAAAAGCGTGGCGTCAAGGTTGGCCTGCGCTTCTGCCTGACCGAAGGCACCCAGCACAACCTGCCCGACCTGATCAAGCTTTGCGACGACGAAGGCGTCGACAAATTCTACCTCTCGCACCTCGTCTATGCCGGTCGTGGCGACAAGAACCGGGGCGAAGACGCCCACCACCTGATGACCCGCGCAGGCCTCGACCTGCTGCTGGAACGCGCATGGGAGTCCGCCTCCGGTGGTCGCCCGCTCGACATCGTCACCGGCAACAACGACGCCGACGCAGGCTATTTCCTGCAATGGGTCCGTGCCAACTTTAACGCCGAAAAAGAAGCCCACCTGCGCGAACATCTCGCGGCCTGGGGCGGCAACTCTTCCGGTCTCGGTGTCGCCAACATCGACTTTCTGGGCAAGGTCCACCCTGATACCTACTGGTCGGATTACACCATCGGCAACGTCAAGACGCAGAAGTTCTCGGACCTCTGGACCGGCGATGACCCGATGCTTGCCACCCTGCGCACCCGCCCGCGTCCGCTCAAGGGCCGCTGCGGCGCCTGCCAGCTCAAGGACGTCTGCGGCGGCAACACCCGCATCCGCGCCCTGCAACTGACCGGCGACCCCTGGGCCGAAGATCCCGCCTGCTATCTCAGCAACGCCGAAATCGGCGTCACCGACGAAGGTGAACGCCTGAACGTCACCCCTTTCCGAGGCAAAAGCCATGACCCGCAACACCGGTTCTTCTAAACATCCTACCTTCCCAAACTCCCCTGTTGGACGGATCGGTGATGCAGTCTCGGCCCGCGCCTCTGGCCAGCGACCTTCTCTCCACGCTGGCCTAAAATTCGGCCTCGCCAGCGCCGCCATCGCCCTTGCAGGCATGGCCGGCGCGAGCGAGACCATCGACGCCGACGCGCTCTATCAGGAGCACTGCGCCTCCTGTCACGAAGAAAGCCGCCTTGGCGGCACCGGCCCGGCGCTGATCCCCGAAACTCTCAAGCGTATGCGCGGCCCCAAGGTGGCCGGCGTGATCCTCGACGGTCGCCCCGCGACCCAGATGCCCGCCTTCGCAGATACCCTGTCGACGGAAGAAGTTGACGCAATCGCCGCCTATCTCAAGTCCCCGCTTGCCGAAACCCCGGTCTGGGGCGAAGCCGAGATCATGGCCAGCCGCGAATTGCGCGACGACTATACCCCCGCCGACACACCCGTCTGGTCCTCGGACCCGATGAACATCACGCTGGCCGTGGAAACCGGCGATCACCACGTGAGCGTGCTGGACGGTGACACCTTCGAAGTGCTCGACCGCTTCGCCACGCCCTTCGCCGTCCACGGCGGCCCGAAATTCGACCCCACGGGCCGCTATGTCTTCATCATGTCGCGCGATGGCTGGGTCCAGAAATACGATATCTACTCGCTGCAAGAGGTTGGTCGCGTCCGCGCCGGCGTCAACAGCCGCAACATCGCGATGAGCTCTGATGGCAAATGGCTGGCAGTTGCCAACTACCTGCCCAACACGCTGACCATCCTGTCGACAAGCGACCTCTCCGTCGCGGAGGTCCACGACATCACCGGCAAGGACGGCACGCCCAGCCGTGTCTCGGCTGTCTACCAGGCCCCGCCCCGCGACAGCTTTGTTCTGGCCCTCAAAGACGTTCCCGAAATCTGGGAGGTCTCCTATGCCAAGTACCCCGACCTGAACCTCTTTGCTGGCGGGCTGGCCCATGACTGGAAAATCGAAGGCCCCGTGCCGCAGGATACCCCATTCCCGATCCGCCGGATCACCACGCCGGATTACCTCGATGATTTCTTCTTCGACCAGTCCTATGAATACGTCATGGGCGCCTCGCGCGGGGGCCAGAACGGCCTCGTGATCGACCTCGTGATCGGCCAGAAAACCGCCGATCTTGATCTGCCCGGCATGCCACACCTCGGGTCTGGCATCACATGGGCCTATGGCGACACCACCGTCATGGCCACGCCGCACCTCAAAGACGGGGTCGTTTCGGTCATCGACATGACCACCTGGAAGACCATCAAACGCATAAAAACCGAAGGACCGGGCTTTTTTATGAGAAGTCACGAGAATTCGCCCTACGTGTGGGCTGATGTCTTCTTTGGTCCCAACAAGGATGCGATGCACGTGATCGACAAACAAAGCCTCGAGATCGTGAAAACCCTGCGCCCCGTGCCGGGGGCCACCGTCGCCCACGTGGAGTTCACCAAGGATGGCAGCCACGCACTCGTGTCGGTCTGGGAAGATGACGGCGCGGTGCTGATCTATGACGCCAAAACCCTTGAGCAAGTGGGCCGCCTGCCCATGCGCAAGCCATCAGGAAAGTACAATGTCTGGAACAAGATCACCTTCTCCGAAGGCACCAGCCACTGAAGCACTGATCGTCGCTCACGGCCAGCCTTCCGATCCCGAGCCCGCCGAGGCGCGGCTGGCGGAACTGGCCGCACGCGTGCAATCTCACCTGCCCGACCACCGCGTGACCTCGGCCACCATGGCCGCGCCGGACGCGCTTGAGAACGCCCTTGCACGGGCCGGAGACGATACCCTGATTTACCCGCTGTTCATGGCGGATGGCTGGTTCGTACGCACCGCACTGCGCAAACGGCTTGACGGCCACAACGTACAGGTTCTGCCCCCCATGGGCCTTGATCCGGCCCTTCCCGCCATCGCCGCCATCGCCATTCGCGAGGCCGCGGCCCTGCGTGGCTATGACCTGCACGACACCTCTGTCCTTCTCGCCGCCCACGGCTCAGCACGCGGACAGAAGGCCGCGGAATCCGCCCGTATCTTTGCCAACCACCTCGCGCAAATCCTGCCGGTGGCCCGCATTGCCCCGACGTTCGTGGAACAGGCCCCCTACATCGCCGAAACCGCCCAGAGCCTGCCCGGTCCCGCCCTGTGCCTGCCCTTCTTCGCGCAGGAAGGCGAACACGTGCGCGACGATGTGAACGGCACCCTGCGGGGCCTTGGCTTTGCCGGGCCCCTGCTGCCCGCCCTGGGCCTCTGTCCCGGTATCCCGCAACTCATCGCCAATGCACTACGCCAGGAAACCCGTGAAAGGGCCGCCGCATGACATCCGAAGATCCCGACCGCTGGTCGACACGCAAACTCGCCGTGCTGTTTTATCCCTTCTCGGCCGCCGCCGTGGCCATCAACGTCTACTTCATCGGTCTGATGTGGCAGGCCATCGGCATTCCGGCAATCACGCCTGTGGTGTCGCTGATCGTATCTGTCCCGCTTGGCGTACCTGCGACTTGGCTGATTGCAAAATGGATTCGCGGCCTGATGGACGAAGCCGACCGCCCGGTCATGCCCTCGTCCGAATAGGTTTTCAAAACATCGCTCAAATCGAAAAAGGCGCAGGAGAAATCCCGCGCCTTCTCTGTTTCCGCAATCCCCTGATCCTCAGACCAGAACTTCGATCCTTGCGCCCTTGAAGTGGGACACCAGTTCCACCGCCATGCTCGGCTCGACAAGACACAGCGCCGTGGACAGCGCATCCGCAAGCACGGCGCGCGAGGCCGACACCGAAACCAAAGAGGCCGTGGCCGCTTGGCCGTTCGGACCAAGGATATGCCCCCCATTGCCAAGCGACATCGCAAGCGGCGCAGAGGTCGCAAGGGCACGATCGGTCATTTTCAGGCGCGCAACCACGTCACCCTCTGGCCGGGCCACGCCAACCGCCCAGGGCGTGCCGTCCGCACGGCCACCAATGGCGGCAATCTCGCCCATGTCGACCAGCACGTCACGCAGGCCCCGCGCCTTCAGAAGGTCGGAAATCCGGTCGGTGATCGCCCCTTGGGCAATCCCGTTCAGGGTCAGCGCCCCGTCCAGAACGACACGGTCGGTATCGAAGCGCAGGCGCTGCCAGCCAACTTTTTCCTGCGCCCTTTGAGGGTCGCGCCCTTCGGCCAACGCCTGCCACAGCGGCTGTACGGTCGGATCAAAGTGACCGCCGCTCGCCGTGTGAACCGCTCCGGCAACGCTCAGAACCTGCAACAACTCTGGCGACGGCGCCTCAAGCACCCCGTCACGGTTCAGGCGGCTGACCTCCGAGTCACTGCGGTAAAGGCTGAAAATACCCTCAAGACGCGCCAGCTCGGCCTCAACAGCGGCAAACACCGACTGGGCCTCACTCTCGGGCACGCCGACAAGCTGCATCGAAACCTGCCCGCCAAGGGCACGTCCCTGCCAGCGGGCAACCTCGGCCTGCGCCAGGGCCGGCACCACGCCCATCGCGGCGGAAATGGCGAGAAAGCGACGACGGTTCAATTGGGTCATGACGGGGTCTCCAGGGCAATTTGAAAATCGACAGGGCCAAGAACGGCCTCATCGGGTATCTCGCTCAGCGGCAGCACCTCGCCGCCGTAGGTGCTCAGGAACTGCGCAGCGCCTTCTGGCGAGGCAAAGGGCACGATCTCGGGCGCGCCCATGCCACCGGCCACCGGTGCGCCCACCACAAAACTGGCGCCATCTGCGGCAATCCAATTGTCCGAACCCGGCTGTTCCCAACTCGCCGCGACGCTCATGTCGCTGACATAGACGGCAAGGATTTCCGCATCACGCTCGGGGCTTTTCAGATAGGCCACCATGTCGCGCACCTGCGCAAAGAACAGCGGCACAGGGTATCCCTCAAGATGGATCTGCCCCTTGGGACCACCGTGTTCGGCAATGTTCATCTGACAGAAAAAGCTCAACGCCTCTTCGGTCAGCTCCACCGGCGCAGGCGGGGCCTTGGCCTCTTCCTCCTTGCACCCGGCCACCGCAATCGCGGCCATCAGAAGGGCGGGAATGATCCTCATGGTTCGATCCTCCGGAACACAAGACGCGCGGCGGCAAAGCCGATGAACGGCCACAGCAACAGCGAGACCGGCGCCGCCCAGTCCGGCAGTGCATTCGCCGCGCCTGCCATGCCGCTGGTCAGGGCCACCCCTTCCGAGGCCGCCACGTTCCAGACACGGAAGGCATCCGCCGGATTGGCCACCATCACCCAGGGGAAAACCTGGCGGGTAAACACGCCGCCTTCGTCCATCACCACGGCCCCCAGAAGGCCAAGATCGAACAGAACCACGAACACCAGCCACAGCCCCGCCGACATGCCCGCCGCCGCCGTCGCGGTCTTGCTGAGCGCACTCATCAGATAGCCAAGGGTCAGGAACACCCCGCCCAACAGGATCGACGTCGCGATCAGCCGTGCCAGCGCCATAAGGCTCTCTGGCCCCGCGCCGCCGTACCAGGCCGCCACCGCCCCTGCCGTGCCGAACCCGATCAGCATGGCAAAGCCCAGCGCCGCAAGATGCGCGGCAAACTTGCCTAACAGCACCTCGCCCCGCCCGGCAGGATAGCTCAGCAACAGTGCAAGGCTGCCACGGTCGGCATCGCCCGCGATGGCATCAAAGGAAATCATCAGCGCCAGAAGCGGCGCTAGATACACCGACAGCGTGGTCATCGAGGCCACGGACACCGTCAGCATATCAACCCCCAGCGATCCGGTCGGCGCGCTGCCGGCAAAGGTCAGCGCCAGCGCAAACAGCACCATGATCAACGTCGCGGTGAACAGCCAGCGGTTCCGCCGCAGGATACGCATCTCCGAGGATGCAATGGCAAGAAAACGCATCATTGGCCTGCCTCCTGTGCATAGTGGCGATAAAGGTCTTCAAGGCGCGGTGGCGTGATCTCGACATCGGCCACGGCCTCGCCCAGCTGGGTGATCCGGCGCAGCTCGGCCATCTTCTGATCCGGCCCGCAGAGGATCTCCACCGAGGCCCCGTTGATCCGCGTGCCGCCAATCTCGGCGGCCACCGCATCGGCATTCTGCGTTGCGCGAATGCGCAGCTTGGTCTTCAGACCGGCCCGCGCGCTCAGCCCCTCAAGCGTATCATCCGCCACCAGCACCCCCTTGCGCATGATGGCAATCCGGTCGGTCCGGGCCTCGACTTCGGTCAGGGCGTGGCTGGCTATCAGCACCGCTGTCCCCTGCGCCGCCAACTCGTCGATGATGGCATAAAGGTCCTGCCGCGAAATCGGGTCCAGACCGCTGGTCGGCTCGTCCAACAGGGCCACCTTTGGATGGCCAAGCAGAACCTGCGCCAATCCCAGACGCTGGCGCATCCCCTTGGAATAGGCGCCAATCCGGCGATCCATCGCCTCGCCCAATCCCACACGGGCCAGCAACCCCGGCACATCGGCCTTTTCGCCAGACAGGCGCGCAAACAGGGTCAATTGCTCGCGTCCGGTCAGTGCCGGGTGAAAGCTCACCGCCTCGGGCAGATAGGCCGTGGCCGTCCGCGCCTTGCCGCTGCCCGGTTTTGCCCCCGCCACGCGGATTGCGCCGCCGTGGATCGGGGTCAGCCCCAGCACCGATTTGATCAGGGTCGATTTGCCCGCGCCGTTATGGCCCAAAAGCGCCACGCGCTCACCGGGCTGCACGGTCAAAGTCACGTCGTCCAGAACGCGCACCTTGCCGCGATCCTTGCTGACGCTTGAAATTTCCAAAGCCTTATCCGTCATGAGGCACCTTTTCGCTGACGTCGGGTCTGACGGGTTTCATCATCGGGTGGCTGTCGATCACACCGCCCGGCAACAGGGCCGGAAAAGCGGATTGCGACCAGCGCACCAATTGCACTGCAGGCGAGCCAAGAAGCAGCTTCGCCGAGGGTTGGGTCCACAGCACGTGATCCATGCTGTCATTCGGGCGATAGGGCGCATCGGCGATGCCGTTGCCATCCACATCAAAGGCGGCAAAGTCGCTCCAGTAGTTGCCCTTGCCCTCTTCGGACCACTCGACCCATTTGGTCGAGACGTATTTCACCTGCGTACGGTTGCCGATGAAGGCATTGCCAAGGATGCGGTTGTCCTGGCTTCCGGCGGTGAAATGAATGCCAATCCCACATCCCTCGAACCAGTTGTCGCGGAACATGTTCTTGTGTGAATTGTAAAGGAACGTGCACTTCTCCTGCGCGTTCACAACATAGTTGCCGCTGATCTCGCCCCGGTTGGCATAGTTCAGCATGACACCGTGTTCCCGGTCTCCGATCGATACGTTGTCGGCCACTTTCACGCGGGTGGAAAACATCACCGCATAGCCAAGATCATTGCCGATAGAAACGTTGCCCGTGACCTCGCTGTCATCAGCGTACATGTAGTGAACCGCAAAGCGCAGATCGCGGAACAGGTTGTCGCGAAAGATGTTGCGGCGGCTCGAGTTCACGAAAATCCCGTCCCGCCCAAAGCGCACGTCGTTGCCTTCAACAACCGCGCCCGGCGCGTTCCAGACATAGATGCCGTTCCCGCGCGAGTTCATGCGACGGTCAAGACGTCCTTCGATCCGGTTGCGGGCGACCAGCGACTTCTTGGCGCCGTGAATGTCGATACCATAGAGATTGCCCAGAACGACGTTGTCGAGCACATGCGCCCGCGTCGCCTTCTTGGTCAGCTTGATACCGCTGTCGATGGTCTCGTGGCTTGAACCCGATCCCAGAACGGTCAGGCCGCGAACAATCACGTCTGGCCCGTCCACCGTGACGACCGAACCTTCGCCCTGTCCGTCAAGGGTGGCATGGCCTTGCCCATCAAGGATCATCGGCCGATCCAGAAGCACGTTTTCGGCATAGGTGCCGGGGCTCAGGCGGAGGGTGTCTCCATCCGCCGCCTGCGCCAGTATTTCGGCAATGGCCCCTGCCCGGTTCGGCACGTCCCAGTCGGCGGCCCCAAGCGGGGTCGCCATCAGTGATGCTATGAGCAGGAACCAACGCATGGTTTACGCTCCGCGCGGTTCTACGAACATGCGGCCGCGCATTTCCATGTGCAGCGCGTGGCAGAACCACTGGCAATAGTACCAGTGAACACCCGGACGTTCGGCAACGAAAGTAACCGAGGCCGTCGCCTGCGGCCCGATCTCCATGGCAACACCAAAGTTCGCCATGCAGAAGCCGTGGGTCAGATCGTCGATGTCATCCAGGTTGGTGACGATCACGGTGACCTCGTCGCCCTGCTTCACGGTGAAGGTTTCCAGCGCAAAGTTCGGCGCCTGGCTGGTCATGTAGACGCGGACCTTGTTGCCATCGCGGATGACAGTGTCCTGCCAGTCGTCGAGATCAACGCCGTCTGCCTCTGCCTGCGCACGCGCATCAGCCCACATCGGGTCATTGCGGTCCCAGGTGTTGACCGGGTTCACTTTCGAACGGTGAACAATGATCGAGTCGTGCGGCTCGGCAAAGGTCGGGCCGTCGTGGACCACCTTCATCTTGTCGCCCGAAATGTCGATCAGCTGCTCGTTTTCCGGCTTCAGCGGACCCACGTTCAGGAAGCGGTCTTTCGAGAACTTGTTCATCGAAATCAGCCACTTGCCGTCTGCCTCGGCAGTTTCACCCATCGAGGTCGAGTTGTGGCCCGGCTGATAGTGAACGTCGACTTTGTCGAGGATCGGATCAACATCCTTGCCTGCATAGGCGTCGATGGCTTTCTGGATGTCCCACTTCACAACCTGGCTGTCGAGGAACAGCGTAGTGTAGGCGTTGCCACGGTTGTCGAACGCGGTGTGGAGCGGGCCAAGACCCAGCTGCGGTTCCGCAACAACAGCCGAACGCGGATCGGCGCCGTTTGCAAAGATCTCGTCCACTTTCTGAACGTCGATCACGGAAACGGTCGGCGACAGCTTGCCGTTGATCATGATGTGGCGCTTGTCGGGACATGCGTTCACACCGTGCGGCGAGTTCGGGATCGGGATATAGGCCGTCAGGTTGCCCGGCGCGCCCTTGCGGCCGTCAACGACCTTGGCACCGTTCAGTTCCTGATAGTTGCCCGCTTCGATAGCGGCTTCGATGGCCTTGATGTTGAAGACAACAACGTGGTCCAGCTCGCTCTCGGTCATCTCGGCCAGGTTCACACCCATTTCCGAGTTGTACGAGGTCGAGAAGGCATATTTGCCCTGATAGTCACAATCGGTGTTGTCGAGGTTGCCCGACACGATCACCTGCCATGCAACTTTCATCTCGTCGCCGTCAACGGCGGTGAAGATGTTGACGTATTGCGACTTGTCGTCGAGGACCGAACCGTCGTTGACCAGCGGTGCTTCGTGTTCGCCGTTGGCAAAGACATACCCGGTACGCGGATATTTCTGCGGACGCAGGCCGTGAATATCAAGCGCGTTCGGGATCTCGATGATCTTGTCGCACTTCATCACGTCACAACGCACACGGGCCACACGGGTGTTGGCCTTGTCGTTCATGAACAGGAAGCGGCCATCATAGGTGCCGTCGGTGAACGACATGTGCGGGTGGTGCAGGTCGCCGTTGTCATAGGTGACCTTGCCGTTGGCATGCAGGAACTCTTTGGTTTCCGGCAGCAGGCCCTCGGTCAGAATCTTCAGCGACTCGTTGGTCTGGCCCCAGCCGGTTGCCGAGCAACGGTTGAACACCGGAACACGCATCAGCTCGCGCATCGACGGCACGCCGAGGATACGCAGTTCGCCGGTCTGACCCGACGACCAGAAGCCGTAATACTCGTCAAGGTCACCCGGTGCGAGGTGCGCATTGTTTGCCGCCTGTGCCGGGGTGGCTGTCAGGAGCGAGCTGCCCACACCGGTACCGGCCAGTACGGCCCCCGTTGCGGTTGCCCCCAACATGCCCCGACGGGTCATGGACAGGCCTTTCTTGGTTTCTTCAGACATGGTTTCCTCCTTCAAGAATCCTAAGTCGTTTTGGCGTTTGGGTGATTTGCCGGCGGTTTCCCCTGAACAGGGATCTTGATGTCCGCCGAGCCGGTTTTCGCCCGTCGCTTGATTTGACGGATGACCACCGGACATTTCTTGTCGGACTGGTACAGCACCTGGCAGTGCAGACAGTCGACGCATTCGTTTGGATTGATCTCACCGGTCGGGTGGATCGCCTGTACCGGACATTCGTTGGCACAGGTCTGACACGGGCTGCCGCAGTCCTTGTAACGGCGCAGCCAGTCGAACATGCGGATGCGGGCCGGGATCGCCAGCGCCCCGCCCAGCGGGCAGAGATAGCGGCAGTAGAAGCGTTCGATGAACAGGCCGGCCACCAGAAGGGCCACGGCGAAGACAACGAACGGCCATTCCCGCACGAACTTGAGGATGATCGCAGTCTTGAACGGCTCGACCTCGGCATAGGTCTCGGCCATCGGGATCGACACCATGCTCAGGCCGAACAGACCAAGAAAGATCATGTATTTCGCAGGCCACAGGCGTTCATGCAGGCCCCACGGCAGGGTGACCTGCGGCACCTTGAAGGCGCGTGCGATCTTGTTCAGCAACTCCTGAAGGGCACCAAAGGGGCACAGCCATCCGCAATAGGCCCCACGCCCCCAGAACAGCAGCGCGGCAGCGATGGCAAACCACTGGATGAACACCAGCGGATCCATCAGGAAAGCATCCCAGGTGAAACCGCTGCGCAGGCTACCGGCAAGCGCCATCAGGTTCACCACGCTCAGCTGCGCATTGGCGTACCAGCCAAGGAAGAACAGCGTGACCGTCAGATAGCCGATACGGAACCAGTAGAAGACACGCGCATTCGCCGTTGCCTGGAACTGGAAGAAGAACACGCCCGTCAGCACCAGGAGCATTGCGCCCAGCACACCGATCTCAAACGTCTTGTCTTTCCAGATGCGTTTCCACAAGGCCGACTTGGCCGCCGCTTCGCTGGTGGCATCCTCGATCACCTTCGGCGCAGCCATCGGCAGCAGATACTGTTCGGGCAGCTTGTAGCCGAGGTCATAGGTCAGAAAGGTCTTTTCAATCGGGCCAACCGCGCGCTGCGCCAAAAGCTGGATGCGGAAAGGCTGCGCCGGATCAAACTCGACATCGGCCGGGATCTTGAACAGGTCCAGTTCCACGAAACTCGGGCTGTCATCCGTGGCCAGCTCACCAAGACGGCGCTGCTGCTTGTCAAAAAAGCGGACGTTATTGTCGCCCTGGATCAGCTGGATACGGTCAAAGATACCGCCCCGCACATATCCCGAGCCCTTGAAGCTATAGATCCCACGGCCCAGCATCAGGATCGCGTGCTCACCGGGTTCCAGCCACTCGACAAGGTTCTTGTATTCCGCCTCGCCCAACAGCGACTTGCCGATCGACGGCACCGACGCCAGCGCCACGTGCATATCGATATAGGTGTCATCCGGCTCGCCCGGTTCGGGACGTTTGAGAACACGGGCATCACCGGTGTCTTCAAAGGCCTTGTTGATCTGGCCAATATCGAGCGTCATGCGGCGCACCGATCCGTCACCCGACAGGGTCGACCAGTCTTCGGTGCCCTCGCGGGCCATGTCGATTTCGCGTTTGGGTCCGGTCTCGACCTGTGAAAGCCCGCCAAGGCCCAAAGCCCGCGATACCTTGATCCCGGCACGCACGACACTGTCGTCGATCACCATCACGGTCACGGTCGCACCGGAAATGATATCGAGTTCGTGACCTTCACCACCCGTGGCCGCCTCGATCTTGAGGTCCAGCCCGGCATAGCCCTCGGTCAGGGCCACCATCTTGGATTCCGGGATACCGATCAGAACAATCGGCTCCGAGTGTTTGACCAGCTTAACACCAGTCAGCACCGCGTCGTCATCAATGGCCGCAACCACGTGGATGGGTTTGCCGGAATACCCGGTGGTGCCCACGAAATCCGACGTCAGGAAGGCCCATGCAACGGTTTCGCCGCCCTTCAGGATCGGGGCAACTTTGACATCGTCACGCACCGGCCCAAAGGCATCGGCGCCCGGAGCCAACTCTTCAGGAGCAATATCAGGGAGAAAACTGGCGAGGCTGTCTGCTTTCACCTCGGCCGCGACGATCGACACGAGAATGAAGATCACGGCACTCAGCCAGGAAAAGATTGCGCGCTTTGCACTCACAGCGCACCTCCTTCACTTAGAGAATACGCCATGAACGCGCACGGGGCGCGGTCCGTTCTAACTTGGGGCGCAGCTGGAGGGCCGCGCGTAATGGGGCGCAACCAGCGCACGCCCTCAGGTGCAATCCCCCCGACAAGCGGGGCCTCCTCCGAAAGCGAAGCCGCAACCGACACAATCATCGGATCAGCATCGGAAAGGCCGGGTACGGATACAGCGCACATCACGCAGTCTCCGCAATCGGGACACGGGGCTTCGCCCTCTTCGTCCTCAAAGTCGATCTGCATCATCACCGGGCCATACTCGGCGCAGATTTCGATCCACTCACCTTCCGACGCCTGCGACACCGCAGGCAAGATCATCTGCAAAATCAGCGCAAGCATCCCCAGAACCGGAACAAAAAGACGCCGGAGGCGCGCTTCGGCCCCCCGGCGAGATCTTGCTCTGTAAAAGTTCTGCGCAAGCATGCGCGACTCCACTGACTGACTTGATGCAACCAGAGGTACGCCTGCCCCCGAGTCGCCGACTTGACTTTGGTTAGGCTCGGATCGGATTTTTTTTGAGTGGATGGTCAAACCCGCGGAAATCGCCTCACGGGGCGGGCGAAACCCGCACCTCCGCAATACCGACGTAATACCGACGTAATACATACGCCGGTTTTTGGCCCTTATTCCGGCATCCAGGCCTGCGCGAAAGGCGCCGCGATCCGCAGCAAATCAACCGCCCGCGCGGCGATCTGCCCAACCACGTCATCAAGGGTTTCGGGATGCAGATAGAAGGCAGGCACCGGTGGCAGGATGATCCCTCCCATCTCGGTCACTGCTGTCATATTGCGCAGGTGTGCCAGCGTGAGCGGCGCTTCTCTTGTCAGCAAAATCAAAGGCTTGCGCTCTTTCAACTGCACCCCCGCCGCCCGCGTCAGCAGGTTGTCATCCAACCCGTTGGCAATGGCGGCAAGGCTGCGCATAGAACAGGGTGCAACGATCATCCCCGCCACAGGTGCCGACCCCGAGGCAATCCGCGCCCCCACGTCGCGCACATCATGTGAGGAAGACGCGATTTTCTTCAACCCTTCCAAAGCGTTAGCGCCACATTCCTCGCTCAGCGTCCGCTCTGCGGCAGGGCTGACAACAAGGTCAATCTCAGCCTGAACCGCGCACAGTTTCCGTGCCACCGCCACGCCCAACGCCGCCCCCGACGCCCCGCTGATCCCAAGAACCACCCGCGCCGTCATACCCGCACCTCCGGCAGGCAGCGGGCAAGGAAATCTTCCGCGAAATCAGCATCTTGCGGACGCACCGCCATCACTTCTCCCCACTCCCGCGAGGTCTCGGCCCCGATCTTGCGGGTGGCATCAATCCCGATCTTCCCCGCCAACCCCGGTTCGGGTGAGGCAAAATCCAGATAGTCCATCGGCGTACGCTCCAGAATCGTCACATCCCGCGCCGGATCCATCCGCGTCGCCAGCGCCCAGGCGATGTCGTCCCAACTGCGCACATCCAGATCATTATCCACCACGACAATCATCTTGGTATAACTGAACTGCGGCAACATCCCCCACAGCCCCATCATCACCCTCTGCGCCTGCCCGGGGTACCGCTTGTCGATGGCGATCACCGCCATTCGGTAAGAACAGGCCGCCGGTGGCAGCCAGACATCCCTGATCTCTGGAATCTGATCGCGGATGACCGGTAGTGACAGGCGGTTGAACACCTCGCCGATGATCGCGGGCTCATCCGGTGGCCGCCCCGTAAACGTCGACAAGTAAAGAGGATTTTCGCGATGGGTGATCGCTGTCACCTGCATCACCGGAAAGGGTTCCGCCGCGTTGTAATATCCGGTGTGATCCCCGAACGGCCCCTCTGGCGCGGTGTCGCCTGCGCTGATCCAGCCCTCTATCACGATCTCCGCATCGGCCGGCACCATCATCGGCACGGTCTTGGCAGGCACCACCCGAGGGCGCACCCCACCCAGCGCGCCGGCAAAGGTCAGTTCCGATACCGTCTCGGGCAAGGGCAGTGCTGCCGACAAGAGCGTCGCCGCATCCGCCCCCAGCACGATGGCCACCGGCATTCTTTCCCCAGCCGCCATCCAGCTGCGCATGTGTTTCGCGCCGCCCCGATGCTCAAGCCAACGCATGATGATCCGTTCCCGCCCAATCACCTGCGCCCGATACACCCCGGCGTTATAGGCATTCACGTCCTCCACACCACTTTGCGCCGACCGCGTCAGAACAACCGGCCATGTGATCAGCGGCCCTGCATCACCGGGCCAATGCGTCTGTACAGGGATCCGCGCCAGATCCACGCTTCCCCCTTCCAGAACAATCTCTTGCACCTTAGCTCGCTTCACCGTTTTGGCCCGCGTCGCTAGCGCTGCCTTCAACATCGGCCAGCGCGACAGGGCATCGCGTGCGCCCGACGGCGGGGTGGGAGAGCGCAGCGCAGCAAGGAATGCCCCCAGATCATCCAGCTGTGCCTCGCCTACTCCCAGCCCCGCCGCGACCCGCTCGGGTGTTCCGAACAGGTTCGCCACGACGGGCATCCCGGCCACCGACCCGTCCGCCAGAACCGGTCGGTCAAATTGCAGAACAGGACCACCACGCTCAAGCACCGCCTTGTGGATCGCAGTCATCCGATGCGCGACCTCTACCGGCTCGGCCAGACGCGCAAACTGATCCGTGGCACTGGCCCAGGCCAGGAAACTGCGCAGGTCGGGATGGGGCGGCAAGGCGCGCATGGCACTCTCGTGGTCTTGTTTCCGCAAGCCGATATCAGAGCCCAAATCCGCGCTACTTGACCTTCATCAAGTGCGCCCCGGCGACATGGGTCTATCAACACTTTCGGAGACCGCGCGACGTCGCCAAGAAGAAAGACCAGAGGTTTGCAAGAAGAGCCTGCCCTGAGCATCCCGATATTCCCAACCCCGCTGGCCCGTGCCTTGCGTTTCATGCCGCTCCGCCCCTTGGCGCTCGCGCTGACGCAGGTGTCCCGAAGCGTTGCCAAGCGCCACTCCTCCATGTTCCGCCGACTGGGCGAATACGGGGAAAGCCGGTTCATTCTTGATCCGACTGACCTCCCCGTAACGATGTGCCTTGAACCACGGGGCGGTGCGCCGCGCATCTTGTTGTCACGGCGCGATCTCGAGGGTCATGCCCGGATCGCCGGACCGCTGGCTGCGTTACTGGGCCTTGTGCATGGGGCCTATGACGGCGATGCGCTGTTCTTTTCCCGCGATCTGGTGATCGAAGGTGACACTTCGGCGGCTCTGGCGCTGCGCAATGCCATTGACGACGCGGAACTTGATCTTGGCGAGGAGATCGGAGCCCTGAGCGGCCCTCTTGCCCGTCCGCTTCAGCGCCTCGTGGCGCTTGCCGAACGCCGCACCGGCGTTGCTTTGACCCGTCAGGAAGAGGATCTGGCATGGTGATGGAAATTGTCTGCCCCGCAGGCACCCCCGCCGCGTTGCGCGCCGCCGTCAAGGCGGGTGCCCATACGATTTACTGCGGTTTCGCCGATGAAACCAACGCCCGCAATTTTCCCGGCCTGAACTTCAGCCGCGAAGAGATGATGGAAGGCGTGCGCTTTGCCCATTCCCACGGGTCCAAGGTTCTGGTCGCGATCAACACCTATCCCCGCGCCGGCGCCGAGGACATCTGGCACCGCGCCGTGGCCGACGCCGAAACCGCCGGTGCAGATGCCGTTATCCTCGCTGACCTTGGCCTCCTTGCCCATGCGGCCAAGACCCATCCGAACCTGCGCCGTCACCTGTCGGTTCAGGCCGCCGCCGCAAATGCCGACATCATCAACTTTTACGCCGCAGAGTTCGGGGTAAAGCGCGTTGTCCTGCCCCGCGTCCTGTCGGTTCCGGAAATCGCTGAAATCAACAATGGCACCGAGGTGGAAACCGAGGTTTTCGTCTTCGGCGGGCTTTGCGTGATGGCCGAAGGGCGCTGTTCCCTGTCGTCCTACGCCACCGGACGTTCGCCCAACATGAATGGCGTCTGCTCTCCTGCCTCGCATGTAGAATACAAGGAAGAAGGCACCGATCTGGCGGCCCGCCTTGGCGGCTATACCATTCACAAGGTCGGCAAGGACGAACCCGCCCCCTACCCGACGCTGTGCAAGGGCTGTTTCACGGCGGGCGAGAAAACCGCGCACCTGTTCGAAGATCCGGTCAGCTTGAATGCCGAAAAACTGATCCCTGCCCTGTCCAAGGCTGGCGTCACCGCTCTCAAGATCGAAGGCCGCCAACGCTCGCGTTCCTACGTGGCGCAGGTGGTCAGGAATTTCCGCGCTGCCGTTGAAGCCGAAGCCGCAGGCCGCCCGTTGCCCGAAGGGATGCTGGCCCGCCTGTCGGAAGGACAGGCCGGCACCACCGGCGCTTACAAGAAAACCTGGAGATAACCGCATGGAACTGACCGTTGGTCCCAACCAGTTTTTCTGGAAAGCCGAAGACTGGACCGCCTTTTACGATGCACTGGCCGCATCACCGGTTGACCGCGTGTCGCTGGGTGAACTTGTGTGCTCCAAACGCATGCCCTTCTATCAGGATCGCATCCCCGCCGCCCTTGAAACCCTTGCAAACGCGGGAAAATCCGTCGCCATCACCTCGCTGGCTCTGGTCACATTGAAACGCGAACGGGTTGCCACGCATGCGCTGGCCGAAATGGGTGTCGAGGTCGAAGTGAACGACCTGACCGCACTGGCGCATATCCCCTCAGACATGCCGTTCTCCATCGGCCCCCTCGTGAATGTCTACAACGAAGGCACGCTGAACTGGCTCGCGGATCGGGGTGCGACGCGCATCTGCCTACCGCCCGAACTTCCCCTCGAGTCCGTCAAGGCATTGTGCGATGCGGCCAAAGACAAAGACCTCACCATCGAAGTCTGGGGACACGGTCGCCTGCCGCTGGCGATCTCGGGGCGCTGCTATCACGCACGCATGCACGGGCGCACCAAGGACAACTGTCAGTTTGCCTGCGAAGACGATCCGGATGGTCTGCAAGTCGACACTACCGACGGCCAGCCATTTCTGACCATGAATGGCGTGCAAACCCTCTCCCAGACCCACGCCAGCGCCGCCTACCAGATCGAGGCCCTGCGCGATGCCGGCGTTGGCGCCCTGCGCCTTTCGCCGCAATCCGTAGGGTTCACGCAGATCATCGACGCCTATCGCGCCCGTCTCGACGGTACGCTCACCGCGGACGGCCTCACGGACGCGATCCGCGCAGCCGCTCCGGGATGTTCCCTCTCCGACGGGTTCCTTGATGGGGATCGGGGCGTGGATTGGTCCGGCAAAGCCGCCTGAGCCCTACTCCGCGGCCTCGGCAGATGCCAATAGCGCCTCGTACTGACGCACCGCCGCCACCCGGTTGCGCACGCCCAGTTTACGATAGGCGCTCTTGGCATAGTCTGACACGGTATGCGTCGAAATCTGGCAGGCTTCGGCAGCCTGCTTGGTGCTAAGGCCCTGGCTGAACAGGTACATAACCTCCTGCTCGCGCGGACTAAGGGCGGCGCGGGCCTTTGGAAACGGGGCCAGAAGCCGCTGTCGGAACGCGGCATCCCCCGCGCCACCAGCCGTCAACTCTTCCATCTTGCGGTGCACGACAAGGCAGAGGAACCGCAACTCTTCGATGCGCCCTTCGACCATCGCCTTGAACTCTGCGCGCGTCTTGCCCGTGCCAAGGTTGAAGCCCCCGAACCGCGCCGACCCTTGCAGGCGCATAGGCAGGGCAATTCCGGCGTGAAACCCGGACTTTTCGCTGGCGGCGCGGATGAACGCCCGCTCCTGCTCGCCAAGATAGGCATAGTCATCGACAAACTCTGCCCCCGTGAAGGTCGCCGCATAGGAGCTGCAACAATGCGCCAGAAACGGATCATTCGCCGCCGGGGTGCCAGCATGGACGGCAGGCGCATTGGAAAACAGCTGCGGCGCGCCAAAGGCTTCGTCCACCGTCAGGTAGATCACGAACTCAAAACCGATGCCTGACAACAGGCCCAGCGCCTGCGCCCACAAATCCTCAACGTCACGACAATGCTCGAGACGGTCAATTTCGTCCCACTTCACAATCCCACTCAAAATACGCCTCTCTCACCCAATTCTTCGGGTGCCAAGCACTCAGTATGCCTCGGTTTTCGATACTCCACCCTAGGCAAAAAACCTATATCGGCACAACCACTTGGCCAGACACACCCCACATACCCCCTAATTTACGGGGATATGTCTTTGCAAAGACACGCCCTAAGTTGCCCGCGTCCACCCGGACCGGGGGCATGGCATACAGATGCAAGTCCCGACGCGTCGACCGGATCCCACTCGTCCACCCGCCGTGCCCCCGACATAGTTTTCATGATTTCGGAGCAGCCAGATGACAATTCTCAATACCTTTTCGACCACAGACATCGTACTGGCCGACAACGAAACGCTCATCATCACCGAGACCGCAACCCTCGCCGAGGCTGGCATCGAAAACATGACCGACGAAAGCGGTCAGTCGATCTTTGTATCCGGCGATGTCCTCAGCAACGGACGCGCAATTGACCTCGAGGTGGACCGCGACGCCACCCTCAACGCCCAAATCACGATCGGCGAAGGCGGCAAGCTCTGGAGTGCGAACGGCAACGCCCTTTTCCTTCAGGGTGGCCTCAACCACATCACCAACAATGGCGAGATTTCTTCTGACTACGAGGCGATCAAGCTTTCATCCCTGATCCAGAACCACGAAATCATCAACAACGGGACAATCTCGTCCAACAGGGCAGCGATCGACATTGCCGGCCAGATCTCAGGCACCTTCGCATCCTCCATCGCCAACACGGGTCGTATCGTTGGCAATGCTGACGCCATTGTCGGAAGGTCCGATCTTGCGATCAACAATTCCGGGGACATTCTGGCAACCGGCGCGGCCTCCACCGGCATTCTGGCAAGAAATGGTATTCTGCTGGTCGTCAACACCGGCACCGTGCAAGGCAGCCTGTTTGCAGTCCATGCCATGCTCGCAACAGACACCTCTACCGTCATCAACTCGGGTAGCCTGATCGGCAACGTTCTGCTCGAAGGGGCCAATGCACGCGTCGAAAACACCGGGCAGATCGACGGTTACGTCACCATGTCCGACGGCAACGATACCTTTATCAACAGCGGAACTGTCCTCGGAGCGGTCAACCTCGGCGATGGAAACGACATGGCCGAGTTCCACGCAGGCTCTACCGGAGAGGTCAACGGCGGCGACGGCAATGACCAGTTCTTTGTCTGGGGCGGAACCCCCATCATCGACGGGGGCAACGGCTTTGACACGGTCTCCTCGACCGGTAACATCACGATGGTCAACTCCATCGAACGGGCAGCCCTTCTCGGCGTCGGGGATACGAGGGTCTGGGGCAGCCAGAGCAACGACATCATTGACGGAAATGCCGGAGACAACCGCCTTGTCGGCAACAAGGGCGCGGACCAGATCAAGGGCGGTGCAGGCAACGACACGCTCAAGGGCGGCGCGGACCTCGACCAGTTGCTTGGTGGGTACGGCGACGACGTGCTGAAGGGCGGCACCGGGCGCGATATCCTGCGGGGCGAGGAAGACGATGATCTTCTAAAGGGCGGATTTGGTGACGACGATCTCTATGGCGGCGCGGGCAATGACGTGCTGACGGGCGGGCGCGGACGGGACAACTTGACGGGTGATGAGGGTCTCGACACCTTTGTTTTCACGAACAAATTCGACTCCGGCCGCACCTTGGCCAACGCCGACACCATTCATGACTTCACGCGCGGCGAAGACCTGATCGACGTCTCGGCGATGGTCGAAGGCGAGTTCAACTTCATCAAGGGCGTCGCCCTGACCGGCAACGGTCAGGCAGAGCTGCGCATCAAGGCGAACCCGACTGAAAACTGGACCAAGGTCTTCTGGGACACCAATGGTGACGGCAAGTTCGAAGGCATGCTGTATCTGCGCAATGTCATCGGCCTGACAGCCGACGACTTCATTCTGTAAGCTAGATTTGACGCCCGCTCAGGGCGTCATCACGTTCTTGCGCTCGAACGTCTCGGTGGCCGTCCCAAGGTCGTCATAGAGCAGATCCACCTCGATGGTCTCGATCGAACCCAGGGGATACTCCAGATAGATCAAGGCGTTCTCCGGCACACTGCCCACCATGTGAGTTTCCGGATCGCAGTTGTTGATGGGGAACTGTTTGGTCGGCCCGCCATTCACGCGGAAATGGATTTCATACAGCCCACAGCGCCAAGAAATCAGGTGTGTAAAGTACAGCAGGTCCTGCCCGTTGAACTCGCGCACCGCGATCCAGTTGCCTTTGGTGGCCTCGAGAATGGGGCGTACTTCGGTTGCCGTCAGGAACTTACCGGTGGGTGTCTGATCCTCCACCGCGCGCTCGCTTGTCGCGAGGGCGGGTGCTGCGACAAGGCCCAGCGCCAGTGCCATCCATCGTGTTGCTTTCATCTTAACCTCCCATTTCAAAATGCCGCGCTTTGGCGATGAGATAATTCAAATCCTTGCTTTTAAGAGAGGATTTCGCCGCTATACTCGCGCCACAGGTATGGTGCAGGGCATTAGAGTAAATGGCAAGAAAAGCGTCGAAGCAGGCCAATTTCAACATCATGATCGTCGGCCACAAGGGGCGCCTTCAGTACGAGGCGATCCTTTTTGCTGCCTCGTTGCGGGCCAACTCGCCTGATTTCAAGGGCCGCCTGATCGTGGCCGAGCCGCAACCGGGCAAAAACTGGTGGGATGATCCGCGCATCAAACAGGATGACGTCCGCGCAACGCTCGAAAGCCTCGGTGCCGAAATCATCCCCTTCGAAAGCCCCTATTTCGGCCAGCATTACCCCTATGCCAACAAGATCGAAGGTCTGGCCGCCCTGCCCGAGGGCGAACCCTTCGTGTTCTTCGACACCGACACGCTGGTCACGGGTGACCTGATGTCCGTGCCGTTCGATTTCGACCGCCCCAGCGCCTCGCGCCGGGTAGAAGGCACATGGCCGACTCTCGAACTTTATGGCCCCGGCTACACCGAAATCTGGAAATCCCTCTACGACAAGTTCGAGCTGGATTTCGAAAGCTCGCTCGACCTGTCGCAACCGGATGAATACTGGCGCCGCTATCTCTATTTCAACGCGGGATTCTTCTACTACAAGTGCCCCAAACTCTTTGGTGAGCGCTTTCTGAAATACGCCCATGACATCAAGTGGGACATGCCCAGTGAACTTGTCTGCCAGAGCCTTGATCCCTGGCTTGATCAAGTGGCCCTGCCCCTTGTGATCCATTCCCTCGGCGGGGGGCGCGACGCCCTGCCGGAAGGGTATCTCGATGGCGATGTGACCTGCCACTACCGCCTGTTCCCGCTGCTTTATGCGCGTGAAAGTGATCGCGTGGTCGAGGTTCTGGAAGAGGTCGCCAGCCCCAACAAGATCAAGAAGGTTCTCAAGCAATACGAGCCCATGAAACGCATGATCTATCAGGGGCGTGGCGAAAAGGTCCGCGCGCTGTTTGACCGCGCTCACCTGCCCCGCAAGGAACAGGCCATCCGCAATACGATCAAACGCAACGGCTTTTGGATGCGCTAGCAGAACCGCACCACCTGAAATCCAGAGCATTTTCCCCGAAACGCACGCGAAATCGGAACGCCATCCTTTCGCGACCAAACGCGTTGCACCCTGTCCGGCCAGCCCCTAAACATTTGCCCAAGGATTTTTATAGGAGGAAACATCATGTCCGAAGGGGCCACCTACGGTTTTGATACTTTGCAGATCCACGCGGGCGCCCGTCCCGATCCGGCCACTGGCGCGCGCCAGACGCCGATCTACCAGTCGACGGCCTATGTCTTCCGCGACGCCGAACATGCGGCGGCACTCTTCAACCTTCAGGAAGTGGGCTACATCTACTCGCGCCTGACCAACCCGACTGTCGCCGTCCTGCAAGAACGCATCGCGACCCTCGAAGGCGGTGTTGGCGCGGTCTGCTGCTCGTCCGGCCACGCGGCCCAGATCATGGCGCTGTTCCCGCTGATGGGCCCCGGCACCAATGTGGTTGCCTCCACCCGTCTTTACGGCGGCACCATCACCCAGTTCAGCCAGACCATCAAACGCTTTGGCTGGTCGGCCAAGTTCGTTGATTTCGATGACGAGGCCGCCGTGGCCGAAGCCATCGACGAAAACACCCGCGCGGTGTTCTGCGAATCCATCGCCAACCCGGGTGGCTACATCACCGACATCCCGGCCATTGCGGCCATCGCGGACAAGGCCGGCGTGCCGCTGATCGTCGACAACACTTCGGCGACGCCCTACCTCTGCAACCCGATTTCCCTCGGTGCGACGCTGGTTGTCCACTCGACCACCAAGTACCTGACCGGCAACGGCACGGTCACCGGCGGCTGTGTCGTCGACTCGGGCAAGTTCGACTGGTCGGCAAGCGACAAGTTCCCCTCGCTCTCGGCACCGGAACAAGCCTACCACGGCCTGAAGTTCCACGAGACCTTTGGCCCGCTGGCCTTCACCTTCCACGGCATCGCCATCGGCCTGCGCGACCTCGGCATGACCATGAACCCGCAGGCGGCGCACTACACGCTGATGGGCATCGAAACCCTGAGCCTGCGCATGGAGCGCCACGTTGAAAACGCCAAGACCATCTCGAGCTGGCTCGAAGGTCACGACCACGTGGACTACGTGACCTATGCAGGCCTCGAATCCTCGCCCTACAACAACCGCGTTGCCACCGTCTGCCCGAAAGGCGCGGGCGGTCTGTTCACCGTGGCCCTGAAAGGCGGCTATGACGCTTGCGTCAAGTTCGTCGACAGCCTCGAAATCTTCAGCCACGTCGCCAACCTTGGCGATGCCCGTTCGCTGGTGATCCACTCGGCCTCGACCACCCACCGCCAGCTGACCCCGGAACAGCAGGAAGCCGCAGGTGCCGGCCCGAACGTGGTGCGCATCTCGATCGGCATCGAGAACGCCGAAGACCTGATCCGGGATCTGGATCAGGCGCTGAACAAAGCCCACGGCTAAACGGGGCTGACACAAATAACAAAGGCCGCGCAGCCCGCGCGGCCTTTTGCTTTTTCAGGGGTGTCGATCAATCCGCGATCGCGAACACCATCGTCACGCCAGCCTGCACCGACACCTCGCCTTCGGCAATCGGCATCGCCGCCTCGGCCATGGCGGCCCGCGCCATGAACACCGGCGCAGGGGCAGCACCTCCATGTTCCTGGATGCTCAGAACCGGCCCAAGGGTTACCCCCGCCGCCTTGGCATAAAGCTCGGCCCGCGCCCGCGCATCCGCAACGGCTGCCACACGCGCTTCGTTCATCTGCGGGTCGGGATCCTGCAGCGAAAAGCGCAGGCCGTTGAACTGGTTCGCGCCATCCTGCACCACCGCGTCCAATACCTGCCCAACCCGCGCAAGATCACGCAGTTTCACTGTTACTTGGGTCGACGCGTTGAAACCAATCACCTTGGGCGCGCGGTTCTCGTAACGATCCCGCTCCCAGACAGGATGCAGAGACAATTCGCTTGTCTGCATGTCACGGGCTTCAACACCCATCGCCTCAAGCCGCGCCAACATCTCTTGCGCCGCCCCGGCCACAAGCGCCATGGCATCCCCGGCGGTATCGGCCTGACGCGATACCCCCATCGTCAAAACCGCCATGTCCGGCACAGCCTCGACACTGCCCTGCCCCTGAACGGTGATCTGCCGCCCCTCTGCCAAAGCAGGTGAACCGGCCACCGAGGCAAGAACCACAGCGAGACCCAAAATCATACTCATCACACGCATAACGTACCTCCATATGCTTTCGCACCACTCAGACCACCCCTCATGGGTACTGTCAAAACGCTGCCATCTCTTTTCCTTCCTTTCGGCGAAACCCTGCTATAAAATGCTGAAATTGAATAAGGACTACCGACAGCCAAGTTTGGGTGCTAAGGCCACAGCATGAAACCGGATTTTGCCCTTTGCCTTTCTTTTGAAGGGATTAGCCTTCTTTGCCGCGTCGAAGGGGGCTGGAACCTTTTGGGCGAAGCCTCGCTCACCTCCGAAGATCTCGGGGTTGAGCTCGAAGGCTTGCGCCAGATGGCCGAAGCCATTGCTGGGCCGGATTTCAGGACGAAACTTGTCCTGCCCAATGATCAGATCAAGTATCTGACCATCGAGACCGGCAAGGTGCCGCCAAAGCAACGGCGTGCCCAGGCCAGGGAAGAACTCGAGGCGACAACGCCTTATCAGGCGGATGAACTCTCCTTCGTGATCGCCCCCGAACGGCGCCTGACACATGTCGCCGCCGTCGCCCGTGAAACACTTGTCGAAGCGGAAACATTCGCCAAGGAGCATGCCTTCAATCCGGTATGCTTCGTTGCAATTCCGGATGACGAAGACTTCCCGCGCGAACCTTTCTTCGGCCCGACCGAAATCGCGGGCGAGCTTCTTGGCCGGGCAGCACCCGAAGCCGAGGTCGAACCCATTCGCATCATCGGCACCGGAGCCCCAGACCCTGCTCCGGAAGAAGCGCCGGTCGAGGAAATCGACACAGCCGCGTTTGAGGATGCTCACCGCGGAACACCACCTGTCGCTGCTCAACCCGAATTGCCTCTGACCGAGTCCGTCGAAAGTGACCCAGAACCGGTTGTCGAAGATGAAGATCCGGCCGAACCGGCAAAGCCAGAAGAGCCGGAAGCGGCCCCCATCGCTTTTGGCTCGCGCCGTTCAGCGCCACAGCCGGCCCCAGCCGTAGAAGGCCCCTCTGTCAACGACGGTACGGTGCCTGCGGCAAGCCTTGCACCCAGCAAGGAAGATGCCGAACTGCGGTTTGACCCGGCGCGCATTGCCGCCGGTCTTCGCGCCACCGCAAAGGACGATCTGCCGCCGGCCCCCGCGGGGTCTGAAGAGACAGTAGCGGAAACCCCTGCCACCTTTACACGCAGCCGGGACAACGAAGGCCCACGCGCCCCGCGCATCCGGCGGGAAACAGTGACCCCGGCGGATCCCGAGCACAAAAGGATGGCCATCTTCGGCGCGCGCGACGGCATGATCGGGGGCAAACCGCGTTTTCTCGGCCTGCTGCTGACCGTTCTGCTTATTGTCTTCCTGGCGGCCGTCGCCGTTTGGGCCTCGCTGTTCCTGGAAGGCGGTGTCGCAGGGCTTTTCCGCCGTGATCCCCCCGCGCAGATCGCCGATACGGCGCCGGAAAGCCAGCCGACCCCGGGTCTTGAAATCGTTGCCCCGGATGCTGAAACCGTAGAGGTTCCGGACCTCGCGGACAGCGAGATGGAAACCGCTCTTCTCGAGCCCGTTGGGACCGACAGCATTACCGACAGCGCCGAAATCGAGGCGATGACCGACGACGTGCATCCGACTGCGCCTACCGAGCAGGAAGCCGAAGCGCGCTATGCCGTCACCGGCATCTGGGAACGTGCGCCAGAGCAGGCGGTTCCGGCGCTGGGAGATAGCACGGATTCCCTTTATCCGACCTCCATCGACTCGGTACAAACCGCACAGGACGCCATTGCCCTGCCCGCATTGACCGCGCTGCAAACCGATCGTCCCGCCCCGCGGGTCATGTCGCCTCTCCCGGCGGACCAGACCTTTGATCTCGACGAAAACGGCCTCGTAGTCGCAACGCGCAATGGCGCGATGTCACCGGATGGCATTCGCGTGTTCCTTGGAAAACCGGTTGTCCTGCCTGCTGCCTATCCCAAACGCCAGCCCGCCCCCGGCGAAACCCTGACACCGGAAGACGAGGCCCGGATTTCGAAAATTCGCCCACGTCTGCGCCCATCTGATCTGATTGAACAGAACGAGCGCGCCAACAACGGCGGGCGCACGATTGCCGAACTGGGCAAAATACGCCCTCGTTTGCGTCCGGAATCGGCCAAGTTCGCCGAAGAGAAAGACACCACCCCCAACAAGATGGCCGTGCTGACATCGGTGAAGCCGCGTGTCCGCCCCTCGAACTTCAGCCAGATCGTCGCTCGGGCCACCCCGTCAGAGCCGGTCGCGGCTGTGCCTGTGGCCGCCACCGTTACACCGAAAATTCCGACCACCGCGTCGGTCGCACGTCAGGCGACCATTCAGAACGCCATCAAGCTCAACAAGATCAACCTGATCGGCGTCTATGGCACCTCCTCCGACCGCCGCGCCCTCGTGCGCCTGTCCAACGGCCGCTACAAGAAGGTGCAAGTGGGCGACCGGATTGATGGTGGCAAGGTCTCCGCCATCGGCGAAACCGAGCTGCGTTATGTGAAATCCGGGCGCAACGTCGTCTTGAAAATGCCCAAGGGCTAACTCACCCGTCCACGCTTTGCAGCCCCCAGGCTTTCAGAAGCTTGGGCAATTGACGGTCCCAGTCCTCAACCCCAACCTTCTGCGCCCAATCCTGATACTGGGCCACAAGATCGCGCTCTTGCCGCCCACTACGCCCGGCAAGATCGTGCAACTCGGTGCGATCAACCTCCATGTCATAAAGCTCCCAGTCAGCACCATGCTGGCGCACCAGCTTAAAGCGCCCGGCCCGCACCGCCGCATTGCCTTCATGCTCAAAGAAAATCGGCTGGCTGCGCTCCCAATCGCTGCCCTTCAGCAGGGGCAGGAAACTCTCACCTTCACACGGCTGGATCGCATGTCCGCCCACTTCTTTCTGATACGGCACGCCAGCCGCCTCCAGGATGGTCGGCAGCACATCGGCAACATGGCAGGGAGCATGACGCGCGCCATCCGGCCGAATGCCTTTCGGCCAGTGCGCCACCAGCGGCGTGGAAATCCCCCCTTCGTGGACATAGTGCTTGAACAGGCGGAAGGGCGCGTTCGACACGTTCGCCCACGGCTTGTCATAGCTCTGGTAGGTCAGCGCATCCCCCGGCATCACATCCGGCCGGTTGCCCATCACGATCTGCCGCCCGTCGTGGGTCTTGTCCGGAAAGAACTTGGCCCAGCCATCCTCGGCCATGAACTCGGCACAGCCTCCATTGTCGCTCAGGAACAGGATCAGCGTGTTGTCGAACTGCCCGAGCCGCTTTAGCGCGGCCACCAGCGTCCCGATGGATTGATCCATCCGATCCACCATCGCCGCATAGGCCGCCATCTTGCGCGCCTCCCAATCGGTATTCTCCTCGGCTGACCACGGATGAACACCTTCGTCGCGGTGCGAAATCTCCCAATTCGATGAAAACAGGCCCATGTCATTCATCGTCTCGTGTCTCGCCGTCCGGATCGCATCCCAACCGGCACTGTAAACCCCGTCATAGCGGGCGATATCCTCAGGATGGGCGTGCAGCGGCCAGTGCGGGGCCGTGTGGGCCAGATACAGAAAGAAAGGCGCGCCATCTGCCACGCTCTCTTCGATCATGCCGATGGCCTTGTCGGTAATCGCATCGGTGAAATAGAAATCATCGGGAAAGACCTGCACCCGGCTGTCATCCTCCAGCATGTAGTGCGGGCTGAAGAAATGCGTCGCCCCGTCCAGAATGCCATAGAACCGATCGAACCCGCGTTGGCGGGGTGTTGGATGATCCACGTCTCCCACCCGCCAACTGTCGACGTTACGCGGCTCGAAGTCCCCGGCCACATGCCATTTCCCACTCATCAGCGTGCCATAGCCGGCTGGCCGCAGATGTTCTGCAATCGTCGCGCTGTCACTGCGCAGGAACCCCTGATAGGCCGGTGTCCCAAGATCGGCCCCCATGTGGCCCACGCCCGCGCTATGCGGGTAGAGCCCGGTCAAAAGCGAAGCGCGCGTCGGACAACATCGCGCGCAATTGTACATCGAGGTCAGCAAGGCCCCGTTCGCCGCCAGACTGTCGATGTGGGGTGTCCTGATCTCGGAGCCTGTGCAGCCCAGATCGGCAAACCCCATGTCGTCCGCAAGGATCAGGATAATATTCGGTTGTTCCGCCATGTGCTGACCTCCCTTCTCGGAGCGTCCAGCAAACGGCGGACCCAATCAATGAAAAACGCCTAGCCAGACGCCATCCACGCCCGCAGCGCCGCGCCGATCTCGTCAGGGCTGTCTTCCTGAATGAAATGGCTCCCCTTCACCGTGACCTCAGTCTGGTTCTTCCAGCTGCGGCAGAACTCCCGCTGTGCCCCGATCAGGATCGCGCCCGGTTCGGCATTCACGAAAAGCTTGGGCAGATCGTTCGCCGCCATCCACTTCGCATAATCGGCAACAATCGCCGTCACGTCCTCTGGCGTGCCGTCAATCGGGATCTGGCGGGGCCAGGTCAGGGTTGGGCGGCGGTCCTCTCCGGCATTTGCAAAGGGCTTGCGATACTCCGCCATCTCCGCATCGCTCAGCTTGCGCAGGATGGAGCCCGGCAAGACGGCCTCGATGAAAAGGTTCTTTTCCAGGATCATCTCTTCTCCCGCAGGAGACCGGAAAGCCTCGAAGATCGGCTTGGCGGCATCCGGCCATTCGGACCAGGGCACCGGCTGCACGATGCCCTCCATGTAACAGATGCCCTTGACGCGGTCGCGGTGCCGATTGGCCCAATCGAACCCAAGCGCCGAGCCCCAGTCGTGGATCACAAGCGTCACGTTACCCGCATCCCCCAACACCTGCTCCAGCAAGGCATCCAGATAGGCGCGGTGCTCCACGAACCGATAGCTTTCCGGACCGACGTTATCGAGCTTCTCGCTGTCCCCCATCCCGATCAGGTCAGGCACGATCACCCGCCCCATGTCCGCGACATGTGGCACCACATTGCGCCACAGGTACGAGGATGTCGGGTTGCCATGCAGGAACAGGATCGGGTCTCCCTCGCCCATCTCGGCATAGGCCATACGCTTGCCCTTCACCGTAATGAAGGTCTTGTTCAATGGTGTGTCGGTCATGGTGTCCTCCCCCTTGCGACAAGCCTTGCCCAAGACCCGATACCGATCAACATGGACGTTGCGGCGCAAAGCCCTTTGCAAAGGGCTTTGGACGCGATTTCGAAATCGCGTCTCGCAACAAAATACGCCGCTCCGAAAGCTCGGAACGGCGCAACCCCGGGAAGGACGAACGGGGTGTTTTCAGGGGATGCTCCAGATTATTCGGCCGCCTGGATTTCCCCGCTTTCGATCTGCTCGCGCTCGATGGATTCAAACAGCGCCTTGAAGTTGCCTTCGCCAAAGCCGTCATCGCCCTTGCGCTGGATGAACTCAAAAAAGATCGGACCGATCACGGTTTTCGAGAAGATCTGCAACAGGATCTTGGTCTCGCCGCCGTTCACGACACCTTCGCCGTCGATCAGGATGCCGTGTTTCATCATCCGGTCCTTGGGCTCATCATGGCCCGCCACCCGATCATAGCTGAGATCATAGTAGGTCTCGTTCGGACCGGGCATGAACTTCAGGCCTTTTTCGGCAATCGCATCGGTGGCGCTGTAAATATCATCGGTCCCGACCGCGATATGCTGGATGCCTTCGCCGTTGTACTTTTTCAGGTAGCTGACGATCTGGCCGGTTTCCCCGCGATCCTCATTGATCGGGATACGGATCTTGCCACAGGGCGATGTCAGCGCGCGGCTGAACAGGCCGGTGAACTTGCCTTCGATGTCGAAGAAGCGGATTTCACGGAAGTTGAACAGATCACCGTAGAACTTGAACCACTTGTCCATGTTGCCCTTGAACACATTGTGGGTCAGGTGGTCGAGATAGTAGAACCCGTCGCCTTCCGGCTTCGACGTTGTAGTCCAGTCGAACTCCTCGTTATACGGCGAGGTGTCATAGTACTGATCGGTGAAATACAGCAGCGAGCCGCCAATCCCCTTGATCGCCGGCCAGTTCAGCGTCTTGTCCTCGGCGTCGTAAGGCTCGGCACCCTGCGCAACAGCGTGCTCATAGGCTTTCTGCGCGTCAACCACGCGCCAGCCCATCGACGGGGCGCAGGGACCGTGTTCCTCGACAAAGCGCAGGCCAAAGCTGCCCGGCTCGTTGTTCAGGATGTAGGTCACATCGCCCTGCTGCCACAGCTCGATGGCCTTGGTCTTGTGATTGGCGACATGGGCAAACCCCATGCGGGTGAACAGATCACGCAACTCCTGCGGCTCGGGATGGGCAAATTCGACAAACTCGAAACCGTCGGTGCCGGCGGGGTTGAAATCGGAAATTTCGGCTCGGGGGGCATCATGCGGGAAAGGACCCATCTCGCGTCTCCTTGCGTTGGTGAAGATGTTAAGTGCTCGCTAAGTTGACTCTACGCCGCATATCACGCGAATTTTGCGCAAAGTGACGTGCATTCGTTACAAATTTCGCGCTATCTTCGCATTAAATCAGAATTCAACGCGGAATCTGCGCAATGCTCGACGATCTGGACAAACGCTTACTGGACGCACTTCAGAAGAACGCCCACCTGACGGCACAGGAGTTGGGAGAGATTCTCCACCTCTCGCCGAGCCAGGCCGGCCGTCGCCGACAGCGATTGGAAGCGGACGGCTACATTCAGTCCTACACCGCCAAACTGGACCCCGGCAAACTCGGCCTCAACGTTCAGGCCTTCATCCAGATCACGCTGGGTGTTCACGGCCCCGAATACGGCCGCGCCTTCCTGTCGCTTGTCGGCACCCGCCCCGAAGTGATCAGCGCATGGACGCTAACAGGGGATGCGGATTACCTTTTGCGCGTCTATTGTGAAGACCTGAGCGCGCTGAACACATTGATCCACGAAATCCTGCTGCCCCACCCGGCCGTAAGCCGTGTGCAAAGCCAGATCGTCATGGACCAATTCAAGCGCGATGCGCCACTGCCGACCTGAGGAGCACGTAAATGGACGGATTTCTTTTCCAGGCTTCGATCTTTCTGCTCGCTGCCGTGATCGCCGTACCGATCGCCGCGCGCATGGGGATGGGATCGGTGCTTGGCTATCTTCTGGCTGGCGTGTTCATCGGGCCAGTTCTTGGCCTCGTCGATCGCCCCGAGGACATTCTGCACTTTGCCGAATTCGGCGTGGTGATGATGCTGTTCCTGATTGGTCTCGAACTGGATCCAAGGGCCCTCTGGGCCATGCGCCACCGCCTGATCGGCCTTGGCGGGTTGCAAATCGCCCTGACGGCGGCCTCGGTGATGACCGGTTCCCTGATGCTCGGCTATTCGATGAATATCTCGATCGCCGTCGGCCTGGTCTTTGCGCTCTCGTCCACGGCAATCGTTCTGCAAACGCTCTCGGAAAAGAACCTGATGCAGACGAAAGGCGGGCGCTCAACCTTCTCGGTTCTGCTGTCGCAGGATATCGCCGTGATCCCGATGCTGGCACTTCTGCCACTTCTTGCCATGAAGCCTGTGATGGAAATCGCGTCTGACGGCTCCATCCACAAGGCTGACGATCATGGTGCCGGGCACGGGGCCGGTCTGTCTCTGGTCGAAGGCCTGCCCGGCTGGGGCGTAACCCTTGTCACCATCGGCGTCGTGGCTGCCATTATCCTGGGCGGCATGTACCTTGTACGCCCCCTGTTCCGTTTCATCCACGCTGCACATCTTCGCGAGATGTACACCGCGTTGGCCCTGTTGATCGTGGTCGGCATCGCCTTCCTGATGATGCTCGTCGGTCTCTCGCCAGCACTTGGCACCTTCCTTGCGGGCGTCCTTCTCGCCAACAGCGAGTTCCGCCACGAACTCGAAAGTGACATCCAGCCCTTCAAGGGCCTCCTACTTGGCCTGTTCTTCATCACCGTGGGCGCGCAGATCAACTTCCCCGGCTTCTTTGCAAACCCGGTGCCAATCCTCGGTGCCACGCTTGGCATCATGGCGATCAAGGCCCTGATCCTGTTCATTCTGGGCCGTGCCTTCGGACTGCGGGGACGTGACCAGATGCTCTTTACGCTTGGGCTGGCTCAGGCGGGCGAATTTGGTTTCGTTCTGATTTCCTTTTCGGTGCAACAGCATGTCCTGCCCGCAGGCATTGCCGACACACTCTTGCTGATCGTCGCGCTCTCGATGCTGATCACGCCACTCCTGTTCATCGTCTTCGATTTCGCCTCCCGCCTGATCAAGGAAGACGAACCGGACCACCCGCATGACGAGATCGACGAACAGGGCCCGGTCATCATCGCTGGCATCGGGCGCTTTGGTCAGATCGTGAACCGCCTTGTGCGCTCGGCCGGGTTCAAATCGGTGGTTCTGGATCACGACATGCGCACCATCGAACTGATGCGTCGTTTCGGGGTCAAAGGCTTCTTCGGTGATCCCACGCGCCCCGAGTTGTTGCACGCGGCCGGACTGGGACAGGCCCGAATTCTTGTTGCAGCACTCGACAATCCGAAGGCCACAACCAAGCTGGTCGCCCATGCCCGCCGCGAACGCCCTGACCTTCACATCGTGGCCCGAGCGCATGACAGACATCACGTGTTCGAACTCTACAATGCCGGGGCAAATGACATCGTCCGCGAAATGTTCGACTCGTCCCTGCGGGCAGGCCGCTACGTCCTCGAGAACATCGGTCTCAGCGAATACGAAGCCGCACAGGTCGAGCAGGAATTCTACCACCACGACCGCTACACGGTGCGCGAACTGGCCGCCCTCTGGGACCCCGAAGTGCCGGTGACAGAAAACAGCGCCTATATCGAACGTGCCAAGGAGCTTCAGAAGGAACTCGAGTTGAACCTTCTGGCGCGGCTTGAAAGCGACGACACAGATGCCGCATGAAAAAGGCGCCCCGCGGGGCGCCTTTCACTTTTACTCTGAAAAGGAGGCTTAGCCTTCCGACACGCCGGCCTCGGCAAAGGTCGCCATGCCCGAGTGGCAGGCCACGGCCGACTTCAGGATATTGATCGCCAGCGCCCCGCCCGAGCCTTCGCCCAGACGCATACCAAGGCTCAGCATCGGCTCTTTGCCTAGCTGTGCCAGCACAGCCCCATGCGCCGCTTCTGCGCTGACATGGCCTGCAATCACGTGATCCAGCGCACCGTCCTGCGCCTTGGCCAGTGTCGCAGCGGCGGCCGTGCAGATGAACCCATCCATGATCACCGGAATACGCAGCGAACGCGCGCGTGCAATTGCCCCCGCCATCGCAGCCAGCTCGCGCCCACCAAGACGTTGCAGAATGTCGACACCGTCGCCTGCGCCATGCAGGGCCACACCTTCGCGCACCACACGCGCCTTGTTGACCAGACCGGCATCATCAACACCGGTGCCGCGACCAACCCAGTCCTCGGCCTCGCCACCAAACAGCGCGTTGGCAATCGCCGCAGCCGACGTCGTGTTGCCGATCCCCATTTCGCCGACAACCAACAGGTCCGACTCTGGGTTCACGGCGTCCCATCCGGTTTGAACGGCAGCAAGGAAACCGGCATCGTCCATCGCCGCCTCCTGCGTGAAATCGGCGGTCGGCGTCTCGAGCGACAGCGCAATCACGTCAAGCGACGCACCGGCCGATTTGGACAGCTGGTTGATCGCCGCGCCACCATGCTGGAAGTTCAGAACCATCTGCTCGGTCACTTCCGCCGGAAAGGCCGACACGCCCTGCGCGGTCACACCGTGGTTGCCAGCAAACACGATGACCTGCGGTGCCTCGATGCTGGGGCGCGGATTGCCCCGCCAGCCGGCGTACCAGATCGCCATATCCTCCAAACGGCCCAATGCACCCGGCGGCTTGGTCAGCTGACCGTTACGCTCCTCCGCTTCGCCCATTGCCTTGGCATCCACGACCGGTGCCGCAGCCAAGGCCGCGCGAAAATCATCAAGGTTTGAAAAAGTGGCAGACATCAGGCACTCCTGTTGAAACTTGTGCTGAAGGATTGTTTATCGCATCCCACGGCGCTCACAAGTCAGGAAAGAGACGCAGCCATGACAAAGCACGACAGATCGCTGATCAAGGCCGGTGATATTGCCACCGCCCTTGCGCTGCTGACCCGCCTGCCCGTTCGCGCCGCCTTCGAGCGCGGGGCCTTGGCCGCATGGGCCTATCCGCTGGCCGGTGCCGCTCTGGCACTGCTTGCGGCGATTCCCACGGCCCTCGCGCTATGGGTCGGGCTCTCCCCGCTTCTGGCGGCGCTGGTCTGGGTGGCCTGCCACGTCATCATGACCGGTGCCATGCACGAGGACGGGCTTGCCGACAGCGCGGACGGCCTGTGGGGCGGTTGGGAAAAACAGCGCCGGCTGGAGATCATGAAGGACAGCCACATCGGCAGCTATGGCGTGATCGCGCTTTGCATCTCGCTCGCGGCTCGTTGGGCCGCTGTCGGGATGGTCCTGCAAAGCGAGGGCTGGCTCTGGGGCCTGATCGCCGTTGGTGTCCTGTCACGGGCCGTCATGCCCGCCCTCATGGCCGCCCTGCCCCACGCACGTGATACCGGCCTCAGCCATTCCCAAGGGCGCCCGTCGCGGGAAACCGCCGCCATTGCCGCCGCGCTTGCTCTGGGGCTTACGCTGGTCTGCACGGGCCTTGGCATGGTGCCCCTTGGAGCTACGGCATTCGCCATCGGCCTCTCTGTCTATGCCATCGCCAAGGCCAAGATCGGTGGTCAGACAGGTGATATTCTTGGCGCGGGTCAGCAACTCGCTGAAATCGCGCTCTTGATGGCACTGACCCTCTGACCAAAGAAAAAGCCGCCCCAAACCGGAGCGGCTCAATTCTTGGAAAGGCGCGACCCTTACGCAGCAGCGCGCGAGATCAGGACGTCGTCCACTTTCTTCGCCGCCGCCGCTTCGTCACCGCCAGACACGGCTGCAACTTCGCGGGTCAGGCGCTCAAGCGCGGCTTCATAGAGCTGACGCTCGGAATAGCTCTGCTCGCGCTGGTCATCGGTGCGGTGCAGGTCGCGAACAACTTCGGCAATCGCGATCAGGTCGCCCGAGTTGATCTTCTGCTCATACTCCTGGGCGCGGCGCGACCACATGGCGCGTTTAACCTTGGCCTTGCCCTTCAGGGTCGTCATAGCCTGGTCAACCACGTCGGGCGAGCTCAGACCACGCATGCCGATTTCCACGGCCTTGTTGGTCGGGACCCGCAGGGTCATCTTGTCTTTTTCGAAAGAGATCACAAACAGTTCCAGCTGCATGCCGGCGATTTCCTGCTCTTCGATCGACAGGATCTGACCCACACCGTGAGCCGGATAAACAACATAGTCGTTCGGGCGGAATTCGTTCTTCTTGGTCTTGCTCATGTAGTCCTTCCTAGCGTGAGCCTGGATAACGCCAGACAAAAGCACACTCACGGGAAACGATGTTCCCCGTGCAGGGATTTTCTCGGGCGCAAAAAGCCATCCAATGCGGTACTTACGCGCGGATGGCTGTGAGGCGGTATATTTTGTAACGACAATATAACATAAAAAATGCCCCTTTCAAAGCAGGAGCACGGGAAACACAGGGTTTCCCGTTTGTTTTTAGGCTCTTAACGCCCTCTGCACCGCCGTTTTTGCGGGTGCAGCACGCGAATCACGTGTTAACCACCTTCGCCCGGCGCTTCCGAGAAATACTTCTCCATCTTGCCCTCTTCACCGTCACGCTCCTCTGCCTCGGGCAGCGGATCTTTCTTGGTGATGATCACCGGCCAGACTTCCGAGTACTTGCGGTTGAACTCGACCCATTTCTCCATATCCGGCTCGGTATCCGGGCGGATGGCGTCAGCAGGGCATTCCGGCTCGCAGACACCGCAATCGATACATTCATCCGGATGGATCACGAGGAAGTTCTCACCCTCGTAGAAACAATCCACGGGGCAGACCTCGACGCAGTCGGTGTATTTGCAGGCTACGCAGTTTTCGGTCACGACATAGGTCATTGATGAGTCTCGTCTACACGTTATTTGGGCACTTAGCTAAATCAGCCGGGCCGGTCATTCAAGTTCCTGCCCGCGTTTAAGATCGAGTTTGCGTCGATCTCGCTTGGTCGGGCGTCCATTTCCCTCGTATTTAGGCGCAGGCGGAACGCTGTCTTTGACTTGGCTCAAGTCCAGGTACAGCTTCTGGGCCTCGGGGGCAGGTCCACGCTTGTCGGCAAAGCCTTCGATTTTCACAACACGGATACTGCGCGCCTGCGGAAAGGTCAGCACGTCGCCCACCGCAACGCCATGGCTGGCCTTGGACACCTTGCTGGAATTCACCCGCACATGGCCACCTGTCACAACCTTAGCCGCCAGCGTACGCGTTTTGAAAAACCGCGCATGCCACAGCCACTTGTCCAGACGCTGCTTTGGAGAGGGATCGCTCAAGAGGGTGTCCTCTGTCAGCCTGCCAACGACAGGCAACGCCCGGGCCCCAAGAGGCCCGGGCCGCGGGAATTATCCCTTTTCTTTCAGCCCCATAAGCGCGGCTGCAAAGGGGTTATCCGGATCAATCGCTTTTTCCTTCTTGGGCGGACGTGCCTGGAAGGACTTGGCCGAGTTGTCACGGCGCGGGCCACCCTTGCCTTTCGGCTTGCCCTTGCCGCGCGGCTTGTCGCCCTGCTGGTCACGACGACCGCCCTGCTGCTGGCCACGCTCCCGGCGCGGGCCGCGATTGTTCTGACGGTTGCCACCCCAGGTGAAGGTAAAGAACACCTCGGTTTCCGGTGCAGCTTCAGCTGCCGCCTCGTTGGGTGCTTCCGCCTCGGCTTCGGCAGGCACTTCCGCTTCGACCGCGGGCGCTTCCTCGGTCGCGGCCTCCTCTTTCGGAGCCTCTGCCGGAGCGGCCTCTGCCACCGGCTTCACTTTTTCGCGTTCGCCCTTCTCGGCCTTGTAGCCAAGACCCTGCATCAGGTCAGCGAACTGCTCCAGCGTCATACCGGTGATCGACAGCATGTCGGCCTTGGCTTCGAAACCGCCACGGCTGTCTTCGACACGCAGCATGTCCGCCAGACGCTCAAGCATGTCGATACGGATCGCACGCTCACCGGCGGCGCGATAGCCCGCCATGGTGTGATAGCCCTGTGGCAGCCCCTGCCCCGCAGGCACGGTCACCAGACCGGGAGGCGGCGCTTCGGGGAATTCCTGAAGGCCGTTGGCCAGCGACCACAGCACAAGGCGCAGGCGGGTCGGCGCGGGCTTCAGGAGAAGCGGCATGAAGATGGTGAACTGACCAAAGCGAATGCCGTGCTTGCGCAGCGCGCCACGAGCATCCTGATCCAGTTCCTTGACCTCGGTGGCCACGTCACCACGGGTGATCACGCCAAGGTTCTCGACCATGCGGAAGGCAAAGCCACGTGCCAGACCGGACAGTTCCTCATCTTTCGAGAGGTTCAGCAGCGGCTCGAACAGGGCCGCGATCTTGCGGTCGATAAAGTGTTGCAGGCGACGCTGCACTTTCTGCACGACTTCTGCGCCGGCTTCGTCGTCAACGAAAACCTCGACGCCCGGCTTGAGAGCATCCGCGCCGGCAACCAGTTTGCCAACCGCGTGTTCGCCCCACATGAGGCCACCCTGCTCGGTAAAATCAATCTCGGTATCGGGTGCGTTGTAGAACCGATCCGCCCGCAGATGGAATTGCGGCGCCAGCGCCTGCAGGCTTGCCTGCTTGAGCGTCTTGGCTTCCTGCCCGGTTGCTTCCTTGTCCGCGATAAAGCGGAACCCCTCGAGGCGACCGACGAATTCTCCTTCGACGGTCACTTCACCCTTGTCATTCACATCGGCCAAAAGGGCCTCCTTCTGTTTGAGCCGGCGCAAGAGCACGGATGTGCGCCGGTCCACAAATCTCTGCGTCAAACGCTCGTGCAGCGCGTCCGACAAGCGGTCTTCTACAGCGCGCGTCTCGCCGCGCCAATGGTTTTCGTCATCAACCCAGCCGTTTCGCTGCGCGACATATGTCCACGTGCGAATATATGCCAGCCGTTTGGACAAAGTGTCGATGTCCCCGTCCGTCCGATCCAGCCGTTTGACCTGTCTGGCCATCCAGTCGTCGGGCACACGTCCGCTTTCATGAAGATAGCCGAAAATCCCCTCGATCAAGCTGGCGTGCTCGGCGTGGCTGATTCCCCGAAAATCCGGAATGCGGCAGACATCCCACAAAAGCCGGACCGACGGCGCGCTGCTGGCTCGTGCCATCACCTCTGCCGACCGCTCCATCGACTTCAATGCCATCAAGTCATCGGCTTCCCGCGCCTTGACCAGCATGTCGTCACGCGGGCTTTCTTCCAGTGACCGGACCAGCGCGGCAACCGTCCCGAACTCAAGCCGCGCATTGCGCCAATTCAGCTTTTTTATTGGGGTAAACCGGTGATCCATGATCGCTTCGGCCACTTCGGGATGCAGCGGCGGCGCCTCGCCAGTGACGCCGAAAGTGCCGTGGCTCATCCCGCGCCCGGCCCGCCCTGCAATCTGGGCAAGCTCATTCGGTGCAAGCGGACGCATCCGCCGCCCGTCAAACTTGGTCGTCGCCGAAAACGCCACGTGGTCGATATCAAGGTTGAGCCCCATGCCGATGGCGTCGGTCGCAACAAGATAGTCCACATCGCCGTTCTGATAGAGTTCGACCTGCGCATTGCGGGTGCGCGGCGAAAGCGCCCCCATGACCACGGCCGCGCCACCTTTCTGACGGCGGATCAGCTCGGCGATGGCATAGACGTTATCAACCGAGAACCCGACAATTGCCGAGCGCGGTTGCATGCGCGAAATCTTGCGCGATCCGGAATAAGATAGCGTCGACATCCGCTCACGACGCAGGAACTCCACCCCCGGCACCAGAGTCGCAATCGTGCCTTTCATGGTGTCGGACCCAAGGAACATCGTCTCGTTCTGCCCGCGCGCCCGCAACAGGCGATCGGTGAACACATGCCCACGCTCGGGATCGGCACAAAGCTGGATCTCGTCAATCGCAACAAAATCCGCCCCAAGCCCCTCGGGCATCGCCTCAACGGTACACACCCAATACTGCGTGCGCGGCGGAACAATCCGCTCCTCCCCGGTTACAAGCGCCACGACAGAGGGGCCACGTGCAGCCACGATCCGATCATAGACCTCGCGCGCCAAAAGACGCAGTGGCAAGCCGATAACCCCGGTGCGGTGGCCCAGCATACGTTCGATGGCATAGTGGGTTTTGCCGGTATTCGTCGGCCCCAGAACCGCCGTGATCCGCGCCTGTGAAGACATGTCTTTCGCCTGTCGTTAGAGCGCCTGTCCCTTGACCTGCGGCTCGAGTCTTTGCAGGGCTTCTGTTACGTCCGGATGGGTCGGATGTATAGCCTTGACTTGGGAGTAGGCATCCCAGGCATCTTTCGGCTGATCCAGCATCTCGAAAATGGCCGCCAAACCAAGGATGGCTTCATAGTGTTGCGGATTGAGCGCCAGCGCCTGTTCCAGATCATGCACCGCCGGCCCAAGCAGACCGGTCTGGAAATAGGCCCCTGCCCGCGAAACCCAGCCCTCGGCAAACTCCGGCGCGTGATCCACAAGAGCCGTGAAATGTTCAATCGCCACGTCGAACTCGCGCCGCTCCATCGCATTGCGCCCGCGCTTGAGAAGGAAATCTGCCGAAGCCGATCCGGACTTGCTCCACTCCAGCTCGATTTCCTTGGCGATGATTTGCGCGGCAGTCGGATCCGCATCACGCAACTGTAACAACAAGTCATCCAGCTGGGAGGCGCTCGCAACCATTGGTTGCAACAATACTGTTGCAACAGCGGTTGCCGCGACGATAGGTTTGAGAAAACGGTTAAAGCAACTCATAACTTTAGTGATATTAGAGTGCGCAGACGAAATTAAAAGATGCGCGAACACAAAGGATCTGACTCATGAGCGATATCGTAAACGCAGCAGTGGCTGCCCTGACTGAAAAACTGGGTGGCGACAGCTTTGACGGCTCGGCCAAATTCGTCATCGAAGACGAAGGCGCACTGATCATTGATTCGGACGGTGTTCGTGCCTCCGACGACGAAGCCGACGTGACCCTCACCGCCGATGCCGACACCTTCCAGTCGATCCTCGAGGGTGACACCAACCCGACCGCCGCTTTCATGTCCGGCAAACTCTCGGTTGACGGAGATATGGGCCTTGCCATGAAACTCGGCTCTGTTCTCAGCTGATGACATTGCACCCCGCCCCCTTTTTTCCGGAGGTTGCCGACGGTCCCGAAGGCGGGACCGCGCATTGGCTGACATGTGCGGACGGGGTGCGCATTCGCATCGCCCATTGGCGTGCAGAACAGGAAAAAGGCACGATCCTGATGTTTCCGGGTCGTACCGAATATGCCGAGAAATACGGCCGTGCCGCTACGGCCTACGGCACACGCGGCTACGCGATGGTCGCCATTGACTGGCGCGGACAAGGGCTGGCGGATCGCCTGATCCCGGACCGCGACGCCGGCTATGTCGAGAAATTCTCGGACTACCAGGTCGACATTGCCGCTGTCCTTGAAGCCGCAGAAGCACTTGATCTGCCCAAGCCCTATTTCATGATCGCCCATTCGATGGGTGGCTGTATCGGGCTGCGGGCGGCCATGTCTGGCCTGCCGATCAATGCCGCCATGTTCAGCGCCCCGATGTGGGGCATCCAATTGTCGGCCCTCATGCGCCCGACCGCATGGGCCGTTAGCTGGGCCAGCAAACAGGTGGGTAGCAGCGCGAAACTCACCCCTGGCACCAAGGCCAAGACCTACGTTCTGGCAGAGCCGTTTGAAGGCAACACGCTGACCCATGACCCTGACATGTATCGCTACATGCAGGTTCAGATGGAACAGGTGCCCGAAATGGCGCTGGGTGGCCCCTCGATGCACTGGCTTCACGAGGCATTGGTGGAAACCCGCGACCTGGCCGCGCGGGCCGCACCTGAATTGCCCGCGATTACCTTCCTGGGCACTGACGAAAAGATCGTCGACCCCGCCCGCATCCATCAGCGCATGGAAACCTGGCCCAACGGGGAACTGGTGATGGTCGAAGGTGCCGAACACGAAGTCATGATGGAGCTTCCGGAAATCCGCGACGCCATCTACGATCAAAGCGCCGCCTTCTTTGATCAGCACCTCAGCAACGGGACCACGCACCGCGAAAGCGCGTAATCCCCAGCTCCCTTAAATCAGGCGTCCTGCATCACGTGGCTGCGCTGACGGCCAAGCCCTGCAACCTCAAGTTCCATGATGTCCCCGGCCTTCAGGTAGACCGCAGGTTTCA
Organism: Shimia sp. CNT1-13L.2; assembly: GCF_024331145.1. Lineage (GTDB taxonomy): Bacteria > Pseudomonadota > Alphaproteobacteria > Rhodobacterales > Rhodobacteraceae > Shimia. The sequence goes on along the minus strand of NZ_JANDJO010000002.1, from coordinate 304,376 downwards.
TCCCCATACCAACACCCGGCGGCGTTCCGGTGGCGATCACGTCCCCCGGATGCAGCGTCATCATCTGGCTCAGGTAGGAAATGATCTCGGCCACCGAGAAGACCATCGCCTTGCTGTTTCCGGTCTGCATCCGCGTGCCGTTCACGTCTAGCGACAAGTCAAGGTTCTGCGGGTCAGCCACTTCATCCGGCGTCACCAGCCAGGGGCCGATCGGGCCGAACGTGTCACAGCTCTTGCCCTTGGTCCACTGGCCACCCCGCTCGGTCTGGTACTCCCGCTCGGACACGTCATTGGCCGTGCAATAACCTGCCACGTGATCCAGCGCATTCTCGACATCCACATATTTCGCGGTCTTGCCGATCACCACGCCCAGTTCGACCTCCCAATCGGTTTTCACCGAACCACGGGGCAGGACCACCGGATCGTTCGGTCCGACAATCGCGCTCGTGGCTTTCATGAACAGGATCGGTTCTTTCGGCAAGTCCATTCCCGCTTCTGCCGCGTGATCGGAATAGTTCAGGCCAATGCACATGAACTTGCCCACCTGCCCGACAGGTGCCCCGATCCGCGGCGTCCCTTCAACCAGCGGCAGGCTCTCCGGGTCGACATTCGGCAAATCCACCAGAACCGCCCCGGCAATATCCGGAACAACACCCGACAGATCCCGGATGTTGCCTTGCGCATCCAGAACCCCCGGCTTTTCCGCCCCGATCTCACCGTAACGCAGAAACTTCATCTCACTCTCCCTCAACTTTGCTTGATACATGCCTAGGCCCACCCCGACCAAAAGGCAATGTGACGGCCTTGCCCCCTTGCACCCCCTGCCCCCCTCTGCCTATCTGTTCCTCAACCATAGACATGAGACAGAGGCCCAAGATGCGCGACCTGCCCTTCCCCGTTCGAGACGCAAACACCAGCCACGGCACCGACAACCTCGGCAACCTGCCCGAATGGGACCTGAGCGATCTCTACACCGGCGAGGAAGCGCCCGAACTCGAGGCCGATCTCGCCTTCCTTGAGAAGGAATGCAGCGCCTTTGCCGCCGACTACGAAGGCAAACTCGCCGATCTCGACGCCACCGGCCTTCTGGAATGCGTCCAGCGCAACGAGAAGATCAGCCAGATTTCCGGTCGCATCATGTCCTATGCAGGTCTGCGCTACTATCAGCTCACCACCGACGCCGAGCGCGCCCAGTTTATGTCGAACTGTCAGGAAGCTCTCACCAACTTCTCGACTCCGCTGGTGTTTTTCACGCTCGAACTGAACCGCCTCGAAGACGATCACCTCGACGCGCTCTTTGCTGCCAATGCAGATCTTGCCCGTTACAAGCCGGTGTTCGATCGCATCCGCGCCATGAAGCCCTATCAGCTGTCGGACGAGCTCGAGAAATTCCTGCACGATCTCGGCGTTGTCGGCGACGCATGGGAGCGTCTGTTTGACGAAACCATCGCGGGCCTGACCTTCGACATGGAAGGCGAAGAGCTCAACATCGAAGCCACCCTCAACTTCCTGACCGAACAGGACCGCAGCAAACGCGAGGCCGCCGCCCGCGAACTGGCCCGCGTCTTTGCCGAGAACATCAAGATTTTCAGCCGCGTGCACAACACTGCGGCCAAGGAAAAAGAGGTGATTGACCGCTGGCGCAAGATGCCCACCGCCCAAACCGGACGTCACCTTTCGAACGATGTCGAACCCGAGGTGGTCGAGGCTTTGCGCGATGCCGTTGTTGCCGCCTACCCGAAACTGTCGCACCGCTACTACGAACTCAAACGTAAATGGCTGGGCCTTGACCGCATGCAGGTCTGGGACCGCAACGCGCCCCTGCCGATGGAAGACACCAAGACCGTCTCATGGGAAGACGCGCAAAAGACGGTCATGGACGCCTACAACGCCTTTGATCCCCGCATGGGCGAGATTGCGGAGCCGTTCTTTTCCAAGGGCTGGATCGACGCCGCCGTGAAACCGGGCAAGGCCCCCGGCGCCTTTGCCCATCCGACCGTCACCAACGTCCACCCCTACGTGATGCTGAACTATCTCGGCAAACCGCGTGACGTGATGACCCTGGCCCACGAACTCGGCCACGGCGTGCACCAGGTTCTGGCCGCCGAACAGGGCGAAATGCTCTCCTCCACCCCGCTGACGCTCGCCGAAACAGCCAGCGTCTTTGGTGAAATGCTGACCTTCCGCAAGATGCTCGATGCGGCCGAAACCCAGGAACAGCGCAAGATCCTGCTCGCGGGCAAGGTCGAGGACATGATCAACACCGTCGTGCGTCAGATCGCCTTTTACGATTTCGAATGCAAACTGCATGCGGCGCGGCGTGAAGGGGAACTAACACCAGATGACATCAACGCGCTCTGGATGTCGGTGCAGGCCGAATCCCTCGGCCCGGCCTTCGACTTCATGGAAGGCTACGAGACCTTCTGGGCCTACATCCCGCACTTTGTCCACTCGCCCTTCTACGTCTACGCCTATGCCTTCGGAGACGGCCTCGTGAACGCGCTCTACGCGGTCTATGCAGAAGGCGACGCGGGCTTCGAGGACAAGTATTTCGACATGCTGCGCGCAGGTGGCTCCAAGCACCACAAGGAACTGCTTGCCCCCTTCGGCCTCGACGCCTCCGACCCCAAGTTCTGGGACAAGGGCCTCAGCATGATCTCGTCGATGATCGACGAATTGGAAGCGATGGAAGGCTAAGGCCCCCCAAAGAGCCACGCCCGACCCTGGGTGGGCGACCAAAACACTGGTGTGGCACGACACAGTGCCTCACCGAAACCCTATTGATGTTCGAAACGCCGCAAAACGCCCTCCCGTGGGGAGGGTCGGGCGTGGCCCGGCGATGCCGGGCGGGTTACTTCAACTGACTGTCCTTCGACCCACGCCGGTTGATGCCGCCGCGCGCCTTGAATGCGCCGTCGCGGTCCTGCTGGCAGTCGATGCACAGCTTCACCCCCGGAATGGCCGCGCGGCGTTTCTCGGGGATTTCCTCTTCGCATTCAGCGCAGAACTTCAGGCTCTCGCCCACGGGCTTCTTCTGTGCCTGCATCCGCGCCAGCTCGTCGCTGATCGAGGCTTCGATCTGTTCACTTACCGCGCCATCGCGCGCCCAACCACCGGCCATGCGCCCTCCTTCGAAAGACCTCCAGCCTAGTCACACAGGCGCCCGCTGGCAACGCCCCTGGAAAATGCAAAACGCCCCGGACTGTCTCCGGGGCGCTCCGCTCGTTCTTGTCAACCGGATCAGGCGCTTGCCAGCATCCCCTTTTCCGCTGCCAGAGTCCGCATCCGTTTTTGCAGCTTCTCGAAGGCACGCACCTCGATCTGGCGAATACGTTCACGGCTCACGCTGTACTGGCCGCTCAGGTCCTCAAGGGTCACGGCGCTTTCCATCAGGCGGCGCTGGGTCAGAATGTCCTTTTCGCGGTCATTCAGCACGTCCATCGCCTCGGCCAGAAGCTCGCGACGCGCGTCAAGCTCGTCCTTGGCCTCATAGTCCGCAGCCTGGTCGGCATCCTCATCCTCGAGCCAGTCCTGCCACTCCATCGTGCCTTCGCCTTCAGAGCCGATCTGGGCATTCAGCGACGCATCCCCACCGCTCAGGCGGCGGTTCATCGAGATCACCTCGTCCTCGGTCACACCAAGGTCGTTCGCGATCCGGGCGACATTCTCGGGACGCAGATCCCCCTCTTCAAGGGCACCGATACGGGCCTTGGCCTTGCGCAGGTTGAAGAACAGCTTCTTCTGCGCCGAGGTTGTCCCCAACTTCACAAGGCTCCACGAGCGCAGGATGTATTCCTGAATGCTCGCACGGATCCACCACATGGCGTAGGTCGCCAGGCGGAAGCCCTTTTCAGGGTCAAATCGCTTCACCGCCTGCATCAGGCCCACGTTCGCCTCGGAAATCACCTCGGCCTGCGGCAGACCATAGCCGCGATAGCCCATGGCGATCTTTGCCGCCAGACGCAGGTGCGATGTCACCATCTTGTGCGCGGCTTGCGTGTCTTCCTGCTCGACCCAGGCTTTGGCCAGCATGTATTCCTCTTCCGGCTCCAAGAGCGGAAACTTGCGGATTTCCTGCATATAACGGTTCAGACCACCTTCCGGTGTCGGTGCGGGCAGGTTTTTATAGTTGCTCATTCTGTCTCCCCCCTCCAATGTTTAAGGGCTTAACATCGAGATAGGTTGGCGCTAACGGGTTTTCAAGAACCCTCTCTCGAAAATCTTAATCGAAAATGAACATGGCCCCCGCGCATATCCACCTATGTGTCACGGGTTTCACGCATATGTGTGAAGGGTTACGGGCCTTTGCGCAAAACAGCAATCAGATCGGCCATATCCTGCGGAATCGGTGCCTCGAAACGCATATTTTCGCCGCTCACGGGATGTTCGAACCCAAGCACCGCCGCATGCAGCGCTTGTCGCGGAAAGCCGCGGGTCGCTTCAATCCCCTTCACCCCGATTGCCTTTTCAGACAGCTTGCGCCGCCCGCCATACACCGGATCCCCAACCAACCCGTGCCCCGCATGGGCCATATGCACGCGGATCTGGTGGGTGCGCCCGGTCTCAAGCCAGCATTCCACCAGCGCCGCAACCGCCGGATTTCCAAAGCCTTCCACGATCCGCGCCCGCGTCACCGCGTGCCGTCCGCCCTGGAACAGCACCGCCTGCCGCTGTCGGTCGGTCTTGTGGCGGGCAAGATGCGTGGTGATCCGCATGATATTGCCGGGCTCAAAGTTCACGCCCTTCACCCCGCGCAGACGCGGGTCATTGGCATCCGGAACGCCATAGACCACGGCATTGTAATACCGCTCGACCGTGTGTTTTTCGAACTGCGCCGCCAGCCCCTGATGCGCGCGGTCGCTCTTGGCCACGACCAACAGACCGCTGGTATCCTTGTCGATCCGGTGCACGATCCCCGGACGCTGCACCCCGCCAACCCCAGACAGGCTGTCTCCGCAATGATGCAGCAAGGCATTCACCAAGGTGCCATTCGGCGTGCCCGGCGCGGGATGCACCACCATCCCCGCGGGCTTGTTGATCACGATGAGATCACCGTCCTCGAATACCACGTCCAGCGGGATGTCTTCTGGCCCGATGTGGCTCTCGTCCGCAACGGGCACCGTGATCTCGATATGATCCTCCTCGGCAACCTTGGCCTTGGCATTGGTCACAACCAAGCCATTCACCCGCACACAGCCCTCGTCCAGCAACCGCGCAAGCCGCGTGCGCGACAGGGATGCTTCCACTGGCACATCCCGCGAAAGCGCCTTATCAAGGCGTGCAGGCGGATCAGCGTTGATCTGGAACGAGACAAGGGACGTTGCCATGGATGAGACTCCTGAACCGGTGGAACCGGCCAATCTTCGGTTTCTGCGCCTGCTGGTGACTGGCCTCACAGGCATCATGATTGTCGGGCTTGTAGTGGTTGTCGCACTGATTGTCATCCGCCTGAATGACGATGGTCCCACAATGCCCGATCAGATCACCCTGCCCGAGGGTGTTTCGGCTTCGGCCCTGACCATCGGTGAGGGATGGTGGGCGGTTGTGACCAATGACAACCGCATCCTGATCTACGACCAAATGACAGGCGCACTGCGTCAGGAAGTCGAGATCAAGTAACGGTCTCACGACTTTCAACAGCAAAGATCGGAACCGGCTCTGCGTACCCCTTGAGCGCAACCGGAGCCTGCTCTGCGAACCGCACGCCTTCGGCCCCTTCGGCAGCCTCACGCGTGGCCCGTTCCACCAGGACTTCTCCTGGACCTGCCTTGCTACAGAGACGCGCGGCAAGGTTCACGGTTGAACCCAGCACGGTATAATCCATCCGGTCCCGCGCCCCCATCGCCCCAAGCACCACATCGCCCGACGCCAGCCCAAGACCCACCTCCAGAGAATAGCCTTCATGCCCGCCCAAAAGGGCCGCAAGCGCCATCTTGATCTCCAGCGCGCATTGCACCGCGCGTTGTTCCTTGTTCTCACCCACGAACATCGCCATCAGCTCGTCCCCCACGAACTTGTCGATATCGCCGTCATAGCGTTCCACGATCTCGGCCTGAACTTCGAAATACCGGTTCAAAACTTCGATCACTTCTTCAGGCGACACGGTTTCCGAAAAGGCGGTATAGCCGCGAATATCAGAGAACAGCATCGTGACCTCGCGCCGTTCACCGCCACGCGACATTCCTTCCCCACCCCGCGCCTGAATGGCCGTCATGGTTTCCTGGCTCACGAACTTCATAAGCTCCAGCCGTTCCCCCAACTGCGCCGCCATCACGTTGAACCGCTTTGCCAGATCCCCGATCTCGTCGCGTGACCGCACGTTTTCCACCCGCGCCGCAAAGTCGCCCTCCCCGACGCGTTCGGCCGCACGACCGATCCGCAAAATCGGCGCTGTCAGCCCGCGTGAAAACAGCAGCGCCGCAAGCGAAGCCGCCGCAAAACCAAGGCTGCCCACCACGACAATCCGCCGCATCATTTCGTGGATCACCGCATAGGCGTTGGCCTCGCTCAACTCGGTGATCACCGCCCAGGGGAACCAGTCGGGAAAGGCATAGGCACCCAGCATCGACGTCCCGTCAGGCCGCACATAACCCTCAAGCGCGTCTGCCCGCGCTCCCGCCACGATCAGGGGCATTGCCGACCCCACGATGGCGCGGTTGGCAATCACCTCCGGCGCATCCACCAGCACGGTGCGCCCCGCGTGGTCCACAATCGTAATCTCGCCGCGCTGATGGAAAGGGTGACGCTCAACGCTTCTGCGCAACTCACCCAGGTCCAGCTTGGCCACCAGCGTCAACCGCCTCCCGGCAATGCGCGACTCCATCGGCAGCGCCACGGTCGCGATCCAATCCCCGGTTTCGGCAAGCTGCGCCACAAGCGGCCGGCCGAACTGTCCGGTTGCCACGACGTTGTCCACCACCGCCGAAGGCGTCGACAGGGTCTCGACCGGATCAAGACCCGCGTCCGCCAGACGCTCGGCATAGGCCTGATCCGACACCAGCATCGGCAGATCCGCGCCTTCGAGGCTCAGCTGCAAGGCCACCACATTGGCCAGTTCTTCCATGCCCAGCGTCAAAAGTGATACCTTCTGGGCAACATCCAACTCGTGATTGTCCACCCCGTTGCGGATCACCGAAAGCGGCGCCAGCCACTTGCCCTGGTAGATGCTGTCGAATTCACCCCGCAACTGGGCGGCAACGCCCGTCAGGTCTTCGTTGGCGGCACTTTTCAACTCGTCCCGCGTGATACGCACAAGGTTTTCCCCGACAAGCGCCAAGGGGGCCACCGCAACGCAGGCTGCGAAGACAAAGAACTTGAGAGGCAGGGGAAATCGCATTGTCGGTTACTGGCCCCGCGCCCGGGCACGCACCTGTACCCGATCCGTTGCAACACCACAGGTCAGGCCGGTGCTGTCCCGCGCCGTCACAATCGCCTCATAGTCGCCCGGCTGCGCATAGCGATGGCGCGCCACTGCGCCTGTGGCGTCAGTCCCGTCACCAAAGGCCCACTCCAGCCGCACACCCTGACCGTCAGGATCACGCGCACTAGTTGCGTCGAAAACGACAACGTCATGCGCCGCTCCCACAAAGGCCTCGATATCCGCACCCGCGTCCACGACAGGCGGCGCATTCACCAGAATGCGCGCATGGTCTTCGCCAATGGCACAAGCCGATCCACTGTCGTCCTGGATCACAAGGCGCACGTCGGCAGGCCCGACCTCGTCAAAGCGCCGCGTCACCTTCGGACCATCCAGAACAACCCCGTCCGAGAACACCCACTGCCAGCCCGTGACATCCCCATCGATATCACTGCCCTTGGCGCTGAACGTGACCTCGTCACCGGGGCAAACAACGCGGTCCGGCCCGGCATAGGCCTCGGGAGAGGCATTCACCCGCACATAGATTTCTTCCAGCCGCTTGCTGTTCGACAGCCCCTTGCCATCATCCATGTCCGCCCGCACCGGATAGACGCCGGGACGCTCAAAGGCATGAGACACACGCACGCCCTCGCGCTTGGCGTCTCCCAGCGTCCACGTAACCTCGGTCCCCTCGGCCACATCCGCTTGCCACTCGAAAGGCACACCCGGACAAAGCGGTGCCGGCGTTTGCAGGCCCGCAACCGGATCGGGGTTCACCTTGATCCGTCCGATCGCCACCGAATAGCTGTTCTCGACACCGGCATCATCCTGCACTTCCAGAAGCACGGTATAGGTGCCGGGCTCAGTGTAGCGATGAACACCCAGAACCCCTTCCGACACCACGCCATCGCCAAAGTCCCATGCAAAGCCGGTGATCACGCCATCAGGGTCGTGCGACCCACCGCCGTCAAAGATCACGGTCTCTCCCACGCTCACCTCGCGCGGGGCATCCGCCATGGCCACCGGTGCGCCGTTCACAACGATCCGGTGCCGCGAAACCAGTTGCCCGCAATCCTGCTGCCCGCCCTGCATCTCGCTGGTCAGAACAACGGTATAGACACCCGGCTCGGCAAAGCTGTGACGCGGCTCCATGCCTTCCGCAGTAGCCCCGTCGCCGAAATCCCAGGAATGCGAAATCGCCTCGCCCGTTCCGGGTTCATCCCCAAGAACTGCCCGGAAAGCCACCTCCAGTCCGCTGGCCACCCGCTCCGGTGCGGCAATGCTCTGCGATTTTGCAGGGCGCACCGAGATGTTCACCGTGTCCGTATCAATGGGATTACAGGCCCCCTGCGCATCGCCGACAATCGTCAGGGTCACCGTATGCAGGCCGACCCGCTCGAATGTATGCACGGGCCGCGCTCCGCTGCCGCGCGTGCCATCCCCAAAGGTCCACTCATAGCTGTTCACCGATCCATCCGCATCGCTCGATGCCGTCCCGTCCAGCCTGATTTCCTGATTGACGCAGACGCTCATGTCCGGCCCCGCATTGGCAATCGGCCCTTCGCGCACGATCACCGCAACACGATCCTGATCGCGCCCCAATGCCGAACCGCTCTCGTCCTGCACGGTCAGGGTCACCGGATAGGTTCCCGGCTGTTCATAGGTCTTGGTGGGGTTCACGATCTCCGATTGGCTGCCATCCCCGAACTCCCAGAGATATTGCAACAGATCGCCATCCGCATCGCTGCTGGCCGAGGCGTCAAACAAGATCGCGTCCCCCGAACACACATCCCGGTTCCCCCCCGCCATCGCCACCGGCGGCGCATTGATGGTGACCGTCGTTGCATCCACGTCCCGCGCGTTTGAAAGCCCGGTACCGTCATCCACCCAGAGCGTCACAGGATAGCTGCCTGCCTTGGCGAAAACATGGCTGACCTGCTGGCCATAGCGCATTGCCGAGCCATCTCCAAAATCCCAGGAATAGATCAGCGCGTCACCGTCCGCATCGCTTGATCCTCCCGCATCAAGCGTCACCATCAGACGGTCTGTATTGATCACGGGGCCAGCCTCGGCAATCGGCGCATGATTGACGCGGATCGTAACCGTATCGACATCGGTGCCGTTCGACACACCACTGTCATCTCGCACCACCAGCTGCGCGCTCCAGACCCCCGGCGCGGGATAGGCCCGCTCGATCTGTGCGCCTTCCAGCGGCACTTGAAGATCATCGAACTCCCACGAGTAAACTGCGATCCGCCCGTCGGGATCGTAAGATCCCCGCGCGTCGAACAGGATTTCCTCATCCGGCGCAACAAGGATATCCGGCCCCGCCACCGCCACGGGCGCGGCATTGACGACCATCAGAACCTCGCTGTCATCCGTCGCCCCGCCACCGCGGAAATCGTCCATGACCGACAGGCCATAACGATAGAGGCCGGGTGTCTCTTCGCGCACCGACACCCGCTCGCCGTCCTTGGTGGTGCCATCCGGCAAGGTCCAGCGATAGGCGGCAATCGCCCCGTCAGGATCAACCGACGCCCCCGCGTCCAACACGAACCCCTCGCCCGGTGCCACGGTCAGCGAAGGCCCTGCATCCGCGATCGGGCTGGCATTCACCACCACCCACATCGTGTCGCGCGCATGGCTTTGTGGCGCGCCGCTGTCGTCCTGCACCGTCAATGCCACTTCGTACCGGCCTGGACGCGCATAGGCGTGCGTGGGGCGCACACCGCGCCCAACCGCGCCATCTCCGAAATCCCAGCTGTAAGAGGTGATCTGCCCGTCGATGTCCGACGATCCGCTGCCGTCAAACTGCACTTCGCTGGCGGTCACGAACTGATCCACACCCGCCTCGGCAACAGGTCGCGTGTTCACGATCACCTGCGCGACCGTACTCTGCATGGCCGAGGCCGTGCCGCTGTCATCAATCACGGTAAGCGTCACATCATAGACCCCGGGGATCGCCCAGGCATATTCCGCGCTCTCCCCCTCGGCCATGGCCCCGTCTCCGAAATCCCAGAGATAGCTGAGGATGGTGCCATCCGCATCCACCGACCCGCGACCGTCCAGAACAAAGGCCTCACCCACGGCAAGCGCCTCGCTTGGTCCCGAGATTTTCGGCTCGGGCGGTGCATTCACCCGCACAGTCACATGGTCGGTGCTGGTGCGGTTCGACACGCCGCTGTCATCCGTCACGGACAAGGCAACGCGATAGACGCCTGCCGCATCAAAGGCATGGCTCACCTCTGCGCCCTCCATCTGGGTGCCATCTCCCAGGTCCCAGACATGGGCCACGATGCTCCCGTCCACGTCATAGCTCGCCCCGCCATTCAGGCGCACCGGCTGACCAACAATGGTCGACACATCCGTGCCGGCCTCTGCCACAGGCGCAAAGTTGACGTTCACCACGCGGGTCGCCAGGCCGAAATTACAGGGGTGATTGCTGTTGTCGGAAACCCGCAAAACCGCCTGATAGCGGCCTGCCTTCTCGTACACCTTGCGCGCAACAGGGTCCTGCCCCACCGTTCCATCGCCATAGGTCCAGAGATAACGGGTGATCGGACTGTCCGAGGCGACCGAGGCTGAGGCGTCAAACCCGACGGGCTCTCCCGGTGCCACCGTGATTTCATCCCCGGCCACGGCCTTCGGCGCGGGGCGCACATGCACGGGCACTACCGCCTCGTTTCCGCGCGCCGCCGCCGTTCCCGGCGACAGAACGCGCAACCGCGCCTGATACCGCCCCGGCGCACCGTAACTGTAGACGATCACCGGCTCGTCCGAGGTCTGACCATCGCCAAAATCCCACTCATAGGCCAGAAGCGGATGGGCGTCGGCAAGGCTACCGTCAAACGCGACAGAGGTACAATCCGCCAGCGGACGCGCACGCGGCAAGGCCGAGGGGCGCTCGGGGTCAGGTGCCTTGCGTGGCGGCATGATCAGGGGCAAGGCCGCGCCTTCCTCGTCGAACACCGAAAGCGTCACGTCGTTGGGCGTCTCAAAGCCCCCTTTCAGGGTCAGCGCCAGCAGAGCCTCATCCGTCTCGACCTCGGAAACGGCCCATGTGTTCTGCCCCGAAGCCCGCAACCGCGCGTCGCGATACATCAGGTTCAGCCGCAGATCCCCCGCCGCCCCGTCAAAGTTCTGCACCTCCACGGGGCCACCGTCATGCAGGAACTCCACCCGCGTCGCCATGGCTCCTCCTGGCCAGCGAATGGTCGGCTGATAGGCAAACATCTCAAGGCCTTCCGGCGGGCGATGCCGATCCCGCGACAGGCTGACATCCAGCGAAAACCCGTTGCCGTCATCGCCATCCGTCCCCAGCACATCCAGCCGGAAATACGCCCGCCCATCGATCACCTCGCCCTGACGCGCCCGCAGGCTGCCCAAAGTGACCCACTGGCCGTTGGTCTTCAAATCGGTGGTAAAGGTCGCCTCGCGCAGCACCTTGCCCGGTGACGCCTTCAAAAGATCGCCCCGCTTGGGCTGATTTGGCCGCGCCCCATCCGCAACTTTCTGCGGTCGCGCAATACCGGAAAATGCGCCCTCTCCGCCCGAAAGGCGAAACACCGTTTCCGAATGGCTCCGCCGCCCATAGACAAAGTCATGCTGCCCCGACATCTCGGGATCAAACAGGCGAACATACAGCCGGTCTTTCAATCCGGCAGGCACGCTGAAAAACACGGTCTCGCGGTGATCAATATCCCCTTCCCGCGTATGCGCGAACGCACCGTAAACCACAAGCAACCCTTCCTCGGAGGGCGGGGCAACCGTCTGTGCCGTGGCCCCTTGCGGCGCAATCCCCATGACAAGGCAAAGCACGACGTAGCTATAGGTTTTCAGGAGTGTCTTCATCACTGGAACGCCTCGTTTCCTGCATAGTCCATCACCACCACCTCAATCAGCGCCAGGTCTCCGGCCTCGGCAGGCAGGGTCGCGCGGCACTGGCCGCTGACGCTGTCACAGCGCAGGAAACCTTCCCGCTCCTCTGCCCCAACCTCGAGAAGGAAAGGCGCCGCCTGTCGCAACCCCGAGGCATCCCGCGCCTCGACCACGATTTCGATGGGGCCATTCGCGCCATGTGGCCGGCTGGCCGTGGCGCTCAGAATGTCTGGTGGATCAACATCATAATTCGTCTGAACCGATAGAATACCAACATTGCCCGCCGCATCCGTCGCGCGAATATCAAGCGTGTTCACACCGGGTGCCAGCTGCACTTCGGTTGCGAAACCGCCATCCAGAACCGGAATATCCTCGGCACCAACCGTCAGCGACACCGCATCCCCCACGCCCCCCGAAATCGGCAGGCGGTCATCAGACACCGCGCGCGGTGGCGGCTGATCCAGAACAATGATCGGGGCCACGTTGTCCCGCACGACGGAAAGGTCAAACCGCCCCTCAACCGCCCCGGTCGGCGCCAGAACCTCGATGGCATAGCCACGCGCCATATCTGACGCGGGCAAGGTCACCCCAAGCGCCCCCGCGTCCCCAACACGCGCCCGCGCGATCTCCGCGCCCCCGTCATCAAGAACCCGAACATCCGCACCCGACGCCGCCGAGGTGCTCGCGAAAAAGCTAAGCTCCCCCGTCCGCGTCACGAACACGTCGCCGACGCGCGGCAATCCTGCATCTGGCACGATCTCGACCGATGCGAGGGGGCGATAGATCACCCCGCTGATCTTTTCGCTTTTGTTTCCGGCCGGATCGGTTGCCACCACACGCAGCTCGTTCTCGCCCGCTCGTAACGCAACACGGGCCAGAAAGCTGCCGTCGCCGCCAACCACGACCACCTCGCCGTTCAGGGTCAGCTCAACACCCTTTTCCGAAGCGCCCAGAACATCCACGTAATCCGTTTCCAGCACAATCCCCGGCAGTGGCGCAAACAGGGTCAGGAACGGTGGCGCATCATCCTGCAACAAGTCGAAACTGCGCACCTCGCTCCACTTGCCCGGCAACCCAAGCGCATCCAATGCCGCCACCCGCCAGAAATGCGTGCCGGGGCTCAGACCCTCAACCTTGAACCCGCCTTCCGGCACACCCCACTCGGTCGCGATCATCCGGTTGAACCCCGGATCACCCGCCACTTCGAACCAATAGGCCGAGGCCTCCGGATAGGGTTGCCACGCAAGGGTCACGGCATTCCCGTAGACCAGCGCCCCGCCAAGGGGCTCGGCAAGCAAGGGCTGTTTCAAAATCTCGGCCCGCTGCGCCTTGCCGCGGGAAATCACCACGCCCTGATTTTCCTCAAGGCTGACCGCAGCGCCCGCCGACTCGATATCCAGAGACGCCGTATCATAATTCACGAACCGCGCCCCGCTCTCGTCGTTCTTGATCCAGAAATCATCCGAGTCTGTCGTGGTGCGAATACCCGGCACTTCAATCTCAAAGGAATCCCGATCCGAAAGCTGGTTCAACAGCGCATAGAAATCGCCGTTCGACAGGCTGACCTTGGTCACTTCCCGGCCCGTCAGCGGATCAGACCGCATCCGCTGGATCGTCGCGTTCGAATTTGGGTTAAGGCGCAACCGGCTGAGATCACGAAAGGTCACCTGTGTCGTCGAATTCGACAATGTGCGCAGCCGCTCGAACTCGACCAGAATGTCATTCAACGCACGCGAACTCCACGCAGGCTCTGCCGGGTCTCGCCCCTCGATGCGACCATGCACATCCGTGATCAGCGCCTCGGCCGCCTGATCGCGCAGTTGCACCGAAATCTCATAGGCGTCTTCCGCATGTGCAGAGGCCGACCGCGCATAGCTTACAACCTCGCGCCACGCGCCTTCGCCACGCCGGGCGATTGCCGTGTCCCGATCGGAAATCGCATTGCCAATCTCGTCAGGCGCAAAAAGCCGAGCGCCCTCTGCTGTCGCCTTTTGGATCGCCTGCAATGACGCCAGCAAAGCCTGATCTGAGTAGGCCACCTGCTGTACCGGCAATTGCAGAGAGGTTCCGGGCGCGAGGTCTGCCACCGAGGCCATTTCATTAAGCCGAAGAACCATTGGCCACAGATCGGGATCATCCAGATGCTCAGCCACGAAATCGCGTAGAGTCGTTTCTCCCGAAAAACGCACCACCTCGTAAGGGGCATTGATCGGATCGCTGTCTGCCAATGCCGGCGCAACTCCACCGGCGATCAATAACGGCAAGAAACAGAAAACTCGTACCACACTGACGAGACCTTTTCTGTCCTCGCCCGCAGGACGCCACATGGCGTATCTCCAAGAAAACGTTGCGCGTCAAAATGAACTATTCGATGGCTTTATCGTTGGGTAAAAATCCCAATCTGGCAAGAAAAACCCTGATTTCCGTGGATTTTAACGCCCTCGCGGCAACAATCTGACCAAGAACAGGCAATTCCACTGCGACGCGCAACAAAAGCCCCGCCAGCGGGGCGTTTCGGTCATCGCTTTTTGGGAGATGGTACCGCCTCCCCGGCTCGAACGGGGGACCTCTGGATCCACAATCCAGCGCTCTAACCAACTGAGCTAAGGCGGCACTGTTCGGGCGATTTATCCCTAGCTTCAGGTGAATGCAAGCCAATTTTGACAATTACTTTCGCCGAGCGTGAGAAACTTTTGTTCGGCAAAATTTGCGGCAAGAGGAAATTCTTTTCTCAAGGGCCTAAGCACGATATAAGTTAACAAATCGTTAAGGAGCCATCTTGAAGAAGCTACTGAACGCCGCCTCCAAGGCGATTGCGAAAAACCGACGTAAAAGCCTGTCGAACGAGATTTTCTCTCGCCACAATGGCGAGGTGCAAATGGGAGCTTACAAAGGACTCAAGCTCCAAGGCGATTCAAACGTTTCTCGCGGACCTCTCGGTCTCAAAATCTTCGGCCTTTATGAGACGCAGGTGGTGCACGAAATCACTGCATCCGCCCCCTTCACGGACCTGATCAACCTAGGTGCTGCCGATGGATATATGTCGCTTGGCCCCCTGTTCGCGGGTCTCTGCGAGCGTTCGATCTGTTTCGAGATGACCGAGGCAGGCCGCAACGCGGTTCAGGCCAACGCAGAAATGAACGGTGTGGCCGACAAGGTCGTGATCCGCGGCATTGCCGACGAAACCCTTGGTGCCCAATTGGACGAAATCGGCGCCGACCTCTCCAGGTCGGTTATCCTCTGCGATATCGAAGGGGCCGAGTTTGATGTCCTGACCAAGGAACTGCTCGCAGCTCTCAAGAACGCGCGTATCATTGTCGAACTGCATGACCGCAACATGCCCGCAGGCTTGGCCTTGCGCGAGGCGCTGATCGCGCGTATCCCCGACGGCAATCGCGCACGCGTCCTCAAAGCCGAATCCAACACTTTCAACGGCATCGAGGAACTTGAAAGAATGCATGACCTCGACCGCTCCCTTGTTTTGTCGGATGGCCGCAAGATTATCGGGGAATGGCTGGTCATCGAACCCGCCGAAGGAACTTGAAATGGGCATTAACACCGAACGCGACATCGAAGCCAATCTTCAGATCGGCCCAACCGATCAGGGGTTCGTCCGCCTTTTCGTCGAAGCTGATGGCATGGAAATCCCAATGGACTTTTCCCCCGAAGAAGCCGAGGAGATCGCGGAAGAAATGCGCGCGGCGGCTGCAACCGCCCGCAATATCGCCAGCAAATAGCGCTGGGGCATCAAACAGACATCAAGCGCGGCGGTCCCCGTCGCGCTTTTTTCGTTTCCGGTCTACTCTTCGTCCGGCAATGCCGACAACTTCGGATCACGGAACCGATGCAATCGCCGGGCGGCATCCATCGCGAACTTCTGGATCAGCTTCTTTCGCCGCGCCGCCGCCAGCTTGTCTTCCGGCCCCATCCGCACGATCTCGGCGTCATAGGCATCCGCCATGATCAAACCGGTGTCCGCCGGCAGGAGTTCCGTGGGAAAATCGAGATCCACCGCCCAGAAATACCGGTCACACCACTCAAGGTATCCCTGCCACTTGGCATCGCTCTGAAAATCGGCACGGCTGGATTTGCATTCGACAATCCACAACTCCCCCTTCGGCCCCAGTGCCATCACGTCGACACGCAGGCCGCGAATGGGTACGAACTCCTCGACCGACACGAAACCGTGCGAGCGCAGATGACGGCTGACGCCACGCGCCAAAAGCTGTCCGGGTTGCAGATTCTCATCCATAGGTAAAACGTGAACAATTAGTGAACAAAAATCAAGTCACATCCCGCCAACCTCCGCCAAAATCCGCAGCTGCCCCCTTGCCGAAACAGGCGCCACGCATTACCTAAGCCTTCGGCGGGTGCTGCCCTTCTCGTGATACGGTTGCATTCCGGTGGCCTTAAGCAATTCCGAGGGAGCTGGCTCTGTCCTGGTCCTGGCCTGGTTACCTGGCGCCCACCTGTATAAACAGGTCCTCGGGAATGAGATAACCCCACGGCTGCGTTTGCGGGCCCGCCACTTTTCACCTTCAACCTGCTCGTCTAGGGTCGCTTTCAAAGCCACCAAGGAGCACCGCATGTTCGCCCGCGATCATCTCACCTTCGAACCGATCCCCCTTCCCGACCGGACCGAGATCACCGACCCGGAGATGCAGGCCGCCGCCGATGCATTCTTCGATCTCATGCAGCGCCGCCATACCGTGCGCGACTTCTCCGCCCGCCCCGTGGCCCGCGAGGTGATCGAGACCTGCATCAAGACCGCAGGCCGCGCCCCGTCCGGTGCCAACCATCAACCCTGGCACTTCGTGGCCATTGCCAACCCCGCCCTCAAGGCACAGATCCGCACCGAGGCCGAGGAAGAGGAACGCCGCTTCTATGCTGGCGGCGCGGGCGACGAATGGATCAAGGCGCTCGAACCGATTGGCACAAACGCCGACAAACCCCACCTCGAGGACGCACCCTGGCTGATCGTGGTCTTTGCCCAGCGGTACGGCCTGTTCGATGACGGCACCCGCTACAAGAACTACTATGTGCCCGAAAGCACCGGCATCGCCTGCGGCTTTCTCATCGCGGCCCTGCACAACGCGGGCCTGTCGATCCTGACCCACACCCCGAACCCGATGAAATTCCTTAACGGGGCCCTGAACCGCCCCGAGTCGGAAAAGCCGATCATGATCCTCGCCGTGGGCCATCCGGCCGAGGATGCCACCATTCCCGCCGTGGCCAAGATCAAGAAACCGCTCGAGGAAATCCTGACAGTCTGCGACTGATCCCGGCATCGAAACGCGTTTTGTGCTATCCTGCCTGCGGGAGGATGCATCATGTCAAACGCATATTCTTACGCCTGTCGCGACTGCGAAGGGATGGAAGCCTGTCCCGCCAGCGTCGTTGCCCAGACCCGCGAGGAAGTCTGGACGCTGATGGAAACCCACGCCCGCGTCGCCCATGACGAAGACCCGGGCACATGGGACACCGCAACGCGCACCTACCTTGATACGCTGATCAGGCCGGTCACGGTCGCCGCGGTCGGGTAACGAAGGAAAAGAGTGACGACTAAGGCTTGCGCCGTTCCACAGGCACCGGAACCAGTGCAGGCTCCAACACCGGAAGCGCATCTTTCTTGCCGCCACCGGGGCCATCGTCGCGCGCCATGCGCATGATCGTGATCGAGAACTGCACACCGGCAAAGACGATGCCGTTGAACATGAACAGCATGACAACCGCCACGTATCCCCCACTTGTCGCATTAACAAGATGCCAGAGATTGCCCACGTTGAAATACAAAAGCAGGGCGACAAACAGGGCAGACAGGCCAAATCCGGCCAGAACCTGAAGAATATAGAGACGAATGAGCTTGGGCATGGTTCGGTTCCCTTCTGCCCTACATGATATGCCAACTCTGGCATGTGGCAAGGGCAATCGACGAAATTCACGCAAGCCCGCTTGCCACCTCCTGCATATCGCCCCTAGGCTGCGCACATTGTTTGAGGGAGCAATGAATGACCAGTCCGAAATCCACCGCCCGTGCCTCGGTTGCCGCACGAAAATCCGACCTGTCGCAATGGACACGCACAGTCTGGGATTTTGGCGAAACCGCGTGGCGTGAATACAAAAGCGCGGCCTTCTACGTCGACCTTCTGCGCCGCGAAGGCTTTACCGTCGAAGAAGGCTCAGGCGGCATGCCCACCGCATTCTGCGCGACCTGGGAAAATGGCGACGGCCCGACCATTGGCGGCTATGCGGAATATGACGGCATTCCGGGCAATTGCCAGGCGGCGGAACCCCGCAAAACACCGCGCCCCGGCCTTTCGCCCCATGCAGGCGGCCACACCGATCCCCACTCAGCTCTGGGAATCGGGTCCTTGGGTGGCTTCCTTGCCGCCAAGGCCGCCATGCAGGAACACAACATCCCCGGCCGCCTCAAATTCTTCGGCGAACCGGCGGAAAAGGTGCGTGGCTCAAAACCGGTCCACGCCGCGGCCGGCTACTATGACGATCTCGACGCCGCGATCTCGTTCCACCCTTTCTACATGCCACCCCTCTGTAACACCGTCCGCTGGGATACCCACTGCGGTGTCGGCTACGGGGTGATCTATGAATTCACCTGCGAAGACCCGGAAACATGGATGGCAGGCGACGATGCCTCGCCCATCCCCGCCAGCCACGCCGCCGCCCGCGCCCCCGGTGCGACAGACGCCATGATCCAGATGTACCAGTCTGCCAAAGCCCTGCGCGAACACGTCATGGCACCGGGTCAAAGCTGGTCAATGAACGAAACCATCATCAGCCACGGACAGGCCACCGCCGACAACATCCCGGCACAGATCGCCCAGATCCAGTATTTCATCCGCATCTCCGAAGTCTCCGAGGCCGAACACATCATTCGCGGCCTCGACCACTTTGCCGAAGCGGCCGCCAAACTGTGCCATTGCACATGGCGCCGCCACTGGGTGGCCAAATCCCGCCCCGGCCTTGCCAATCACGCCCTCTCGGCGGCCACCTATGCCAACCTCGAAACCGTCGGCGCACCCACCTGGGGTGACGACGCCAAGGCCTTCGCCCGCGCCATCCAGTCGGAACTCGGCCTTGCGCCGATGGAAGACCCCTTCCTGCCGATGATCTCCGAACTCACGCCCCCGGAACAGGCCGAGGCCGCGCTACGCCAGATGCTCCCGCCAACCCAGCGCCATTTCACCTCGGATGACTACACCGAGTTCTGCTGGCACGCCCCCACAGTCCGGCTGTATATCGGCCGCCCCGCCCTGACAGCCCCCGAAGGTTTTGCCTATCCGGCATGGGCGATGAACGCGATGGGCGGGCATCCTGCCTGCATCGACCCGATGGTCGAAACCGCGGCGCAGGTGATTGCCATGACCGCGCTCGACTGTCTGACCGATAGGGGGATGCTAGAGGCCGCACAGGCTGAATTCCGCGAGCGTACCGGCGGCGGGATCGGCGGAGACAAATGGCTGGCCCCGCTCTGTGACTACGAACCGCCGCTCCACTTCCGCTGGCCGGAATACGTCACAACCGCGCGCGGCGAGGATTGGGTTCTCCCCACCTCGCCCTGAAACGCATGATTTTCTAGAAAATCATCTGGCTGGCAAACTCTTCGAGAAGAGTTTGCCGTTCAGAAATCCTCGGGCTTTGCTTCCCGCGCCATGTGATCGAGAACCGCGTTCACGAACTGGCGTTCCTTGCCGCCCGGAAAGAAGGCATCGGCCACGGCCACATATTCCGAGATCACCACCTTGGCAGGGGTGCCCGACTGCAACAGCTCGGCACCAGCCGCACGGAACAGGCCGCGCAAGGTCGAATCGATGCGCCCAAGCGGCCATTTCGCAACCAGCGCCCGGTCGGTCATCTGGTCGATCGGGGCCTGGTAGTTCACCGCGTCCTCAAGGGTCTTGGAGAACAGCGCCGTGTCCCCCTCGAGCATGTCATACTCTTCGAAGGCCTCGCCAAACCGGAAGTCCAGAAACTCGACCCGCACCTTGTCCACGGTCTGGCCGGTCTGCTCCATCTGGTAGAGCGCCTGCACGGCAAAAAGCCGGGACGCGGATTTCATCTTGCGTTTCTGGTTGCCGGAAAGGGTCATGCTTTCGGATTGTCCTTGAGTTCGCCAGCGAGCTTGTATTCCTCGGCGTCGGGCACGAATCCCACGCCCTTGCGCTGGGCGCCCCACTTACGCGTGAGCGCGACAAGATGCAAGGCCGCTGCGGCCGCACCGCCACCCTTGTTCTGATCTTCCGGATCCGCGCGCACTTCCGCCTGCTTGCGGTTCTCCACGGTCAGGATACCGTTGCCGATGCAAAGCCCCTGAAGGCCCAGCAACTGGATCGCGCGGCTCGAGTCGTTACAGACGGTCTCGTAATGCGTGGTCTCGCCACGGATCACGCAGCCCAGCGCCACATAGCCGTCGAAATTGCTCATCCGCTCGGCGATGCCAATCGCGGTCGGGATCTCCAGCGCACCGGGCACCTCGACCACCTCGTAGGTGCCACCAACAGCCTCGATCTCGGCCACGGCACCGGCCAACATGTTGTCGGCAATATCCTTGTAGTAAGGCGACATCACGATGCCGAGTTTGACAGGCTTGTCGAACTCCGCTCGCGGCATGATGTAGTGTTTTTCTGCGCCAGCCATGTCTTACTCCTTGGCAATCGGACGGGTTCCGACAATCGACAACCCATAGGCATCAATGCCGAGATACTGAGTTTGCGGCGAGTCGGTTAGCAGGATCAACTCGCTCAGCCCCATGCTCGACAGGATCTGCGAGCCAAGACCGGTGTCTTTCACGATGCGCGGGCGTTCCTCGTCATCGCCAAAGTCGAACTTGGGATGCGGCTCGCGGAACAGAAGAACCGCACCACGGCCTTCCTCGGCCACGATACGCATCGCATCGGAAAACTCATCACGCGGCTTGGGACCAAGGCCCAGAACGTCGGTCAGTTCGTTCAGCGCGTGAGTACGCACCAGCACCGGCTCATCGGTGGTGATATCGCCCTTGATCAGCGCCATGTGCTCCACACCGTGAATCACGTCGGTGTAAACCCGCATTTCCCAGTCGCCGCCCACTTCCGCGGTGACGGTATCGCGACGGGTCTCCTGGATCAGGTTGTCGTGCTTGGAACGATAGGCGATCAGGTCCGAGATGGTGCCGATCTTCATGTCGTGGGTCTTTGCGAACTCCACCAGATCGGGCAGACGCGCCATGGTGCCGTCTTCCTTCATGATCTCGCAGATCACACCCGACGGATGCAGCCCGGCAAGGCGCGAAATATCCACGGCAGCCTCGGTATGGCCGGCACGCACCAGAACGCCCCCACGACGCGCACGCAGCGGGAACACGTGGCCCGGTGTGGCAATCGCAGCCATGGTGTTTTGCTCGTTGATCGCCGTCGCGATGGTCAGCGCGCGGTCGCCCGCCGAAATCCCCGTCGACACGCCCTCGCGCGCTTCGATCGACACCGTAAAGGCGGTCTCGTGGCGCGACGAGTTGTTGACCGCCATCATCGGCAGGCCCAACAGGTCGATCCGGTCCGCCGTCATCGGCAGACAGATCAGGCCACGACCATGCGTCGCCATGAAATTGACCGCTGCCGCATCGGCAAATTCCGCGGCAATCACCAGGTCGCCTTCGTTCTCGCGATCTTCGTGATCGACCAGAATATACATCTCACCCTTGCGGGCGGCTTCGATGATGTCTTCGATCGGGCTGATTGCGTCACGCAGCGACTGTTCCACCGGACCGGGCTTTTCGAAACTCATGGGCTCTCTCTCGCCTTTTGCTTGGCAAAGCGCATATCGCAACCACACCCCATTGGCCAGAGCAGGGGCGGCGAATTTCGGTTCGGACGCGACGACAGACCCCGGTAAAGAAGGCCCCGACCCTCTCTCGGGCCGGGGCACATGTTATCAGTAGGTCTGTTTGAGGCCGGTATAGTCGCCACGCAACTGGACGATCACCGTGGTTTCGGTCTTGTCGCGGTTGCGCCAGAACCACCCGTGCTGGCCGTCAAAGGCCGCCGTGATCTCGCCCTCGTCCGCAGTCTTGCCGCGTCCCCTTTCATAGGTGACGGACTTGCCACTACCGTCGCCATGCAGATCAAAGTTGATCCGCGCGCCGTCCGTGAACCAGCGGTATTCCGCAACGGCGCCTTCGTCCATCGCCAGCTTCCACTCGATCCCCTGTCCCGGCGTGAGGGTAAAGGAAATCTCGTCCTTCCAGACTTCGGCCTCCTGCGCCATCGCGGCCCCGAACAGGAACCCGCCAACCGCGGCCTGCTCGT
This sequence comes from Shimia sp. CNT1-13L.2, assembly GCF_024331145.1. Lineage (GTDB taxonomy): Bacteria > Pseudomonadota > Alphaproteobacteria > Rhodobacterales > Rhodobacteraceae > Shimia. The sequence goes on along the minus strand of NZ_JANDJO010000002.1, from coordinate 281,840 downwards.
CCGCCGCGGCTTCTTCGGCCAGCTCTTGCTTGATCTCGCCCATCTCGGTCAGCCCCAGCAGGCCACCGATCCGCGTCGGATCAATGCCGTATTCCGCAGGCAGGACAACCGTCACAAGGATGGCCGCCGCCGCACCGGCCGCGATAAAGGTCGAGCGCAAAAGTTTCTCGCTGCTCGGCAGGTCTTCGGGGTTTGGTTTGTTTGCGTTGTACATTTTTCTGTTTCCCTGTTCAGGAGGCGACCACGAGGCCGGTGAGTTGATAGCCGATGAGAATGAAACCGGCGCACATCATGACGACGTTCGCGGTATAGGCGTGCCGCCAGAAACTCTGGCTCCGGCGCCAGTACCCCATGGCGATAAGAATGATTGCGAGAGCCATCATCTGGCCGATTTCCACACCAACATTGAAGGCGATCAGGTTGGGCAAAAGCCCGTCTTCGGGCAGGTCATAGTCGAGGATCTTGGTCGCCAGACCCAGACCATGAAAAAAGCCAAAGACAAGCGTGGCCATCTTGGTGTTGGGCTGGATGCCGAACCATCGCTGGTAGGCACCAAGATTATCAAGCGCCTTGTAGACAACCGACAACCCGATGATTGCGTCGATCAGATAGGCATTTACGTTCCAGCCGAAATAGACCCCTGCCAGCATCGTTGTGGAATGCCCGATGGCAAACAGGCTGACGTATGTGGCAACGTGTTTTGCCTTGTAGAGGAAAAACACCACCCCAAAGAGGAACAGGATGTGGTCGTATCCGGTGACCATGTGTTTGGCCCCGAGGTACATGAAGGGGATAATCTTGATCCCCCAGATCTGCTGGATATAGCCGGCATCACCGGCCGTCACGTTATGTGCCGCCGCTACGCTGGCACTCAGCCATAGCGCAGCAAGCGAGAGGATAGGCAGGAAAACGCCTCGGCACCACGCCGACCGCTTCCAGCCCGATTGGACTGTGTTCATGGATTGAACTCCGCTGTATGTTGAAATTGATCTCAGGACCCGCAGGTGCGGGCAGGATCAAACACGCGGAGGACGTTCGAGGAGAAAAACAGGCGACGGGGGGCTCTCGCCGTTTGGCAAGACATCATGGCGCGAGGGTCTCTGGGTATCCACCTCAGCCCGTGCCATAACCAGAACTGCCGAACTGTGGTCATGATCGACCACGTCATGGCTATGTCCGTGAAACGCCCAGTAGGCGTCCAGTGCTTCACCATGAGAGTGACCGTGATCACTTTCCATTTCGGCAACGATCACGCCACCAGCCAGATCATGAGAAAACGAAGGTGCCGCCCCCCAGACCACAAGGCATAGACACAGGAGCGCCGCAAACAGCGCTCGTATCTGCCCCTTGGGTTTGATGGCCTGCTTCATGTTCGACCTTCTTGTTCCTTGCACAAGCAAATAGGAAGCCCATCGAAGTGCGGCAAGGCTTTATGAACCGTTTTCGCGCGGCTGCAAATCCGCACCTCCGCGATACAGTCGTAATACCGACGCAATACCGACGTTGATTTTCAGCTCATTTCCGCCAGCCGCGCGACATAGCGGGCCAGTGTGTCGATCTCGAGATTGATCCGGTCTCCGACCTTGGCATCGCCCCAGGTGGTGGCCTCCTTGGTGTGCGGAATGAAGTTGATTCCAAAATCACATCCCTCCACCTCGTTGACCGTCAAGGACGTACCGTTCAAAGCCACGGATCCCTTGGGCGCAATGAACTTGGCCAGCGCCTCCGGTGCTCTCAGGGTCACGCGGGTCGAGTCGCCTTCGTCTTGCATGGCAATGATTTCGGCAACACCGTCAACGTGGCCCGAAACGATGTGACCGCCCAGTTCGTCGCCTACTTTGAGGGCGCGTTCAAGGTTGAGCCGCTTGCCGACCTCCCAATCACCAAGGTTGGTCTTCGATACGGTTTCTGCACTGATTTCAACATCATACCAGTCATCACCCAGTTCGATCACGGTCAGGCAGACACCATCGCTGGCAATTGACGCCCCCATGTCGATGCCCGCGGTGTCATAAGACGTACCTATCCGCGCCCGCAAATCTCCGCGTTTTTCCAACTCGCGTACAACGCCAATATCGGTGATGATACCAGTAAACATCGCTCACTCCCGCCTGAACTGTGAAACCAAGCACTAGCCCGCCCCGCGACCTTTCGCAAGACGCCTTACTTTCGCCAATAAGCTAAGGTAACCTGGTCGCAAGATCTCGAACATATGAGACAAATAAGATGGCAGTATCGAGTGGACAGAACCGGGTGTTCCTGTTCCTACAGGGACCACATGGGCCGTTTTTCAACGGCCTCGCAAAAATGCTGCGCCGTTCCGGCGCCAAGGTCTGGCGCGTCGGCTTCAACGCCGGCGACCGCGTCTTCTGGCCGGATTGCAGCAGTTACATCCCCTACACCGACGCCCGCGAAAACTGGCCGGATCGCTTCGCCTCCCTGGTCGATGAAAAGCAGGCGACCGACGTCGTCCTTTATGGTGACGTGCGTGCGATCCACGCCCAGGCGATTGAAATCGCGAAGAAAAAGAACATCCGCATCCATGTTTTCGAAGAAGGCTACCTGCGCCCCTACTGGGTGACCTATGAACGCAACGGATCAAATGGCAACTCGCGGCTGATGGACATGACCATCCCCGAGATGAAAAAAGCGCTCGAAGGCAGCGATGCCGACACGCCTTTGCCTCCGGGCCACTGGGGCGACATGCGCCAGCACGTTTTCTATGGCGCGCTCTATCACTGGTTCGTCATGTTCGCGAACCGCACCTACCGCAATTTCCGCTCGCACCGGGATCTCAGCGTCACCAAGGAATTTCGGCTGTACTTGCGGCGCCTCCTGCTGATGCCGGCACATGCAATCGAGCGCCGCATTGCCACCAGACGCATCAAGAACGGCGGTTTCCCCTACCACCTTGTGCTACTGCAACTCGAACATGACAGCAGCTTCCAGCAACACTCACCGTTCAACACGATGACCGAGTTTCTGGACCTCGTCATCACCAACTTCGCCCAACACGCACCGGGCCATCACCACCTTGTCTTCAAGGCGCATCCTTTGGAAGATGGCCGCGTTCCGGTTCGACTCGAGCTGGATCGGCTCGCAAAGGCCCACGGCATCCGTGACCGTGTTCACTATGTGCGCGGCGGTAAACTGGCCCGTCTGCTGGCCGAAACGCGATCTGCCGTCACAGTGAACTCGACTGCCGCCCAACAGGTTCTCTGGCGCGGCATCCCGTTGAAAATCTTCGGCAAGGCCGTCTATTCGCAACCCGAGTTCATCAGCGACCAACCCCTGAGCGAGTTTTTCAGCGGTGCAACCCGCCCTGACAATCGTGCATACAAAACCTATCGCCGCTTCCTCCTGGAAACGAGCCAGGTTGCCGGTGGGTTCTACAGCGCCCGAGGACGCCGCCAACTGATGAGGCACGTCGTCGACATGATGCTTTCACCCGAAGATCCCTATGACGCGCTCAAGTCCGGGACAGCAGCACCACGGCAACAGTTGCGTCTGGTGAACTAAGAGACACAAGGTCTAGCGCTGGATTTTTAGTTCGAATTCAGATAGGTTACTTGAAAAACCTGAGGCAGAAAAACATAGGTCGAGGAGACCGAGCAGTGAAACTCATGCAAAATCGATGGGCGAAGTGCGCCGTGGTCGTGGCCTGTATGGCCGCCGTATCGTCTTGTGGTCTTGTCCCCCGCTCTGGTCCGAACAAACGCGAAATCTTCGCTGGTTCCGTACAACGCGAAGGTGATGCCTTTATCGTCGCCGTGAATGACCGCGTGACCCGCGCCACCGCCGTGGTGCCCGCTCTTGGGTTTTCGAACAAGTTCCAGAACGCAAGCCAACTCGGCTCGGACACCATTCGCCCAGGCGATGTCCTTTCGCTGACAATCTGGGAAAACGTCGACCAACCCCTGCTTGGCCCCGAAGGACAGGTCGCCGCTGTTCTTGAAGAGGTGCAGGTGGATGGTGCAGGTTTCATCTTCGTGCCCTACGCCGGCCGTATCCGCGCAGCCGGCAATACGCCGGAATCCATCCGTCGCGTGATCAGCGGCAAGCTCGAAGAGCAAACCCCCGATCCGCAGGTCGAAGTCCGCCGCGTGGCAGGAGATGGCGCGACCGTGTCGCTGGTTGGGGCCATTGGCGGCCAGGGTGTTTATCCGATCGAACGCCCGACCCGTACCCTTTCGACCATGCTTGCCCAGGCAGGCGGCGTAACGATCACGCCTGAAATCGCTCAGGTCACCGTCCTGCGTGGTGGCCAGCGCGGCCAGATTTGGCTGCAGGATCTCTATGATAACCCGAAGCTCGACATCGCTCTACGTGGCGGAGACCGCATCCTGGTCGAGGCCGATACCCGCGCCTTCACCGCCCTTGGCGCGACAGGTGCGCAAAGCCGCGTCAACTTCGAAACCAAGAACCTCTCGGCGATTGAAGCGATCGCACAGGTCGGCGGCATTCTTCCGCAATCCGGTGATCCCACCGGTGTGTTCGTGTTCCGCAACGAGGCGCCCGAAATCTCGAACCAGGTTCTCGGCCGCTCCGACCTCGTCGGCGCCCAGCGCATGGTCTACGTGCTGAACCTTACCGAACCCAACGGCATGTTCATGGCGCGTGATTTCGTGGTCCGCGACGGCGACACGCTCTACGTGACCGAAGCGCCAATCACATCCTGGAACAAAACAATTGCAGCCTTTACCGGTACTCTGACCTCGGCGGATACCATCGGCTCTCTTGGTGGTTTCAACTGATGACTTTCCTGCCCGACGGGCAGTCTGACGCCGGCGCCGCAACGCGCCGGCGTCTTTATGCGTATAATGGCGGCTTCTTCTTCCAGAAACGCCTGCGTCGCATTCTTGACCTTGCCGGATACGATCTCCGGCTGGGCAAGAGTTCGGAAGAAGACCTCGTCGCCATCTGGGGACAAAGCCCCACCGCATGGCGGGGCCACCACATGGCCGAACGCAGCGGCGCGGGTAAGCTCTTTGTCGAGGACGCTTTCCTGCGCTCAGTCTTGCCCGGACGCGCCGGGAAACAACCACCAATCGGCCTGTTCCTTGACGGTTCCTGCCCCCACTTTGACCCATCGGTGCCTTCTGACCTCGAAACCCTTCTTGCCACGCATCCACTGGACGATGCCGCGCTTCTCAACCGTGCACGCGGCGCCATTGCGCGGCTGCAAGAGGCGCACCTTACCAAGTACACGGGCGTCGACCCCTCGCTCGCCCCGCCCAAACCGGGGTATGTGCTTGTGATTGACCAGACCCGCGGGGATGCGTCTGTAACGGCCAGCAAGGCCGACGATGCCGCCTTTCAGGAGATGCTGGTCTTTGCGCAGGAAGAGCATCCCGGCTGTTCCGTTCTGATCAAGACACACCCGGAAACGGCGCAGGGGTTCAGACAGGGCTACTTTGGCCCGGAACATGAAACCGACCGGGTGAAACTGTGCACTGCCCCCTACTCTCCCTGGGTTTTGTTCGAAGGGGCGGTCGGCGTCTACACGGTGTCGTCGCAAATGGGGTTTGAGGCGATCTTTGCAGGTCACAAGCCACGGGTGTTTGGACAGCCGTTCTATGCGGGCTGGGGCCTGACATCTGACGAACGTCCAGTACCCCGACGCCAGAGGAAACTGACCAGAGCGCAGGTCTTCGCAGCGGCTATGATCCTCTATCCGAAATGGTACGACCCCTGCCGCGACAGGTTGTGCGATCTTGAAACAGCCATGGACCTTCTTGAGGCGCAAACGCGCAGCTGGCGGGAAGACCGTCGCGGCTGGTCGGCATTTGGAATGCGGTTCTGGAAGCGCAACCACATCCAGAAGTTTTTTGGCCAGCATCGCCCGGTCCAGTTCGACACGTCCGACGACACACGCCCTGCAATGGTATGGGGCATGAAAGACGGGCCCAAAGATGCAGTGCGCGTCGAAGACGGTTTCCTACGATCACGCGGCCTTGGGGCAGAACTGGTTCCCCCGTTATCCTTGGTCTGCGATGATCTGGGGATCTACTACGACCCCAGTCAGGTCAGCCGTCTGGAAACACTGATCCAAGAGAGGGCCGAACTCAGACCCGATCAGGCACTTCGCGCCGACAAGTTGGTCGAGCGGGTCCGCAAGCTGGGCATTAGCAAATACAACCACGACAGCGCCCCGATCCAGCTGCCGGAGGGTCGGTTGATCCTCGTCCCCGGTCAGGTCGAAGACGATGCGTCAATCCTCTTGGGAACTTCGGACATCCGGACCAATGCCAACCTTCTGAAGGCGACACGCGAGGCAAACCCAGACGCGATCATCCTCTACAAACCGCACCCCGACGTGACCGCCGGATTGCGCAGTGGGCATGTGCCTGATCCGCTGATCTGGGCCGACCAGATCGTTGACGGAGACATGGCGCAACTGCTTGAGCGCGTTGCCGAAGTCTGGACCATGACCTCGGGCACCGGCTTCGAAGCCCTGCTGCGCGGCGTCAAGGTGGTGACCTTCGGTGCCCCCTTCTATGCCGGCTGGGGGCTGACGGACGACCGTGGCGATATTCCTGACAGGCGCACAGCAGAAGTGCCCCTGAGCGGCCTCGTGCACGCGGCCCTGATCGACTATCCCCGATACTATGATCCGACGTCCCATCAGCCCTGTTCGGTGGAAGTCGCCATCGAACGGCTGTCTTCGGGCCGCATTCCGCATCCCGGGCTCCTGAACCGCACACTTTCGAAACTTCAGGGGGCTTTTGCAACCTATGCTTCTTTGTGGCGCTAGGCCCTAGGCGCGCCGCCAAATCGACATGGTGTCGGCTCCGCAAACTCTATGCCCGGCAAGCCTAAGTAAAGGCGCCTCTGGAAGACGCTCCACGCCCATTGCCCCGATTGAGGGATAGCCCTCTGCCCCAAGCGCTTTGCCGGCCGTGAAGGTAATCAACTCGTCCACGAGATCCGACATCAGCAAGGACGCCGCCAATGCGCCACCACCTTCACAGAACACACGGGTCAGCCCCCGTTCCCCAAGCGCTTGAAGGATCGAAGATGGCGCGAGATGAGGGCTCTCAAGATCACAGGGCATCAGTTCGGCCCCAAGGTCTTCCCAGGTGCGCACCAAGGTCGGATCAGCATCCCGCCCATGGGCAATCCAGACAGGAATGTCCTGCGCAGTTTTGGCTAGGGTGCTCATCAGAGGGATATCCAAGCGACGCGACACCACAACGCGCACCGGCTGTTCTGCAATCCCCATATCGCGCACCGTAAGCGAAGGATCATCGGCACGCGCAGTACCACCGCCAACCATGACCGCATCATGCCGCGCGCGCATCGCATGAACTTCACGCCGCGCCTCGGGGCCGGTGATCCATTGGCTTTCGCCAGTTGCCGTCGCAATTCGGCCGTCCAGCGACGACGCGAGCTTGAGTGTCAGGAAAGGGCGGCCCTGTTCGGTCTTGAGAAAAAAACCCTGCAGGTCACGTGCGGCCTCTTCGGCGCAGACGCCTGTTGTCACCTCGATGCCAGCCTCGCGCAGCATGGCAAAGCCCCGACCGGATACGCGATGGTCGCTGTCTTCGATGGCTGCCACCACCCGCGCGACACCAGATTCGATCAGCGCCGATGCACAAGGCGGGGTCTTGCCGAAATGCGCGCAGGGCTCAAGCGTCACATAAGCCGTCGCACCGCGCGCGTGTTCGCCGGCTTGTTCAAGCGCCACGACCTCTGCATGCGGGCGACCGCCCGGCTGCGTCCAGCCACGTCCGACGATACGGCCTTCGCGTACTATCACACAGCCCACTGCGGGGTTTGGCCAGGTCCGTCCCTGACCGCGCCGCCCCAACGAGAGGGCAAGCGCCATATACCGATTGTCAGACAGGATCAGTCTTCCGAAGGTGCTTCGTCCGGGCGAAGCTCGGAAACGAATTTGTCGAAGTCATCGGCGGCCTGGAAGTTCTTGTAAACACTCGCAAATCGCACATAGGCGACAGTGTCGATCCGCGCCAAGGCTTCCATGACGATTTCACCGATCGTCTTCGACTGGATATCGGTTTCCCCCATGCTTTCGAGGCGTCGCACGATGCCTGAAATCATCTGGTCAATCCGCTCGGGCTCAACCGGGCGTTTCTGCATGGAGATGCGGATCGAACGCTCAAGCTTGTCGCGATCAAAGTCTTCACGGCGACCGTTCGATTTGACGACGATCAAGTCGCGCAACTGGACACGTTCATAGGTGGTAAAACGCCCACCACATGCCGGACAAAACCGCCTGCGCCGGATCGATACATGATCCTCGGCAGGGCGTGAATCTTTCACCTGGGTGTCAATATTTCCGCAAAACGGGCAGCGCATGGCCTCTCCCCTTCGTCTTCGGCCTCACCAAATTGGGCGTGCACCCAAGTTATCCACATTCACTATAGGGGAGCCGCTAGAGTTTGGGTAGAGGGGAAATACACCCGCTAGATGAAGTCCAGCGGGAAAACTTTCGAAGCATTCCCCTGTTGCGGACACGCAATCGTACCTATCTCGGTATTGTAAGTAACGAGTGACCTCGGTTTCCCAATTCATGCAACTATATGCGCCGCCACGCTTCGCGTGTGCGGCGCTTTTCTATGTTCGAACAGGTAGATGCCCTGCCAAGTTCCCAACACAGGTCGTCCTGCACTGATCGGGATAGAAAGCGACACCGGCATCATCGCCGCTTTGATATGCGCAGGCATATCATCCGGACCTTCATAAGTGTGGGTCAAATATGACATCGAAGGGTCTGTCGTCGGCGGCACAAGCCGATGAAAGAAATTGCGAAGGTCCGTCTGAACTTCGGGATCAGCATTTTCCTGGATGAGAAGGCTACACGAGGTATGCCGCACAAATAGTGTAAGCAAACCCGTACTTAGCCGCTGTGCCTGCACCCAACCGTTCACCTGTGATGTGAACTCGTAAAGGCCCTGCCCGTCTGTTTGAATGTCAAAAGCGTGTTGCATCCCACAGGCAATAGCAATCGGGCAGGCCCATTTCAATTGTCGCTAGGGCCGGCTGAACCTTGGGGCCGAACAGTAACTCTTTGCGTGGCCGACACTGATGTTGTACCCCTCCCGATTGACCGAGAGAGTGTTGGAATTGACCCTGGACGCCTTTTCAAGAAGATTGGCATCAGGTGACACAGTAAATCCGACCGCCCTGCGGCTGTCGCGTGTCAGTGAGCGGCCAAGGGGGTTCAACACGTAAATGCGATCCGATCCGCGGGCCCCAAATTCTGTCACCGCATAACTTCCGGCCCGACACCAAAATCCAGTCGTCAGCCCGCTGGCTCCCTCGATGACTTCAAAGTTCCCCACACCAGGAAGATCATTTGCGCGCCAAGGAAATCCGCCAAATTGAGCCGCGGCAATTCCGGGTACAAGAGCAAGGGCGACGACGCCCGCTTTCAACAGTTTAGGTTCCATTTACTTATACTCCATGTCTCTTTCTCCAATGTAGGAGCTTCTCGGCTACAGGGAACTCAACACGCGCCACAAAAGCGTGAGGCGGCCGGAGAAAACCGACCGCCTCAAGAAAAAACTGTTTGGTTCGCTTACTGGTCCAGGAAGCTGCGCAGCTTGCGCGACCGGCTGGGGTGTTTCAGCTTGCGCAGCGCCTTTGCCTCAATCTGGCGAATACGTTCGCGGGTCACGCTGAACTGCTGGCCAACTTCCTCCAGCGTGTGGTCGGTGTTCATACCGATGCCAAAGCGCATCCGCAGGACGCGTTCTTCACGCGGGGTGAGCGAGGCAAGCACGCGGGTCGTGGTTTCCTTGAGGTTTTCCTGAATCGCGCTGTCCAGCGGCAGCACGGCATTCTTGTCCTCGATGAAATCCCCCAGTTGCGAGTCTTCCTCGTCCCCGATCGGCGTTTCGAGCGAGATCGGCTCCTTGGCGATCTTCATCACCTTACGAACCTTCTCCAGCGGCATTTGCAGCTTTTCGGCCAGTTCTTCCGGCGTCGGTTCGCGGCCGATTTCATGCAGCATCTGGCGACCGGTCCGAACCAACTTGTTGATCGTTTCGATCATGTGTACCGGAATACGGATGGTGCGCGCCTGATCGGCAATCGAGCGCGTGATGGCCTGACGGATCCACCAGGTCGCATAGGTCGAGAACTTGTAGCCGCGACGATATTCAAACTTGTCGACCGCCTTCATCAGACCGATGTTCCCTTCCTGGATCAGGTCGAGGAACTGAAGGCCGCGATTGGTGTATTTCTTGGCGATCGAGATCACGAGGCGAAGGTTGGCTTCGACCATTTCCTTCTTGGCCTGACGTGCTTCTTTCTCACCCTTCTGGACCTGTTGAACAATGCGACGGAATTCCGAGATGTCCAGACCCACATAAGTACCGACTTGCGCCATGTCCGCACGCAGTTCTTCTACCTTGCCAGAAGAGCGTTCCATGAACATCTGCCAGCCACGACCGGGTTTCTGTCCCATATCGTCCAACCAGGTGGGATCAAGTTCGCGACCGCGATAAGCTTCGATGAACTCACGACGGTTGATACGTGCTTGGTCGGCAAGTTTTACCATCGAAGAATCGATCTGCATCACGCGACGGTTGATGCCGTAAAGCTGGTCGATCAGGGCTTCGATACGGTTGTTGTGCAGGTGGAGTTCATTCACCAGCTCAACGATTTCCGAACGAAGTTTCTGATACTGCTTCTCTTCCTTGTCCGAGAAGGTGTCATCTTCGTTCAGCGTTGCCGAAATACGTACATCCTGCATGTCCGACAGAAGCGCGTAGTCGCGGGCAATCAGATCTAGGGTTTCAAGAACCTTGGGCTTGAGGGCCGCTTCCATTGCCGCAAGCGACATGTTGGCCTGCTCGTCCTCGTCATCATCATCGTCCTTGGCAATCGGGTTGCCGTCGGCGTCGAGTTCCGGGCCCTCATCTTTCTTGGGCGCCGCATTGACGTTTGAGGTATCGACGACGGGCTCTTCCTCCTCCTCGTCGTCATCCATCTGGTTGCCGAAGGTGGTTTCGAGATCGATCACGTCACGCAGAAGAATCTCTTCGGACAGAAGTTCGTCGCGCCAGATGGTAATCGCCTGGAAGGTCAGCGGACTTTCGCAAAGACCGGCAATCATGGTGTTGCGACCGGCTTCGATCCGTTTCGCAATCGCGATCTCGCCTTCACGGCTCAGCAGTTCGACCGACCCCATTTCGCGCAGATACATGCGCACTGGGTCGTCAGTGCGATCCAGCTTTTCGGTCGTACCCGAACCAAGCGCAACTTCGCGGTTGGACGAAGACGTATCAACTAGCGCGGTCGATTTCTGCTCTTCTTCTTCGGCGTCTTCATCTTCGATGATATTGATGCCCATTTCCGACAGCATCGACATCACGTCTTCGATCTGCTCCGAGCTAACCTGATCCGGCGGCAGCACCTGGTTCAGCTGATCGTAGGTGATGTAGCCCTTCTCCCGGGCCTCGGCGATCATCTTCTTGACGGCTGCCTGGCTCATGTCGAGCGAGATTTCCGGCTCCTGATCGGCGGGCTTACGGTCGTCGGTATCTTTTGCGGCCATGCGGTACTCCTGCAGAGAAGGGCGTCGGTGATTCGTTAGACCGAATCAATAGCGCGATCTGATGATTCGCACACCCGTTTACCCCTTTTTCTTTACCTGTTCCTCACCAAAGTGAATTACCGGCGCCCTCCGCGCCCGCCCCTGGTGAAATCGATTGCATTCCTGAGGGCGTCCAGCCTCTCGCGTTCTTCCTTGTCGACAGCCACCCCATTGGAGGCTTTCACATATTCGGCAGCATCTTCCTGCCGCACTTGCACAGCGCGGTTTCGGGCTTCCGCTGCCTGTCCCAAGCGCCAGGTGACGGCCTCGTCGGCTAACCCGAACATGTCTTCCTCGGCCTCCGCGATCTCGGCGCGCAACCCGCGCACGGTCTTCATTTTGGCCAGTTCTTCGCTCAGGGTAAGGCGTGCCATTTCCATATCGCCTGGGTGGCGCACGGCAGGCGTGATCGCGACATGGGGATGCCGCAGCAAGTTTTCAACGGCTTCGTGCCCCAAAGCCATCTCGACTTCGGCACGCGGGTCAGGAGTGTTGGCATACCGCAACAGAACATCACGCAGGCGGGCGTTGTCTTCATCCGCACATTCCAACGTTTCGATCTCGTATTCGAAGTCATCAAGCAGTTCGGGCGTGGTCAAAACAATCGCCAGAACCACGGCCTCGCGAACGCGAAACTCAACGGACGTATCCGCCACAGCCAGCATCGATGCCTTGGTATGCGATTGCACGGCAGGCGCGGCATTCCGCTTTGAAAACCGCTTGCCCCCACCGCCGCGTTGCGGACGGAACAACTGCCATCGCAACTCCTTGATGGCTTCTCCATAGTGCTGGCGGATTGAAGGGTCCGCAATCAACTTGATCTTTTCTTTCAAGGCCTTGTCGAGCGCCGCACGGCGCTCGGGGCTGTCGAAAACCTTGTCTTCGGTCTCTCGTCTCCATAGCAGATCAACCATGGGAATCGCCTGATCCAGAACGGCCTGAACGGCCCCAGCCCCCTTGGCGCGGATGAGATCATCCGGGTCTTGGCCCTCGGGCATCAGGGCAAAGCGCAGGCTCTTGCCTGCTTCCAGAAGCGGCAATGACAAATCAATCAGACGCATCGCCGCCCGCAAACCCGCCTTGTCCCCGTCCAAGGCAATCACCGGCTCAGGCGAAATCCGCCACAGCAGTTCCAGCTGATTTTCGGTCACCGCCGTGCCTAACGGCGCCACCGATGCCCCAAAGCCCGCTTCGGCAAGCGCGATCACATCCATATAGCCTTCGGCCACCAGAAGAGTCTTGCCCTTGCCCGCCGCTTCTCGCGCGGGCCCGTGGTTGTAAAGGCTGCGCCCCTTGTCGAACAGTTCGGTTTCCGGACTGTTCAGGTATTTGGCGTTGTCGTTTGGATCCATCGCCCGACCGCCAAATGCAATACACCGCCCCCGCGCATCGCGGATCGGGAACATGATACGATTGCGGAAGGTGTCATAGGGCCGCCCCCCCTTGGTCGAAGGTTTGGCCAGACCACAGCCAAAGATCAGATCGGGTTCAACATTCTTGCCCGTCAGGTGATCCCAAAGGTTTTGCCAGCCATCCGGTGCAAACCCGATTTCCCACCGCTCCAGCGCCTCGGGACCAAGGCCGCGCTTCTCAAGATATGCTCGCGCGTCATGGCCTGCGTTCGTCTTTAGCTGCAGGCGGAAGAACTGAACGGCCTGCTCCATCACATCGGTGAGCTGGCTGCGCCGATCGGCCTTTTGCTGCGCCTGTGGATCACGTTGTGGCATTGGCATGCCGGCCTCACGCGCGAGGATTTCCACCGCCTCCATGAAACTGACATTTTCCGTTTCACGCACAAAGGAAATCGCATCCCCTTTGGCGTGACAGCCAAAGCAGTAGTAATAGCCTTTCTGGTCGTCGACATGGAAAGACGCCGTTTTTTCATGGTGAAAGGGACACGGAGACCACATGTCGCCCTTGCCCTGATTGGATTTCCTCTGATCCCAAACAACCTTGCGACCCGCCACCTGCGACATGCTGGTGCGGCTCCGAAGTTCATCCAGGAATCCGGGTGGTAGGCTCATTGTTGAAATATAGGAACTGGCGCTTAGGGCGTCCAGCAGTCGATGTTACTGCGCGGCGCACTTGGCAAGATAGGCCTTGCCCGGCTCTAGCTTAAGTTCCTTGCGTTTGAGCGAGTAAATCCACTCAACGATATGCGGGACCGCGCCGATATATTTCTCGGCGACGGCCTCATCTTCCCCAGACGTCATGATTGCAAGGGCCTTTTTCTCGCTCGTGCGCTCAAGACGAAGTTCGGTCGCCCGATCCACGATAGCAGCCTGTAGCTCACACTCGGCCTGCTGATCTGCAAGACCAGGCGAGGCGACAACGAGAGTTGCGACAACAGACAAAGTGGAAAGAACGCGCATGATCGAACCTTTCAAGGAGGACAACAAAGTCGTCCTCCTTGATGTCAGCCCGCACGTCGAGCTGCAACCCCTTTCATCGCCGTCTCGAGATCGTGAACCAATGTCTTGGCCATCGACCGGAACGCGATGATGAGAAAAGCCGTGTCACTGACACGCGTGATCGAGATCGTCATATGCTGCAATTGGGTACGCGACGTATGTCCACGTTTAAAATGGGCCTGACGCAGATCCACAGGCACAAGCCGTGCCAGAACGTCTTCTGCATCGCCCCCTTCGAGACGCACGATCGACCAGGCATCCGATTGATCCGTCAGCGCCGCATGTTCGGCAAGCGACGCATTCGGCGTTGGCCCAACCAGCAAACTATGGCCACGCCCGAACCAGATCGCGCGCGCGCCCTCTTTGCCGGTTGCGCGATTTACGGCCGGCAGTGCCATGCCATGCGCCGCCTTGAGCGCGTCTGACAAACCCTCTTCCTTGCCGTTGTAGGGCGCAAGCGATGTCAACACAGTCATGTCGACTTCGCTCAGTTGCGCGTCTCCAATGGAAAGCGGAAGCAGCCCGTCGCAGGGTGATTTAGCCAGCAATTCAGCCACGGACTCGTCCTCCTTCAGGATCAAAGAATACCGGATCGCAAATTTGCACACGCGCCGTTACACCGCGCAGGTGATCGACCATCTGCATTTCCTCGCCATGACGGGCGCGCCCGTTGCGCAGAAAGCCAATACCAAGGAAGCCATCAAGCGTGGGTGAGAAACCTACGGACGTGAGATAGCCCTGATCGTTCACACGGGTCGCTTCGTCACCCGCTTTGAACAGGTGCGCCCCCGCCGTAAGCTGCTTGACCGGACCAATCGGTTTTATCCCGACGAGTTGTTCCCTGTCCGGATCAATCAGGCCCGGACGTTCGGCCATGGTCTTGCCGATACAGTCCTTCTTCTGGCTGATCATCTTCTCCATACCGATGTCAAAGGCATTGGTCCGCCCATGGATTTCCGAGTGGGTGATAAAGCCTTTTTCGATCCGCAGCACGTTCAGGGCTTCCATACCATAGGCACCGCCCCCAATGGCTTCGGCCCGCGCCATGAGAAGGCGGTAGAGGCTATCGCCATAGCGCGAAGGCACCGCAATCTCGTAGGCGTGTTCACCACTAAACGAGATGCGGAACAAACGCCCTTTGACACCCTGAACCGAAATCTCGCCGCATGCCATGAAGGGCCAGTTTTCATTATCAACGGTTTCATCAACAAGGCCGTCCAGCAGCTCCCGCGATTTGGGACCGGCAACTGCAAATTGCGCCCATTGCTCGGTGACCGAAATGAACGACACATCCAGATCAGGCCGCAGACACTGGTGCACATACTCAAGATGCCGCATGACCACGCCAGCCGCAGCCGTGGTGGTGGTCATCACATAGTGGTTTTCCCCAAGACGCGCGGTCGTGCCATCATCCATGACCGTTCCGTCTTCACGCAGCATCAGGCCATACCGCGTGCGGCCAACCTTCAGCGTAGAGAACATGTTGGTGTAGACGAAATCGAGGAATTCACCAACATCCGGCCCCTGCAGGTCAATCTTGCCGAGTGTCGACACATCACAGATACCAACCGCGTTGCGCACCATGTTGACCTCGCGGTCACAGGATTGCCGCCAGGTCTTTTCGCCGGGCGCCGGGTAATAGCTCGGGCGATACCAAAGGCCTGCCTCGATCATCGGCGCGCCGCGTTCGATCGAGGCTTTGTGGCTGGTGGTAAACCGCTCGGGCGCAAACCCTTTGCCCTGCGCCCCTGCGCCCATCGCCGCAATCGCGACCGGAACAAAGGGCGGTCGGAAGGTGGTGGTGCCGGTCTCCGGAATGCCACGACCGGTGGCATCCGCGAGGATCGCCAGCGAGGCCACGTTCGAATTCTTGCCCTGATCCGGCGCCATGCCCTGTGTGGTATAACGCTTCATGTGTTCAACCGAGCGGAAGTTTTCCTGCGCGGCCTGCTTCACATCCTTGACGGTCACGTCGTTCTGGAAATCCAGCCAGGCACGGCCCTTGCCTTCCACGGCCCAGAGCGCCTTGACCCGATAAGGGGCGTCTTCTGCCTCTGGCAAATCGACGGCCCCACCTTTGATACCCAGATCATCCAGCGCCGTCATCGCAGCCTGCGCGCCTTGCTCAAGCGCGGCATGCGTCGAGAAAGCACCGTTACAGGCGCCAACCGCTTCAAGACCGGGCACCATACCCGCAACTGGTACAAACGACTGGATTTTTTCGTCCCATGCGGGACGGCCATTCATGTGACAGGTCATGTGAACAGTCGGGTTCCAGCCTCCAGACATCGCCAGACAGTCGGCCTGGAGCTTTTCCTCCCGCCCGTCGTGCAAGCGGTAGGTGACGGCCTCAAGGCCCTTGCGCCCCTCGCTATCACAGACCATCGCGCCCTTGATGACCTCATAGCCATCCCCGTCCGGAGCGTCATGGCGGCTGTCGATCACGGCGGCCACGTGGACGCCTGCATCGACAAGATCACGCGCTGTGCGATGGGCATCGTCGTTGTTGGCAAAAACAGCAACACTCCGGCCCGGCGCCACACCATAACGGTGCAGATAGGTACGGACGGCAGAGGCCGTCATGATGCCGGGGCGGTCGTTGTTGCGGAAGGCGACAGGGCGTTCAATGGCCCCTGCCCCAAGGATTGCCCGCTTCGCAGCGATCCGCCAGAAGCATTCAATCGGGCGGGCACCGCGGGTGTCGACGTGATGCGAAACACGCTCCAGCGCACCATAGGTGCCCTGATCGTATGCGCCCGTCACCGTGGTGCGGCTCATCAGACGAACATTGTCCATGCCGGCCAGTTCGGCCAGAGCCTGAACCGCCCATGCCTGCGAAGCCATACCGCCAACCTCAAGGGCTTCGCCGTTCAGGCGGCCGCCCATGACGCTGTCTTCCTCACAAAGGATCACGTCAGCCCCTGCGCGCGCCGCTGTCAGCGCCGCCATCAGGCCCGAAGGTCCGGACCCGATCACAAGCAGATCGCAGAAAGCAAATGCCTTCTCGTAATGATCCTCGTTGTCCTGCCCGCTTAGGGCACCAATGCCCGCCGACCGGCGGATGACGGGCTCATAGAGCTTTTCCCAGAACGCCTTGGGCCACATGAATGTCTTGTAGTAGAAACCTGCCCCCAGAAACGGCGCAGCAAGATCGTTCAGGCTCAGAATATCCACGTTCAACGATGGCCAGCGGTTCTGCGATCTGGCAGCAAGGCCGGGGTACAGCTCCTGCATCGTGGCACGCACGTTGGGATCCTGTGACGCGCCGGTCCCGACTGTGACCAGGGCGCCCGCCTCTTCACTGCCGGCCCCCATGATGCCACGCGGACGGTGATACTTGAACGAACGCGCGACCATCTTGACGTCATTGGCCAGAAGCGCCGAGGCCAGAGTGTCCCCCGCGAAACCTTCGTAGGTGTTGCCGTCAAACGAAAAGCTCAGCGGCGTGTTGCGATCAACGAGACCTTTTCCATTGATCCTCATTTCGACGCCTCCTTCACTTTCGAGGCCAGTTCAGTGGAAATCACTTCGTGTGTGATGGTGTTGCGTGTGACAACGATCCAGGAGGCGCATCCGGCCTCGTGGTACCAGAGATCACGGGTCACGCCCGCAGGGTTGTCGCGGTTGTGCAGGTAGTCATCCCAGACGACATCTCCGGCCTCTGGATCGGGGCGGTTCAGCATTTTAGCGTCCCCCTGATAGTAGAATTCCCGGCGATCGCGTTCCCCGCACAGGGGGCATGTAATTCTCATTTTTCTTCCCTCCTCAGTGCAGGTTGTGCTGAGAGCCGGTGCCCTCTTCATCCATCAGGCCATGCCCGGTGCGGAAACGGTCAAGACGGTGGTGTTTTGCGTAATCATGCGGGGTTTCCGTCGCCATCAGGTGCGCCATACACCACCCGGATGCTGGCACGGCCTTAAAGCCGCCGTAGCACCAGCCGGTGTTGATGAAGAGGCCGTCGATCCCATCCATCTTGTCGATGATCGGGCTGCCATCCGGCGACATGTCCATGATGCCGCCCCAGCTGCGCAAAAGCTTGGCCTTGCCGATCATCGGCATCAGCGTCATGCCAGCTTCCATGACATGCTCAACCATGGGCAGGTTGCCCCGCGCCGCATAGGAGCTGTAGAAATCAAGGTCGCCGCCAAACACAAGGCCGCCTTTGTCGGACTGGCTGATATAGAAGTGGCCCATGCCAAAGGTCACGACGTGGTCGATCACCGGCTTCAGGCCCTCGGTCACGAAGGCTTGCAAAACGTGGCTTTCAATCGGCAGGCGTCGACCTGCCATCGCCGCCACCTGGCTCGACCGACCGGCGACAACGATACCGACCTTCTTGGCCTTGATCGGCCCGCGCGTGGTCTGGACCCCTTTGACGACACCGCCTTCGATATCGATCCCGGTGACTTCACAGTTCTGGATCAGGTCCACGCCCCGTTGATCTGCACCACGCGCATAGCCCCAGGCCACCGCATCGTGCCGCGCCGTACCGCCACGCGCGTGATATAGACCGCCGTAGATCGGGAAGCGAGCATTGTCGAAATCGAGATACGGCAGCATTTTGCGAACGCCTTCGCGGTCCAGCAGCACCGCATCGTCGCCCTGGTTGATCATCGAATTACCCCGGCGGGCATAAGCATCGCGCTGGCCGTCACTGTGGAACAGGTTGATGATCCCACGCTGTGAATGCATTACGTTGTAGTTCAGGTCCTGCTCCATCCCTTCCCAGAGCTTGAGGGAGTGGGAATAGAATTCCGAGTTCCCGGGAAGACCATAGTTCGCGCGGACAATCGTGGTGTTCCGGCCGACATTGCCGCCACCGAGATAGCCCTTCTCCACAACCGCAATATTGGTCATGCCGTGGTTCTTGGCCAGATAGTATGCGGTTGCCAAACCGTGGCCCCCGCCCCCGATGATGATCGCATCATATTCTGACTTGGGCTGCGCATCGCGCCAGTGCGCCTGCCACCCTTTGTTACCCGTAAGCCCTTCCTTCAGGACTTTGAGGCCGGAAAACCGCATGTCTCTCTCCACCAATTCCTGGGCACGTCCGAACGTGTCCGACGACAACATTGCAACGCCACGCGAATACAATCCGCGCAGTTTTCGACCCGAGTTTTCCTCTGAGCGACACTTATTGTCGGATTAGAGCAAATCAGGCGGAAGTTTGGGAGTTTCGCTGGCGCGTCGCCGCTCTTCGAGACTCAGAGTCACTGGCACGACGACCGGGGTACCGCCGTCATTAAACAACGGGGTCTCGGTCCGTTTCCAGATCATAGCGCCCAGTTGACGCGATAGAATATCCACCACGGCCTTGAGTTGGCCCTTGGATTTCACCCCACCACCAATCGCTCCGTTTACGTTGACCTGCGCCCTTATTGGTCCAAGTGCGTCTTTTCCGGCCTCTGCGGTGCTGGTCAGTACGCCAACCATGTAGAACTTGTGGTTGGCCAAGGTATTGCAAAGCGGCGTGTTGCAACACTTGGCGTACCATCGCAGCAACCCCTTTGGCGACAGTCACAGACACGCAAGGCTTTCCGCCCCCGACGTGATCTCGAGGTTTCGTGGCAATGTCTGATAAATGTCGGTACCACCCTGTGCATCAAGCACGGCATGCGCCCCCAAGTGGCGCGCGAAAGCCTGACAATCCTTGCAGTAGCATACGACGCGGGTCCCGGTTGAAGGCGAGGCATCGTGCAGCACCCCTTTCAGGGTGCCGCATTTGCAAGACAGCGCGACCTCGGTCATCACCTATAGCCCTTTGGCACGATAGCTCGCCGCAACCTTGTCGATTGATACGATATAGGCTGCTGTCCTGAGGTCATCGACATCACCGCGTTCGTGCCAGACGTCCCGCATCGACTGATAGGCAATGCGCATCGTGTCATCGAGACCCGACCGAACCAGTTCAAGTTCGTCCGCACCGCGAAGGTACTTTTGCTTGAAACTGTCCGACATCGTGTAAGTGCTGCCCATCGCATCAGAAATTTTCTGCAATTCATCAACGACCAACTGGTGGCGCGCTTCCTCCTGGCGTCGCTGCATGCGACCAAACCGGATGTGTGATAGGTTCTTTACCCACTCAAAGTAGGACACCGTCACACCGCCCGCATTGGCGTACATATCGGGAATGATCACCACCCCCTTCTCGCGGAGGATATCGTCGGCCCCGGCTGTTACCGGCCCGTTCGCTGCTTCGATGATAAGCGAAGCCTTGATCCGGTCGGCGTTGGTAAGATTGATGACACCTTCCAGCGCAGCAGGAATAAGGATATCGCAATCCTCTTCCAAGACGGCCGATCCTTCGGCGGTATGCAACGCGTCAGGGAAACCACTCACACCGCCGTGCTTGGAAATCCATGCGCGCACGGCATCCACGTCCAGCCCGTTTTCATTGAAGAGTGCCCCGTCCCACTCAATAATCCCGGTGATCAGAGCCCCATCCTCTTCACTCAGAAACTTCGCAGCATGGTAACCCACGTTGCCAAGCCCCTGCACGATGATCCGTTTACCATCCAGCGAACCGGTCAGCTTGGCCTTTTCCATATCACGGGGATCGCGAAAGAACTCTCGCAATGCGTATTGAACACCGCGCCCTGTCGCCTCGACCCGGCCGGAAATACCACCCGCATTCAGCGGCTTGCCCGTAACACAGGCCACCGCGTTGATGTCGGTCGTGTTCATCCGCGCATATTGGTCTGCTATCCAGGCCATCTCGCGCTCACCTGTGCCCATATCTGGCGCAGGCACGTTCTGAGACGGGTGGATGAGGTCGCGCTTGGCGAGTTCATATGCGAACCGGCGCGTGATCAGTTCCAACTCGTGCTCATCGTACTGACGTGGATCGATACGCAGCCCGCCCTTCGAACCTCCAAACGGTGCTTCGACCAGGGCACACTTGTAAGTCATCAGCGCAGCAAGCGCCTCGACTTCATCCTGGTTGACGCCGATGGCGTAACGTATCCCCCCCTTCACCGGTTCTTTGTGTTCCGAGTGCACAGAGCGATACCCTGTAAAGGTCTGGATTTGCCCCCTGAGACGCACGCCAAAACGCACCGTATAGGTCGCGTTGCAGACGCGGATCTTCTCCTCCAGTCCCGGGGGTAAATCCATCATCGCCACCGCTCTGTTGAACATAAGGTCAACACTTTCACGGAAACTCGGCTCTTTCTGGATACTCATTTTCTACCTCCCGAAACCACAATCGCGACTCGTTGCCGCAGCCTTATTCATAGGCGCATATTGAGAGCAAATCCTAACTTCGGGCCAGAAAATTCTTCTGTGCCATCCTCAAGGACGCTTGGTTTCACATTTGGAAACAGTTGGGGGCAGAGGGCCGAAACTGTCTCAAACCTCAATAAAACAAGGGGTTTTCCGACATCAATTCCCCACTTTCGAACGCCTATTGCCCCAGTTTCGCCCCATTTCAGGAGCACAACATCATGCGGCGCAAAAGGTGTTGGGGATGTCAACGGGAGTAATCGCGCCGAAAGTTAGGTGGTAGAAATGCCTGGAAACAGATCGAGTAAAAAAAGTCGGTCAGTCGCGAATGTGCAGAAGCGCTCCGCAGGCTGGTTGCAGCAGTTTTCGAAAGATGAAAGCGGTGTCCTGGTGGGCTTCGCGCTCTTTCTATTTCTGATCATTCTGATGATCGGCGGGGTGGGCATTGACCTGATCCGCTCGGAAATGGCGCGCACGAAGATGCAGCATACACTGGACCGTGCAATCCTTGCAGCTGCCGACATGCAGCAGGATCTCGACCCCAAGGTCGTGGTGGAAGAGTACTTTGCCAAGGCCGGCATGAGCGACTACCTCACCTCTGTGGTTGTGGACCAGGGTCTCAACTACCGGACGGTCGAAGCATCGGCCAAAACTTCGATCAACACGCATTTCATGAAGCTGAACGGCGTTGACACGCTGAACGTACCGGCCTCGGGCCGCGCCGAAGAACGCATCGGCGGCGTTGAAATCTCGATGGTGCTGGACGTCTCCGGTTCGATGGGCAGCAACAGTCGCCTCTATAACCTGAAAAACGCCGCCAAGGATTTCATTGATACGCTGGACGAAAATACCGAAGACGGAAAGCTTTCGGTATCGATCGTGCCCTATGCCACGCAGGTCGCCCTGCCCCGCAATATCTTCAACCGTCTGAACGCCTCGCTGGACGGCTCGGGTGATGTTGACCGGACAGATGTGGCATCTGGTTCGCCCTCGCTGGGCGATACCCCAGTTGCGCATGACGCCTTCGTGGATCCGGATGGCGATGCCGTGACTGGCGCGAACGCACACGACTATTCACACTGCATCCATTTTGAAGGCGACGACTTCAATACAACGAGCGTGACGCCGGACGAACGCCTAAAGCAAGCGGTGCATTTCAGCCCTTGGTCTGACTTTGACGGACGAGACGATGATCCCAAAAAGCTCGTTTCAAGCCCTGTTTGCCCCGACTACAAGGACAGTTCACGTCACGTGATGGCGTTGCAAAAAGACAAGACCAAGCTGAAGAACTTCATCGATAGCTTCTATGCCAAGGGTAACACGTCTCTCGATGTCGGGATGAAATGGGGAACCGCCCTACTTGATCCCGCAATGCAGCCCGTTGTGGATCACCTGATCGACACCAACGTCGTGTCGTCAGACTTTGACGGTCGTCCCTATGGCTATTCGGAAGCTCGTTCCCTGAAGGTCATCGTGTTGATGACTGACGGACAGAACACCAGCCAATACTATGTGGAAGATGGGTATCGCAACGGCGAGTCCAACATCTGGTGGAACGACCAGGAAGAAAAATACTCGGTGTACGTCGGTGAAGACGAAGGCGATTACGACAACGACGGCAACACAACCGAACCCATGTTCTATTGGCCTCATTCCAACCAATGGAAAGACCATGCCTATGGCGAGGGCGAGTATGAAGAGACGACAACTACCACCGAATGGGTCTGTAAATCCTATCGCCGGAACGGCTCATGCAAACGCTATCGCAAGGTCAAAAGAACTTCGACCGTTGTCGTGAACGAACCCGGCAGTGCGGAAGTTGTTACCTATCCGGATCTTTGGGCATACACGTCCCTGGAGTCGAATGTCGAAGACAACTACGAACCCTGGATGTACGACAGCGAAGCCTGGGACGATTGGTACTATGACGTACGCAAGTATGTTGGCCGTACAACCAAGGATGCGCGCACCCGAGCAATCTGCGAGGCTGCCAAGGCCAAGAACATCGTGGTGTTCACCATCGGGTTCGAAGCGCCCTCCGGTGGCACGGCGGTTCTAAAGGATTGTGCCAGTTCGGACGCACACTACTTTGATGTAGATGGCCTCGAAATCTCAGATGCATTTGCAGCCATTGCCTCTTCCATCGCGCAACTGAGGCTGACCCAATGATCCAGAAACTCAGGAACTTTCTCCGCCACGAGAGCGGAAGTGCGTCGATCGAATTCGTTCTCATCTTCCCGATTTTCTTCGGAATTCTGGTCTCGGCCATTGATGTGGGCATGATCACCTACCGTTCCGCGATGCTGGAACGAGGGGTCGACATCACCGTGCGCGACATCCGCCTGTCGACCGGTGCCATCATCAGCCACAATGACCTGCGTGAAGACATCTGCGACAACATCGGCGTGATCCCTGATTGCCTGAACAGCCTCAAGATCGAGATGCAGCAGGTTGATCCGCGGGCGTGGCATACACCGCTCAGTGATACGGTGGTTTGTACGAACAAGGCGGAAGAGATCCAGCCGGTGACCACCTTTCAGAATGGTTTGGACAACGAACTCATGGTGCTACGGGTCTGTGTCAAGCTGAAAACCATGTTCACAAGCGTCGGCATCAGCCAGTACGTCACACGCGACGAAGCAGGCGAAATCGCCATCACGGCCCTGGCCGCCTTTGTTCAGGAACCGAGGTAACAGCAATGATCAAAAGACTTCGTTTCTTCCTGAAAGAGTTTGCCGAAGAGGCACGCGGATCGGTCTCGGTCGAGGCTGCGATCATTCTGCCGGTTCTGTTCTGGGCCTATGTCGCGATGATCGTGTTCTTCGACGCCTACAAGTCGCGTTCCATGAGTGAAAAAGCGGCCTTTACCATCTCGGACATGCTGTCCCGAGAGGTCACGGCAATCGATCTTAACTACCTTACAAGCGCCCACAATCTCTTTGATATCCTTGCGAAATCACAGTCGGCCACTGGTCTTCGCGTGACCGTCGTAAGCTATAGTGACACGACCAAAACCTACACCATGCAATGGTCGCAAACCCGTGGTCTGCTAAGCGCCTATAGCCAGGCAGATTTGAATGGTGTCGTGGCGCGGTTGCCCAAGATGGCGGACGGCGAAACCCTGATCCTTGTTGAGACCAAATCGGTCTACAACCCGCCGCTGAACGTCGGTCTGGGGGATCTGGATATCGAGACCTTTATCTTCACCCGCCCGCGCTTTGCGCCGCAGCTGGTCTGGCAGGTTTAACCGCGTTCGGCCATCAGGGCTTCGAGTGTTTGCGCCATGAACTTGGTTTGGGCGGCGGGAGTCACGCCGCCGATTCCCACGCGCTTGCCAAGGCGCCACCACAGGCCGGGGTGCCAGGAACGGGTTCCAGAAGATTGTAAAATAACAACAAACCCGTTTGAAGGTTTCATCGCGAAGGTGCCGCGATTAACGCGCTCGATGTCGTCGATTGCGGCCAGAAGCTCACCGCTGGTATCGCGCAGGCCCTGAGCGGTGAGTTCGATGGCGCGTTCGGTGGCGCGTCGGGTGGCATCGGCCAGCACCAGAGACCCAACGCCCATAACCAACAGAAATACCTGCCAAAAAATGGTCTGCGGGGGCGTTGCCAAGGCGAGATAGACCAGCATCCCCCCCAAAAGCGCCAGCATCCCGACGCCAATCCATCGACGGGGGGCGGAGGCACGAACCGTGGCCAGCACTTCTTCGGACATGCAAATCTTCCTTTCGTTTTCCCTGCCCTACCGTGAAGCGCCAAGAGCTTCAAGAAAGGCCTGTCGGTATTGCGTCGGTATTAAGTCGGTATTGCGGAGGTGTCAGATTCAGAACCAATCCACAGGGCAAATGTGGATAAGATTCCGAAAATTTTACACAAATGCGAGATTCAGGCCTTTCTTCGGTGTTTTCCACATCCGTCAGTATGGCATCGGATGGGCCCGATGCGCATCATCAATTTCCGCGAGGATTTCCTCGGACAGCGTCACTTCGGGTGTCTTCAGGATGTGTTCCAGCTGATCCAGACGAGTCGCACCAAAGATTGATGAGCACATGAAGGGGCGCTGAAGCGTGAATGCCAGCGCCATGTGGACAGGATCAACCCCGTGCCGCTGCGCAATGGCAAGGTAAGCATCAACCGCATCAAAGACACGCGCCGACTTGCGCCCCCCCATTTCCGGCACGAGATCCATCCGCGATCCCTGTGGCACCGATCCGTGCTGGTATTTTCCAGTCAGGAACCCCGCGCCCAACGGCGAAAAGGCAAGAAGGCCAACATCCTCGTTTACGCTCATCTCGGCCATGTCGGTGTCATAGAGGCGGCAGAGCATCGAGTATTCGTTCTGAACGGACGCAACGCGCGGCCAGCCCCTTTCCTCGGCGATCCGCAGCCATTGCGAGGTGCCCCATGCGCTTTCGTTGGAGAGGCCGAACGCACGGATATTGCCCTTGTCGACCTGCCTTTGCAGGGCTTCGAGGGCGTCCTCCATGTGGGCCATGGTCTCAGCATGGCTTTGCTTGGACGGATCGTAGCGCCAGTTCTGACGGAACATGTAAGAGCCACGATTGGGCCAGTGGAACTGATAAAGGTCGATGTGATCAGTTTGCAGGCGGCGCAACGATCCCTCAACCGCTTCGGGGATGGTCTGGGAGGAAATCGGCGCGCCATCGCGGGCGTGTTTGAACCCGGAACCAGAGTGTTTGGTCGCCAGAACCACCTCAGAGCGGCGCCCGGTCTTGGCAAACCAGTTGCCGATGATGGTTTCCGTGAGGCCCACGGTTTCCGCGCTGATCGGGTTCACAGGGTACATTTCGGCGGCATCGACAAAATTGATCCCCCCGGCCAGAGCCATGTCGATCTGCGCATGTGCCTCGGTCTCTTCGGTCTGCGTGCCGAAGGTCATGGTGCCAAGGCAAAGTTCCGAGACCTGAATGCCGGTCCGGCCAAGCGGATTCATTTTCATATGCGTGTTCCCTGTCAAATGTACCCCCGACCTATGCGGCCGGGGGCTGTTCGCAAGACTGTCTGGTCACTTTCCGCGGATTTTCAGCGGTTTTCGCGTTCGTGGAAGATGAAACCCAGCATATTGAGCAGAATTTGAGCCGCCAGGATCGAGGTTCCGCCCGTTGGGTCATAGTCGGGGGCCACTTCGACAAGGTCGATCCCAACCACATCGTGACGCTTGGCCAGCGCCTGCATCATTTCCAGAACATCATAGTAGAGGAAGCCACCATGCGACGGCGTGCCAGTGCCGGGAGCGATCGAGGGGCAGAAGCCGTCAATGTCGATCGTGACATAGACGCGGGCGCCTTCGGGAATGCGGTCGATCACGCCCTGCGGCCCCAGTTTGCGTGCCTGACGCACCGAAAGGATATCGGAGCCCATGGAACGCGCGTCCTCATATCCTTCTTTCGCAGTGGATGACACGTTGCGGATACCGACCTGCGTCAGGCCGGTGACATAGGGCTTTTCGGCGGCCCGGCGCATCGGGTTGCCGTGGCCATAGCGCACACCGTGACGCACATCCACGAAATCCAGGTGCGCATCGATTTGCAGGATGTGGATGTCTTCCTGATCGTCAAAGGCGTTGATGCAGGGGATATTGATCGAGTGATCGCCGCCGATCACAACGGGCAGGGCCCCGGCCTTGAGGATGGCGCGCACGCCGGCCTCGATATTGGCGTGGCTCTTCATCGTGTCGGTGTGCACGATATCGGCATCCCCGATGTCGACGATCCTGACCGAGGACGGCAGATAGGTGGCATCGTCCTCGTGATCATAGGCCCCGGCGTGGCCAAAGCTGAACAGGGTCGAGGCCTCGCGCACGCCGCGCGGGCCAAAGCGGGCACCGCTGCGCCATTGGGTGCCGAAATCGAAGGGCGCGCCCATGATGGCCACGTCGGCCTCGATGGCGTCCCAGTCGCTGACGTATTCGCGTTTCCCAAAGGTCGAGATGCCAACGAATGGCAGGTCGAGCCTTCCACCTTCATAGCCGTGATCTGCCATGAGTGTTTCCTTCCCTGTTGTATTTCCCGCCACCTTGTTCGGATTTGACGGGCGCGGCAAGGGAAAATGATATTGAGAACAAATAGGGAACATTATATCTTGGGGCATGACGACTCACTTGCTTGCGCGCAGGCCGCAGAAGGCGGCAAAGGGATTGGAGCTTGGCGACGGGCTGTGCCTGCCGGACGGGCGCGTGCACGAGGCCTGTGGTCCGGCGCGGCATACCTTTGCGATGTGGCTGGCCTCGAAACTGCGGGGGCCGGTGCTCTGGATCGTGCAACCGCATCGGCGGACACAGCTGAACGCCGCCGGCATTGCGCCTTTTGCTCACCCGGGACGATTTGCCTTTGTCACCCCTGACAAGGTCGAAGATGTGTTGTGGTGCATGGAGGAAGGGCTGCGCGCGGGGTGCACGGGGATGGTGGTGGCGGATCTCGAAACCCTGCCCGCCCTGACGCCCGTGCGCCGGCTGCATCTCGCGGCGGAAGCGGGGGGCGGCAGGTCGGTGGGGCTGTTGCTGACCCCCGGGCATGGCGGGGCGCAGGGGGTCGAAACCCGCTGGCACATGGCGCAGGCACCGGAAAAATCCTGGCGGCTGGAACGGTTGCGGGCGCGCACGGCCCCGCCGGCGGGGTGGATGGTACAGGGGCTGCCAGGCACCCCTGCCCTTGTCCCGGCAGGCGCGGAGGTGGCGCATAGCGCGTAACGCTCTTTGCAACAATTGGCAGAAAACGACTCTCATGAGTCGAATAACTGCAAGATAAAGAAGGCCGCGAGGTCATGTTGGGGACATGCGCCTCATGATCTCGTTCTCCGCCCTGTTTCTTTCCGTAATCCTGCTGCAACTGAGTTCGGGAGGGGTTGGTCCGCTTGACGCGCTGTCGGGGATCGCGCTCGACTTTTCGACGGCGCAGATCGGTATGTTGGGCTCGGCGCACTTTCTTGGGTTCTTTATCGGCTGCTGGTGGGCCCCGCGCCTGATGGGCAGCGTTGGCCACTCAAGGGCATTTGCAGCCTTCACGGCGACCGGCGCGATTGGCCTGATGGCGCACTTCCTGATCATCGACCCCAAGGCATGGGCGATCATGCGGGTGGCATCCGGCATGTGCGTGGCCGGGTGTTACACGGTGATCGAAGCGTGGTTGCACGCCAAGCTGACCAACGAAACCCGCGGGCGGGCCATGGGCATCTACAGGGTTGTGGACATGGGGGCGTCACTGGCGGCGCAGCTGGTGATCAGCGTTCTCGAGCCCGCGTCCTACATCTCCTACAACCTGCTGGCCATTGTCTGTTGTGCAGCCATCCTGCCGCTGACCCTCACCAAATCGCAGCAGCCCGAGACCCCCGACACCCCCCGCCTGCGCCCGATGCTGGCGGTGCGGCGCTCACCGCTGGCTGCCGCCGGTGTGATCGTGGCGGCGCTGAGTTCGGCCTCGTTCCGGATGGTTGGCCCCGTCTATGGTAAGGAAGTGGGGCTTGTGACAGACCAGATCGCGTGGTTCCTGGCGGCCTTCGTCCTGGGGGGCGCGATCGCGCAGTATCCGGTGGGCTGGCTTGCCGACAAGTTCGACCGGCGCTGGGTGCTGATCTGGCTCTCGGGAGCGGCCATCCTGTCCTGTGGCGCCACAGTGCTTGCAGGTGGCGGCAGCACGGCCATCGTGATGCTGAATGCCGGGATATTCGGGCTCACGTCCTTCCCGATCTTCTCAGTCGCCTCGGCCCACGCCAACGACTTTGCCACGTCGGAAGAACGTGTCGAACTTTCGGCTGCATTGATGTTCTATTTCGCGATCGGGGCTATCGCGGCACCGCTGTTTGCCTCGAACCTGATCGAGTGGTACGGACCCGGCGCCCTGTTCACCATGATCGCTGTGGGGCACGCCGTCCTGATTATCTTTGGCCTGTCGCGGATGCGCGTACGTTCGTCTGGTGGCAACCGCACCCGCTATGTCTATGCCCCGCGCACATCCTTTACCATCGGCAAGCTGATGGGCCGCCAGCGTGAACGGCAAAACGAAGATCCCGACGCAGAAGGCACCGCACCGGAACAGAAGTAACCGGTGCGGCCCAGGGGTTGGTTTAGAGAATGAAGTCTGACGCCGTCAGATTTGAGACATCCGTAAGAATAATCCGCGCATCCGTCCCGCCGTCGCCATCAACATCAAGCAACAGGCGCAAGTCGGATCCATTCCTGACAATGCGCGCCTCCATGTCGCCCGACGCCGTGAAAGGGTTGCCCCTTCCAAGGAAAGAAAATGCGCCAACACCAATGTCAGAAAGATCCAGAAGATCCTGCCCGCGTGTGAAATCCGTGACGGTATCGCTGTCAGAACCAAGCCCGGACTCGGCACCATCACTCCAGACAAAGACGTCCGCGCCAATGCCACCGGTCAGAACATCCACCCCGGCACCACCGCTCAGCGTGTCATCGCCCTTGTGACCAACCAGCGTATCGTTGCCAAGAGAGCCATTGATCTCGTCTGCCCCGGCACCGCCCCACAGCAGGTCATTGCCCTCCTCGCCGTCAAGCGTATCGCTCCCTTCACGACCATAGAGCGAGTCGTCACCGTCATCTCCATTGAGATAGTCCTTGCCGCGGTCACCGCTCAGGTGGTCTGCACCATTGCCGCCTTCCATCTCGTCATCGCCACGCCCGCCCCAGATCGTGTCATCGCCGCCGGCACCCAGCAGCGTGTCATTCCCGGAGTTTCCGTTGAAGAAGTCATCATAGAGAGAGCCATAGGCGACGTCATCGCCTTCCTTGGCATTGAACGCCGTCACCCCCCATGACGTCACAGTGTTGTCTCCGGAGTTGCCGAAAACTGTTGTGAAAACGCCGTTTACCGTGGCCGAGATATCGTTGTTTCCGAGAAGATGGAGCTCCTCGACATCCTCAACCGAAACGTCTGCACGAGAGTGGACAACGTCGTAGCCGTTGCCGCCATCAACACTGATCCCGTCCTGGTCAACGATGGCCGTGTCGGAACCATCGCCGAGGCGAACCTCACCGGTAACAATACCTCCGATGCTTTCGTACTCATCATCCCCATCACCCAAGTCGACTGAGCCGTGAATTTTCCCTGAATTCTCAACTATATCCCGGTCATCAAACATATAGATATCACCTGAAATCACCCCCGAATTCTGGATGAAATCTGTGCCACTGTAGGTAGTGATCTGGCCTGTCATGGTTCCCTGATTGACAATTTGATCATTGCCGTTCCTGAGGTATGTCCGTCCCAGAATGTCCCCGGAGTTCATGACAAAGTTGCCCCCATCACCACCAACGATAGCGTATCCGCCACTTTCACTCGTGATCGATCCTGAGTTCATGAGATGGAGGCTGGCGTCAGTACCCGATACATATACCGCGTCATCGGTCGAGGAGATGCTACCCGAGTTCACCATGGCGAGGCTTTCATAGCGTACGTACACGGCCCTGAATCCAGAGGTGATCGTGCCGGAATTGTCGACCTCTAGCAAACCGGTATTGGTGCCTGAACTGTCACCGAATAGCAAAATCCCGTACCCGCTTGAGCCGCCACTGATGGTGCCGGTATTCAAAACCTCGCCGTCTTCAACGCCATTCGTGAAAAACAGGGCGGTGCTGTGGGTCGCTGAAATGGTTCCGTGGTTGATGATATCGGCGCGGTCACGCTCGATCGCGACGCCAGATAGATTCCCCAGGGTTTCGACGAGGCCCGTTTCTGCAATCGAAACGCGCAGGCTGGATGTGTCGGAGACAAGGCTGCCCAGTTGTAGGCCGTTCCCAGAAATGGAGGTCACCTGCCCGGAAATAGAAACATGGAGGGCGTCATCGTTTACACCGGATATGGATGTCCCCTGTGTGATCACGGCCCCATCACGCGCGACAACCAGCGGATCGTTGACGTTTACGAATTGACTTGTGGTTTCAAGAGTGCTGACGACATTCAATGCCATTGGAAATTCCCTTTTGTTGAATACGTAATTTGAATTGGTGGTCAAAATTTCAAAGGAACGCGCGTGTGGCAACAAATTTCCGCATGACCTAACGTAAGGCGCGAAGTGCAAACTGTGCTGGAACCAAGCGGCGGGATGGTCTAGACGAAGCGCGACACAAGACCAGAGGAACCTAAGCGATGGCGCGCCACCTGATCACTTCGGCCATTCCCTATATCAATGGCATCAAGCACCTTGGCAACCTTGTCGGCTCGCAGCTTCCGGCCGATCTTTTCGCGCGTTACCAGCGCTGCCGGGGCAACGAGGTTCTGTTCCTTTGCGCCACTGATGAACATGGCACCCCGGCCGAGCTGGCCGCGGCCAAGGCGGGCAAGCCGGTGGCGGACTATTGCGCCGAGATGCACGAGGTTCAGGCCAAGATCGCGGATGGCTTCCGCCTGTCGTTTGACCATTTCGGGCGCTCTTCCAGCGCGCAGAACCACAAGCTGACCCAACACTTCGCGGGCCGACTGGCAGATCAGGGCCTGATCCGGGAAGTGACGGAAAAGCAGATGTATTCGCACGCCGATGGCCGTTTCCTGCCCGACCGCTATATCGAGGGCACCTGCCCCAACTGCGGTTTCGAAAGCGCGCGTGGCGACCAGTGTGACAACTGCACCAAACAGCTTGATCCGACCGACCTGATCAACCCACATTCCACGATCTCGGGATCGACCGATCTGGAAGAGCGCGAGACCAAGCACTTGTATCTGTGCCAGTCGCAGATGCGCGACAAGCTTCAGGCCTGGATCGACAGCAAGACCGACTGGCCGGTGCTGACCACCTCGATCGCCAACAAGTGGTTGAACGACGGTGACGGCTTGCAGGACCGCGGCATCACCCGCGATCTGGACTGGGGGATTCCGGTCAAGAAAGGCGGCGAAGACTGGCCGGGCATGGAAGGCAAGGTGTTCTACGTCTGGTTCGACGCCCCGATCGAATACATCGCCTGCGCGCAGGAATGGGTCGATGCCGGCAAGGGCAGCGACTGGGAACGCTGGTGGCGCACCGACAAGGGCGCCGACGACGTGCGCTATACCCAGTTCATGGGCAAGGACAACGTGCCGTTCCACACCCTGTCGTTTCCGGCCACGATCCTCGGCTCGGACGAGCCGTGGAAGATGGTGGATCACCTCAAGAGCTTCAACTACCTGAACTATGACGGCGGCCAGTTCTCGACATCGCGCGGGCGCGGCGTCTTCATGGATCAGGCGCTGGACATCCTGCCCGCCGACTACTGGCGCTGGTGGCTGCTGAGCCACGCGCCGGAAAGCAGCGACAGCGAGTTCACCTGGGAGAACTTCCAGCAGTCGGTGAACAAGGACCTCGCCGACGTTCTGGGCAACTTCGTGAGCCGCGTGACCAAGTTCTGCCGTTCGAAATTCGGCGAAGAGGTTCCCGCGGGCGGTGCCTATGGCGCGCAGGAAAAGGCGCTGATCGAAGAGCTGACCACCCGCATCCGTGCCTACGAGGGGCACATGGAAGCGATGGAAGTGCGCAAGTCGGCGCAGGAACTGCGCGCGATCTGGGTTGCGGGCAACGAATACCTGCAAAGCGCGGCGCCGTGGTCGACCTTCAAGGAAGATCCAGAAACCGCCGCGATGCAGATCCGCCTCGCGCTGAACCTGATCCGCCTCTACGCGGTGCTGTCCGCGCCCTTCATCCCCGACGCACGCGACGCGCTGATGGCGGCAATGCAGACCGAGGACGACAGCTGGCCCACAGACGTTGCCGCGGCGCTGGAAACCCTTCAGGCGGGCCATGCCTTCACCGTGCCCGACGTGACCTTCCGCAAGATCACCGACGCCGAGCGCGAAGAATGGCAGGACCGTTTCGCGGGTACGCGGGACTAAGCGGTTTTCAGGCCCTCGGGCCTTCGCATTGGAAAACAAAGGCTCCCGGAAGATATTTCGGGAGCCTTTTTCGTGGTCGTACAGGTTCTGCTGTGTGGGCAAAGCGGCCGTTGTCCATTGATCGCGGTTCGAATACGCTGACAATTCGTGTTCGATCATGAATTTGATAAACTATGGAATTACTTGCCTTCGCCCTTCCATCTCTGTGCGGTGCAGCGGTCGCTTGGTTCGCCACTTCCAAGCGGATCAGGCTCTGGGTCATTTTGGTCTCTGTCTGGCTGAGCGTTCCACTTGGCCTAGTTTCGTCAATTGGACTGGGCTTTTGGCTGAAAGACCTAGGTAATTGTCATTACCCTCTTGGGCGCGACGTTGTCGAATGTGTGGTTTTTGGTCTCGACATTACCAATTGGGTGAATGGATTGAAGGCAGGAGGGTATGTTGTCGCTTTTTATGGCATACCTTGGTTCTTATTAGGGGCCATCCTACTGGCAATTGTTGCGCTCATTCACACTATAAGAGCAATTCACCGATAAACACCTGCGCTGAACAGACCCAAGATGAGCGGTGGGCGCGGAGCAAGCGCCCACCTTTCGCGTTCGTTCATGACGGTGAGTAACCGCAGGCTTTAGCCCAAAGCCCCCTCACCCGTTGTAGAGCGCTCCCGTGGGCGTTGACAGGAAAGCCTCCAGCGGGATGTCTTCCTGTTTGAGGAACCCTTGGGCGGGCAATTTGCCGTCGCGGACCATTTCGATCACCGCGACGACAGACCCTGCTGTGGTCCAGGCGATGGCGGTGCGGGATTTTCCGGCCAGGTCGATGGGTTTGTAGCCGCGCACGAATTCCTCGCGGCGCAGGTGGCCATCGACCATGCCTTCGGCAGCCGCATGGACATAGACGATATCGTCATTCACTGGCGGCTTGGCGTTGACGAGGATTTCCCCCGCCTCCTGACGACGTTCGCGCATCAGGAGTTCGTGGAAGAAAAAGTTCATCAGCTTGCCGTGGCCGGGATAGCGCATGGTCTTGTAATCCATGTTCGCCACGCGCCCCAGATAGGTTTCGCACATGGTGCCAAGACCGCCAGAGGTGGTGAAGGCCTCGAGCTTGATGCCGTCGATATAGATGTCCTCGAACCACTCCATCGCCGAGACCATCTTGCGCGCGCCCTCTTCGATCACCTCGCAATCGTTGAGGTATTCATTCACCACGCCTTCGGGCGACCAGTTGAAGGAATAGCCCATCAGGCCGGTCGGATGCTGAGGCAGCGCCCCGACCCGCATCTTGCAGCTGCGGCAGTCGTCGAATTGTTCGATCAGCGAGGCCCCGACAATGCCGATAAAACCGGGCGCAAGGCCACATTGCGGTGCCATCAGCCCTTTGGAGGTCTTACTGAGTTCGATGATCCTGTTGGTGGTCGGAACATCTTCGGTGAGGTCGAAATAGTGGATGCCCGCGGCATGGGCGGTTTCGGCCACCTTGGTGTTGAGGTGATAAGGCAGGCAGGACAGGACGGCATCCTGCACCTCGAATTCCCGGGCCATGGCGGCGGCATCGGCGAGGTCCAGCGGTTTGACCGTGAAGGGCAAGTCCGCCTTTGGGGTGGTCAGATCAATGCCCGTCACCGAGAAACCGGAGGCATGCAGGAGCTCTGCGGCAAGGGTTCCCACCTTGCCGAGGCCAAGTACAGCGATGTGTTTCATGGGGTGTTCTCAGATGTCGAACTTGATGCCCTGCGCCAGCGGCAGGTCGCGGGAATAGTTCACGGTGTTGGTCTGGCGGCGCATGTAGCCTTTCCAGGCATCGGACCCGCTTTCGCGGCCCCCGCCGGTTTCCTTTTCGCCCCCAAAGGCGCCACCGATTTCCGCACCGGACGGGCCGATGTTGACGTTGGCAATGCCACAGTCGCTGCCGGCGGCCGAGAGGAAGTATTCGGTTTCGCGCACATCGGTTGAGAAGATGCAGGAGCTGAGACCCTGCGGCACGTCGTTCTGCATCTCGATGGCCTGATCAAGGTCGGTGTATTTCACGACGTACAGGATCGGGGCAAAGGTTTCGTGGTGCATGATGGCGCTTTGCGCGGGCATCTCGACGATGGCGGGTTGCACATAGGCGGCATCGGGGAACTGGTCGGTCAGGGCCTTGCCGCCGCCGTGAACCGTGCCGCCTTCCGATTTGGCCTGCTCCAGCGCGCGGTCCATGGCGTCTGCTGCACCGACATCGATCAGCGGGCCGACAAGGGTGCCTTCGGCCAGCGGATCGCCAATGGGAAGGCCGCTGTAGGCCTTGATCAGGCGCGGGATCAGCGTGTCATAGACATCTTCGTGCACGATCAGGCGGCGCAGGGTGGTGCACCGCTGACCGGCAGTGCCGACGGCCGAGAAGACGATGGCGCGCAGGGCCATCTCAAGGTCAGCTGACGGGGCGACGATCATGGCGTTGTTGCCACCGAGTTCAAGGATGGTCTTGCCAAGGCGTTTGGACATGTCAGCAGCAACAGCCTTGCCCATCGGCACCGATCCGGTGGCCGAGATGATGGCGACGTCCTTGGAGGCGGTCAGCGCCTCGCCAAGGTCACGCTCGCCGATCAGGGTCTGGATCAGGCCCTTGGGGGCCTCCTCGCCGAATTGGGCCGTGACGCGGTCGCAGATCTTCTGGACGGCGAGTGCGGTCAGCGGGGTTTTCTCGGAGGGTTTCCAGATCACCGGATCGCCACAGACAAGCGCAAGGGCCGCGTTCCAGCACCAGGGGGCAACCGGGAAGTTGAATGCGGTGATCACGCCACAGGTGCCCATCGGGTGCCAGGTTTCGCGCATCGCGTGGCCGGGACGTTCCGAGGCAATGGTCAGACCATAAAGCTGACGCGAGAGGCCAACGGCGAAGTCGCAGATGTCGATCATCTCCTGCACTTCGCCGAGGCCTTCCTGATAGATCTTGCCGCATTCCAGCGTGACCAGACGGCCAAGCGCCTCTTTTTCCTTGCGCAGTTCCTCGCCCAGCAGGCGCACCAATTCGCCGCGACGGGGCGCGGGCACAAGGCGCCATGCCTTGAAGGCGGCCTTGGCATCGGCGATCTGCGCCTCTGCATCGGCCAGGCTGTGCATTGCGAGGCTGGCAATCTTGCTGCCGTCGACCGGGGTGAATACGTCAAGCGGCCCAGCGCCAAGTTCGGCCTTGGTAAAGCCGCTGGCCTTGAGGATGTCGGAATGCGAGATTTCTACCTTGCTTTGAATCATGTCTGTTTTCCCTGTCTGGATCAGATGTCCTGTCACAGGCCATCAGGCCAAAAATCAGCGGCATTCAGAATGGCAAAAATTCTTGCAATTCGCAAAATTTCTACCAAATTGCCAACAGACGTTTGGAGGATTTCCCATGGACGATCTCGATCATCAGTTGCTGCACCTGCTGACCAAGGACGCGCGGGCTTCGGTGACTGATCTGGCGACCAAACTGGGCGTGTCGCGTGGCACGGTGCAGAACCGGATCGACAAGTTGCTCCACCTCAAGGTGATCAACCGGTTCACCGTGGAATTGGGGACATCGGAAGAAGATCACCAGATCAGCGCCTTTACCCTGATCCGGCTCAAGGCAGACGACGGGCGCAGTACGCTTGCGGCCCTGCGCCGGATTGATGCGATCACCGACATGCACACCCTGAGCGGCAATTTCGACATCGTGGTCGAGGTGCGCACATCCTCGCTCAAGCGGCTGGACAAGATACTCGACGCAATCCGCGCCCTGCCGGAAGTGGCCGAAACCCAAAGCCACATCCGCCTGTCATCCTTTGCGGTGTCCTGACGCTAGGCGGACCGATAGACCCGCCGCATCAGGAGCGGGGTAAGGAACATCGGAATCTGATAGCAGCCAATGAAAACCAGAAGTGGCGCAGTGACCTCGGCTGGCAGGGACACGAGGAACAGGGCGATGTTCCGGTTGCCTGCGGACACACCAAGAGAAACAGCGCGGTCACGCCCTGCCCTTTTGCCAATGCGGAAGCCCAGCCACTGCAATCCGAGGTTGGCGACCAATGCGATCATGAGCCACAAGCCAACCAATCCGGGCGCATCGGCGGCGACACGGCTGACAGAAGGCATGAGAGCCAATACAAACACAGCCAGAGCAATGGCTGAAGCCCCATCAAGATTTTGCACAAGCTCCGGCGAAGGGGCGGGCACCAGGTAGCGGCGCACCAGCAAGGCGACACAAGTGGTTAGCCCGACAGTGACCAGCAGACGCAGGGCGGCAGAGATCACGGTAGCCGCTCCCCCAAGGTGCGGAGACAGCCAAAGCACCGGCAGAACTGTCAGCGGCAGAAGCGCCGTCCCGATCACCATCAGGCGCAGCGCATGGCCGGGTGCGACACCCATCATGAGGCAGATGTTGGAGCTGCCGACGATTGGGGCGGCCGCGGTCATCAGGGTGAGCGCCAGCACGACGGGAGTACCTTGCCAGCCGCCAAGCGCAGCGACGCCCAGCACGGACAGGGGCAGAGCCAGCTGTAGCATAAGAACCAATCCCGCCATGCGCGGCACATCCCGGAACGACCCGAGCAGGGCCTTGGGATCCATCCTCAGAACAGACAGGAACAGCAAGAGCACGACAAGCACCGGGATATGCGGTGTCAGGTGGCTGCCCACTCGGGGAAAAAGGAGGCCCGCCACGAGACCTCCGGCAAGAACCAGAGGGCCGTGACGGGCCGCAAGAAGAAGCGGGTTCACAAGGGCTACCTTGGTCCCTGTCTCAGGTTATCGGGAAGCCATGTGGCCAGCTCCGGGAAGGCGATCAGGACAAAGACCATCAGCACCATGATCAGGAACATCGGGATCGCGGCGCGGGCAATGTAGCCCATTTCGTGATGGGTCATGCCCTGCATCACGAAGAGATTGAAGCCGATGGGAGGCGTGATTTGCGCCATCTCGACTACCACCACGATGAAGATACCAAACCAGATCAGGTCAATGCCCGCCTGACGGATCATCGGCTCGACCACGGCCATCGTCAGGACGACCGAGGAAATGCCATCCAGGAAACAGCCAAGGATGATGTAGAACACCAAGAGCACCATGAGCAGTTCAAAGCGCGTCAGTTCCCATTGCGCGATCAGATCGGCAAGGCCACGTGGCAAGCCGGTGAACCCCATCGACAGGGACAGGAAAGAGGCCCCAGCAAGGATCAGCGCGATCATGGCGCTGGTGCGGGTCGCCCCCATGAGGCTTGCCGAGAAGGTCTGCCAGTTGAGCGAGCCCTGCGACAGCGCCAGCAAGAGCGAGCCGATCACGCCAAAGGCGGCGGCTTCGGTTGCCGTGGCATACCCAAGGTACATGGAACCGATCACCACGAGGATCAGAAGGATCACTGGGGCGAGGAACCGCGAATTGCGGATCTTCTGGGCAAAGCTCAGCTTAGCTTCGACATCGGGTTTCCAGTCTTTGCCGACCTTGGAATAGATCGCGACATAGCCCATGAACATTGCCGCCAGCACCAAGCCCGGCAGGATGCCGGCGAAGAACAGCTTGGTGATCGATTCATTGATGGTGACACCGTAGACGATCAGCGTCAGCGACGGCGGGATCATCAGGCCAAGGGTTGCTGCTCCCGTCAGGGTGCCGATGATCATACGCTCGGGATAGTTCCTTTTGCGCAGTTCCGGGATCGACATCTTGCCCACGGTGGTCAGTGTCGCAGCCGACGACCCGGAAACCGCGGCGAAAACGGTGCAGCCCACGATATTGGTATGAACCAGCCCGCCCGGCAGCGGGGCCATCCACGGCGACAGGCCCTTGAACATGTCTTCGGACAATCGCGTTCGATAGAGGATTTCGCCCATCCATATGAACATCGGTAGGGCTGTCAGGGTCCATGACGAGGACGCCGACCAGATCGTAGTCAGCATCACGTCGCCCACGGGGCGTGTTGTGAACAGCTCCATGCCAACCCAGGCCACGCCCATCAGGGCAAGGCCAACCCAGACGCCTGATCCGAGCAGAGTGAACAGGACGAACAGGAAGAGAATGATGATCGAAAAGTTTTCCATTGGCCTACTCCGCGAGCGTCATGAAGGGCTGTCCCTTCTCGACGATATGGGTGGTCAGTGCCACGAGAGGGGTGGTTCCGGCATTGGTCAGGCCACCATGCACCTGCCCGGCAGGGAACAGCGCGGTGTCGCCAAGTGCGAAGGGGATGATCTTGCCGTTGGGCGCCTTCATCTCGCCGCCTTCCAGCACAACCATATGCTCGTCGCCGGGATGGGTGTGGCGGGGAATGGTCGCGCCCGGTGCCACTTCGAGCCGCGACACGATAACTTCGTGCGTGGTTGAGCCGGGCGCATCCACGCGGCGGATTTCAGTTCGGGTGACTTCTTGCGCGGCAAGCGGCGTTGTCGCGGCACCCAGCGCCAGAACGAGGGTGACGGTGTGCAATAGTCTGGTCATGGTCACTCTCCGTGGCTCTGATCAGCCAGGTCCCGTTCAATGCGGTGATTGCCCTTGAAGATCACGTGCAAAAGGTGGTCGGTCAGGGCGATGGCAAGGATAACTGCCCCCAGAAGCATGACGGATTGGGGAATCCAGAGTGGCGTTCGATCCTGTCCCTGGCTCACGTCGTTGAATTTCCAGCTCCAGTAGACAAACCGTTGTGCGTACCACACGAAGTACCACATCACCGCGGTTCCGACCCCGAAACACCAGATTTCAAGCCAGCGGCGCAGGCCGTCGGGGACCGCGTTAAGCAAGATCGAGACCCGGATATGGCTGCCCCGGTTGAGGGCATTGGCAAAGGCAAGGAACGAGGCCGCCGCCATGGCATAACCCGCATAGTCGGGTGCCCCCGGAAAAACCTCGCCCGTCCAACGGGCCAGCATCTGAACCACGATCAAACCAAGGATCGCGATCAGGCTGAGCGCCGCCAGAACCCCGGCTGAAAGATACAGAAAATCAAGACCGCGTCGCAGCCCCCTGAGAACCGCCATAGCCCCTCTCCTCTTGTTCCTGAACAGACTGCGGGCGGAGGATAACCACCGCCCGAGCCCAAAGGATTATTGCATGCCGTTGAAGGCGTCGACGATAGCTTTGCCCTGATCGCCCGAGGCTTCAAGCCATTCGTTGGTCATGGTGACACCGATGTCTTTCAGTTCCCCAACCATCTGGTCAGACGCCGGACCAACCGTCATGCCGCCATCGCGCAGGCCCTGAAGGGTAAAGCCGGTGTATTCCTTGGAGCGCCAGTTGCCCGCATATTCGGCCAGTTCCGCACAAGCGCGCACCACGTTCTTGTTTTGATCGGACACGCCCGACCAGACACCGGAGTTCACGAAGACATAGTTGCGCGGCAGCCAGGCATCTACCTCGTAGAAGTAGTTCAGGCTTTCCCAGACCTTGCGGTCATAGCCGGTGGAGCCGGAGGACACCATGGAGTCGGCGACACCGGTGGCGAAGGCCTGGCTGATCTCGGCAGCTTCAATGGTGACGGGCAGCATTCCGGTCAGCTCAGCGAGGCGCGATGTAGCATTGTTGTAGGAACGGAACTTGATGCCCTTCATGTCTGCAACCGAGGTCACCTCGTTCTTGAAGTAGAGGCCCTGCGGCGGCCACGGCACGGAATAGAGCAGCGTCAGGTTCTGCTCCGCAAGAAGTTCGGTCAGCGGGGCCTTTGCTGCCTTCCACAGCTTGTCACTGTCATCGAAAGAGGTTGCAAGGAACGGCACCGAGTCAAATCCGAACAGCGCGTTTTCGTTCTGGTGGCCTGAAAGCAGGCGCTCGCCAATTGGGGCCTGACCAGTCTGGACGGCGCGCTTGATGTCAGCGCCCTTGAACAGCGACCCCGACGGGTGGGTTACGATCTCGATCTCGCCGCCGGTACCGGTGGTCACGCATTTGCCGAATTCTGCGGCTGTCACCGAGTGGAAGTTCGAGCCGGAATACGCCAGCGGCATGTCCCATTTTTCGGCCGAGGCCGTGGTGGCGGCTGCGGCGGTCAGCGCAGTTGCAGCAAGCAGTTTCGTCATCTTTTTCATTGTTTTCTCCCTGAGGGTCTCTGTTGGTTGTTAGGCTTATTATGTTGTGTAGCGGGACGGAGCATAAACACTCATGTCCACATTCGGTTGCCTGCCCGAAATCATTTGCGCCAGAAGGCGCCCGGTTCTTGGTCCGCCTGTCAGACCGATATGGTGATGGCCAAAGCCCAAGTAGGCCCCCGCAACACCCGGCACTTCTCCGATCACCGGAATGGAATCTGCCGGGGCGGGACGGTGCCCCATCCATTCGACCTCGTCCTTCCAGGTTATCCCCGGAATGGCCGCGCGGATATTCTTTTTCAAAAGCGCAAAAGGCGCGCGCGAGGGCGGTGCGTCAATGCCCCCGAATTCCACGATACCCGCAAGACGCAACCGTCCGTCCATGGGTGTGGCCACGAATTTTCCCGAGGCGATCATCACCGGCGCACGCGGCATGATTGACGGCTCAACCAGTTCAAGATGGTAGCCGCGCTCGGCTTCCAGTGGCACCGAGACGCCCAGTTTTTCGGCCATGGGTTTCGACCAGACGCCGGAGGCAATCACCACGCTGTCACATGGCAAAAGGGTTCCCCCTGCCCGCACTCCGGTGACTTTGCCATTCTCCCGCGCGACATCTTCGAACTCTGCGCGGATCACCTTGCCGCCCTGTGCCTCGAAGTGACGGGCCAAGTCCTTCACATACAGGCCGGGATCCGAAATGCGCCCGTGGTCCGAAAGTTTCGCGGCAAAGCCCAGTTCTGGTCCGAAGACCCCGTCGTAGTCGCGAAAGGCCTGCCCTTCGAGCTCTTCCCAGGTAAAGCCGCTTTCACGGCGCAGCCCCCAGCCGAAGGCGTCGCCCTCGAAGTGCTTGCGATCATTGTAGATGTAGAGATAGTCCGACGGGTGTATCCACTTCTCGGCCCCGGTTCCTTCCGCAAGGGCCAGGTGGTCGGACAGGCTATCGCTTGTGACGCCGGCAATTGCCCGAGAGATACGGCGCGTGTCATTGGCGTTTGCATGCCGCATGTATTTCCAAAGCCACGGGATCAGCTTGGGGACGTAGCCCCATTTCATGAACAGGGGCTGGGACGGATCAAGCAACATGCGCGGGGCTTTCCAGATCAAGCCCGGCCCCGTCACCGGCACCACCGAACAGGAGGCCAGCACGCCACCGTTGCCATGGCTGGCCGCGTCACCCGGAGCACCCTTGTCGATCAGGGTGACCGAATGGCCGTCGCGTTGCAGCCAGATCGCGGTGGACACCCCGACAATCCCAGCACCAATCACGGCAACGGTTTTCGAAGGCCCGGTCATGCCGCCACCGCGCGTGACTGGGAGTAGTGATCCAGTTTGCCAATATCGGGGCGGCAGCCCAATCCCGGGCCATCCGGCACGACAACCTGGCCGTTCTCGACCGCAAAGGGCGCTTCGAGAA
This sequence comes from Shimia sp. CNT1-13L.2, assembly GCF_024331145.1. Lineage (GTDB taxonomy): Bacteria > Pseudomonadota > Alphaproteobacteria > Rhodobacterales > Rhodobacteraceae > Shimia. Next base: position 239,384 of record NZ_JANDJO010000002.1, on the reverse strand, counting down.
TGTCTTCCTTGAGGAAATAGGACGCCTGGTAGAACTCGCATCCAAGCGTGATTTCGGGTGTCGCGGCAATCATATGTGTACCCGCCAGATGCGCCAGCCCGGCCTCGAACATGTCACCGCCATAGGCCATCAAGCCATTGGCCGCGGCGATCCGGGCCACGCTTTGCGCCCGGGTCAGGCCACCGGACTTCATGATCTTGATCGAGACGCCATCGCAGATGCCTTCGCGGGCGGCCCGGGTCATGTCCTCGGGGCCAAACACGCTCTCGTCCGCCAGCAGGGGAACATCCACCATGTTCCGCAGGCGGGCCATCATGGCGAAATGATGGGCGCGGACGGGCTGTTCGATAAAGTCCGGCTTGAAGGTCGCGACATCGCGGACCTGCGCCGGGGCATCGTCGATGCTGAGCCCCTGATTGTAATCGACTCGCACGCGGAAATCGGGGAAATCGGAAGCAATCCGTTCGAGCCGCATCACGTCAAAGGCGTGATCCTTGAATCCGGTCTTGAGCTTGATCAGGCCCACGCCGTCGGCCCGCAGGCGGTGCAACAGGTCGATATCCTGTGAGAAATCGGGGTTCGCGATCGAGCAGCTGAGCGGAATTGTATCGCGGCATTTGCCACCAAGCAGCGCCCAGACCGGTTGCTGCGTGATATGCCCGGCGAGATCGAGAAGTGCAGTCTCGAGCGCGGCCTTGGCTTCGGTACAATGGGCCACGGCATAGGCCGCATCCGCCATGATCGCCGCGCGGTCGGCAACCCGACGCCCCACGACAAGAGGGCGCAGGTAACGGTTCAGCGCGGCATAGGTGGCCTCGGGTGTGCCGGTAAACACCGACCACGGCGACGCCTCGCCAAAGCCTTCTGCTCCCTCTTCGGCACGCAGGCGCAGCACGACGATTTCGCAACTGCCCTCGACCGAGCCGATACCGTGATCACGGCGCGACACCACGGGCAATGCAAGGTGCCACACGTCCATCGCCGTGATTTTCTGTTTCAAGTCTGACATTGGGTCCCCGAGTTTTTTTCAGGCTCCCACGGGGCCTTCATCATTTCAAATACGGATTTCTATGTATATCATCACAAAAAATGATGAGGCACCCATGGCGCTGCGCTTTCGACAACTTCAGGCGTTCCATGCGATCGTTGAAACCGGCACGGTGACGGCGGCCGCAGAATTGCTTGGCATTTCGCAACCCGGCATCTCGAACCTTCTTGCCCAGCTTGAGCGGGAAACCCGGTTCCAACTGTTCGAACGGAACAAGGGGCGATTGGTTGCCACCCCAGAGGCGGCGGTGCTGTATCAGGAGGTGGACACGGTGGTGCGCGGGCTGGATCACGTGGCGCAGGCCGTGACCGACCTCCAGAACAAGCAGATGGGCCAGTTGCAGGTGGCCTCTCAACACTCGATGTCCTTTGGCTTCATGCCCCAGCTTATTGCCCGGTTTGCCAAGGATCGGCCGGAGATGTCGATCAGCTTTCAGTCCCAGTATTCGTCGAAGATCCAGGAATGGGTGATGTCGGGTCTTTTCGAGATCGGGGTTTGTGAATTACCGCTGCTCTATGACGCGATGAACGTCCATCACTTCCAGGTCGAGACGTTCCTGGCGATGCCAGAGGGGCATCCCTTGTCGACGCACGAGGAACTGACCCCTGCCCTGCTGGAAAACGAACCCTTCATCGTCATGGGACCGGATCACATGACCCATCGTCGAACCAGAGAGGCATTTCACACGGCAGGTGCGACGTGGAAAACGCGGGTGCACTCGCACCTGTTCAAGAACATGCTCAGTTTCGTACGCGAGGGCATGGGGGTGTCGATCCTCGATCCCTTCGCGCTTGAGTTTGACCGGGGCGGCGGCGTGGTGACGCGGCGCTTCCGCCCCCGGATCACGATGGAGATGGCGGTGATCACATCAAAAACCCGACCGCTGTCTACGGTCGGGCAAGAGTTTCTGGAATTGCTGCTGCGCGAATTGGAGCCTTATGCGGTTGACGGGGTCACTCCGGCCTAACCCATCCAGCGCATGACAGGTGCCGCGCTTTCCTCAAGCGGTTGGGTCACGATGTCGATCAGGGTTGGCCCAGCGTGCCCCATGGCTTCTGCAATCACCGCATCCAGATCCGCCGGATCATCAACACGCCAGGACTTCACACCAAATCCTTCGGCCACCTTGGCGTTGTCCGTCCGCGCGAAATCGACGTTATAGTAGCGCGCATCCTTGTCGGCATACTGGCTGGCCTTGATCCAGCCGAAGTTGCTGTTGTTGAACACGATATAGGTGATCGGGGCATTGGAGCGGACAACGGTCTCCAACTCGCCACAGGAAAAGGCGAAAGACCCGTCGCCCATCATGGCGACAACCTTGCTGTCCGGACGCCCGAACCAGGCCCCCAGGGCCGCCCCAAGCGAATAGCCCAATGCGCCATGTGCGCGGTTGGTTATGTATTGGCGACCCGAAGACTTCTGTTGCGAATATGCGTTGTAGTAGGGACAGCTTGTGCCCGGATCGCTTACGACAATGGCGTCGTCGGGCAGGTGGCGGTTCAGCGTGTCGATGATGCGTTCCGGTCGGATCGGCGTATCTGTCGATACGGCAAGGGCGGCAAACTTCGCAAACTTGCGGGATTTGATGTCCGCGACGGTGGCCGCGCCTCCAAAGGTCTTGACCTCGTCGAGGCCGTCCAGAACCGCGTTGGCCTGATCAAGCGCGAGGCGCAGGTCACCAACCACGCCTGCCTCGGTGGGATAGTTCGCCCCGATGGTCATCGGATCACTGTCGAAATGCACGATACGAGCCCCGGGTTTGGGGGCGCTCCAGCGGGATGTGGTTGTTGATCCGGCGCGGCAGCCCATGAAGATCACGAGATCGGCCGCCTCCATCATCTCCCATGTTTCGTCCGTCCCGCCATTCGACCCCACGACGCCCAGCGATTGCGGGTTGTCGTCTGCAAGCGCGCCCTTGCCCGAGATGGATGTTGCCACCGCGATGTCGAGACGGCTGGCAAACCGGTCGAGCGCGTCCATGGCGCCCGAGATGACCACACCGCCTCCACAGACGATAAGCGGTTTTTCCGCCGAAAGGATGGCCTCGACCGCAGCTGCCACCGATCCGGGTTCCGGCGCGACGGGATAGGCCGGATAGGCATTGTGCTTTGGATCGGCCCAGATATCCTGAGCGTCCACGGGTTCATACTGGATGTCATAGGGCAACCCGAGATGCGCCGAGCCGGACCGCCCTGTTGTCATGGCGCGGAAGGCCTGACGGACCATGCGCGGAATATGTTCAGACTTCTTGATGACGGTGTTGAACTTGGTCAACGGGCGCATCAACGCGTCCTGATCCACCTCGGTCAGGGGGTACTTGCCATAAGAGGATACAGAGATGTCCGTTGTGATGGCCAGAACCGCGTAGGAGCTTTCATTGGCTTCGATGAGGCCCGGAAGAATATAGGTCGCGCCCCCGCCGGAAGGCCCTTCGCAGACCCCCACCCTTCCGGTCACGCGGGAAAACCCGTCGGCCATATAGGCCGCGCAGCGTTCATCGCGCGTCAGCACATGGGTGATGTTGTGATCAAGGCGCAGCATGGCATCATAAAACGGCAGCGTCGTGTCACCGCACAGGCCGAAGATATGGGTCACGCCCTGGGCTTCGAGCATACGCACCATCGCTTCGGCACCATTCAACTGGTTTGCAAGGTCCTTTGCCATCCGAAATCACTCCCTCTCTGGAATCAGATGTGTTCAGAGCTGTATACAGCATTCAGGCCTGTATACAGGTTTGTATATTGAAATCAAATCCCCTCTGTGGCACACCCGTTTCAAGACGAAGGAGACAGCTATGGCCGAAGGGCGCGTCGAAGACATTTATGACCGGCTCAAGCAGATGGCGGTGACATTCCGCCTGCGTCCGGGCGACCGGTTGAACGAAGTGGCCCTGTCGCGGGAACTTGGTGTCAGCCGCACACCGCTGCGCGAAGCCCTGAACCGCCTTGTCGCCGAAAAGATGTTCGACTTTCAGCCGGGTGCCGGCTTTTTCTGTCGGGAACTGGACGCAAAAACCGTCTTTGATCTATACGAATTGCGGGAAACGCTGGAATGCACGGCAGTACGTCTGGCCTGCGAACGGGCCAGCGACGATGACCTGAAAGCGTTGCAAGACGAACTCTATTCGACCGGGATCGACGTGACGGGGCTAACCGTTGCCGAAGCCTGTGATCGCGACGAGGCCTTTCACGTCGCGATTGCACGTCTTTCCGGCAACGCGGTTTTGACCGCACAACTGGAGCGGATCAACGAGCGGATTCGATATGTTCGCTGGGTCAGCATGTCGATGGGCAAGCTGCGCAAGTCAAAAAGCGAACACGTCGCCGTCATGGAAGCGCTGCTGGCGCGCGACGCGGACAGGGCATCAGAGGTGCTGGGCCGGCACATTGCCAAGCGTCTCGACCAGGTTACAGAGGTCGTACGGCAGGGCATTTCCAACATCTACATGAATACGGTCGATGAGTTGTCGACGCAGGTTCTTTTGGAGGAAGAGGCATGATGACCGGGGGTATCGCCCGTGGCGGCAAATCGATCTATGGGGCGTCTGTTGGCATTCTTATGCTCGATGCCCGTTTTCCCCGGATCCCCGGCGACATGGGCAATGCCCAGAGCTGGCCTTTCCCGGTGCACTACAGGATCGTGCGCAATGCCTCACCCGACATCGTGGTGCGCAAGGGTGGAGAAGGCACGCTGGACCTATTCATCGACGCCGCCCGCGCCTTGGTTCAGGATGGCGTGGACGGGATCACCACCAACTGCGGGTTCCTCGCCCTGTTTCAGGAGGAGATTGCCGCGGCCGTGCCGGTGCCTGTCGTCACCTCGTCCCTTATGCAGGTCGATTTCGTGAACCGGATGCTGCCCAAGGGCAAACGCGCCGGGGTGTTGACGATCTCTGCTTCGACATTGACGCAGGCGCATCTGGATGCGGCCAATGTCCCCGCTGGCACACCCATCGGGTCAACCGAAGGCGGCAAGGAGTTCACCCGCGCCATTCTGGACAATGAGATGGAGCTGAACGTGGCACTTGCGCGGGAGGACAACGTTCAGGCGGCGCTGGCCCTGCAGGCCGAGAACCCTGATCTTGGCGCCATCGTTCTGGAGTGCACGAACATGTGCCCCTATGCGGCGGATATCTCGGCGGCGACGGGACTGCCCACCTATTCGATCCTCAGCCTTGTCACGTGGTTCCAGTCGGGCCTTCAGCCACCGCGCTGGTAATCAGACCGCGTCATCCGGGCGGGGAGGATTGCGCCAAAGCAGCACAACCCTGACCAGCAGGATGAGAAGAAAGGCTGCAAGGGTGGCTGTCGGCTCGCCCAGTATCTGTCTGAAGCCGAGATATGCCGCGCCGCCGGCAAGCGAAATCGTGGCATAAAGGTCTTCGCGCAACACGCTGGGGGTGATGTTGCACAAGAGATCCCGGATCATGCCGCCAGCGGTTCCGGTGACGCATCCGATCACGATGGCAAGAACCGGGGAAACCCCGGCCCCCAGAGCCACCTGAACCCCTGTCAGCGTGAAAAGCGCAAGGCCGATTGCATCAAGGTACATCAGCAAGGCAAGGCGGCGACCATTGCCGGTGGGCATCCGGGCCGCAATGTAGAAACTCAGCATCGCGGACGGCACGGCAACGAGCAGAAATCGCAGGTCGGTGATCCAGAAGACCGGGGTCAATCCCAAGAGAAGATCACGCAGGGTGCCACCCCCGACGGCAGTTACGATGCCAAGTACGGTCGCGCCGAACAGATCGAGGCTGAAACGGCGCGCCTGGATGGCAGCAGACGCTGCCATCACGGCGGTTGCCACCAGAGATAGTGGCACAAAGATATGCGAAAGCGATTCCATCGCCCCCAGCTTAGTCGTCGCAGGCGGCGGTGACGATCATTTCCACCTTGAGAACGTCACGGGCCAGCTTGGCTTCGCCACAGGCGCGAGCCGGCGCGTGGCCTTCGGGCACCCAGGCATCCCAAACAGCGTTCATCTCGGCGAAATCGGCCATGTCGGCAACCCAGATCACGCATTGCAGGATACGCGTCTTGTCGGATCCGGCCTTGGCAAGAAGGTCTTCGACTTTCTCGAGGATTTCGCGGGTCTGGTCTGCCACGGTGGCGGCATCGGAAACCTGGCCACAGAGATAGGCAACGCCATTGTGCTTGACGATCTTGCTCATGCGTTGGCCGGTTTCGATACGGGTGATGGTCATGGTTGTCTCCTGTCAAAGAACTTTGCGGTCATAGCGGTCGATGCGGAACGCGGAAAGGTCAAAATCGCTTGCGCCGGTCAGAACGAGGTCCGCCATGACTTTTCCCACGACCGGCCCCATCTGGAAGCCATGCGCGGAAAAGCCGAAGGCGTGGAAAGCACGGTCTGCATTGACGGCTGGTCCGATCACCGGAAGGTTGTCGGGCATATAAGCCTCCAGCCCGGCCCACATCCTGTTGATGGATGCCTTGGCCATGATCGGGAAAAACTCGATCGCGGTACGTGACGCCTGAGCCAGTTTGGCATAGTCGAGCCGGGTGCGATTGGCCGCGCGGTCGGCAAACCCCTTGGCCCCTCCGCCAATCAGAACGGTGCCGTTTTCGAACTGCTTGAAACTCAGTTGGCGGCTGACGGCACCGACGACGGGGGACGCAAAGTGCGGCATACGAGCGGTGATCATCAGCATGGGTGCTGCGTGGCTGAGGGGGACGTTGTCACCGATCATCGCGGCCACGCGATCGGCCCAGGCCCCGGCGCAATTCACGATGGTGCCTGCCGAGATATCTCCGCGTGAGGTGGCCGCCAGCCATGCCTCGCCAATTCTGCGCAGCCCTGCGAGTTCGGTGCCTTCCAGAAAGGTTGCGCCGTGGCGCTCCGCCGCGAGACGAAAGGCATTTGTCGCCTTGTAGGGAATGGCATAGCCATCCAGTTCTGACATCGCGCCGCCCACGCAGGTCGGATCAACGAATGGGAGCCTCTCGCGCAGCTCATCCCGCGAAATAATACGCTCGTGGTCATAGCCAAGCGCCTGCATCTTTTGCTGCCTGTCATTCAGGGCCGCAATATCGGCGTCATCGGCGGCGATATTGATAAGGCCCTTTGCACGGAACCCTGTATCGGCCTCAAGCTCTTCGTCGAGAGTATGCCACATCCGCATGGACTGTCGCGAAAGCGGCACCTCGGCCAAGTCACGCCCGATAAGGCGCACACCTCCGGCGTTCACACCTGATGCATGGCGGGCAATATAGTCTTTTTCCACGACCAGGACCGAGACGCCCCGGCGTGCGAGCTGATAGGCCGTCGCGCAGCCCTGAATACCACCGCCAACGATGAGGACATCCGCGTTCATTTCGTGCCTCCCTCATCAGGAACCACGGTTTGAAACTGGCTGAATTCCTCAAGGCTCAAGAGTTTCTGCGGGCTGCGCAGGCGGTAGTAGCCCACGTCCTGAACCGGGAGGTCCTGCCATTTGGCGAGAAGGCCACTGACGATAGGGCCACATTGCCGGCCCTGGCACGGCCCCATTCCACATCGCGTGCGGGACTTGAGGGCATTGGGATCACGTGCGCCTTCTTCGAAGCCCTGCCGAAGGTCGGACAGGCGTTGTTCTTCACAGCGACACACCACCGTTTCACTGTCCTGCGGCAAGCGCAGCGCGGGGCGCGGTTGGTAAAGGCGGTCGATGAACCGGCGAAAGCGTGCCAACCTGCGCAACTGCGCAAGGCGCGGTTTGGCAAGGCGGTCGCGTTGATCCGAAGCAAAATGTCCGAGGCGTGTCAGGACATTCATCGCGGCAAGTGTCCCTTCGTGTCGGGCACCGTCGGCCCCAACAATCCCGCCCCCGTCGCCGGCGACCGAAACATGCGGCAGCGAACTTTGGCCAAAAGCGTCTTTCGTGACATGCCAGGCCAGCTGATCTTCGTTCCAATGATGCGCCAGCCCCAAGGCGCGGGTCATGTTCGGGTTGGGCAGCACGCCATGGTGCAGGAACACAGTGTCAGCCTTGATTTCCTGTCGCCCATCGGAGGTGAAAACCAATCCTTCGGCGCGCTGGTCGCCCAAAATCGCAAGATCGGTAGCATTGCGATACACAGGCACGCCCGCACGGCGGATTTCGGACAGCAGGGCGAGACCCTTGCGCAGAAGACCAAAGCCGCCCAAAGCTGCCGGCAGCAACGGCGCGGCCTTCAGGTAGTTTTCAGCGGGTGTCGTATCGACCAGCCCCGCAACCTTCACGCCGAGGCGCAGGTACTGGGCAACGATCAGATAGAGAAGCGGGCCGGATCCGGCGAAAACCGCATTTTCGGCAACCATCGCATCGGATTTGAGCATGACCTGCGCGGCCCCCGCGGTCATGACGCCGGGCAAGGTCCAGCCCCTGATCGGCATCGGGCGCTCGATCGCTCCGGGACAGATGAGGATCTCGCGCGCCTCAACCTGTTTCGTTGTGCCTTCGTGTGAATAGAGGATGCGGCCATCTTCGCCGATATGCCAGACATCGGCGCCGGCGACGTGCTTGGCACGGCTGTTGGTGTAGGCAGACACCAGTTCGGCACCGGCTGCATAGTCCGGCCCGAGGGCCGTGCGATCCGGAAGCGGCGATGTGCTGACAGAGCGGAAGATCTGCCCGCCGGGGGCAACACCCCGATCCAGCACAAGCGCTGAACGACCGTGTTCCGACAGGGTAAGAGCCGCGGACATGCCTGCAGGCCCTGCACCGATAATGACGCAATCAAATGCCATGTTATTTGGCCACCGAGGTCTCAGTAATAGTCTGGGTTGCGATGGTCATGCCGTCTGCAACGCGGCGCAGACAGGCCTGCTGGTTCGGGATACCGTCGATTTCGACCATGCATTCAAAGCAGACGCCCATCGCGCAATAGGCGCTCCGGTCCTCACCGGACAGGGCGGCCTTTCGGGTCGTGGTCTGCCCGGAGAGGGCCAGCGCGGACCAGACGGATTGACCGCTGGCGATCTCGACGGCGTGACCATTGACGCTCACGCGGACCAATTCCGGATTGTCGGTTCGAAGTGACCTGAACATGACCCAACTCCTGCAAGGCGAAAGGGGACCGGGGAGGAAGGCCCCCTTTCGCGTCTGGCGCTTACTCGGCGATCTTGTCGAGGATCGACTGGCCCCAGTCCTGACCAACGTCTGCCAGAACCTGCGGCCATACCTGCGCACGTACGTGCTCGGCGGTCTTGGCCAGTTCCGCGTCGCTCAGTGATACAATCGAGGCACCATTGTCGACGAGTTTCTGTTCGAAGGCGCCCTGGTCTGCCTCGGCGGTTTCCCAACGCTTGGCTTCGAAATCGACAGCGGCCTGCTCAAGCGCAGCGCGGTCGGCGTCGGACAGGTCTGCAAGGGCACCGGAGTTGATGATCATGTACCAAACTTCGAAGTGGGTGTTCACGGGCACATAGGTGGTAGTCACATCGCGGAACGAAGCGTAGTAGCCTTCGGCACCCGAACCGACAACGCCGTCAACAACACCGGTCTGAACCGCGGTGAAGGCTTCCGAGAAGGGGATGGGCGAGGAAATGTAACCCAGTGCATCAGCGGTCAGCTGGAAGCTCTTGATACCCGGCACGCGGACCTTGATGCCCTTGGCTGCGGTCGGATCACCGGGGTTCACGGCGTCGGTGTTCAGCGCGATGCCGCCGAAATACACCGGATACGCGGCCAGCATGGTGATATCCTGCTTGGCATACAGACCTTTCATTGCTTCGTAGATCGCACCACCGGGGCCGTAGATCTTTTTGGCTTCGGCCCAGTTCGACGCGACATAGGGGAAGGCCGAAATCTGCATGCGGCGGTCAACGGCGGTTGCTGCCGGTTGAACCGCCATGTCGATGGCGCCAACCGAGATACGCTCCTGAACCGAGGTGTAGTCGCCTAGGGCAGAGGCCGGGAACAGGTTGAGTTCAAGCGACCCGTTGGTTGATGCCGACAGACCCTCTGCAAAGGCGCGCAGTTCGTTGTCGATGGTCGCGCCCTGCGGTCGGATGTGGCTGAGTTTCAGCGTATCCGCCGCTGCCACACCAGCCGTCGCCAGAACAGCCGCAGCAAGGCAGGTCGATTTAAGGAAGTTCATCATGGTAGGTCTCCTCCGTGAGTGATGAAGTCTTGGGAAAGTGAGCTCAGTAGCCGAAGACACGCGGCAGCCAGAGCGAGAGGTCGGGCCAGAAGCTGGTGAGGAACACCACCGGCAGGTAGCCCAGAAGGATCAGCGTCATTGCGGGACGGATCACCTTGGTCACAGGCACACGTCCGATCCGCGCACCGAGGTAAAGGATCGAAGCATAGGGCGGTGTCACGCCGCCCATCGCGGTGTTGACGCCCATGATCGCGGCGAACTGGATCGGACTCACGCCGATCGCCTGCATCAGCGGCAACAGCAGCGGGGCAATCAGGATGATGGCCGTCACGTCGTTGACCACCATGCCCACAAGGAACAGCAGGATGTTGATCAGGATCAGCAGGATCGTCTTGTTCTCGGTGATCGAGAAGATCGCCTGGACCAGGGCTTGCGGCACGCTTTCAAGAACGAACATCTGGCTCAGGATCATCGAGAACAGGATCATCAGCATGATCGCGCCAACAGATGTTGCTGCCTCGCGCCCCGCCCCGAGGAACGTCTTGAGTGACAGGCCGCGGTAGATCAGGAACCCCACCGGCACAGCATAGATAACAGCAACGGCCGCTGCCTCGGTTGGGGTCATGATGCCACCGTAGATGCCGCCGAGGATGATCACCGGCATCAGCAGCGCCGGGGTTGCCTTGAGGCCGCGACCGGTGGCTTCGGCCACAAATGCCCGCCCCTTGAGGGGTTCGTTCAGTTGCAGCGGGAACTTGCGCGCCATGCGGATGTTCACAACCGAAAAGCTGGTCATGATCAGGAGGCCGGGACCAAGCGTCGCGAGGAAGCAGGCAAGAATTGAGGTATCGGTGACCCACCCGTAGACGATCATGGTGACCGACGGCGGGATCAGCAGACCAAGCAGGGAGGCATTGGCAATCAGTGCCGTTGCGTATTCACGCGGGTAGCCCTGTTTCTCCATCTCGGGGATCAACAGCGGGCCGATGGCAGCCACACCGGTCAGGCCCGAGCCCGAAATCGCACCGATCAGCGCGCAGGACACGGTTGCTACGACACCCAATCCGCCGCGCAGGTGGCCAATGAAGATATTGACGAAGTTCAACAGCGAAGCCGCAATGCCCGAGACCGACATGATGGTCCCCGCCAGAACGAAGAGCGGGATAGCGAGCAGCACCGGGTTGCCGAGTTGCTGAAAGCCCCAGAGCATGTTGCCCTTCATGACCACGTCGCCGATGAAATACATCACCATCAGACCGGCCCCGAAACAGTAGGGCAATGGCACACCAAGCGTCAGCAGGACGACAAGAACCAGTACCGCGAGAAGCGCAATCTCAACCATCTCAGGACTCCTTGGCAAAAACGGCGCGCAGGTGCCCGAGAAGGTGCCACGCGGTAAAGATCATCATCAGGACCAGCCCAACGGTCAGGGCCACATCGAGATAGAAGGTGGGGAGGTAGAGGGTCGGGCTTTCACGCCACACACGCAGTGAGTACTGGGTAAAGTCCCACGCCCAGGTCGTGAGCCAGATACCGACGGCAAGGCTGATCACTTCACCGATGATGGCAAGGACCTGATGTTGCCGCTCGGTGCTGAGAAAGATCTCGAGTACATTGGCGCGGATGTGGGTGTTTTCCCGCGAGGCATTCACCGCCCCAAGCATGTAGAGCCACATGGTTGGGTAGAGCAGGCTTTCTTCCAGGCCCATGACCGGGATTTCCAGCACGTAGCGGGTGATCACCTGCACGAACTGACCCAGCGCAACCAGGCAGATCAGAATGGTCAGCGTGATGCTGGCAAAGCGTTCCATTTTCTCCTCCGTGGACCGGCCCATGCCGGTGCCAAAAGCTTTCGGAAAAGCATGCAAACGCACCTCATTAAGTCAAAACGATTAAATTGATACTTGAATAGAGTTGCTTTATAGGTGTGAAAAAACGTGAGTGTTTCCAATGGTTCAAAACGTCAGCATTCGACAGCTTCAGGCCTTTCGAGAGGTTATGCGGGCGGGTTCCGTCTCGGATGCGGCACGAATCCTCGGGCGCACGCAGCCTGCTGTCAGCGCGCTGATTGCGAACCTCGAAGCGGAATTGGAACTGCCGTTGTTCCGACGACAGCGCGGCAAGTTGGAACCAACGCCCGAGGCAAAGTTCTTCGTGGAAGAGGCGGAAGCGATCCTTGACCGGCTGTCGCTGTCGACCCGGACAATGAAAGAGATCGGCGCGCTGGAAAAGGGGCGGCTGAACGTCGCCTGCATGCCCGCGGCGGCCACCATGATGATGCCAAGGTTGCTGGGCGAATTTCTGAAGGACAAACCGGATGTGAAGGCCTCTCTCATGATGCGGGCCTCACCGGTGATCGAGGAATGGGTCCTGTCGCAGCAATATGACATTGGTCTTGCCGAAACGCCTTCGCCCTCTTCGGCCCTGAAGGCCGACAACTTTGAACTGGATTGCGTGTGTGCCGTTCCACAGGGCGACGCGCTGGCCGACTTGGAGGCAATCGAGCCGAGGCACCTTTCCGGCAGGCCGATGGCCGCCCTTCAGGAAGGGCACCCGAACCTGATCGCCACAAAGGCTGCCTTTGCCTCCCAGAAAGCCACGTTCGAGCATCGGTTTGAGTTGAGAACGTTTCATCCGGCCCTGACGCTGGTCGAGCAGGAACTGTGCTATTGCGTGTGTGACCCGATTACGGCAGCCGGGTATCTCAAGACCAGCCCGACGCCTCACCCGATTGTCTTTCGCCCGTTTCGCCCGCGCGTGGTGCTGGAAGTTTCGGTGCTACAGCCCGCGCACCGCCCGCCCTCGGTGCTGGCCACCGAGTTCGCAGGACAGCTCTGCGCGGAGCTGGAAGAAATCAATCAACTGTTCTGAGACTGGTTACGGCCTTACCGTTCCAGAGAGACCCACAAGACGCGGGCATCTTCTTCGCTGGTGGACACACAGCCGTGGCCCATACCGCTGTCATAGTAGACCGAGTCCCCTGCTTTCATGTGCAGGGGGCGATAGTGTTCGGTGTAGAGGGTGAGTTCACCGCTGAGCACGAACATGAACTCTTCGCCCTGGTGGCGCACCCAGTTTTCGAACTCGGAAACATCACGCGCTTTGATCGTGCTGATGTAGGGTAGCATGCTTTTGCTTGTGAGTTCGGTGCACAGCAGTTCGTGAGAATAGGTCGGCGTTTCCTGCGGCTCACCTAGGCCTGAACGCGTATAGTCACGACGGCCAGAAATATCGCTCTGACCGGACTGCACAAACAGTTGCGGGGTCTGCAACTCAAGGGTCTGCATCAGGCGGCGGATGATCTCGAAACTGGGCTTGGTCTGGTTGTTCTCGATCTTGGAAAGCGTCGACCGGCCAATACCCGCGGCCTTGGCAGCTTCTTCGAGCGTGAGGCCCTTTTCCTTACGGGCCTCACGAATCATTTTGCCCAAAACAGTACCGTCGGGTGCCTCCGCGGCATCCATTGCAGGGCCTTCGTCTTCAAAGCTGACAGGTTCCATGAACTCGGATTCTCCATTCGCCACCAAGACTTATCTCCTTTCCCGCGCTCCGTCAAAATTCACCAGAGGCCATTTTTGTTGCCATTAGTGGAAAAGTTTCCTAAAGGGGAATTGAGATGCATACAAGGGCATACATTCCCAATACGGAATACGGATGCCCAGGAGGGGAAAATCATGGGCGAATATGATCTGGTCGTGATCGGTGGTGGACCGGGCGGTTACGTTGCAGCGATCCGCGCGGCGCAACTGGGAATGAAAGTGGCCTGTGTAGAAGGCCGCGGTGCGCTCGGCGGCACCTGCCTGAACGTCGGCTGCATCCCTTCGAAAGCGCTGCTGACCTCATCCGGAAAATATGCAGAACTGAGCCACCTTGCAGGTCACGGCATTTCAGTTGAAGGCGCGTCCCTGGACGTCCCCGGCATGATGGCACGCAAGGACAAGATCGTTGGTGACCTGACCAAGGGCATCGCCTTCCTGTTCAAGAAGAACAATGTCGACCTCATCGAAGGCTGGGCCTCGATCCCGGAAGCGGGCAAGGTCAAGGTGGGCGGCGATGTCCTTACGACCAGGAACATCCTTGTCGCCACCGGATCAGAGCCGACCCCCTTGCCCGGTATCGAGATTGACGAAGACAGCATCCTGAGCAGCACCGGCGCATTGGCCATGCAAGAGGTGCCCGAGCGTCTGGTGGTCATCGGTGCCGGTGTGATCGGCCTTGAACTTGGCCAGGTCTGGGCGCGTCTGGGCGCCAAGGTCACCGTCGTCGAGTATCTCGACCGCATCCTGCCGGGCATCGACGGTGAGATCGCCAAACTGGCTCAGCGCGCCCTGTCCAAACGTGGGCTGAAGTTCCAATTGGGACGCGCGGTGACATCGGTAGAAACCGGTGACAGCGGCCTGACCCTGACCATGGATCGGGTTGGCAAGGACACGCAGGAAACGCTGGAGGCCGACAAAGTTCTGGTCGCAATCGGCCGACGCCCTGTGACACGGGGCCTAGGGCTGGAAGACCTTGGTGTCGCGGTGAATGGCCGGGGGTTTGTCGAAGTGGACGAAACCTTCCAGACCAGCATTCCCGGCATCTATGCGATTGGCGATTGTGTTCCGGGCCCCATGCTCGCGCACAAGGCCGAGGAAGACGGCGTTGCCTGCGTCGAAATGCTGGCCGGTCACTTGGCTCACGTGGATTACGGCAAGGTTCCGGGCGTGGTCTACACCGATCCCGAAGTGGCTTCGGTTGGACTGACGGAAGAGGCCCTGAAAGAGGCCGGCACCGACTACATCAGCGGCAAGTTCGTTTTCATGGCCAACTCGCGGGCGCGGTCCAGCGGGGAAACCGATGGCGCGGTCAAGGTTCTGGCGACGCCCGAAGGCACGATCCTTGGCGCCCATATCTGCGGTGCGCATGGCGGAGACCTGATTGCGGAACTGGTTCTCGCAATGACCAAGGGGGCGACCCTGGCCGACGTCATCCACAGCTGCCATGCCCACCCGTCGATGGCCGAAGCCGTCAAGGAAGCCTGCCTTGATGCGCTTGGCCGCGCGATCCACGTCTAAGGGAGACCAAGCGATGAACGTCCCTCGTCTGCGCCACCCCGAGAAAGCCCACAAGGCCGACACGGCAATCGCCCGGAAACCGCGCTGGATTCGCAAGAAAAAGATCGAGAGCGCCGAATACTATGAGACCCGTCGCCTGATGCGGGATCACGAGCTGGCGACGGTCTGCGAAGAGGCCGCCTGCCCCAACATCGGCGAGTGCTGGTCCAAGCGCCACGCCACGATGATGATCATGGGCGAAATCTGCACCCGTGGATGTTCGTTCTGCAATGTGGCCACCGGCCGGCCGGACGCGCTTGACGTTTTCGAACCGGGGCGTGTTGCTGCTGCCGTCAAAAAGCTTGGCCTGCGCCACGTGGTCATCACCAGCGTGGACCGCGATGATCTGGCGGACGGTGGTGCCGATCACATGGCCCAGACCATCCGCGCCGTGCGCCACCAGAACCCGGGCACAACCATCGAAGTTCTGACGCCGGACTTTCTTGGCAAGGGCGCATCGGCAGACGCGGTGTTCGAGGCCGCGCCTGACGTGTTCAACCACAATCTTGAAACCGTGCCGCGCCTCTATCCGACGGTTCGCCCCGGCGCGCGCTATTATCAGTCGTTGCGCCTGCTGGACGATGCCAAACGCGCCAACCCCGAGCTGTTCACCAAGTCCGGCCTGATGGTCGGCCTCGGGGAAACGATGGAGGAAGTGCGTCAGGTGATGGACGACCTGCGCGCCGCGAACGTCGATTTCCTGACCGTGGGGCAATACCTGCAACCCACCCCGAAACACCACCCGGTCGACCGTTTCTGGACGCCGGAGGACTTTGCCCGACTGGAACAACTGGCCCGTGCCAAGGGCTTTCTGCACGTCTCGGCCACGCCGATGACGCGTTCATCGTTCCACGCGGATGAAGATTTTGCCGCCCTCAAACAGGCCCGCCAGCAGGCATTGGCCAAAGGGGCATAACCAAGACGCAGTTGGGAGGAATATCCATGGAAGCGTTGAATTCAATCGTAGGGGCCATCAATGGCGTCGTATGGGGGCCGCTGATGCTGGTTCTCATCCTCGGCGTCGGCTTCTTTCTGCAAGTCGGCCTGAAGTTCATGCCGATCCTCAAGCTGGGCACCGGCTTCAGCTTGCTGTTCAAGGGCCGTGAAGGTCAGGGCGAAGGGCAGATCAGCCCCTTCAACGCGCTGATGACCTCGCTCTCGGCCACCATCGGGACCGGCAACATTGCCGGTGTTGCCACCGCTGTCTTCTTGGGCGGTCCAGGCGCCCTGTTCTGGATGTGGATGACCGCCTTGGTAGGCATGGCAACCAAGTACGCCGAAGCCGTTCTCGCCGTGAAGTACCGCGAGCAGGACGAGTTGGGCAACTACGTCGGTGGCCCGATGTACTACATCAAGAACGGTCTTGGCGCCAAGTGGGCCTGGCTGGGTGTTGCTTTTGCCCTGTTCGGCGCAATCGCGGCCTTCGGCATCGGCAATGGCGTTCAGGCCAACGGTGTGGCGCAGGTTCTCGAAGCCAACTTTGGCCTCAACACCTCGGTCACCGGCGTTGTCCTGATGATCCTGACCGCAGCCGTGATCCTTGGCGGCATCACCCGCATCGGTGCGGTTGCCGGGAAGCTCGTGCCGTTCATGGCCGTTGCCTACATCGTCGCCGGCCTGCTGGTTCTGCTGATCAACATCGGCAACATCGGTTACGCGCTGAACCTCGTGTTCACCCACGCCTTCACCCCTTCGGCTGCCGAAGGCGGCTTTGCCGGTGCGGCGGTCTGGATGGCGATCCGCTTTGGTGTGGCACGCGGTGTCTTCTCGAACGAAGCCGGTCTGGGCTCGGCCCCGATCGCACACGCGGCAGCTTCGACCAAAGGTCCGGTCAACCAGGGCCTGATCGCGATGTTGGGGACGTTCATCGACACCATCATCGTCTGCTCGATCACCGGTCTGGCGATCATCGCCTCGGGTGCATGGACCTCGGGTGAAAGCGGCGCGGCTCTGACCTCGCTGGCATTCGAGACCACCCTGCCCGGCATCGGCGGCTACCTGATTGCCATCGCGCTGTCGATCTTTGCCTTCACTACCATCCTTGGCTGGTCGTTCTACGGCGAGAAATGCGTGGGCTTCCTGATGGGGCACAAGATTCTCATGGTCTACCGCATCGCTTGGATCGTGATGATCTACTTCGGCGCAACTGCGGACCTCGGCTTCATCTGGCTGCTGGCAGATACGCTGAACGCCATGATGGCCATCCCGAACCTGATCGCCCTCGCGCTTCTGAGCCCGGTTGTCTTCAAGCTGACCAAGGCGTTCTTCGCATCGAACGGCGCTTCGGAAAGCGGTGAGACCGCGGCCGAATAATCCTCGCCGGGGGCCGCCCGTGCGGCCCCCGCTATCCAAAAGACATTCCCTTTCGAGGAGACAACAGATGGCGACTAAAATCCTGCTTCCGCTTGACCACACCGATGACCGTTCGTGGAAAAAAGCACTGCCGCTTGCCCTCGAGCAGGCCAAATTCTACGGCGCCGAACTGCACGCGGTCGAAGTCATTCCAGAGATCATCCAGCTGCCGAACCTGCCCGAAGGCTATGGCGCAGGCGCCAAGGATTTCGTGCGCGGCAAGATCGAAGCGATCCTCGCGGCCAACGATGCGGCCCATGTGCCCGTGCATATCCAGGAAGGCAGCGTGTACCGCGAAATCCTCAAGCTGGCCCACAAGGACGGCTATGACCTGATCATCATGGCCTCGGCCAAAGGTGATTTCCCGAACTACGAGATCGGCCCGAACCTTGCCCGCGTGGTGCGCAATGCCCATTGCACGGTCACCGTTGTCCGTGACTGATCGTTCATTCTCCAACTCAGGAAAGGCCTCGTCATGACAGACGCGCCCAAACGCACCCCGCTTTATGACCTGCACGTCGAACTCGGCGGCAAGATGGTCGACTTTGCCGGCTGGGAAATGCCGGTCCAATATCCCATGGGCATCATGGGCGAACACAAGCAATGCCGTGAAAAGGCCGCGCTGTTTGACGTGAGCCATATGGGCCAGGTGATCCTGCGCGGCGAGAACGTCGGCGAAAAGCTCGAGACCCTTTGCCCGCAGGCCTATGCCACCCTCAAGGAGGGCAAGGCGCGCTACGGGTTCTTCACCAACGAAGACGGCGGCATCATGGATGACCTGATCGTCTCGAACGCCGGCGATCACTACTTCGTCGTGGTCAACGCCGCCCTGCGCCATCAGGACATCCCGCATATGCAGGCCAACCTGGACGGAGTCGAGGTTACCGAGATCTTCGACCGTGCCCTGGTGGCCGTGCAAGGCCCGAAAGCCGAAGACGTGGTGGGCGACCTCTGCCCGGCAGCGCGTGAGCTGAAGTTCATGGAAACCACTGTCGCAGACATCCTCGGCGTCGAGTGCCGGATTTCGCGTCTCGGCTATACCGGCGAAGACGGCTACGAAATCTCGATCCCGGAAAACAGGGCCATCGAAGTCTCGCGCGCCTTCCTCGCCCACGACGACTGTGAACCCGCAGGCCTTGGTGCGCGCGACAGCCTGCGCCTCGAAGCCGGTCTCTGCCTTTATGGCAACGATATCGACCAGTCGACCTCGCCGATCGAAGCCTCGCTGGGCTGGGCGATCCAGAAGCGCCGCAAGGAAGACGGCGGTTTCCCGGGCGCGGCACGGGTTCAGAAAGAACTGGCTGAAGGCGCTGCCAAGAAACTGGTTGGCATCAAGCCGGAAGGCCGCGCACCGGCCCGTCAGGGTGTCGAGGTGCAATGCCTTGAGGGCAACACCATCGGCGCGATCACCTCGGGCGGCTTTGGCCCGACCGTCGGCGCTCCTGTCGCCATGGGCTATGTTTCGGCAGGCCATGGTGAGCCCGGCGAAAAAGTGAACCTCATCATTCGCGGCAAGGCACAAACGGCGGAAATCGTCGCCCTGCCCTTTGTTACCCAAAACTACAAACGCTAAGGCATCAGGAGAATATCCATGACCACCTATTACTCGGAAGAACATGAATGGGTCACCGTTGAAGGCGACATCGCCACCGTCGGCATCACCCAACACGCCGCCGACCAACTGGGCGAGATCGTTTTCGTCGAACAGAAAGAAGCCGGCGACGACTTTGAAAAAGGCGACGAGATCGGCGTGATCGAATCCGTCAAGGCGGCTTCGGAAATCTATGCGCCGGTAGACGGCGAAGTTGTCGAAGCCAACGAAGCCCTGGCCGACAATCCCGGCGCCCTGAACGACGCTCCGGAAGGCGATGCCTGGATCTACAAGATCAAGCTGGCGGACGCCGCACAGCTCGACGATCTGATGGATCTGGACGGCTACAAAGCCCTGATCGGTTGATCTGACAGCCTCGCGGCGCAGGTCGCGGGGCCCTCTTTCGTTTTCAAAGGATCGGACAATGGCATTCGAACTGACGACCTACCAAGCCTATGACTTTGCCAACCGTCGCCACATCGGCCCCTCGCCCAGCGAAATGGACGAGATGCTGAAGGTGATCGGTTTTGACACGCTCGACGCACTGATTGATGCGACCGTCCCCCCCGCCATCCGCCAGCAGGAACCGCTGGAGTGGGGGGACGCGATGTCGGAGCGCGACGCGCTGTTCCACATGAAAGAGATCGCGAGCAAGAACAAGGTTCTGACCTCGCTGATCGGCCAGGGTTACTATGGCACCACCACGCCGGCCCCGATCCTGCGCAACATCCTTGAGAACCCCGCCTGGTACACGGCCTATACCCCCTACCAGCCGGAAATCTCGCAGGGCCGTCTCGAGGCGTTGTTGAACTTCCAGACCATGGTCAGCGACCTGACCGGCCTTGATATCGCAAATGCCTCGCTTCTGGACGAAGCCACCGCGGCGGCCGAAGCCATGGCGATGGCGCACCGCAGCTCGCGCTCCAAGGCCAACAACGCGGCCTTCTTCGTCGACAAGAACTGCCACCCGCAAACGGTGGCCGTGATCAAGACCCGCGCCGAGCCGCTGGGCATCGACGTGCATGTGGCCGATCCTGACGAGTTGGACGCGGGCGCAGTGTTTGGCGCGATCTTCCAGTATCCCGGGACCCACGGCCACGTACGTGATTTTTCCAAGGAAATCGCAGCCATTCACGAGCACAAGGGCATCGCTGTTGTCGCGGCCGATATCCTTGCGCTGGCGCTGCTGAAGTCGCCCGGTGAAATGGGCGCGGACATTGCCATCGGCTCGACCCAGCGCTTTGGCGTCCCGATGGGCTATGGTGGCCCGCACGCGGCCTATATGGCGACCACCGACAAGCTGAAGCGCGCCATGCCCGGCCGGATCATCGGTGTGTCCATTGACGCCCGTGGCAACAAGGCCTACCGCCTTGCCCTGCAAACCCGCGAACAGCACATCCGCCGCGAAAAGGCGAACTCGAACGTCTGTACCGCCCAGGCGCTTCTGGCCGTTATCGCGTCGATGTATGCGGTCTATCACGGTCCCGACGGGATCAAGGCGATTGCACAATCCGTGCACCGCAAGACCGCGCGCCTTGCCGCTGGTCTCGAAGAGGCCGGTTTCGCAATCGAACCGGACGTGTTCTTTGACACGATCACCGTCGAAGTGGGCGCGTTGCAGAACACCGTGATGGAAGCGGCCGTCGCCCGAGGCATCAACCTGCGCAAGGTAGGTGAGACCAAGGTCGGCATCTCGCTTGACGAACAGACCCGTTCGGAAACCATCGAAGCGGTCTGGGGGGCCTTTGGCATCCAGAAGACGGACGACAGCGAAGCCAACCGCTTCTATCGCCTGCCCGAGGAAAACCTGCGCCACAGCGAATATCTGACCCACCCGATCTTCCACAAGAACCGGGCCGAGGCAGAGATGACCCGCTACATGCGTCGCCTGGCGGATCGTGACCTCGCGCTCGACCGTGCGATGATCCCGCTTGGCTCGTGTACCATGAAGCTGAACGCGACCATCGAGATGATCCCGGTCACATGGCCGGAATTTGGCAACCTGCACCCCTTCTGCCCGGAAGATCAGGCCGCCGGTTATCACGAGATGATCCGCGACCTGAACGAGAAACTGTGTCAGGTCACCGGCTATGACGCGATCAGCCAGCAGCCCAACTCGGGTGCGCAGGGTGAATACGCGGGTCTTCTAACCATCCGCAACTACCACATGGCCAATGGTCAGGGGCACCGCAACGTCTGCCTGATCCCGACCTCGGCGCATGGCACCAACCCGGCGTCGGCACAGATGGTTGGCTGGAAAGTGGTTCCCGTGAAGGCGGACGACGATGGCAACATCGACGTCGCGGACTTCCGCGCCAAGGCGATCCAGCACGGTGACAATCTTGCTGCCTGCATGATCACCTACCCGTCGACCCATGGCGTGTTCGAAGAGACCGTTCAGGAAGTCTGCGACATCACCCACGAGCATGGCGGCCAGGTCTATATCGACGGTGCCAACATGAACGCGATGGTGGGTCTGTCTCAGCCGGGCAAGATCGGCGGCGACGTTTCGCACCTGAACTTGCACAAGACCTTCTGCATTCCGCATGGCGGTGGCGGCCCCGGCATGGGCCCGATCGGCGTCAAGGCGCACCTGGCTGAGCACCTTCCCGGCCACCCGGAGTACGGCACCGCCGTTGGTCCGGTTTCGGCAGCGCCCTTTGGCTCGCCGTCGATCCTCCCAGTCAGCTGGGCTTACCTGCTGCTGATGGGTGGTGCCGGCCTGACGCAGGCGACCAAGGTGGCGATCCTGAACGCCAACTACATCGCCGCGCGCCTGAAGGATCACTACCCGGTGCTCTACACCTCGACCACCGGCCGCGTGGCGCACGAGTGCATTCTCGACACCCGTCCGCTCAACGACGAAGGCGGTGTGACCGTGGATGACGTGGCCAAGCGCCTTGTCGACTCGGGCTTCCACGCGCCGACCATGTCTTGGCCTGTCGCTGGCACCCTGATGGTCGAGCCGACGGAGTCCGAGCCCAAGGAAGAGATCGACCGTTTCTGCGAGGCGATGATCTCGATCCGCAAGGAAGCACAGGACATCATCGACGGCAAGATCGACGCCGAGAACAACCCGCTGAAGAACGCGCCGCACACGGTACGTGACCTCGTCGGGGAATGGGATCGTCCCTACTCGCGCGAACAGGCCTGCTTCCCTCCGGGCAACCTTGGCGTGGACAAGTACTGGTCTCCGGTCAACCGCGTGGACAACGCCTATGGCGACCGCAACCTGATCTGCACCTGCCCGCCGATGTCGGACTACGAAGAGGACGCATAACCAAACTGGCTTCCGGCGGCACCCGTCGCCGGAAGCTTCCCTTGTCTTATCAGACCCAAGGAGGCGCAATCATGACCCAGCAATCCCAGGTAACGCAGATCGGCCGTGCCGACAGGGACACCCTCGTACCAAAGCAGACGCGCCACTTTCACATTTATTCCCAAGGCAGTCTCGAAACGGCAAGCGCACATCTCCTGGCCTCGATCCTGCGCGCCGCGAACCAGATCGCGGAAACCCCGCTCTACGACGTGGAACTGCACGACAGGTTCACCCGCCCAACACCGGATTTTCGCAAGTTCCAGACAGTTGTCTTTCTTGGCGGCGTCGACAGCCGCTGGCGGCTGGACGCAAACAATCGCGAAACGCTGCGCAAGATCTTCATCGGGGCGGACCGTATCGTTCTGGTGGGCAGCGCTGCCTACCTCCTGCGCGAAGTCGGAATGCACGACCAAAGCTGCCTTGCCATCCATCCGAACTTTCTTGCGCCGATGTCCGAAGAGTTTCCGGACCAGCAGGTCGCAGCGGCCCCGACCTCGGTTCAGGGGCGGATCTGTAGCGCGATCAGTGGGCTTGCGGCCCAGTCACTGTTCATGGACTTGCTGCGCAAGGATCAGGGCGAGCACACCGCCCGCGCCGTTGGCGTGCATCTCGGCCTAGAGGAAGCGTCGACAAAACCTGTAAACAGCGCCGCGTGGAAATACGTGCAGCGCTCGAACGGCGACCGCATTGTCTGCAACGCGCTCAAGGCGATGAACTCGCATATCGAAGACCCGCTTCCGATAGACGAGATCGCCCGCCGTGTCGGCACCTCGGTGCGTCAGGTCCAACGCCGGTTCAAGGCCAAGACCGACCTCTCGCCTCAGGCCGTGTACCGCGATATTCGCCTGCAATACGCCCAAAACCTGCTGTCACGCTCGGACATGGCCGTCTTGGACGTGGCGGTTGCGTCGGGTTTCCAGAACTACGCAACCTTTGTCGAGAACTTCAAGAAAGCCTTTGGCATCTCCCCGACACGCATGCGCAAGGCGCGGTTCTTCGGGGCCGAAACAACCAATCCACGAGTCAGCGCCGCCTCGCGATAAGATCACGCTCCCAGCTCGGTCTCGAGCATCCGGGCGAACTGCGCAATCATTTCGCGGGTATAGTCGGTCGAGTCGACGAAGTTCTGATGCAGGATCAGCCCCCGGCAGAAGGTGCGCACCAGTGCCCAGAGCATCTCGGCCTGATCGGTCTTGCGCCCGTGGGCGCGCAGGACGTCGCGAAAGGCCAGACCAACGTCACGGTCCCACGCCTGAAGCATGGGTGAAAGCATCTCCTGCAACTCCGTATCGGTGCGACAGGCAAGCAGGATCTCAAGGAAGGCGCGGCCACCCTGATTGTCCGCCACCCTGCTCCACATTTCAAAGACAAGGTCTTCGATGTCGGGCATCGGGCCGCCACCTGATTGCAACTCGGTCAGAGGCCGCGTTGCGTTTTCAAGAAGCCAGACACTTGTCGCAACAATCAGCGATTGCTTGTTCGGGAAATGGTGGGTCAACGCCCCGCGCGACACCCCGGCACTGTCCTGCACTTTCGAAATCGTGGTTTCGGCATAGCCGAATTCATCAAGGCACTTCACCGTTGCCTTGATCACCATGACCTGCGTTTCACGCGAGCGGCGCTCCTGAAGGGTTTCCGCCTGTTCCTGCGTCGGTCGTGACACCACGTTCCTCCGATCCTTTTCCTTGGTCTAGCCGTTGACAGGTCTGGTTTCAACGTGCAACAAACCGAACGTACGTTCTGTTACAGGACAAAAAGTCTGAATACGCCGATATGGAGGAGATCGACGTGGCAGGAAAACTGACGATTGGCGGTGCCTCGGGCTTCTGGGGGGAAACGGCCCAGTCGGTGCCCCAATTGCTTGGGCATGAAGGTCTGGACGTGCTTGTCTTTGACTATCTGGCCGAAATCACCATGTCGATCCTCGCCCGCGCCAAGGCAAAGGACGAAACCGCCGGCTATGCGCGTGACTTCGTGACCGATGCCATGGCCCCCAACCTGCACGACATCGCCAAGCGGAACATCAAGGTGCTTTCGAATGCCGGCGGCCTCAATCCGCAGGCCTGCGCCAGGGCGTTGCAAATCGAGATCACGCGCCTTGGTCTGGATCTCAAGGTGGCGACGGTCGAGGGTGATGACCTCATGCCACGGCGCGACCGGTATACGGACAAGCGCGAGATGTTTTCCAACCGCGCCTTTCCCGATGCCGACAAGATCACCTCGATGAATGCCTATTTCGGTGCAGGCCCGATCATCGCCGCGCTGGATGCGGGGGCTGATATCGTGATCACCGGACGCTGCGTGGACAGTGCGCTCACACTTGCGGCGGCGGCGCATCACTTCGGCTGGGGCATGGACGATTTTGACAGGCTGGCAGCCGGGTCGCTTGCGGGCCACCTGCTGGAATGCGGACCACAAGCGACGGGTGGCAACTTTACCGACTGGCAAGAGGCCGGTGATCTGGCCGCGATTGGCTATCCGGTGATCGAAATCGAAGATGACGGCGTGATCACCTTGACCAAGCCTGCCGGAACCGGCGGTTGCGTGACCCCGGCCAGCGTCGCGGAACAGATGCTTTATGAAATCGGCGACCCGCGGGCCTATGTTCTGCCAGACGTCACCTGTGATTTCTCGGAAGTAAAGTTGGAACAAGAGGACGCGACCCGCGTGCGCATCACCGGCGCGAAGGGGCAATCCCCGACAGGCCAGTTGAAGGTATCCCTCACCCATATGAACGGCTACCGCGCCGGGCACGTGTTTTTCTTCAACGGGCGTGACGCACGCCGCAAGGCCGAGAGTTATGCCAACATGGGGCTGGCACGAGCGCGGGCAAAGATGACGCAATTGGGGGTGCCGGAGTTCTCGGACGTCTGTGTCGAGACCTTTGGCGGCACGGCCGGACCGGATGGATACGAGGAAATCACCCTCAAGACCGCGGTACGTCACGAGGATGCCCGCGCCGTGGGCCTGTTCCTCAAGGAGACCATGGGCGCGGCGCTGGCAACACCGCCGGGGATGCACATGTTCACCGGCGGCGGACGGCCCCGCCCATCACCGGTTGTCGAACTGTTTTCCTTTCTGGTGCCCGCCGAAGACGTGCAACTCTCCGTCACGCTGGAAGGCGCGTCTGTATCTTTCGAAGCACCAACATCCCTGTCTTCTAAGGCACCCACTACACCTGCGACGGAACCCGAAATCGCGACAACCACAGCCCCTCTCACCGCAGTCCCCCTTGAGCGTCTGGCCTGGGCGCGGTCGGGCGACAAGGGGGACAAGGCCAACATCGGCGTCATCGCCCGCGATCCGGAATTCCTGCCGTGGATCTGGCAGGCGCTGACCCCGGAAAGGGTTGCCGACGTGTTCGGAAACTTGATTCAAGGGCCGGTTGAACGCTTCTATCTACCCGGAACACATTCGATGAACCTCTTGCTGCACGCGGCGCTTGGCGGGGGTGGCGTTGCCAGCCTGCGCAATGACCCGCAAGCCAAGAGCTTTGCACAGGTTCTGTTGAACACGTCGGTCCCGATCCCGAGCGATCGGTTGACGCATGACATGAAAGGAGCGCCCGATGCGCTTTGAGACCAAGGTGATTGTCGGCTCTCCCGGCTTTGAAACCCGCAAACAGGAGATGCTTGGGCTGATTGACCGGTTGCGCGCGCTTGAAGCGCGGGCGCCACAGCTGTCTGAACAGCGCCGTGAGCGCATGAAAGAGCGCGGCCAGATGACACCGCGCAAGCGCCTGTCTGCCCTGCTGGATCCCGGCCTGCCTTTCGTCCAGCTGCACAGCCTTGCCGGCTACATGGCTGATGGAGAGACCGAGGAAAAAAGTGTTCCCGGCTCGTCGCTCATTGCCGGCATCGGCTTTGTCTCCGGCACCCGCTGCATGATCCTTGTCGATGACTCGGGCATCAAGGCCGGTGCGATGGGGCGGATGACAGTCGATGTTGTGCTGAGCGTTCAGGAAATGGCGCTCAAGCAGAAACTGCCGTTCATTCACCTCGTGGAAAGCGCAGGCGCCAACCTGATGGAATATCAGGTCTCGCTCTGGGCGCATGGGGGGGCGATGTTCCGCAACCTCGCACGCCTGAGCGCGGCGGGCATCCCCAACATCGCCCTGTTGCACGGGCCTTCCACGGCGGGTGGGGCCTATATGCCGGGTCTTGCCGACTATGTGGTGGGCGTCAAGAAAAACGGCATGGCGGCGCTGGCGGGCGCGGCGCTGGTCAATGCGGCGACGGGCGAGACAGCAAACGACCGTGATCTTGGTGGTTCGGAAATGCACGCGGCCACCTCGGGGCTTGTCGAATACCTGGCAGAGGACGATGCGCACGGGATTGAACAGGTCCGCGCCATTGTCGGCCAGTTGCACTGGAACCGTGACAGCAAACCGATGCCCATTGACGCCGAAGCCCCGCTTTATGCGCCCGAGGAACTGGCCGGTGTGGTCCCGGTCGACTATCGCATCCCCTATGACGTGCGCGAGGTCGTGGCCCGTATCGTCGATGGCTCTGACTTCCTTGATTTCAAACCGGATTTCGGCGCGGCAACGGTCTGTATGCAGGCCGCCATTCACGGCATGGCGGTTGGCCTGATCGGCAACAACGGCCCGATTGACCCCGCAGGTGCCAACAAGGCGGCGCAGTTCATCCAGCTGTGCGACCAGTCCGATACGCCGTTGATATTCCTGAACAACACCACCGGTTTCATGGTCGGCACCCAGTATGAACAGGCCGGCATGATCAAGCACGGCTCCAAGATGATCCAGGCGGTGACCAACGTCGAGGTGCCCAAGATCGCGCTCTACATCGGTGCGAGTTTCGGGGCAGGCAACTATGGCATGTCGGGCTATGCCTACGAGCCGGACTTCCTGTTTTCATGGCCCAATGCCCTGACCGGCGTCATGGGCGGCGAACAGGCGGCGCGGACAATGGACGTGGTGGCGCGTGCGGGCGCAAGGCGCAAGGGGATCGAGGTGGACGAGACCCGTCTCAAGGCCCAGTTCGACGCCATCAAGGCCCATTTCGACGGGCAGTCGGACGCCTTCTATACCTCGGGGCAGTGCCTTGATCATGGCGTGATCGACCCGCGCGACACACGGCGCATTCTGGGCTTCTGTCTCGCAACCTGCCGCGAAGCGCGGCAACGCAGCCTGAAACCGAATTCCTATGGCGTGGCGAGGTTCTGATCATGACAAACGCACAGACCTCTTTTGACAGGATCCTGATTGCAAACCGGGGCGAGATTGCCGTGCGCGTGATCCGCACAGCGCGGGATCTTGGCCTGAAGACGGTAGCTGTCTACACCACTGCCGATGCCCTTTCCCCCCATGTCGCCCTTGCCGACGACGCCGTTCTGATCGGCGATGGACCGGTTGGCGACAGCTATCTTGATGCGGACAAAATCCTTGCCGCGGCAAGACAAAGCGGTGCCGGTGCGATCCATCCGGGATACGGGTTTCTTTCCGAAAATGCCGCCTTCGCCGAGGCTGTTGCTGATGCCGGGCTGGTCTTTGTCGGCCCCTCGCCCACCGCGATCCGTGCGATGGGCAACAAGGCCGAGGCCAAGCGCCTGATGATCGCCGCGGGGGTGCCTTGTGTTCCGGGCTACGAGGGCGCGGACCAGTCAGACGCGGCCCTGATCGCCGCCGCGCAGGACATTGGTTTTCCGATCATGGTCAAGGCCTCTGCCGGAGGCGGCGGGCGCGGCATGCGCCTTGTCACCGAACCCGACCAGTTGCCAGAGGCGTTGGCCCTTGCACGGTCGGAAGCCCAGAACGCCTTTGGCTCGGGCGAGTTGATCCTCGAGAAAGCCATCATCGCCCCGCGCCACGTCGAGGTTCAGGTCTTTGCCGATCAGCACGGCACCTGCCTGCATCTTGGAGAGCGTGACTGCTCGGTGCAGCGCCGCCATCAGAAAGTTGTCGAAGAAGCCCCCTGCCCGATCATGACACCGGACCTGCGGGACAGGATGGGCGCTGCGGCGGTCAATGCGGCAAAGGCCGTTGATTATTACGGCGCCGGAACCGTTGAGTTCCTGCTCGATGACGCCGGAGAATTCTATTTCCTCGAGATGAACACGCGTCTTCAGGTCGAACATCCGGTGACGGAACTGGTGACCGGGCTGGATCTCGTTGCCCTGCAAATCGCCGTTGCACAGGGCGCACCGCTGCCCTTTTCGCAGGACGACGTGACGTTGCAGGGCCACGCCATCGAAGTGCGCCTTTATGCCGAGGACCCCGCCAATGATTTCCTGCCTACGATCGGGCCGATCGACCTCTGGCAGCCGGCAACAGGCGAAGGGGTGCGTGTTGATGCGGGCATTCGCGAAGGTCAGGAGGTCTCGCCCTTCTACGATCCGATGCTGGCCAAGATCATCGCCTTTGGCCCCAACCGCGAGGTGGCACGGCAGCGGTTGATCAGGGCGGTCGAGGAAACGGCGCTGCTCGGGACCACCACAAACGCCGCCTTTCTTATCGACGTTCTGAAAACACCCGAGTTCGTCGCCGGACAAGCCACCACCGCCTTGCTGGAAACTGCCTATCCCGACGGCGTGTCGGACGCCGGAACTCAGACACTGGATTTCGCCTTGGCGGCGGCCCTGATGTCGGAAGCGGACAAACAGGCGGCGCTTGAAAAGGTCGGTCACGTCACGACCGACCAGTTGCACTGGTCCAGCGCGCCACTTGTTGCCGCGGATATGGTGCTGACTTCGGGGGAGACCCAGATGCCGTTGGAAGTCTCCGCCTGCTCCAACGGATGGGGCGTCCACGCGGATGAGGACGAGATGACCGTTGTTCTGGAAAGGCTTGGCCCTAACGACGTTGAGGTAAGGATCGCGGACCAAACCCTTCGCGCCCGCTATGTCCTCAAGGGCGACCGACTGGCGCTCTGGCGCGACGGACGCCAGATCACGGTTGACCGCCAACGCCCCGGCCAAAGGCCCGAAGATCGCGCGGCCAACGGGAAAATCACCGCCCCGATCCCGGGACTTGTCCAGTCCCTCTCGGTTCAGGAGGGCGCGCAGGTGGCCAAGGGAGAGACGCTGGCGGTTCTCGAGGCCATGAAGATGCAGCACCAGATCATGGCGGACATCGCGGGCCGCGTGTCCGCAGTGCACGTTGCCGAGGGACAACAACTTGGCAACGGGCAGATCATGATAGAAATCGAGGCCGAGACATGAGCACAGAGGCAATCACGCTCCAGCAGGCAA
The DNA here is from genome assembly GCF_024331145.1 of Shimia sp. CNT1-13L.2. Lineage (GTDB taxonomy): Bacteria > Pseudomonadota > Alphaproteobacteria > Rhodobacterales > Rhodobacteraceae > Shimia. The sequence continues at coordinate 209,689 of NZ_JANDJO010000002.1, read as the reverse complement.
CAGACTTCCATGACGAAAGCGAGGCGCTCGCCAAGCTTCTGGAGGCCCTGCCCGCGGGTCAATGGGATCAGACCACCCAGTTCAAGGGCTGGACGATCAATGACGTCATCACGCACCTGCATTTCTGGAACAAGGCCGCCGACCTTTCCCTGAGGTCGCCAAAGGAGTTCAGGGCCTACGTGACGTCTCTCATGCGCGAGATTCCGACGCGCGGCATGCGTGCCATCGAAAATGCCGAGATTGCGGAACGTGGCCCGGATCTTTTCGACGCGTGGCGAACGCTGTACCGCGACATGGCTCCAAGGTGGCAGGCACTTGACCCGAAGGCTCGTTTGCAATGGGCGGGTCCGGAAATGTCCGCGCGCTCCATGATGACGGCACGACAGATGGAGACATGGGCGCATGGCCAGGAGGTTTTCGACCTGCTTGGCGCGCAGCAGCCGAAAAGCGACCGCGTCCGCAATATCGTTGTTTTGGGCGTCAATACCTTCGGATGGTCGCACAAGGTGCACGGGCAAGACGTGCCCGATCAGGTGCCGGCAATCTCGTTGACCGCCCCCTCCGGAGCGATCTGGCAGTTTGGCGACGACGGGCAGGACAATGCGATCACCGGCGATGCCATCGAATTCGCGCAGGTCGTTACCCAGACCCGCAACATCGCGGACACCAGCCTGACAGTCACCGGCGAAATCGCAAACGGGTGGATGCAGATCGCCCAGTGTTTTGCCGGACCACCTGAAACACCACCCGCCAAGGGCACACGTTTTACAGCCCCCTGAGGAAACAATACCGACCCATTGAGGAGCCCCCATGCTGCGCAATTCCCCCGCCGACATGTCGTTCGGCTTGACACCGGAACTTGAGGAAATCCGTGACACCGTTGGCCGCTGGGTCAATGACAAGATCGTCCCCCGCGCCGAGGAGATCGACCGCAGCAACGACTTTCCCGCCGATCTTTGGCCAGAGCTGGGGCAAATGGGCCTTCTTGGGATCACCGCACCCGAGGAATTCGGTGGATCGGGTCAGGGCTACATGGCGCAGGTCCTCGTGTCCGAGGAAATCTCTCGCGGGTCGGCCTCGGTCGGCCTGTCCTACGGGGCGCATTCGAACCTCTGTGTGAACCAGATCACGCTGAACGGATCGCAGGACGTGAAGGCGCGTTTCCTGCCAAAACTATGCTCGGGCGAACATATCGGCGCCCTCGCCATGTCCGAAAGTGGCGCAGGATCAGACGTGGTTGCCATGAAACTACACGCCGAACGGCGCGGGGATCGGTTCATTCTGAACGGCACGAAAATGTGGATCACCAATGGCCCGGTGGCCGACACCCTGGTTGTCTATGCCAAAACCCGCCCCGAGGCAGGCCCGCACGGCATCACCGCCTTTATCGTCGAGAAGGGCTTCAAGGGCTTTTCGGTCGCGCCCAAGCTCGACAAGCTGGGTATGCGGGGGTCTGACACCGGGGAGCTGATCTTTGAAGACTGCGAAGTGCCCGAAGAAAACATTCTCGGCGCCGAGAACGAAGGTGTCAAAGTCCTGATGAGCGGTCTGGATTATGAACGCACCATCCTGACCGCAGGCCCGATCGGCATCATGCGCGCCGCGCTGGATATCGCGCTGGACTATGTGCACCAGCGCGAACAGTTCGGGCAGCCCATCGGCGAATTCCAACTGGTGCAGGCCAAGATTGCCGACATGTATGCCAGCATGAACGCGTCACGCTCTTATGCGTACATGCTGGCGATGGCTGCGGATCGCGGAGAAATCACCCGTCAGGATGCGGCGGCCTGCGCCCTCTTTGCCTCGGAAGCCGCCACGCGCGTTGCGCTCGACGCGATACAGCTGCTCGGCGGGAACGGCTATATCAACGACTATCCGACAGGACGGCTGCTGCGGGATGCCAAGCTGTTCGAGATCGGTGGCGGCACCTCTGAAATCCGGCGTATCCTGATTGGTCGCGAGCTGTTCAAGGCCACTGGCTAGGCCAATCTTGCCGCATTGGTTCCAAACCGGCAACGAAGCGTTTCCCGACTTTGGGGCGTGAGCCTCAAAACGAACAGCTTTCGCCCCAAATTCGCCCCACATGGCAGGTCTTCTTCTCGAGACTGTAAGAGGAACCCTGTATGCGAGTGTCTGCTTTACTAACCGCGGCAATGTTGCTGCTTCCGGGCCAGATGTCTGCCGAAACGGCCACTGGTGCCTATAGCACCAATGTAAAAGAAGCAGCCGTCGGGCGCCTGCTTGTGTCTGGGGTGGCCATGTGTACCGGGGCGCTTGTCTCGTCGGACCTTGTCCTGACGGCCGCGCACTGCCTTTACGATCCCTATACGGGCAAGAAAATCACACCGAACAAGATCCAGTACCAGGCCGGCCTGCGGGGCGGCAAGGCCAAGGCCGTGCGGCAGGTGTCGCATACCAAGCAACACCCCCGCTATCGTCATGGCACCACGGCCGCCAACCGCAAGGTGGGCTACGATCTTGCGCTTCTGCGCCTCGAGCGCCCGATTGCCTCGGATGCGGTACTGCCGCTGCGCTACCAGACCGGCCTGAAACGCGGCGACCGTCTTGGCGTGCTGTCCTACGCGATTTCCAACGCGGGTGAGCCGGCGATGGAGTTCCCCTGCCAGGTTCTGGCCCGTCGCGGCGAGACGCTGGTGATGTCCTGCGAGGTTGATTTCGGGGCCTCCGGCGCGCCGGTTCTGGCCCTCAACAAGGACAACCGCCCCACGGTGGTCTCGGTGGTCTCGTCCCGCGCCGACATGGGTGGCAAACCGGTCTCGATCAGCACCACGCTCAGCGCGAGCATCCTAAAAGACCTGATGCCGGGCGGATAAGCCGCCTCAGGGTTCACGAAGGGCTTCACGCGACTTGTAAAGCGGCTTGAGCAGGTATTGCAGAACGGTTTTTGAGCCTGTGTGCAATTCGACCTGTGCCCGCATCCCCGGACGGATTTCTATGGCCTTCTGGCGCTCGGTCATGTCCTTGGTGTCGATGGTCACGCTCACTTTGTAGAAGGGCGGCGCACGCGGATCACGCTCGTCCTCGAAAGTATCCGCCGAGATGAAATCGACCTTGCCCTTGAGCGTTCCATAGATCGTGTAGTCATAGGCCGTCAGCTTGATCGTTGCATCCTGTCCCGGCTGCACGCTGGCGATGTTTTCCGGACGCACTCGCGCTTCGATGAACAGGTCCTCGCCCATCGGAATGATCTCGACGATTTCCTCGCCCGGACGGATCACGCCGCCAATCGTTGTCACCGCAAGGCTGTTCACGATGCCACGCATCGGGGCCGTGATCACGGTGCGGTCAAGCTGATCCTGCGCGATGCGCATCTCCTGGCGCAGCGAGGTGATCTCTTTCGTGGTCTCCGAATACTCCTCGGCCAGCCTGAGCTCGGCCTGCGTCAGGATATCCATGTAGCGCACCTCGGTCTCCGACATCTTGTCGCGCGCCTTGTTGACCTCGAGAAGGGCAACGAATTCCTTGCGATAGAGGCGCTCCATGTTGGACAGCTCTTCCTTGGCCTGTTCCAGCTGAACAAAGGCCCCTTCGCGGCGGCTGTCGAGATCGGTCTGGCGGGCCTCGAGAAGGGCACGTTCCGACGACAAAATATTCGGCGAGCGTTTCGCAAGGTCGTCCGGAACCTCGAACGTAAACCGCCCCGCCCTCTCGGCCTCAAGGCGCAGGCGACGGATTTCAAGGCCGTCAAGCTGATCCTGAAGGTCGTCAAAGGTGGTGCGAAAGCGGGTGTCCTGAAGCGTGGCCAGAACCTGCCCTGCCTCGACAACATCGCCCTGCTGTACAGAGAGTTCCGCAAGGATGCCGCCTTCAAGGTTCTGCACGCTCTGGGACCGCGATGAGGACACAACCTGCCCGTCCGAGCGCACGATCTCGTCGATCCAGGCAAAGGCCGACCACAACAGGAACAGCACCACGGCCGCCGCGACAATCCGAATGGTCAGGCGAGACGTGCGCATCTGATCGTCGAACAGGTCAGAAGAAGGGTGGGTCATCTCGCTCATCCGCGCTCCCCGGCGGCAAGGTGGGCCAGAACCTGTTCGCGCGGACCATCCACCACAAGACGCCCCGATTGAAGAATGAGGGTGCGGTTGCTGAGCGCAAGGATCGGCGTGCGGTGCGTCGCGATAAGGGTGGTCCGCCCGTTGAGCCAGGTGCCAAGGCGGCTCACCAACGTGCGCTCAAGCGTCTGGTCCAGCGCGGCGGTGGGTTCGTCCAGCAGCACGATCGAGGGGTCTTGCAGCCAAAGCCGCGCCCAGCCGATCGACTGACGCTGACCAATGGAAAGACCTTCACCCCCATCGCGCACTTCAAGATCAAGGCCCTTTGGGTGATTGCGCAAGAACGGCCCCAACCCCGCGAAATCCAGCGCCTCCATCAGGCGGTCGTCATCGCGCTCAAGCTGGGTCAGGTTCAGGTTATCCCGCAGGGTTCCCGCAAACAGGCGAACGTCCTGCCCAAGATAGCCAATAGCGCGTCTTAGATCGCGGGAATCGATCTGCGACATGTCGGTGCCATCCAACAGGATGCGCCCCTTGTCGGGGCTGTAGAGACCGGCCAGCAGCTTCAGTAGGGTCGATTTGCCCGATCCGTTCGCGCCAAGGATGGTGATCCGTTGCCCCGGCTTGATGATCACCCCCGGCACATCCAGCGTGGGCGCGGCTTCGGGGTCATAGGCAAAGGTCATCTCGCGCAGTTCGAACTGCCCCTGCAGGGACTGGCGGCGCAAGTACGAGCGACCGGCCTCCTTTTCCTGCGGCGCGGTTGCGATCGTGTCGAGGCTTTCCAACGCGCCTTTCACATTGCTCCAACGCGCCAGAATGCCCGCGAACTGGGTCAGCGGGGCAAGTGTCCGCGAGGTCAGAATGCCGGTGGCGATGATCGTGCCGACGGTAAAATCCCCCCGGAACACGAGGTAAGCCCCGATCACCACGGTTGCCACATAGGTCGCCTGCTGCACCCCCTGCGACCAGAAGGTCAGCATACTGCTGAGCTTGCGCTGCTCGGCCGAGCTTTGCGAGGACAGCAGGTTCAGCTCGTCCCAAAGGCGCATGACCCGTTCTTCCCCGCGTTGGGTTTTGACGGTGTCGATCTCGCTGATCACCTCCTGCAAGAGACGCCCGGCCTTGGCCGAGGCCCCTTGCGTGCTGCGCGTCAGGGCGATCATCCGCTTTTGCAGCGCATAGGCGGGCAGGATCATCAACAGCCCGCCCAAGACCAGCACCCAGACCACGTTGCCCGCAATGGTGGCGACCAGAAGCAGGAAGATCGCGATGAAGGGAATATCGGCGAGAACCGAAATCGTGGAGGAGGTAAAGAAATCGCGCACCGCCCCGAAATCCCGCATGGCCGCAAAGAGGCCAGAGGGCGGCAGCGGGCGTTTGTCCGACCGCATCCCCAGCAAGCGCTGCATCAGGCGATGTTGGATGGAAAGCTCCATCCGGCGTCCGGCGGTATCGCTCATCTTGGCCCGCGCCAGCTTGAGAACCCCTTCCAGACCGATGGCCATAAGCGCGCCAATCGCCAGCACCCAAAGCGTCGCCTCGGACTGGTGCGGGATCACGCGATCATAGACCTGCAACGAGAACAGCGCGACGCCCACGGCCAATAGATTTGCCACCAGCGAGCCCAGCATGATCTCGGCCATGTGGCCGCGGTAGTCGCGGAACTGCCCCCAGAACCAATGCCCCCCCGCCAGTTGCGGTACGTGCCGTTCGGCAAGCTGCTTGAGGCTGACCTTTGCCGCGAGCGTGGTGCCCGCGAAATAGGGTGCAAACTCGGCCAGCGGCACCTCGGTGCGATTGTCGGGACAGGTGGCATCGAACAGGGTGAGCGTTTCATCTTCCTGCGACAGCACGAGGACAGACTGGCCATTGGTCATCCACGCAATCGCGGGCCATGAGGTCGGCTGCACCGGAACACGGGTGGCGATACGCGGCTCGACCCCGGCATTCTGAAGCGCCTTGGCCAGCGCCTTTTCCGAGACATCACCGGGCGACGTGCTCCACATGTATTCGGCAACGTCCGAAACCGGGATTTCCGCACCGTTCAGCGCCGCCAGCGTCGAGATCAGCGTCGCCCGATGTTGGATTCGCTTGGCGGTGGTTTCGACAAGTTCCTGAAACCCGTCCACCGGGTTGGCAATGCCGGAGGGCTTAGGCGCGTCAACAGGGGCCTGCACCGGCCGATCCGATTGCTTGGCCTTCAGAGAATTGATCGAGAGAACAGTTGAAGAGGTCGGCGGGATCAAATGGCATCTCCATCCGCCAAAAGCCCCATGTCGCGCGCCAGTTCCAGCTGGGCAAGGATCACGTCGTATTTCGCATCCACGCCTTCCAGCGCACGGCGCACCGATTGTTCGTAGACGTTGACCACCTCCAGAACCGAGCGTTGGCCAGCCCGGAACTGGGCCTGGAACAGGCGATAGGTTTCCTGCCCCTGCTGCGCAAGGCGCTGCGCCTCGGCCTGCTGGCGTTGTTGACTGGCGATACGCTGTTCCAGACGGCTCTGCTTGCGTGCCGCGTCTTCCTGCGCTTCGGCCACCTGACGCCGGGCGGTCTCTTTGCTGGCCTCAATCGCCTTCAGCTTGCCGCCGGTGCCAAGCCCGATGCCTGTCTCGCCCGAGGCTTCAAGTGTCGCAGAAGACCCGCTGTTGGAGACCGTACCGCTTGCGTTCAATCCCGGCAGGAGAGAGGCTCGCTGAATGGTGGCCTGCGCAACGCTTCGCTTGGCCTCGGCATCGGCCTTGAGTACCTCAAGCGGAGCACCGCCGTCGTCGTGAAGACCCGCCAGAGCCGCCACTGGCTGGCCGTCAAAACGGGTTCCGGTCATGGCCTCCAGTTCGGCAAGGGCCGCGGTTGCCTCGTCCTTCGCGGTGTCCCGCATCGACAGGATCGACTGGGTCTTGTCCTCGACCATACGCAGGTCGCCAAGGTTCGACACCCCGCCCGTCACACGGCCCGCAACGATACGGTTGAACGCCCGCATCTGGCGCATGGCCCTGTCACCAACCTGCGCCTTTTCCTGCCCACGCAAGGCGGTGACATAGAGCGAAAGCGCGGTGAACACGCGGTCATTCATATCCTGCGACAGGGTGACGGCGGCAACCTCGACGTCGGCCCAGGCAAATTCCCGTTCAGCCTTTTTGCGACCGTGATCAAACAGCACCTGATCCACGACAAGGCTTGCCAGAACGTCGCCAAGGCTTGTGAGACTCACCACCGGGCCGATGGTGGGCAGCCAGTTCTTGTTCTCGGCCTCGGCCCGAAGCTTGGCCGTGCGCAGCTTGGCCTCGGACGGCCGCGCGCCAGAGGAAAGGGCGACACGCGCCACATCGCCAAGCGCGCTGTCTTCGGCAATCACCGAACGGCGCTGGATCAGGTTTGACAGGATCTCGGACTGCGGGGCTTCGGCCAAGGGTTCAAAGCTGCTGGTCCGGTGGCTAACTTCCTGCGGTGCCCGCCCCTGCAACGGCAAGGACAGGTTGCAACCGCCAAGCAGGGCAAATCCCATCAGAAGACATGCACCGCGTCGCAAAGTCATGTGGTTCGCCCCAAAGCCCAGTTTCCCAAGGGGCGCCACCGGCGCCCCACTCCCTTGCGGGACATCAGATCACGACGTTGATGTCCTGATCGACGACCAGCGTGACGCCATCATCTCCAACGGTGTAGACATCATAGGCTTCCCCTTCGATATCAACCGTTTGCCCCGTCTTGACCGCGCCGGACACATTGACCTGATCGTCCGATCCGCCGTGAATTGTCAGGCTGTCAGAGGTGTCAGACAGATCCTTGATCTGTGCCTCGGTCAGGGTCAGCGAGGTGTCGGACGCATAGTCGAGTTCGATACCTTCGATGTTGAACGCGCCAAGCCCGGCATGATCCAGCGTGCCCGCATTGGTCATGTTGTCGTCCAGCACAAGCAGCGTATCCGACTTGTTGCCCGCGCCATCCTCGGCCGAAACCACAAGATGCGTGCCATCTGACGCGGCCGGGTTCAGGACAAAGAGCGATTCATCTCCTGCCAGCGGCACCTCGGTCGTGGCAAGCGCACTGCTGCTGCCATCACCGTTCAGGGCGGTGATCGAGTAGTCTTCTTCGCTTCCCGTCAGAAGCGACACCGATGTCACGTCGTCATCCGAGAAGGTCACCGACTGGACAACCGGATTGGTGATTTCGGTATCGACAAGGAAAGTGGTCGACGAGGTCGCGGTGTTCCCGGCAAGGTCGGTCACTTGCAGGGTCGCCGTTGCCTCGTAGGTGCCCTCCGGCAGGCTACCCGGTTCGTAAGTCACCGACCAGTTCCCGTTGCTGTCCACCGTTGTGGTGCGCACGATGCCATCTACCGTGATGACGATATTCGCGCCCGGCTCGCTGGTGCCGGTCAGGACAAGCCCGCTCTGGATCTGCTCGGCATTGACCGTGCCGCCGGCAAAGCCCGAGGCCGTGACATCAATATCGATCTGGGTACTCGTGTCGACATGCAGCGTGCCCGACGTGGAGGCGACGTTTCCGGCCGCGTCCGTTGCAACCACGGAGACCGGCGCGTCATACTCGCCCTGGGCAATGTCGGCGGCCGTGAAGGTCGCGGCCCAGCTTCCATCGCCGCCCGCCGTTACGGTGCGCGCGACACCGGCAAGGGTCACAACCACTTCGGCTCCCGGTTCACTAGTGCCGGTCAGGGTTACGCCGCTGGCCACCTCACCGGCATTGGCGATGTCGTCACCCCCTGCCTGCCCGGCATCGAGACCAACCGTCATCTCGGTGTCGACATGCAGGCTGCTGCTGCTGCTCGCGACGTTGCCTGCGGCATCGTTCGAAACGACTGTCACGGTAGTATCGTAAGTGCCCTGACGGATTTCGTTGGCGGCGAAGTTCGCCACCCAGGTGCCGTCTGTCCCGGCAGTGACAGTATGGGTGACTCCTTCCAGAGTGACCTGAACCTGCGATCCCGCCTCGGCGGTTCCGGTGAGGGCAAAGCCGCTGCCCTGTTCGTTGGCGTTGACGATATTGTCGCCCACCTGCGTGGCGTCGATCCCGACGCTGGTTTGCGTATCCACGTGGATCGTGCCCGAGGTGGTCGAAACATTGCCCGCCGCGTCGGTCGAGGTGACACTGACCTGCGCCTCGTAGTCTCCCTGCGGGATTTCGCTGGCAAGATAGGTCGTGGTCCAGTTGCCGCTTGCGTCTGCAGTGACGGTATGTGTCACACCGTGCAGGGTGACCTGCACTTCGGCATTCGGCTCGGCCGAGCCATTCACTGCGAAACCCGCGTTCAATTCGCTCTGGTTCACGATGTTGTCCCCGGCAACCGGAGTCGAGAAGGTCACGCCGCCTTCGGTGTCCACATGAACGGTGAAGGTTTCGGTCGTGCTGTTGCCCGCCGCATCGGTTGCGGTGATCACGACAGCGCTGTCATAGGTGCCAGGGGCGATCTGAGAGGCGTCATAGGCCAGCGACCAGTTGCCGTCCGCGCCCACGGTCACCTCGCGGGTCAGGCCCTGAAATGTGACGCTGAGCGTCGTACCGGCCTCGCCGAAACCATTCAGTTGCACGCCGGCGGCGGCTTCATTGGCATTGATCACGTCATCGCCCGCCGTGACACCAAGGTCGACATCGGGGGCAACGGTGTCCACAACCAGAACGTCCGAAACCACGTTCACGTTGCCACGCGCATCCGTTGTCGTGATGGTGACAACGGTTTCATACTCACCCGTCGTGATTTCGCTGGCGTCGAAGACCACACTCCAGCTGCCATCATCAAGCACCGTTGTGCTGTGAGTTGCGCCGTTGATTTCAACGCTGACGCTGGCCCCCGGCTCGCCCGTTCCGGTGATCACTGGGCCGTCGTTGTGTTCAACCGCGTTCACGATGTCCGACGTCGATTGCGTGCCCGACTGCACCAGGACATCGGGCGCAGTCGTATCGATGTCCACGGTCGGTCCGGTCAGGTCGTGCACTTCCCCAGTCGGGCCCGTAACCGTCACCGAGGTCTGGTAGACCCCGTCGTCCGGCAGATCGACACCAAGGAAGGTTGCACTCCAGATACCGTCGTCGCCAATCGTGGTCGTCACGGTCTCGCCGCCGATTTCCACCACCACGTCCGACCCCGGCTCGCCAGTGCCGGTCACCACGACATCCGAAGGTCCGGTGCCGCCGATGATCCGGTCTACATCGACATCATCCACCGTCGGCGTCGCGGGGCCACTGTCGCCACCCGGCACGATCGTGCTTGCGACGGCCGCCGCGCCCCCAATGCCCAGCAAGCTGCCCAGCCCGCCAATCACAGGGCCGCCAATCGGTGCAACCACCGGTTCGACGCGCTCAAGGTTGAGGAAGGTCAGCTCGTCATACTGGCTCCACTTTTCAGTCAGCGGGATCGCATCGAAACTGGCGACAAGCTGGCCGGCGTCGTCGTCCAGATCGACCTTGTGCAATTGGCCGCTTTTACTGAGAAAGAGTTCGCGCTCATCCGAAAGAGGGCCTTGGAAATACCCCTCGAGAACAACAATTTCGCCGTCCTGCGTCTGGATCACCAGATCGCCGCCCCGGCGTGAGATCACCTTCACCTCTTCGGGTGACAGGTTCAAAGACAATTCCTGTGCGTGGCGCGCCTCGACCGTTCCATCAATCGCTTGACCGCGCACAACTACCCCGTCCGCACTGCGGACGGCAAATCCAATACCACTCATGACATTTCACCGCTCGATATATAGCGCTTTAACGCGCCTTTAATTGAAAATCTTTATACTTCTGCCTTCGAAAAAATACTAGATAGTTTTGTGCTATCCCTTCGCATCACCATATCTAGGCCGTCGAAAAGATGTCACACTTTCCACAATGGGTTGTGTCGCTAAATGGCGTCAGTAACTTTGACGTGTAATCCTGCGCAGTTCTCATGGTGCGCACAGCCCGATTTGCGAACTCTACTCGCCTGCAAATCACCCTGATTTGCCCTAGGTCGTCTTGCCCAGAACTTCGCTATAGGCCTTGTAGTCCGCCAGCGACTCCGGATCGTGTTTCACCCCGGTGAAGCACTCCAGATAGCCGTCCAGACGCCCGATCCGTGCCTCCATTGGCTCGCGCACTTCCAAGGCGTGGTAGCCAAGCTGCATGAAATAAAGGATACGCCCGCGCACATCCGCTTCCTGCGCATCATAGCCGTGCCGCTCGAACATCTGGGCCAAGGCAGCGAGACGCGTTTTGTCGGCATTATCGATCCGCTGGCGCACGGCCCCGTCACGGCGCGACCACTCCCGCACCGCGAAATCCAGCCCCTGATCGAACAGAGCAGGATCAATGAAGCAGCGAAAGAAATTGCAGACCGCCTCGGTGATGGTCTCGGCAGGCAGGGCGCAGTTGTCGACGATAGTCTTGGTATTGCGCTCTTCCCAGTCGTCCAACAGCACCTCGAGAAGGTGTTTGCGGCTCTTGAAGTACCAGTAGAAACTCGAGCGCGACACCTCGAGACGCTCGCCCAGCGCAAGCACTTTCACTTCGGCCACCCCGTCACTGACCAGAACATCCCGCGCGACGTTCAGCCAGTCTTCGCGGGTGACCTTCACATGGCCGACAAGCGGATCCTTGTTGGGGTCGTCTCGGTGCAGCAGCGGGGTTGCTCGTTTGGTCATATCAACTCTCAGGTGGGGCGCCACCTTCGGCGGTACGCTTTGCCACAAAGGATTTCAATGCCTCAAGGCGGTTTTGGTCAATCTCCGGACGCGCGTCGGCGGCAACGATTTCCTTCCAGACCTGCGTCGCCCGCTGGTTTGCATCAAGACTACCGCGCTCTGTCCAGGTGCCAAAGTTGGCATAGTCATGCACCACCGGTTCGTAGAACTCGGTGTTGTAGCGCGCCATCGTCTGCGGTGCGGCAAAGAAATGGCCCTGTGGCTCAACCGCCTTCATCGCGGTCTCGTACCCGATCTCGTCCTCGCCCGCCTGCGCCCCGGCACAGAGTTCGGCAATCATGTTGAGAACCTCGGCATCCGTCACCAGCTTCTCATAAGACACGCTCAACCCGCCCTCGAGCCACCCTGCGGAATGGATCACCACCGTGGCACCGGCCATCAGGCAGCCCCAAAGGCCCATCTGGTTCTCATTCGCGGCCTGAACGTCGTTGATATTTGCCGCCGACCCTGCCGCAGAGCGCCAGGGCAATCCGAGGAACCGTGCCAGCTGTCCTGCCGCCAGCGACGCCTGGAAATGCGCGGGCGTGCCGAATGCAGGCGCACCAGACTTCATATCCACGTTCGACGTGAAAGTACCGTAGCAGACAGGCGCACCGGGCCTTGCCAACTGGGTCAGCGTCAGTGCCGCCAGCGCCTCAGCATGTGACAGGGTGATCGACCCCGCCACGGTGATAGGCGCCATCGCCCCCATCAGGGTGAACGGCGTGATGATCGACACCTGCCCATTGCGGGCGAAATCGATCAGCCCCTGCGCCATCGGAATATCAAGCGTGCGGGGGCTGTTGGTGTTGATGATCGTGTAACAGTGCGGGTTGGCCATGAAGGCGTCGTCGCTCAGCCCGCGGAAATCGCGGATCATCTCGAAACTGTCCATCACCTGCGGCGTGCCACGCGAAAAGATAAAGGGGAACTTGTCCGTATAGGTCATCTGCGCCTGGGTGGTGAAATAGTGGCGCAGATGGACGGGAACGTCCTGGGGTTCGACCTGTGGCGAAATCATCTGGAACACGTCGAAATGATGGGTCAGCTGCAGGTACTCGATATAGTCCCGCTCACTGCCCGGCCGCCTGCCCCGCTCAAGATCGGTGGCATTGGGGGCCCCTGCGCCCGCCTGGAACACCAGACTGCCCAGCTCAAGGGTGATGTCACGCTCTCTCGCGCCGGCACGGCATTGGATCGAACGCGGCGCAGAGGCCAGCGCCGCCTCGATCATGTCGCGCCCGATGAAGACCATTTCACTGTCTTCATCGACCCGCGCGCCGCCAGCGGCATAGATCTTGCGCGCCTCTGCGTGCAGCACCTTCATGCCAAGCTCTTCCAGCATCCGAAGCGCGGTTTCGTGCATGTTGCCGATCTCGTCCTCCGAGAACACGTTCATCGGGGGAAAGGGATTGCGCAACTGCCGATAGTTCACCTCGCGCTTGACCTCGGGTGCCGCATCCGCGCCCCCACGCCCCCGCCGTCGACGCCCGCGTGTTGGGCCAGAGTTTTCCATGCTCATGACTTATCCTCGCATCGCCTTGCCTTGCGGATCATAGGGGGACGGCGCAATCACCCGCGCGGGCCGTTCCGCCCCCACGATATGCACGCTCAGTTCCGATCCTTCGCCCGCCACGTCGCTGTCGATCATGGCCATGGCCAGCGATTTGCCAACCGTGTGACCATAGCCGCCCGAGGTGACAAACCCCACGCGTTTGCCGTCTTTCCAGACAGGTTCGTACCCGCTGGCGTCCGCATCCACGGCATCCACCTCCAAGGTAACCACACGCTGGTTCGGGCCGTTGGACTCGCGCTCCTTCAGAGCTGCTGCATGACCAATGAACTCGCCTTTGTTCCAGTCGATCCAGCGATCCATGCCGGTCTGGCCAGCGGTATAGCCTTGGGTGAATTCCGCGCTCCAGATGCCAAAGCTCTTCTCAAGACGCAGGCTCAGAAGGGCATTGAAGCCAACTTCTTTCATCCCGAACGCAGCCCCTGCTTCCAGAAGGGTTTCGCGCAGGGTGATGTGTTCTGCCGCCGAGCAATGGATTTCATAGCCAAGTTCCCCCGCAACCGAGAGACGGCCCACCTTGCAGCGCAACATGCCGATATCGAAGGTGCCGCAACCCATGAACTTGAGGTCGCCGATGGGGCTTTCGGTGAGCGTCTCCAGCACCTTGAGGCTGTTGGGGCCGGACAGGCTAAAGCCCACGGTCGCATCGGACAGGTCACGTACATCAACGCCCTCTCCCATATGGTCATGGAACCAGCGCATGTGCCATTCCCGCAGGTAGTAGCTGCCCATGATCCACCATGTGCCATCGCCCCAGTTGAAGACGGTCAGATCGCCCTTCATGCGGCCATCGTGGCCCAGCATCGGGGCAAGTTTGGCACGACCTGGCGCCGGGAGTGCGGAGGCCATGATGTTATCAAGCCAGGCTTCGGCGCCCTCGCCCGAAACTTCGAAGCGCGAGAAGCCGGAAATGTCGAGCAGGCCCACCGCCTCGCGCACAGCCTTGCACTCGCCAGCGACGATATCGAAAGCGTTGGAGCGTTTGAGGGTCGGGGTTTCGACAAAATCCTCGGTGGGTGCGAAGTAAAGCGGCTGTTCCAGCCCATAGCCAACACCCCAGCGGCAGCCAGCGGCGGTCATGCCGTCATAGGCGGGGGCCTTCTTCAACGGGCGGCCCGCGGGCAACTGCTCGTTCGGATAGGTCATCACGAAACGGCGGGTGTAGAACTGGCCGGTGGTTTCCTTGATGAAACGCTTGTTCTGGGCATAGTCGCCGAAACGGGCAACATCCATGCCAAAGACATCCGCCTCGGGTTCGCCGTGGATCATCCATTCGGCCAGCGATTTGCCGACCCCGCCGCCCTGAAGGAAGCCCGCCATCACGCCACAGGCGCACCAATACCCCGGTTTGCCGCGCACGGGGCCGACCAGCGGGTTGCCATCCGGCGCAAAGGTAAAGGCACCGTTGACCCAGGTCTTCACCCCGACCTCCTGCAAGGCCGGATAGCGTTCAAACCCAAGGATCAGCTCTTTCTCGATGCGATCCGGGTCTTCCTGTTGCAGCTCGAACCCGTATTCCCACGGCGCGCCATCCACCATCCAGTGTTCGTGGTCGATCTCGTAGATGCCAAGCAGGATGCCTTTCTGATCCTGCCGCATATAGGTGAACCCTTCGAGGTCGACGGTCATCGGCACTTCGAAATCAAGCTGTTCCAACTCGGGGATGGTATCGGAAATCAGGTAGTGGTGGTTAAGCGGCGATACCGGCAGTTCGATGCCTGCCATGCGCCCAACCTGCTTGGCCCAAAGGCCTGCCGCGTTCACCACGTTCTCGGCGTGGATGGTGCCCTTCTCGGTCACCACTTTCCAGCCACCCTCGACCTGATGCAGTTCCAGAACGCGGTTGTGCTCGATCACTTCCGCGCCGCGTTTCTTGGCCGCGCCGGCATAGGCGTGAACCGTGCCGGTGGTGTCGACATAGCCTTCACGGTCGGCCCACATGCCGCCGATGATGCCGTCGGTCGACATGATCGGGCAGAGCTCCTTGGCTTCCTGCGGCGTGATCAGGCGGCAATCGTCGATGCCGATCGACTGGAAGGTGCGATAGGCCGATTGCAACCATTCCCAACGGTCCGGCGTCCCTGCCAGCGTCATACCGCCGGTCATGTGCATCCCGACGGACTGGCCGCTTTCCTTTTCGATCTCGGACAAGAGGTCAATGGTATAGGCCTGAAGCGAGGCAATGTTGGGATCGGCGTTCAGCGCGTGAAAGCCGCCCGCCGCGTGCCAGCTTGAGCCCGCGGTAAGGACCGACCGTTCGATCAGGCAGACATCGGTCCAGCCGAATTTGGCCAAGTGATACAGAACGGACGCGCCGACAACGCCACCGCCAATGACAACTGCGCGATAATGCGACTTCATGATCTTTCTCCCTGATCCGATGGGTCTCGCAACGCGTCGCGCCCGAAACTGGACAACTCTGTCCAATTGTATCCGCGATTCTGGACATTCCTGTCCACACTTTTCTGACACGCACCTGAAATTGTGATTCTCGACGGGGGTGAGCGCAGTGATTTTCTCGACTGGCGCTAGGTGTTCAGCGAAACTGGCCTAGGCGCGAGCACGCATCGGACACACGAATTTCCGACGGTTAGAATGCTCAGAACTCACCGACGTCACCCAAAAGGAAAACGCCTTCAAAACCGGATTAACATACTGAAATTATTTTCATTTCAAGAACTCCCAAACTCACTTCGCAACCGTTCATCCAACACGGCACGGCTCATTAGCCCCCCATTCAAACCCCTCGCAAGCCCCCGCAAACCACCCCCTTGCCGAAGCCAAAATCATCTCCTATGACTTGAGGCACGCAGGGGAGTCCCGCCCATGGGACTGAGAGGCTGAAGTTGGTCGGAGCGATCCGATCAAGGTGACGCGACCCTTTGAACCTGACCCAGTTGATGCTGGCGTAGGAAGCTAGGTGCGCTCACCCGCGGGACCTGTACACCCAAGGGCGGCGTTGACCGAACAAGGGGGCCGTACACCCTCTGTTTCCCAGCCTTTCCTCAATTGGTGTCTTTTTGAGTAGACCACTTGAGGAGCGCCAAAATGAACGTCCCCAACCCCAAGATCACCACGGGTGAACTGCCCGCCTCGCGCAAGATTTACGTGTCCGGCGACATCCACGCCGACATTCGCGTGCCAATGCGCGAGATTTCCGTGCATCCCACCGCGGGCGAACCGCCCCTGCCCGTTTATGACAGCTCGGGGCCTTACACCGACCCCGACATCCTCACAGACATCCGGCAGGGTCTCGAACCACTGCGCCGCGCATGGATCGACGCCCGCGCCGACATCGAGGAATACACCGGCCGCGCCGTCAAACCGGAAGACAACGGATTTGTCGAAGGCGACCGCCTGACCCCTGAATTTCCCTCGATCCGCCCGCCCCTGCGTGGCAAGGATGGCGCGGCCGTGACCCAGCTTGCCTATGCCCGCGCCGGCATCATCACGCCGGAAATGGAGTTCGTGGCAATCCGCGAGAACCAGTTGCGCGAAACCGCCCCCTGCCACCGCGACGGAAACGACTGGGGCGCGAACATCCCCGACTATGTCACGCCGGAATTCGTGCGCAGCGAAATCGCCGCGGGCCGCGCGATCATTCCCGCCAACATCAACCACCCCGAATCCGAGCCGATGATCATCGGCCGCAACTTCCTCGTGAAGATCAACGCCAACATGGGCACCTCTGCCGTCACCTCAAGCATGGAGGAAGAGGTCGACAAGATGGTCTGGGCGATCCGCTGGGGCGCGGATACCGTGATGGACCTGTCGACGGGGCGCAACATCCACAACACCCGCGAATGGATCATCCGCAACAGCCCCGTGCCCATCGGCACCGTGCCGCTCTACCAAGCGCTGGAAAAGGTGAACGGCATCGCCGAAGACCTGACCTGGGAAGTGTTCCGCGACACGCTGATCGAACAGGCCGAACAAGGTGTCGACTATTTCACCATCCACGCGGGCGTGCGCCTTCACATGGTCCCGATGACCGCCACCCGCGTCACCGGCATCGTCTCGCGCGGCGGGTCGATCATGGCCAAATGGTGCCTGCATCACCACAAGGAAAGCTTCCTCTACGAGCATTTCGAGGAAATCTGCGACATCTGCCGCCAGTACGACGTGAGCTTCTCGCTTGGTGACGGCCTGCGGCCCGGTTCAATTGCCGATGCCAACGACGCGGCCCAGTTCGCCGAACTGGAAACCCTTGGCGAACTGACCAAAATCGCCTGGGCCAAGGACTGCCAGGTGATGATCGAAGGGCCGGGCCACGTGGCCATGCACAAGATCAAGGAGAACATGGACAAGCAGCTCGAGTGCTGCCACGAAGCCCCGTTCTACACGCTTGGGCCGCTGACCACCGACATCGCGCCGGGCTATGACCACATCACCAGCGGCATCGGCGCGGCGATGATCGGTTGGTTCGGCTGTGCCATGCTGTGTTACGTGACGCCCAAGGAACACCTTGGCCTGCCGGATCGTGACGACGTGAAAACCGGCGTGATCACCTACAAGATCGCCGCCCATGCCGCCGATCTGGCCAAGGGTCTGCCGGGTGCCCAGCGCCGCGATGATGCGCTGTCGCGCGCCCGTTTCGAATTCCGCTGGGAGGACCAGTTCAACCTCTCCCTCGATCCCGACACCGCGCGCGAATTCCACGATCAGACCCTGCCCAAACAGGCCCATAAGGTCGCTCATTTCTGTTCGATGTGCGGGCCGAAGTTCTGTTCGATGCGGATCAGCCACGACATTCGCGCCGAAGCCCAGAAGGAAGGCATGGAGGCCATGGCCGCCAAGTTCCGTGAGGGCGGAGAGCTTTATGTGCCGCTTGCGGAGGACGAGGCATGATCACCATCGCGGGGGCCGGCGTTGCCGGCCTCGCCTGTGCCTATGAACTGGCCAGACGCGGCGCGGCGGTCACGATCTACGAGGCGGGCGCAGCCCCCTCTGACAACCCAAGCTCATGGTTCGCCGGCGGCATGCTGGCACCGTGGTGCGAGGGCGAAACCGCCGAGCCGGAGGTCGTCCGCCTTGGTCAGGGCGCGATCGCATGGTGGGAGCAGATCACCCCTGTCACCAAGCGCGGTACCCTCGTGGTTGCACCGCCCCGCGACCGTGCCGAACTGACCCGTTTCGCCCGTCGCACAGAGGCGCATCGCACCGTGGACAGCGCGGAAATCGCCACGCTTGAACCTGCGCTGCAAGGGCGGTTCACCTCGGGTCTGTTCTTTGCAGACGAGGCGCATCTTGATCCGCGCAAGGCGCTTTTGGACCTCACCCGCGCAGTTCAGGGCATGGGGGTTTCGATCCTCTACGACACCCCCGCGCCCCCGACCGTTGATGTCGATTGTCGCGGCATGGCGTCTGCCCTGCCCGGCCTGCGCCCCATCCGGGGGGAAATGGCGGTGATCGAGGCGCCAGAGGTCGAGATCACGCGAACCCTGCGGTTGCTGCACCCACGTATCCCGCTCTACCTCGTGCCGCGTGGCGAAGGCATCTACATGATCGGCGCGACCATGATTGAAAGCGGCGCCTGGACCCCTATCACGGTCCGCTCGCTCCTTGAACTTCTGGGCGCGGCCTTTGTGCTCCATCCCGCCCTGGCAGAGGCCAGCGTGATCGAAACCGGTGTCGGCCTGCGCCCCGCCTTTGACGACAACATTCCCCGTCTGACCCAACTCGGCGAGACCACCCATGTGAACGGCCTCTACCGCCACGGCTTTCTCATCGCACCGGCCCTGGCGACCCAACTGGCACAGCACTTCTTTCAGGAACATTCCGATGAACATTCTCGTCAACGCAGAACCGCGTGACATCACCTCTGTAACCCTCGCCGAGGCCCTGACCGAGCTGGGCTTTCATAGCCCCGCCATCGCCACCGCCATCAACGGCCAGTTTGTCGCCCGCGACGCCCGCCCCACGACCCCGCTTGCCGAAGGCGACCGGCTGGAAGTGCTGGCACCGATGCAGGGGGGATGACGATGCAGTTTTACGGCACAGACATCGCCTCGCGCCTCTTGCTGGGCACCGCGCAATACCCATCCCCCGCAATCCTTGCCGAGGCGATCCACGCCTGCGGCACCCAGATCGTCACGGTCTCGCTGCGTCGGGAAACCGCCCAAGGGTCTGGGGCGGGGTTTTGGGACATGCTGCGCGACACGGGCGCCCGCGTGCTGCCCAACACCGCCGGATGCCACAGCGCACAAGAAGCCATCACCACCGCCCATATGGCCCGCGAGATCTTTGGCACCAACTGGATCAAACTCGAGGTGATCGGCCATTCCGACACCCTCCAGCCTGATGTCTTCGCACTGGTCGATGCAGCGCGGGAACTTACAAACGAGGGCTTCGCGGTCTTTCCCTACACCACAGATGACCTGGTGGTTGGTGAACGCCTTCTGGATGCTGGCTGCGAGGTGCTGATGCCCTGGGGGGCGCCGATTGGCTCGGGCCAAGGGCTGCGCACGCCGGATGCCCTGCGCGCGATGCGGGCGCATTTCCCCGATACCCCGTTGATCGTGGATGCCGGCATCGGCCGCCCCTCTGACGCAGCGCAGGCGATGGAACTGGGCATGGACGCGGTTCTTCTCAACACCGCCGTTGCACGGGCCGGTGATCCGGCAGCCATGGCTCGCGGAATGGCGCTGGCGATCGAGGCGGGCCGCCTTGGCCACACGGCAGACCCGATGGAACGGCGCGACATGGCCGTGCCTTCGACCCCGATACTTGGCCTTGCGGAGCTTGGATAATGGAGCGTTTCTACCTCATCGTCAGCCACGTCAGCGCATTGGAACTGCTGGTGCCCCATGGCGTGAAACTGGTGCAACTGCGGATCAAGGACCTGCCAGAGACCGAAGTACGCCGACAGATCGCCCGCGCCCGCGATTTCTGTGCAGTGCATGGCGCGCAACTGGTGGTCAACGACTACTGGCAGGCCGCTCTCGATCTCAACTGCGGGTTCGTCCATCTCGGGCAGGAAGACATGGACACCGCCGATTTTGCCGCCCTGCGCCGCGCCGGTGTCCGGTTCGGCCTTTCCACACATGACGAAAGCGAACTGGATCGCGCCCTGTCGCACGATCCGACCTACGTGGCCTTGGGGCCGGTCTATCCCACCCTGCTCAAAAAGATGAAATGGGGGCCGCAGGGCCTTGAGAACGTCGCGCGCTGGAAGAGGATGGCAGGCACCACGCCGCTTGTTGCGATTGGCGGCCTAACACCTGACCGGGTGCCGGGTGTGTTCGAGGCCGGGGCCGACAGCGCGGCCGTGGTGACCGATATCCAGCAGGCTGACGATCCCGAAGCCCGCACGCGGGAATGGATCAGGGCGTGCAGCGCATGAACCGCTATGCCCGCCAGATGATCCTGCCCGAGGTGGGCGAAAACGGCCAGGCGCGGCTTGGCGCGGCGCATGTGGTCGTGGTGGGGGCCGGTGGTCTGGGCTGTCCTGTGTTGCAGTACCTTGCGGGCGCTGGTGTCGGCCAGATCACGGTGATTGACCCCGATCACGTGGAAGAACACAACCTGCACCGCCAGCCGCTCTACCGCATGTCCGACATCGGACGCCCCAAGGCCGAAGCCGCCCGCGATGCCCTTCTGGCCACCAACCCGACCATTCACGTCGAGGCCCACGCCGTCCCGCTGACACCGATCACCGCCCCGGATCTGGCAGAAACAGCCGATCTCGTGATCGACGCCGCCGACAGCTATGCCGTCTCCTACATCCTGTCCGACGCCTGTCTGGCGGCACAGACACCGCTCGTGTCGGCAAGCGCATTGGGACAAGGCGGCTATGTCGGTGCCTTCTGCGGTGGTGCGCCGTCGCTGCGGGCGGTCTTCCCCGATCTGCCTTCGTCCGGCGCCACCTGTGCCACCGCCGGCGTCCTCGGCCCCGTGGTCGGCGTGATCGGCGCACTGCAGGCCCAGATCACCCTGCAATTCCTTCTCGAAACCACCCCCTCCCCGCTTGGCAAACTGGTATCCCTCGACCTCGCCACCCTGCGCATTTCCGATTTCAGCTTTCTCGGCACGCCGGAACCCGATAGCCACCTGCCTTTCCTGTCCAGAACACAGATCACCGAACAGGACATCGTGATCGACCTTCGCAGCGAGGACGAGGCCCCGCACGTGCCCACGCCCAATGCCCTGCGGCTGGCACCGGACAGGATCGCGGACGATCTGCCCCCAACCGACCGCCGCATTGTCCTGTGCTGTGCCACGGGATTGCGCGCATGGCGCGCGGCGCTGGACCTGCAAACCAAGGGCCATCACACCCTCGCCCTTCTGGCGGCAAAGGCCGACCTATGACCCGCCTCCTCGTTATTGCAGGCACCGACAGCAGCGGCGGCGCGGGGCTCACGCGCGATGTGTCTGTTGCAGCGGCCCTTGGCGTCACGGTCACCCCGGTCGTCACCGCCGTCACGGCGCAAACCCACAAGGGCCTTGTTGCCGCGAAGCTGATGCCGCCCGATCTCGTGCAGTCACAAATCACCGCTTCCCTCGAAACCGCGCAGCCAGAGGCCATCAAGATCGGCATGCTGGGCTCATCCGCGATTGCCGAAATCGTCGCCGCAACACTGGCAGACCGCAACCTGCCCATCGTTCTTGATCCGGTTCTGAAATCCACATCCGGAGGAACCCTGCTGGAGGGAGGTCTCCCCAAGGCGCTTTTGTCCGTGACTACCCTGATCACGCCCAACCTGCCCGAAAGCGCGGCCCTGACCGGCCTGCACGAGGCCGCGGACCTTGCCCAAATCACCCTTCAGGCGCGCGCCCTGCAAGCCCTTGGCGCTCGGGCCGTTCTGGTCAAAGGCGGACACGCAAGCGGAAACGAGGCAACAGACCACCTTTTCGACGGGGACACCCACCAGGCAATGTCCGCACCGCGTCTGGAGGTGCAGAAGCGCGGCACCGGCTGTACTCTGGCCACCGCCATCGCCTGCCACCTCGCCCTTGGGCACAACCTGCAAACGGCCTGTGATCTTGGCAAACGCCATGTGCATGACTGGCTGGCACGCGCCCGCCAGTCACAGGTCGTGATTTAGTCCTCGGTTGGGGCTTTGAAGAGATCCTTGCGAAGGGTCATCAATGCGCCTGGATCGATCTTGGCCTGAATGACCGTGGTCTCTCCAGAGGCCATCGCGTCCTCAAGCGCAGGCCCCATTCCGCCCGGCCCCTCGACCCAGATGCCCTTGCCGCCGCACAGTTCGGCGAACCTGTCATAGCGGGGCGATTGGATTTCCGCCCCAAGCAGACGCCCGCCGTAAAACTCCTGCTGATAGGCCTTTTCTGCCCCCCAGGCTTCGTTGTCGAGCACAACGATGGTGATCGGCAAGCCATGCGAAATCGCGGTCTGGATTTCGATCATCGTGTAGCCCACGGCCCCGTCACCCATGATCGCCACCACCGGCCGTTCCGGCGCGGCGGCCTTGGCCCCGATCGCCGCGGCAAGGCCAAATCCGACAAGGCCGAAATCGAGCGGCGTGATCAGCGACGTCGGCGCATAATGCGCAAGGCGGTCCGCCGCCTGAAGACAGGTGTTGCCGGTGTCCAGCGTGACAATCGCGTTTTCCGGAAGAGCCTCGCGGAGTTCCCCCAACGCGCGGCGCGGGTGCATTGGCAGGGTGTCGATAGCGGCTTCCTCGGCCCGTTCGGCCCAAAGGCTGTCCATGTCCGCCTTGAACGCCGCGCGCCACGTATCGCATTCCGGGCGACAGCGGGTTTGCGTCAAGGCCTCTGCCGTCAGCCGGGCATCCCCCTGCGCCGCGATTTCGGCAGGGAAATATCGCCCAACGGCCGATCCTTCCACATCCACATGCGCAATCCGTGTTTCCGCCCCGACATAGTCATTGCTGTGAAACGTCGAATTGAACCCAAGCCGCGCCCCAAGAACCACCATCACATCGGCCTCTTTCGTGAGACGGCTGGCAACGCGGTTGCCGCGCGGCCCGGCCTGACCGGCAAACCACGGGTGGCGGTGCGGCATGACATCGGCGTGGCCGGTCGAGGCCACAACCGGCACTTCGAGGGTTTCGGCGAGCGCAACAAGGGCCGCGCGTCCCTCTCCCCATTTGAAACCACCGCCCGCAAAGATCACCGGACGCTCTGCGGTTGAGAGCATGGATGCAATGGCGTCGATGTCGCGCGGAGCAGCTGGCCCCGGGCGGGCGATGTTCAGGGGGTGCGGCTGGATGTCGGGAACCTCTTCCGCAAACAGATCACGCGGCACATGCAGGACTACCGGCCCGCGCCGGCCCGTATTGGCAAGGCGGATCGCATCTTCCAGCATCGGCGCGAGGCGCGACGGATCGGTCACCATCACCGAGCGCTTTGAAATCGGGGCAAACAAGGCAACCTGGTCGACCTCTTGAAAGGTGTCCTTGCATTGGTCGGCCCGAGTGATGGCACCGGCGATCACCACCATGGGTGAATATGCCAGCTGCGCCTCGGCCACGGCGGTGACGATATTCACCACCCCCGGCCCGGCCTGTGCGCCCAGGACCACGCCCGGTTTGCCCGTCATCCGGGCCCAGGCATCCGCCATATGCCCCGCCGCCCTTTCGTCACGCGCGCCGACATAGGCAATGTCACCGCCCTGATACATGGCGTCGTACAGTTCCAGCATCGAACCGCCAAGCAGGCCGAAGACGGTATCGATGCCATTGGCTTTGAGAACGCGATAGACGGCTTCGCCGCCAGTGATGTTGGTCATGAGTCAGTCCTCTGATCGGGGCCGCTGGTTTTGCGGATCAAAAATGGCGTCCGAGTGGACGGTAACGGGTATGGCGCGGTTCAGAATCTGAACGCTCAGGCCCTCGCGGGGCGTACCTTTGCGAACGAAAAGCCAGCCCAGTGACTTGCCGACAGTATAGCCATGGCCCCCCGAGGTGGTCAGGCCGACGGCCTCACCATTCAGCAACACAGGCTCACCGCCGTGGATATCGATATCTTCTGCGTGAAGTTCGGCGTAGAACAGCTCCCATTCGGGCGCAGCCTCCACAAGCGCATCCCGCCCGACAAACTCGCGCCCCTCGGTCACGACAAACCGCTCAAGCCCGACATCAAAGGGCCCCACATCCGTGGTCAGCTCGCCCGAGGCACGATAGGCCTTTTCCATACGCATCCCGTTGAAGGCATAGCTGCCAAGATCGGCCAGCCCGTGCTTGGCACCCACGTCGAACAGAGCGTCATAAAGCGTTCCGATGTGCTCGAGCGGAGCGTGCAATTCCCATCCCAGTTCTCCCACGAAGGACACGCGCAGCGCATAGCAGGCCACTCCTGCCACCGTGATTTCCTGCCCCGACAACCACGGGAAAGCGGCGTTTGACAGGTCGGCATCAGTCAACTCGCCAAGGATACGGCGCGAGGCCGGGCCGGACAATGCCAGCATGCCCCAGTCTGCCGACCGGTTGACCATCTGCACATCTTCACCTGCGCGGATGTTGCTCTTGATCCAGTCGAAATCGGGATTGGCCCGTGCAATCGGAGAACCGGTGAAATAACGATCCTCGGCAATCCGCCAGATGGTGATCTCGGTTTCGAACCGTCCCTTTTCCGTCAGCAGGTGATTGAGGCTCATCCGCCCGTCGCGTGCCGGGATCTTGTTGGCCGAAAGGCGATCCAGCAAAGCGCCTGCGTCCTTGCCCGTGATCTCGAACTGGGCAAAGGCGCAAAGATCAATCACCCCCGCCGCCTCGCGAGTGGCTTTTGCCTCGTTCAGGGCGTTTTCATGCCACCCCTGATGCCCCCAGCCAATCTGTTCACTCTCACCCAAGGCACCGAAATAACGCGGGCGCTCCCAGCCGGCGACCTCACCAAACACAGCCCCTTTGGCGGCCAGCCGATCGTAAAGGACATGGCGATTGAGTGGGCGCAGGCTCTGGAACTGCTTGCCCGGACAAGGCGTGTCATGACGGCGCATGAATTCGTCTTTGGTGCGCTCGACGATGAAGTGATCGGTGCTGAAATCGCCGTACCGCCGCGGGTCCATGCCCCGTGTGTTGATCGGCGTTTCGCCATGCACCATCCAGTCGGCCAGCACCTTGCCGGCACCGCCCCCCCAGGCCAGACCGATTGACGATCCGCAGGACAGCCAGACATTCGGTGCGCCCGAAGGACCGACCAGCATCCCGCCATCCGGCGTATGGGTGATCGCCCCGCGCACCACGCGCTTGATTCCGAGGTCCGCCAGAATGGGCATCTTGTCGAAGGCCACCATCAGGAAATCGCCAATACTGTCGTAATCGGCTTCGAAAAGCTCGTTCTCCGCCGCCCAGGGCGCCCCCTGCGGCATTTCCCAGACGGTTGGACAGACGTGGCCTTCGTAGATACCGATCAGACCCGATTTCTGCTCCTGCCGGATATAGCCGCCATAGGCATTGTCGCGCATCACGGGCAATTCCGGTCGATCCATGAACTCCGGCACCGTGTCCGTCACCAGATAGTGGTGCAGGCACGAGACCGAGGGAATTTTCAACCCGAACCATTCCCCGACCTGGTTGGCATAGCTGCCCGCCGCGATGACGACGTGTTCGGCCCAAACATCGCCCTTTTCGGTGCGCAGCAACCAGCCATCGCCCTTGCGAGAGGCACCAAGAACCTGATTGTGGCGTTCGATCCTTGCACCCCGCGCACGCGTCGCGGCGGCAAGCGCCATGGTCACGCCCGAGGGGTCGATATGCCCGTCCTCGAAGGTTTGCACCGCCGCCTTGACGTCATCCACTTTGTAGAACGGATTGACCTTCGCGACCTCCTCAGGGCCGACCAGTTCCATCGGCAGATCCAAAAGCTTGCCGACCCCCATGATGGACTTCATCCAATCCACTTCGTCATCCGTTGTGGCAATGCGAAAGCCGCCAACCTCGTGCCAGCCAATGCTCTGGCCCGTTTCTTTCTCAACCCGCTTGTAGGTCTCGATCGAGGTCTTGTTGATCCAGCCAGCCAACCGGCTGCCAACCGCGTGCGCGATCTGCCCGGCGGCGTGCCAGGTCGACCCGGAGGTCAGCTCAGCCTTCTCGAAGAGAATGGTGTCGGTCCAGCCGTTCTCGGCCAGCTGGAACTGGGTGGCCACGCCCATGATACCGCCGCCGATGATGGCGACCTGGGTGGTGCGCAGGGTGTCAGACATCAGAATGCCTCCTTGGCGGGTTTCAACGAAGCCTTGGCGGCAAAGCGGGTACAGGCGATCTCGACTTCGAAGCCGGACACAACCGTTTTTTCCGCAAGCTGATCCAAGGGCGCCTCGACCATCGCCAGCGCCACGGAACGCCCAAAGCGATAGCTCCACGCGGCCGAGGTGATCTGGCCCACCACGCGGCCCCCAAAGTAGACCGGTTCGTCATGGATCGGGATGGCGTCCGGATCGTCAAACAAAACCGTCACGATCTGCCGCGCCGCGGGAAGGCGTTTGGAAACGCCTTCCGCAAGGGCCTTCGAAGGCCCTTCCAGCGCCGTCTCGCCAACGAACCCCGTGCCAAAGGCGCAGAACGCCCTCAAACCGGCCTCGAACGGCGTGGTGCCGGGGGACAATTCGTGCCCGAACGCCCGGAACCCGCTTTCGATCCGCAGGGAGCCACTCGCATAAAGCCCCGCATGTGTTGCGCCAGCCGCGACAAGCGCTTCGTGGGCCGCCATCGCCATTTCTGCCGGGATGTAGAGCTCGTATCCCTCTTCTCCGGTGAAACTCAACCGTCCCGCCCAGCCACGGGCCAGCCCGATCTCGACAGGGGCAAAGCCAAAGCGCTTAAGTTCCGGCACCGGGGCATTCGATGTGGCTTGCAAGACCCGACGCGCCTCGGCCCCAGCCAGACCGATGATGGCATAACCGCTGGTGACATCGGTGAATTCAACGCGGAACGCCCCGCGCGTCTCACGCATACGTTTCAGATCGCGCACCACTTCGCCCGCGCCCACGATCATCAAATACGTGTCCGGCCCATGCCGCTGCACGGTGATGTCGCTTTCCACCCCGCCCCTGCGGTTCAGGATCTGGCTATAGGCGATACGGCCTTCGGGAATATCCATCTGTGCCGCGCAAAGGTGATTGAGGAAGGCACATGCATCCGGCCCCTGCACCATGATCTTGCCAAAGGCACTCTGATCCAGAATCGCGGCGCCGTTGCGACAGGCCTCCACTTCCCACCCGACCTGTTCGCGCCATTTCGGGACGCCAAAGCTCAGGGGCAGATGCGCATCTTCGCCGCCGAAATGCACCGCACGTTCCCAGCCCCCCCGCGCCTCGAACCGCGCGCCTGCCGAAACAAGGCCCGCGTGAATGGGCGAACGGCGCTGGCCACGCGCGGTCTCCATGCTGCGCCCGGGATAGGGGTTGTCATAGTGACGACCAAGCACCTCGGGAATCCGCGCCTCAAGCGCCCCCAGCACGTTCATCTCGGGGCTGAAACGGCGGATGTCGGCCTCGTTCAACTCCATCGTCGGCTCACCGGCGATGATCCATTCGGCCATCGCCTTGCCCGCCCCACCGGCCAGCGCGATACCGGTCGAATTCATACCGCCCATCAGGAACAGGCCCGGCACCTCGGGGCTTTCGCCCAGCATGAACTGGCTGTCCAGCGTGAAACTTTCGGGGCCATTCAGCAGCATCCTCACCTCGGCCTTCTCCAGTGCAGGAATCCGCCGCAACGCATTTTCCATCATTGGCATGAAGTGGTCCCAATCCTCGTCCAGAAGATCGAATGAGAAATCCTTGGGCAGACGATCCAGCGGCAGCCCCTTGGCATGCGGCTCGAAGCTGCCAACCA
The DNA here is from genome assembly GCF_024331145.1 of Shimia sp. CNT1-13L.2. Taxonomy (GTDB): domain Bacteria; phylum Pseudomonadota; class Alphaproteobacteria; order Rhodobacterales; family Rhodobacteraceae; genus Shimia. The sequence continues at coordinate 181,671 of NZ_JANDJO010000002.1, read as the reverse complement.
ACAGCCCTTCCACGTCGTCACGCGCATAGAGAAAGGCATCCTGATCGTTCAGTGTCGGCAGATGCGCGCCCTTGCCCAGCGCCTGCACCTCAGGCAGTGGTTTGGTCAGGATGTAAAAGTGTTCGCAGGCATAAAGCGGCATATGCGCACCCGCCATTGCCGCCACCTCCCGGGACCACAGACCACAGGCGATGACCACCTCGTCGGCCTCGATCAGATGATCTCCCACCTCGACACCGGAAATGCGGCCACTCTTCTTTTGCAAGCCGGTCACGGCGGTGTCTTCGAAGATCTTTACACCGCGTGCGCGTGCGCCCTTGGACAGTGCCAGCGCCACGTCCGACGGGTTCACCCGCCCATCCGCAGGGGACCAGACCGCCCCGATCACGTCATCCACCTCGATCAGCGGCCAAAGTTCCTTGGCGCGGGCCGCATCGACTACCTCTGCCTCAAGCCCAAAGGCCCGCCCCAGCGACACCTGCCGCTTGATATTGGTCAGCCGGTCCTCGTTGGTGGCCAGCGTCAGGCTCCCGGTCTGGGTCCATCCAGTCGCCTGTCCGGTTTCAACCTCCAACTCGCCATAAAGATCAATCGAGTAGTTGATCAGCTTGGTCAGCGTCGCAGACGGCCGCAACCGGCGCACCAGGCCCGCCGCGTGCCACGTAGTACCGCTGGTCAGCTTTGACCGTTCCAGCACCACGATGTCTTTGCGCCCCTCACGCGCGAGGTGATAGGCGATGGAACAGCCGATAACGCCTCCACCGATAATCACGGTGCGGGCATGTGTTGGCAGGGTCATGTCAGGACTCCGTCACGAATGAGCGAGGAAATGGCATCGTCGAACAGGCTTACCGCCTCGTCGATCAGATCAGGCGTATGCGGCAGGCCGGTCACGCAAGAGGTGAACGACATGAAATCGACACCCCGCGCCAACAAGCCATCGCGAAGGGCTTTCACCAGCGCCGGCGGCGTTCTGCGGATCGCGGCAGCGTCGAGACCGTCGATGGAGGTGCCCCCGAAATAGAGGTGGCAGGTCGAACTATCGCCATACGCCAGCGCCGCGACACCATGGCGTTCGAAGCTTGCGTTGAACCCATCCCGCAATCGGGCGGCCATGGCATCTGCATGGGCCTGTACATCACCGGTCGAGAGGAGTTCCATCGCCTTCACGGCACCTGCGGCCACCATGGGGGCGGCGTTGAAGGTGCCCTTGTGGCTCACCGGTGGCGAAAGACCATCGCGGGTTTCGGCAGGCGACAAAAGGTTCATGATCTCGGCGCGGCCAATCACGGCACCACCTGGCATCCCACCCGTCACCACCTTGGCAAGCGTCGTCAGGTCCGGTGTCACGCCGTCACGTGCCTGTCGGCCACCCGGGGACCACCGCAAACCGGTAATCACCTCATCGAAGATCAGCACATGACCCGTTTCCGCCGTCAGCGCCCGGATACCTTGCAGGAACCCATCCGGCAGCGGCACCGAACCATAGTTGGCACCTGATGCTTCGACAAAGACCGTGCCGATCTGCGAGTCATCGGCAAGCACCTGGGCAATGGCCTCGACCGAAGGCGGCGCGACAACCGTCAGGTCGCTGATGGCCTGCGGCACCCCAAGCGACGGCGCGGTGTTGGCACCGGGCTTGGCCCCTTTGAGAAGCATGTCATGCCAGCCGTGGAAATGCCCGTCCATGCGCAGGACCTTGTCACGCCCCGAATGGGCGCGACCAAGACGCAGGGCAAGCATGGTTGATTCCGTCCCGGACCCGGTGAAACGCACCCGTTCCGCACAGGGAAACAGCCGACATAGCCATTCGGCCCATTCGACCTCTAGCGGATGACAGTCTCCGGTATAGGGCATGGCCCCCATCTGTCGCGACACCGCCTCGACGATCTCTGGATGCGCATGGCCCAGCAACTGACTCGCCGCGCCAAGCTTGAAGTCAATGTAACGCTTGCCGTCAGCGTCCCATTTTTCGGCCCCTTCGGCCCGTGTAAAATAGGCCGGGTAAGGCGCGCGATAGCGTAACTCGTGGCTGACGCCACCCGGCATGACAGCGCGGGCGCGCGCAGCCCAATCGGCGTTCTTATGGCTCATGTCGGCCTCGCATGGTTAAGGATGATAGATTTCGGCGCGAGGTAGGCAGCCAGACCCGCCAGCCCCTTTTCCCGCCCGATGCCCGAGTGCTTCACGCCACCAAACGGGACAGTGTCGCCACCGGTTAGAAAGCCGTTGATAAACACCTGTCCGGCCTCAAGCTTGCGGGCCAGCCAGAGGGCGGTGTCATGGGCGCGCGTATAGACGCCGGCCACCAACCCATAGGGGCTGTCATTGGCAATGCGCAGGGCATCTTCGGCACCATCACAAAGATGGGTAACCAGAACCGGGCCGAAAATCTCGTCCCGCGCGATCTCTGCATCGGTTGGGACATCGGCAAAAATCGTCGGAGGAAAGAAAAAGCCGGGCCGATCAACACGCGCCCCGCCCAACACACAGGTCAGCCCCTGGGCCTTGGCCCGCGCAACGAAGCCTTCAACCCGGGCCAACTGCCCGCTCGAGATCAGGGGGCCGATGTGCGGATCGTCCAGCGGATCACCAAACCCCATTGCATGGGCCTTTGCCGCAACCTTGGCCAACAGCGCATCATGAACACTACGCGCACAGATAAGGCGTGCGCCCGCCGCACAAACCTGCCCCGCGTTGAAGAAAATCCCGCGCACCACCCCATCTGCGGCGGCATCAAGGTCTGCATCTTCCAGCACGATCACCGGGGATTTGCCCCCGAGTTCAAGCGTCACACCTGCCACCGGCGAGGATGCGGCCTGCATCACCTTGCGCCCGGTTGCAGTGGCCCCTGTAAAGGTCACGTGGGCAATCCCCTCATGCCCTGCCAGGGCTGCACCGATCTCGCCGCCGCCCGTCAACACGTTGAATGCCCCGTCCGGAAGCCCCGCCTGTGTTGCAAGACGCGCCACTTCCAAAGCCGTAAACGGTGTGAGTTCCGATGGTTTGGCCACCACCGTCGCACCTGCCGCCAGCGCCGGAGCCACGCCGCGCGCAAGGGTCGATATCGGATAATTCCAAGGCAGAATATGCGCCGTGACGCCCACCGGTTCGGGCACTGTCAGTGCGGTCTGATCCGGCCCAAGCGGGATCGTTTCGCCATTCAGCTTGTCACACACCCCTGCGTAGAACCGGAAATAGTCCGACGCGCGCCCAACATCCCTGAGCGCCTGCGACAGGGGTTTGCCCACATTCGCAGCTTCGATCCGCGCCAGGTGGTCGGCATTCCTTGCAATCATATCCGCAAGCCGGTGCAACACCTCCGCACGCTCTGTTGGCGGCGTCGCGGCCCAGATCGGCAGGGCAGACGCGGCTGAGGCCACCGCCTGCGACACCTGATCCGCAGAGGCTTCGCGAAACGGCGTAAGCGGCGTCTCATGCGCCGGGTCGATCAAGACGCGCTCAGCGCCCTCGCCTTCCCGAAGTGCGCCGCGCATCCACACGCCGAGGTCTTGGGTTGAAAGGGGCACGGACCTCACCCTCTTCCGATCTGTTCGCGCGTCAGGCGGATGTCGAACGCCTCCCGCACGCCCAGATCCAGCGCATCCGGGATATGGGTTGGAAAATGGCTGGCAAGTATCTCCCGCGCCTTTTCACGGGCCACATCTCCCACTCTCTGCCCGCCACTGTCCTGCCAATCCCGCGGGCTGCGACGATCCCCGACCTCGGGGTAGAAATAGTCGGATTTCATCCGGTTGAAGGTGTGGGTTTCGCCAAGGTAATGCCCTTCGCCACGGCACACCCCGGCAATCACATCGGCCGCGATGTTCTCGGGTGTCGCCTCAATCCCGCGAATGGTCCGCAGGATGTTGCCCAGAAGGTCATTGTCGCTCACATAGGCCGCATGGCTGACCCCGAGTAGCGAGGACATCATGCCCGCCGCCTGCGTCACGATGTTTGACCCCGCATGCGCCGCCATCGTCACCGCCAGCGATTTCTCGGCGCCATATTGCGCATCCAGCCGCTTGGCGTCAGTGATCCCGGCGATCGAACTGGTCGGCAAATCCCAGTGTCGCCCCATCTGGGCCGCGCCCGCCATCAGGATCGCCTGTTCGCCGCCGCCACCACTCATTGATCCAGTCCGCAGATCGGCAACAAGCGGCTTGGGGGCGAAGATCGCCTTGACCTCCGGGTCGACCAACCGGGCAAACACCAGCCCCGCCAGCGTTTCCGCCACCGCCTGCACCAGCGATCCTGCGATGGTGGCCGGGCTAGTTGCCCCCGCCTGCCCCGCGCTGATCAACTGCACCGGAAACCCTGCCTGGATCGCCAGTTCAAGAACCTCACAGGCCTCTTCGGCAAACCGCATCGGCGGCACCACGTGGCACACCATCACCGTCAGGAACGGCCGCGCCCGGAACGCCGCCTCACCTCCGGCAATCCGGTAACACAGCTCGGCAATTTGCTGCACGTTCTCGGGTTCGGTGATGGAAATGGAAACGTGCTTTGACGTTCCCATCAGACAGGCATAGGCGGTGTTGAGATCCATCACCGCGTTCTCTTCGATATCGCGTGCCACCACCGAGCGGCTGAAATGGTGGATATTGTCCATCTGGTCCACGATCCGCGCCGCATCATAGAGATCCTGAAGCGTCGAATCCCGATAATCGTGCGTATCGAGGTCGAACACGCCCGGCGCCGCCCCACCGGTCGACATGTGAACACGCGCCGAAGACAAGGTCAGATCGTTCTTGGCAATCTGCCCGCACAGTTTGAAACTCCGGCTCGCCCCCTCGATGGCCCAAGCCACCAATTCGCGCGGAAACAACAGCCGGTCATCCTCGGTTACGCTGCCACCGGCCGCGATCACGCGCTCCTTCATAGAGGGAATGGCCTGGCTCAGGCCCAGCGTTTCCAGCAGCGTCAGAGCACTTTCGTCAACCAGCCGCACCTCGCTTTCCGACAGCGGCTTGAAACGCCCGGCTTCCACACCAGCCCATACCGGCGGGTTCTCTTCGACGTCACTGGCTTGGCTCAGTCGGGTCTTACGACCGCGCCTGCGTGCTGGTTCTGACATGATCTCATGACTTTCGCTCAAGATTTCTCACAGGAAACCACGCCAAAATCCTCTTTACAAAGACAGTGTTCTCACCAAATGATGAGCCAAACTTAACAGTAGACTGCCATGCTGCCTTCTCTCTCCGCCCTTCGCGCCTTTGACGCCGCAGCCCGCCTTGGCAGTTTCCGCGCCGCCGCAGACGCCCTGTCGGTCAGCACAACCGCCATCAGCCACCACGTGCGCGGCCTCGAAGACCACCTGAATGCGCAGCTTTTCCACCGCGTTGGTCGCAACGTGGAACTGAGCGAAGACGGCCAGCGTCTGGCCGAAGCCACGTCAGAGGCCTTTGCCCGTCTCGAAGATGCGGTCGACAGCTTCACACAGCGCAGCCGGAAGGTCGTGCGGATCGCCGCCGGCCCCATTTTCACCGCCCGCTGGCTCATGCCACGGATCAGCGATTTCTGGGATCAGCATCCGGGCATCGAACTGGAATTCACGCCAACCTACCGACCAGGAGAATCCGGCGGTGCCACAACCGACATCATCATCCGCTGGGACCGTCTGCAAAACATGCCCCACGCAGCCGCCACTCTGGTCGCCCTGCAACCCATCGCCGTGGCCGCGCCTGCATTCGTGGAAAAACACGGGCCCTTCGCCAATCCGCAAGATCTGCTGTCTGTTCCAATCCTGCATCAACGCAATCACTGGGGCTGGATGGATTGGTTCTCGGCGCAGGACGTCCCGATCTCCCTGCCTCTTCGCGGTCCGGTGTTTGAAGACGCCAATGTCCTTATTCGCGGCGCAGCCGAAGGTCAGGGCGCGATCATCGGGTGGCTGCCGCTGATCGAACAGGACCTCAAAGAAGGTCGCGTGGTGCGTCTCTTCGACGAGGACATGCCCGCCACCCACGGGTATTTCGCAGAAATCCGCGACGACGCGCGCAGCCGACGGGAAAGCCGCAAAGTGCTGGACTGGCTGAACAGCTACATGTCCTGAGCCATCCGGATGGCTCCCCGTCTCAGAGCTGATCCTGAAACCTCTCGATCAGCTTGGCCTTGAGGATCTTGCCCGTCGGCGCGGCGGGCAACTCATGCGCCACGATGATCCGGCTTGGCCGTTTGTAGGGGGCCAGTCGATCCTTCACGAAGGCCTTCAGATCGCTCTCTGTGATCGAGCAATCCGGCGCGACCTTGACAAAGGCCAGCACCTCTTCGTTGCCTTCCACCGCACGCCCCACAACGCCCGCCACGATAACCTCGGGATGGTCCGTCAGGGTCGCTTCGATCTCGACAGGATAGACGTTAAAGCCTGAGCGGATGATCAACTCCTTGGAGCGTCCGACGATATACATCCGACCCTCGGCATCAAAACGCCCAAGATCACCAGTGCGGAAAAATCCGTCTTCTGTCAGGGCCTTGGCGGTCTGCTCCGGGTCACGAAAATACCCCTTCATCACCTGTGGCCCACCAAGAAGGATTTCACCAATCCCCTCGTCCGGCTCGGCCCCGGGCGCTTCCATGTCAATGCGGAACGCGCAGTTCAGCATCGGGCGGCCGACGCTGATGTCAGGGTCTCCAAAGGCGTTGTTGGTGGCACAGACCCCGGCCGCCCCTTCGGTCAAACCATAGCCGTTTTGCAGCGGCAGACCATAAAAGGCCTCGGCCTCGCGCTTCCAGACCGGATCAAGCGGCGCACCACCGGACGATACATAACGCAGCAATCCCTTTTCATACCGTGGGATATTCTGCTCCTTGGCGTAGTGAAACAGATGCGCGTGCATCTGCGGCACCCCCGGTAGAAAGGTGACATCCGTATTCAGGGCCCGGAACATCCGCTCGACCGAGAACCGGGTTTCCATGCGCATGACGCCCTGCGCCTTGCACATCGCCAGAAAGGTCACGAACCCGTAGATATGAGACAGCGGCAAAGCGAGGAAACAAGTATCATCCGCCCGCATCCCCCGCACTTTTGCCGAGGCATGAGCTGCGTTGACAAGGTTGCCATGGGTGAGCATCGCCGCTTTCGGTGCCCCCGTCGTGCCCGACGTATAAAGCATCAGCGCCACTTGTTCCGCTGCGGTCTCGAACACGAGTTCCGGCGTGGCCCCATCCCTCTGCATCAACGCGGCCTGCCCAAAGCGTCCCTCCACGCACTCGGCACCGAAATGCGCGGCATGTGCGCGTGCCGCATCGGACACGTCGGTGCTGAACATCGCGAGGCTTGGATCACTGTGGTCGAAAATGCGCTGCAACTCGGCCTCCGTCAGGCGCGCGTTGATCACCACGGAAATCGCATCCAGACGGCTCGCCGCGAGAAAGAAGGCCGGCACGGAAATCGTGTTCTCGAACACGAGGACAACACGGTCGCCCGCCTTTACCCCCCTCGCACGCATCGCCGCCTCGGCGTCCTCCACAGCGCCCGTCAGATCCTGCCAGCTATAAGCAACATCCGCGTGGTCGATGATCGCCGTTGCCTCGGGTTTCACGGCAACCACTTCATCCAAGAAGTCATGAATTCGTCTTTGCATCGGACCTCCCTACCTCCCGGATGCGACGTGAACTGGAATACCTTGCGCCTTTGCAAATTTCAATATGCGGAATTTAGTTCCGGCGCGTCACGATCCCAGAATTCCCGTCACGCCCCCGGATCAAAGGCCGAAACCTGATCCAAATACAACGACTGCACCCAGTTGCAGAACAGCCTCACCTCGTCACGCGGCCCCTTGCGATCGTTCAGCACAAGGTAATGTGATCGCCGCTTGGGCAGCTTGTACTCGGTCGGCGCCACGAGGTCGCCGCGTTCAAGATAAGGCCGTGCAAAGCTCTCAAGCACCATGGTCACGCCGCGTCCTGCGCTGACGGTCTGCAAGGCCATCAGCGAGGAATCCGCCTTCAGCCAGTCGGTTGTCGGCTTCAGGTCCAACCCATGCAATTCCGCCAACCGCCCCCAGTCGGTTTCCGACCCAATGATCTGCACCACCTCGGATGACGCGAGGTCTTCTATCGCAGGCGTCTGTCCAAATCCGGCGGCATAGTCCGCCCGACACACCGGAATCGCGGATTCGTGTCCCAGATGAAGGATACGCGCCTCGCCCCAGTTGCCCTGCCCAAACCGGATGTCCACATCCAGGCCCTCGTCGTCAAACCGATCGGTCCAGATCGAAGTCGTCATCTGAACGTGAATGTCCGGATGCGCTGCCTTGAACAGGGCCAGTTGCGGAGCAATCACAAGCGCCGCGCTGGAAATCGACGCGCGAACGCGCACCACCCGCTTGCGCTTGGCGCCGAACAACCCATTCGTCGCAAGGGCCATCTCCTCGAAAGACTTGCGAATTTCCTGTGCGTAGGCATGGCCGACATCGGTCAGGGCCACGCCCCTTGGCAACCGTTTGAAAAGCTGCGCGTTCAATCGGCTTTCAAGGTGTTTAATCTGCTGGCTCACCGCAGCAGGCGTCAGCCCAAGTTCATCTGCCGCCGACGAAAAACTGCTGTGACGAGCAGCTGCATCAAAGGCCCTGAGCCATGTCACGTGTGGGAGATCGGCCATTTACCATTAACCTCAGTTTAGCCTTAGGCGAAAAACACATTGTTTGATTTACACCTAACGCCCGTCCCATCTTCACGCAAGAACAGGAAGGGACCGCGCATGGCGCAGACGTACGACTTCATCATCGTCGGAGCCGGATCGGCAGGCTGTGTGCTCGCAGACCGCCTGACGGCAAGTGGACGGCATCAGGTGCTTTTGGTCGAAGCCGGAGGCAGCGACCGGCGCGCCTGGATCAAGGTGCCCGTGGGCTATGCCTACACCTTTGCCGACCCGGCGGTGAACTGGCGCTACACAACAGAAGCCGACCCCGGCCTTGATGGCCGAGAAGGATACTGGCCGCGCGGCAAGGTCATTGGCGGCTCAAGCTCGATCAATGCCATGGCCTATGTCCGCGGCCTGCCGCATGATTTCGATGATTGGGAGACCGCCGGAGCAAAGGGATGGAACTGGGAAACCGTCAAGGCCCGCTTTGACGCACTGGAATGCAACCTTGAAAGCGGTGCGCAGAAGCAAACTGCGCAACGCGGCACTGGCCCCGTTGTGGTTTCTTCCCTTCAGGACCGCATGAACCCGTTCACGCGCCACTTCCTGTCTGCCGCAGAAGAGATGGGCTGGCCGGTCTCGCACAACATGAACGCCGCCCCCGACAACGCCGACGACAGCCAGTTTGGCGAAGGTCTGACCTATGTGCGCAGCACCGTGAAAGGTGGACTGCGCTGGTCGGCCGCCGACGCCTTCCTGCGCCCGGCCCTGAAACGCCCCAACCTGACGGTCATACGCAAGGCCCAGGTGGAACGCATCCTGTTGAACGGCAAGCGCGCCACTGGCATCCGCTACCGCCACAAAGGCCGCACTGAGGACGCCCGGGCCGCCCGCGACGTGATCCTGAGCGCCGGTGCCGTGAACTCACCGCAACTCTTGATGCTCTCCGGAATTGGCCACGAGGCAGACCTCAAACCCCACGGAATCGCGCTACACCACGCTCTGCCCGCAGTCGGCAAGGGCCTGCAAGATCACCTCGCGGTGTCCCACCTGTTCCGGGCCACAGAGGACACGCTGAACGCCAAGCTGGGTACTTTTCCCGGCAAGGCCGTCGCCGCGCTGCAATTCGCACTTGCAAGACGCGGCCCGTTAAGTGTTCCGGTCAACCAGTGCAGCGGCTTTGCCCGCACCCGGGGTGCAAACCGTGCCGACGTTCAGGTCTATTGCAACCCTGCATCCTACGGCACCTTGCCCAATGGCAAACCCTACATGGATCGCGACAACGGCTACCTGCTCTGCGTTCAGCCCTGCCGCCCGACAAGCCGTGGAGAAATCTCCCTGAGATCCGCCGATCCCACGACCGCGCCGGTCATCAAACCGAACTCGCTTGCCACCGAAGAAGATCGCGCAACCGCCATCCGGGCCAGCCGCCTGTTGCAGGACCTGGCCATGACACCAGCCCTTCAGGCCGTCACCCGCGACCGCTGCGCACCGGACATCGTGGGGATGGATGACGATGCGCTGCTGGAAAACTTCCGCACACGCGCCGGCACCGTATTTCACCCCACCTGCACCTGCCGCATGGGCGACGATCCAAACACATCCGTCGTCGACTCCCGCCTGCGGGTCCACGGGCTCTCCGGCCTGCGCGTGATCGACGCGTCGGCCTTTCCCAACATCACCTCCGGTAACACCAACGCACCAACCCTGATGCTTGCTGACAAGGCAGCGGACATGGTGCTGGAAGACACGCAAACACTGGCCCAGGCGGCCGAGTAACAGGATCTCCTCATGGAACTCGACAAATTCTACATTGATGGTGCTTGGGTTGCGCCCACTGACCCGCGCGCCTTTCCAATCATGAACCCGGCAACCAACACGCAGATCGGTACGGTTGCGCTTGGCAACGAGGCCGACGTCGACCGGGCCGTCGCCGCCGCCAGCCGCGCTTTCGAGAGTTTCTCGCAAACAACGCGCGCAGAGCGGCTGGCGCTTCTGCACCAACTGCGTGACCTGTTGGTGGCGCGCAACGACGACATGGCCGCCGCCATCAGCCAGGAAATGGGGGCACCGATCAGCATGGCACGCGAGGAACAGGCCGCCTGTGGCCCCGCCTATGCCGAGGATTTCGCCACCCTTCTTGCCGCGATGGAGAAACAGGAAGCCCTGCCAAACGGCGATATCCTGACCCGTGAACCCATTGGCGTCTGTGGTCTGATCACGCCGTGGAACTGGCCGATCAACCAAATCGCGCAAAAGGTCCTTCCGGCCCTCGCCGTGGGGGCGACCTGTGTCCTCAAACCCTCGGAATATACGCCCCTCTCTGCCGCGCTGTTTGCCGAACTGGTGCACGAAGCAGGCTATCCCGCAGGTGTCTTCAACCTCGTTTTCGGGGATGGCCCGTCGGTCGGCGCCGCCATGTCGCGCCACCCTGATATTGCCATGATGTCGTTCACCGGCTCGACCCGCGCAGGCACCCTCGTCTCGAAAGACAGCGCCGACACGATCAAGCGCGTCACCCTCGAACTGGGCGGCAAATCTCCCAACCTGCTGTTTGCTGATTGCGATCTCGAAGCCCGGGTCACGGCCTCGGTTCAGGCCTGTTTTCACAACACCGGACAATCCTGCAACGCCCCAACGCGCCTTCTCGTGGAACGCAGTTGCTATTCCGCCGCTCTGGAGATTGCGGAACGTGCGGCAAAGGCGCAGGCGGTTGGCAATCCCGCGGAAGAAGGCGCCCACATCGGCCCGATGTTCGACCAGATGCAATACGACCGCGTTCAGGCCATGATCCAAATCGGCATCGATGAAGGCGCCCGACTGCTCGCGGGGGGGCTTGGCAAACCTGAGGGTCTGGAACAGGGATGGTACGTACGCCCGACCATCTTTGCCGACGTGCACAACCAGATGCGTATCGCACGCGAAGAGATTTTCGGCCCCGTACTGGTGATCATTCCCTTCGACACCGAAGAAGAGGCGATCGCGATTGCAAATGACACCGACTATGGCCTCTACGCCTATGTCCAGACAGGCAGCGCCTCACGCGCGGCACGGGTCGCCTCGCAACTTCGTGCCGGCGCAGTGGCAATCAACGGGCGCGGCACCACCTACGGCAGCCCATTCGGAGGTTACAAGCAATCCGGCAACGGACGCGAAGGCGGCAAGGCCGGTCTTGAAGAATACCTCGAGATCAAGGTCATGCCTTCGCTCACCTTCCTTCAGGAACAAGGGGTCTTCTCGGCCGCGTGATTTCGTCAAGAAACACCCCGACGCGTAGTGGCAATGGAGTTGGTCGCCATCCTACGCGCCGGGGGCTGGGGAGATTTCTGCGAAGAACTCGCAGCGGTCGGTAGCGACCGTGATCCGGTAATGCCACTCGTGTGTGATCCCCGTGTGATTTACCAAACGCGCAGGGCGCAAACCGTGGAACCATGCCAAATTCAAAGGTTTTTTGCTTTTTCTTAAAAAGTGTTAATGAAGTTTGAGGGGATAGATTAAAGGGTAAGGCGGTCAGAGGATGCGACCTGTCGAATTGGTTGAAGTGATTTCTTCGCAAAGGCTTAAGAAAGCCCGCGCCCTCTTTCTCTATCTGGCCTGCACCTCGAATCAACCGCATCGCACCGACAAGATCATCGACCTGCTCTGGCGGGATTCGGCGGAAAAACAGGCAAACGCCTCGTTCCGGCAAACCGTGCGCCAGATTCGCCTGACACTGGAAAACGCACCCGGCATCGCGATTGAAACCGGCGCGGGACAGGTCACATTGGCCTGGCCCGGCACATCGGATTTTCTGGGTGACCTGGCCCATTCCCTGTCGCCCAAGGAATGGTGCACGGAAAACGGCAACATCGTGCGTCTCTGTCTGGCTCAGATGGACACGCTTCTTGGCCTCAGCGGCTCTCTCGACAGTTGGCTTGTGATCCAGCGCAGCCGTTTTCTGACCGACCTGCGCGAGGCGCTGGACAAGACATTCTCGTCACGATCCGCGCGCAAAGTCGCGGTGGAAGCCGCCGAATTTGCCCTCGAGATCGAGCCCTCCAACGAACTGGCCGTGCGCTTTCTGATGCAGCACTACTGGGAAAATCAGGCCCCCACCCGTGCCCTAGAATGCTACAACGCGCTGTATCGCTACCTTGGCGACGAATACGATCACGAGCCCGATTCCGAGACACAGGCCCTTGTCGCGGCGATCAAGCTCGACCCCGAAAAGAAGGCAGATCTCACCTGGCAGCAGGACATCCGCCCGAAACTGACCGTCTCGGTTGCCCCGGCCATCGACCCCGGTGCCAGCGATCAGGACAACAGCCTGCTCAAGGTGCTGGCCGCCGATCTTCGCCGCCGCCTCAGCCGCTTTCGCGAATGGCAGATCCTGGATGATCGCAACACCGCGTCGGCCTACCTCGCGCTGGACCTGCAACTTTTGCCCGTGGCCGGCACCCAGACCCTGCACGTCGAAGTCAGCCGCCCCGACCGTGGCGAACTGGTCTGGTCCGACGTGATCGCCGCGCCGCAGGTCGGCTGGGACGACAAGGTGCACCCCGTTCTGATGAACATCGCCCGCGCCCTGTCTGTCGAAGTCGCGGGCCGCTCCGATGTCAGCCCCGCCGCCGATACCTATGATTACTGGCTGCGCTCGCAGGCACTTCTGGATGCCTGGTCACCGGACACCGAGGCAGAAGCCCTGCAAATGCTCAGCAAGGTCACCGCCGAAGCCCCCAAGTTTGCCCCGGCCCATGCGGAACTGGCGGGCGCGCTAAATGTGCGCCACATCCTGTTGCCCGGCACTTACCAGACCGAAGACGTCAAGCAGATGGCCCTGCACCACGCCATCGAGGCCGTGACGATCGACCCGCTGGATACACGGGCCCACAGGGTTCTGGCGTGGTGCTACTGTCATCGGGGCGACTTTGAGCTGACCGAGTTCCACTTTGAACAGGCCCTCAACCTCAATCAGGACAACACCCTGACCATGGCCTCAACGGCGCTTGGCTTTGCCTTTACCCACCGCCTCGACCGCGCGGCCGAACTGGCGCGCCGCACGCGGGATCAAAAGGAAGGCATGGAGCCTTTCTACAAGATCTACCTTGCCGCCACCGATTATCTGTGCGGGGATTTCGCGCTGACCGAACGCAACTGTTCCGAAGGCCGTGGCCTGATGACCACGGTAGGCGGCTGGCACACGGCCTCGCTCTGGAAACTTGGGCAACACGACGACGCCGCGGAACGGCTCGAGGCCTACCAGCAGGAAATCGCCCCCATGTGGAAGGGCGACGAAAGTTTTGGAAAACAATCTCTTATCGACTGGTTCGTCTCGGTCTTTCCATTCCGCGACGAAGCCGTGCGCGACGACCTACGAGGGGTTTTACAGGCCGTCGCGACACATGCTGCCTAGCGGCACATATTGGTGCCGTAGATCCCGACAGCACGGTGGAACGCGCGCTCAGGCGTGTCGAGAATCTGGTTGAAGGCATCATCCGCGTCGGGCGCGCCATCAATGTGATGATAGGTGTTTTCGTTGATCCACGCCTCGGCATGGCCCAGCAGCGCCGGCAGATGCGTGCACTCCCAGCCCGCCACTTGCGAGCCATCGAAATCCCGCAGCAGCTTTTCGACCTTGTCGCGCAGATGCGACAGCATCAGGTACTCGTCAAGATCATAGCTCAGCGGCGGCTGATAATGCGGGTCCATCTGCTTGGCGGCATTCTGCCCTTCCGCAAGGGTGCCATCTGACGGCACCACGAGGATACGCACGTTCTTGTCGGCGGCATTCTCGACAGCCGCACGGGTTTCGAACTCGATCCGCACCTGCGTTTCGGCAAGTAGGGCAGCGCGGTCAGCATCGTCCAGCTTGCCGTCCTTGGGCCGCTCAAGCACCGTCATCGCGTATTTCACGACGCTTTCGTAGTTGGCCTTCTGCGCCTCGGACGGGGACGGGTTTTCCGACATGTGTACCATCAGCCGCCCGATGGCTTCCACGTTCAGCGGCCCGGACCCCACCACCTTGGCCAGCGCCGGATCGGCGGCAAGCGTTGCCATCACCGTGCCCTCAGGAGACAGGCTGTCTGCCATGGCGACAATCACGCCCACGCCGTTTTCGTCAAATGTGATCGTGTTCTGTTCATCGCCAAGATCGGCTCCGACGATGATGTATTTTCCACCCTTCATGGTCATTTCCTTTATTTTGAATTTATCAGGTCCAACATTGTTTTTGGCGCGTGCAACTGCCCCAACAGTGCATCCCTCTGCGCCTTGTTTTCCGGGTGCAGTTTCACCCGTGCCATCGCCGCTTCCAGCGATCCCCGAAGCAGGCAGCTTCCCAACGGGCCAAACCCACCTCGCGCGCCCAGCAACAGCCCCTCGACCATCAGCACCTCGTAAAGCGGCGCATTGGCCAGCACCGCCGGATCAATCGCCCGATCCGTGCCAAAGCGGGTTTCGAATGCCGCGCAGAGGTCTGCCGCCGTCATCGGCGCCGACACATCCGACACGGTCCAGTTTGCCCGCAGATCGGCGAACCACGGGTCGGCGATGCACAGCGGGTGCGTCTCGACGGCGGTGTTGAAATCAAGCAGGCTGATATGGCTACCATTCACGTTGAACGATTGGGCAAAACTGGGCGAAATGCCGGTCGTCGGCAGCGCCTTGCCGTGCTGGAAAGTGTCACTGGAAAAGAAGAAGTCCCAGCTGATGTCCCATTCCCTTTCCGCAAGAGAAGGCGCAAAGCTGGTCGACATCAGGTCTTTCAGGGCACGCCCGCGAATATTGCCACGGCGCAGGCGATAGGCATCCAGCGGCAGACAGTGGAACGCCCGGAAAATCGCGTGCAAAAGCGTCACCTCGTCCACCTGATGCAACGCATCCAGCGGGGCATTCATCACACCCGGCAGCACGAAGCGCGGCAACAGGTCTTCGCGAATGATGTCGTGCCAGACCAGCACGCAATGCACCCGCGCGATGTTATAGGCATCCTCCCACGCCACACCGGCCGCGTTCAGGCGATCCATCGTGCGGTTGTGAAACTGCATCCACGCCACCGTCAGCTCATGTAGCATCAGCGTGTCGCGATTGCGCGGATCATACAGCGCCCGCACCGCCATACCGCCCGCCGTCGCGGTCTTGGCAATCCGCGATCCGCGTTCCAGATGGAATTTTCCGGTCGCCTGATCAAAGACGTGGTTCATCAGGTCCGGCCCCGTGCCATAGACCGTCTCAAGCGTCAGCGGGTTTTCGATCAGGTTATAGCGAACCGGCGAAACGCCCTCTGCCTGCTGACGCTCGGCAATGGCCTGCGGCATCGGCGTCTGGAGGTTGTTGGTCGCGCCCTGCTGGCTCTTCTGCGCATAGACAACCTGATCCAGCGGCGTGCTGTGCCCCATGTCATGGCCCACCAGCTGCGCCAGATAGGTATAGCCGGACGGGATCTGCGCCACCTCGCGCTGGCACAACACCCGCCAGTCCGCGCTGCCGGCCAGATGCGCAATTGCAGGACGGCTTGGCACCGGGCTACCGGCCCCACCAGTGGGGGCTGAGATCACAGATTTCTTCTGAAACTGCGCCTTGGAGACAGGGCAACACCCCACAGATGCGCGCGCGGCCCCAGGGGCGTCGCCTGCGTCGCGATAGAAGGGGAAGCCGTCACTGGTCATGATCTTTTGTCCTTTCACTTTGCAATGCACCACGGGCAGATCGGCGTGGAAATGATAGTGCACCCCCCCCAGCCAGCACTCGAGCGCATCGACATCCACATCCGGCACAGGGGCCGGGTAATCGCGAGGGCCATCGTGCGGCAAAAGCCCGGCCGCCCTGCCCCCAACGCGGCGCGTCTCGGCAAGACGGCACGCCATAACCTCGTCCGGCGCCTCCGCCCCACTCTCGTAGGCGCGCTGTTCCACAACCCGCATTTCCATCAAAAGCGTTTCGCGAAGCGCCTTGCGCGCCGCCGCAACTGGATCAACCGCTGTTCCGTAGCCCACAACAGGTACCTCGTCGGGCGCCCCGAAACTGGCCGCGATCATGACGGTCTCACCCGCCACCGATGGCAACCGCCAAAGCCGACTTTGCCGGACGGTCTCTGCACCCTCGCGCAGATCACGCAACCAGCCATCCAGTCCAACCGCCGCCATCCACGCCGCATCCACCCGACAGGCCGAAACCTCGGAGTGCCACCACTGACGAATACGCTTGCGTTCCACCGCCTCCATCAGCGCACGATGCGCCGTCGCGGCCCGGTCCGGCCCGGCGGCCAATCCATCCGCCTCCGCTGCAAACGCGACGACCGGCCCCGCAGACAAATACGCAGCCTCGGCAGTCTCACCCAACAGACGCGACACCGCACCCTTGGCCGTTTCCGCAGCGCCGCTCACGCTCTTACCATCGGTGGTCAGCGCCTGATAAACGCAAAATCCGGGGGCAAAAATCTGTTGTCGCCTGTCGTGACGCGCCCAGGTCTCCCGCAGGGCACGCACCTGGGCATCCGGCCAATGCACGTCTGAATTCCAATCTGCAAATACCCAATCGGGCTGTCGTTGCCGCAGCTTAGCCCGTTTCGGAAAAATTCGCCTAAGCAAATCCTCCGACATGTGCAGATCGCGGATCGGGGCGAGATCGGTGTCGAAAGATAAAGCGTCAGTCATGGACCCATAACCCGAATGATTTGAATTTGCTGTGAAGCCACCAGCGCGACGATGGCGTTTCGGCGGTATAGTTGCGGCTGCCTGCCTGGCTCATGACAGGGCGCAGGACTTCCGAACCATGGCGCGCCGCGTTCAGATGGCCGTGTTCCGGCACCACCGCCGCGATATGGCCCGAGCGGCTCTCGTCTTTGCGCTTGGCAACGATGATGCCAACACCGCCGGCATTGGCCGCGTCCTGAAGAGCCGTGGCGGAAAACACCCGCCGCCAACCAAAGGCGCCGCCATAGGTTTCAAACCAGTCGTGCAGGGAATTCGCGTTCAACTCGCGCACGGTGTTGGCATAAAGAACCTGCGGCGCGCCCCCTGCGGCAATCGTGGCAAGGGCGTTCTCGCGCCACCAAACGCGCGGCAGGTAAACGCCCATCCGCGCGCAATAGTCATGCGCATAGATGTTGCAGTAAGTGGCAGAAGACTTGGGTTGATACCGCAGATGCGTGCCGCGCCCGGGATCAAGATAGCGGATGATCGCAATGATCTGCGCCGGATCAGCCGCGCTGCGCTCGGGCATGGTGTTTTCATCCAGCGGACGCGCCCTGCCGAAATCCTGTGTCCTGAGGTTCCCCTTGGGGGCAAGATGACAGGCCGGCATGCCTGCCGGAACCGGCACATCTGCCACCGGCGTGCCCGTGGCCTCGGTCAGGTAACCGGAATGCAGGTAGCCCTCGACGTCGCCGCCAGCCAGCGACGCGCGCACATGCCACCAGACCGCATCATCCGGATGCGTGCCCAGCTTGGCCACTGACGTCCCAGCCGGGAGAACGGCCCGCACCTCGGCAGGTTTGATCCCCGCCCGAAGGTTCAGCATCGACGCCTCGTCGGGGTTCACGATCCAATCGGCCAACTCTCAGCCCTCCACTCAGAAACATTAAGAATGTCCTAAGCGTCGGGTGTGATCCCCGTGTGATTTCGAGTTCACACAAGGTGGCGAGACATGTTTTTATGACGCAATATCAATTATATAGAGATAAACTCGGAAATTACACATCCCAGGCCACAGGCATTGCCAACGGCCCGCGAAAGGCCCATCCGCCAAAGGGGGTTTCCCCCTCAAGCCGCAGCCCTTTCAGCTGTTCGAAGATCAGCGGCAAAGCCACTTCCGAAATCAGAACCCGCGCCACCCAGGCCCCAGCACAGAAATGCGGCCCCGCCCCAAGCGAGATCGACGCCGAGAAATCCTGTGTCACGTCAAAGACCTCAGGCCGGTCAAACACCTCTTCATCACGATTGCCCGACCCAAACATCAGGAACACGCGGTCTTCTGGCTCGAACGTCACGCCGTGCAACTCGTACCTCTGCGCCACGCGGCGCGGCGACATGCCGACCGGAGCAATCCAGCGCGAATATTCTTCAAAGGCATTGCTCCACGGCACAGCGCCGCTCTTGAGCAGGGCCAGTTGGTCCGGATGGGTCAACAGCGCCCAAATCACCCCGGAAATCACATCCCTGACCTCGTTCTGCCCACCGGAAATTGCAAGCTTCACGTTGGCATAAACCTGTTCCTGCGACATGCCGCCCTGCAGGTGAACCGATAGCAAAGACGTATCCGGCGCGGCCTGCAACACCGGTGTCATCTCATCAATATAACGTTCGATCGCCGCCGTGCATTCATGGCAATTCGCCTCCACGGCCGGATCCCCCGCATAGTTGGCACAGCCGTCGATCATACCCTGGCTGACCCGATCCATCTCCTGCCAGGTGATGTTGGTCAACCCGGTCACGATCTTCAGCGCCTCACCGGAAATCCGGCGGGCGATGTCGCGGGCCATGTCGGCGCGACCAAGGGGGCGCATGTCGTCCAGCACCTCCCGAGTCATCTCTTCAAACTTCTGCCGCCAGACATTCTTGGCGGTGCGCGGCGACACCGTCGGGAAAATCGCTTTGCGTTCCGCCATATGCGGCGCGCCGTCCTTGCGCATCAGGTTCTGCCCCATCAGCTTGGTCATCAACCCGTCCGGCTGGTCCGACGAGAACACGTCGATTTTCTTTTCGTTTTCGAAAATGTCGTCGCGCCGCGTGATCAGCGTCGCCCCAAGCTGCGGAACATAACACACCGGAAAGGCGGCCCGCATCTTCTTGAGATCGGGATAGGGATCGTCCCAAAACGCCTTGGGATCAATTTCGTAAACCGGAGCGTTGGACATGAAAACCTCCCGACAATCGTTTCACGACTCATGTGTTGACATGACAACTCAATATTTGTTGTCATGTCAACACATCCACGATACCACTGTGAAAAACCCAAGGGCACGCAATGGCTGACAACTCCCAAGACCTCCCGGATTCCATGTTCCTGGTTGGGGTTCCCAACGACGATGGCAGCGTTGCCTCGGAAACCCTCGGCTTTTCCCGCACCCCGACTGTTCTTCTCAATTTTGCTGCCAACCGCTTCACCCGCAGCGCGGCACGTGTCTATCAGGATCGTTTCGGAATCGGCGCGATGGACTGGCGAATGCTGGTCATGCTGACCCGCGTCCCTGGCAGCAGCGTGGCAACCGCAAGCAAGACCATCGGCATCGACAAGGCCGCCGTCAGCCGCAGCCTGCGCCGCCTAGAAGGCGCAGGTCTGGCCGAAGCCAAAAGCGATCACCCTGATCCGCGACGCAAGGACTGGAGCCTGACACCAAAGGGCAAGGCCCTGCACGACGACATGCTGGCGCTCGCCCTCAACCGCCAGAAAAAACTCCTCGCGGGTTTCTCCCCGCAGGACGTCGAACAGTTCAACGATTACCTGCGCCGCTTCCTCGCAAATCTGGACGACCTGAACGACAGCGACGACTAGGTTAACGCCCCCACCACGGGCGACCTCGGCACTTCCGAGCATTCCACATCGGCGAAAAATCCCGGAAACCGCCTCGGGGGTTCTTGCGCAATGTTATATTATAACGTACATCACATCCCGATCAGAATTCCGCCCCTCTTTGCGCCCACGTTCCCTCGGCGTCAAAGACGGTTTCCACACCAAGGAGGCTCCATTGGACTCCCGCATGCCCGTCACCCTGCTCACCGGCTTTCTCGGCGCAGGCAAGACAACCCTTTTGAACGCGATCCTGTCCGACGCCTCGGCTGGCCGTATCGCCGTGATCGTGAACGAGTTCGGCGAGGCCGGGCTGGATCACGACCTCATGGAAACCTCGACAGACGACGTGGTGTTGATGCAGTCGGGCTGCCTGTGCTGCACGGTGCGCGGCGAACTTGCCGACACCGTCTCCGACCTGTTCCGCCGTCGCGAAAACGGTGACTTCGATTTCGACCGGATCGTGATCGAAACCACGGGCCTCGCCGATCCGGGACCGATCCTGCAAACCCTTCTCGTCGAACGCTACCTCGCCCAGCGCACACGCATGGACGGGATCGTCACCGTGGTCGATGCCGCCAATGGCCCCCAGACACTGGATGACCAGTTCGAAGCCGTGTCGCAGGTTGCGATGGCCGACCTTCTGGTGCTGAGCAAGGCTGACCTCGTGGCCCCGGAACAGACAATGATGCTCGAGGAACGGCTGCGCGGACTGAATGCAACCGCCCGCATTGTGCATTCCGTCAAGGGCGCGGGCCTCAGCGGCAAACTCTGGGGCCTGAGCGGCATGCGCAAGGGCGCGGTGCCCACCGACGTGATGACATGGACCACCGGGCGCAAACCGGCCGTCGATCCCCTGGCCAACCTCTCGGGCTTTGCCGCCCCTGCCCCCACACAGGCAACGCTTTCGAACCACGATGCCCGCATTGAATCGGCCTCGATCATCCTCGACGATCCAATCAGCAGCGAGGTGTTCGACAACTGGCTGAATACGCTGGTCATGCTGCGCGGCACCGATCTCCTGCGCGTCAAGGGCATCGTGTTCCTCGAAGACATCGAGACCCCCTTTGTTTTCCACGGCGTCCAGAACATCTTTGATCCGCCGCTGCCTGTGAAAAACTGGCCCCATGACGACACCCGTTCCCGCATCGTGGTGATCGCCCGCGACCTCTCGCAATTCGAACTTCAGCGCAGCTTCGACATGCTGCGCGGCGCAAGCCCGTCACGCGAACAGGATTAAAGAGTATGAAAGATGCATCGAACACCGATCCCCGCCTGCCCGTCACAGTCCTCTCGGGCTTTCTTGGCGCAGGCAAAACCACCCTCCTGAACCGCGTTCTGAACAACCGCGATGGCCGCCGCGTGGCCGTCATCGTGAACGACATGTCCGAGGTCAACATCGACGCCGATCTGGTGCGCGAAGGCACCGAACTCTCCCGCTCGGAAGAAACCCTTGTCGAAATGTCGAACGGCTGCATCTGCTGCACCCTGCGCGATGACCTCCTGAAGGAAGTGCGCCACCTCTCCGAGGAAGGCCGCTTTGACTATCTGCTGATCGAATCCACCGGAATTTCGGAACCTCTGCCCGTCGCTGCCACCTTTGATTTCCGCGATGAGAACGGTCAAAGCCTCTCGGACGTCGCCCGCCTCGACACGATGGTCACTGTCGTCGACGCGGTGAACCTGCTTCAGGACTTCTCAAGCCACGACTTCCTCAATGACCGCGGGGAATCCCTTGGCGAGGAAGACAACCGCAGCCTTGTCAGCCTGCTCACCGAACAGATCGAATTCGCTGACGTGGTGATTCTGAACAAGGTGGACGATGCCGGCCCCGAACGCACCGATCACGCGCGCAAGATCATCCGCGCCCTGAACGGCGACGCCAAGATCATTGAAACCAACCACTCCGATGTGCCGACAGACTCCATCCTAGACACCGGGCTGTTTGATTTCGACACGGCACATGAACATCCGATGTGGGCCAAGGAGCTTTATGGGTTCGCAAACCACACCCCCGAAGACGAAGAATACGGCATCACCTCGTTTGCCTACCACGCCCGTGCGCCCTTTGATCCCGCCAAGCTCTATGCGGCCCTGAACGGCGACCTGCCCGGCGTAATCCGGGCCAAGGGCCACTTCTGGATCGCCACCCGTCCGGAATGGGCCGCAGAATTCAGCCTCGCCGGTGCGCTGTCTTCGATTGCGCCGCTTGGCCTCTGGTGGGCCTCGCTTCCCGAAGATCGCCTGCCAACGCATCCGCAGGCGCAGGCCGAAATCGCCAGCAATTGGGTTGAACCCTGGGGCGACCGCCGCCAGGAGATCGTCTTTATCGGAACCGGCATGGACCGCGAAGACATCTGCGCCCGCCTGAACGCCGCCCTCGTGGATGCAGAGGCATTCACACCGGACCTCTGGGCCGACATGGATGATCCATTCCCGCGCTGGGGCCGCCGCTAATGCACGACAGCACGGTTCACACGCTCTTGCAGGGCGCCCCAGTGGGTGTCCAGCAGGTGGACGACATCGAAGGGCTTTCGGCCATCCACCACCCCGGCAATGCGGCGGTGATCTGGCATCGTCATCCTTTGAAATCGTTCCAGAACTGGATCGACACCCTGCCGCCGGAAAACCTGCCCAGCGCACGGATCATCCTGCGGCCGGACGGCGTGCGTGACGCAGTCACGCACCTTTGCGACAGGGCGGGCACGCCCGACTGTGCCAACCGGACTCGGCTGATCGACGACATCGCCGCCCTTTCAGACATCTTCGCGAGCACGATGCGCGCGCGCTGGCTGCGGTTGCGCCTTGATCTGGTCACCACCAACGCCTGCCGCAAGTTCCACGTCGATGCCGTGCAGGCTCGGCTGGTCTGCACCTATCGTGGGACGGGAACGCAATATGGAACAGGCCAGACCGGCTCCGACCCAGACCGCGTCTTCACCGTTCCGGCCAGTTCCCCGATCATTCTGCGCGGCACCCGCTGGCCCGAACACCCTGCCAGCGGCCTGTTGCACCGCTCGCCCCCCATTGAAGGGACGGGCGAAACACGCCTGCTGCTGGTGCTCGACCCTGTTGACGAGCCGGAAGACGAAATCTGATCCAACCCTGCGCAGACCGGTGCGAGACGCGCGCCCCCCTCCACAGTTCCGCCACCCTTGCCTTACAGCCGGACAAGCGCCACGATGCGCTCGAACAGGCATTTGCAACCAGGGCCGCGCGAAACATGAAGCAGTCAACACTCTACGTCCGGAATGCCGGATTCGGAGACATGCTCAAACAGGTGAACTCCTTTTTTCATCTTGCAGATGCGTTTGGTTTCGATCCCAGAGTTTTCATCCCGGAAAACAACCAACGCAACAGCCTCGGAAACCACGACTTCTTTCATCAGCTCGGTTTCAAAAGCATCATGGCACCAAAGCCTGCTATAGCGCGCAAGAAGGCGACAAGCTTGTCGATGATCGCTTCCGACATCTCTGACACCTACGCCTTTGATCTGGGCTGCTACAACAACCCGGATATCAAACGTGCTCTTGGTGACAGAGATAAGGAAAGCCACCCGAAACTGCGCCGGCTGGCTCGCAACGGCCGCCTTTTCGAAGAGATTTCAAAACACAAGACCGGCGCAGGTGGCATAGCCGTTCATGTGCGGCGCGGTGACGTTTCGCAGATTGAAGCAAATGACTTCCCCGACTTTTTTGACATGGCCGTGGCGGCAGACAAAATCCTGCATAGACGTGGGGTCTTTACTCCTTCGACACTGCAAACTGATGTGCCATGGTCCGATCGGCGCAGGTTTGTAGATACGCCAACGCACTTGAACGTCCTGAACCAGGTGAAACAGGACGTTGGCACCTCTTCGCACATCCTTGTCTCTGATGGCTTTACAAAACTCGCAGAACGGCTTGTCGAAGACAACCGGGACCTGCTGATCGACAAAACCATGACCGCACAGGCCCTGGAACAGGCGCTTGGCAAAGAACTCCGCCCCCTCCTCAATGGCGCGACAAAGGTCATCCTCGGGGAAACGGATCACGCATTCCACGAAACCCTGCGCGTGACACTGGGTGCCGACGTCATTATCTCTGCCTCCCCCGGCTTCCTCCGCCAGCTGGCCCGACTCTTTGATCTCGACATTCGTTTCGTCGATCCCAAGCCACGACCAGAACCAACCGCGAAAAACTGACCAGCCTCTTTTTCAACATGACCATTGATTACGATCTTTACCTTGAACACCTCGGGCTGGCCGGTTCTCTGGCCATTTCCCTGTTTGTCCTTCTGGGACTTGCGCTGCGCCTCTACGAAACGCCCGACCGCCGCATGTTTCTCTGGGCGATGGTGGCCTTTTTCACCATCAACAGCCTCGACATGCTCGATTCCCTGCTCTACGGCCCCGTCCTGATTGGTCCGGACGCGCTCTATCAATGGCAGGACGTGTTGATCCCCGGCTTCATCCTGTCGCTCTATTTCTACGTCCGCGGCCTCACCAGCTCGAACCCAACTCTGAGCCGCCGTGACCTCCTGCACCTGCTGCCCTTTGTAATCGCATTCCTGTGTCTCGCCCCGCGCCTGCTGCAACCGGGCGCAATCCGCCGGACCATGTCGACCTCCGATCTGTCCCCCGCCTACAAACAGCTTGCCGAACTCGGTGAAAACACCTTCTGGGCGATGTGGGTTGTCTTCCTGATCTTCTACGGCGGCCTGAGCGTGCACCGCCTCTACAGGCACAAGCGCAACATCCGAACCCTGTTTTCCGATCTGGAGGGCAAGACATTGCGGTGGCTGGACGCGCTGGTCGCCACGATCTTCCTTCTGGCCTTCATCGTGATCGTGGATGAAATCGGCCTCCTGATGGGGCGTCCGGAAATCCGCGCGGGCTGGGTGTCGGCGGCGTTTGATCTGATACTGGCCGGGTCTTTCGGGATCTTCGCCCTGCGGGCTGTTCCGCCCCTGCCCCAATGGTCCGCCGAGGTCCTTCCTGAAGCGCCACCTGCGCCCCAGGAAACGCCTCAACCCGACACCGAAAACCGGCGCTACGCGCGTTCCGGTCTGCAACCGGAGGATCTCGACCGCTATGCCCAGCGGCTGGAACAGCGCGTCGCCCAAAACCAGCTTTGGCGCGATCACGATATCAACCTGCGCCGCCTTGCCGCCGAAATCGCGGTCCCCTCGATCCACCTGTCCGAAGTGCTCAACACCCGTCTCGGCATGTCCTTTTACGACTACATCAACCAGTGTCGCATCAGCGACGCCTGCGCCCTTCTGATCGAAACCGAAATGACCATTCTCGAGATCAGCGAAACCGTCGGCTTCAACGCGAAATCCACGTTCAACACCAGTTTCAAAAAGATCACCGGCCAGACACCCTCCCAATGGCGCAGAACCCACCAGCCATAAACACCTGTAAAACATACCAAAAATAAAACGACCGTTCGAGCAAGCTTGTCCGAACGTCTGGTCCAGCCTGTCCGGTCGCCGGTCACGGGCCGGACGTGCATATCAGCCCCCAACAGCCACAGACGCTGACCAACTGATTGCACACTCCAGACGCAAGGACATCACATGACCGTCTTTTCCCCCAAGGGCCTGTCCCTCTCGCCACAGGCCATCGCCGATTATTTCACCCAATCCTCCAGCCTTCCCGGCGCCATCATCTCGGTCACTGACGGCCAGCGCACGGCCACTGTCGCCAGCGGCACCGACGAAGTTGACGCCGCGCCCCTGCACCACGCCCAAAGCTACGAGATCGGCTCCCAGACCAAGATGATGACCGGCCTAGTGGTTCTGGAACTTGCCAAGGAAGGTCTGATCGACCTCGACACACCGCTTGCCAGCTATCTTGATCCCACCCTGACCGACGGCATCGCCAACGCCGACATCGCCACGGTGCGACAGGCCCTGCAAATGACAACCGGCATCGTGAACTATACCAGCGCGGTGCGCCCCGACGGCACGAGCCAGCTCAGCCACATCGCGGATAACCCCGACGAGGAATTCGGCACTGCGGAAATCCTCGCCCTTCTCAAAGAGCTGCCGGCCTCCGCCCCCGTGGGCCAAACCTATGAATACTCCAACACCAATTACTTCTACCTCAGCAAGGTGATCGAAGCCGTGACCGGCAAGAGCCTTGGACAGGTCTTTCACGATCGCATCTTTGCCCCCCTCGGTATGGAGGACAGCTATCTGAACGACTTCCGCGCCAATCCCGATCTCGTCAACGGTCACTTCCTCATCGACGGCGACATTGTCGATATGTCATGGGTCAAGGCCCATGCCCACGGCGAAGGCGGTGTGGTCTCGACCGCCGCAGGCATGACCACCTTCCTCAAGGCCCTGCTTGTCGACAAGACCCTCGCCTCGCCCGAGGTTCTTGAAATGCTGCTTGATTTCGACAACGGCAGCACAGATCCGCGCGGCTTTGATTTCAACTATGGTCTCGGTCAGTTCACCTTCGACGGCATCGGCACTTTCGTCGGGTTCTCCGGCCACATCTTCGGCTCTGAATCCGCGACCTACCTGCACCTTGAAAGCGGGCGCATCTTCTCGGCGATGGTGAACCTTGGCAACGGCGACGCCTCCAGCACCGGCCTCGCCCTCTCCACCGCTCTGGAACTCCAAGAAGATACCGCATGGCAGCAACCGGCCACAGGCGAAGACATCACCATCGACGAGATCAGCGCCGCCGCCCTTCAGATCGAAACCATCGACGGTGTCTCCTTCCTTGTTGCCGAGGACGCACGGCTAAAGCTGGCGGCGCACATCCAGACCTACGACAGCGACGATTTCATCTTCACCGATGGCTCCGCCCTGCACCTTGGGACGAACCAGTCCGACACCCTCACCGTCGCAACAGGCGCGTCAGGCGATCACCACCTGCGCGGTTTCGCCGGCAAAGATCGCCTCAAGGGCGGATCGGGCGACGACAATGAAAACGGCGGCTTCGGGCATGACGTGCTGAGCGGCCAACGGGGGAATGACATCCTTGTTGGCGCGGCAGGTAACGACACCCTGCGCGGCGGCAAGGGCGCAGATACCCTCAAGGGCGGCAACGGGGATGACCGGCTGTTCGGCGGACAGGGCAAAGACGTCCTCTCTGGCGGCACCGGCGACGACAAGATGACCGGCGGCCGTGGCGCAGATGTCTTTGTCTTCTCGGCGTCGCAACGCGACGGCCATGCCGATCACGACATCATCACCGACTATCAGGCCGGAACCGATCACCTCTCCCTTCACGGCCGCGGCATCACCAGCCACACCGTCGAAGATACCGGCCTCACCCTCACGCTTGACGGTGACGGCGACACGATCTTCCTGCGCGGCCTCACCGACATCTCCGACCTCTCCTTCCTCTGATCCCATTCCAGAAAGACCATTCCCAATGAAACCCGCCTACCTCCTCCCCCTCCTGATTGTTGCCGCCGGCTGCACCGATCGCGGGGCCTCCTATCAGCCCGTTCTCGACGGCCAGCCCAACGCCGCCTACCCATCCGATCTCGCCGAATGCCAAACCCTCGCCCGGGACCAGCAGCACCTGAACCGCTCCACGAAACAGGCCGTCCTGATCGGCGCGGGCATCGGCGCAGTCCTCGGCGAAGTCGACAACGACAGCGATCCCCTCGGCGGGGCCATTGTCGGCGCGATCAGCGGCGGCGCCGCCGGTGCCTCCGACGCGGCAGACAAGCGCGAGACCATCGTGATAGAATGCCTGCGCCGCCGCGGTCATCCGGTTGTCGGCTGAGGACCTGATCCATGCTCCAGATTCTATCCACCCGCCATCACCGCTTTGATGCCCTGCGCGCCCTGATCGCGGGGGCCATCACCCGCGCCAGCATCCGCCCAACCGCGAAACACGCAGTCCCTGCGCCCCACTGACCAAGGAGCCCGCCATGAAACACGTGTTTGTCGCCGGTGCCACCGGATACCTTGGTCGCCACATCTGTTCGCAGTACAAACGGCAGGGCTGGCGGGTCACTGCGCTGGTCCGCAACGCCGAACACGCCCAGGGCCTTTGCGCCGATCACATCGTCGAGGCGCAAGCCACCTGGCCCGAAGCCCTGGAGGGGCTGATGGCGGGGATGGACCTTGTCGTCTCAAGCCTCGGGATCACCCGCCAGGCCGACGGGGTCGGCTACTGGGACGTGGACTATCAGGCCAATGCCAACCTTCTGGCCGAAGCCCTGCGCGCAGGCGTTCCCCGGTTTGCCTATATCCACGTCCTGCACGCCGACCGGATGAGCAGCGTCCCGATGGTCGCCGCCAAGAGCGCCTTTGTCCGCAAACTTCAGGCCGCCCCGATCCGCGCCACCGTCATCGCCCCCACGGGTTATTTTTCGGACATGGTCGAATTCCTCGACATGGCGCGCAGGGGCCGCGTCTGGCTGTTTGGCGACGGATCGCAACGCATCAACCCGATCCACGGGGCCGATCTGGCAGAGGCCGTCTACGATGCCATCGCCGCCAACGCGACATGGTGCAACATCGGCGGCCCCGAAACCTTCACGCAAACCGAACTGGCCCACCTCGCCTTTGCCACCCTGAACAGGCCCGACCGCATTACCTACCTGCCCGACTGGCTGCGCCGCGCGGCCATCCGGATCGTCCCCAAGATCGCCCCCCGCAGCATCGCCGGACCCGTCCACTTCTTTCTCACGGCCAGCGGCATGAACATGGTCGGCGATCCCCACGGCACCCGCCACCTCGCCGATGCCTTTCGCACCTGCACCGACACATCGCCGTGACGGCACTGACGGAAAACAAAGCGAACGACCAGCCCCCCATAGCAAAGGGCAGAGCTAAGATCTTGGTATGTCTGGGAAAGACCACTCTCAAGGAGTGAAATGGTGCGGCCGAGAAGACTCGAACTTCCACGGGAGTTACCCCACAGCGACCTCAACGCTGCGCGTCTACCAATTCCGCCACGGCCGCACGCCTAGGCTTGGTGTCGGGTTCTATAACGAGTCGTTCTGGGGATGCCAACCCGGAAAACGCACTTAAAACGCGGTTTTGCAAAATTCCTTTGGCGGCTCCGGGACAGGCCCGCCAGAGGCAAAACGGGCGGGGAAATCCCCGCCCGCCTGAAAGGTCATTCGGTGATGTTGAAGGTTGGCAGGGCCGCCGCAGGTTGCGGTGCCGCCATGGCCGCATCATCCGCCGTCACGGCCGCCCGCAAAAGCGCCACGCGCTCGGGCTGACCTGGGGCAAAGACCGCCTCGGCGCCGCCTTCCATCGCTTCGATCGCGGTCAGATACCAGTCTTTCGCCTTGCCCGAATCCGCGCCAAGACCAAAGCCCTGGCCAACGTGGTGGCCTACCAGTTCTGCATAGGGTTTCTGGCCAAGACCCACCATCAGCAGCGCCGAACCAAGCGCCACGTCCATGCGGTCGCGACGATAGCCCGAGAACAGGCAGATCTTGGCGGTACCCGCCAGTTGCTCGACCGACATGTTCGATTTCAGCACGAACCGCTGTACCTCGCCGATCACCTGCGCGGCCGGTTGCGTCGCCAGCTTGGCGATATAGGGCTCGGTCGCGGGACCGAAGGCATCACACTGCGCATCCACCTGCGCCGGGGTCACGTTGCCAAGACCGCTGACAATCTGCTCACCGGTACCAATCGCATAGGTCCGCGCAAGGCAGAACTGTTCGCTCAGCGCCAGTTCCGGATCAGTCATCGATGCCGCGGTGATGAAGCCGCCGTTCGAGCTGGTCAGGAGAGACACCTTGCTGCAAAGGCTGGCCAGCGACGGGCCGGCATCGGCAGGTTTCGCCGTTTCAAACAGGGTGATCCCCCCAAGCGGCGCGGCCGGTTCCTGAACCACCGGCTCGGTCGAAGCCATCACGGTTTCGGGCTGCTGCGGTGCCGGAGCCACCGGCGCGGGGGCAACCGCCATCTGCGTGTTGCCCGCATCGTTCATCCGGCACACACCCTGGTGACACGAGAAGGTGGCCGGCGTGGCCTGATGCGACAGGAAGTCGTTGCGCGAATAGCCCTGCGGGGTCGAGGCAAAGACCATCACGGTACAGCTTTGCGCGCCACACCAGAACGAACTGCCCGAGACCGAGGTATCAAGGATATAGTCGGTCTTGCCGTCGCCGTTCAGATCGGCAAGCTGAATAAAGCCCGAGCGTTGCAAAAGCTGTTCGGCACTCGGATCAGAGCTCGCGGCCACTTCGTCGATGGCCATAGACACTTCCACCGGCATACCGCCATAGGACGAGGTCGCCGTCCGCGCGCCCGTGGCTTCGTCATGCCAGACCGCAAGCAGGCTGCGTACCCCGTGCTGATGGGTCTGCATGGCCTTCACGACCTGAGGGCCACCCACCTGTGCCCGGTTGTAGGACGACACGAGGAAATCACGCTCGTACTGCGACAGGCGGCCGGTTGCCGGAAACCCGACATAGACCTGATACTGCGTGATCGCGGAACGACTGCGCTGGCCCATAACGCCATCCGGCGTCCCGGCATTGAACCCGAAGTAGTTCAACGCCACCTGCGTTTCGCGATTGTAGGCGCGGGTCGAAGACGACGCGACGGTGCGCGGACGCTTCTTGTTCTTGTTGGCCTCGTTCACGATGACACCACCAAGAATGCCCCCCACGATGGCGGCGCCAAGGTTGTCCGCGGCGGCGGGCACGGTGCTGGTTGTCGCGATCAGGGCTGCAGCCATTGCTGTCTTCAATGGTTTTGCAAACATAACGATCCCCCCTTTGGGATAAGAATTGAGTTCAAGCACTGCTCTGAATACCCACCCAGCCTAGCCCAGCTTCCGCGATCTGGCGAGAAGTTTTCATTGTGCCGCCAACTGGACATTCCCCTGCCAACTCCCCTATCTCTCAGGCAGTTCGGATATGGGATGCGCAAAATGGTGGAATGGATCGTACACGAAGGTCTTCTTGACTATGACGAGGCCGTGACTTTCATGGAGGCCCGCGCCGAAGCCATCGCCAAGGGCGAGGCAGAGGAATGTATCTGGCTGGTCGAACACCCGCCTCTTTATACCGCGGGCACTTCCGCGAAGATCGAAGACCTGACCGACCCTGATCGCTTCCCCGTCTATCCCTCGAAACGCGGCGGCCAATACACCTACCACGGTCCGGGACAACGCGTGGCCTATGTCATGCTGAACGTCGGCAAGCGCGGCCACGACGTCCGCAAGTTCGTACATCAGCTTGAGGAATGGGTGATCGCAACATTGGGCGAATTCAACCTGCGCGGCGAAATCCGCGACGGGCGCGTCGGCGTCTGGATCGTACGCGATGACAAGCCCCTCACCATCACCGGCCAGAAACCCGAAGACAAGATTGCCGCCATCGGCATCCGCCTGCGCAAATGGGTGAGCTTCCACGGCATCTCGGTCAACGTCGAACCCGATCTCGATCACTTCGGCGGCATCGTCCCCTGTGGCATCACCGAACACGGTGTCACCTCACTGGTCGACCTCGGGCTGCCCGTGACGATGGAAGATCTCGACGTCGCCCTGAAACGCACGTTCGAAGAGATTTTCGGCGACGAGGCCTAAACCACGGCCCCGAACACGATCTTCGCACCCCAGATCACCAGAACAGCCCCCGAGACCGCGTCGAACCAACGCGTCACGCCGGGCGTGATCCGCGTGCGTGCGAACAGTGCAAGGTGGACAAGGAAAAGCCACCACAGGGCCGATCCGGTAAAGACACCCGCCACCAGCCAATAAGGCGCCCAGACAGATCCTTCCGCCGCAGCCCCCAGCCCCGCCACCATGCCGACAAAGGCAAGGATCGTCATCGGGTTCGACATCGTCAGCAGGAAGGTTGTCGCCCAGGAGGTCAGCACCGTCTTATGTGCCCGCGCCGGCGCAGGTGCGACGTCCCCACCACGGCTATTCCAGAAACCGCGCAGCGACATGGCCCCGAGCCATACAATCAACGCCCCGCCGCCAATTGCCATCGGCGTGGCATAGCTCACCAAGAGCCCGGTCGCGGCAAATCCCACCGCCACCATCATGCCATAGACCGCATCCGCGGTTGCCGCCCCCAACCCGGTGGCCAACCCCGCCGCGCGCCCGTCGGCAAGCGTTCGGCGAATACACAAAAGGCCAATCGGCCCCACCGGCGCGGCAATCGCGAATCCCATCACGATCCCGCGCAGCAATACATCCATGTCCATCGGGTTACCCCTCGTCCGCGATTCTCACTGCGGCACTTTCCTTCAACGCATCCATTGAAATGATTGTCTCGGTCTTCAGAACCGCCTTGATCGGCTTCACCACCTCGGACAGGAACCGCTGCAAATCCCGCGTATCGCGCACCCGCAGCTTCATCATGTAGGAATGCGCCCCGCTGATGTGGTGCAACTCCATCACCTCGTCCCGCTGAACCAATGCCGCACAGGCCGCCTCTTCGCCGTCATAGGCCATGTCGATCAGCACGAAGCAGCAAAGGCCCGCGCCCGCCACCTCGGGATTGACCCGCGCATGCCAGCCCAGAATCTCGCCATTGGCCGCCATACGCCGCACCCGCTCATTCGCCGTCGACAGGGAAACCCCCACCGAGTCGGCCAACTCGGCGCTGGACGTTTTCCCGTCACGCTGGAGAAAATCACATATTTTTCGGTCAATCTTATCCATGACCAGAATATTTTCGATTCTACAGAACTTTTCAAGACAACTTTCGATCAAATTCAGGGTTTCGAGAAAAGTTCCGACAATCACAATTCCGCCGAGACGCGCAACCGCGCGGATTTGACCGTTGCACATCCACGCTACATCAACGATTGTGCGCCTCGGACGCGTACGCAAACCTTAAAGAGGTAAACTGATGAAAACCCTTTTCGCTGTAGCCGCTGCGACGATCGCTTTTGCTGCACCTGCTTTCGCCGAGGGCGACGCCGCCAAGGGCGAGAAAGCTTTCAAGAAATGTAAAGCCTGCCACACCATCGTTTCGCCGGAAGGCGAGACCATCTACAAAGGTGGCAAAACCGGCCCGAACCTGTACGGCGTAATCGGCCGCGCGGTTGGCTCGGAAGATTTCAAATACGGCGCAGGCCTGGTTGAAGCTGGCGAAGCCGGCGTTGTCTGGACCGAAGAGCTGGTCGCAGCTTACGTTGCAGACCCCAAAGCTTGGCTGAAAGACAACGGCTATGCGGCAAAATCGAAAATGTCGTTCAAGCTGAAAAAAGGCGGCGCAGACGTTGCGGCCTACCTCGCATCGGTTGCACCGGCACCGGCTGCGGAAGAAGCGGCTTCGGAATAAACCCGATCCCCTTCACAGAATTTGAAACCCCGTGCCGCTGGCGCGGGGTTTTTCTTTAGTCATCACGCCCGTCCAAATGATCCTGCGCCATCAGCGCGGCAATCTCGGCCCCCGGCATCGCATCTTCGGTATAGGAAAACGTGCCAACCTCAAGCACTTCCACCGCCGCCCGCCGGACCGCACCAAAAGCCGCCCGCGCAAACGATCCCCCCACGCTCACCCGCTTGACGCCAACCGCCTGCAACTCCGCCACCGGAAAGAACGGCGGCCGCAGCCCCATCACCACGTTCACCGGTTTGTCCACCTCGGCACAGACCGTCCGGATGGCTTCAAGGCTTGGCAACCCCGGCGCATAAAGCACATCCGCCCCGACCTCGGAAAACGCCTGCAACCGGCGAATCGTATCGCCAAGGTCATCGCGCCCCCACAGGAAATTCTCCGCTCGCGCCGTCAGCAGGATCGGCAGGTCCGCCGAAGCCTCGGCCGCGGCCCGCACACGCTCGACCGCCAGATCGAAATCATAGATCGGGGCATCGGGATCACCCGTCGCATCCTCGATCGACCCGCCCACAAGCCCCACCTCTGCCGCAAGGCGCATGGTCTCGGCACAGGCCTCGGGCGCAGCCCCGAACCCATCTTCAAGATCCGCTGACACCGGCAGGTCCACCGCCTCGACAATCTCGCGCGCATTCTCGAGAATCTCGCGCCGCGACAATCCCGCGAAACTGTCGCGCTTGCCCTTGGCAAAGGCATATCCGGCACTGGTGGTCGCCAGTGCCTCGAAACCAAGCGATGCCAGCACCCTTGCCGACCCCGCATCCCAAGGATTCGGCATCACGAAAGCGCCCTCTCCCTCATGCAATTCCTTGAACGCTGCGAATTTTGCCTTCTGGTCCCGCATGACACCTCCTCGCGATAACTCGCCCCAAAATAGAACAAATTAAGAACATCGCAAGAAAATGCTGCTTTCCCTGCCAATTCGGCCCAGCAACCCCACCAAACCCGCTTTTCTCGCTCGGGACACCTGTTCGTTTTGACCCAAATCAATCTGGGTGCGACACTTTTTTTTGATCTGTGTCAAATACGGTGATTGCGGCTACATCCCTTCACATCTAAAAACGATGATGAACTTGGGACGCGGGGAGACTCGTGCGCCCTCAACCCACCATTCAGGGAGGCAATTGATGGCAGACGCAGCCATTCACGGCCACGACCATGAAGACGAGCGCGGTTTCTTCACGCGCTGGTTCATGTCGACCAACCACAAGGACATCGGTCTTCTGTACCTGATCGTATCGGCACTGGTCGGTCTGATCGCGGTCCTCTTTACCGTTTACATGCGCCTCGAGCTCATGGAGCCCGGCGTTCAGTACATGTGCCTCGAAGGCGCACGTTTCATCGCATCCGACGCAGAATGTACCCCCAACGGGCACCTCTGGAACGTCATGATCACCTATCACGGTGTCCTGATGATGTTCTTCGTCGTGATTCCGGCACTGTTCGGCGGTTTCGGCAACTACTTCATGCCGCTGCAAATCGGTGCTCCGGACATGGCGTTCCCGCGCATGAACAACCTGTCCTTCTGGATGTATGTCACCGGTGTGGCGCTTGGCGTGGCCTCGCTCCTGTCTCCCGGCGGCAACGACCAACTGGGTTCGGGTGTTGGCTGGGTTCTCTACCCGCCGCTGTCGACCTCCGAAGGCGGCTACTCGATGGACCTCGCGATCTTCGCGGTTCACGTTTCGGGTGCATCGTCGATCCTCGGCGCGATCAACATGATCACCACCTTCCTGAACATGCGTGCCCCGGGCATGACCCTGTTCAAGGTTCCGCTGTTCTCGTGGTCGATCTTCGTCACCGCATGGCTCATCCTGCTGTCGCTGCCGGTTCTGGCAGGCGCCATCACCATGCTGCTGACCGACCGTAACTTCGGCACCACCTTCTTCGATCCTGCTGGTGGCGGTGACCCGATCCTGTACCAACACATCCTGTGGTTCTTCGGCCACCCGGAAGTGTACATCGTGATCCTGCCCGGCTTCGGCCTCGTCAGCCACGTGTTCGCCACCTTCGCGCGCAAACCCGTCTTCGGCTACCTGCCGATGGTCTGGGCGATCATCGCGATCGGCGCACTGGGCTTCGTCGTTTGGGCGCACCACATGTACACCGTCGGCATGTCGCTGACCCAGCAGTCCTACTTCATGCTGGCCACCATGGTCATCGCGGTGCCCACCGGTGTTAAGATCTTCTCGTGGATCGCCACCGTCTGGGGCGGCTCGATCGAGTTCAAGGCACCGATGCTGTTTGCATTCGGCTTCCTGATCCTCTTCACCATCGGTGGTGTGACCGGCATCGTCCTGTCGCAAGCGGGTGTCGACCGTGCCTACCACGACACCTACTATGTTGTGGCGCACTTCCACTACACCATGTCGATGGGTGCGGCCTTTACCATCTTTGCCGGTATCTACTTCTACATGGGCAAGATGACCGGCCGTCAGTACCCGGAATTCGCGGCGAAGATTCACTTCTGGATGTTCTTCATCGGCGTGAACGTGACCTTCTTCCCCCAGCACTTCCTGGGTCGTCAGGGCATGCCGCGTCGTTACATCGACTATCCCGAGGCATTCGCCTACTTCAACAAGATCAGCTCCTGGGGCGCGATGCTCTCCTTTGCATCCTTCGTTTTGTTCTTCGGCATCGTGATCTACACGCTCCTGCGTGGTGCCCGCGTCACCGAGAACAACTACTGGAACGAATACGCCGACACCCTCGAGTGGACCCTGCCTTCGCCGCCGCCCGAACACACCTTCGAGCAGCTTCCGAAGCAGGAAGACTGGGACAAGGGCCACGCGCACTAAGCGCCTCGCCTCTGGCAAAATGAACAAGAGGCCCCGGGCACTGCCCCGGGGCCTTTTCTTTTCCGGCAACACTCTAGATGGCGTCCTAGCCGTCAATCATCCGCGCGAACCCAATGCCCTACACCTGGACCGTCGACACCCCCGACACCCACACTGTTCTCACGCTCTGGCCGCACCGCTCCCTGCCCCGCCGCGGCTTTGCGGCGATGGTCATGATGGCCTTCACCCTCGGCACCATCCCGCTCTATGGCCTCTTGGGCTCGGTCGTGCTCTGGGGCATCCTGCCCTTCATCCTGCTAATGGTCGGGGCACTCTGGTACGGGCTGGAACGTTCCTACAGGGATGGCGACATCCTCGAAGAACTGCGTCGCGACGGCGATACCCTCACCCTCACCCACCGCCCGGCCCGCGGTCAGACCCAGTCATGGGACTGCAACATCTACTGGGCCCGCCCCGAAATGCACGTCCACGGCGGCCCCCTGCCCCACTACGTCACCCTCACCGGCAACGGCCGCACCGTCGAGATCGGCAGCTTCCTCTCCGAAGACGAACGCAAGGTGCTTTTCACCGAACTGGATGACTATCTGAAGCAGGCAAAGTGACGTTGCGCGCCATCGCGAGGAAGACACAACCCGCATGAAACGGGCCTATCCCTGACCCGAGACCAAGGCTATCCTGACCTCCAACCCCAACGAACAGGAGCGCCACGATGCCCGTTTCCATGCAGGTGATCTATCCGATCACGGAAGACAGCCATTTCGACTATGACTATTACACCTCGACCCACATGGCGCTGGTGGCAGAGCACTTCGGTCCGCACATGCAGTCGGCGCAAGCCACCAAGGGTCTGGCCGGTGGCCCCAAGACCCCGCCCGCCTTCCACGCCATCGCAACCATCGTCTTTGCCGATCAGGACGCGATGAAGGCCGCGATGGCCAATGCCGGTCCGGTGGTCGGGGACATCCCGAACTTTACCAATTCGAAACCGCATACCCTGATCGGCGAGGTCATCGCCTAAAGGCGGGTCTACAAAAAATGCGGCGATGCGAAATCCGCACCGCCGCGATACCGTCGCAATACCGACGTGATACCGATAGGGAAAATCAGGCCATTCCGCCGCGCACCAGCCCGTCGGCAATCCGCGCATAAGCCTCGGCCATCGGCCCGTCTCCGGCGGCAATCGGCCTACCGCCATCACCCGCAAGACGGGTGTCCAGATCAATCGGCAAGGCCCCCAACAGCGGAACCCCCAGCTTCTCGGCCTCACTCGCCACGCCTCCATGACCAAACAGATGCGCCTCGTGGCCACAGCTTGGGCAGACATAGGTCGACATGTTCTCGATCAGCCCCAGCACAGGGGTCTTGAGGTTGTCGAACATGTTCAAGGCCTTGCGGGCATCCAACAACGCCACGTCCTGCGGGGTCGACACCACGATAGCACCGCTGATTTCGGTCTTCTGGCACAGCGTCAACTGCACATCCCCCGTGCCCGGCGGCAGATCGACCAACAGAACATCCAACTCGCCCCACTGCACCTGGCCCAGCATCTGCTGAAGGGCTCCCATCAGCATCGGCCCGCGCCAGACCACTGCCTGATCCTCTTCCAGCATGAAGCCGATCGACATGATCGTTACCCCGTGGGATTTCAGCGGAATGATCGTCTTGCCATCCGGCGAGGCAGGCCGTTTGTTGACCCCCATCATGCGCGGCTGCGACGGCCCGTAGATGTCGGCATCCAGCAACCCGACGCGCCGCCCCTGCTTGGCCAGCGCCACCGCAAGGTTGCTCGACACGGTCGATTTGCCCACGCCGCCCTTGCCGGACCCGATGGCGATGATGCTTTTGACACCGGCGACCTTCATCGGCCCCTGCTGGGGTTTCGGGTGGCCACCGATCTTGAGACTCGGCGGTTCCTTCTGCGGCGCAGGTGCCGGCCCGTGCGCCGTCAGAGCAACAGACACCGACGACACCCCGTCCAGCGCCCCGACAATCTCTTCCGCCGCCTTGCGCAGCGGCTCCATCTGGCGCGCGATATCGGGATTCGGCGCCTCGATCACAAAGCGAACCGACTCGCCGTCAACCGTAACTGCACGCACCATATCGCGCGAAACAAGGTCGCCTCCATCAGGCAAGGCAAGACGCCCGAGCGCCTCCAAAACAGCCCCTTCTGAAACCGCCATTTCTTTCTCCTTTTGCGACCATCCCATGCGCTTAAAAAGCTTCATCTGGAAGTCCTCTTTTCAACTTTCGCAACCATTTTCAGATACTTGCATAAAAAACAACCACCCACACCTGACCTTGCGTCGCCTATTCCCCTGCTGCATAGCAGCATTGCATAGCTATCCATTGTGCAGCTGCAGCATAGTCCTATATCTCTTTCAACACGAACAACGCAGCAGCGAACGCTGTCAGGATTTGAAGGAAACGTAATGGCTCTGGCCTCTGAATACAGCCCCGCAAAGCATGGTTTTGCCGAACGCGTCGCGACTTTTGTCACCGACCTTTTCGCGCACATCCAGAAAGCCCGGGCATTCAACAAGGCATACCGTGAGCTTGCCGCTCTTCCTGACGCCCAGCTCAAGGATATGGGCCTGCACCGTTCGATGATCCGCCGGATGGCATATCAGGCGGTCTACGAAGGTTAACGAATTCGGAAAGCTTCTCCTCCCTCTGCTTTCCGATTCATGCGGCGACACCTCTCCTCCTCCCTGGTGTCGCCGCCAAAATTCCGGGTCTGAACGACCCAACCGAGATCAAGGCGCTTCTCCTCCTCCCTAGCGTCTTGTGACTAAGCGGCGGCACCCCTCCTCCTCCCTGGGTGTCGCCGCAACAGAATACCGGGCCGCAAGGTCCACGAGATCAAGATGCCTCCTCCTCCCTTTGGCATCTTGTAACTAAGCGGCAGCACCTCTCCTCCTCCCTGGTGCTGCCGCTCAAAAATACGGGCCCAAGGGTCCAGACTACCAAGGTGCTTTCTCCTCCTCCCTAAGCATCTTGTTGACAAGAACGGCGGCGCCTTCCTCCTCCCTGGCGTCGCCGTTTTTCTTTGCCCGGATGCCAAACGAAAAACGCGCCCTCCGAAGGGGACGCGCCTTGGTTCTGTCTCGTGTCTCTGCCCTAGAACGGAATGTCGTCCGCCGCTGTCACATAGCTGGCCACGACATTCTTGATGCCTGCCTTGTCAAACGCCACCTCAAGCTTGTCGCCTTCGATGTGCTCAACGGTGCCATAGCCGAATTTCTGGTGGAACACGCGATCCCCCAGCGTGAAACTCGACACCGCCGACAGGTCAATCACCGTGGTGCGGCTTTCCTTGGGTTGCGACAGCCCACGCTGCCCCGCCCGCGCCTGCATTCGCTTCCAGCCGGGAGAGTTATAGGTGTTCGCACTGGCCACCCGCTGATCAAAGCTCGTCGCGCTTGGTGCTGCTGCCGCGCCATAGCCCCCACCATAAAGCCCCGGAGGTGTCAGCACCTCGACATGGTCTTCGGGCAGTTCATCGATAAAGCGCGAGGGCATCTGGCTCTGCCATTGGCCATAGACCCGACGGTTGCCGGCAAAGGAAATCGTGCACAGCTCCTCGGCGCGGGTGATCCCCACGTAGGCCAGCCGCCGTTCTTCCTCGAGGCCCTTGAGACCGCTTTCATCCATGCTGCGTTGCGAGGGGAACAGCCCGTCTTCCCAGCCCGGCAGGAACACTGCCGGGAACTCAAGCCCCTTGGCGGCGTGCAGGGTCATGATGGTGACCTTGGCTTCCCCGTCTTCGCTTTCGTTGTCCATGATCAGGCTGACGTGCTCGAGAAATCCTTGCAGGTTGTCGAAATTCTCCAGCGCCTTGACCAGTTCCTTGAGGTTCTCCAACCGCCCCGGCGCTTCCGGCGTCTTGTCGTTCTGCCACATCGTCGTATAGCCGGATTCGTCGAGAATGATCTCGGCCAACTCGATATGGCTCACCTCGCTTTGCCCAAGCGGCAGGGCCTGCGGCATCGGCGCGGAATCGTCGTCCAGCACGTCATCGTCATCCGGCATCGGGATCTCGGGCACCGCCAGCATCGCGTGCCAGCGCGCAAGACTGTCGACAAGGATCTGAAGTTCCTTCGCCCCCTTGCCGCCAATCCCCTTCTCGGCCAGCAGGATACGCGCGCCTTCCACCAACGGCACGCCATTTTCGCGCGCACAGGTCTGGATTTTCTGCTGTGCCACGTTGCCAAGGCCCCGCTTGGGCGTGTTCACGATACGCTCGAACGCCAGATCATCCTCGGGCGACACCACTAGCCGGAAATAGGCCATTGCATCGCGAATCTCGAGCCGCTCATAGAAGCGCGGACCACCGATCACCTTGTACGGCAGGCCAATCGTCAGGAACCGATCCTCAAACGCCCGCATCTGGTGCGAGGCCCGCACGAGAATCGCCATGTCATCCAGCGACAGGGGCGTCATGCCCCGCGTGCCCGACTGCATCGCCTCGATCTCTTCCCCGATCCAGCGCGCTTCTTCCTCGCCGTCCCAATGGCCAATCAGACGTACCTTCTCGCCGTCATCACGATCAGTCCAAAGCGTCTTGCCCAGCCGCCCCTCGTTGCCCTTGATCACATTCGACGCAGCCGCAAGGATATGCGGTGTCGAGCGATAGTTCTGTTCCAGTCGCACAACATGTGCGCCGGGGAAATCCTTTTCAAAGCGCAGAATGTTACCCACCTCGGCCCCGCGCCAGCCATAGATCGACTGGTCATCATCGCCGACACAACAGATGTTCTTATGCCCCCCCGCCAACAGGCGCAGCCACAGGTACTGAGCAACGTTGGTATCCTGATACTCGTCCACGAGAATGTAGCGGAACCAGCGTTGGTATTGTTCCAGAACGTCTGAATGATGCTGGAAAATCTGTACTGTATGCAGCAGGAGATCGCCAAAATCGCAGGCGTTCAGTTCCAGCAAACGCCGCTGATATTGGGCATACAGTTCGATTCCTCGATTGTTGAACGCATTTGCTTCGCGCGTCGGCACCTGTTCAGGAGACCAAGCGTTGTTTTTCCAACTGTCGATTGTATTTGCCAGCAATCTGGGAGGCCAACGCTTTGGGTCAATGCCCGCGGCTTCGATAAGCTGTTTCAGCAATCGAAGCTGGTCATCCGTATCCAGAATCGTGAAGTTGCTTTTCAGATGAAGATCATCGTCATAAGTGTCCCTGGCGGCGGCAGCGCCATCAAAATTGGCCTCGCGATAGCCAATATCCCTTTGAACAACATTCTCCACTGGTTGTCCAAACTCTGTGCCAGACACTTGCGGAGGAATAGGTGCGGCTCGCTCAATCGAGACAAGCTCGGCATGGCGGCGCAGCAGTTTCACACAGATCGCGTGGAACGTACCCAGCCACGGCATCCCTTCGATGTTGCCGCCCAGCATGCCGCCCACGCGGTTTTTCATCTCGCGGGCGGCCTTGTTGGTGAAAGTCACGGCCAGAATCTCGTTGGGCCGCGCCCGCCCTGTGTTCAACAGATGCACGATCCGCGCCGTCAGCGCCTTGGTCTTGCCTGTCCCCGCACCGGCCAGCATCAGCACAGGACCATCCAACTGCTCCACGGCCTCACGTTGCGCCGGGTTCAGCTCGTCCAAGTAAGGCATCGGTCGCGCCGCCATCGCACGCGCGGACAGGGAAGCGCCTTCAAAGGCGTCGAATTCGTCGAAACTGCTCATGGCGACACTCTACTCCCTGCGGGATTTGTTGAAAAGTTCTCATTATGTTCCCTTTTCGCATTTTCCCATCTTTCCGAATACTCCCGCTAGACAAATCCCGCCGTCTTGCCAACAAAGATCATATGGATCTGCACGCCAAATATCCCGCCCTCAGCGATCTGCGCCAAAAGGCACGCAAACGCCTGCCCACCTTTGTCTGGGAATTCCTCGACAGCGCCACGGGGGACGAACGCGCCAAGGCCCGCAATCGCACGGCTCTGGATGCAATCCTGTTCAACCCGTCCATCCTGCACGGCGAGATCACACCCGATCTCACGACCCGCTTTCTGGCTGAAACATATGCCCTGCCCATCGGCATCGCCCCCGTGGGCATGTCGGGCCTGATGTGGCCCGGTGCCGAGTTTCTCCTCGCCCAATCCGCCGCCCGCCTTGGCATTCCCTACACATTATCCACTGTCGCGGCCCAGACCCCCGAGGAGGTTGCCCCGCATATCGGCCCGCACGCGTGGTTCCAGCTCTACCCGCCCCGCGACATCGACATCCGCAAGGATATGCTGGCCCGCGCCAAACGTGCCGGTTTTTCGACGCTAGTGCTCACCGTCGATCTCCCCGCAGCCAGCCGCCGCGAAAGGCAAGTCCGTTCAGGCCTGACAACACCACCCCGCCTGACACCGCGCCTGATGTGGCAAGTGGCGCAACGCCCGGCCTGGGCTTTGGCCACGCTCCGGCACGGCATGCCCCGCATGCGCCTGATCGACGAATACGCCGGCAACCTGACCGGTCTCGGGTCCACGGCTCACGCAGGCTATCAACTGCGTGCCGCGCCCGATTGGGACTATTACAAATGGGTGCGTGATCACTGGGAGGGTCCGCTCATTATCAAGGGCGTGATGCGCGCCGAAGATGCAGCTCGTCTGGAAACCGAAGGTGCCGACGCCATCTGGGTGTCAAACCATGCGGGCCGGCAGTTCGACGCCGCCCCGGCCAGCATCTCGGCCCTGCCCGCCATCCGGGCCGCCACCTCGTTGCCCTTGGTCATCGACAGCGGCTTTGAAACCGGCCTCGACATCCTGCGCGCCAAGGCCTTTGGCGCCGATCTGGTCATACTGGGGCGCGGATTTCACTATGCCCTTGCCGCCCTTGGACAAGCGGGCCCCGACCACCTTATCGACATCCTGCACAAAGACCTCGAGGCCAACATGGGACAGATGGGCCTCAAGACCCCGTCAGATGCCCGCAACGCGCTGGTTGATCACTGAGCGATCAAATCCTGAGGCAGCGCCTCAACCGCCTCTGCCCCGCTTACAACCGGAAGACCCGAGGGTATCCAGCCTTTGCCGCGTGGCCCGCCGGCCATCCCCTCGGCCACATCCAGCACGCCCTTGATGCCATTCTTGGCCAGAACGCCCCTGAGGTAGTTCGAACGGTTCCCCGTCCGACAGATGATGGCGATCTTGCGGTTCGGGTTGCGCTCAAGCACGGCAAGAAGTTTCGGCCCGAAACCCCGCGCGGTCATGTCCAGCGGCCAGGCGCCTTTCGCGACCCCGGTCTGCTGCCATTCTTCCGGCCTGCGAATGTCGATCAGGATCAACTCGCCCCGCGCCATCCCGTCCATCGCGGCTTGTGCCGTCAAGTGGCCGGCGTCAGCGCGGCCAAAAGTCGGAACAAGGGCAAGCCCCCCAACGGCCATTAGGAAAGATCGGCGATTCTGCATGATTCACATTCCAATTTCAAAATACAAAACAGCAGTGCCAGACATGCTTTCCCAACTCAACAGTGAAAAAACCATCGAAGATTCTTTCACCTTTGCCCCCTCATGTCGCAACTGCAGAAAGAATTGCCGTTGAGATGAGCAAAAACGGGAACAAATCCTTTCATAAAAGTTACAAAAATACGCAGTCCTTGGTATTGCGCGGAATTTTCTCGCGCCCTACCCAAGGGCACTTGTTTTGGACAGAGCAAAGAAGGGGAAGCCTGCCCATGCCTGATTTTCAGAAAATCCTGATCGCCAACCGTGGTGAGATTGCGATCCGCGTCATGCGTGCTGCCAACGAAATGGGCAAACGCACGGTCGCGGTGTTTGCGGAAGAGGACAAGCTGTCCTTGCACCGCTTCAAGGCCGACGAAGCCTATCGCATCGGTGAAGGAATGGGTCCGGTCGCGGCCTATCTCAGCATCGACGAAATCATCCGCGTCGCCAAGGAATGTGGCGCCGACGCGATCCACCCGGGCTATGGCCTGCTGTCCGAGAACCCGGACTTCGTGGACGCCTGCGCCGCCAACGGCATCACCTTCATCGGTCCCAAGGCCGAAACCATGCGCGCGCTTGGCGACAAGGCCTCGGCCCGCAAGGTCGCGATTGCCGCTGGTGTTCCGGTGATCCCCGCCACCGAGGTTCTGGGCGACGACATGGATGCGATCCGCGCAGAGGCCGCCGAAATCGGCTACCCGCTGATGCTCAAGGCGTCCTGGGGTGGCGGTGGTCGCGGCATGCGCCCGATCTTTTCCGAAGACGAGGTTGAGGAAAAGGTGCTCGAAGGTCGCCGCGAGGCCGAAGCCGCTTTCGGCAACGGAGAAGGCTATCTCGAAAAGATGATCACCCGCGCCCGCCACGTCGAGGTTCAGATCCTTGGCGACAAGATGGGCAACATCTACCACCTTTACGAGCGTGACTGCTCGGTCCAGCGCCGCAACCAGAAAGTTGTCGAACGCGCCCCGGCCCCGTACCTGTCCGAAGCACAGCGCGAAGAGCTTTGTGAACTGGGCC
The DNA here is from genome assembly GCF_024331145.1 of Shimia sp. CNT1-13L.2. Lineage (GTDB taxonomy): Bacteria > Pseudomonadota > Alphaproteobacteria > Rhodobacterales > Rhodobacteraceae > Shimia. Next base: position 137,052 of record NZ_JANDJO010000002.1, on the reverse strand, counting down.
GCAAGATCTGCGCCCACGTGAACTATGAGTGCGCCGGCACCGTCGAATTCCTGATGGATATGGAAAGCGGCAAGTTCTACTTCATCGAGGTGAACCCGCGCGTTCAGGTGGAACACACCGTGACCGAAGAAGTCACCGGCATCGACATCGTGCAGGCCCAGATCCTGATCGCCGAAGGCAAATCCATTGCCGAAGCCACCGGCAAGGCCTCGCAGTACGACATCCGCCTGAACGGCCACGCGCTGCAGACCCGGATCACCACCGAGGACCCGCAGAACAACTTCATCCCCGACTATGGCCGCATCACCGCCTACCGCTCGGCCACCGGCATGGGCATCCGCCTGGATGGCGGCACCGCCTATGCGGGCGGCGTGATCACCCGCTACTATGACTCGCTGCTGACCAAGGTAACCGCCTGGGCCCCCACCCCGGAAAAGGCCATCGCCCGCATGGACCGCGCCCTGCGCGAATTCCGTATCCGCGGCGTGAGCACCAACATCGCCTTTGTCGAGAACCTCCTCAAGCACAAGACGTTCCTAACGAACCAGTACACCACCAAGTTCATCGACGAGACGCCGGACCTGTTCCAGTTTGCCAAGCGCAAGGACCGGGGCACCAAGGTTCTGACGTACATCGCCGACATCACGGTGAACGGTCACCCGGAAACCACCGATCGACCGGCCCCGGCTGCGGATCTCAAGGCCCCGATCCCGCCCGCGAAACGCGCGGAACCGGCCTACGGCAGCCGCAACCTTCTGGAAGACAAGGGCGCGCAGGCCGTTGCCGACTGGATGAAAGACCAACAGCGCCTGCTGCTGACCGACACCACCATGCGTGACGGCCACCAGTCGCTTCTGGCAACCCGGATGCGTTCGATCGACATGATCAAGGCGGCCCCGGCCTATGCCTCCAACATCCCCGAGCTGTTCTCGGTGGAATGCTGGGGCGGCGCGACCTTCGACGTGGCCTACCGCTTCCTTCAGGAATGCCCCTGGCAGCGTCTGCGCGACCTGCGCGAGCGGATGCCAAACCTCCTGACCCAGATGCTGCTGCGCGCCTCCAACGGCGTCGGCTACACCAACTATCCCGACAACGTGGTGCAGGAATTCGTGCGCCAGGCGGCGGAAACCGGTGTTGATGTCTTCCGCGTCTTCGACTCGCTGAACTGGGTCGAAAACATGCGCGTTGCCATGGATGCCGTGGTCGAGTCGGGCAAGATCTGTGAAGGCACCGTCTGCTACACCGGTGACATCCTGAACCCCGACCGCGCCAAGTACGACCTCAACTACTATGTCGGCATGGCCAAGGAACTTGAAGCCGCAGGCGCACACGTCCTCGGCCTGAAAGACATGGCTGGCCTGCTGAAACCGGCCTCGGCACGGGTTCTGATCAAGGCCCTCAAGGAAGAGGTCGGCCTACCGATCCACTTCCACACCCACGACACTTCGGGCATTGCCGGGGCAACCATCCTTGCGGCGGCAGATGCCGGCGTGGATGCGGTCGACGCGGCCATGGACGCCTTCTCGGGCGGCACCAGCCAGGCCTGCCTCGGCTCGATCGTCGAAGCCCTGCGCCACACCGATCGTGACACCGGCCTCGACATCGAAGCGATCCGCGAAATCTCGGACTACTGGGAAGGCGTGCGCGCACAGTACACCGCCTTTGAATCCGGCCTCGCGGCACCGGCCTCCGAAGTCTACCTGCACGAAATGCCGGGTGGTCAGTTCACCAACCTCAAGGCACAGGCCCGCAGCCTCGGCCTCGAGGAAAAGTGGCCGCAGGTGGCCCAGTCCTACGCGGACGTCAACCAGATGTTCGGCGACATCGTCAAGGTGACCCCCTCCTCCAAGGTGGTTGGCGACATGGCGCTGATGATGGTCAGCCAGGGCCTCACCCGCGAGGAAGTGGAAGATCCCAAACACGACGTGGCCTTCCCCGACTCGGTCATCGACATGATGCGCGGCAACCTCGGCCAGCCTCCGGGCGGCTTCCCCGAAGGCATCATCAAGAAGGTTCTGAAGGACGAAGCACCCAACACCGAACGCCCCGGCGCCCACCTCGAACCGGTGGACCTCGAAGCAACCCGTAAGGAGCTGTCGAAGGAACTCGAAGGTTTCAAGGTCGATAACGAGGATCTCAACGGCTACCTGATGTATCCCAAGGTCTTCCTGGATTACATGGGCCGCCACCGCGCCTATGGCCCGGTCCGCACCCTGCCGACCAAGACCTTCTTCTATGGCATGGAGCCGGGCGAAGAGATCAACGCCGAGATCGATCCGGGCAAGACGCTGGAAATCCGCCTTCAGGCCATCGGCGAGACCGACGAGAACGGCGAAGTGAAGGTGTTCTTCGAACTGAACGGTCAGCCCCGCGTGATCCGCGTGCCGAACCGTCTGGTGAAATCCTCGACCGCCGCGCGGCCCAAGGCCGAAGTCGGCAACGCCAACCACATCGGTGCGCCGATGCCGGGCGTCGTGGCCTCGGTCGCGGTCTCGGCTGGCCAGGACGTCAAGGAAGGCGACCTGCTGCTGACCATCGAGGCGATGAAGATGGAAACCGGCATCCACGCTGAACGGGACGCCACCATCAAGGCGGTCCACACCAGCGCCGGATCGCAGATCGACGCAAAAGACCTCCTCGTCGAGTTCGAGTAAGACAAAACAAAGCCCCGCCACTCCGGCGGGGCTTTTTTCTGGGCCTCACATCGCCTGAAACTACCGCCAGATGTCGAAATGCTCGCGCAGATAGCGTTCGGCAAACAGGTTGGCCGAGTCCCTGTCATGCCCGTCAATCACCGAGGTGGTCAGCGCATCCGCGATGTAATGCTGATGCGAGTTCGGCGCGCGGCGATAGGGTATCACCCATGTCGGATGCCCGTTCTTCACCGCATTCCCGGACAGCCAGAAGTCATCGACCGACCACAGAACCGGCGGAATATCAAAGACGCCTTCGTCAAAGAAATGCGGACGCACCATGACGCCACCAAACCCCTGAAACATGTCGAGATAGCCGCCGGTCAGATACTGCCTGCGGCCAAGGAACCGCTCCGGCCAGCCAAGCCACCGCTTGCCAAAGGCATCGATGCCCCGATGCACCCAATGCTCGGGATCGGTGATCTTCCACATCAGCTTGGGGCGGGGAAAGGCGGCATCCGTACGATCTTCCAGCGCAATGTCTTCGATATCCTCGCCACATAGCGCGATACAGGCCTCGGGCTGGCGGGCCCTCTGGCGCAGGAACCACGAGGCCCAGTGGCGCGGATAGCGCATGTCGTCGTCACAAAACAGGATATCGACATCCTGCCCCTCAAAGCGTTGCAATGTCGGCAAAAGCTTGGTCGCCGGGCCGAAATCCTCGTTGCAGCGAAAGATCGTCACGCCCTCCGGCACCTCTGGCAGAACACCGTCCCAGTCGGGGAACCGGCGATAGCTGTGCGGAATGTTCACCTGCACCTCAAGCGGAGGCACCGATTGGCGCACCAGAAGCTCGAGCGTGGCGCTCAGCCGGTCAAAGCGTGACGGAATGGATGACAGCGAAATCACATAGGGCCGTTGCCCGGTGTTCACCATCCCTGCAGTCCCCGCATCCGCCGTCATTCACACGCTCCCCGCCATCCTAGCGCCAGAGACCATAGGTCTCCTGGAAGTAGCGCACCACCTCGAGGTTGGAATCATCCCGGTCCCGCCCGTCGAAATCGTTGCGATGCAGCGCCGTTTCATCAAGATGCGCCGGTTTCGACCTTGGCATCAGCACCGGCTCCGAGAACCCGCCCAGAATCCACGGCGGATGCCCCGCGCGCGTGGCATGACCAGACAGCCAGACATCATCCACAGGCCGCGCAAAATCGGGCAGGTCGAACACCTCCGGCGGGAAAAAGCGGGGCCGCACCAGCACCCCCATGAAGCCCTCGAACCCATCGGCATAGCCCGACCGCATGACGTGCCGACGCAGCGGCTCACAAAACACACCCGTGCGCCGCGCCCGCCAGTTGGCAAGGCCCAGCTGGAGACGATGCAGCACGTTGGTCACTTTCCAGAGTCGCAGCACACGCGGTCGCGCATCCCACGTCCTGCGGGTCTCCCCTTCTGGGGGGGCATAGTCATCCATCGGGCTGATACCGATACAGTCTTCGGGCCGCCGCTTGCGTTCGTTCAGCATCCGTTCGGCAAGGTAGGGCGCATAGATCTGGTCATCATCGCAGAACAGGATGTCCACATCCTCATCGGCGAAATCACGCAGCGCCGGCAAAACCTTCGTCGCTGGCCCCCAATGCTCAGCCACGCGGCGAATTTCCACCCCGTCGGGAACCACGGGCAGGGTGCCATCCCAGTCAGGGAACCGCAGGTAACTGTCGTTGATGTAAAGAATGATCCGTTCTGCCGGAACGGTCTGCGTCAGAAGGCTGTCCAGCGTCTCCGACAGGACGTCGAATCGTGGCGGGATCGACGAGAGCGTAATGATGTACCTGCTCAAATCCCGTTCCTTCCAAGGCTGCTCTTGCCCTCTCCCCTAGCATATCCAGACGATGCGTCAAAGCGTGGGAAGCCTTGGAAAACCAACCGGAAATCAGCCGACCCGCACAACCACCACCGCATCAAGATCAGCAACGATCTCCTGCATGTGACGCTCGGCCGCTAGCCCCGCCATGATCGCCAGAACCAAAAGCCCCATCCGCAGGTTTTGACTCACACACATCTTTTCTCTCCCACGCCGTTGACCGGCAATTTCCCCGCGTCGTGGCCACGGGGATCGGCAAAGCCCAATAACCAAAGGCCCTTCGACAACCACCCGACGACGCATCCTGTTGAACATCTGCCAGGTGATACGCACCGCCCGCTAAATCCCGTCGCCCGTTTCGAAATTTTTTTCGCCTGACCGCATTTTTCCTCTTGCGGCTCCGGCCCAGACTTTATATCTCACGCCTCACTCAAGGAGGCGGGCGTAGCTCAGGGGTAGAGCATAACCTTGCCAAGGTTAGGGTCGGGCGTTCGAATCGCCTCGCCCGCTCCATTGAGTAAAAAAGTTGTCTTTTGGCATGCGGGCGTAGCTCAGGGGTAGAGCATAACCTTGCCAAGGTTAGGGTCGGGCGTTCGAATCGCCTCGCCCGCTCCAAAAGAAACCGAAAAAGGCGCTGGATTTTCCAGCGCCTTTTCGTTTTTCAGGGCATCGTTTCAAGACCGCGATTTATTGGGCCAGCTGTCGCGCCAGCGCATTCTGCCGTTCAATCACGCGCGGCAGGTCAACCGTGGTCACATGCCCGTCCCGCACCACCTGTCGCCCCTCGACAAACAGATCCCGCACCCTGCTTGGCCCCGCAAGCAACAGCGCCGCCGAATCCCAGCTGCCGGCACTCTCCACCCCCGTGACATCCCAAAGCGCCAGATCAGCCCGCTTGCCCACGGCCACCTGGCCACAGTCATCACGCCCCAGAACCTCGGCCCCGCCGCGTGTGGCAATCTCCAGCGCCTCGCGCGCGCTCATCGCATCCGCACCCTGGCTGACCCGTTGCAACAGCATCGCCTGCCGCGCCTCAAGCACCATGTTGCTGGTGTCATTGCTGGCCGACCCGTCCACGCCAAGGCCCACAGTCACCCCCGCATCCCGCATCTGGCGTACCGGCGCGATACCGCTGCCAAGGCGACAGTTGGAACAGGGGCAATGCGCCACCCCGGTGCCGCTTCGCGCGAAAAGATCAATCTCCTGCATGTCCAGCTTCACGCAATGGGCATGCCACACGTCATCTCCGGTCCAGCCAAGGTCTTCGGCGTATTGCCCCGGCCGACAGCCGAATTTCTCCAGTGAATAGGCAATGTCCTCGTCGTTTTCGGCAAGGTGGGTGTGCAGCATCACCCCCTTGTCCCGCGCAAGGATCGCCGCATCCCGCATCAGCCCCCGACTGACCGAGAAGGGCGAACAGGGCGCAAGACCAACGCGACACATCGATCCCTCGCTGGCATCATGGAACCCATCCACCACGCGCACCATGTCGTTCAGGATGTCTTCCTCCCGCTCGACAAGCGAATCCGGCGGCAGACCGCCATCGCTCTCCCCGATGCTCATCGCGCCACGGGTTGGATGGAAGCGCATCCCGATCTCGCGCGCCGCATGGATCGTATCCTCCAGCCGCGCACCGTTGGGATACAGGTAAAGGTGGTCCGACGTCAGCGTACAGCCCGACAGCATCAGCTCGGCCATTCCCACCTGCGCCGAGACAAACATCTCGTCAGGACCAAACCGGCTCCAGATCGGGTAGAGCGTTTTCAACCAGCCAAACAGCAACGCATCCTGCCCGCCCGGCACGGCCCGCGTCAGGGTCTGGTAAAGATGGTGGTGCGTGTTCACCAAACCCGGCGTCACAACACAGCCCGAGGCCTCGACCACCTCGCCCTCGCTTGCCAGCCCAACACCGATTTCGACGATCACCCCGTTACGCAACCGCACATCCGCCCCGCGCAATTCACGGCGCGCGTCATCCATCGTCAGAACGTGGTCGGCATTTCGGATCAGAATTTCGGGCATAAGACGTCCTTTCACACTTCCTGTGGCCCGCTTCGGTAAGGTGAAGTGTGAAACGCGCCGACAGAAGACGGGCAAAGGACTCGACGCCGGAACAGGTTAGACCGGCGCCGCGCGCAACTCAATATTCTTTGAGGATTTTCAAGGCTTCCGCATGGATTTCCGGGTTCGCCGCCGCAAGGGCGCGTCCGCCCTCATGCGCAGGGCCACCCTGCCAGTCCGTGACGATCCCGCCCGCCGCTTCGACAACGGCCACTGGTGCCTGAATATCGTAGGATTGCAGCCCCGCCTCAATCACCAGGTCGATCTGACCCAGCGCCAAGAGCGCATATCCGTAACAGTCCATACCATAGCGCGTCAGCTTCGCCTGCTCCGAAACCGCCTTGAACCCGGCCGCTTCCGCAGGCGTGCCGACCTCGGGGAAGGTGGTGAAGACAATCGCATCGCCAAGCCGGCTGTCCTTGCGCACGGCAAGGTCGCTCTTTCCGTAAGGCCCATCCACATAGGCCTCGCCGAAACCGCCGACAAACCGTTCCTTGATATAGGGTTGTTCGATGATCCCGAAAACCGGCCCGTTCGCATCCGACACGGCAATCAGCACGCCCCATGTCGGCGTACCGCTGATGAACCCACGCGTGCCATCGATCGGGTCCAGAACCCAGGTCAGACCGCTGGTCCCCCCACTCTGGCCGAACTCTTCACCAAGAATTCCGTCATTGGGCCGCATCTCGGCCAACACCGCGCGCATGGCCAATTCGCCCGCGCGATCCCCTTCGGTCACCGGATCAAATCCCCCTTCCAGCTTGTTGTCCGCCGAAAGGCCCGATTGCCGAAAGTAAGGCATGATCGCAGATCGGGCGGCATCCGCCATCGCGTGTGCCGCCCGTACAATATCTCTTTGAGTGTCTTGATCCACCTGAGCCATCCCTTTGCCGCTTTGCATCCCCGCTATCGCAGCAAAGGCCTAAACTCAAGCGACGTCAGATAAGACCCGCGCCAGCTCGAACAGTCGGCGGCGTTGGTTTTCCGGGATCGCATAGTACGAACGGACCAGATCAAGAGCTTCCTTGTCGCCCATGATGTCCGCAGGCACTTTTGCCGATGCCGCTTCGTTCGCGCCCTCGTCGCCTTCGATGCCCTCGAAGAAGAAGCTGACAGGAACATCCAGTGCGTCAGCGATGTCCCAAAGACGGGATGCACTCACGCGGTTCGCACCGGTTTCGTATTTCTGAATTTGCTGGAATTTGATTCCAACCTGGTTTGCAAGCTGCTGCTGCGTCATTCCGGTGAGCCATCGGCGCTGCCGAATCCGCTTACCTACATGCACGTCCACTGGGTGGGCCATCACACGACTCCTTAATTACCTTCCCGGCTCCCCGCCGAATTTAACCCCGTCAGGACATTAATCTGACCTATTCCGGGTACCTTTATGCGTCGCTATGCATCCCTACAGCGATATGGGCAATGTAACAGTTTTTCCTCACGGATCAAGAATTTTGACACAAGTGTGCCGCTAGCGAAGTTGTGAACAATACAATCATAGCGCGTTTTCCGCACGCAACGGAACAAACGTAAAGTGCGTGATTGCAATTGTTTTTTGACGGCGCGTCATATCCCATTAAAAAGCCAGTCACCCAGCCAGGAGAAAATCAATGCGCGCGTATCAGGTCGCCTCTTTCGAAACCAAGCCCGAAATCGTCGATTTACCACTCCCAATACCCCAAAAAGGCGAGATTCGCGTTAAAATTGGTGCATGCGGGCTAAATTTCGCCGATCTGCTGATGCAGAAGGGCACCTATCAGGATACCCCCCCTCTGCCCTTTGTTGGCGGTCTCGAAGTGGCGGGTGTCGTTGATGCCCTCGGGCCGGACACCGAAGGGCCTGCGGTTGGCACACGCATAGCGGTATTCGGGGGAAAAGGCGGCCTGGCCGAGTATGGCTGCTTTGATGTGAAACGATGTGTCGCGATTCCGGAAACGATGTCATTTACCGACGCAGCTGCCTTTCTGGTCGCATATGGAACGAGTCACGTCGCGCTTGATTATCGGGCCCGCATGCAGCCCGGCGAAACCCTTTTGGTGCTTGGCGCGGCCGGGGGGGTCGGCCTCACTGCCGTCGAGATCGGCAAGGTCATGGGCGCCAAGGTGATCGCCTGCGCACGTGGCGCTGATAAGCTTCAAATTGCCAAGCAGGCGGGCGCGGATCACCTGATCGACGCCACCACGGAAGATATCCGCGAGGTTGTAAAATCCCTCGGCGGCGCTGACGTTGTCTATGATCCGGTTGGCGGAGATCAGTTCAAAGCGGCCTTCCGGGCCTGCAACCCCGACGCGCGCCTGCTGCCCATCGGTTTCGCCAGCGGCGACGTGCCGCAAATCCCGGCCAACCACCTGCTGGTCAAGAACCTGACCGTGATCGGCCTCTACTGGGGGGCCTATCTTGCTCACAACCCCAAGGTCATCACCGACAGCCTGTCCACGCTCTTTGACTGGTACGCCCAAGGCAAGATCAAACCACACGTCAGCAACATCCTGCCCCTCGAGCAGACAAACGACGCGATGGACCTGCTGCGCACGCGCAAGTCCACCGGCAAAGTCGTGGTGACGATGGATTAACGTCCGACGGCGGACATCCGCTTCGGCGTGACCAGTTCCAGGTTGCCCCGCATCGGATGGAACCCCGCTCTCAGCAGATCGGCAAGATAGGCGATCACGTCCCCCTTGCCGGCCTGCGCCCCGTACATGTTGATGTTCTGGCATCCGAGATCAGGCAAGGCGCCGCCATGCTCGATCACTTCCAAAAAGGGTGGCTCGGTTCCCTTGATCATCGCACACACGCCAAGGTCAGCACTGACCGTTGCCTCCACTGTGCGTTCGGATGTGGTCTCGACCGCCATCTCCCATTCGATTCCCGCTTCGTCCAAGGCCCGGATAGACGGCGTACGGAACAGACAGTTCTCGCCCGTTGCGAACCGGAACGGACGCCGCCGCCAGGTGGCCCCGCCCGGCGCACCGATCCAGGCCATTGGCAGGGTGCACAGCAACTCTGCCCCGGCCCCGGTTTCCGCTTCGGTCGTGAGGATAAGATCGCATTCGCCCTTTTCGAACTGACCACGCAAGGCCCGCGTATAAGACGAAATCAAATGCACCTTGATCCGCGGATAGGCTGCCGCGAACTGCTGCATCGCGCGCGGGATCACCGGATAAACGATGTCATGCGGCACACCAAGCGTAATGGATCCCTCGAATTCATCATGAGTCAGGCGGCGGATCACCTCATCATTCAGCGACACCATGCGCCGCGCATAGCCCAACAGCTGCTCACCCGCCGGCGTCAACGCGATCCCGCGCCCCGACCGGTCAAGCAATGACACGCCAATCAATTCCTCCAGCCTTTTCAACTGCATGGAAACCGCTGACTGGGTCAAGTGAAGAAACCCTGCAGCCTTGGTCACACCGCCCAGATCGGCGACCGCAACGAAACTACGCAACGTGGTGACATCGAGATTCCGCATTTCATCAACATCCTTGATGTATCATCTCACAAACATTCGTTTTCAAAATAACCACACATTGCCATATACATCAAGCAACTTGATGAAAAACTGAAAATTCATCGCAAGCAGAGAAAGGACAAGACGATGACCCTCATTGCAACCCTCGGTCGCCAAGTCGGCCTCTCCTCGCCGAAAGCCCCGACCTTCGGCCAGCTCGCGGAACTGCGCCGTCAGCGCAAAGCCCTGGCCCGCCTCGACGATGCCGCCCTGCGCGACCTCGGCCTGACCCGCCAGGAAGCCATCACCGAAGCCCGCCGCAAGATCTGGGACGTGCCCAGCACCTGGCTGCGCTAAAAGGTATGGAAAATTCGCGTCTTTTGGGGCGGATTTTCTTGAAAACGGCGGCAAGCTCACCGATATTCCCCCCAAAGGCCATCGCCACGGTGCGGTGGCCAAAAGGTTCAATATCGGAGGCTTGAATGGCTGAATTTGACACAATCCGCGGCGTTGCAGGTGCACGCGCTGCCGAGATTGACGCCGGGCTGCGCGCCCACATGAACAAGGTCTACGGCACCATGTCCGTAGGTACGTTCATCACCTTCCTGGCTGCATGGGCAATTTCCGGCCTGGCCGTCACCACGGATCCGGCCAATGCCGCGGCCCAGATCAGCGCAACCAAATACCTGACCAGCTTCGGCGCCGCGATCTATGCCTCGCCGCTGAAATGGGTCATCATGTTTGCACCGCTACTCTTCGTTTTCGGCTTCAGCGCGGGCATCAACCGCATGTCGGCCGCTGCCGCACAGCTGGTGTTCTACATCTTCGCAACCGTCATGGGCCTGTCGATCAGCTCGATCTTCCTGGTCTTCACCGGTGACTCGATTGTTCAGGTCTTCCTGATCACCTCGATCGCATTCGCGGGTCTGTCGCTTTACGGCTACACCACCAAGCGTGATCTCGGCCCGATCGGTGCCTTCCTGATCATGGGTCTGATCGGCCTGATCGTTGCCTCGATCGTCAACATCTTCCTGGCGTCCTCGGCAATGGCATTCGCCATCTCGGTGATCGGTGTTCTCGTCTTCGCAGGCCTCACCGCCTACGACACCCAGAACATCAAGAACACCTACCTGGCTCACGCCCACCACGGCGACACCGAATGGCTGGGCAAGGCGGCGATCATGGGTGCGCTGAACCTGTACCTGGACTTCATCAACCTGTTCATGATGCTGCTCTCGCTGCTGGGCAACCGCGAATAAAAATCGCGAACAGCTGAAAATCCCGATCCCGCCGCGGCCCTGCCCCGGCGGGATTTTTTGTGTCCCCCTTCACCTTGCAGCCCCGCCCCGTCACACCTAACTGCCATTCATGAAACGCTTTTCCCTGCTCGACCTCGTCCCGATCCCCGAAGGCGGCACCGCCGCCGACGCGCTGACCAACACCCTGAACCTCGCCCGCGCGGCCGAGGCTGCGGGCTATCACCGCTACTGGCTGGCCGAGCATCACAACATGCCCGGTATCGCCAGCTCCGCCACCGCCATCATGATCGGACAGGTCGCCGCCGCCACCAACACCATGCGCATCGGCGCGGGCGGAATCATGCTGCCCAACCACGCACCCCTCGTTGTGGCCGAACAGTTCGGCACCCTTGCCACCCTCTTCCCCGACCGCATCGACCTTGGCCTCGGGCGCGCCCCCGGCACCGACATGGCCACCGCCCGCGCCCTGCGCCGCCACATGGCCCCGGAAGACGGGTTTCCGCAGGACGTTCAGGAACTCATGGGCTATATGACCGACACCAACGAGACCTCCCGCGTCCGTGCCATTCCCGGCCAGGGCACCAACGTGCCGATCTGGCTGCTCGGCTCAAGCCTTTATGGCGCACAACTCGCGGCCATGCTGGGCCTGCCCTATGCCTTTGCCTCGCATTTCGCGCCCGCCATGCTGGAAGAGGCCCTGCACGTCTACCGCACCACCTTCCGCCCGTCCGACACCCTGAAAGAGCCCTACGCCATCGTGGCCGCCGGCGTTTGCATTGCCGACACCGATGAAGAGGCCGCCTTCCTGCGGTCCTCCCAGATGCTCGCCTTTGCCCGCTTGCGCACCGGCAAGCCCGGCAAGCTCCCCCTGCCCGTCGACACCATCGCCGATCACATCCCCGGCCCGGTGCTCGCGCAGGTTCAGCACGCCCTGTCGGTGTCGGCCACCGGTAGCCCCGGCACCGCCCACGCGCGTCTGAAACAGATCATCGACAGCTACCAACCTGATGAACTGATGGTCACCGGCATGATCCACGCCCCCGCCGCCCGCATAAAATCCTTTGAAATGGCTGCGGAAATTCTCTTCGACCTGCAAGAATCGGCCTAATTCCCGTCTTCGTCGACAAAGAGACTTCAAAACCGCGCGGCCTTGGTGTCATATGCGCCGGACAAGACGACACGCAGGACCAATATCAATGACCACCAGACCCATTGCCATTGCCGCCGCCTTCGCCGCCGCTTACGGGTCCACGGCCCATGCCGATGCCTGGCAGATCCTCGACCAGATCGAGATCGAAGAGATCGTCACCGAAACCTCCTACGAGGTGCGCAAAACCTTCCCCGAGGCCCTGCAACAGGGCGCTCTGGACGTGGAAATCACCGGCTATGCCGTCCCTGCCCTGCCGGGCGAAGCCATCCGCGAGTTGATCCTTGTCTCCGACATGGGCCTCTGCCCGCTTTGTGGCAGCGCCGAACATGGTGCCAGCCTGCAAATCACGCTGGCCGATCCGATCGAAACCTTTGACGAAAGCCGCCGCATGACACTGCGGGGTGCTCTGACCCCGGTGACCGATCCGGAAACCTGGCAGTCGGCCATTCTCGAGAACGCGACAATTCTCGTCGAATAATCGGTCAGGCCGCCCATCCCGGAATCGGGAAGGGAACAGGCGGCCCGCCTTCTCTTAGTCCCGCACAACCAGCACGGAACACTTGGCGTGACGCGCCACGCGGGCCGAGTTCGGCCCCTGCAAGTGATCCATCAGGTTCGGCTTGTGCGCCCCCAACACGATCAGGTCCGCCTTGCTCAGCTCTGCCGCCGCAAGGATCTGCTCATAGGCGGTCCCCTTCTCGACAATATGCTGGACCGTTCCGAAATCCGGCAGGGTCCGCGCGACAAAGTCATGCAACTGCGCGTTCGCCGCATCAAGCGCCTCCCGCATCGTGCCTTCCTTGAAATACGACCCCACAATGGTCATCCCATAGTCCGGCACCACGGTCACCACACTCAGGCTGGCATCGTGAAACTTGGCAAGGGCGGCGGCCTGCTTCAGCAGGCCGGCCTCGTCTTCAAGGTGGGTCAGGTCGATTGCGCAAAGAACATGTTCGGTCATGCTGGCACTCCTTCCGTCTCTTTACGTTTGCGGCGCATCTGAAGCAGGTACACAAGACCCAGCAACAGGAACCCCGGCAGATAGAACACCTCTTTCGGCATCCGCTCGTTCTCGATCTCGATGGCCGAGATCGTGACCGGCGTATCACCATAGAAATCGTAATCATTGCCAAGTGTTTCGAAATGCGGTGTGCCCGGGAACGGCTCTTCCAGAACCAGCTGGCCACCGTCTTCCATCACGGCAAGTCCCTGATCCATCAGCGCCCCTTCGGCATCACCCGCCTTGGTGGGCACGATGATCGTGGTTGGCGTGATCTCTCCGCTGCCAAAGTCCGGCCCCGAGATCGACAATCGCACCTCGTGACCATCGGCCTGCGCGCTCATCTGCGCCAGACCATCAGACCCGGTCACAACCGAATACTTGGGTGAAACCTGATCCAGCCAGAACCCCGGCTGGAACAGCGTAAAGGCCACCAGCAGAAGAACCGCGCTTTCCCAAATCTGCGACTTGACCATGAAATAGTTCATCGTCCCCGCCGCGAACAAAAGCATCGCGATCAGCGCCACCACGAACACGAACACCGCCTGCACCGGTCCAACGTCGATCAACAGAAGATCGGTGTTGAAGATGAACAGGAACGGCAACAGCGCGGTCCGGATCGAATAGAAGAACGCCTGGAAACCTGTGCGCAGCGGATCGCCTTTCGAAATCGCCGCGGCCGCGAAACTCGCAAGCCCCACAGGTGGCGTCACATCCGCCATGATCCCGAAGTAGAAGACGAACATGTGCACCGCAACCAGCGGCACGATCAGGCCAGACTGCGCGCCCAGTTCGACAACCACACCGGCCATGAGTGACGACACCACGATATAGTTCGCAGTGGTCGGCAGCCCCATACCCAACACAATCGAGATCAGCGCCACGAAGAACAGCATCGCCAGCAGGTTGCCGCCCGACAGGAATTCGACGAACTCGGCCATCACCTGCCCGATCCCGGTCAGGGTCACGGCGCCAACGATGATCCCCGCAACACCCATCGCGGCCGCAAGGCCGATCATGTTGCGCGCGCCGATGATCAGCCCCTCGGCAATATCGTCCAAGCCGCGCTTCAACTCGCCCATGATGTCGCTGTTGCCACGGAAGAACGCCTTGAGCGGGTTCTGCGTTGCCAGGATCACCAGCATCGCAATCGCCGACCAGAAGGCCGAAAGGCCCGGCGATTTCCGTTCGATCATCAGCAGGTACATCAGCAAGAGGATCGGCATGATATAGTGGATGCCGGTCTTGAAGATCTCGCGCGCGGGCGGCAGATGCTGCATCGACTCGATGCTCATCTCAAGGTCCGGACGGCTCGCGGCAAAGCGCACGGCCAGCACGTAAAGCACCGCCATCGCCACCACGATAACCCATGTCGACGCGCCGCCGAACATACCTTGCAGCGTATCCACGATCACACCGCAAAGGAACAGGGTGCCACCGGCAATCACGATCGACGAGGCAATGATGAAGATCGCGCCAAGGATGAACTTGATCGGGTGCATGCGGCTGGTGCCGGTCATGCCCATCTTCAGGGCCTCAAGGTGCACGATATAAACCAGCGCGACATAGGAAATCGCCGCCGGAACAATCGCGGTTTTCACCACTTCGACATAAGAGATGCCGACATATTCCGTCATCAGGAAGGCCACGGCCCCCATCACCGGCGGTGTCAGAACCCCGTTGATCGAGGACGAGACTTCAACCGCGCCTGCCTTGGTGGCCGGGAAACCGACCTTCTTCATCAGCGGGATGGTAAAGGTGCCGGTTGTCACCACGTTGGCAATCGACGAGCCCGAAATCAGGCCGGTTGCCGCAGACGCGATCACCGCCGCCTTGGCGGGGCCGCCACGCAGGTGCCCCAGCGCCGCAAAGGCCAGTTGCAGGAAATAGTTGCCCGCGCCCGCCTGGTTCAACAAGGCACCAAACAGCACGAACAGGAACACAAAGCCGGAGGACACACCCAGCGCGACCCCAAAGACCCCTTCGGTGGTCAGCCACATATGGCTCATCGCCTTGTTCAGCGAAGCGCCTTTCCATTGCACCACTTCCGGCAACCCGTCCCATGATCCAAAGAACACGTAGGCCAGGAAGAACAGGGCCACGCCCATGAGCGGGAAGCCCAGCGATCGCCGCGCCGCTTCCAGAAGAAGCACGATGCCGACAACCGACACAGCAACATCGGTTGTGTTCGGGTTCCCGGTCCGCGCCGCCACGCCGCTATAGGCATAGAACAGGTACGAGGCACAAAGCGCGCCCACGATGGCGATCACCCAGGTATCAATCGGAATCCGGTTGCGCGGGCTGTTCTTGAAACCCGGGAAGGCGATGAAGGCCAGAAGCACCGCAAACCCGAGGTGAATGGCCCGTGTCTGCGTGTCGTTCCACACGCCCACCCCAAGGATGAACGGAAGCGGAGATGCGATCCATAACTGGTAGAGCGACCAAACCAGAGGAATATACCAAAGCGCACTGCGCCCGAATTTGTCTTGCGGAAGCCGTCCGCCGGTGTCGCTGTCAGCTACAAAATCCTCTAGCGAGGTATCCTGCGCCGCTGCGGTCTCGTTCTGAGCCATACCACCCTCGTTGCGTTTATTCGTATCACAAAAACCCCCGGCACCGCTTGGGCGCCGGAGGCGATTTCTTCGTCAAATCACAGGCTTACTTCCAGCCGCGCTCTTTGTAGTACTTCATCGCACCGGGGTGGATCTCGGCGGTCAGACCGTCAACGATCATTTCGCTTTCCTTCAGACGACCGAAGGCAGGGTGCAGTTTCTTGAAGGCATCGAAGTTTTCGAAGACAGCCGAAACAACGGCATAAGCCACTTCGTCCGACACGTCAGCCGAGGTCACAAAGGTGGCTTTCGGGCCCCACGACGGAACGTCGTTGGGGTTGTTGGGGTACATGCCGCCCGGGATGGTGGCCGCGGCATAGGCCGAGTTCTCGCCCAGCAGGGTGTCGATGTTGGCGCCGGCCAGCGGAACCAGGGTCACGTCACAGGTCGAGGTGGCCTCTTGCGAAGAGCCGTTCGGCAGACCTGCGGCCCAGATGGTCGCGTCGATCTTGCCGTCGCACAGCGCTGCTGCCTGCTCCGACGATTTCAGCTCGGCTGCCAGCGAGAAGTCATCCGCGGTCAGACCCGAGTATTTCATCAGGGTTTCCGCCAGAACGCGGGTACCTGAACCGGGGTTCGCGATGTTGACCTTCTTGCCTTTCAGGTCGTCAACCGATGCGATGCCAGCGTCGGCACGCGCCATCAGGTGCATCGGCTCCGGGTGTACCGAGAACAGAGCGCGCAGGCCCGGATAAGCACCGTCTTCCGCGAACTTGCCGGTACCTGCAACAGCAGCGGCCTGAACGTCGGACTGAACAACACCAAAGTCCAGCTCACCCTGGCGGATGGTGCGGGTGTTGTAGACCGAACCACCGGTCGATTCCACCGAGCAACGGATGCCGTGCTCTTTGCGGCCCTTGTTGACCAGACGGCAGATCGCGCCGCCAGTCGGATAGTAAACGCCAGTCACACCGCCGGTCCCGATGGTCACGAACTGCTGGTCTGCTGCCGAAGCTGCACCCGCAACGCCCATCGCCGCAACGGCAACTGCGCCAAAAATGGTCTGTTTGATCGACATACTGATAATCTCCCTGTCAGTGGTCTAGCGCCGAGGCGCCTAAAGAACATGCGCAGAGTCGCCAAGGTTATTTTTTATGTCACCTAAAAACTAATGTTTTTTTTGGGCGATCCAGTAGGCGTTATTTTCTTTGCGCAGGCTTTCATAAGACTTGATTCGGTGTTTTGCATCAACTCCACCCTGCGCCACCAACAGCGCGAGCAGGTTTTCGATGACGGCCATTGCCCCTGCGTAACATCCGAAATGATGGGTCGACAGAACCGAGGCAACAAGCGTCTCCTGGGCCGTGAATTCTGAGGAAATCACGTCGCTGTCCGAGATCATGATCAACTTCACGCCCTTGCGAACCGCGAACTTGCAGGCCTCGATTGTTTCCCGCGAATAGGGCGTGAAAGTGATCGCAATCATCACATCTCCCTCGCCGGCATAGTTCAACTCGTCGATGGCGCTGTTCATGTGTCTGGGAATTAATTGTAATGATGGCAAAGCCATACGGCCAACGTAATGCAGATAGTACGCCAACGCATAGCTCGCACGGACTGCCGTCAGGTAAACATTCCGCGCCCCAAGCAACATCTCTGCCACCCGCTCCATCTGGTCCGAAGATTGCCGTTCCAGAGACCGCTCCACAATCGCCATCGTGTTGAACGCAGCATCTGCCTGCACGCGCCCTAGCTCCCCGTCTTCCCGCAGGGTGTCGATCCACTCGGGCCGATCCACCACCGCGGTGGCCGAAACAAGCGCATGGCGAAACGGCTCGCGCATCTCGTCATAGCCCTCGAACCCCATCCTCTCGGCCATCCTCACAAGGGTATAAGTGCTCACTCCCGCCTTGCGCGCCGTCTCCCGGATCGAGTCCAATCCAAAGTCCGATTGGTTGTCCACGATGTACTTCGCCACCGACTTCAGGCGCGGCGAAAGGTCAGGCAGCGTCGCCTTAAGCTCTGAAATCGTTTTGTTTTTTAATGTCGGATCCATCGCGAATCATCCCCTTTGCCCATCCTCGAGTTCAAAACATAAGTTATTTTTCCGAAAGATTGACTGATTCCGTAATTTCTCCATCCTTTTCGTATCACACCCCACCCCTGCCCACCGGCAGGCCACGAGAGATACCAAAATGGCACAAACCCTGCCCGCACACGCTTCAGTCGTCGTTATCGGCGGCGGCATCATGGGCTGTTCGACGCTCTATCACCTTGCAAAGATGGGCGTTTCCGACGCGATCCTGCTGGAACGCAATGCACTTACTTCTGGCACCACATGGCACTCGGCGGCCCAGGTGCGCGCCCTGCGCCACTCGCAGAACCTCACCCGCATGATCCAGTATTCCGTCGATCTCTACTCGCAACTCGAGCAGGAAACCGGCCAGAACGTCGGCTGGATTCAAAAAGGCTCGCTCTCGATTGCCACCAATCCCGACCGCCTGATCCACGTCAAACGTCAGGAGGCCCTCGCCCACGCCTACGGCATCGACGCCGTGTCCGTCAGCCCCGAAGAGGCCAAGGAACGCTGGCCGCTGATGAATGCCGATGACGTCCTGGGCGCCGTCTGGTCGCCCGACGATGGCCGCGTTTCGCCCTCCGATGTCTGTGCCGCGCTGATCAAGGCCGCCAAGGGGCTTGGCGCAAAACTGTTCGAACGCACTGGCGTCACTGGCATCCTGACAGAAAACGGCCGCATCAAGGGGGTCGAGACCACCCAAGGCACGGTCATGTGCGATGCCATCGCGCTCTGCACCGGTCTCTGGTCCCGCGAAGTGGGCGCGATGGCAGGCGCCGAGGTTCCCGCACTGGCCTGTGAACACTTCTACCTGCTGACCAAGCCGATCGACGGCATCGTCGGCAACACCCCCACCCTCTCGGACCACGACAACCATCTCTACATCCGCGACGATTCCGGTGGCCTTCTGGTCGGCTGTTTTGAGCCCATGGGCAAACCCATCGAACCCGGCCGCCTCGATGGAAGCTTCGAATTCGGCCTCCTGCCCGAAGACTGGGACCACTTTGAGCCGATGATGATGAACGCGCTCCACCGCCTGCCCGCGCTGGAAAACGCCGAAGTCAAAATGCTCCTCAACGGCCCCGAAAGCTTTACCCCGGACGGCACCTTCATGCTGGGCGAAACCGCCGAGACCAAGGGCCTGTTCCTTGGCTGCGGCATGAACTCGGTCGGCATCGCCTCGGGTGGCGGCGCGGGCATGAACCTCGCCCATGCCATCGTGCACGGCCACACCGCCTATGATCTCGGCGAAGCCGACGCCAAACGCTTTGCCCCGTTCTTCAACTCGGTCGAACACCTTATGGCCCGCGCGCCCGAGATCCTCGGCACCCACTACGACATCGCCTATCCGGGCAAACAGCTCTCAACCGCCCGGAACCTCCGCGCCCTGCCGCTCGATAGCGAATACCGCGCGGCAGGCGCGCACATGGGCCAGTTCTACGGCTGGGAACGCCCGCTCTACTTTGGCAAGACCGAAGAGCCACGCATGACCTTCGAACGGCCCGACTGGTTCGAAAATGTAAAGGCCGAAGTCGCCGCCGCCCACGAAAGCGCGGCCATCTTCGACGCCTCGCCCTTTGGCAAGATCGAAGTGCAAGGCCCTGATGCCGAAGCCTTCCTTCTGAAAACCTGCGCCGGTTTCCTCGGCCGCACACCGGGGTCGGTGATCTATACCTCTGTTCTCAATGAACGTGGCACTTTTGAAAGTGACATCACCGCCCAACGCATCGCCGAAGACCACTATCGCCTCTTCGTCGGCACCGCCGCAATCAAACGCGATCTCGCGTGGTTCCGTCGCCATTCTGAGGGCTTTGACGTCACCCTGACCGACTCGACCGAAGACTATGCCGTCCTTGGTCTCATGGGTCCCGAAGCCGCACGCATCGTCGCCGAATGCGGTGCGCCCGAGCTGAACGAGCTGGGCTACTTCAAGGTCGGCCCCGCCCATATCGCGGGCAAACACGTCCGTGCGGCCCGCATGTCCTATGTGGGCGAGGCCGGCTGGGAGATCACCATGAAGGCCGAGAACGCATCCGCCGTCTACGCCGCCCTCACCGCAGCAGGGGCCAAGCCTGCGGGCCTGTTTGCGCAGACCTCGATGCGGATCGAAAAGGGCTTCTGCGCGATGGGTCATGAACTCGACGGCGATACCACCCCGATCGCCACCGGCCTCGATTTCGCCACCCGCAAGAAAGGCGGCTTCATCGGCGCCGAGGCCCTTGCCGAAGCCCGCGACGGCGGCGCAACCAACAAGGTGGTCTCGATCAGGCTCGACGACGAGGCCGCCATGCCCCTTGGTCACGAGCCGATCTATTTCGAGGGCAAGATCGTCGGCCAGACATCCTCCTGCGCCTTTGGCTACCGGGTCGGCAAACCCGTTGCCCTTGGCCACACCCACACCCCGCTCGAAGATGGCGCGCGCGTGCAGATCGATATCGCCCGCACCCTCTTTGATGCCACCATCGTCCACGGGCCGCTGTTCGACCCGGACGGCACCCGCATGAAAGGCTGACCCACGTGTCCCGACCCTTCATCATGGTCGCCCCCAACGGGGCCCGGCGCGGCAAGGCGGATCACCCCGCCCTGCCCGTCACCCTGACCGACATCCTCGACACCGCCCGCGCCTGCCACCTTGCAGGCGCGGATGGTTTACACCTGCACGTCCGCGACGCCGACGGCAGGCACACCCTCGACGCGGACCGCTACAAAGAGGCGCTGGCCGAACTCGGGGCGCATCTACCGACCCTGCGCATCCAGATCACCACCGAGGCCGCAGGCCTTTTCGATGTGCGCACCCAACATGCCTGCTTGCGGGATGTGAAACCGGAATGGGCCTCGATCTCGGTACGCGAAATGGCCCGCGATCCCGCCCTCGCGCCCCGCGTCTACGATCTCTGCGCCGCGCAGGGCACCGAGGTACAGCATATCCTCTACAACACCGATGACGCCGCCCTCTTGCGGGACTGGTGGGATCGCGGCATCGTCCACGCCCACCAGACCAGCGCCATCTTCGTGCTGGGCCGCTACGCCACCGCCGACGGCTCGTCCCCGGCAGACATCGCACCCTTCCGCGCCGCCCTGCCGCAGGTCACCAACTGGATGGTCTGCGCCTTCGGCCCGCAGGAACACGCCTGCCTCGCCGCTGCCGCCGCCCTTGGCGGCAACCTGCGCGTCGGTTTTGAAAACAGCCTCACCGCCGCCAACGGCACCCCTCACACAGACAACGCCACATCCGTGGCCACCCTCTGCCAGATGCTTGAAAGGAAGGCCGCATGAGCCACGTATTCCCGCGCCACTGTCACGCCAGCTTACCCACCGCCACCTCAGGCGACGGTTGCTTCCTGATCGACCAGACAGGCAAACGCTATTTCGACGGCTCGGGCGGCGCTGCCGTCTCCTGCCTCGGCCACTCCAACCCGCGCGTCGCCGAGGCCGTCAAGAAACAGGTCGATCAACTGGCCTTTGCCCACTCCGGCTTTTTCACGACTGAACCCGCAGAACAGCTTGCCGATCTGCTGATCGCCAACGCCCCCGGCACGCTGGATCGGGTCTATTTCGTCTCCGGCGGCTCGGAAGCGGTGGAAAGCGCCATCAAACTGGCCCGCCAGTACCACCTCGAACGCGGCGAGCCGAACCGCCGCCACCTGATCGCCCGCCGCCAGAGCTATCACGGCAACACCCTTGGCGCACTGTCGGCAGGTGGCAACGCATGGCGCCGCCAGCAATTCGCCCCGCTGCTGGTCGAAATGAGCCACATCGCTCCCTGCTACGAATACGCCGAACGCAGCGAGGACGAAACGCTCTACGATTACGGCCAGCGCGTCGCCAACGAACTCGAAGAGGAAATCCTGCGCCTCGGGGTTGATTCCGTCATGGCCTTTATTGCCGAACCGGTCGTCGGGGCCACCCTTGGCGCCGTGCCACCCGTCGAAGGCTACTACACCCGCATCCGCGAAATCTGCGACAAATACGGTGTCCTCCTGATCCTTGACGAGGTCATGTGCGGCATGGGCCGCACCGGCCATCTCTTTGCCTGCGAGGCCGAGGGCATCGCCCCCGACATCCTCTGCATCGCCAAGGGTCTGGGCGCAGGCTACCAACCCATCGGCGCAATGCTCTGCTCTTCCGAGGTCTATCAGGCCATCGCCGACGGTTCGGGCTTCTTCCAGCACGGCCACACCTACCTTGGCCACCCGGTCGCCGCTGCCGCAGGCCTCGCCGTGGTTCAGGAACTCCTCGAAGGCGATCTCGTCACCCAGGCCCGCAATCGCGGCACCTATCTCGAACAGCAACTGCGCAGCCGCTTTGCCCAGCACCCCCATATCGGTGATATCCGTGGCCGCGGCATGTTCTGGGGGTTGGAATTCGTCGCAGATCGCGACAGCAAAGCCCCCTTCGATCCCGCCAACGGGCTTGCCGGCAAGCTTAAGAAAGCCGCCTTTGCCGAAGGTCTGATCTGCTACCCGATGCCCGGCACCCGCGATGGCCGCAACGGCGACCACATCCTGCTCGCACCGCCCTTCATCGCCTCCGAGGCCGAACTCGACGGCGCGCTCGACGCGCTCTCACGCGCCATCGACAGCACCCTCGCGACGGTTCAACCCGCCTGACACCGACTGCGGGGGCCTTACAGCTCCCGCACCATCTGCACCGCCGGGAAATACACCCCCGGTGCCAGCGTCAACTCGATCTCGCCGGTTGGCTGAAACCCCATCGCCTCGTAGAACGCTCGCGCCGTGCGCGTGCTCATGCAATGCATCCTGCGCATCCCGTAGGCCGCCGCAGAGGCCACCGAGGTTTCGATCAACTGCCGGGCCACCCCTTTCCTAAGATGGCAGGGGTCGGTCGCCACATGGCGCACATGGCCCTCGTCGATCGCCCCTACACCCCGCGCCGGGCTGACATCGGTCCACCCGCCTGCACCGATCACGCGGCCCCTCTCGTCATGGGCAAGGAAATAGGTACCACACTCCAACAGCGCCGGCTGCGCCGTGGTGATCAGCGGCAAAACCGCCTGCAGGGTCTTGGCATCGTAATGGTCGGGCAGAAGGCGGGGATAGGACCGCCGGAACAGCTGCGTCACCGCCGATCTGTCGGCGGGGTTGGCGGCTCTGATTTGTATGGGCTCTGACATGGGTCTGCGTCCTGAAAAGAAATCTGGGGTCTCAGGGCGCGACCGGGAGCTTCAAAAGCAAAAAGCCGCGCCTTGGTCTGGCGCGGCTTTTGCATGGTCTCGAAAGGGGATCTTACTTGATCTTGCCTTCCTTGTACTCGACATGCTTGCGCACCACCGGGTCGTACTTACGTACGACCATCTTTTCGGTCATGGTGCGTGCGTTTTTCTTGGTCACGTAGAAATGGCCCGTGCCCGCGGTCGAGTTCAGACGGATCTTGATAGTCGTCGGCTTCGCCATTGTTCTTCTCCTGCGCCGGGCAGCAGCGCCCGTGAAATTCTCATGAAGCCTGCCTTTTAATGATGCACCGCTCCGAGTCAACACCGTATATGCAAGAAAAATGACTTTGCGGCCATCGCTCCGGTTTCTTCCGCGAAACCGGGCCTGTCAGCGGCCATTTTCGCCCCCGACCTTCGAAAAATTCATGCGCAGAAGGCCTGTAAGCCGGATTCTGTCCGGGCGAGTCGCCCCGCCCGTGATGACCATTCATCTGGAGCGCCCGTTACCGGACACCCTCTAGCTGCCAACCCGGACCTGCTCGGGGCAAGGCGCCCCTGCGGCGATATCCCCGAAAGGATCAGCCCGCGCGCGGTCCCTATTCGGCATTGCTCCCGGTGGGGCTTGCCATGCCGGTCCTGTTGCCAGGCCCGCGGTGGGCTCTTACCCCACCGTTTCACCCTTACCCGGACCTGTCGCAAGCGACGCCGCCGGGCGGTCTGTTCTCTGTGGCGCTTTCCCTCGGATCGCTCCGGCCGGGCGTTACCCGGCACCGTTGCCTTGTGGAGTCCGGACTTTCCTCCCAGGCGGGTTGCCCCGCCGAAGGCGGCCATCCGGCCCTCTGCGCCCGCCCCACTTAGGGTGTCACATGCGTCTCGTCAAACGGATTGCGCGGCCAGCGCCTCTGCCACGGCCATATCTTCACCGCCAAGCGCGCCGCATCCCCAGGGGCGAAACCGCAACCGCACCGCCTGCACCAAGAGATCATCCGGCACATCCGGGAACCCATAGGCCAGCGCGGCTTCGCGGAAACGCACCGCATCAACGTCCCGCGCCGCGCCGACATCTGGCCAAACCGCCAGCCCCCGCCGCGCCAGCCGGTGCCAGTCGAAACGCGGCCCCGGATCAATCTTGCGCCCCGGCGCCATGCAGCTATGGCCGATCACATCCTCGGGGCCAATCGACCACCGCGCCATGATCCCGCCCATCAGCACCTCAAGCGCCGCCATCTGCGGTTCGGAAAACGGATGATCCCCGCGATTGGCCAACTCGATCCCGATCGAACGGGAATTGATATCATCAAGCCCCCGCCACGATCCGGCCCCCGCGTGCCAGGCGCGCAACGCCTCGTCCACCATCTGCCAGACGCGGCCATCCTCCCCAATCAGATAATGCGCCGAAACCTCGACCACGGGATCACACAGCCGCTCCAGCGCCGCCTCGGCGCTTTCCATGGCGGTATAGTGCAGCACGATGAACTGCGGCTCCAAACCATCCCTGCGCGGCCCAAAACTCTCGCAGCGCGCCTGAATGACCTCGCCCAAGCCGCTCACCCGCCGCGCGCCGCCTTGCGATAGATTTCGGGGTTCCAGTCGCAGGCATATCCGTCACCGTCCGGATCCACCCCAAGACGATCCCGCTTGGGGCCACCCTTGGCCAGAAACGCCGCCTGCGCCTCGCCCGACGACGGGAACGCCGCACAGGCCTTCTCGTACCGCGCCTTGGTATTCAGTCCAAGACGACGGAACAGCTTGGTGCCCACCGGATGCCGTGTCGACAGCGCATATTGCACCACGTTGGGCGCATTGCCGGTGCGTTCCGGAAGGGCCGTCGGCGCAATCACCTGGTAATTCTGCCGGTTCGCCTGAAGGCGCTGCGCGTCATCCTCGATGGAACGGCGCGCGCCCACGGCCTCGAAATCATTCTCGTCGGAGATACCCGCATTGGTCACAACCGTCGGCGCAGGGTTCGACGGGCTGGCATGCACGATACCGTCCTCGGTGGTCTGAGGTGCCCCCGCCTGACGCACGCGCGGCGTATCCTCTCCCGTCGCAGCGGGCGCAGGCGCCGTCCGCACCCGTGGCTGCGGAGCCGGGGCCGGTTCTGGCGCAGGGCTCGCCACCGGTTGCGGCGTCGCAACCCGCGCGGTCCGCACCGGCGCAGGCGCCAAAAGCGCCTCTTCCGACACTGCATCCGCGGGCGGAATGGCCGATGTCACGGTTCGATTGTTCCTGACGGGTCGCGGCGACAGGTTCTGGTTGTCGAAACCGACGCCTGCCGCGCTATCGGGGATCGCGGGTTGACAGGCGGCCATGGCCACAAGGGCACAGCCGCTCAGAAATGCTCGCAACATGGGTGCAATGCCTGCTCAGTTTGTTTTGAGCTTCTTTACCACCATTTGCCCGGTTTGGCTACAAACCCCGCCGCGCTCTCGAGCGCATAGGCGGTGTTCAGCAGATCACCCTCTTCCCACGGACGGCCAATCAGCTGCAGACCCAGCGGCAGACCCTGATGATCCAGACCGGTCGGCACCGAGATGCCCGGCAGTCCGGCAAGGTTCACGGTTACGGTGAAGACGTCGTTCAGGTACATCTTGACCGGATCTTCGTCGTTCATCTCGCCCAGACCAAAGGCCGCCGACGGCGTGGCCGGTGTCAGGATCGCATCGATCCCGGCGGCAAAGGCGTCGTCAAAGTCCTTCTTGATCAGTGCACGCACCCGACGGGCACGATTGTAATAGGCGTCATAGAAACCCGCCGACAGAACGTAAGTCCCCACCATCACGCGGCGCTGGACCTCCGAACCGAACCCTTCGGCGCGGGTTTTCTCGTACATCTCGGTGATGCCGTCCCCCGCAGAAAGCGTGGCGCGGTGGCCGAAGCGCACACCGTCGTAACGGGCAAGGTTCGACGAGGCTTCCGCCGGCGCAATCACATAGTAGGCAGGCAGCGCATACTTGGTGTGCGGCAGGCTGATCTCGACCATCTCGGCACCCGCGGCTTCCAGCATCGCACGACCGTCGGCCCACAGCTGCTCGATCTCCTCGGGCATACCGTCCATGTGGTATTCCTTGGGAATACCGATCTTCTTGCCCTTGATGTCACCGGTCAGCATGGCCTCGAAATTCGGCACCGCCAGATCGGCACTGGTCGAATCCTTCGGGTCATGACCGCACATCGCTTCCAGCATGATCGCCGCATCGCGCACCGACTTGGTCATCGGACCGGCCTGATCAAGCGAAGAGGCAAAGGCCACGATGCCCCAACGCGAGCAGCGGCCATAGGTCGGCTTGATACCAACAGTGCCGGTAAAGGCCGCAGGCTGGCGGATCGAACCACCGGTATCGGTGCCGGTTGCCGCAAGGCACAGGTCAGCCGCAACCGCCGAAGCCGAACCACCCGACGAGCCACCCGGCGTCAGCGGGGTCTCTTCGTTGCCACGACGCCACGGGCTCACCGCGTTGCCATAAACCGAAGTCTCGTTCGAAGACCCCATCGCGAACTCGTCCATGTTCAGTTTGCCAAGCATGACCGCACCGGCATCGAACAGGTTCTGGGTCACGGTCGATTCATATTCCGGCGTGAACCCTTCCAGGATGCCCGAGGCCGCCTGCGACGGCACGCCCTTGGTGCAGAACAGGTCCTTGATGCCCAGCGGCAGGCCACACATCGCGGGCGCATCACCCGTCGCCAGACGCGCATCCGCCGCCTTGGCCTGCTCCAGCGCAAGCTCGGGCGTGTTGTGAACAAAGGCATTCAGCGCACCGGCGCCGTCAATGGCCGACAGGCAGGCTTCGGTCAGTTCAACCGAGGTCACGTCCTTGGCACGCAGCTTGTCGCGGGCCTCGGCAAGGGTGAGTTTGTTCAGCTCAGTCATTATTCCACCACCTTCGGCACGGCAAAGAACCCTTCGCGCGCATCCGGCGCGTTCTTCAGCACTTTTTCCTGCTGGCTTCCGTCGGTCACCACGTCTTCGCGCCGCTTCAGACGCATCGGCGTCACCGAGGTCATCGGCTCCACGCCGTCAACATCGACTTCGTTCAGCTGTTCGATAAAGCCGAGAATGGTGTTGAATTCATTCGCCAGCGCAGGCAGCGCGTCATCTTCGACCTTGATCCGCGCGAGCTTGGCCACGCGCGCGGCGGTGTCCTTGTCAATCGACATCGGGTGTTCTCCGGTTGCAACTTGGCCCAAGCCTTTAGCGCCCCCGGAACTGCGGTGCAAGCACTCACCCCGGAACCACCCGCCGAAAGCCCGCCGCACGCGCCCTGATGCCATCGCTTCCGGCAGTCTGGCCCTAGCCGAAACCGCGCATCGACGGCACACTCAACCCAGCCCGAAAGGAGACCACGCCATGTGCAGCGCAACAGGCACCGCGATTCCAACGGTCATGATCGACAATGATCGCGTCCGCGTCACCGAATGGCGCTTCAGGAAACGTGGCGACAACACCGGCTGGCACCGCCACGCCTATGACTACATCGTCGTGCCACAGTTTGACGGCATCCTCGAAATCGACCTCGGCAATGGCGAACGCACCACCGCCACACTGCAAAAGGGCGTGCCCTACTATCGTGACCTCGGCGTCGAACATGACGTGATCAACGGCAATGATTTCGAATGCGCTTTCATCGAGATCGAACTCCTCGAACCACAGCCCACATAAGCGGCTTCAATGCACCCGAAATACTCCCGCCGGAGGCACCTGCCCGTCAGGCCCGCCCCGACAGCAGAAAGCTCCGGTACACCTCGATCATCCAGCCCAGCATGATCCCGTTCAGCACGTGCCACAGGAAATGCGTGCCCAGCGGAAAGGCCCCGCAGACCGGCTCGTCAAGGCTGCGGAAAAAGATCGACAGGCTCAGGATGCCCGCCCCGATCGCCAGCCCCCGTGCCACCTCGGGCAACCGCCGCCACAGGGCCACGGCGTAAAGAAAGATCAGCAAGGCCACCGGCGCATAGCCCGCTGACGACCCAAGGCCCGGCACCTTCTGGAACAAAGGCACCGTCAGCGCCGCATAGGGAAAGAACAGCGCCGTCGCGCCCAGCGCCCAAAGGGTCGGCATGCCCCAATAGGCCCGGTTGGCGACAAAGACATAGATCAGCACGAAACCCGCAATCGGGGCCACATCGGCAATCGCCGACCACACCTGACCGTGGGTGTGAAACAAGTAGCTGCCCAACCCGATCAGCGCCAGAACCACCACCAGAAGCCGCGCCATCGGGGCCTGCATATCGCCCAGCCGCCGCCACATCACCAGGGCCGCGATCAGAAAGGCCGCATTGGTCACCGCATTCACCGGCTCCGACCAGTACTCCGGCCCGGTGCGCTCGCAATAGCCGTCAATCGCCTGCATCAAATCCATGGCTCTTCCCTCAATCCCAGTCCGTGCTAACCTGTCTTCAACATGTTATGAAATAGGGAGCCCTTTCATGAAAATCATCTGGCTTGGCCACGGTTCTTTCCGCATCGAAACAAATGACCTCGTCCTGCTGGTCGATCCCTGGCTCACCGGCAACCCCGTCCTGCCCGAAGACCAGCACGAGGCCGCCATTGCAGGGGCCACCCACCTGATCCTCACCCATGCCCATTTCGACCACGTTGCCGACATGCTGCCGCTGGCCCGCAAACTCGGCGTGCCCATCGTCGGCCAGTACGACCTGATGTCCTACTGGAACGAACACGAACACCTCGACACCGTGGGCTTCAACAAGGGCGGCACCGTCGATCTCGGCGGCGCGTCGCTGGCAATGGTGCCCGCCTCGCACAGCTCCACCTTCGCCACCGAAGAAGGCCCCAAGGCCGCCGGCTCCGAGGTCGGCTACATGCTCATGGCCGAGGGCCGCACGGTCTATATCTCCGGCGACACCGACATCATGGCCGACATGGACTGGATGGGGGACTACTACAAACCCGACGTCGGCATCCTCTCGGCCGGCGGCCATTTCACCATGGACATGAAAGGCACCGCCTATGCCGCGAAACGCTACTTCGACTTCAAGACGGTGATCCCCTGCCACTACAAGACCTTCCCGATCCTCGAACAATCGGCTGAGGCGCTGGTCGACGGCCTGCCCGGCGTCGAGGTGATCGAGCCCGAGGTCATGGTGCCGATCACCCTCTAGGCCTTCGCAAAAGCGGTTTCCAAACCGCTTGTGCAAGGCGTTTCGAAACGCCTTGCCCGCCCCTCCCTCGCAAAGCACAGCCCATGCCCGCCACCGATTTTTCTCCCGCCGAATACGCCGACCGCCTCGCCCGCACCCGCGCCGCGATGGCCACTCGCGGCATCGACACGCTGATCGTCGCCGACCCTTCCAACATGGCCTGGCTTACCGGCTATGACGGCTGGAGCTTCTATGTCCCGCAGGCCGTCATCCTGCACGCCTCCGGCAGCCCGCTCTGGTGGGGCCGCACGCAGGACAAACCCGGTGCCGCGCAGACCACCTACCTGCCCCCCGAGGCCCTCTTCGACTGGCCCGAAGACCACGTTCAGCACCCCGACCACCACCCCTATGACGCCCTTGTCACCCTCCTGCGCGAGCAGGGCTGGACAACCCATCTCGGGGTCGAGATGGATAACTACTACTATTCCGCCGCCGCCCACCGCATCCTCGAAACCGCCTTCGGCCGTGACACCATCGCCGACGCCACCGGCCTCGTGAACTGGCAACGCGCCATAAAAAGCCCCGCCGAACTTGCCCTGATGACAAAAGCCGGCCAGCTCAGCGCCCATATGCACGCCACCCTGCGCGCGGGCTTTCGCGAAGGCCGCGCCAAACACGAACTCGTGGCCGAGGTGCAGGCCGCCGGTGTCGCGGGCCTGCCCGGCCTCGCCGGCGACTATCCCGCCATCGCACCCATCGCACCGTCGGGCCGCGAAGCCTCGGCCTCGCACATCACCTGGAACGACCGCCCCCTCACCCGCGACGAGGCCACCTATTTCGAGATTTCCGGCTGCTACCACCGCTATCACTGCCCGGTCAGCCGCACGCTCTTCCTCGGCACCCCACCCGACGACATCCGCCGCGCCGAAACCGCCGTGCTGCGCGCCATCGAAGACGCCTTTGCCGCCGCCCGCCCCGGAACCACCTGCGAAGAGGTCGCCGCCTGCGTCTACGACAGTTTCGCCCGCGCAGGCTATGTCAAAGGCAACCGTACCGGTTATCCCATCGGCCTCAGCTACCCCCCCGACTGGGGCGAACGCACCATGAGCCTGCGCCCGGGCGACATCACACCGCTTGAGGAAAACATGACCTTCCACCTCATGCCCGGCCTCTGGACCCCGGACTGGGGCCTCGCCATCACCGAAAGCTTCGTGATCACTCCCGAAGGCGGCAAACCCCTGGCAGATATCCCGCGCGACCTGGTGGTGGTCGCACCCTAGAAGCGGTTTTCAAACCGCTTCCCAAGGCGTTTCGAAACGCCTTCCCGCTAGCCCGAAAGGGTGTCCACACCAACAAACAAGTTGATTTCCTTGAATGGCTCGATTGTCTGAACCTTTGAGCCAATTCCGCAACAACCTCTAATCGCCACGCCATCAAGAAACCTCTGAACCTTCATCACTCAATCCCTGCCTGAAATTCCGATTTCAAATTCGCGCAATGAACAGGAAATGAAAACCCCGAACGCCGCGATTTCCGCAGGTCTGAACAAGGCGTTAACCTTAATGGTATGTGAACCGGGACGACGCGGGTTAACCGGGCCTCAACCCATGCCGGAAAACCGCACCTCCGTGATACCGTCGCAATACCGACGTGATACCGACGTTGATTTTCAGCCCCTTCTCGCCTCGAAGAACCGCTTCAGCAGGTCTTCGCATTCCTGTGCCGCGAGGCCGTCATAGACCTCGGGCACATGGTGGCTTTGCGGATGGGAAAACACGCGCGGACCCTGCGCGACGCCGCCCGACTTGGGATCGGAGGCACCATAGTAAAGCCGCGCGATCCGGGTCTGTGAAATCGCGCTCGCGCACATGGGGCACGGCTCAAGCGAGACAAAAAGATCATGATTTACAAGACGTTCCGAGCCAATCGCCCGACAGGCCGCGCGCATCGCAAGGATTTCCGCATGCGCCGTCGGATCGCTCAGCTCGCGGGTCCGGTTGCCCGCCCGCGCCACCACCTCGCCCGCAGGAGAGACCACGACCGCCCCCACCGGAACCTCGCCCCGATCGGCCGCCGCCCGCGCCTCTTCCAGCGCGATATGCATGAAACTGCGAAACGCCATGCCCTCCCGTACCCCCGACAAGCCCCCTTTCGCAATCCCCCAATCCACGCTATGGCCCTGCCATGAGCACAGATACCCCCAAAGGCGACCGCATCGCCAAGGTCCTCGCCCGCGCCGGTGTTGCCAGCCGCCGCGAAGCCGAACGCATGATCGAAGCTGGCCGCATTGCGGTTAACGGCAAGACAATCGACAGTCCGGCGCTGAACGTGACCGGCCGCGACCGCATCCTTGTCGACGGCAAGCCGCTGGCCGAACCGGAACCCGCGCGACTCTGGCTCTATCACAAGCCCACCGGCCTCGTGACCACCCACAAGGACGAACAGGGCCGCGAGACGATCTTTGATCACCTGCCCGAAGACCTGCCCCGCGTGATGTCGGTCGGCCGCCTCGATCTCAACTCCGAGGGCCTGCTGCTGCTCACCAACGACGGCGGCGTCAAACGCCAGCTCGAGTTGCCGGCGACAGGCTGGCTGCGCAAATACCGCGTCCGCGTGAACGGCAGGCCCACCGAAGACACTTTCACCCCGCTGCGCAAGGGCATCACCATCGACGGCGAGACCTTTCAGCCCATGCAGGTCTCGCTGGATCGCCAGCAGGGCGCCAACGCCTGGCTCACCGTCGGCATCCGCGAAGGCCGCAACCGCGAAATCCGCCGCGCAATGGAGGCCGTCGGCCTGCCGGTGAACCGCCTGATGCGGGTCTCCTACGGGCCGTTCCAGTTGGGCAACCTGAAATCCGGTGAGGTCGAGGAAGTGCGCCGCCGCGTCATGCGCGACCAGCTTGGCCTCGACGGGGCCAAGCCCGCCGAAGAACGCCCCAAGCCAACCCGCAAACGCAAACCCGGCCCCAAGCCCACGGCACGAGACGGCGCGCGCCCGGGCAAACCCGGCACGTCTAAGAGTGCCAAACCTCCTCGCAAGGGACCGCGCCGCTAGGTCGACCTGCCGTTTGACATCGTCCGAAGCCCACAGGACCGTCTCTAACCGCGTCGGAAACAGCGTTGGCCAGATGCGCGATTGACGACCATTCCTTGTCCCCTTGCCCAAATGCCGAACACCGCATTGGCAATCTGACGCCCAAGCACCAATCTTCCCCCTAGCGAAAACCCGCCGAAACTCCTAGGTTTCTGGCAGGTTTACGAGGGGATGGAACCACATGACCGGCACGACGTTGCAAAAACTTGCCTTTGGTCTTCTTGTCATACTGATCGTCTACGTTTCCATCGCAGGAGGCGTCTGATGGCTCAGAAATTTGGCGGCAAGTACAGCCCCGACGGAAACGCAGGGGCCTCGGGCACCTTCCAGAACGCCCGCCGCAGCCGCGTTGGTGGCCGCGTGAACCTGCTGTTCATCGCCCCCCTGCCCCTGATCTGGCAGGCCTTCGGCAACGGCCCGGTGCAGCTTGCCCTGAACCTTGCCGCGCTTGGCCTTCTTCTGCTGGCCGCATGGCTGACCCGCGAAGGCCTGCTGGCGCAAGAGGCTTATGAAGCCCGCAAGGTTGCCCGCCGTCCCGCCTTTCCGCGCAAGATGGCAGGCTCTGTTCTCACCGGTGCCGGCCTGGCGCTGGCCGGCTGGGCCGCCACTGGCGGCATCATCGCGCCGGCCATCTATGCGGTGATCGGCACCCTTCTGCACGGCTTTGCCTTCGGCCTCGATCCGCTCAAGGACAAGGGCATCGAAGGCGTCGATCTCTACCAGACCGACCGCGTCGCCCGCGCCGTGGAAGAGGCCGAGAAACACCTCACCGCCATGACAGACGCGATCCTGCGCTGTGGCGACCGCCGCCTTGAAGGCCGCGTCGCGCAGTTCCAGACCACCGTCCGCGATCTCTTCCGCACGGTCGAGGAAGACCCCCGCGACCTGAGCGCCGCCCGCAAGTACCTGAGCGTCTATTTGCGCGGTGCCCGCGATGCCACGGTCAAGTTCGCCGACATCTACGCCCGCAAGCGCGATACCGCCGCACGGGACGATTACGAGGCGCTGCTCGACGATCTGGAGCAGAATTTCGCCGCCCGCACCGAAAAGCTCTTGCTGGATGACAAGAGCGACCTGACAATCGAAATTGAAGTGCTGCGCGACAGGTTGCAGCGCGAAGGTGTCGCCCGCGACACCCTGTAAGCCCAACAAGGGGGAAGTTTTATGTCTGACACAGTTCGTCAAAAGGCCGAGGCCGCGCTGGCCGAAGTGGATCAGGTGACCGCCGTGATCCTGCCCGAACCCACCGAGGCCAACGCGGTAATCGCCCTGGCCGATGCCGATGCGCCACTTTCGGCCGAGATCACCCGCCGCATGGGCGAACTCGACATGACCGACACCACCTCGATTGTGCATTTCGGCTCGGCCGCACAGGCCGAACTGCAGGAAATCAGCCAGGCCATGCTTCAGGACGTCCGCAACAAGGATGTCGGCCCCGCGGGCGACTCCCTGCGCAACATCGTCACCACCATCCGCGGTTTCTCGATCTCCGAACTCGACGTGCGCCGTGAACGCTCCTTCTGGGAAAAGCTGCTGGGCCGCGCCGCGCCCTTTGCCAAGTTCACCGCGCGCTACGAACAGGTGCAGGACCAGATCGACCGCATTACCGACAACCTTCTGGAACACGAACACACGCTTCTCAAGGACATCAAGTCGCTCGACCTGCTCTACGAAAAGACCCTGAGCTTCTATGACGAACTGGCCCTCTACATCGCCGCGGGCGAGGCCAAGATCGCCGATCTTGATGCCAATGACATCCCGGCCAAGGAAGCCGAGGTTCAGGCCGCAGACGAGAACGATCAGGTGATGAAGGCCCAGGAGTTGCGCGACCTGCGCGCAGCGCGGGACGATCTCGAACGCCGCGTGCATGACCTGAAACTCACCCGTCAGGTCACCATGCAGTCCCTGCCCTCGATCCGACTGGTTCAGGAAAACGACAAGTCGCTGGTCACCAAGATCAACTCGACTCTGGTCAACACCGTACCGCTCTGGGAAACCCAGCTGGCACAGGCCGTCACCATTCAGCGCAGCGCCGAAGCCGCCGCTGCCGTGCGCGACGCCAATGACCTGACCAACGAACTCCTGACCTCGAACGCCGCCAACCTGCGCCAGTCCAACAAGATGATCCGCGAGGAAATGGAACGCGGCGTCTTTGATATCGAGGCGGTCAAACAGGCCAACGCCGACCTGATCGGCACCATCGAGGAAAGCCTGCAAATCGCCGATGAAGGCAAGGCCCGCCGTGCCGCCGCCGAGGAAGACCTCAAGAAGATGGAAGCCGACCTGCGCGACACCCTCGCCGCCGCCAAGGCCAAGCAGACCGGCCTTGGCGACACCGCCGCCACTTCCGTTCCGGGAGCCTGATACCCCAAGTGACGCGGCTCAAGACCACCTTTCTCCTGATCGCTCTGACGGCCCTGGCCGCCTGCGACGACCTGCTCCCGAGCCGCCCCGGCCAAACCACCCCCAAGCCGCCGACCACCTCGGCGGCTTCGGAACAGCTGCGTGTCTACTATGCCCATACCGAGACCGATCTCCTGACCCGCGGCCTCCTGCGCACCGATGGCGGCGGCCCGGACACGCCCTTTACCGCCGACATGCTGGCCCGCAACTTCGAGCAAATCGCCTTCTTCGACGAATATGCCCGCGGTCAGGGCCTCGAACGTTCCTCGGGCGAGGCCGGCACCCTGCGCCGCTGGTCGCGCCCCGTGCGCCTCGCCGTCGAATTCGGCCCAAGCGTGCCACAGGCCATTCGCAGCGAAGACACGGCAATCGTCTCGGATTTCACAGCCCGCCTTGCCACGATCACCGGCCACCCGATCAGCATGGCCAACCGGCGCACCAACTTCCACGTCATGGTCATGGGCGAGGACGACCGCGACTACCTGCTCGATCGCGTCAACACCATCATCCCCGGCGCCAGCACCTCGACGCTTTCGCTGTTCCGCAACCTGCCGCGCTCGATCCATTGCCTCGTCGTGGCCTTCTCGCGCCCCGATGACGACAACGATTACCGCACCGCCATCGCGCTGGTGCGCGCCGAACACCCCGACCTCCTGCGCAAATCCTGCTACCACGAGGAAATCTCGCAGGGCCTCGGCCTCGCCAACGACAGCCCCGAAGCCCGTCCCTCGATCTTCAACGACGACGACGAATTCGCACTGCTGACCACCCACGACGAGGCCCTCCTGCGCATCCTCTACGATCCGCGCCTGTCCATCGGCATGCCCCTCGAACAGGCCCGCCCCATCATCCGCATCCTCGCCCGCGAACAGACGGGCCAAAACCTTTGAACCTGAAGGAGACCTGACCCATGGGCATCTTCGATTTTCTCACCGGTGAATTCATCGACGTCATCCATTGGGTGGACGACACCCGCGATACAATGGTCTGGCGGTTCGAGCGTGAAGGCCACGAGATCAAATACGGCGCCAAGCTGACGGTGCGCGAAGGCCAGGCCGCCGTCTTCGTCCACGAAGGCCAGCTGGCCGATGTCTTCACCCCCGGTCTCTACATGCTCGAGACCAACAACATGCCGATCCTGACCACCCTCAACCACTGGGATCACGGCTTCAAATCCCCCTTCAAATCGGAAATCTACTACGTCAACACGACCCGCTTTGCCGATCTGAAATGGGGCACCAAGAACCCGATCATCTGCCGCGATCCGGAATTCGGCCCCGTTCGCCTGCGCGCCTATGGCACCTATGCCATCCGCATCACCGATCCCGCCCGCTTCCTGACCGAAATCGTCGGCACCGACGGCGAGTTCACCATGGACGAGATCTCCTACCAGATCCGCAACATCATCGTTCAGGAATTCTCGCGCGTGATTGCCGGCTCAGGCATCCCCGTCCTCGACATGGCAGCCAACACCGCCGACCTCGGCAAACTGGTCGCCGCCGAAATCTCCGGCACCCTGTCGGAATACGGCCTCACCATGCCCGAACTCTATATCGAGAACATCTCGCTGCCCCCCGCCGTCGAAGAGGCGATGGACAAGCGCACCTCGATGGGCATCGCCGGCGATCTTGGCCGCTACACCCAGTTTTCCGCCGCCGAAGCCATGACCGCTGCGGCGCAAACCCCGAACTCCGGCATGGGCGCGGGCCTCGGCATGGGAATGGGCATGGCCATGGCCCAGCAGATGGCCAACACCGGCCCCTGGGGCGCGGCCCCTGCGACAGCTGCACCGGCACCGCAAGCGGCACAGGCGGCCCCACCACCGCCTCCGCCGGTCGAACACGTCTGGCACATCGCCGAGAACGGCGCCACCAAGGGTCCCTTCTCCAAGGCCGCGCTGGGGCGGATGGCAACCGCTGGGGAGATCACCCGCGAAACCTACGTCTGGACCGCCGGCCAGGATGGCTGGAAACACGCCGAAGACGTGGCTGAGCTGGCGCAGCTCTTCACCATCCTGCCGCCGCCACCCCCCGGTGCCTGACACCGGGGCAGACCCCTCTTGCACAAACCGGCCTTTGCGCCTTCAATGCACCTGAAATACTCCCGCCGGAGGCAAGAAAATCCATGGTCGCGACCCCGCCACCACCCCCAACGCCAGAAGACCTGCACCGCTTTCCCTGCGAACAATGCGGTGCCGATTACCGTTTCGATCCGACAAACGGCCAGCTGACCTGCGATCACTGCGGGCACAGCGTGGCGATGAAAGAAGGCGGCCCCGCGATCCGCGAACTCGACTTTCGCAAGGCGCTGGCCGATCAGCTGCCCGCGCAGGAGATCGAGGAAACCCGCGTGGCCACCTGTTCGAACTGCGCCGCGGCGGTCGAATTCGACCCCGCCACCCATGCCGCCGAATGCCCTTTCTGCGCCACGCCCATCGTGGCCGACACCGGCACCAACCGGCACATCAAACCCCGCGCGGTCCTGCCCTTTGCCATGAACGAACGCGCCGCCCGCGAGGCGATGAACGACTGGCTGGGCCGCCTCTGGTTCGCGCCCAACGGCCTTCAGGAATACGCCCGCAAGGGCCGCCGCCTCGAAGGCATCTATGTTCCCTACTGGACCTACGACGCCGACACGAAATCGCGCTACTCCGGCCAGCGCGGCATCGTCTACTACGAATCCCAGTCCGTGATGGTCGATGGCAAACGCGAACAGCGGCAGGTGCAGAAAATCCGCTGGACGCCGGTCTCGGGCCGCACCGCGCGCTTCTTCGATGACGTGCTGGTCCTCGCCTCCCGCGCCCTGCCCAAACGCTATACCGACGCGCTGCAACCCTGGGATCTCGGCGCCCTCCAGCCCTATAGCCCCGAATACCTCGCCGGGTTCCGCGCCGAGGCCTACACCGTCGAACTGGACGAAGGCTATGATGAGGCCCGCGCCATCATGGACCGCTCCATCGAACGCGACGTCCGTTTTGACATCGGCGGCGACCGTCAGCAAATTCACCGCATCGACACCACGGTCAGCGACGTCACCTTCAAGCACATCCTGCTTCCGGTCTGGCTCGCGGCCTATAAATACCGCGGCAAAAGCTATCGCTTCGTGGTCAACGGCCAGACAGGCCGGGTCCAGGGCGAACGCCCGTGGTCGGCCTGGAAAATCACCTTCGCGGTGATCCTCGGCCTGATCCTTGCCGGAACCATCGGCTATTTCGTGGCCCAGAACCAATAGATGACAATGACACCGCATTCCACCCTGCAAGAACTTTTGACCACCCGCCATTCCTGCCGTGGGTTCCGCCCCGATCCCGTGCCGCGCCCGGTGATCGAAACCATCCTCGCCGATGCAGGCCGCGTACCCTCGTGGTGCAATGCCCAGCCGTGGCAGGTCACCGTCACGTCGGGCGAGGCAACCGAGGCCTTTCGCAAGGTCATGCTCACGGCCTTTGACAGCGAAAGCGCCACCACCGATTTCCCGCCCCCTTCCGGCTATAGCGGCGCCCGCAAGGCCCGCCGCCAGACCTGCGGCCTGCAACTCTACGAAGCTGTCGGGATCGAACGTGCGGACAAGGCCGGCCGCACCGCCCAGATGCGCGAGAACTATGCCTTCTTTGGCGCACCGCACGTCGCGCTCATCACCACGGCGGCAGAACTCGGTGCCTACGGTGCGCTGGATTGCGGCGGCTTCATCACCGCCTTCTGTCTCAGCGCCCAGTCACAGGGCATCGCCACCATCCCGCAGGCGGCCCTCGCCTTCTATGCCGATACCGTACGCGCCCATTTCGAGATCCCCGAAGACCAGCTGATCCTCGCCGCCATCTCCTTTGGCTATCGGGATGATACACACCCCGCCAACGGCTTTCGCACCGAACGGGCAACGCTCGCGGAAATGGTCGACTGGCGCGACTAGGCAGGTCTACTCGGCCATCTGCAAGGCCTTGATGGATGTGACATCCACATGGCCGCGCGCCGTTTCGTGAATGCGCTCTGACCGGTCATTGCCAACAACACGGCCCTTGCGGAACAGGAACATCTTGCCCCAGCTCTGCCAGGTGCCCACCGAAGGCGCATCCGCATCCATCGGATAGCGGTCCCGCCACCCCTCGGGCAAGGGCAAGCCACAGGTCTCGGCATTCTCCAGCATCCAGACCAGCGGCACATTGGCCAGCGGCCGCGCCTCTTCGAAACCACCCAGTTGCCCGCCGATGTCCCCATGCGAGCCGCGGAACCACACCTGGTCTGCCCGCCCTCCCCAGCCCTGCGGACATTCCCACATGACGGGTTCAAACACTTCCCGCGTTTCGTCCAGCGCCAAAGCGTGAAACCCGTGCCGGATCGAGTGGCCAAGGTGGTGGTTGTGAAAGGCGTGGCGCTCTTCCGTGAAACGCCACAACACCGGCAACCGCAGGCCCAGCGCCTTGACCGTGTCCCAAACCCCGATCATCTCGACCTCGGTATAGGGATGGCAATGCTCCGCTGCAAAGGCCCGCGCCGCATCGCCGTCCGGATTGCATTCATAAAGCCGGTAAACCTGCCGGATATTGCGCTCTGTCGCGCAGGAGGCCTTCACGAGGCCAACCCGGTCAATCACCCCGGCCAGCGATCGCACCGCAAACGCCCCGCGCGAATAGCCGAACAGGAAAATCCGGTCGCCCGGGCGATAACGGGACGCCAGAAACCCATAGGCGCGGCGGATCTGCCGGTTCAATCCCCGCCCCATCATCACGTCCAGCGTGTTGCGCCAGCTTTGCCACTGCACGCCCGCCTCGTAGTAGAGGGTCATCTGCCCGTTCATTTCCTGCAACAGCCGAAAGGTCCGCCCGGCATTGGTCTCGAACCCCGGCTCAAGCGTCGACATGGTGCCATCAAGGATGATCACATGGGTCTGCGGCCCGCGCTTGCGCGTCTTCGTATGGTCCTCGCGCAGCGGTCGCCCGAGCCATCCGAATACCCTCTTACTGAGCCGTGACAGATCCATCCTTCAACAGTTCCCATACTCTTTGCGGCGTGAATGGCATATCCGCCTGCCGCACGCCCCGTTCCCACAGGGCATCCTGTACCGCGTTTGCCGTTGCCGCCATCGCGCCAACCGTTCCGGCCTCGCCACAGCCCTTCATCCCCATCGGATTGGCTGTTGACGGCACGGCCTCGGTGTCAAACACATACATAGGCAAATCATTGGCTCTTGGCATCGCATAGTCCATGAACGTTGCCGTGAGCAGTTGCCCATCCTCATCATAGCCCACATGTTCCATCAGCGCCTGGCCGACACCCTGGGCAACACCCCCATGCACCTGCCCCTCGGCCAGCATCGGGTTGATAAGATTGCCGAAATCATCGACGACCGTATATCGGTCAACCTCTACCATACCGGTTTCCGGGTCGACTTCAACTTCGCAGACATGGGCACCATTTGGGAAGGACCGCGCCTCGAGAGTGGCCCGCTCCTCGTGGGTCAAAAGATCGTGACGGCCATCTGCCCGTGCCATTTCGGCGACCTCCAACATGCTTGGGGTCAGGTTCGACCCCTCCGCGCGAAAGCGTTCGTCGTCAAACCGGATCGCGCTTTCGTCGACCCCCATCTTATCCGACAAATAGGGCACCATTGCGGCGATCATCTTCGACACGGTCGCCAGCGTGGCATTGGCCTGCGTCGTCACAGACCGCGACCCACCGGTGCCGCCGCCCTTGGCAATCCGGTCACTGTCGCCCTGAACAACCGCGATTTTCTCGACAGGAATGCCGGTCTGATCCGAAAGGAACGTAGCATAGACAGTTTCGTGCCCCTGCCCGTTGCTTTGCGTACCGACATATATCGTCACCGTGCCATCCTCGTTGAATTCGATCTTCGCGCCTTCCGAAGGATCACCGAGAATACTTTCGATATAGTAACACAGGCCCTGACCACGCAGTTTGCCCCGCGCCGCGCTCTCTGCCTTGCGCGCCTCAAAGCCCGCGCGATCCGACAGCCCGTCAACCCGCGCCAGCACCCGTTCGAAGTCCCCCACGTCATAGGTTTCGCCTGTTGAGGCCGCATAGGGAAAGGCATCGCTCGGAATGAAACTCTTGCGGCGCAGCTCCCACGGGTCCACACCCAACTCCCGCGCCGCCCGATCCATCAGCCGCTCCAGCACATAGATCGCCTCGGGGCGACCAGCCCCGCGATAGGCATCCACGGGCGAGGTGTTGGTATAGATCCCCTCCACCCGCAGATAGGTGTCCTGAAGATCATAGACACCGGCCAGCACGCGGCTGAACAGGCGGGTCTGGATGATCTGCCCGAACTGCGAGTTATAGGCCCCGAGGTTGCACTTGCTGTGTACTCGGTAGCCAATCGCCTTGTGATCGGTGTCAAAGGCCATCTCGACCATCGACACCAAGTCACGCGCGCCATTGTCGGCCAGCATCGCCTCGCTCCGGTCCGCCATCCAGCGCACTGCCCGCCCCGTGACCCGCGCCGCCTCCGCGACCGAGAACATCTCGGGATGCACCATCGCCTTCATGCCGAAACCGCCGCCCACATCGGGGTTGGTCACCCGCACAAGATCTTTCGCCACGCCAAAAGCCGCCGCCAGCTGATCCTTGGGCACCCAGACGCCCTGCGCGTTCACCGAGACATGCAGCCGCCCGCCGTCCCATTCGGCAAAACAGCCGCGGGTCTCTAGCGGGTTCACGATCACCCGGTTGTCATCCACCTCCAGCGAAACCACATGCGCCGCGCTGTCGAACACAGCCGCCACCTTGGCCTCGTCCCCAAGTTCCCAGTCAAAAGCCCGGTTGTCGGCCACATCCTCGTGCAGCGCCTCGCCGCCGGCTTCGCGGGCCATGTGCACGGGCAGGTCTTCATAATCGAACATGATCATCTCGGCCGCATCGCGGGCCTGCTCGGCGCTTTCGGCCACGACAATGGCCACCGGTTCGCCCACAAAGCGCACCCTGTCCTTGGCAAGCATATGCCGCACAGGTGCCGCCGCTGGGCTACCGTCGCGGTTCTCAAGCGTCACCGCAAACATCTCGGTCTTCATGCCCGCCGCCGCAAGATCGGCATGGGTCAGAACCGCATGAACGCCATCGGCCTCCCGCGCGTCTTCGACATCCAGCTCGGTGATCACCGCATGGGCCACCGGCGACCGGAAAAAGACCGCAAACAGCGCATCCCGCGGCGCGACGTCATCGACATACTGCCCCTCACCGCGCAGGAACCGCAGGTCCTCGATCCGTTTCACTGACTGGCTGCGTCCAAACTTTTCCATGCCACTCCCCTCGCGCCTAACATGTTAATGGCAACTCTAGGCTCCATCGCCAGACTGTCCACCCGAAACGCAACGGCACAACAAGGCCCTTGGCCATTTTCGCACCGCCGCAATACCGACGTAATACCGACGTGATACATATGCCGTTTTTCGGCCCCTTGCTCAGGTCCAGCCCTGCGCCTTCACCCAGTCCAAAAGCCATTCCCGGAACCGCCGCGCAGGGGGGCGCAAACCGCTCAGGCTGTCGTAAACCAGATGATACGCCTCACTGCCCGCAACCTCGACACCCGGCAGGCAGGGCACCAATCCGCCCCCCTTCATCACCGCATCACTGGCCGGAGACCGCGCCAGCGCAACAGCTTGGCCTGCCTCGGCAATCCGCATCGACATGATGGTGCTGTCGGCGTGCATCATCCGCCTCTGCCCCGGCATCACCCGCGTCTCGTCAAGGAACTGCGTCCACCCTGATCGATGCGACGCCACCTCGACCAGAGGCCAGTTCAAAAGGTCCGAAGGCTGCGTGATCTGCGCCGCAACCTCCGGGCGGGCCACCGGAAACAACCGCTCTCCCATGATCCGGTCACTTTCTGCGCCAAACGAATGCGGGTTTCCAAAAACAATCTTCAAGTCACTGAAACTGCTGTCGAAATCAGAGGCCGAATTGCCC
This sequence comes from Shimia sp. CNT1-13L.2, assembly GCF_024331145.1. Taxonomy (GTDB): domain Bacteria; phylum Pseudomonadota; class Alphaproteobacteria; order Rhodobacterales; family Rhodobacteraceae; genus Shimia. Next base: position 94,312 of record NZ_JANDJO010000002.1, on the reverse strand, counting down.
GTTGACAGAACCAGCGACACCCCCGGATTGGCCGCTTCAAAGGCCTCGACACCCCGCGCGAGGATACCATGCGCAAAGATCAGAACGCATTGCACGTAAAGCCCCTGCTCGCGGCTTGCTCCGAACAGGGCCTCGGTCGCCCCCTCCAGTGTCATCAGCGCCTGTTGCACCGGCGGCAGATAGGCCCGCCCCGCTTCGGTCAGCACCACCGCCTGCGCCTTGCGCTGGAACAGCGGCAGGCCCAACCGATCCTCAAGCGCCTTCACCTGCTGGCTCACCGCCGCTGGCGACATATGCAACTGCGCCGCCGCCCGGGCGAAACTCTGGGTGCGTGCCGCGGCCTCGAAGACTCGCAGCCAGTTGAGGGAGGGAATGCGACTGGTCATGCCTCAAGGCTAAGCAAAACTTAGCCTCTCCCGCAAGAACCATCGTGCTGCGATCCCGATCACTTGCGCTAACCTGCCCCAAAGCGACACAGGACCAACCCGATGACAAACCTGCAACCCCTTGAAAACGGGCACTTAAACGCATCCCAGAAAGACAACTACTGGCAAGACGGGTATCTCTTCCCGATGCAGGTGATCTCCGAGGAGGAGGCCGCCACGCTGCGCCACGAGCTGGAAACCCTCGAAGCCAACTGGCTCGATGCGGACCTGCCCCGCCCCCTCAACACCTACAAGCGCCTCAACGCCAACTGCACCATCTCCCTTGCCGCCCGCATCGCCTCTGACCCACGCGTGCTGAACGTGGTCGAAGGTATTCTTGGCCCCGACATCCTGCTTTGGGGCGCAGAACTTTTCATCAAGGAACCCCACACCAGCGCCTATGTCTCGATGCACCAGGATCTGACCTATTGGGGCATGGGCGAAATCGACGGTCTGGTCACGGCATGGATCGCCCTGTCCCCCGCCACCATTGCCTCGGGGTGCATGGAGTTCGTCGCGGGAAGTCACAAGAACCCGATCCTGCCGCATCAGGACACGCACGGAGACAACAACCTCTTGTCGCGCGGACAGGAGATCAAGGTCGAGGTCGCCCCCGAAGACCGCGTCAGCGTCGAACTCCAGCCCGGCCAGATGTCCCTGCACCACGGTCTCACCATCCACGGCTCGGGGCCCAACACCAGCGACGACCGCCGCATCGCCATCGCCATGCGCTTCCTGCGCCCCGACATGGCACAGATGGGTGGTGCGAAGGACTATGCCATGCTGGTGCGGGGCGAGGACCGGTTCGGCAATTTCCACCACTACGACGGCGCCGCCTCGGACTTTTCCGCCGACAGCCTTGCCATGTTCGAAACCATTCGGGACGCGCAAAACGCGATCCTGATGAAGGGGTCGGACCAGAAGGCCAGTTACGACTGAGCCAACGCGAATTTCTCAAGCCAAGACAAACACATGACTGACACGCCCACGCCCCGCCCCAAACGGCAACTCTGGAACTACACCCCCCAGCTGCCGCTGCAACTCGCCCCCTACTGGGACTGGCCGCTGCGCCCCCTGGCCTCGGTCAAATACCTGCTGGCAAGCTGGAACCCGATTGCGCAACGCTTCTTCATCCTCCTGATGGCCGTCGTCGTCTGGACATGGTTCACTCCCGATCTCGAACGCACCCAAACACTGGCGTTCGACTGGATCTTCGAGATCTGGCTGCGCGATCTCGTGATCCTGCTGATCATCGCCGGGGGCCTGCACCTCGCACTCTGGAAATACCGCGTGCAGGACGACGACTACCGCTATGACATGCGCCCGATGATGAAAGGCGCCCGCGCCTTCACCTTCAGGAACCAGGTCTGGGACAACATGTTCTGGACACTCGGCCCTGCGCTCCTGTTCGTGACCTTCTGGGAGGCCCTGATGTGGTACGCCTATGCCAACGGCTGGGCGCGCATGATCACCTTTGAAAGCAACCCCGTCTGGTTCCTCGCCCTGATCCTGCTGATCCCGATCTGGGCGGGGTTTCACTTCTACTGGCTGCACCGCCTGCTGCACGTTGGCAAGCTCTATACCTGGGTGCATTCCTGGCATCATCGCAACATCAACACCGGCCCGTGGTCCGGCCTTGCAATGCACCCTGTCGAAAGCTTCTTTCTGCTGTTTGACACGATGATCTTCTTCCTGATCGCCGCCAATCCGCTGCACGTCTTGTTCCTGATCTTCCACCACCTGATCGGCGCCCCGACCAGCCACGCAGGGTTCGAACATGTGAAGATCGGCAAGCGGGTGAACTTGCCGATGGGGGATTTCTTCCACCAGCTTCACCACCGGTTCTTCGACTGCAACTATGGCACCTGGGAGACGCCATGGGACAAGTGGTTCAACACCTTCCACGACGGCTCGGATGACGGCAACGAACTGGTCAAGGAACGCCGGCGCAAGATCTGGTCCACCAACTGACCCCACTCACCCAACCCGACAAGGGCGGCTCTGTGCCGCCCTTTCCCATCCAAGCGAACAGGACAGGAAATGAGAAACATCTACGACTTCGGCCGCAAACCGGCGCAACGCAACTACACCGTCCGCGATCTGATCGACCTCAAGGGCTCGGGCAAGCGTCTGACCATGTGCAACCCCGCCAACGAGGTTGAAATCCGCGCCTGTGTCGATGCGGGCATCGACCTGCTCACGGTTTGGGACACGCAGCTCGACATGGCCCGCCAGACCGCCCCCACCCACTTTCAGGGCGTCGGCATCACATGGGGCCAGTTCGCCACCAAAGAGGAAATCCTGCGCCATGCCATCGACTGCATGGAGCGCGGCGCGGACATGTATTACACCAACCGCTCCTACGACATCGTCGAAATGCTCGCCAAGGAGAGCATTCCGGTACAGGTCCACATGGGCCTTGTCCCGACGATCAGCCACTGGGTCGGGGGCCTGCGGGCCTATGGGCGCACCGCCGAAGGCGCGATGGAACTCCTGCGCACCTTCAAGCGATACGAAGACGTGGGTGCCTTTGCCTGCGAAATCGAATGCGTCGCCGAAGACACCCTGCGCCTGCTGAACGACCGGACCTCGATGGTCACCATCTCGCTTGGGTCGGGCAACGCGGGCGACGTGATCTTTCTCTTCATGGCCGACATCTGCGGCGAAGCCGAAAACCCGCCACGCCACGCCCACGCCTTCGGCAACCTCGTCCGCCTTCACGAACAGATGTACGCCGAGCGCGTGGACGCCCTGAAAGCCTTCCAATCCGAGGTCACCAGCCACAACTTCCCCTACCCCGCACAGTCGATCACCATGAAAGACGGAGAACTCGACAAGCTGAACGAGGCCCTCGACAAGCTCTGAGGCCACAAAACCGCGGGCTTTGGACCATTTTCCCCAAAGCCCGCTTTCCCTTTGCCCATGCATTCGATAAGTGATCCCAAACCATTTCTTCACGCAGGATCACGAACCCATGGCGATGGAAAAAACCTTCAACGCGGCCGAAGCCGAAGGCCGTCTTTACGAGGCCTGGGAAAAGGCCGGATGTTTCACCGCGGGCGCCAATGCAAAACCCGGTGCCTCTACCTATTGCATCATGATCCCGCCCCCGAACGTGACTGGCGTTCTGCACATGGGGCACGCCTTCAACAACACGCTTCAGGACATCCTGATCCGCTGGAAACGCATGCAGGGCTTTGACACCCTCTGGCAGCCGGGCACCGACCACGCGGGCATCGCCACCCAGATGGTGGTTGAGCGCAAGCTGGCCGAAGCGGGCGAACCGGGCCGCCGCGATCTGGGCCGCGAGAAGTTCCTTGAAAAGGTCTGGGACTGGAAAGCCCAGTCCGGCGGCACCATCATCAACCAGCTCAAGCGCCTTGGCGCCTCTTGCGACTTTGGCCGCACCGCCTTTACCATGTCCGGCGCCCCCGGCGCCCCCGAAGACGAAGCCCACGGCAACTTCCACGATGCCGTCATCAAGGTCTTCGTTGACATGTACAACAAGGGCTACATCTACCGCGGCAAACGCCTCGTGAACTGGGACCCGCATTTTGAAACCGCGATCTCGGATCTCGAAGTCGAGAACATCGAAGTCGCAGGCCACATGTGGCACTTCAAATACCCGCTGGCCGGTGGCGCGACCTACACCTACGTCGAGAAAGACGAAGACGGCAACGTCATCCTCGAGGAAGAGCGCGATTACATCTCGATCGCCACCACCCGCCCCGAAACCATGCTGGGCGACGGCGCGGTTGCGGTGCACCCGTCGGACGAACGCTATGCGCCCATCGTGGGCAAGCTCTGCGAAATCCCCGTCGGCCCGAAAGAACATCGCCGCCTGATCCCGATCATCACCGATGAATACCCCGATCCCGATTTCGGCTCGGGTGCGGTAAAGATCACCGGCGCGCATGACTTCAACGACTATCAGGTCGCCAAACGTGGTGGCATCCCGATGTACCGCCTGATGGACATGAAGGGCCACATGCGCGCCGACGGCGCGCCCTATGCGGACGAAGCCGCCAAGGCACAGGGGCACGCCAAAGGTGCCGCCTTCACCGAGAACGAGGTCGACGCCATCAACCTCGTGCCCGACGACATTCGCGGCCTCGACCGTTTCGAAGCCCGCAAGATCGTGGTCCAGCAGATCACCGACGAAGGCCTCGCGGTGATGGTCAAGGAAAGCAGTACCGACGAAGACGGCAACCTCGTTGAACAGATGGTGCCCTACGTCGAGAACAAGCCGATCATGCAGCCCTTCGGCGACCGCTCCAAGGTGGTCATCGAACCGATGCTGACCGACCAATGGTTCGTCGACGCCGAGAAAGTTGTCGGCCCGGCGCTGGATGCGGTGCGCAACGGTGACGTGAAAATCCTGCCGGAAAGCGGCGAAAAGGTGTACTACCACTGGCTGGAAAACATCGAACCCTGGTGTATCTCCCGTCAGCTCTGGTGGGGCCACCAGATCCCGGTTTGGTATGGCCTGAACCTCAAGGCTCAGGGTGTCTATGACGACGAAGGCGACGGTGTCCTCGACCTCGTGGAAATGGGTCGTCTGCTGGCCGACCAGCAACTTCTGATCGGCGACGAGACCCATCACTGCGCCGCCAGCTTTGATGAAGTGAAAGCCCAGTTCGCCGACGTCGAAGCTGCGCTGCCGACGCCGCTCAACAACGCAACCGTGATCGAAGTCGCGGACCGCGCCGAGGCGATCCAGAAGTTCGCGGCCGCTCTGGCCGAATACGAAGTCAGCCAGGACCCCACCAAACTGGTCTACCCGGTTTGGCGCGATGCCGACGTCCTCGACACCTGGTTCTCCTCCGGTCTCTGGCCGATCGGTACGCTTGGCTGGCCCGAGGACACCTCGGAGATGCAGAAGTATTTCCCGACCTCGACCCTCATCACCGGTCAGGACATCCTGTTCTTCTGGGTGGCCCGGATGATGATGATGCAACTCGCCGTCGTGGATCAGATCCCGTTCGACACCGTCTACCTGCACGGCCTCGTCCGCGATGCCAAGGGCAAGAAGATGTCGAAATCCACCGGCAACGTGGTCGACCCGCTGGAAATCATCGACGAATACGGTGCCGACGCCCTGCGTTTCACCAACGCGGCCATGGCCTCGCTGGGTGGGGTTCTGAAACTCGACATGCAGCGTATCGCGGGTTACCGCAACTTCGGCACCAAGATCTGGAACGCCGTTCGCTTTGCCGAGATGAACGAAGTCTACGCAAACGGCGCGCCTTCGGCCGAGGTTCCCGCCGCAACGGCCACCGTGAACAAGTGGATCATCGGCGAAACCGCGAAAATCCGCGAAACTGTCGATGCCGCCTTTGACAGCTTCCGCTTCAACGATGCGGCCCTTGGCCTCTATGCCTTTGTCTGGGGCAAGGTCTGCGACTGGTACGTGGAATTCTCCAAGCCGCTGCTGAACAGCGAAGACGACGCCATCAAGGCCGAAACCCGCGCCACCATGGGCTGGGTTCTTGACCAGTGTCTTGTCATGCTGCACCCGATCATGCCCTTCATCACCGAAGAGCTCTGGGGCGAAACCGCAAGCCGCGAGGGTATGCTGGTTCACGCCGACTGGCCGGCCTACGGCACCGATCTGGTAGACGATGCAGCCGACCGCGAAATGAACTGGGTGATCTCGGTGATTGAAAACGTCCGTTCGGCCCGGTCGCAGATGCACGTTCCGGCCGGTCTCAAGGTGCCGATGCTGGTCAGCCAGCTGGACGAGGCAGGCAAGGGCGCATGGGCGCGCAACGAGGCGCTGATCATGAAGCTGGCCCGCATCGACAGCCTGACCGAGGTTACCGAATTCCCCAAAGGCTGCGCCACCGTGGCCGTCGAGGGCGGCACCTTCGGCCTGCCGCTGGCCGACATCATCGACGTGGACGAAGAAAAGGCCCGTCTCGAAAAGACCCTTGGCAAACTCGCCAAGGAACTGGGTGGCCTGCGCGGCCGTCTCAACAACCCGAAATTCGTGGCCTCGGCCCCGGAAGAAGTGGTTGAAGAAGCCCGCGAGAACCTCGCCGCCCGCGAAGAGGAAGAAGCCAAGCTCAAGGCTGCCCTGGAACGCCTTGCCGAGATCGGCTAACTCCCTTAACATATGAACAACCTTTCAGGGCGTCCCACCAAGGGGCGCCCTTTTCCTTTCACGAGGCCCCATGTCCAAATCCGCCTTTGACCGTTCTGATGCGCTGATCTTTTTCGGGGGCATCACCGCCCTCACCGCGATTTCCATCGACATCGTCCTGCCCGCAACCGGCGTGATTGCGCGCGACTTTGGTGTCGAAGACGCGATGGGATCTCTGTTGATCGGGGCCTACTTCATTGCCTACGCGGTGGGTCAGCTGTTCTGGGGCCTGTTCTCGGACGCTTTTGGCCGCCGTCTTGCGCTGATCCTCGCGCTCATCGGCTTCACCGCCTCGACCATCGCCTGTGCCATGGCGCCGACCTTCGAATTCCTGATCTGGATGCGCGCCCTTCAGGGCCTCACCGGTGGCACCCCGGTCATCGCACGCGCCATGGTACGGGATGTCTCCTCGGGCAACGAGGCCGCCAAGACACTGGCCGTGCTCACCGCCATCCTGACCATTGCCACCCTGATCGCTCCGGTTTTCGGCTCCGGTATGCTGGTGCTGTTCGAATGGCGCGCGATCTTCTGGGCGCTTGGCGGGTTGGGCATCGTCTTCCTGCTCTACACGATCTTCCTTCTGGAAGAGACCGGCGGCCAGCGTCGCCCCGAACGCTTTACCTATGGCTTCGTCTCCACCGCTTCGCGCAAGCTGATGTCGATGAAGGCCTTCCTGATCCCGATGCTTCTGGGCAGTTTCGCTTTCGCCGGCTATTCGGCCATGCTTTCGGTCGGGGCGGTCCTGACGGAAACGGTCTACGAGGTCTCGCCACAGGCCTTCGGCTCGCTCTTTGCCCTTGCGGCCCTCTCCAACACCGCAGGCGCCATGACCATCCGCCGCCTCCTGCGCGACATTCCCGTTGCCCGCGTCAACGCCATGGCCGTCGCACTGATGGGCGTGGCAACGCTCGTCAGCCTAGCGACGGTCGCCACCACACCGACGCTGCCACTCTACTGGGGCATGATCTGCCTCTACGTAATCTCCTTCGGCATGGTCCTTCCCACCTCCGTCGCGCTGGCGATGGAACCCGCAGGCGAAATGCCCGGCTTTGCCGCCTCGCTGATGGGCGCGATCCAGATGGGGTTCGGCGCGGCAGGCGCGGCCCTGGCCTCGGTCATCTTCGACGGATCACACCGCGCCATCCCGATCACCATGGCCCTGTTCGGGGCACTGGCAGTGGCAACCTTCTTTGCAGGTCGCAAACCCGCCGCGAAATGATATAAGTCCCCCATGCTTGGCGGACTTCGAAAACTCATCGAACGGCAGATCCTCAAGGCAGAGGCCGAGGGCCAGTTGTCGGGCCTTGCTGGCGAAGGCAAACCGCTGCCCGAACGCCACCTGTTCGAGGATCCCGCAACCGCCGCAGGCCACCGCATCATGGCCGAAGCCGGCGTGGTCCCGCGTGAATTTGCCCTGAAGGAAGACCTCGAAAAGGCCCGCGCCGCTTATCGCGACTGCACGGACCCGGAACAGCGCAAAGACCTGATGGCGAAAATCGCCGATCTGGAAATGCGTTATGAAATGGAGCGCGACGCCTACCGCAAGTTCCTGCGCTAGGTCAGTCTTTGAACACCGGCGCCCGCTTCTGCATGTTGGCGGCAATCACTTCCATCTGGTGCGGCTTGCCGATCAGGGCGGCCTGCGCCTTGCTTTCCTCGACCAGCACCGCATCCACGTCATGCAGATGCGCCTCGGCATAGCCAATCAGCGCCTTCGCCGAGCGGATACCCGAGGGGCTCTTACCCGCGATCTGCTCGGCCAGCGCCATCGCCGCGGCCAGCGGATCGTCAGCCAGTTCCGTCACCAGCCCCCAGGCCTCGGCCTGCGCGGCATCCACCATCTCGTTGGTATAGGTCAGTTTACGCAACACGTCAGAGCGCAACAGGCGCGGCAGGATCACCATCCCGCCCATGTCCGGTACCAGACCCCACTTCATCTCGAGAACCGACAGGCGCGTTCCCGGCGCGGCGATGCGAATGTCCGCCCCAAGCGCGATCTGCAAACCGCCGCCCAGCACCGCGCCCTGCAATGCCGCGATCACCGGAACGGGAACTTTCTGCCAGACCATGCAGACCTGCTGGAACCGGTTGCTGTCGCCGTGGCTGCGCGGCACCAGAACCTCGACCGGATCCTGCATCGCGAGCGCGCCAAAGCTCATCACGTCCAGCCCCGCACAAAAGGACTCGCCCTCGCCAGACAGAACCACGGCGCGGACATCCGTCCGCTCGATCAGGCTCTCCCCGGCCTCGATGATCGCGTCGATCATCTTCGGGTCCAGCGCGTTCATCTTGTCACCGCGGGTCAGGGTGACACGGGCAATGTGGTTTTCAACGGTAACGGACACGCGCGACATAAGCTCTCTCCTCCGGCTGGGATGGCGGCAGTCTCGCCAATGCGCCAAACGAAATCCACCCTGACGTGAGGGCACAAACCGATGCAAAATCCCGCTTGCCCTGACACCGGCCTTGCGTCACTTTCCGCCCATGACCGGACCACGCTATACCGCCCTCGCCCAGACATTGCCCGCAACGGTGCCCTTCGTCGGCCCCGAAGCCCAGGAACGCGCCCAAGGCGAAGGCTTCCGCGCCCGCCTTGGTGCGAATGAGAACATCTTCGGCCCCTCGCCCCGCGCGATCGCGGCCTTGAAAGGCGCATCCGACGGCATCTGGATGTATGGCGATCCCGAAAGCCACGACCTGCGTCAGGCCCTGGCCTCCCATCACGGCATAGCGCCCCCAAACCTCGTAGTGGGCGAAGGCATCGACGGGTTGCTGTGCTACCTCGTCCGCCTTGTCGTGGAACAGGGCGACGCGGTGGTCACCTCTGAAGGCGCCTATCCGACGTTCAACTACCACGTCGCCGGTTTCGGTGGGGTCCTTCACAAGGTGCCCTACACGGACGATCACGAAGACCTCCCCGCCCTGATCGCAAGGGCCGCCGAGGTCGATGCCAAGCTGGTCTATTTCGCCAATCCCGACAACCCGATGGGCACATGGGTATCCGGCGACAGCATCAAGGCGGCGCTCGACGCATTGCCCGACGGCACATTGCTGGTTCTTGACGAGGCCTATGTGGAATTTGCCCCCGAAGGCACCGCGCCGGACCTCGACATCGAAGACCCGCGCGTGATCCGCATGCGCACCTTCTCCAAGGCTTACGGCATGGCAGGCGCACGCGTCGGCTATGCGATGGGCGCGACCGATCTCATCCGCAACTTCGAGAAAATCCGCAATCACTTTGGCATGAACCGCGCGGCACAGGCCGCGGCCCTCGAAGCCCTGAACGATCAGGCGTGGCTGGACACAACCTGCCGAAACGTCGCCGAATCCCGCGAGACTATTGCCCGAATCGCCACCGACAACGGCCTGTCTGCCCTTCCGTCGGCCACCAACTTCGTTGCCATCGACTGCGGTCGCGACGGGGCCTATGCCAAGGCTGTCCTTGACGGGCTGGTGGCACGCGGCGTCTTTGTGCGCATGCCCTTTGTCGCGCCCCAGAACCGCTGCATCCGCGTCAGCTGTGGACGCCCCGAAGACCTTGCTATCCTCGCCCAAGAACTTCCCAAGGTCTTGGCGGAACTCGGCTGATCACGCAGGCTCACGCGTCTTTCAACAGACATCTACCAATTCTGCGCTATCCTGTTACCGAAGGAGAGCAAGAATGGCACGCCCCATCCAACGCGTTGAGAACTACACGACACCGGCCCTTGTCATGGGCTTCGTCAACCTGATCTGGGTTTTCGGGGTGATCTGGGTGGTCTGGGGCCTGCCCGCCGTGATGCTGACGGGCCTTGCCATGAACTACGCGATCACCTTCCTCGAACGAAGGGTCCGGAACCGCTAGGCCCCGGACACCACCTCTACAGCCGCATCCAGCGCACCATCGCCAAAGGGGATGCCAAGGGCTTTCATGCCCGCCTGAACCGTGGACAGCATCCCAAGAACCATGTGCGCATTGACGTGCCCCATATGTCCAAAGCGGAAATACCCGTCGCCTTGCGGATCATCCGCATTCGACATGCCCAGCCCGATACCAAGGGTGACGCCTACGTTGGCTTCGGTCCAGCGGCGCAGGTCGGTGCCATGCGGCGCGCCGATATGCAGCGATGTCACGGCGTGGCTGCGCTTGGCGGGATCGGCAACATTCAGGGCAATCGGTCCACCCTGCCCCCAGGCCTCAACCGCGGACCAGATCGCCCGCGCCAGTGTCTCGTGCCGCGCCCAGACGGCCTCGAGCCCTTCTTCCCGGACAATCATGTCCAGCGCCGCCCGCAGACCATAAAGGTGATGCGTCGGGGCAGTGCCGCCAAAATACTGATAAAACGCCTCCGGTTCGGCGCGCGGAGCCCAGTCCCAGTAACGGCTCACACGAGGCATAGCGGCCCGCACGGCTGCGGCCTTGTCGTTGAAGAACACAAACCCCATGCCCGGCGGCACCATCAGCCCCTTTTGCGAGGCCGCCACCATCACGTCCACGCCCCAGGCGTCCATTTCGAAACGGTCACACCCCAGCGAGGCAATGCAATCTGCCATCAAAAGCGCCGGATGCTCCGCCGCATCCATCGCCGCACGCAGGCCCTGCACGTCCGTCTTGAGGGATGTCGACGTATCGACATGCACACCCAACACCGCCTTGATCTCATGCGCCTCGTCAGCCACCAGAATCTCCTGCACTCGCCCAAGATCCATTCCGTCCTTCAGTCCGAAATCAACCACCTCTACCTCGGCCCCGATGCCGCGCGCCATCTCGGCCCAGCCCATGCCGAACAGACCCGTCGCAGGCACCAGAACCTTTTCACCGGGGGCCACCACGTTCGACAGCGCCGCCTCCCAGGCGGCATGGCCGTTGCCGATATAAATCGTTGCAAAGTGCCGCGTGCCCGCCACCCGCTTCAAATCGCCGATAAGTCCGGCGGTCATATCGACCACCTCGCCCTCATAGATGTTCGGCGCCGCACGGTGCATTTCGCGCAGCACCCGGTCAGGCATCACCGATGGCCCCGGAATGGCCAGATAGCTTCGTCCGTTGGATAGTGTCATGTTCTGCTCCCTTGAATGGCAAACACTACGCCCAACAATTGCGTCGTCAATCTCCCGCTGACGTTTTTCCGCAGGCTTGCCCCCCCTTCCCCCTTGCAGTAGGCAGCAGCACGGCGACAACTGGACAAAACGCGGGGGCACTGCGTAAAGTTCCCAAGGATCTCTGCGGTCGCCAACCGCGAAAGAACAAGGTGCAAGCGACGTGAGCGAGACCGACAAGACCGAAAGCAAACCGGGCAAGGGCCTTCTCGTCTGGTTGTGGCGGAGCTTCCTCAAAAAATACGCCTGGCTGCTCCTGATCTCGATCTTCTTCATGGCCATCGAAGGCTCAATGCTGGGCGCACTCAGCTACATGATGAAGCCGATGTTCGACAACGTCTTTGCCACCGGCAACACGGGCGCTCTCTGGACAGTTGGCCTGATCTTCCTTGGCATCTTCTGCACCCGTGGCCTGTCGGGCCTGGTCCAGAAGGTCACCATGTCTCACATTGCCCAGAACACCGCCGCCGACGTACGCCGCAAGCTGCTGGAACGGATGATGATCCAGGACAACAGCTTTCACCAGACCCACCCCCCCGGCTACCTGATCCAGCGTGTCCAGACCGACGTGCAATCCATCAACAACGTCTGGTCCGCGGTCATCACCGGCGCGGGGCGTGACACGATCTCGCTCATTGCGCTTCTGGGCGTCGCCATCAGCATTGACTGGAAATGGACCGTCGTTGCCCTGATCGGCACCCCGATCCTGATCCTGCCCACCGTTGCCGCCCAGCGGTTCGTCCGCCGTCGCGCCCGCGAGGCACGGGACCTTGGCGCAACCCTGGCGACGCGGCTCGACGAGGTGTTCCACGGCATCATTCCCGTCAAACTGAATCGTCTTGAGGACTACCAGTCCAACCGCTTCAACGAGATCACCAACACCTATGTGAAAACTGAAGTGCGCGTCATGGCGGGCTCTGCAACCATCACCGCGATGGCAGATGTCATGGCCGGCCTCGGCTTCCTCGCGGTCCTCATTTTCGGCGGTGGCGAAATCATTTCCGGCGAAAAAACCGTTGGCCAGTTCATGAGCTTCTTCACCGCCATCGGCTTTGCCTTCGAACCATTGCGGCGTCTCGGCGCGATCTCGGGCATCTGGCAGGTTGCGGCCTCTGGCATCGAACGCATCAAGGAACTGATCGAAAGCGAACCGACACTGGTCTCGCCTAAGAACCCGATGCCTGCGCCACAGGACACACCGGAAATCCGCCTCGAAGCCACGAAACTCGCCTATGGCGACGCCAAGGTTCTACGTGGCGCGACCTTCACCGCCGAGGCCGGCAAGACCACCGCGATTGTCGGGGCCTCGGGCGCCGGCAAATCCACCGTCTTCAACCTCCTGACCCGCCTTGTCGATCCCCAATCAGGCCGCGTCACGATCGGCGGCGTGCCGACCGGTGCCATGCGGCTTGAAGACCTGCGCGACATGTTCTCGGTTGTCTCGCAAGAGGCCCTCCTGTTCGACGAAACCGTGCGCGAGAACATCGTGCTGGGCCGCACCGACGTCAGCGAAGCCAAGCTGAAATCGGCCCTCGACGCGGCCCATGTCACCGATTTCCTCAAGAAGCTGCCACAGGGTCTTGATACCCCGGTTGGACCGCGCGGCACCAACCTGTCAGGCGGCCAGCGCCAGCGCGTCGTGATTGCGCGTGCGCTCCTGCGCAACACCCCGATCCTCCTGCTGGACGAGGCCACCAGCGCGCTGGACGCCCAATCGGAAACCGTGGTTCAGGAAGCCCTCGACAAGCTTGCCAAGGGACGGACCACCCTTGTGATCGCCCACCGTCTCAGCACCGTGCGCGAAGCCGACAAGATCGTGGTCATGGACAAGGGTCAGGTGGTCGACGAAGGCACCCATGACGAGTTGATCGCGCGTGGCGGCATCTATGCCAGCCTCTACAACATGCAGTTCAACACCGACGGCATGACCGCCGAAGAGCGCGCCATGAAGAACGCCATCGTGACCGAACCCGCCACAGATACAGCGCCCCGCAGCTGGTTTGGCCGCATCCTCGGCCGCCTTGTGGGTTAACGCCGGTAGGCGTCGGCCAGTTTCTCGGGCGATACCCCGGTAAAGTACCGGGCAAGCGTCCAAAGGTTGCGCCCGCCCCGGCGCAGCCATCCTTGCCGCACGTATTTCCCGGCGCTGGTCACGGCATGGGCCTGCAAAGGCACCATCCGCCCCTTCAGCGCCCGCGCCAGCGCCACATCCTCCATCAACGGGATATCAGGGTAGCCGCCCACTTCGGTATAGAGAGCGCGGCTCACCAACATGCCCTGATCCCCGTAAGGCAACCCCAAAAGGCGTGACCTTAGATTGGCCCATCCTGCCACGATGCGGGGCGCCAGCCCTTTGCGATCAAAACACAGCTTGAAATAGCCCGCCTTCTCGCTGGACAGATGCCCAGCCACCACGTCACTCCAGCCTTCCGCCAACTGCGTATCCGCGTGCAGCGCAAGCACCCAGTCGCCTTTCGACGCGGCAACCCCGGCCCGCAACTGCCCGCCGCGCGAGGGGGCCGATTGAACAACCGTCGCCCCGGCCTCTTCCGCGATCTTCACGGTCTCATCCATTGAGCCGCCATCCACGATCACCAACTCGCGGATCACCCCGGCGTTCAACCCTTCAAACAGCGCTGCCAGACAACCAGGCAAGGCCGCCTCGGCATTCAGCGTCGGGATCACAACCGAGATTGGTGCGCGCATTTCTCTCTCCTGCCCTGTTGCATGGCCGCATTCTCTCTATATGACTCTGGGAACAAGGAACAGGACCGCGACAGATGACCCAGCGCACGATTTTTTCACTTACCGGACCGGACACCCAGCATTTTCTGCAGGGGCTTGTCACCAACGATATCGAACGGTTGCAGGACGGTCTGGTCTACGCGGCGATCCTGACACCGCAGGGCAAGTATCTCGCGGATTTCTTCCTTGTGCCTGCGGATGACTCCATCTTGCTCGATGTAGATACCTCTCTGGCGACTGGCCTCATGACCCGCCTCAACATGTACAAACTGCGCGCCGACGTGACGATTTCCGAAACCGGCCTGCACCTGCATCGCGGCCTAGACGCGGTGCCCGCCGATGGCTTTGCCGACCCCCGGCATCCCGAACTGGGCTGGCGCGCCTATCGCGACACCCCGCAGGACACCGACACCACTGACTGGGACGCCCTGCGCGTGGCCCATTGTGTCCCGGAAACTGGCATCGAACTGACGCCTGACACCTATATTCTCGAGGCGGGTTTCGAACGCCTGCACGGCGTCGATTTCCGCAAGGGCTGTTACGTTGGGCAAGAAGTGACCGCACGCATGAAGCACAAGACCGAACTGCGCAAAGGTCTGGCCATCGTCAACGTCTCGGGCGAGGCCACAGCCGGAACCCCCATTCAACGCAATGACCGCGACATCGGCACCCTGCTCACCCGCTCTGGCGACAAGGCCATCGCCTACCTGCGCTTTGACCGCGCTGGCGATGACATGACAGCCGGAAGTGCCACGGTACAGCTTGCAGAATGACACCACCCCTTGAACAGGCGGCTGCAAAGGTTTTCGGGGTCTTCCCGACAAACCAGCGCCGCCTGCACGGCGGTGACCTCTCCGAAGTCTGGCACCTTACCTTCTCGGACGGTCGGGAGGTGATCGCAAAGCGCGGCACCCTCGTCGCGACAGAAGGTCGGATGCTGGCCGCCATGTCCCGGGCTGGGGCTCCGGTGCCAGAGGTGCTGGGTGAGGCTGCAAACACCCTTTTCCTGCAATACATCGCGGAAGCGCGCGGCTCGGAAACGGCATGGCGCACCCTTGGATCCGGCCTTCGTCAACTGCATGGAACGCAGAGCGCCGCCTATGGCTGGTCGGAAGACTATGCATTTGGCGATGTCGCCATTCACAACACGCAATCAGACGACTGGCCAGCATTCTGGGCGAGCAACCGCATCCTGCCCTTTCTGCCACATGTGCCTACGGACATTGCCCATCGTCTCGAAAACCTTGTCCCCCACCTTCAGGACCTCCTGCCCACTACGCCACCGGCCTCGCTTCTTCACGGTGACCTCTGGACCGGGAACGCCCTCTTTTCCGGCAATCAGGCCTTCCTGATCGACCCGGCCTGCTATTACGGCGATGCAGAAGTCGACCTTGCGATGTTGCACTTGTTCGGCACACCGCCCCGCGCTTTTTATGACGGATATGGCGAGATCGCGCCTGACATCCTCGAACGACGCCCCGCCTACCAGCTTTGGCCCGCGATCGTGCACCTGCGCCTGTTTGGTGCCTCCTACCGCTCAATGGTGAATGACTGCCTCACCAAACTCGGCGCATGAAAAAGGCCCACCCCGAAGGGCAGGCCCAAATCACTTGGAAACAGCCTGAAATCAGGCGCGTTCCGAATATTCCATGGTCTCGGTGTTGACGATGATCGCCTCACCCGTGCCAACAAACGGCGGCACCATTACGCGCACGCCATTGTCCAGCAGTGCAGGCTTGAACGAGTTCGCCGCGGTCTGCCCCTTAACAACCGGCTCGGTCTCTTCGATGGTGCAGGTCACCTTCTGGGGCAGCGTGGCATTCAGCGCCTCGCTCTCGTAGAATTCCACGACGATGGTCATGCCGTCTTGCAGGAACGGACGACGTTCCCCCAGAAGATCCGCCGGAAGCTGGATCTGCTCATAGGTCTCGGTGTCCATGAAGATCAGCATGCCGTCATCCTCATAGAGGAATTGCTGGTCTTTCTGCTCCAGACGTACGCGCTCGACTTTGTCGGCGCTGCGGAAACGCTCGTTCAGCTTGGAACCGTTGCGAAGGTTGCGCATTTCCACCTGGGCAAATGCCCCGCCCTTGCCGGGCTTGACGTGGTCGACTTTGACAGCAGCCCAAAGACCACCGCTGTGCTCCAGCACGTTGCCAGGGCGAATTTCATTACCGTTGATTTTGGGCATGTGACAAAACCATGACTTAAAGGTTGATCGGAATTTGCACGCACCTATATCTGGCAGGTTGACATGTGGCAAGGCACCGATCTCGTTGTGCAGCTGCAGAAAGATATGCACAATTTGCATAGAAGATATGCAAAACTGCACTACCCGAATCAACACAACTACGCCATAAGGGGCGCCACGCCGAAAAGACAAGAGCAATAATACAAGGACGACGAGATGCGAGATTTCGTTGATGGTACGGCTTTCAATAATGAACAGGGCAACCGTGCTCGCAAGCTTTTTGCGGCCGTTGTTCTTGCCGCACTTGATGATGCCATTGCCGACGACAAGAAGTACGGTAACGGCCCTGAACAAATCGCCCGCTGGGCACGTTCGCGCGATGGCCGCGAAGTGCTGAGCTGTGCCGGTATCGATCCGAACGAACGTGTCGTTCAGGGTCTGATGGAATTCGTGGGCAAAGGTGTTCGCACCTCGGTTGCCCTGTCGCGTGAAGAAAGCGAGCGCCGCAACGCTGCGCAACAGGCCGAAGCCGCCTGATCCTTTCGCACGTCTTTAGAAGAATGGCGCGCCGCTTTCAGGCGCGCTTTTCTTTTGTCTATTGCCTACAGCAGGCGCGATTTCTACAGCCGGGAAAAGACGGGCTCAGTCCAGATCATGCGCCGCCAGCGCACGATGGATTTCGCGGCGCACCAGCTTACGGACATTGCGGGTGATACGTTCCCCCAGCGCACCCTGCAATTCCTGCCGAACAATATCGGCAACCAGATCGCGTAATGAGCCCTCATCCAGCGTGACGACACTGTCGTCATTCAGATCGCCCAGGTCCATTTCATCCGCGGCAGCCGTCTCCACGGCGCGATGAACACCGGACACGGCCTCTTGCTCAAGCTGCTGCGCCAGCCCCTCAAGCACGTCCTCGGACGTCTCCGCATCTTCATCGGAAAGTTCGGCAACACGTTCTTCCAATGCCTCGACCGCTGGGGCGGCATCTTCAGGTGCAATATCCGGCTCTGCCGCGGTTTCCACCTCGGGCGCCTCGACCTCTTCGGCATCTTCCCATTGAAGACGCTCGACATCGGTGCCCGCGTATTCGCTGTCCCCAGCCTCATCAGGCTCATAAGGAGCCGCATCAATCTCGCTCAGATGCTCCCAGCGAACAATCCGCGCATCCAGCTCTTTGGCACGCTCAAGGGCAATACCGTCTTCGACCTCATCTTCGGCAACATCTTCCACCGCAACGAATGGCGCTTCCTCCACGGCCTCCGCCACTTCAAAAGTCGCGCCAGGATCTTCCCACGCGTGATCGTGCGCCTCGGAAAGAGCGGCCTCTACTTCCTCGCTCGCACCGTCTTCAATCGCTTCTAGATCGGCCTCGACACTGCGCAGGATGTCGTCGGACGGCTCGTCCTCAACCTCGGCCACACGCAGGGCCGGCGTCAGAACAAGCCGGTCATCGATTTCAGGCTCCGGGGTGGCCGCGACCTCTGGAACAATCGCCGTTTCGGGCTTTTCCATGTCTTCGGCAGGCGCAGTACGGCTTCCCTCGGACACCAGCCGACGGATCGACGACAGAACGTCTTCGATTTCTACATTCGTTACAGGGTTAGACATACCAATTCACCACTCTTGCCTCCGGGCAAGTGTAGCCTCAGCCCACAATCCGCACAACAGATAGGAAGAATTGTTATTCTTTTCCCAATGCGCGCAACACGTTATCCAGCTGCTTACCGCGCTTGGATTTCATCGCAGGCGCATCCTTGACCATATTATAATAGGCTTCGGGATCGTATTGCTCGACCTTGAGGTTGAGATGATCCGCCGTCAAAAGCCCCATGGATGCAAGCAGGCTATAGGCCGCCGTGATCTTGCCGGTCTGCGCGGTGATGCGATTCGATTCGGCGTCCAGCAGGTCCTGCTCGGCAATCAAAACATCCAGAGTCGTGCGCGATCCCAGTTTGGCTTCCTCGCGCACACCATCAAAGGCGATCCGCGAAGCCTCGATCTGACGTCCACTTGCCTCCAACTGCGCACCGGCTGCGGCCAGCGTCGCCCATGCAACCCCCGCATTCTCGCGCACCGAATGGCGCACCACGTGCAGGTTGCCCTTCTGGGCATCCCGGTTGGCCATCGCCTGACGGATCAGCGCCGAAAGACGGCCACCCTGATAAATCGGTGCTTCCAGTCCAAGAGAAACCGAACCGCCATTGGAATAAAAGTTCGAATGCCCAAGGTCCTGGGTCAAGGTCACACCGCTATTCAGCCGCACCGTCGGCTTCAACGCGGCTTCGGCACGCTGCACGCCAAATTCCGCAGCCTTGATGTTATGTTGCACGGCCCGCAGGTCCGGGTGACCGCGTACCGCAATCTGCTTGGCCTCTTCAGACCGTGCTGGCGTCGAGGGGGCACCACGCGGTGCAACAAGCGCACCCGGCGCATGCCCGACAGCCGCCGCATATTGTTCCTTCGACTGCATCAGGTTGCCTTGGGCAACCGCGAGCTCAGCACGCCCACCGGCAAGGCGCGCTTCCGCAAGCGCCACATCGGTCCGGGTGACTTCCCCCACTTCGAAACGATCTTTCGCAGCCTGAAGCTCACGCGATACTAGGCGCAGGTTGTTGCGGCGCAGCTCGACGATCTGCGCATCACGCACCACATTCATATAGGCCTGCACCGCTTGCAGAAGAACATTCTGCTCAACCGAAACCAGCTGCTGGCGTGTGGCCAAAACGGTTTGCTTGGATGCTTCAACCGCCGCCTGGGTGGCGCCGCCATCGTACAACAGCAGGCTGAAACTCAGGCCAAGCTCGATCTCCGTAGCCGCATTGGTACGAGCCAGACCGCCTGTCTGCTGACTTGCGAAGTGGCTGTATCCCCGCCCCACCGATCCCGTCCAGTTAATCACCGGGCGCAACAAGGCAAAGGTCGCGGCAACGTCTTCATCAGCTGCCCGCAGAAGGGCACGGTTCTGTTGCAGAAGACCGCTGTGGTTATAAGCGCTGACCAGCGCCTCCCCAAGGGTCTCTGCGGCGACCTGGACAGGCGCCGCCGCCATGAGTGCCAGGGCTGCAACGCCCGCTTTCACCGATTTCGCAAACCCCAGAGCCATCCGCTCTCCCCCGTTACTGTCCTGCCGCTTTGCAGCTTTATTGTTTTACAGCGTGAAGGCCCGATGCTTTTCAAAGCCCGGCAACACCGGCGCACCGGCGTTGAACGCCTGACGCCAGTTCATCACGCCGTCAATCTTGTAGCCAACACGCACGACACCCAACGCGCCGTCCATGAACAAAGATACGATCCGACCGCCTTCTTTCAACTGGTCAAGCAGACTGTCGGGCATAATTTCTACCGCGCCTTCCACGACGATCACGTCATAGGGACCATGTTCAGCGGCACCGGCCACCAACTCGCCCTGGTGCATGATCACGTTGTCCGCGCCGAACTCGGCCAGCGCCGCCTGCGCGTCGGCCACGCGGTCCTCATCGTCTTCCACCGCGACCACAGCTTCCGCCATGCGGGCAATAACCGCCGCCGAATACCCAAGGCCCGAACCGATATCCAGGACCAGCTCGTCATTTTGAATGTCCAGCGCATCCAGCATCTTCGAAAGACAGCGCGCATCCAGCACGACGCGACCGGTATCCAGGGTCACATGTTCCCCGACATAGGCTGCGTCACGCTTGTCACGCGGCACGAAATTCTCCCTTGGAACTGCAAGCAGGGCATCGATAACGGTGTATTTGGTCACATCCGCCGGACGAACCTGTGTATCTACCATTGTGGTGCGAAGGGTCTTGTAGTCGGTCATCTTAACTAAACTCGTTCGTTCAGACTCGGGAATTAAGCCTGTCTTGCCACAGATCGCCCCAAGCGGCAACGTCCCGCGACGTGATTTCCCTCTCAAAGCCTCTTGCGGCCCTGCGACAGATCAGCTATTGCCCACTCCACCACAAGGTCGGCGAGTTGGCGGAGTGGTGACGCAGCGGATTGCAAATCCGTGTACACCGGTTCGATTCCGGTACTCGCCTCCATTTTCTTCTAAATCAGACGGTTACAGGCTTTGGCGTCGGGTGTGACACAAAGTGAGACACCATACCGTCATGAAGATGCCAACTTACTTATCGAAGTCTCGACATGGGATTTATTACTTCCGCTGGCCCCTCCATTCCCTAAGTGCCCCTTCTAGAGGAAGTGTAAGGCTATCGCTGAGAACATGTTGCCCAAAACAAGCTGGTGATCTTGCACGCTATCTTGCATCTTGTGGAAAAGTTATCAGTGAGAACAACGCATTGGCACGCTTAAGGCAAGATGAGATACGCGACAGGGTGAAAGCATATTTTAAGGCCCAATTGGAACAGTATCTCGACCGTCTACACTGCTACGGCATTTCAAAGAATGCACTGGCAGATGCACGGGAAGAGATGTTGGACCATGGCTGCATGGTGGACATCGAAAGTCTGAATCCCCAATACCTGCCGATCGCTCGATTTAAACGAAAGATGCAGATTTCTGATGACGAGTGGAATGCCAGTCTTCCCGGTATATCCATTGAGTTAAGAAAAGGGCGCAGAGACATGCTCAAACGCGTCCTAGAAGCAGCCGAGAAACTAGAGCATTATTCATTCGACGAAGTTCCAGTGCGACCCAGTGCCCGCTCAGCTAGCGCTTTACCAGCATCTTCATCCCTAGGCTCGACGATAGAGGACTTCATCACAGAGCATTCGCGACAATGGACCTCAAAGACGACTAGTCAGAATCGCGCCTACCTAAGCATTCTTGTTGAGTTCTTTGGTCCTGACCGGCTGCTTGCCACGATCACCAAGCAGGATGCGAGCGAGGTTAAGAAAGTCTTACAGGCGCTACCGTCCAGCCGGAACACCAAACCCAAGTTGAAGGCAATGCCGTTGATGCAGGTCATCAAGGAACCCGGTCACAAGAAGATCGCGGCGAAGACGATCAACAGCCATATTCAGATGTTCAAGATGTTCTTCGACTGGGCGGAGCGGCACGGACATGCGCCGCACACGCTCTTTGAAGGAATGAAGGTACGGAAGGACAAAGCCAGCGACAGCGAGCGGAAGCCTTTCACACCGGATCAGGCGCAGTTGATCTACAGCGCGTTGACGGAGAAGCCGTCAGGGCTGGTGCGCAAAGACAGCCACAAATGGGGAATGCTCTTGGGAATGTTTACCGGGGCACGACTGAACGAGATTTGCCAACTCGACATTGCAGACGTGCAGCAAGACGGCGACACATGGTTTCTGAATATCACGGACGAAGGCGACGATAATAAGCGCATCAAGTCGAAAGCAGGAAGGCGCAAGGTGCCGCTGCATTCAGATTTGATCAGCCTTGGCTTTCTTGACTTCGTGGACAGCCGCCGCAATGGCACACGGCTGTTTCCTGACTACAGCTACAGCGCCAATGGCGGCTATGGCCGCAACTTAGGCCGCTGGTGCAATGAGAGTTTCTTACCCAAGCTGGGGATCAAGCAGCCAGGCCTTGTTTTCCATAGCCTGCGGCACACTGTAGTAACGCGACTGAGCCAAGCAGATGTTCCCGAACCCATTGTGCAATGCATAGTCGGCCACGCGCGCTCTGGCGTCACGCAGGAGGTTTACAACCGCGAAGGCTACACGTTGGCCCAGCTCAAAGAGGCCATCGGCCGGTTTCAGGTCTGAACCGGCTCGGCGCTCCTTATCGTTACCAGTAATGAGGGGGGAGCGCCGGGAGGGCGTGAGCGATCAGTGGAATACCCGGCTTATCTCGATCGGCAGAATGCCTCAGCCTTTTTTATTTTGCTTGGGGGGTGCTCTCTTAGTCCCTCGTCTGTAGAGAAAGTCCAGATGTGCTCGGCTCACGCAACACCATGGTTTAGCCGGTATGCGGTCAATCTCGCCTCATAGCCAGTTGGGTTAAGTAGTTCTCCTATGTCAGCCTCAATATGCGAGCCACCACCTTCAACAGTTTCACCAAGTCCAACATCAACACCGACCTTGCTGTCGATACCGAACTCCGCGTGAAATGCGCTATTCATCGCGTTTGCAAGGTCCTGTTCTAGCCCGTGATGGACAATAAAGCTGTCATGGACAGGAAGGCAGGAATAGCCCATCGCCGCGAACTTCAGCATAACGGCCTCGGCCAGATCACTATCCTTGCGCTGCAATTTTAGCCCGACACCTGAACCGAAGTGCCGTTCGAACTCGGGATAGCTACTGACGACAAACTGCTTGAACTCATTCCACTGTCGGCCCGTCAGGTCCGCCGTGTAACCTTCAATCTCGTTGATACCCTGCACCCCGTCAGCGTTAAGGAGCGCGTTGAAAGTTCGCTTGACCAGTCGCCGCTCTGCCTTGTTCCCCGCGTGAGCCAAGCATCGCTGATAGGGATCATCTGGAATGGGCAAGCCCTCTAGCGCATAGAGCATGGCTGCGTGCAGCCCCGCGTAGTCCACCTCAACCGTGCGCTTCCCGTCGATCAGTATGTAGGGCCTAAGCCTACTTGGACAACTCATCCACCAAGCACCATAAAAGCGCCCGCCCTGCTCCCAATCGTCGTTGTTGAAGACGCGGTGCACGGTACGCGCAGCGAAGTCAAAAGACTGAGCAGCTTCATCCTCCCGGTTTCTGGAAATGCGCTTCAACTCTGCGGCAAGTTGCTCATTTGTCAGTGCAATATCCGCCCAATGGCTTTCAAGCATATCATTTATGATCCGCAACTTGCCACGCGCGTTGTTGGCGAAACCGTTATCGCCATACTCGACCAAACGCTTTTTGGAATCCTTAAGCCGAATACCTTCTGCAGTCTCGTTCCTCCGAAGATCGACCACAGATGCGCCTACGTTCTGAAAACGACCAAGTAGGGCAGGAGATGCCATGTAACGGGCCACACGGCTGTGTCTGTTGGCCGGATCGTCCCAATGTGGAGTGCTCAACGCTATCAAGCCAGATGTTTCTAGTACTTCCATCGCGTCGGTGAAGGTACGGGCCGATATGAAGCTGGCTCCGTATCTAGACTTGCTCTTCCGCTGTAGTGCAGTCCAGCCGGTTGCAATCCCCACTTCCAAAGCAGGATCGCTCTGATGTGCCCTGAAAAGATCTAGGGCAATAGCCTTCACAGCAGCTTCGAATCGTGGTTGGGCATCCCTTCTCCGCTTTCGCTTCCCCGTTTGCGCACTGGTTAGTTCCGCGCACAAGCTATCCAAACACTCCGACAAGGTCGGACTGTCAGTCGTCCATTGTGGGTCATAAGGGCGGGCATTCACGGCAGTGTATCTATTTTCTTTTCAATTTTAAGCATTACCCCCTCCTGCTAAGGTCTCCACAACCGGCGACCTTTCAATCATGAACGCGAGGAAGGGCTCATATTTGCTTATCGCCCAAGACCTGAGAAACGGAACTAAATTGCTTCGTCTTTAGAGCGGACCTCGCGGTTCAGGCGGGATAGTGGTTCGCTAAACGCTGCTTCCAACATCTGAATATGCGTGGCCAGCCAGGCAATCATTTCGGGCCAAGCTTCGCGGTTGAAGCCGTCAAAGGGTTGAGCGTAAACGATACGGCTGGCTTTCTTGTTGTCCATCCTCCGCCAATCGAGTTCAGCGCCGAATGCCGCTTGGATTGCGTCCCTTTGACTGTAGAGCTGATCGAAGAGCCATTTGTTTTCTGAGGTTTCAGAGCGCTGAAAGCTGATCTCCACACGTGCCTCGTCTCTCGAGAAAATCATTTGATAAGGGCAGGACCTCGTGCCGGACCCAGCACTTAGCCAATGGTCCTTCGTCGGGCTGATATTCTGGTAGAGCGTAACCCCATCGACACGAAGCTGTTCGAGGGCAGCTTCCCAGAATTCTAAGCGCAGCTTGTGCCGCTTCTTCTGCGTGTCTTGGATCGCCTTCTCTTCGTTTTCTTTGCTCGACATTCCAATCATGAAGTCGGCGGCTTCCGGCGTAGGAATAATCTGTTGAATATCGACCATCAATTCATCCCCGAAAGCATAAGGCGTTACCTTAAAACACTGCGCCCGGATCCCACGGCTCAAGAGCCATAGAACCGTCGCTGTGACCTCACGACGGAAATTGGCGGCAATAAAGATCATTCGCTGATCGTTGCCAGGGTTCAGCACTGTTTCTTCCAGCTCCTCCACTTCCATGAATTCGCAGAGCCGAACGGCAGCATTTCCGCCGCCAGCATAGCGATCGAGGTATTGCTGGTAGATATCGACAATCTGGGTCTTGGTTAGACCAGACACGTACGCGGTGTATTTTAGCGCCTGCCAAGCCACATCGCGCCCGCTGTCATCCAGCTTATTTTCGATCACAACAAGGTTGCCATCCTTGTCTAGCGCAAGAAGGTCTAGCCGTTCGCGGGTTTCATCGAACCCGTCGAACTCTTTCTGAATGATCAACAACTCCTCACCAAGCGCGTCAGGCTGGTTGGCCAGCCATTCCTGCAAGTGATCTCGCTCGCGAAGATTCAAATCTGCAAAGCGCTTCTGGGACAGTCGGGACAATCGATTTTGGTTCAAGTCAACGCGGAACATGGCTCGAGTTTTCTCTCCTGTCGTGAAGCTGTTAGGGTAGCAGGTCACCGTTCAGCCATTAGTAATTGGGTTAAGCTTTCGGATTGCAAGGATGGCTTAGTTCAGAAAAACATGAAGCGCGAAGGTCGTGGCAATAGCAATTGAACCAAGTCCTACGGCAAATTGCTTAATGATGAAGAACGCCGTCTGCAAAAAATAGGCGGGATGGTTTCTGTTGAATTTGTAGCCTTGCTCCTTTCTCGTCAAAGCATGCTTCACGGACAAATATGCGCATAGATACTGAAAATAGTCGCCCGCAATCGATATGACTGCCAGCGCTCCTGCTGTGTTGATCCAAATTTCATATGTTTGGATGTAGGTCTTCGAGAATTCTGCGTCAGAGGCCTGAACAGCGAAAACCCAAGCAACAATTCCAAATGCAACAAACCGAGTCGTTTCGCTTAGCCGAGAAGTAACGTCGGTCTTTTGCTCCAGACGTTGTTTGTGCGCTGCTTTCTTTTCTGTGTCGGTCATTTCTTACTACTTCTCGCGGCCAATCATGGGTCCGGGATCGTCTGTGTCTGGGTCGTCGCCCGGATCGTCCGAACTGGCATTTACTCCCACAATTGAATCATAAACACGCTTTACGAGACCGTTTGCAGCTGCCTCTCGAAACCGATCATCATTCATCAGTTTGGCAAAGATCTCTTCATTGCCATCCATTCGTTCAATGAACATGCCTTCAAGCATGGAGTTAAAGACCAAAGAAAAGTTGTCCAGGGTGTTTGCTCGAGCAGCTTCCCGTAGTTTTTCTTTCCCTGTGGCTACCTCGACAACTTGATCGAAGAACAACTCGTCTGCTTTGTCGAATTCGGTTCCGAACCGCTCGTTGAGTGTATCAACAAGCAAGCTGAGCCGGACGGCTTCATCCTTGGAGACGCCGGAGCCAACTTCTGTTGGCCCTTTCAACGGTTCAGCTTCTCCTTGCGACAGATCGATGCCACCCTCGCTGATTTTCTGCAGCCGGTAGTATTGCAGCTCCACCTCATCGCCGAGTTGAAACGGATCATCCTCTGCTCGTTTCGGCAGCTTCGGGATTAGAAGCCGAAGATAGGTGTAGAGTTTTTCCTGCTCAGAATCCTGGTACGGTACGATTTGGGACAAGAAGGCGTAGAGGTTTCGGAAGCTAGTCAGTTTCCCGCGCAGCAATTCGCGGTCACCTTCTTCCAGTGAAGCAAACCGTTCGACTGCAAGGTCAATCAGCGCGTTCATGTTGCGGTGATCGGAAGCCGTCGGTTCCTTACGGTTCTTGAACCAGATCTCGCAAATCTGGTCCACTTCATCGCTGCCAAATATCCGCCATTCCTCGATAGAGTGTTGCAACTCATAAAGCTGGTGTGGATCCGGCGCGTCGCCAGCGTCAGTTGTCTCGTAGTAGTCCTTGAATGACTGGAAGATCTCATCGCGCTCGTTCACGAAATCCAGTACGAACGTGCCTTCTTTGCCCGCTGTCCGCCGATTGAGGCGAGAGAGCGTCTGTACCGCCTGGATGCCTGACAAGCGTTTATCCACGTACATCGTGTGAAGCAGAGGCTGGTCAAAACCGGTCTGATACTTATCGGCCACGAGCAGCACCTGGTATCCCTCGGTGCTGAACTTCTTGGGCAACTCGCTTTCTTTCATACCCTTGTTCATCCCGACTTCGGTGTATTCCTTCTCGGGAAAGTCAGGGTCTTTGATTGAACCGGAAAACGCGACCAGTGCTTTGATGTCGCCGTAGCCTTTTTCTTTCACATATTTGTCGAAGGCCAGCTTGTAACGCACAGCATGTAATCGCGAGCTGGTGACCACCATAGCCTTGGCCCGTCCACCTATCTTATGTCGGGTGTGATGGCGGAAGTGTTCGATGATCACTTCCACCTTTTGCGCAATATTGATCGGGTGCAGGCTCATGAAGCGCGCAAGCTGCTTGGCGGCTTTTTTTCGCGGCACCTCGGGGTCGTCTTCGATCGATTTGATCAGCCCGTAGTAGGCTTTGTAGGTCGTGTAATTTCTGAGCACGTCCATGATGAAGCCTTCTTCGATGGCTTGCCTCATAGAGTAATGATGAAACGGTGGCTTCCCGTTCGGTCCAGGCTCATTGAAAACGGCCAGCGTCTTGTACTTCGGCGTCGCGGTGAACGCGAAAAAGCTGATGTTCTTCTGGCGGGGGCGCTTTAGCATCTCTTGGAACAGTGCTTCTTTCGCGTCATCCGAAAGGTTCTGCTCCTCCTCATCGTCAATGATCTGTTCGGCGATAGTGGCCGCGATGCCTTCGCGGTTCAGTACCTTGCGCAGTTCCATGGCGGTCTCGCCGCTTTGGGAACTGTGCGCCTCGTCCACGATCACGGCAAAGCTCTTGCCGGTCGTATCGATCTGAACGCTTTCGCCCTTCCTAGACAACGTGTCCAATGCCTGCGCGATGAACGGGAATTTCTGGATCGTGGTTATTACGATCGGCACACCACCAGACAAAGCTTTGGCCAACTGCTGGGTGTTCTCGTCGATCTTCTCGACCACACCTTGCTTGTGCTCGAACTGATAGATCGTGTCTTGCAGCTGTTGGTCCAGCACGCGGCGATCGGTGATCACGATCACAGTGCTGAAAACTTTCTGGTCATTCTCATCGTGCAGGCTCGACAAGCGATGTGCCAACCAGGCGATCGAGTTGGATTTACCGGACCCGGCAGAATGTTGAATCAGGTAGTTGTGGCTCGGCCCCTGCATCTTGGCATCGGCGACCAGCTTCCGCACCGAATCCAGCTGATGATAACGCGGGAAGATCATCGTTTCCTTGCGGGAGGTCTTGATCCCGCGCGAGGTCACAACTTTGGTTTCCTTCACCTCCAGATGCAAGAAACGCGCCAGGATATCCATCAGGCTATCCTTGGTCAGGACCTCTTCCCACAGATAGGCGGTGCGATAATTGTCTTCATCCGGCGGGTTGCCCGCGCCGTTCCCATGCCCCTTGTTGAAAGGCAGGAACACAGTTTTTGACCCGCTCAGCCGCGTGGTCATATAGGCCAGATCGGTATCAACCGCGAAATGCACCAGGGCGCGTTCCTTGAAACGGAAAATCGGACAGGTCGGATCACGGTCGAACTTGTATTGCTTCTTGGCATGTTCGACCGTCTGGCCTGACATCTGGTTTTTCAATTCCATCGTCACGATGGGCAGGCCGTTCACCGACAGCACCAGATCAAGCGAGAGGCCCTTTTGCTTGGGGTCGAAATGCACCTGCCGCGTGGCGGTCGGGCGGTTGGCAGCATAGTCGGCCAACGCGTCGGGGTTCATGCCCGAAGCGGGCGCGAAATAGGCTAGCTTCCACGTCTTGCCGAAACACTTGAACCCATGGCGCAGCACATGCAGTGAGCCTTTGGCCGACAGCTCTTTGCAGAGCGAGTCCAGCAGTGCAATCTTAGCCCGGTCGCCGTGGAACTCCTGTAGGCTGGCCCAACGTTTAGCCTGTGTCGCCTCGATGAAAGCGATGACCTCATCTGGGAACAAACCGCGCTCGGCATCAAAGCCGTCGGGGTCGCCCAAGGCATATCCGCCCGCCGTGGTCAGGCTTTCGGTGATAGCATCTTCAAAACGGATTTCGGTGTGTTTGCTCATAATATCAATCAACTAACAGTATACACATGGTCATTTTCCATGTCGTCCAAGTCCATCCTATCAACTTCATCAAAGTTGTAATGTCGAATTGACGTATCCTTCAAAAGGTAGCGCCCGGTTGGATCCAAAACGGCAGAAGGATCTAGGCTCGCGGTGAAGAGGTATTTTGAAACCTGAAGACGCCGTTTCGATGCCGTGTAATTCCGGATCGTGTTGTGAAGCGACTCGCACCAATGGTGGCCTGCATTCAGCTGCGGGATCACTTTATCGACCGGGATATTAGTGCGCGCAGTTTTGAATTCGATGCAATAGGCCCGCACGGCATTTCGCCGGCAATGGAACACAACGAAGTCGCAGCGTTTCGACCAAGGATGCCCTTTGTTTTCCAAGAAATGGAACAGAGGCGCTTGGAATTTATCGAGCTTGACCGCCAGAGCTGTACCGGAAAACGTGAAGCGAACGGTTTGCTTGGGGGACTCTGGTTCAGGTTTTTCGGAAAGTACTAGCTGCCCATCGTCGTTGGGCAACACGCAATATTTGTCTGAAAGCTGGGTTTGCAGCTGGTTGAAATAGCCTTGAGCATTGATGGTCATAGCTACGCAACCTTGATCTTACCGGTCACTGCGCTGGTGATGATTGAGGTTCTGTATTCATTCAGTAGTCGGATCGAAGTGCGGGTGTCAGCTTCAACCTTTGCGAGGTCCTCAAGTTTCTCATCCAAAAACACAGAAATATGCTCTTGTTCATCAAGGGGTGGCAAGGCGACCATCAGATTGCCCAGCAACGTCTGGCCCAGTGATGCACGCGTCACCAGATTCATCTCCTTGACGAAATAGTCGCGCAGCCTGCTGTTTCTGAAATAGTATTTGGAAAATCCAACGTCCAATCGCTTTGGATAGGGGCGACATCGGATGAGAAAACCGGCAAAGACGGCGTCAGGTATAGTTGTCTCGCAGACCGAGGAGATCGCGATTTCTTCAATCGTTTCAGATGTGCGCGTAAAGAAGATATCGCCGTGTTCAACTGAGTAAAGAACACGGTCCTTCGCTGTTGATTCGACCAATCCGCTGCCGGTCTCGGGCAAGCTGAGGTTCTTGTATACGTCGCCATAGCTGACGAACGGAAAGCCGGATCCGAAGCTGTCGCCGCCAATACTGATGCCGTTCTGAAAACGCCCAAGGAACTTAAGCGGCTTAACTTCCCACCCCTCTGGCACGTCACCGAGCCAGTCGATGCCGCTGGGTTTCATGGGGGCGTTAGGATTGAGGCCTTTGGTGACGGCGTGAGTGATCAGCGCTGTGCGTTGTTCGGCCAGAAGGCGCAGAAGCTCTTCCTTCTTGGCGATCAGATCATCAATCTCGGCCGTCTTCTTATCCAAGAAATCCGCAATGGCGGTTTGTTCTTCGATGGACGGCACAGACACAACTTGCTCAGCAACAATTGAGGAGTTCAAAAGCGGCTGTGCTGTCCGGATGGCAAACTGATTGAGATTCAAGCTCTCGATCAGGTACGCAAAAAACTCAATTTCAAAAGGCTGATTTTTGTACACCCGAAATGCATGTTCAGATGCCCATAGTGGACCTTGAGCAATATGCACGTTCCCACAGTGGGCTCCGACGCGACCAATGAGGATCAGCGGCCCTTGAGTGTTTGGTTCATCCGTGTAGCCTCGAATGCCGTTCCCTCCGTAGATAGGAACCCCTTCATCCGTTTCCTTGTCTTTTGAAATGATGTCGCCGCTCTGCACACGAAGAAACCTCCTCAGCGGTGCAACCATCCACTCTTCAGGCACGTGCCCAAGCCAAGGGACGCCACTGTCCTTGTATGCCGGATAAGGGGCGTAGCTCATGCGGTGATCCCCTTAAGCATTTCCATGATGTCGCGGGTGATATCCTCGATATCTTTTTCGATCTTCTCCAGCTTGCGCGGCGGCTTGTAGACGTAGAAATGCCGGTTCAGCGGGATTTCGTAGCCCATTTTGGTCTTCTTGTGTTCGACCCAGGCGTCGGGCACATGCGGATGCACCTCGGCAGCGAGATAGGTCTCTACATGACTTTTCACGAGATCAGGCAAATCGCCGTCAGTCAGTGGCTGAGGCTCATCGTCTTCGACCTCAGGAACGTTCAGCATGGGCAGTTCGATATCCTTGGGCAGCGGCACCAGTTCGGTATCGCGCAGCTCAGTATCCGGCTCAGGATTGCCTTTGGCGTCGGTGCAGGTGTCGGCGGTCTCATCCCGTTCCGACAGCGCGCTGAGGATCGCCTTGCGGATCGGCGCTTCGAGTTTGATGCCTGCGGTTTTGAACGCGGCGTTCAGCGTTTTGATGAAGTCTGCACGGTTCTTGACTAGCGTATCGGGCATGCCTTCCAGCACAGCAATGATCTGGGCCTGTAGTGCTTTGCCTGCCTCTTCCTCCGCCGCGATGGCGGCGCTGTCCTTGCGCTTTTTGCTCTGTGCCAGTTTGACAAAAGCATTTTCGCCCGCAAGCCGAGCGATGCGTTCCGCGTTGGCCTGGAAGTTCAGTTTGAGCGGGCGTTCGACCGTGATTTTGAGATAGCCGAAGTCGCGGTTGTCGAAGATCTTGGAACAGATCCGCTCTTTGGTCTCGCCGTCGATTATGACGCTCGAGGTGTCATCGTGTTTGAAGCCGGCATAGAGGCGCGTGATATCGCCGATATGGTCTGGCTTCCCGTCCTCGCCATCGCCGAGCTCATTACGCTTGTTACCCAGGCTCTTACGCATCTTCAGGAAATGCTTGGTGCCGTCGATCAGCTGCACCTTGCCGCGGCGCTCGGGGCGTTTGCGGTTCGAGACAATCCAGATGTAGGTGAAAATCCCGGTGTTATAGAACATCTGATCCGGCAGCGCGATGATCGCGTCGAGCCAGTCGTTTTCAATGATCCAACGGCGGATGTTGCTTTCGCCTGAACCGGCATCGCCAGTGAAGAGGGGTGAGCCATTGAAGACAATGGCTATTTTGGAGCCATCACCGCCGATCTCGGGGCTGGGTCGCATCTTGCTGATCATGGTTTGAAGGAACAGAAGCGCACCGTCATTGATGCGCGGCGTACCCGCGCCAAAGCGGCCCGAGAAGCCGAGCGCATCGGCCTCTTTCTGAACGATGGATTGCTGAGTTTTCCATTCCACGCCAAAGGGTGGGTTGGCCATCATGTAGTGGAATTTCTTGTCCGGGTGGCCGTCTTCGGTCTTTCCGTCGCCCAACGTGTCACCGAAGCGGATATTGTCGATCGGCTCATCCTTGATGAGCAGGTCAGAACAACAAATCGCGTAGGACTCGGCGTTGTATTCCTGGCCATAGAGGATGAGGTTGGCTTGGGGGTTTTGTTCGCGGATGTATTCCTCAGACACTGAGAGCATGCCGCCGGTCCCGCAGGTCGGGTCATAGATCGTGCGCGCGATGCCGGGTGTGTAGACGTCTTCATCCTGAGTATACATGAGGTGGGCCATCAGACGGATGACCTCGCGCGGGGTGAAGTGATCCCCAGCTTCTTCGTTGGCTTGTTCGTTGAACTTGCGGACCAGCTCTTCGAAGACGTAGCCCATCTGCAAGTTGCTGACGTGGTCGGGGTGCAGGTCAACTTCTGGCTTGGCGAACTCTTGGATCACCATGAACAGACGGTTGGCGTTGTCGAGCTTCTCGATCTCGGCGTCAAAGCCGAACTTTGAGAAGATGTCTTTGGCCTTGGGGGAGAAGCCTTCGATGTATGTGACCAGATTGCGTGCGATGTTGTTTGGATCTCCGAGCAGCTTTTCGAAGTCATACTTGCTGACGTTGTAGAGAGGTTGCTCCCGGTCATCAGTTGCGGTCTTGCCTAGGATCTTGTGGATCGCGTCTTCACTGTGGCCCTGGGCCTGCAGCTTTTCGTACTGGGCGAGCACTTTGTCTTTATTGGGAGCGAGAACCAGATCCATGCGGCGAAGCACGGTCATGGGCAGCATGACACGACGATACTGTGGTGGGCGGTAAGGGCCGCGGAGTTTGTTGGCGATGCTCCAAATTAGCCCGACAAGCTTATCGTGGTTCTGATTCAAAGGATTTGCCCCTAGCTGCTAGACACTTGTTGCTGACAATTTATGAGTTTTCCCGTACGGTTACCACTCGAATTACGGACAAACAAGAAAGTCACTTCACTTTTTAGTTGTGGCGCCCGATGCATTGAAAACTCACTCCACTGCTTACGAGATCCTAACAGTTTGGAAGGTTGAATGATCGAAAAGATCTCAGCGTTCTTCGACACCTTCGTAGACCGCTTGGCCTGATAGATAATGAACACCGGCGGTGAACTAAGCGCTCTTCGAACCAACGTTGCCACAGAATTTTCGACACATTTTTTTGTGGACATATCTATTCTTCACGACGCGCCAGCTTCCCCCATACCCCCCATCGACACGAAACGCAGCCACAACATCTTGTACCTGCTCCTTAACCCTCCGTGAGAGAGGAAATAAGTTGCCGATCAAACCACATATAGAGTGGTCCGGCAGCAGCCAGCAACAGCCCTGCATCGCCCATTCCAAGAGGCAACGACTTCAAGCAAAAGTTGACAAATCACGCCGACCTGAGGCATTGGTGTGACACGAAGTGCGACACAAACCTCAACCTCGCACTCGATTATTCAGGCCTTCCAATGGCTTAGAAAAATGGTGGCGAGTCCGGTACTCGCCTCCACGCAATCCTTTTGGTTTAGGTTGCCCATTTTCCCTTCTAACAACACGCTATGACATCCCGTTCTTGGCGCATTTTGTGGGGTTTACTCTGCCCTGAGACCAGCATGTCTTTGGCTTGGAACAAAGCACCCAAAAACGCGTCGTCTAATCACGCTGGTTCGGGCTTGTGGAAGTACCGTTCCGTGAGCCTACCACTTTGTGGCCTGTAGGGCCCCACAAAAAGCCATGTCTTGGCTTTGAACCGAGGTGTTGCTTAACTCAGGGCCAGTGCCTTGCTCCATAACCGAACTAAAGAAGCGTCGAAGTGATACGAGCGGATCATCCGGCCGGTTTCGCTTTCGCAATATCGCTACTCCCAGGAAACCCCACTAGCGAATTGGTCCTATTGAAACTCGCTCTCTTTGGTCCAATAACGGGTCTCCTTTGCGCTGAACCTGCGATGCGCTGTCAGATCGTAATTCCGAAGGGGCTTTGCGCCGGGCTACAAGATGACCACCCTGATCTGATCGTGCCTATCCGGCCACTTTCCCTGCCAGATCGCGCTTGCGCAACGCGCTCCAGATCGCCTCGATGCTGGGGCCAAGCGGGCTTTTTGGGCGGAAGGCACAGATGTCCACGTCCAGCCCCCATTCCACACCGCCGATTGGCGTGATCTGCGGCGGGTTGCCGTCTTCCACCGCGCTTTGCGGCAGCCAGCCAATCCCGTACCCGGCTGCGATCACTTCCTTGAGCACATCCGACATGTCGCACTGAACCGTGATCTTGTGCGGCAATGGCGCCCGCGCCCGTTCCAGCACATGTTCGAACAGCCGCGCGAAATAGGCTTTCTGCGAATAGGCCACCATCGGAAACGGCTGACGCGCCGTACCGGGAAATCCGAACGCCTCGCGTTTGGCCGCATTGCGCGTGGCATAGGGCTGGAACCTGTCCCGCCGGATCACGATGCGTTCATGCTGCCCAAGGCTGTCATGGGTCGGGATGGCCTTGCAGTCATGGGCAAACAGGATATCCGCATCCCCCGCCAGATACCGTCCAACCACGTCGTTCGTTGTCCCCACGATCACCGAAAACGAACTATTGTGCTTGCGCTCCAGAATATCCAGCAACCGCTTGAATTCCGACCGCGCCAGAACGTTGGGCATCGCGATACGCACCTGCGACATGACCTCGAACTGGCTGGTCCGGATCGAGGCCCGCGCCTCGAACAACCGGTCCACGGCAATCCGTGCGCTGTCGCGAAACTGTTCCCCGGCCTCGGTCAGGCGCACCGGCGACGCCCCCTTGACCACAAGGGGCGTGCCCAACCACTGTTCAAGCGATTGGATACGCCGGGAAAACGCAGCCTGCGAGACATTGCGGAATTCAGCGGCCCGGGTGAAGTTCCTGAGTTCCACGAGAGCCAGAAAGTCCTCGAGCCACCGAACGTCCATGTCTTCAGTCCTTACAAGCCGATCGCCCGATAGTATTCGGCGATGCGGGCAATGGTTACCGCGTAAGCCGCTGTTCGTAAAGTGACCCCGTCCAGCGCCATCTTGCGGTCCATGATGTCGTCAAACGCCCGCACCATGATCTCTTCCAGCCCAGACCGCACCAGATCAATCTCACGGGTTTCCTTGGCGATCTTGGCACGCTGGGTCTCTTGCAGGGGACGGCCCGCAATCTCTTCCAGCGCCGACACAAGCGCATTCCCCGAACTCAGGTTCTGACGACGATCCATCAGGCCGAACGGCAGGTGCGTGATGTTCTTCACCCACTCGAAATAGCTCACGACCACACCACCGGCGTTCACATAGAGATCCGGAAGCACAACGATGCCGCGCCTGTTCAGGCAATCTTCGGCCTCTGCCGTCACCGGCCCGTTGGCCGCCTCCACGATCAGGCTATAGTTCACCTGCTCGCAGTTCTCCCGGGTAATCGCGTTCTCCTTGGCCGCCGGGATCAACACATCCGCCGCCATATAGGTCAGCCCTTCCGCACTCGGAACCGTCTTCGCTCCGGCGAAATCGGCAACCGATCCGGTCTCGGCCCGATGCGCGGCGACCGCCTCAACATCCAGCCCGCCTTCGTTGAAGATCGCGCAGTCATGCTCGACAATGCCCACGATCTTGCAGCCATCTTCCGCAAGGAACTTGGCCGCGTGATACCCAACGTTGCCAAACCCCTGCACAACAACCGTCAGCCCCTCTGGCGTTTTTTGCCCCGCAACAGGAAGCGTGTCGCCATGGGTAAGATAGGCGCGCAACGCATATTGTAGCCCCCGCCCCGTGGCCTCGACCCGCCCCTCGATGCCGCCCCGTGCCACCGGCTTGCCGGTGACACAGGCGTTCTGGTTCAACGCATCCGACGATCCGATACGGCGGTACTCATCCGCCATCCACGCCATCTCGCGCTCGCCGGTGCCCATGTCGGGGGCCGGCACGTTGCGCCCCGGATGGATCAGGTCACGCCGCGCCAACTCCTGCGTGAAGCGGCGGGTGATCTTCTCCAACTCATCCTCGGTCCAGGCGTTCGGGTCCACCGCCAGCGCACCTTTCGATCCCCCGAACGGCACATTCACCAGCGCGCACTTCAGGCTCATCAGCGAGGCCAGCGCCTCCACTTCGTCGTGATTGGCATCCGGCGCATAACGGATACCGCCCTTCACCGGCTCGATGTGTTCGCTGTGCACCGACCGCCAGCCCTGAAAGCTGTGAATACGGCCGCGCAGCTTGACGCCAAAGCGCACGGAATAGGTCGAGTTGCATTGGGCAATCCGCTCGGCCAGCCCCTCGGGCAGGTCGACATGGGTTACGGCGGTTTCGATGAAGTGCTGAACGCTGGTCAGGAACTCTTGCTGGCTCATGGTCTTTCCAATTGTCTCTGCCCCAAGGCCCGGGGCAATGCCGCAACGGAAACGCCAACCTCCTTTCAAAGTCCAATGCAACTATTGCATGGCCCATGCAGGTTCGTATGGCCACGGGCACGCCCAAGCGGCTTATGGTTTCACAACACCCTTGCCTGCTTGGCCTTTTCGCATCACGGTCATGCGACGCATGTCTTTCGCGAGACACAGAAGGAGGCCCCGAAATGGCGTCAGACAGAACACATTTTGTTTTCGTCATTGAAACAGGCTTCACGATGCAGGCCTTTTCCTCTGCCATCGAAGTGCTGCGCGTCGCGCGCAAACTGGGGGCTGACGACTTCGCCTATCAGGTCGCCTCGCTTGACGACGCCCCTGTCGCCGCCTCGAACGGGATTTCAGTTCTGCCCGATTGCCCGATCACCGATCTGCCGCGCCACGCCATTGTTGTCATCGTGTCCGGGGCCGGTGCCGACCGTACCACCAATCCCGATCTGATCGCGAAACTGCGCCTCTGGAACAGGCAGGGCCATCCGATCTGGGCCATCTCGTCGGGCGTCGTACGCCTCGCACAGGCGGGCCTTGCCGATGGCGCCCGCGTCGCCGCCCACTGGGAGGACATCACCTACCTCAAGGAGCATCACCCCGAGGTCGAGATTTCCACCCGCCTGTTCATTGGAAACGCCCGCCATCCCACCTGCTCGGGCGGTGGCGCGGCCTCGGACCTGATGCTCGATTTCCTGTCCCGCAGCGGGCGCACCGAACTTGTCGAAGAGATCGCCTCGCGACTGATGATCGACGGTGTCCGCGACGGTCGCCTGTCGCAAAGCCTGCCCGAACAGATGCGCTATGCCACCGCCAACAAGACCGTCTTCGCCGCGATCCGCCTGATGGAAGCCAACACCTTCGATGCCCTTTCCATACTCGAGATCGCCCGCCGCCTCGACATTTCCCAACGCCAGCTGGAACGATTGTTCAACGCGGAATTCGGCAAGACACCGGCCATCGTCTATGCCGAACTCCGGCTGGGCGAAGCTCGACAAGAGGTGCTCGCTGGCCGCCGCCCCTTGATCGACATCGCCCTGGACTACGGCTACCAGCCGCGCCAGTTCTCCAAATCCTACCGCAAGGTCTTTGGCCTCCTGCCCTCTGACGACCGCAAAGCCAACCAGCCCCCGGTGTCGTGATCCCCTCCCCCTGATGTCGAGAAAGCGCCCTCGCCCGGCAATCTCCCCTCCTAACCTCATGGGATACAGGGGAGAAACGCGATGGCACGACGTGGTCAAAGACGACAGGCAAAGAGCATCCAGCCACAGGCAGCGCACTTCGGCCCGGTGCAGTCCCACATCGCGCCCGTCGAAATCCTCTCTGCCGATCAGGTCGAGGCCATTCACCACGCCTCGCTCCGCGTGCTTCAGGAAACCGGCATCGAGATCATGTCGCCCGCCGCCCGCACCCTCTTTCGCAAC
Source organism: Shimia sp. CNT1-13L.2 (assembly GCF_024331145.1). Lineage (GTDB taxonomy): Bacteria > Pseudomonadota > Alphaproteobacteria > Rhodobacterales > Rhodobacteraceae > Shimia. Next base: position 56,568 of record NZ_JANDJO010000002.1, on the reverse strand, counting down.
GCAGGTGCCGAGGTCGACGACATCAGCGAACGCGTGCGGCTCGCGCCCGAGTTGATCGAGACAACGATCGCCACCTGTCCGGCACAATGGACACTCCATGCCCGCAACCCCTCGCGCAACGTTCCGATCGGGGGCAACTGGCTTGCCTACTGCAACGCCACCACCCCGCCCTATGTCAGCGGCCCGAACCTGCCCCGCCAACCGGGCAGCCTGAAAACCTTCACCGAGGCCATTCGCCTGTGCCAGTCGCTCGACCAGATGCACTTTTTCTACGGCTACCCGGTGGAACCACAGGATCTCCCTGTGCCCACCCGCCACCTTGATGCCTACCACGCCCTTGCCACCCAGACAGACAAGGTCTGGCGCGCCTATGCCATGTCCGACATGACCGACGCGCTGGAAGTCGCCCGCATCGCCCGCGGTATTTCCCACGATCAGTTCGCGCAGGAACCCAGCCTCCTGCTGAACTGCAACACCAACTCGCCGCTCAAGATCGACGGCCCCATGTGCGACGGGCTGATCGCCATGTCCTCACGCGGACAGCCGGTTGTCATTTCCGCCTTCACAATGGCCGGCGCGATGGCCCCCATCACGATGGCCGGTGCCCTGGTGGAACAAAACGCCGAATGCCTTGCCGGAATGACCCTCACCCAACTCGTGAAACCGGGCGCCCCCGTGATCTACGGCGCCTTCACCTCGAACGTTCACATGCGCTCGGGCTCGGTCGCCCTCGGTACGCCGGAATATGCGCAGGCGGCCATCGCCGGCGGCCAACTCGCCCGCCGCTATGGCGTGCCCTACAAATCCTCGAACGTGAACAGCGCCAACGCGCCCGACGCCCAATCCGCCTATGAAAGCATGAACACCCTCTGGGCCACCCATATGGGTCATTGCAACGTCATGGCGCATGGCATCGGCTGGCTGGAATCCGGCCTGACCTTCAGTTTCGAAAAGGCGATCATCGACGCCGAAATGCTGCGCATGATGCAGGCGTTCCACACCCCGATGGACCTTGGCCCAGAGGCCCTCGGCGTCGAGGCCATCGCCCGCGTCGGCCCCGGCGGTCACTTCTTCGCCGACCAGATGACCCTCGATCGCTATGAAACCGCCTTCTGGGAACCCATGCTCAGTGACTGGCGCCCCTTCGACGCCTGGGTCGAAGCCGGCAGCAAAACCGCAACCGAACGCGCGGGCGACATAGCCCGACACCTTCTCGACACCTATCAAACGCCCCCCATCGACCCGGCCATCCGCGAAGAACTCGACAGCTACCTGGCCAAACGCAAGGAAGACCTCTCATGACCACTCACGCCCGTATCATCATCATCGGCGGCGGCATCGTCGGGGTCTCCACCCTCTATCACCTCGCCAAGGCAGGCGAACAAAATGCCCTTCTGCTCGAGCGTCGCGAACTCACCGCAGGGGCCACGTGGCACGCCGCCGGAAACGTTCACACCCAATCGGCATATGCCAATCTCTCGGCGCTTCAGGCGTACTCCCTGCGCCTTTATGACGGTCTGGCCGAGGAGGTGGGTCAGGAAGTGGGCAGCCACGTGGTCGGCGGCTTCTTCCTGGCCCAAACCAAGGAACGCATGGAAGAGTTCAAACATCTGGCCGGCAAGTTCCGCGGTCTCGGGCTGGAATACGAACTGGTCACGCCGGAGGAGATCAAGGCCAAGTACCCGCTCCTCAACGTCGCCGACCTCGAAGGCGGCGCATGGGACCCCGAAGAGGGCTACGTCGATCCCTACTCCGTCACCATGGGCCTGGCGGCAGGTGCGCGCAAATACGGCGGCACCATTCGCCGCAACGCCCAAGTCGACAGCATCACCCGCCTGCCTTCAGGCCACTGGCGTCTCACCGCAGGCGACGAAGTCTTCGAATGCGAAATCCTCGTCAACTGTGCGGGGTTCTGGGCCAACGAGGTCGCGGAAATGGTCGGCACCCGCCTGCCCATCACCAACATGGAACACCAATACCTCGTGACCGAAACCATGCCGTCGGTCGCCGCCCTCGGCTACGAACTCCCCATGATCCGCGATTGCGACAGCCAGTACTACCTGCGTCAGGAAGGTCAGGGCCTGTTGCTTGGCCCGTGGGAACAGGACTGCCGCACCGCCTGGGACAAAAGAGGCGGACGCGCCCCGTGGTCCTTTGGCCAGGAACTCTTCGAAGACGACTGGGACCGCCTTGCCGACGGTCTGGGGGCCATCTTCCACCGTGTCCCCGACCTCGAAACCGCAGGCATCAAGCGCGGCGTCAATGGCGCGATCAGCTTCGCCCCCGACGGCCGCCCGATGATCGGCCCGATGCCCGGCGTGCCGAATTTCTTCGTCGCATGTGGCTTCCTGGGCGGCATCGCACAGGGCGGCGGCATCGGCCTCGCCATGAGCCAGTGGATTCTCGAAGGCGAAAGCGAGCTCGACCTGCATTTCATCGACGTCGCCCGCTTTGGCGACTGGACCACCCGCGAATTCGCCCGCGAGCGCACCCACGAAATCCTACCCATCCGCTACGAACTCATCTACCCCGGCATCGAACGCGAAACCGGACGCCCGCTGAAAACCACCCCGATCTACAACGATCTCCTCTCCCACGGTGCCGTCATGGGGCAGGCCTACGGCTGGGAACGCCCCCTCTGGTACGCCCCCGACGGCACCGCCCCGAAAGACATCCCAAGCTTTCAGCGCCCCAACTGGTGGGACCACGTCGGCAACGAAGCCCGCGCAATGGCCAACGGATGCGGCCTTTCGGAAATGTCCTCCTATGGCAAATTCCGCATCAGCGGCCCGGACGCCCATGCCTTCCTCGATCATATCGGCTCGGCCAAGGTACCCGCCAAATCGGGCAGGATGGCCCTGTCGCTACTGCTGAACGATCGCGGCGGCATCGTCGGAGACGTCACCATCGAAAACAGCGGCGACGGCAGCTTCTACCTCGTCGGCGCCACCCTTGGCGTCGCCCTCTACCAACGCTGGATGGAAAGCCACGCATCCGGCTTTGACGTCCGCATCAAAAACGTCACGGACCAGTTCGCCGCCATCGGCATCGCAGGCCCCAACAGCCGCGCCCTTCTGAACGCCCTCTCGGAAGGCGCATTTGACGACTTCCCCTTCATGACCTCGAAACAGGTCGAAATCGGCCGCATCCGCTGCAAGGCGCTGCGGGTCTCCTATTCGGGTGAACTCGGCTGGGAACTCCACTGCCCCATGCTCAACCAGAAAGCCCTCTTCGATGCCCTCATGTCCGAGGGCCGCGCCCACGGCCTTACCCTGATGGGAGGACGCGCTATGGGCATGCTGCGGCTGGAAAAAGGCTACCGCAGCTGGGGCGCGGAAATGACCACCGAAGTCACGCCCCATGCCGCCGGTCTCGAACGGTTCTGCTCGACCACCAAACCCTACATCGGGCGCGCGGTGGTCGACGCCCAGCGCGACACGCCACCCACCAAGCGTTTCGTCACGCTTGAGATCGACCCCGAGGCTCCGCCCTGCTGGGGAACCGAACCGATCCTGAACAACGGCAGGCTCATCGGCTATGTCACCTCTGGCGGCATGGGCTGGCGCAGCGGCAAGATGCTTGCCGTTGCATGGATCGACGCCGATCAGGCCCGCACAGGCGATCAACTCGAGGTCCAGATCCTCCTGCAAACCTACCGCGCAACCGTCGTGGCCGACCCGGTCTACGATCCGCAAAACACAAGGCTTCTGGGCTAGATCAGAAGATGAAGTCGGCGTCGGAATAGTCTTTGCCAACGCCGACATCGGCAAAACTGACACCCACAAGCAGGATGGTATCCGCACCATCAACGATCTGCGCAGTCCCCCCGACGTCAACAAGATGCGCCCCGACGAGATCGTTGAAATCCACGATATTGGTAACGCCGGACAGGTCGATCTTCTCGCCATCAACCGCGTCGAAATCGATCACCTCGTCCTGACCAAAGCCATCACCGAAGACAAAAACGTCATCGCCCAGCCCGCCCTCAAGCGTGTCATTTCCGTTTCCGCCTTCGATCTGGTCCTTGCCGCCGGAACCGAACACCGTGTCGTGACCGCCCCCGCCCTTCAGGGTATCCACCCCATTGCCACCCTTGAGCGTATCCGCACCGTTGCCACCACGAAGGCTGTCGTTCCCGCGCCCGCCAATCATCGCGTCATTGCCGGAATTGCCGGTCAGGTCGTCCGCCCCATCACCGCCCTCAAGCGAGTCCGAGCCAAGCCCGCCGGTCAGGGTGTCATTCCCGAGCCCCCCCAACAGCGTATCAAAACCGTCGTTGCCCTTCAGGTCGTCATCCCCGTCATTGCCGTCGATCCAGTTCGCATCCACAGACCCTTCCACCGTATCCGACGCCGCGCCGCCCTCGATGTTCTCGATATTGACAAGGGTGTACTGCGGGCCGATGCCGGACCACTGGTAAAACCCGTTCTCAAGATCCATCAGCGCCGTGAACGTCGTGATCCCCGAGAAATCCCCAAGGTCCGTTCCGGCACCCCCGTCAAGATGATCCGATCCCTCGCTCTGCACGATGCGCAGGATGTCATCGCCGCCCTGGCCGAACAGGCTGTCGCCCCCGCCAAGGCCACCCGTCAGATCATCATCGCCGGTGCCGCCATAGATCGTGTCGATCCCCGACCCGCCCAACAGCGTGTCATTGCCGGCATAGCTGCGCAGGATATTGTCGCCGCTGTTGCCCTCGATCCGGTTGTCCAGCGCATTGCCAAAGCCCTTGACATCACCGCCGCCGGTCAGCTCCAGGTTCTCGAGGAAATCCCCCAGCGTATAGGTGATCGAAGACTGCACGGTATCGTCGCCGTTGCCATCAGTCTCAACCACACTGTCGCCCGAACTGTCGACAACAAACAGGTCGTCCCCGGCCCAGCCAATCATCTGGTCGTCACCCGAACCACCATCCAGATGGTCGTTCCCGTTGCCCCCTCGCAGCGTGTCATCACCGCCCAGACCCAGCAGCGTATCATCCCCGGCGCGGCCCGTGATGTCGTTGTCCGAGGCATTCCCCGTCACATGGTTGGCAAGATCGTTGGCCTTGAGATCAACACCGCCTTCGATCACCGCGTCTTCGATCTCCGCCTGACCGGTGGTGTCCATATCCCAACTCGCCACGTCCGAAATCAACGTGTCATGCCCACCATCAGCCCCCGCTGCAATGTCGCCATTCCAGTTCTCGTCCACAACGTCCCCGGCCGAGGTCACGCGATAAGTATCGTCTCCCATCCCCCCTGCCAGCGTATCGCCACCGGTCGCGGTCGAATGCCCGCCGTCCAGACTGTCGTTTCCGGCCCCGCCTAAAAGGAGGCTTCCGTTACCTCCAAGCAACGGCAACGATCCGCTGCCGACAAGCGTGTCATTGCCGCCCTCGCCATGCAGCGTGTTCTGGCCAAAGACATCCTCGATCCAGTCATGCCCCGCCTCGCCGAAATGCACATTGTCATTGCTGCCGTTCGGATTTGGCCCCGTCAGCCCGATCAGCGTATCGCCAAAGATCGACCCCCGAAGGTTCTCGATCCCGCTCAGCACATCTCCCGCCGCGTGGCCGCCGCTTTGTACGGCAATGTTCAGGTTCACCTGAACCGCTCCGTTGGACAAAAGATACGACGCCCGGTCCGTCCCGTCGCCGCCATCAATCGTGTCCGCCCCGGCGCCGCCGTGAATGGTGTTGTCGCCGTCATTGCCGTCGATCACCTGCGCAAAGGCATTGCCATAAAGCAAAAGATCATCGCTGCCCGACGTGGCTTCGAGGTGTTCGATCTCGTCACCGATCCCGAGATAGAAATCCTCGGTGGCCTCGACCGTGTCATCACCATCGGCATCCACAATCACATCGCCCGTGGTCACGATATACCGGTCGTCCCCAAGACCACCGATCAGCGTATCGACGTCCTGCCCGCCATCCAGCGTGTCAGCACCGCTTTCCCCTTCAAGGCTGTCCTTGCCCAGACCGCCAAAGAGCTTGTTGTCACCGAACCCGCCCAGAACCGTGTCATCCCCCGATCCCCCGCGCAGGGTGTCATTGCCCCCGAACCCGTTGATCAGGTCATTGCCTTCCCGCCCGTGAATGTCGTTGGCATCCTCGACAGTCGCCCCCGCAAGCGTGCTTTCGCCAAGGATCGTGTCATCAAAGGCCGACCCCTGAACATGGTGGATGCCATGCAGGAAATCCCCCTGCGCATGGCCGCCGTTCTGGCGATTGAACGACAGGTCAATCTGCACCGCCGCGTCCGATTGCAGATAGCTGGCAACGTCATGACGGCCGTCCCCGACAATCGTGTCGGCCCCCGCCATACCCTCCAGCGTATTCTCGAAGAACTGGTCGATATTCGACATCTCGGCGATCAGGATCTGGTTGTATTCGTTCCCCGTCAGGTCCGCCGTCAACAGGCTGCCTTCCTTGACCGCCCCAAGCTGAACCCCGGCCTGAATGGCCGCCGCCAGCCCGTCGTAATTCTGCGTCACTCCCGCCAGCGTGATTGCAACCAAAAGGTTCTGCCACGAATAGATCGAAAGCACTTCGATCTCCTGGCCAGCGGTCAAAGCGTGATCGTCATCCGCCCAGACAAAATCGATCCCGCCGCCGTTGAACTCATGCACGACGTCAAGAACATCAACCTTGTAGTAGTCGTTCTCTGCACCGCCCCACAGATCGTCCGCACCAGATCCCGCATACAGCGTGTCGCTCCCGAAACCGCCGGTCAGGACGTCGTCACCGTCATCCCCGTAAAGTTTGTCATCGCCAAAGTTGCCAAACAACGAGTCATTCCCGCCGCCGCCGCGCAACTCGTCATCTCCCTTGCCTCCGGTCACGAGATCACCACCACCATGGCCGTAGACCGTGTCATTGCCATTGTTGGCATAGATCGTGTCGGCACCGCCGTAGCCGTAAAGACCATTGTCCTGCGCATTGCCGTTGATCAGGTTGTCCATGCCGTTGGCAAAGGCCGTGGTCGCCGAGTTGAACAACGTGATCCGCTCGATGAAATCGTCCATGCCCCGCAGGTCGACCGAAACATAGGCCTTGAGCCAATCATAGCCGCTGTCGCTACCCTCGGCGATTTCGCCATTTTCGTTTTCGTTGACCCGTATGTTCGTGGCGCGAACGATATAGGTGTCGTCCCCCTCGCCCCCAACAAGCGTATCGCCGCCTGCGTTGCTTTCCAGGGTGTCATCACCGTCGTTGCCGAACAGAATCTGAAGATGCGAGCCCCCGACAAGGCTGTCGTTGCCACTGCGGCCAAAGATGTTGCCATCGCCCTGCGATCCCTCGACCGTGTCGTCATGGGCCGATCCATCAAGGTTCTCAAAACCCGAAAGAACATCGCCAAGCGCATGGCCGCCGAACTGTATGGACGCACCAAAATTGATGTCGACCCCTGCATCGCTGGCCACATAGCTGACCCAGTCGATACCATCGCCCCCTTCCAGCGTGTCCGCTCCTTCTCCCCCGTCCAGGAGATCGTTGCCAAGACCACCGCGCAGCGAGTCATCGCCGCCATTGCCGAAAAGCCCGTCGTTGTCCGCACCGCCCTTGAGCGTGTCGCCCAACATCGCACCACTCAGCACGTCATCGCCGTCGCCCCCCGAGAAATCGACCGAAATCGCGAGGTTGGTGGCCACCGAAATGCTGTCGCGCAGCAGCTGCCCGTTGCCCTTGATATGGCTCACGTTGTTGTAGCGCTCGGTGTAGCCGTTAATGCTCAGGTCAACCTTGCCGGTCTCGACCGACTGATCCACCGTGATCGCCTCGGCAATATCGAAATTCGGTACAAGAAGGTTGCGATCCCCCGCGCGCCCACCGGTGTGCAACGTCATGGTGCCGCCCGACATCTTGGCCAGGTCCAAATCAATGCCGGGGCTGTCAAAACCAAAGTTCCCCAGGGTGACACGCGGACTATCCCAGCGCCAGATTTCGCCAAGAATGGTATCCACCCAGGCCGAGAACCCGGCGGTGATCGACCCCGAGGCATCGAACATCGAGAACGGGTTGGTGGTCAGCGCCGCGATGAACTCGTCGTAATAAAGCTTGCCCGCCGTACTGCCCAGATTGTCATCCAGATCAAGGTTGATGACGCCCTGAACATTGCCACCGCCCCCGATCGAGGCGACAAAGGCGTTCAGCTCCAAACCAACCTGCACACCCGAATTCAGAACAATTTCGGCCTCGTTCGGATCATCCACGATGTAAAGCCCGTCCAGCGCATCAAGCGCCGGATCAAGAAGCCCCCGCGTATCAAACCCGAAATCAAGGTTGATCGTGGCATTGGCAAACCCGTCGATATCAAGGAACACACCGGGGAAAACGGGTACCGAAAACAGGTTCTTGTAATTCTTTGGCCCAATCGAAATCTCGGGCAAGTCGATCGACACCAGATCGGCGGGCGCCCCCAGCAAAAGGTTCATCCACTGCGACGGGTCCGTCAGGATAGGCAAACCAAAGATGCCGTCGTTGATCATCGAATCCAGGATATCCGCGCCGGTGTCGCCACTGCCCCCATCCGTCGCGTCCCAGCCGCTGCCGCCCAGACCGTTCAGCACGGTCTGAAGGTTATCCGCCAGCCCCCCGAACTGCGCGGTGACGGTGGCAAGATCAAAGCCGGGAAGCCGGATATCCGCCGTTCCCAGATCGACATCCCCAAGGATCAGATCACCCTGCGAGAACCCCGTGCTGTCCAGAAAATCCGCCCAGTCCGCGACATCCTTGGCCAGTTCGACAACCGTCTCGAACGGGCCGGTGTCCAGGTTCGGGAACACGAACTTCATCACGTCGATCAGCGTCACCCGCCCATCGCCCGTCTTGTCAAAGACACCGCTCAGCCCCGGAAAGTTCTCAAGCAGCTTGATCGAGGCATCCAGGACGTTCAGGATCGGTCGCAGCGGCTCAAGCAGCTTGTCAAGTTGCTCGATCAATGGCCCCGCGAAATCCTCCATGAACCCGCCAAGGTCCATCGTCACGGTCTCGAACGACACATCGGGTCGATCCCCGAACGTCGTGTTGGTGTCCGACACGTTGATCGTCGCATCGGTGAAAGACCAGTCCACGTTCAACTCGGCCCCAATCGGCGGCGTCATGTCACCCTGGCTTTGCGCCGTCAACCCCACCTGAAGCGATGCCGTCCCGTCCAGTTCCGCATCCAGCGTCGCACTGCCCAACTGGCCAAGGGTCAGGCTGTTGCCCGCCCCCTGCAGATCAAGCGAGATGGACCCGCTCAACCCCGTTCCCGCATCCAGCGCGTCAAACCCCTGTCCCGCAAGCGTCAGCGAGGGGTCGAACGTCGCATTGGTCAGATCAAGATCGATCGAAATGTCATTGGCCGCAGAGGTATCCAGAAAGAACCCCGACCCGCCAGTCGCGAAATCCAGATCGAAATCGAACACCGTCGACAGGGTCCCCGACCCGCCTCCGACCGCCCCAAGGCCGGCCGTCCCCAGATCACCCGCAAGACCCTGCAAATAGCTGCCGGCGCCTTGTGTCTGCACCGCGACATGCACCGCACCGCCCTGAACCGTCACCGACAGCGTGGTGCCGGTAAACCCCGCACCCGCCAAAGCCGCATTCAGCGCCGTCTCGACCGCATCCGCGCCATGGCTCCCGCCCGCCGCAAGAATATCCAGCGCGTCACTCAGCGCCGTGCCCAGGGCCTCGACCATCTGCAACGCGGCTTCCCCACCCTGTTCCGCCGCCAGCAACCCATTCCCGATCAGCGGCAGGGTCTCCGCCAGAACCTCTGCAACAACCCGTGCGTGCAGGGTGTCGAGTGCCGCTTCGATCCCGTCAGCAAGCGATTGCAACTGCGCCGCGGTGATCGTCGGGGGGCTGGAATGGGCCACCTCCCCCGCACCCGAGGCCATGCTTTCCCCCTCACCGGCCCCGGCATCACTCAATTCGGGGGAATCACCCGCCTCGCCGGACCGCGAACCACCCTGCCCATCCAAACCCGCAACCGTGAACTTCGGAAAATCCAGAACAACCGGCTCCGACCCGCCAAGCACCTCGATCCGGACGCCGCTTTCTCCGACAGTCAGGGTCAGCTCAAGCGCCGCGCCGTCCTCGGCGCTCTCGATCCCCGAAACACGCAGTTCGAACCCGTCTTCCCCCAGCACCGACGCGACCTCGGCCCCGACCACACCCGCCTCATCCAACGCCGATGCAACTGCTTGGTCCAAATCGGGAAATCCAACCTCATCCCCGGCATAAGACCCCATGACGGACACCAGAACCGGCAGGATTTTCTCGCGCAGGATATCGGGATAGGCCAGCCACTCAGCTCGCAATTCGGACAGGGTCAAAGGCGAGGATTTTCGGGGAAAAAGGGGAAGCTTGCCGGCACTGGAATCGAGCATGAAATCTGTTCCTTGATGAAACGCGATACAAAACAATAACGGGCGAAATCCCGTACCAAACAAAAGAGGGCGCGTTGTGTAAAAGGTGCGAAGTCCCTTAAAAATAAGGGCTGAAACAGCTTCGTGTCAAACGTTTCAAGCCATGTCGCGCCGCCTGGAATCACCAAGGTCAAAACAAAAGGCAGGGTTGTTGCACAAAACCCTGCCCCTCGAAAACGCTTCTGATTGAGTACGCCTACACACCCTTGCCCTGCGGAATGACCTCGTATCCCGGCTCTTCCGGCTCATCATCCACCATCTCCGGCGGAAAGCCCGGCGCGCGGATATCAAGACCCGTGGCGTCCTCGAGACGGCGAATGATGTTCGGTGACAATTCCCGCTCGCCATAGCGCGCAATACCATCCTCGAAAATCTTCACCATCATCGGGCTGATCTCCAACGGCACATTGGCCCGTTCCGCAATCTCCTGAAAAAGCCCCACATCCTTTTTCACAAGGTCCATCGTAAAGGAAATGTCGCGGCTCCCGTTCAGGATCACCTGGCTTTCGGTCACATGCGAGAACGAATTGCCCGAGGAAATCTTGATCGCCTCGTATGTGGTGTTCAGGTCCATCCCCGCCGCCGCAGCCGTCACCAGCGCCTCGGCATTCGCCACCAGATGCACCGTCGCCAGATAGTTGGTCAGCACCTTCAACACCGAGGCCGACCCCAATTCACCAGTGTGCAGAATCCGCCGCCCCATCGTAGTCAACAGCGGCAGGATGCGTTCGAACGTCGCCCGATCACAGCCCGCGAAAATCGCGATGTTGCCGGTGTCCGCCCGATGGCACCCACCAGACACAGGGCAATCAACGGCCGCCCCCCCGCGTTCGATCACCATTGCCCCCAACCGTTTGGCCTCGGCCTCGTCGGTGGTCGACATCTCCATCCAGATCTTGCCCTCACGCACCTCCGGCAACATCTCCTGCATTACCGCGTCCGACGCAGCGGGCGACGGCAGGCAGGTAATCACCGCATCGCAGTCGCGCATCATCTGCGCCGGGCTGTCTCCTGCGGTGGCACCTTTTGCCACGAAGGCCGCCACCAGATCGGCATTCAGATCATGCACCGTCAGGTCGATCCCGTTGCGCAGAAGGCTACCACTCAGCTTGCCGCCCACGTTCCCAAGCCCGATAAATCCAATCTTCATGCGCGCATCCCTCCCGCAATGGCCGGCGCGTAAGGCCGGAAACCCTATCTGATACGCCACTCTAAGAAGATTGTTTTCAGAAAGTGAAACGAATAAAACATCGAAAAACCACCAAAATTTCTTGACCCTGAAATGTCCAAGTCTCCCAATCTGGTCTGGCTCCGCTCCTTCGAAAGCGCCGCGCGGCACATGAACTTCACAGCCGCCGCCGCCGAACTCGGCATCACCCAGACCGCGCTCAGCCTGCATGTCCGCTCTCTCGAAGCGCAGCTAGGCTGTCAGCTCTTCACACGTGCCGCCCGCAACCTCACCCTCACCGAGGTCGGTCAGGCCTATGCCTTCTCGGTCCGCCGCGCCCTCGGGGACATTGCGCTCTCCACCACAAGCCTCTTTGGTGCCAGCGAGGCGCAACACCTCACCATCCGCATCCCGATTTCCTCGGCAACACTTTGGCTCGCCCGCCGCCTGCCGGACTTCACCCAAAGCCATCCCGGCATCTCGATCAGGCTGGCCTCCAACATCTGGGCCGACTCTGCTGGGCGCGAAAACGTCGACGTGGAAATCCGGTTCGGCCGGGGCGACTGGCCCGATGTCACCTCGCACCGGCTCACCCGCGAACGCATCGTTCCCATTGCCGCCGCCGGAACGCCACCACTGTCGCACGATGACCTGCAAACCCGACCCGCGGTTCAGATCCTCGGCCTTCAGGATCTGTGGCAAAGGTACCTCGCGGCCTTCGACATCCCGCAGGACGCCACCCAAAGCCAGTTTGCCGTCGATACCACCATCGCCGCTGTCGACATTGTCGCCGCAGGTGGGGGATACGCGGTGGTTCTGGAACGCTTTGCCGAAACCGCTATCGCGATGGGCCGCGACATTGCCATCGTCGGCCAACCCGTCCCGATCGAACAGGCCCACTACGTCACCCGCCCGTCGGCAACATCGACCAACAATACCGCCGCACAGCTCTTCACCGGCTGGCTGGAACAGATCGCCAAATAGAAAGGGCTTTGCCAGCATCCGCCCGCAAAGCCCGCCTTGTCAAAGATCCGCCTGCTCGCCTCTAAAGTCGCACCGACGCCCCCGTTTCCGACCGGATCTCGTCAAACAGTGAATAAGCCAGCAGCTTGATCGCCCGCCCCGGCATCCGCCGCCGGCGCAGCCTGGCTTTGGTCAGATCCGCCTGCATATGCACAATCCGCGTATCCGGATTCAGCGCCCGCAACTGCACAAGAAACGGGAACCAGAACCAGCTGATCGGCAAATGCGAGACAATCACCTCGACGTCCATCCGCTTGGCCCCACGGCGCTTCACGGCCATCGAGTAATCATCCGGCGCAACAACCCCGCTTTCGCCCGACAGGGATCGCGCCTCGGCATTCTGGCTTTCAAACAAATGACAAACACTCATCTCACTCGTACCTTCCCCTGAAAACCCCATTCAATACGCACCGCGCGCCGACAGAACCGCCCGGAACGTCAGGGCCATGATCAGCAGGTCCAGAAACACATTGTGGGTTTTCGCATAGGCGATATCCATCTTCACCATGCGCTCGAACCCCACGTCGGCCCGCCCCGAAACCTGCCACAGCCCGGTCATACCCGGCACCGCCTCAAGGCGCCCGCGTGCCTCTTCGGAATACTGCGCCACCTCTTCTGGCAGGGCCGGACGCGGCCCAACCAGCGACATATCCCCCTTCAGAACATTCAGAACCTGCGGCAGCTCGTCGATGGAATAGCGACGGATGAACCGGCCAATCGGCGTCACCCGCGGATCCGACTTCTGTTTGAAACACACGCCACTGCGGTCACTACCCTCAAGCAGGGCCGCACGCCGCGCCTCGGCGTCGATATACATGGACCGAAACTTCAGCATCTCGAAGGTTTCGCCATGCCGTCCAACCCGTGTCTGGCGAAAGAACGCAGGCCCGGGACTGGTGATCTTGATGATCGCCACAACGGCAATGATCAGCGGCGACACAAGCGCCACCACGATCGAGGCAAATGCCAGATCAAGCATCCGCTTCATGACATCCCGCGCGCTCGTTTTACGAACAGCTTGGGACGGGGCCGCGCCATTCTTGGCAAAGCCGGGATCCATAGCAAGAACCATAGTCGAACCCTCCTTTTGCATCAGGTTTGGTTCAATATGCGCTTGAAGACCGACCTGCTCCACGACGCGAGAGGCCATGTTTTATGCCCTTATGTGAACAACTTAACCACCAGACTAGGGCACAGCGCGGGACCGGATCACAGGTCTATCCCTCCGGATAATGGCGCCACGCAAATGGGGTCCACCTCGCCCGAACACCCCGAAAACGACGAAAGGCGCAGTGCCGAACACCACGCTCTCCATCCTTGTCTCAAGGTCTTTGAAACCGCACCTAGCGCATCAGGCCAGGGTCCTTTCGCGAGGCCTTCTGAACGACAAATCCCGCCCCATGTCGCGGCAAGGCGGCCACCCGCGACACCGCATCATTCAGGCGCGCCAACCTGTCACCAGGCGTCACCACGCCCACCACAAGGTCCGCCGCCGACGCAATCAGCTCCGCCGACAGCCCCTTTCCGAAACTGCCCGCATCAACGACAATCACCGCATAGTCTTCGGCATAGGTCTCAAGCGCCGACCGCACCGCCCGCACCGACACCGACGCATCCCCGACAAGGGCATCCCGCCCCGCCTCAAGCACCGCCGCCTTTCCGGGATCACCCGCCATTGGGAACACGGTCTCACCCGTCAGAACTTCCCGCCAGCCTGCCGTGTCGCTCGTGGTGCCAGTGGCAAGGTTCGCGTCGATGAACAGCGTGTTGAGCCGCGCCGTCGCAAAACTGTCGGCCAGCGCCCGCGACAAGGCGCGACTCTCGGCCCTTTCAAGCCCGCTGACGGCAATGATCCTGGCGCGGCGGCTCGGTCGCGTGCTCCGGCTTGGAAACAGCAGCACCGCATTGCGCAGGCGAAACACCGCATCATCATCGCCGCCCTTGCCCGTCTTGGCCGGAAACACCGCAAGCAGGGGCATCTGCCACACATGCCGCCACAGATCATCACTAAAGCGGAACCGCCCGCGCCGCAGACCGTACCCTATGACCAAAACCACCGCGAGAACCATACCCCCAAGGCCACCTCCCGCCCCCAGCATCTTGGCCGTGTTCTCTGCAGGGTTCTCCGAGACAACACCGCGCGACATCGCCTCGACCAATCCCGGCATCGAATTGCGGCTTTCCACCCGGATCACATCCAGCGCCCGACGGGTCTCATCCAGCATCCGGCGCAACTCGTCACGTTCCTCTTCCAGAAACGTCAATTCAATCCGCTTGCGGTTTAACTCCCGCGCATCATCCCGCGCGGTCTGCAACTGGTCCGACACCTTCTTGAGCAGCGCCTGAATCTCGGCAATCGACTCTTCCCGACTGGCCTCGCCACCTTCGGTCAGCGCACCGGTTTGCCCCAGAACCTGAATCTGCTGGCGACGGTCCGCCATCGCGCGGTCGATAATCGCGATCTCCTCGCGTTTTTCGCGCACCTGCGACGTGCCATCCGCATACCGGCGCAACAGGGTCGAAAGCTCTGCCTCGCGCTTGGCCTTGTCAAAGTTCAGATCGGCCAGCGCACGGTCCAGCAGGGTGGCCCGCATGATTTCCTGATCCGCCATATCGGCACTGCCAGACCCGGTCTGGCTTTCCAGGGCCGCAAGGGTCGCGGCCACCTCGGCCCGACGCGCCACCAGCCCTTCGATCTGCGAGACCTTCTCGATATGCGTCTTCACCAGCGACGCCATGCCGAACTCGCCGCCAACCTCCAGCGTCTGGGCCTTCACCGCATTCAGCCGTTGCAGAAGATCAACTTCCCGCGTTGCCAATTCGCTCTCGCGAAAACTAGCAAGCTTCTCCTTGCCCTCTTCGTGCAGCGCCAGATAGGCATCCACCACCGCGTTGACCTTGCGGGCGGCAAACTCCGCATCCACCGACGCCGATTTCAAAACAATCAACGCCTCCTTGCGGCGGATCGAAACCGACTCCGCCAGCCTGCGCGCTGTCAGCTCCTCGCTATAGGGCGACGGCACCTCCTTGATGATCTCCACCGCCCGCCGCATCACCGGATGGCTCGCCACATAGGTCGTCTCGGCCTTCACGAAGGACTGGAACAGCTTCAGCTTGCTGTCGTCGCCATTGGCAAACAGGATGCCCGGCTCGCGTGCCGAAATCCGCAGGATCGCCTGCGATTCATAGATCTTCTTTCCCGAGGTGAACCCAAGCGCACCGAACCCCGCCCCGAACAGACCGGCCAGCACCACAAGCACAAGCCAACGCCCCCGCATAAGGCGGCCCAGCGCGGCAAAGGGGCTGAATTCCGCCGGCTCGCCCGCCTGAACGAAATCCGCAACCTCTGCACCGGCAAAGCCTTCTGCGTCCGGATTGTCGACAACCGAGCCGTCCATCACAGGTCTCCGCGACGGGCCACCGGCACGCGGGAACTGTCATCACGCTCCCACTTGGGCGCGCCCCCCGTGGCCCCGAACATCAACGCCACACGCACCGAAACCGTCAGCGACAGGAACACCAGCAGCGGCGCCCAGAGCATCGGACGCGCCAATGCGCCCACCAGATGCCCACGCCCACCACCGCCCGACGCGCCATGCCCCATCCGGCCCAACTCGCGGGTTCCCCGGCGCACCCGCTTGCGCACGGCAAACAGTGCCGCAAGCGTCCTCGGCGCACGGGCCACAAAGCGTACATCGCGCACATAGGCCTTTTCCGATGGCCGAAAGGCGCGGCTCACATACTCATCATCGGCCGTCACATCCGGCAAAGGCGTGATCCGCTCCAGCCCCGCACGCGACACCGCGAACAGCCCGCCAAACTTGCCCCCCCGCAGGTAAGGCCCGCGCTGCCAGATCGCATAGAACCCCCGCACAGCGGCACTACAGCCTGCGAGGTCCACATCCATGCCGCCATGGCTGGCCAACGCCTCGCCGCGCAACAGCGGTGCCACAAGCCGCCCGATCGCCGCCGCATCCACATCGAGATCGGCATCAAGAAACACGATGGCCGCGCCTCGCGCCTGCGCCAGCCCAAGGCGCATGGCATTGGCCTTTCCCGGCACCTGAGTCTCAAGAACAATCGCCTCCGGCATCGCCTCGCGCGCCGCATCGGCGGTTCTGTCGCGGCACCCGTTGGGGATCACGATCACCTCGACCGTATCGCGACACAGCCCGCGGCCCAGATGCGCCAGGGTGCGCCCGATCACCGCCGCCTCGTTATGCGCGGGGATCAAAATCGATGTCGTGATTTTGGAAACCTGAGTCATCTCTTCCCCTCCTAGGCCGCGTCCGAAATGAACGAACGGACTTCCTGCAAAAGCTGCATCCGGTTGGGCGACATGCTTTCCTGATCCAGCGGAAGCGCGTGCCCCTGAAGCGCCGCATCCATCGCTGGACCAAGATCGCTTTCGTCCCAGATCACCCGCACATTGGCCAATCCACCAAGACGTTCGGCGGTGGCATGCTGATGGTCGTTGCGATGCTCTCCCAGATCGGCACGGCGCGGCAGGATGATCACCGGCTTGCACAGTTCAAGCGCGGTCAGGATCGTGCCCATCCCCGCATGCGAGACGATCACCGCCGCCTCCTGCGCCAACTGCCTGAAATCCTTGCGCTCAAGCCGCGCAACGATATCCAGCCGGTCCGAGACGAACCCGCTCTCGCCACTCTGCGCCACGATACGGCGGCCCGGATGGACCTCGGCCCAAACGTCCACCGCCCCCAGAAGGCGATCAAACGGCAGCTGTGTTCCTACAGTTACAAAGATCATCGCATCCCCCTCACAGAACCGAGCCGTGATAGGTGGCATCCGTCTTCGCCGCCACCTCGGGCCATTGCGTCACCAGCCGATCCGCATGACGCCGCGCCAGATGCGCCGAAAGCGACAGCTCGTTACCATTGGCCACACTATCGATGAACATGCTGCGCGCACCGAACAGGCTGGCAAAGCGGATCGCGAGATACCCCGGCGCAGCGCCCGTGGTCACAACCACATGCGGACGCACCTTGAGAACGATCCAGGCAATCTGCACCGCCGACACCAGCAGCTTCAGCTTGGTATCGCGGTTGGCATCCAGGAACTGGTGATAGGGCGCAGGGGCCACATCGTGCCCCACATCCTCGGTCGAGGCATAATGCACCTCGGCCTCCTGAAAGGCCGGAACAAGGCGCAGCATCTGCACCCAGTGACCTCCGCCCGACGCCACCGCCAGAACCCGCCGACGACCCGCTGGCCGGATTGCAATTGCCTTGCGCATATCAATTCCCTTCCGCTTCAAATGTTCCGGACGATGCCATCCTTTGAAACGAAACTACTGCGCAAAAGGTCCGTCCGTCAGACAACCAAAAGGGGAATGGCACGGGCATCAGGCGACCTCCCTATGCCAAAGGATAGGGCGGACTGCCGCATCGGATGCAGCCGCCCGCTCTAAAGGGATACCACCCGCGAAAAACCGTTTTGGATCAGGCGGCTTGCCCCACCTGCGCCGCACCCAGAATGTCTTGGT
This sequence comes from Shimia sp. CNT1-13L.2, assembly GCF_024331145.1. Classification (GTDB taxonomy): domain Bacteria; phylum Pseudomonadota; class Alphaproteobacteria; order Rhodobacterales; family Rhodobacteraceae; genus Shimia. The sequence continues at coordinate 38,476 of NZ_JANDJO010000002.1, read as the reverse complement.
AAAGCTCCACAAGCGCCGCCGCCTTGACCGGCCACCGACCTTCGCGCAACAGCTTGTCACGTCCGCCCTGCCCCAAGGCCCGGCGCTGCCCGGGGGTGTCCGCCAACCGCCGGATCGCACCGGCCACATCCCGCGCCAGATCCTCCGGCGTCGACACATCCAGCCGCACCCCGCAGGTCTCGTCCACGATCCACTCCGGCCCGCCACGTTTGGCCGCAATTACCGGCAGTCCCCAGCGCATCGCCTCGTAAAGCACCCCACCCGCAGGTTCGCGGAAACTGGGGAACACGAAAACGTCAGCCTTGCGATAAAGCGCCTCGACCTCCTCGCGCGGAATACGCCCAAGAAAGCGAACACGATCCGCAACCCCAAGCCGTTCCGCCTCGGCGCGGCAAATCTCGATTTCCTCACCGGCACCGGCACTGGTCAGCCGGATGCCCGGCCGATCCTTCAAAAGCGCCATCGCCCGCACCACATCGCGCAATCCCTTGGTCCGCACCCCGCGACCCACATGCAGCAGGTCAAGCGTCTCAGTCCCTTCATGCCGCGCCACGTCGGGGGCCAGATCATCAATCCCCAACTCCAGCACCGGCTCAAACCGCTTGATCGGCACGGCTCCCAGAACCTCCTGCATATAGGGCGCCACGCCAAGGATCGCCTCGGCCTGAACATAGCTGCGGCGCAGCCACGGATCATGGGCAAACCGAAAGGCATCCAGCTTGCGCAGCTTGGTAAACCACGGCGCCGCGTCCATCTCGTGCCGGAACCCTTCCGGCGTCTCCAGCGCCCCGCCCAGCGGCCCTATGACATAAGGAATGCCCGCACCACACAGCGGCGAGGCATAGCGCGCCGCCTGCGGCATCAGCTGCTGGGCAATATCAAACTGCACCCCCTCGGCCTGCGCCTGCCGGATCCACGCCCGCACGTGGCGCGAAAACACCGGCCACGCGGGCTTCAACATGGCGTTCACCCGTTCATTGCGCCGCGCCCATGCGGGCTCTGGCCAGCTCACCACCCGCGCCTTCGGCAATTGCGCCGCCAGCGCCACCCGCCCCGGCCGCTCGAAGGACAGAACCGTCAAATCCACGATCTCCGCCAGCGCCTCGGCCCACTTGAAGGCGACATAAGCCTCGCCCACGTCCGTGCCATCCACATTCGGTGCAATCAGAAGTACCTTCATCCCATCCTCCCTCAGGTCGCCGGCCACAGCTTGCCAAGCGAGACCACCACGTTGCGGAAATGATGCGCGCGTTCTTTGGCCCGCGCCCGCCCGCCGATCTGCAACAGGCTCCAGAAGGCAGCGCGCGACAGGTTGAACCCCATCAGCATCGCCCAACAGGCCGCACCACCAAGGATACCGCCATGTTTGCGATGCAGGCGTATGGTGCCCTGCGTCAGCATCACGTCCCGCTTGTGGTTCAGCTTCTTCACAGACCCGCCGCCAAAGTGGGTGATCTCTCCCACCGGCGCCAGAACCAGCTTCCAACCCGCATTCGCAAACCGCCGGCACCAGTCGGTCTCTTCGCCGTAGAAAAAGAAGTCCTCGTCCAACAGCCCGACCTCTTCCATCGCGCTGCGCCGCACCATCATGTAACAGCCCGAAACCACCGCCACCTCCCTTTCGCTGCGCCGATCCCAGCTCAGCATCTGGTAGCGATCAAACAGCGGCACCGACTTCAGCTTCCAAAGCCCCGTGGTCATCAGGAACAGGTTGAACAGGCTCGGAAACCCCGATCCGGTGATCTGCAAACTGCCATCGGTGTTCAACACGCGGCACCCCATCACCCCAACCTCCGGGCGCTGGTCCAGATACCCGCAAGAGGCCGCCAGCACATCGCCGTGCACAAGCGTGTCGGAATTCAGCAACAGCACATGCCGCCCCTGCGCAACCCGCAGCGCCTGGTTGTTCGCCGCCGCAAATCCACGGTTCTCGGTGTTGCAGATCAGGCTGACATCAGGAAAACACGTCCGCACCATCTCCTGCGATCCGTCTTCCGAGGCATTGTCGACCACGAACACCTCGGCCTCCAATTCCCCCAGCCCGTCAAAAACCGATTGCAGACAATCCCGCAGCATCTCGCGGGTGTTCCAGTTCACGATCACGATCGACAGATCCATACTCATCTCCTAACTCACTCAGAACAGGGGCACGCGGCGGCGGGGCATCGCGGGCATCATCCGCTTCAGCGCCGAAGGTTTGCGCGCGGTTTCGGGTTTGGTGTCGGCCATCCACACGCCACAGCCGATCAGGAACATGAACAGCACGAACAGCGCGTTCCAAAGATGCACGGTGCAGGCCACCACCGAGATACCGAACAAGGTAAACGCCCAGGCATGCCGCGCCCGCTGCCAGTTCTGCGGCAGCTTCTTCTTGCGCCCCACCGCATAGACCAGCCCGATCAACAGGCCGAACAGCATGAACCACGCGGGCATCCCGTAACGCATCGCAATCAAAAGCCAGAAATTGTCCATGCTGTCCGACATCCAGACCGGACGCACCCAATCGCCCAGCCCCACCCCAAAGATCGGATGCCGCGCCACTTCTGCGGTGCCATAATTCCACAGCAGGATACGGTTATAGGCCGAGTGGGTCGAAAACGTCAGATAGGTCACGAACACATGGAACGGCGTGCGGTTCGACAGCACATCAATCGCCAGATAGGTCAGCCCGAACAGCCCGAGCAACATCCGCCACCGCCCGACGATCCCGTAAAGAACCCGCTCCCAGGCCGCGACGAACATCTGCATGATCAGCACAAGGTACGGCCCGCCCGAGGCCGACAGGAAAGTTGCCACCACCACACCGATCACCCGCGCCATGCCCGAGATATTCATGAACCGGCGGTCCGCCACAACGAAATAGGCCATCGAAAAGGCCGAGGCCGAGAACACGCCATACAGGATCGGATGATCAAACGGCCCAAAGGCGCGCTCGATCCCCATGCGGGGGTCGATATAGGGCGCGCCCGGCCCGCCCAGCGCGGCGGCAAAGGTATCGCGGATAAAGTGGATCGCTGTCAGGGATTCCGGCACCGTGAACAAAAGCAGGAAACAGACCACGCCGACATAGGCCTTGGCAAAGGCCGTGAAATCCTCGATCGACCGGATGTAAAGCCGCCCCAGAAGATAGGCACCCGCGCATTCGATCGTATAAATCCCACCGCTCTCGATCCCCTGCTGCACCCCGCCCCATTTAATCAGCGACAGCGTCGCCCAGATCGAATGGCCAAACACGAGACAGTCAAAGATGTTGATCTTCGTGCGCTTGCCCGAAATCAGCATGTAGAACATCGGGATGAACGCGATGATCAGCACCACACGGTATCCCGAAAACCGCAGGCCTCCCACCGTCAGCGACACTTCCGGCGGCAACAGAATACCAAGGAAGAACAGCGCCACCGGCACTGGCACCCCAAGAAGGGTGCGGGTTCTTGTCTTCGCCACAGTCAAGGCGACACCACCCGATGCGCCTGGAACCGGCCCCGCTTGATCAGCGAGAGCGCGGGCTTTTCAACAAGATGCCAGCTCAGGAACGCCACCGGCAACACCGCCGACAGGCTCAGCAAGGCAAGCATCTCCGGCGTGGCTGGCCCGACATAGCAGACCACGAACTGCGCCACCGGCCAGCCATAGATGTAGATGCCATAAGACAGGTCCATCCCCGGCGAGACCGTGGGCAGCCGGAAGGCCAGCAGGCACAGGCCATAGCCCATCGCCACAATCATCAGCGGCAGGGCACTTCCTTGCCCTGCCACCAACGACGCGCAGGCCAATAGGGCAATGCCCACGCGCCAGTCCAAAACCATCCAGTCGCGAAGCCGCCAGAACACCGCACCGCTCACGAAAGCCATCAACAGCGGTGCCAGCGTGTTGAGGCGATAGGCCAGCGCTGGCGCAACCTGCTGCGCGACCACCTCCGGAAACGCCCAGAGCATCAGGCTCGCCCCTGCAAGGCAAACCCAACCCCAGACACGATCCAGCAGTCCCGACCAGATCGCCGTGGCAATGATCCCATAGCACAGGACTTCGTAAAACAGGGTCCACAGCGGGCCGTTCACCACGCTACCGTAAGGCGTCCCGACAAGGGCCCCCGAAATCTCGTGCTGCAAAGACACCAGCGACAGCCCGCGCAGCACATAGATCACCAGCTCGCCAAACCCCGCCGTTGCCCCGCCATCCACCGCGATCAGAACCGTCACGATCAGGGCCACCGCCAGGCCGGGATAAATCCGCAGCACCCGCTTCAGGACAAACCGCCCGCGCTCCTGCCGATCCGCCGCCGCACTGGCGCTGATCAACATGCCCGAGAGGAAGAAGAACACCAGAACCGCAACGCCCCCAAGCGACAGGCCAAGCGCCGCCTCCAGCGGCTCCACCGCCCCCCGCCCAAGCGCCAGCGGCCAGGCATGGCTCACCACCACGGCCGAAGCCGCGGCAAGGCGCAACAGGTCAAGGTTGTTCTCGCGCCCCTGCCCCAGCGCCGCGCCAAGGGTGACAGGGCCGCTCATTGGCCCGCCTCATAGGGCGTGATCCGCACCGGACGCCACAGACGCGCCTTCAAAATCCGCTTCAGCGATCCCGCCACCGACTGCGCCTTGCGCTTCAGCGACAGGTGCGACCGCCACAGCGCGAAACTGTTCAACCCGCGATCCTGCGGCACCGGCAGCCCCACCAGCCGCATCGCAAGACGACGCCCAAACACCGACCCGCGCGTATCAAGCAGGTTCGGCTGTGCCTTGGCGATCCGATCCCGCGCCGTCTCCCGCGCGATCAGGTGACCGCTGCGGATGGCCTCCTCGACGATCTCGATGCCGCGCTGCGTGCGTGCCACGATCAGCGACCGCCCCGCATCCATGTTGCACTTGGGCGGCGTGTCCCACGGATCGCCCACCGAGATGTCGGCGAACTCTCCGGTGTGGTCAGCACAGATCCGGCAGCGCCACTTGCGCCCCGCCTGCAACACCCGGCCCCAGCCCTCGCCATAGCTCACCGCATCGCTCTGATGCTCGGCACCTTGTGCATCGCGATAGGTTGCCTGCATCATGCCCGGCCACCCCTGCCCGCGATAGCGCAGGTCGGTCACGATGGCATCTTTCGGCACCGACAGACGATCAAGCAGACGGTTGGTCGCGGCAATATTCGGCGCACCGGCGCAGAAAATCGAAATCGTCGCGGCGCATTTTTCGGTCAGATGCGGATCGACCTTGCCCATCCGTGCCACCGAAGCCACGTCACAGGGCTTGCCGATAAAGGCAAACTGCCCCGGCTCCAGCGCCGCATCCGCCAGCTTCTCGCCCGGCGCGGCAGGCGCATAGCGCGACCCCACACCCCGCATCAGCCCCGCACGATCACGGCTGATGACCGCCTCGTTCAAGCGCGGATCATCGGCGCGCTGCGCCACGTGCAAAACACGCTCGGCCACACCATTCGCCAAAAGGCTCGCGGCAATGCCCGTCACCGCGCCACCGCTCGAACCGCGATAGCGGATTTCTTCGTCACGCGCCCAGCCTTCCCAGACCTTCAGCACCGGCCCCCAGTCGCGATCCACCTGATCGGCCACCGGCAGGTCATCATGATCCGCCCCGACACCGGCACAGGCCCCCAGCGCCATCCGCGCCGCGGCGTGCCCTTCCTCGCTCTGCTCCACTACCGGACGCCGCCCGTTGATCTCGTCATCCACCATCTTGATGAACTCAGGAAACAGGCCGCTGCACACGCCACACCCGGTGCACAGGTTGCTTTCCACGGTACGGGTGATCGGATCGCTCTTGGGTTTCATGCGCTGGCTCCCACAGGTTTGGCAGAGTCGTGAGTGGTGACTAGATGAGGTTTGAGAAGCCCCCAGGCCCGGAGGGCCGCAAGCGCCTCTCCCGCCGCCGCCGCAAGCGCCAGCGCATGAACTGGATGACCGGACATCGCCAGCCCGAGCGCAGGCACAAGCGCCATCGCTCGCAGAATATTGCCCCGCATCGGGATTGCGGTTTTCCCAAGGGAAACAGCCAGTTGCGAAACAGGCGTGCGGGCAATCCGGATCGCCGCCGCAAGGCCAAGCGCCCACAAAAGCGCCGGTGTCACGTCAAACTCGGCGCCATAGACCGCGCGGATGAACGGACCCGCCAACAGGCCAAACCCGGCAAAGAAAACCAGCGCCAGCGCCCCGTACCCCCGCAGGGCCGGACCTGCCGCACTTGCCAGATCATCCTCGGCAAGGCTCCGGCGGAAGGCCGGCGCCAGCAATGAGGCCGCCGCCCGCCCCGCGATCTGTGCCGGCAGCAGCGCAAGCTGAAGCGCCACGCCATAGAGCGCCAGTTCGCTCCAGCCGAAGTACCCCGCCACGATCAGGCGATCCGCCTGAAACGTCAGGAACATCAGCCCCGCGTTCACGATCAGCGGCGCGCCGAAACGCCAGATACGCAGGCCATAGCCCCACTCCAGCGCCAGTTGATAACGCCGCTCGGCAACCAGATGCGACAGTACGACCAGCGCCGCCACATGCACCATCAGCACCACCAGAAACGCCCGGTGATCCCCGACCATCTGCGCCGCAAAGGGCGCGCTCACCAGCATCGCCACCGCCGCGCCGCCATCCACAACCATCAAGCCGCGATAGTCGAACCGACGCTCGCGACGGCGATAATCAAGATGCACGAACCCCCGCAGCAAGGGCGCAAGCGCCAGCGCCGCAAAGGTCAGCGCGGTCGGCCCGTCGGCAAATCCAAACGACATCGGCACCGCCAGCAGCACCAGAACAAGCGCGAGCCCCGCACCACGCAGCACCGCGAACCCCTGAAGGTTCGCCTGCATCCGCTCGGTCCCGCCATCCATCGCCTGCGCCATCAGGCGTTCAACCGACAGGTCGCTCGCCATTTCAACAAGGCGCAGCGCAAGCGCCAGAAGCATGATCTTGCCAAGTTCCTCAGCGCCCAGAAACCGTGCCAGCACCACCGAGCGAGCAAAGACTGCCACCTCGTTAGCCACTGGCACGGCCCAGGCGGCCGCGCGTCCCGATGTGCTCGCAGACCGCATGGTTCAGCCCTCGGCCCGACGGATCGCATCCGCGATCATGTCCATCTGCGCCCCGGCCCGCGCCCGCACAAACGCCATCTGTTCCTTCAACGTCTTGCGGCTTGCGCTGCGACGACGCAGGCTGGCCCGCACCACGCGCCCAAGGCTCTGTGCATCCAGAACCCGCAGGTCGGCGACATCCTTCTCGATGCCGCACTCTGCAAAGACGCCTTCCGCCTTGTCGCTATAACCAAAACCCAGCGTCGGCACGCCCGACGAAAAGCTCGCAATGGTTGAATGCATCCGCGCCCCCGCGAACCAGTCACAGCGCGCGATGATCCACTTCAGCTCGCAGGCGTCATAGATCTGCGGCAGCGTGGCCACCCGCGCGCCATAGGTCATGCGCAGCTCGTCTTCCAGCGCGCGGCAGGCGCTCCAGTCGCTCTCTGCGTCCCCTTCCGGGCGGTTCACATGCGGCACCAGCAACAGACGCATCGCGGGATCGCTATCCAGCACCGCCCGCGCCGCCGCCGACGCCTGCGCCCGATGGCCCTCGGCCAGCCCAAAGGCCGCGCAGGCCTCGGTTTCGCGCTGATACAGCAACCCGTTCACATTGATCCCCGCCACCGGAATGCGATCATCGTGCAACCAGTTGCAAATCTCGTCCGGCAGGGGTTTCGCCGGCACCGTCTCGGGCAACAGCACGGCCATATCGACCCCAAGATGATGACGCGCAGGATCGAAATCCGCACCAAGTTCGTCTTTCAGGAAATCGAAACTCCGCTGGTCGCGCACCCACACGGCCGTCGCACGGCGCAGGATATCCACGGCCTCGGCCTTGCGCTGCGGATCGCGAAACGGCCCAAGTGTCTGAGGCAAAAGGATAAGCGGGCGACCATTGTCCAACGCCAGCCGCTTTGACCGGCACATCGCCTGGAACCGCTTTTCGCCGTAAAGATCGGTGAAACTGTCGCCGCCGCTGACATCCAGAACTGCCCGCGACCCAAGGATACTGCGCGCTGCCGAATTGCCAAGACCACCCAACCGCGCAAGCGCCGAAACCGTGCGCAGGCAATCCCCGCGCCACAGGCGGCGGTTGTTGGTCAGGCCAAAAAGATCGACCCCGGTTTCCTCGCCACCAATCCACCAAAAGGCCCGTCGTGCGCCGCGTCCGTGGTCGGCCACGGCGATCCGGTCAAACCCGCGAGATCGTATTCCCGCCACGGCTGAGCGACACAGCGCACTGACCCCTTGGTTGCCAGTATCAGGGGCGGCTCCAAGCAAGGTGATCATGTCGAGGTCTCCAATCAAAGGCTTTTCAGTAACTTGCATTGACCATAAGCTCGGAACGCGCGAAGAATAGCGCACGTAAGGCTAAGTGCAGGTGCAAGGGATTGGGACGCCTAGGCAAAAGTATAGTTCACGGCGTCGCCCCTATCCTGAAGGATAGGTTTCGCGCGTTGCGTGTGCTGCCTCTGGCCTTGTCACTTCTTGTTTCGGCCTGCGAATCCGGCCTTCTCGACACCTCTGTCATGCGCAACGACGGGGTGGTGTTTCGCAAGACCGTCACCTCCAACCCCGGCGTCCCCGGCCGCGATGCGGGCTGCCGCGCCTCGACCAAGTCGCCCGAAACCCTAAGCCAGTCGATCCCGGAACAAAGCTACCGCGTTGGCCCCGGTGACACCCTGCGCTTCAACATCTTCGGCGAAGAAGGCATGCGCGACATCACCGCCCGCGTGGACGGCGGCGGCTATGTGCAACTGCCCATCGTCGAAACGGTGCTGGTGCGCGGCAAGACCACCCGCCAGATCCAGCGCACGGTGAAAGAAGCCTATACCGCGCATTTCGTGAACCCCTGGGTCACGGTCGAACTCGACGATGCCGAAAGCCACCCGATCTATTTCCTCGGCGAATTCAAACAGTCGGGTGTTCAGTATCTCGAACATCCCCGCACCCTGCTCGAGGCCCTCGCGATGGGCGGCGGCCTGACCCCCGATGCCTACCTCCCCGGCGCCCGCCTGATCCGCAACGATGTCATGTGCATCGTCGATCTTCAGGCGCTCCTGAAACAGGGTCGCTTCGATCACAATGTCTACGTGGCAAGCGGCGATGTCATCTTCGCCCCGCGCAAGGAAGACATGCAGGTCTACATGCTCGGCGCAGTGGGCAAACCCCGTGCCGTGCCTTTCGGTGCCGACGGCCGCACCCTGCTCGAAGCCCTCTCCATGGCCGAAGGCCCTGACGAGGCCAACGCCCTGCTGACCGACGTGCGCATCGTGCGTTCCTATTCCACCACCGAAGGCGAACTCCTGATCGTCGACGTCAAGGCCATGCTCACCGGCAATGCCCTCGACTACCCCCTCATGCCCGGGGATGTGGTCTATGTCCCGCGCAGCGCATTGGGCAACTGGAACGAGGCCATCGCCGCCATCCTGCCCAGCCTCGAACTGATCGGCGGCATCATCTCGCCCATCGTCTTGATCGAGAACCTGTGATAGCCCGCCTATCCGTTTGAGTGGCCAGCCCCCCGCTTGCACGCCCCCCTCATACGATCGCCCCTGTTCTCAACCACTTGCGCCCCCTCACATCCACGCCTGACTTGCTACCTTTGTCGGATAGTTTGTTAGGGAGTGTCCTATGGTTCAGGCAGCCGAACTCAATGTGAATACCAGCGCAACCGCCCTGGAAATGGCCAACGCGATGTTCGGGGCTGGCATCACCGTCCTCAGCGCGACCTTCACCGGCGACGCCCTCGCCTCCGGCATCTACACGGGCGGGGAAACCACCTCGCCCGGGGCCGTTCCCGCTGACACGGGTGTTATCCTGTCCACGGGCAAGGCGACCGACTTCACCAACTCTACGGGCACCGCCAACCAGTCCGAACAGACCAGTACGAATAACGCGGGCGTCGACAATGATGCCCTGCTGAACGGCATTGCAGGCGTCCGCACCTACGACGCCGCCATTTTCGAAGCCGATTTCATCCCCACCGGCGATACCCTCTCGATGCAGCTCGTGTTTTCCTCCGAGGAATACCTCGAATGGGTCAATGCGGGCTACAACGACGCGGTCGGCATCTGGGTCAACGGCACCAAGGCCGAACTGGCCATCGGCGACGGCGACATCTCGATCGACAACATCAACACAACCGTCAACGAGAACCTCTTCATCAACAACGGCACCTCTGCCGTGAACACCGAAATGGACGGGCTCACCATTGTTCTGACGGTCAAGGCACCGGTGAACGACGGCGTCACCAACACCATCCGCTTCGGCATCGCCGATGCGGGCGACGCAATCTATGACAGCAACCTCCTGATCGTCGGCGACAGCGTGCAAACCGCCCTCATCGCCGAGGACGACACCATCAACGTGACGGCCAAGGGCGAAACCCTCGTCGATCTCTTGGCAAACGACGACATGCCCTCGGGCAGCACTGTCACCATCTCCAAGATCAACGGTCAGGCGGTTTCCGCAGGCCAGAGCATCACCCTCGACACCGGCCAACAGCTCACCCTGACCGCCGAAGGCAAGGTGCATGTTCAGGCCACCGCCGATCTCGGCTCCGTCGTCTTCACCTACACGATCTCCAACGGCCTCGGCCAATCCGACGTCGCCTATGCCACCCTCGTGACCGATCCGGTGGATGGCACGTCGGGCGATGACTCGATGATCCTCAAATACACAGACGGCGACGGCAATCAGATCGAAGGCACCGACGGCGCAAGCGAAGTCATCATGGGCTACGGTGGCCACGACAAGATCTTCGCCGGCGACGGCCACGACGACATCCACGGCGGCAGCGGCAACGATTTCATCCGCGCAGGCACGGGCAACGACCTGATCCTTGGTGGCGCGGGCAACGACGTGCTTGACGGTGGCACAGGCGATGACACCATGACCGGCGGCAGCGGCAACGATATCTACTACATCGAAAGCACCGGCGATCAGGTCAACGAAACCGCGAACAATGGCCACGACCGCGTGATCACCACCCACAGCCACACGCTCGGCACCCACTTCGAAGATCTCTGGCTGCGCGAAGGCAGCGCCGCCACCGATGGCACGGGCAATGCCCAGAATAACCTGATCGTCGGCAACGCCAACAACAACACCCTGACAGCCCTTGGCGGCAATGACCGCGTCCTGGGCGAAGACGGAAATGACACAATCCTCGGCGGCGACGGAAACGACGACATGGAAGGCGGCGCGGGCAACGATTCACTGTCTGGCGACAGCGGCGCGGACAAGCTGCGCGGCGGCACCGGCACCGACGTCATCGACGGTGGCACCGGCAATGACCTCCTGCGCGGTGGCTGGGGCGCCGACACCATCACCGGCGGCGACGGCGATGACAACATCGACGGGGGCGCAGGCGCCGACATCATGTCCGGCGGCAAGGGCAACGATGTCTATCGCATCGACACCCTTTCCGACACCATCATCGAGGCCGCCAATCAGGGCACCGACACCGTGTTCTCGACCTTCGACTGGACGCTTGGCGACAATCTCGAACACCTGCGCCTCAAGGGCGCGGCCACGGCGGGCACCGGCAACGCCCTGAACAACCGCATCTTCGGCACCGGCGGCGACAACGCCCTTTCAGGCCTCGACGGCGCAGACGACCTGCGTGGCATGGGCGGTCAGGACATCCTTCTTGGTGGTGCGGGCAATGACATCCTCAAGGGCGGCCTCGACAACGATTTCCTCTCGGGCGGCGCTGGCGCAGACCGCCTCAAGGCCGGGGTCGGTCAGGACACGCTGGACGGCGGCACCGGCAACGACCGCCTGTTCACCGGCAACGGGGCTGACCACATCGCCTTCCGCGCCGGCGACGGCCACGACACCATCCGCGATTTCGACGCCGCCGACGACACGCTTGTCTTCCATGGCCTCGATGCCAGCGACCTGACGCTCAGAACCCAGGGCAACGGCGTCGTGATCGTCTATGGAGAAGGCGACAGCATCTATTTCTCCGGCAGCGGCGCACTGACACTCGACCAGTTCACATTCGATTTCGTCTGATCACCCGCCATTCTCATGCCGGAAACAAACCTCCTAAAGTGCACCACCGCACAGCCACTCAAGAAACAGGCTGGTTTCTGGCTTGGATGTCCCTCGTGGCGTGATCGAGCAGAAATACCCTCGATCCGTCACGCATTCGCGCGTGTTTGCAAGAACAAGCGCGCCTGAACTCAGGAACTCATCGATCATCGGACGCCAACCGATCCCGATGCCAAGCCCGTTCTGGATCGCTCGCAGATACACCATGTAGCTCAGGAAACGGTCGTGATTGTCCGGCTTTTTCACGCTCAGCCCGCTGCCCCGAAAAAAGCGCTCCCAATCCCCGATATGGGCCGGGCCTGACATGTGCAAAAGCCGCTCTCGGCTCAGTGCCTCAAGCGACAAGGCCGCGCCTCCGCCAAGATAGTCAGGATGGCACACCGCCACCATGTTTTCGCGGAACACCCGCTCGCTGCGCAACCCCGGCACGCCTCGATCATCAAACACCACCACCGCGTCACAGCGTGACACGTCATAGTCCGGGTTCTGGTCACGGGTCACCACCTGCACCTTGATGTCCGGATGAAGCGCTTGAAACTCCGCCAGCCGCGGCAGCAGGTACAGGCTGGTGAACCCAATCGCCGCGCTCACCTCGATCCGCCCGTGGTCGCTTCGGCTCTGAACCGCGTCCACACCGCCGCGCATCGCCTCGAAACCCTTTCGCACGGCAATGGCCAGGGTTTCGCCTTCCTGCGTCAGCGTCAACCGAGGCTTGGTCCGCACAAACAGCGCCACGCCAAGGGCCTCTTCAAGTGCGGCCACCTGGCGGCTTACCGCGGGTTGCTGGACGTTCAACTCCCGCGCCGCATGCGAAAAGCTCAGATGGCGCGCCGCCACCTCGAAGGCATTCAACTGCTGCAACGGCAAATGCCGCTCTCCCATCTTCATTCCTTTCATGAATGATCACCATTCACCATTTCCGCCTTTTTCCCTTCTGACAAGGCGATACTCTCAAGTTGTTGCCACAGGGAGGAATAATAGGTGCAGATCAACATTCTCGCGCTCGGCGGCGATGGCATCGGCCCTGAAATCCTCGAACAGGGTCTACGCGTCACCCATGCCCTCGCGGATCGCGCGGGCCTGAACCTGAATGTCACCCACAACCTCCTGCACGGGGCGGCGTGGGAGGCCCACGGCACGTTCTGCACCGAAGAAACCCTTGCACAGGCCAAGGCAAGCGATGCGGTTCTGGTTGGCGCTGTGGGTGGCCCGCGATGGGACAACATCCGCGTGCCCGGCGGTGCCGAACGGCAAGACGGCCTCATGTACCTGCGCCACCACCTGCAAACCTATCTCGGTCTGCGCCCTGCCCGTGCATGGCCCTCCTTGATGGACCACACGCCCTTCAGACCCGGCCTCGCTGACAAGGCCGATGTCCTGATCCTGCGGGAAATGTGCGGCGGAGCCATGTTCGCCACAGAACGTGGCCAGCGCCGTGTCAACGGCGTGCGGCAGGGATACGATCTCACCGCCTACGACGAATCCGAGATCGCCCGCTTTGCCCACGGAGGGTTCCAGCTGGCCCAAAAACGGCGCGGCAGACTTGTCAGCTGCGACAAGTCCAACGTCATGGAAAGCTACAAACTCTGGCGCGAAATCGTCACCGAGGTTTCGCGCGAATACCCCGACGTCGCCTTCCAGAACATGTTCGCCGACAACTGTACCTACCAACTGATGCGCCGCCCCGAGGACTTCGACGTCGTCTTGTGCTGCAACCAGCTGGGCGACATCCTCAGCGATCTCACCGCTGTCTATGCCGGGTCGCTCGGCATGCTGCCCTCCGCTTGCCTCGCAGCCAATCCCGCCACCGGCCCGGTCTTCGGCATGTACGAAAGCACCTCCGGCTCGGCTCCCGACATCGCGGGCCGGGGCATTGCCAACCCGGTCGGGATGATCCTCTCGGTGGGCATGATGTTCGATCATAGCTTCGACCGCCCCGACCTCGCGCAGGCGCTGGAAACGGCGGTCTCGCTTACCCTGTCTGATAACATCCTGCCGCCCGATCTCGGCGGTGCCACGTCAAGCGCGGCCATGACCGACGCCATTCTTGAAAGGCTTGCGGCATGACGACCTACGACTACGTCATCGCCGGAGGTGGTTCGGCAGGCTGCGTCCTTGCCGCCCGCCTCGCCGAAGATCCCTCGGTCTCGGTCTGCCTCGTGGAAGCTGGCGGCAAGGGGCGCGATCTCTTTATCCGGATGCCCGCGGGCAACGGGTTTGTCTTCGGCAACCCGCGCCTCGACTGGGGCCTGGAATCCGTCCCACAACCCGCCCTGAACGGACGCACCATCTATTTCGCACGCGGCAAGGCGCTTGGCGGCTCCTCCATCGTGAACGGCATGATCTACATGCGCGGTGTGCCCGCCGACTACGACGGCTGGCGACAACGCGGCCTTCCGGGTTGGGGCTACAGCGATCTCCTGCCCTATTTCCGACGGTCGGAAGGTGCCCGCGACCGCCGTGACGCCTACCACGGCACCGCCGGCCCCCTCAAAACCGAACCTGCCGCCAACTTCGGAACGCTTGATCGCGCTTTCATCGAGGCCGCCGTTGCCGCCGGACATAACAGGCTCGACGATTTCAACGGCCCCACCCGCACCGGTGTTGCCCGCAATGACAGCACGGTGAGCCGTGGCATCCGACAGTCCTCGGCCATCGCCTACCTGAAAGCCCTGCCGAAAAACCTGACCATCCTCACCGGCACCCATGTCTCCCACGTGACCTTAGACGGCACCCGCGCCACCGGCATCACCACCCTGCAAGGCACGCAGATTCACGCCCGCCGCGAAGTCATCCTCTGCCAGGGCGCCTTCGGCACGCCGCAATTGCTGATGCTTTCCGGGATCGGCCCGCCTCCCACCTTGCACGCCACGGCATCACGCCCGTGATCGACCTGCCCGGCGTAGGCGCGCATCTCGCCGATCACGTCGACGTCTCGATGCAATGGGCCTCGGATCGCCTCGATCTGTCCCACGCCCGCCACCAGCGCCTCGACAAGGCGGCACTCCTGATGGCGCGATGGCTTCTGAACGGATCCGGCCCCGGTGGCGGCGCGATGTTCTCGACTGTTCTCTTCCACGCCTTCGAAGACCCAGGCCTACCCGAACTCGAAGTTTTCATGACCCCGATGACGGTCGAGGAAAACCTCGGCAACGGCGCAGATGAGAACACGCCCCTCCTGCAACGCCTCGGTCGCCGCCTGCTGGTACGTGGTCGCAAGGTGGCCCGCCCCGGCATCCAGATCGACATCAATCAGGAACGGCCGAAATCCCTCGGCACCGTCCGCCTCGCCAGCGCCGATCCCACCGCCCCGCCGCTGATCGACCCGAACTACTTTGCCGATGCACGCGACCTTGATGAACTGCTGCGCGGCGTGAAAGTGATACGTGACATCATGGCCCAACCCCAGATCGCCCAATACGTCACCGGCGAAATCGGCGTCTGGGCCACGGCCCGCACCGAAGCCGAGATCATCGACGCCATCCGCGAAACCGCCTACACCGGTCACCACCCCTGCTGCACAGCCCGCATGGGCGCCGATACCGATCCCATGGCCGTGCTCGACGCCAACCTCTGTGTTCGCGGCACCCGGGGCCTGCGCGTTGTAGATGCCAGCGCCATGCCCACCCAGATCACCGGCAATCTCTACGCAACCGTGATTGCCATGGCCGAAAAGGCCGCCGACCTCATCCTCGATCGCCCAGCGCCACCACCGGAAAACCCCTTGGAGACCTGAATGCCCGACATCCGCACCTTCCAGTATTTCGCCAACAACCAATGGCACGCCCCAATCGAAGGCGGCTACCTCGACAGCGAAAACCCTGCCAATGGCGAGGTCTGGGCCCGCGTCCCTGACTGTCGCAAACCCGACATCGACCGCGCTGTGGCCGCCGCCCATTCCGCCTTTTACGATGGGCCATGGGGCCGCATGTTGCCGGCCGAACGCGGCCGGGTACTGCGTCGG
Organism: Shimia sp. CNT1-13L.2; assembly: GCF_024331145.1. GTDB lineage: Bacteria > Pseudomonadota > Alphaproteobacteria > Rhodobacterales > Rhodobacteraceae > Shimia. Next base: position 22,443 of record NZ_JANDJO010000002.1, on the reverse strand, counting down.
ATCGGCGACGTCATCTCGAAACACGCCGAGCGCCTTGGCGCCATTGAAACCCGCGACAACGGCAAGCTGCCCCATATGATCACACCCGGCCTCAAACAGGACCAGTGGCAGGTCGACAGCTGGCACTACTACGCGGGCATGTGTGACAAGTTCGAAGGCCGCGTGATCCCCGCCGAAGCACCCAACATGCACAACTACATGAAATGGGAACCCTTCGGCGTGGTCGCGCAAATCCTGCCTTGGAACTCGCCACTCGGCACGCTGATCTGGAAACTTGCCCCCTGCCTCGCCGCGGGCAACACCGTGGTCCTGAAACCCTCCGAACAGTCTTCCTGCTCCACCCTGGAACTGATGGACGTACTTCTCGAAGCCGATCTTCCCCCCGGTGTCCTCAACGTTGTCACCGGCTTCGGGGCGACCACGGGCGAGCCGCTGATAGATCACCCGGATGTGCGCATGGCTTCGTTCACCGGCGGCACCGCAGGCGGCAAGGCTGCCGCCGCCATCGCCGCCCGACAGGTCAAACCCATTGTCATGGAACTGGGCGGCAAGTCGCCCCAGATCGTCCTCCCAGATGCCGATCTTGATCTTGCCGTCAACGGCATCGCTGCAGGCATTTTCCCACCCGGCGGCCAATCCTGCATCTCCGGCACACGCCTTCTGGTGCATCGCGATGTGATCGAAGATTTCACCAACCGTCTGGTCGACACCGTGAAAAAGGCGCGCGTCGGCGCCCCGGATGACCCCGCCACCCAGATTGGACCGATGGCCAACCGACCGCATTACGAAAGCGTCTTGCGCCACATCACCGCCGCCGAAAAGGCCGGCCACAGGCTGCTTCTCGACGGCCGCGCCGCCTGCCGCGAAAGGGGCTACTACATCGGCCCCACCATCTTTGCCGATGTCCCCAACGGCTCGGATCTCGCCCAGACCGAAATCTTTGGCCCTGTCGTCTCAACCGAGTCCTGGGCCGACGAAGACGAAGTCCTGCGCATTGCCAACGATACCGTTTTCGGCCTCGCCGCCGGCATCTGGACCCGCGACGTTACAAAAGCCATGCGCATGGCCGACCGGATCGAGGCCGGCACCGTTTACATCAACAACTATTTCAACGCCGCCACCCAGTCTCCGGTCGGCGGATACAAACAGTCGGGCTATGGCCGCGAGAACGGCTGGGAAGGCATGCGCTGTTTCATGCAGACAAAGTCTGTCTGGCTTTCAACCGATCCGCATCAACCCGATCCCTTTGCCTGACCGGCCCCGAAAGGATGTGAAATGAACACCGCCCGCGCGCTCGCCCGCTTTGCCATCAAGGCCCAGCCCACACCCGATTTGGCCGCCATCGCGGCACCCGCTGTGGCCGATTGTTTCGGATGTATCCTGGCCGGGGCCAAAAGCGACGTTGCCCAGCGCGCCCAGACCGCCCTCGCCCGGCTGGGGCAAGGCAGCGCTCCGCTCTTCGGCATCCCCATCACTCTGACTGCGCCCCATGCGGCCCTGGCCAACGCCGTGGCGGGCCACGCCTGGGATCTCGACGATTGGGAGGAACCGGGCAACACCCACCCCACAGTCGTGCTCCTACCGGCGCTGCTTGCCGCTGCCCACCTGCATTCCTGCACGGGCCGGGACCTCCTTGCCGCCTACGCCGTCGGCTGCGAGATCATCATGCGCCTGGGAGAAGCCCTCACCCTTGGCCACTACGCGCGCGGCTTTCACTCAACCGCCACACTCGGCGCGATCGGGGCCGCCGGAGCCTGCGCGCGCCTCCTTGGCCTTGATGAAACCGCCACCACTCACGCGATCTCCATCGCCACCTCGCAGGCCACCGGCTATACGCTTCAGTTCGGCTCTAACGCCAAACCACTGCAAGCCGGGTTCGCCGCGCGTGCAGGTCTCGAAGCCGCCCTTTTTGCCGCCAGCGGCATGACAGGCCAACCCAATGTGATCGACCATCCCAAAGGCTTTAGCGGCCTGATGGCCCCCCGCGAGCAAGACCGCTTCCGGCACATGGCCTCCCGCCTCGGCTCTCCCTGGGCCTTGCAGGAATACGGCCTCGTTCTGAAACCCTGGCCTTCCTGCGGCTACACCCATCGCCTAATGACAGCCGCGCTCACGCTTCGCGATACCCTGCAAAACCGCCTAGACACTGTGACCGCCATCCACGCCAAGATGCCGGATTTTCACCACGCGATCCTGCCGTTCCACACCCCGACCAACCGCAACGAGGCCCTGTTCTCCGCTCCCGCCTGCATCGCGCAGGCCCTGACCACGGGCAATCTCACCCTCGACGACAGCGCAGCAGGGTTTTGGCAGGACCCGCAGGTTGCACGCCTCGTCGCCTGCACCACCGTATGCCCGGAACCGGCCCGCAACCTGGCTCTCAACTATGACCCGAACCAGCCCGACACGCTCACCGTCACCCTCGCATCCGGCGAACAGCTCAGCGCCTCCTGCGCTTACCCTCTGGGCGCACCTCAGAACCCGATGACCACCCACCATCTCGCGGCCAAATTCCAAGCCGTCACCGGCCATACCTCAGCCACCTTCACCCGGCTTCTCGACTGGCAAGTGGCCTCCGACATTCAGGACTTTTTCACGGAGATCACCCTATGAGCACGACACGACGCAGCGGCGGGCGCGCCGCCCGCAGGCTCGAACGGGCCGATGGCGCAGGAACCGGGCCGACCGAGGCCATCTGGCCCGGTATATCGGGAGGGCAGTACAAGGCCCTGACCGATGCTGAACTCGCCATGATCGACGACACAGCGATGCGCATCCTCGAAGAAATCGGTCTAAAGGGGGCAACCCAGACCTGCATAGACACGATCTGTGCCGCGGGTGGCAGCCTCACCGAGGATGGCCGCCTCCTCATGCCCGAACCAATGGTGCGCGCGGTGCTCAAGATCGCGGGCCGTGGCTTCAAGCTCTACGGTCAGCAGGCTCAACACGACATCGACCCGTCCGGCAGCCGCATCCATTTCGGCACTTCAGGTGCGGCGGTACATATCGTCGACAGTGAAACCAGCGAAATCCGCGATTCCACTCTGCGTGATCTCTACGACATGGCCCGCCTCGCCAATGCCCTGCCCAACCTGCACATGTTCCAGCGCACCGTGGTCGCCCGCGACATCACCGACCCACGCGAGATGGACATCAACACCGCCTATGCCTGCCTCGCCGGCACAGCCAAACCCACCGGCACCTCCTTCGGCTCCCCCGAAGTCATGGAAGAAACCGTCGGCATGCTGCGGATTCTGATGGGTGGGGCCGAGGCCCTGCGCGCACGCCCCCCGATCTGTGTCTCGACCTGTTTCATCGTCCCTCCGCTCACCTTCGCCGAAGAAGCCCTCGGGGTCATCGAATGCGCTGCCCGCCACGGCATTCCCCTGAAACTCGTATCCGCCGGTCAGGCCGGTGCCACCAGCCCCGCGCCGCTTGCCGGCGCCGTTGCCCAGCAAACCGCCGAGGTGTTGGCAGGCCTCGTCTACGTGAACCTGCTGAATCCCGGCCACCCCGCAACCTTCGGTGCCCTGCCCTTCGTTTCGGACCTGCGCACAGGCGCCATGTCCGGCGGCAGCGCGGAACAGGGTCTGCTGATGGCCGCCTGCGCCCAGATGGCCCGGTTCTACGATATCCCCTGCGCGGTCAGCGCCGGCATGACCGACAGCAAATTGCCCGACTTCCAGGCCGGCTACGAGAAAGGCTACACCGAACTGCTGTCTGCCCTCGCCGGAGCCAACCTCGTCTACGAGGCCGCCGGCATGTACGGCTCACTTCTCGGCTGTTCCTTCGAAAGCTTCGTTCTCGACAATGACATGATCGGCTCGATCATGCGCGCCACCAGGGGGTTCGAGGTCAACGAACGCACCCTGGCGCTCGAAACCATCCGCGATGTCTGTGTCGGCGGTCCCGGTCATTTTCTTGGCCACCAGCAAACTCTGAACCGGATGCAATCCGACTACTACTACCCCGCGCTCGCCGACCGCCGCACCCCGCAGGAATGGGCCGCCGCCGAAGACAAGGACCTTCTCGAACGCGCCCGCGCGCGCACCCGCGAACTGCTTGCCGCACCACCGCCACCCCACATCGCCCCGGACATCGACGCCGACATCCGCGCGCACTACCCCATCCGCCTGGCCAGACCCTGAATCAAAAACGGCTCCGGGAGAGAGACCGGAGCCGTTTTCCTGCTGACTTGGAGGGATCAGCTTAAAGAGTTAATCTGTGCGGCGACCCAGCGGGACACCGGATCGGGGCGCATGGTCCAGGCACCTACCTGCTCAAGAACCGAAGCCGGTTCGAGCCGCTGCGCCTGTGCGCCGTAGAAGTCGGGGCCAAGGCGCGACATCACCGCCCCTTTGACACCAAAGAACGCAACAGCCAGCATCAAGATCCCCGTCCAGGGAACCTGTGGTCCCCGTCGCGCACTCCGGATCACAACGTATCCGTCATGATCTACAGAGATCTGCGAGCGCGATGCTCGCATGGGTTTCTTGTTGCCCTTCGCGTCATAGATGCGGGCAACGCGATCACGGAATTCTTCGTAGGAATCGCTCATGGCAGCCTTCATCGAGTTCGGCCCCCACCAAACAAGGCTAAATTCGTCTCGAATTGTGGCGAAAATAAGGCAAGCCCTTCGAAATAAGGCAAAAAAGGGCCAAATTGGGCAATTCGGGGAAATCTTGAATCCGATCTGGAAACAGCCTGCCGCCACCCTGAAACATTGTCTCCAAACGCGCAACATCCATTAACCAATCGGGCACGAAAAAGGCGGCCGAAGCCGCCTCATCCCATCCGATTCGAAGCCCGCCTTACCGGCGTGTCAGCGTCAGCGTGGTCCATTCCCCGATCTCTTCGCGGGTGTGAACATCAAAGCCTGCCGCGTCATAGGCCGCCACGACCTCATCGGCCTGTTCATTCAGGATACCCGACAGGATCGCATGGCCCCCGGCCGCGATATTGCCGCCCATGTCCGGCGCCAGATCGACCAGCGGTGCCTTCAGGATATTGGCGAACACGAGGTCATAAGGCGCTTTCGCCGCAAGGTCCGGATGGCCAAAGCCCGCCGCCTCAAGACAGATCACCTTGCCCTCAAGCCCGTTCGCCGCAACATTCGCCTCGGCCACATCCACGGCCACCTCGTCAATGTCGCTGGCCAGAACCGGGTTCGGCCAGATCCGTGCCGCGCCCATCGCCAGAACCGCCGTGCCACAGCCGATGTCGGCCACGTTCTTGCCCACGAACCCTTCGTTCGCCAGCCGGTCCAGCCCCTTCAGACAGCCCAGCGTCGTGCCATGGTGGCCGGTGCCAAAGGCCATCGCCGCCTCGATCAACAGCGGCTCGCTACCTGCGGGCACCTTGTCGGCGTCGTGGCTGCCATAAACAAAAAAGCGCCCCGCCTCGACCGGTGCCAGCTCGCGTTTGACCTTGGCCACCCAATCCGTTTCCGGCAGTTCCGACACCACGAAGGGTTTCGCCCCGAAGGCCGCCGCCAGAACCGCCAGCCCGGCCTCATCCGGGGCCTCGGTGAAATAGCCGCCGATCTCCCACAGGCCAGACCCGTCCTCGATCTCGAACACGCCCACGCCGGTCGGTTCCGGATTAAGGCGTTCCATCGCTTCGCCAAGCTGCTCTGCTTGGTCCTTGCCGACAAGGGTGGTCAGTGCGGTGAAAGTGGGCATGTCTCGGGGCTCCTTGTGGATATCCCTCGCCCCTAGGCCGATGCGGCGGCGCCGTCAAGCTTTCGAACCAAAGCCTTTCAGGAAATGCCAGCTCCACAATGCCGCAAGCACCCCAACAACACCCCCGGCCACCGCCTGCGCATAGACAACGCCCGGCGCCGCCAGCCACGCCGCCCCGACCCAGGCCGCTGGCAACATCAGGATGCCATCGCGCGTCCAGTTCGCCAGCGTCGACCGGGCCGGCTTGCCAAGGCTGTTGAACGTGGCGTTCGACACGAACAGCGCCCCCACCAGCACAAACGCCCCCGACCCGACATAGGCAAAGGCCCTGTAAACCGCCGCGCCCTCGCCCTTCAGGCCAAAGACATCAATCATGAACCCTGCCGAGACCGACAACAGGAACCACGCCACCAGCGTATAGCAGGCACAGAAGATCAGGGAATCCCGAAAGGTCGACCGCAGCCGGTCGTATTGCTTGGCACCAAAGTTCTGCCCGTAGATCCCGCCAATCGCCCCAGACAGTGAGAAGATACCGCCAAAGGCCACCACCGTCAGACGGTTCACCACCGCCCATGCAGCCACCGCGTCATCCCCGAAACTCGCGACAACACCGGTCAGGAGATAGTTGCCAAAGGGCGTCGAAATCTGCGTCAGGATCGCTGGGAGGGCAATCGCGAAATAGGGCAGGAACACCCGCTTGATCGTCCGCCAGCGCGGCCAGGCCAGCAGGTCGTGGGTCACCGTCGCAAACCGCAGCGCATTGCCCGCCAGAATGATCCGCGAGATCACCAGAACAATCGCCGCGCCGTCCAGCCCAAGACCCCAGTAGAAAATCAACAGCGGGTCCAGCACGAATGACACCGACCCAGACGTCAGCGTCACGAACATCGCCCGCTTGCCATCCCCCTCGGCCCGAAGCACCGCAGACCCAACAAGGCCCACCGCCATGATCGCAAGCGAAGGCACCGTCCACAGCAGGTATCGCGCCGCCAATGCCGCCGTCTCACCCTCGGCCCCGACCAGCGCCAGAAGGTCATGCCGGAACCACACGATCAGCGCCGCCACGAGCGACTGGAACGCCACGGTGATCATCATCGAACTGGTCGCCTCGCGCCGCGCCCGTTCCCGCTGCCCCATGCCGATCCGCTTCGACACCATCACGGTCGCCGCGATCATCAGGCCGATGCCGGTGCTCACCGAAAAGAACTGTACCGCAAAGGCATATCCAATAGCCGCCACCAGCTTGGGATCACCCAGTTGCGAAATCCAGAACAGGTTCACAAGGTCGACAAGAAAGACAAAGGTGATCCCCGCAGCCCCGGTCATGGTCATGCGGATCACATGCCCCATCGTCGGCCCGTCCAGAAATCTCCCCCGCGCCGCCATCTCTATTCGGCCGCCGCCGCAACATAGCGGCTCAGCCGCGTTTCATTGCCCTTTTCCGGATGGCGCGGCACCAGGAGCGACAGGCCAAGCGACACCATCGCCATCCCCGCCGCCAGGATAAACACCGCCGCCGGCGACAACACCCACAACAGGCCGAGGGGCACCGGCAAGGCCACCGCCGCGATATGGTTGATCGTAAAGGCCACCGCCGCCGTCGGCGCGATGTCCTGCGGATCGGCAATCTTCTGGAAATAGGTCTTCAGCGCCAGCGCGAGGCCAAACAGGATGTGGTCGATCACATAAAGCACCGCCGCCACCAGCACACCCCAGCCGAACCAGTAGACCCCGCCATAGGCAAGGAACACGATCACAAGGCCCGCGTATTCGAAAATCAGCGTCGCCCGCTCCCCGAACCGCGCCACCGCCTTGCCCAGCAAAGGCGCCGCGATCATGTTGATCACGAGGTTGATCAGGTAGAGCCCCGTCAGCTCATGCACCTCGAAGCCGAACTTCTCGACCATCATGAAGCCTGCGAAGATCATGAAGATCTGCCGCCGCGCCCCCGACATGAACTGCAACGCGTAATACAGCCAATAGCGTTTGCGCAGCACCATCTTCTTGGCCTGCGGCGTGCGCGATTCAAACTGCGGATAAGCCAGCAAACAGAACAGCGCGATGGCCGCCGTGGTCATCCCCGCCGTCATGAACACAACGTTATACGTCAGGTTCAGCGTGTCCCACATCAGCACGATCAACACGAATACCACCAGCGTGCTCGCCGAGCCCGCCGCCAACAGCCAGCCCAAAGTCTGCGGCGCCTTCTCCTTCGAAAGCCACTGCAACTGCACCGACTGGTTGACTGTCTCGTAGTAGTGGAAGCCAACTGAACTCAGAAAGGTCAGCATCAAAATGCCGCCAAGGCTCGGGAACCACGCGGTAAAGGCCGTCGCCACCCCCAAGAGCGCCAGCGACACCATGCCCAGAACCTGCTCGCGCACGAACAGGATGATGGCAATCACCCCAACCGCCAGAAACCCCGGAATCTCGCGGATCGCATGCAACAGACCAATGTCGCGCCCGTCAAAATCCGCCACCTCGATCACGAAGTTATTGAGCAGCGCATACCACGCGTAAAACGCGATCGGCATTGCAAGGGCGGTCACGAACAACAGGGCAACGGGCTGACGCCACAGCGGCAACTGCTGCGCATCATCAAGGGTGATTTTGCTTAACATGCTTTGCGACTACGCCTTTCAGACCGGAAAGGCGAGCGGTTTCACGCCATTCTGACGTCGGAAATGGCCCTGCCCTGATCTGAATCAAGGAGAAACATGCCATTCCAAGCATACATCCACGCATTCAGATAAGTGAAAGGGTCGGCATGGACATCCTCACCCTCGTGGAACAAATCGGCGAAGCCCCCACTGCGGCGGTCCTTGGCCTGATCACCGGCATCATCTTCGGCGTTGCGGCGCAACGCTCCAGATTCTGCCTGCGCGCCGCCACCGTGGAGTTTGCACGGGGCGAGTTGGGCGACAAGGTTGCCGTCTGGTTGCTGACCATTTCCACCGCAATTGTCTGGGTTCAGGGCGCACAGGCGCTTGGCCTGATGCACAGCGCCGACGCCCGCATGATGGCCGTACCCGGCTCCTGGTCCGGGGCCATCATCGGCGGCCTTCTCTTCGGTATCGGCATGGTGCTGGCCCGCGGCTGTTCCGGCCGCCTGCTGGTTCTGGCCGCCAACGGCAACCTGCGCTCGGTCGTCTCCGGCCTGATCTTCGCCGTGGTCGCCCAGATGAGCCTGTCCGGCGTTCTCTCCGGATGGCGCGACAAGATCGCGAGCCTCTGGGTCACCGACGGTGGCCGCAATCTCGACCTGATCGCAGCCCTTGGCCTGCCCGACCTCGCAGGCCTCGCCTTCGGCACCTGCATGGCCGGCCTTGCCCTGCTGATCGCCCGCAAGAACCGCATCGGCGCCAGCCGCCTGATCTTTGCCTCCGGCGTCGGCTTTGCCGTGGCCGTGGGTTGGGTGCTGACCTATGGCCTCAGCCAGGTCGCCTTCGAACCCGTCCAGATCGAAAGCGCCACCTTCTCCGGCCCCTCGGCGCACACCCTGATGTTCTTCCTCGATCGCAATTCCGTCCTCGAATTCGACATCGGCCTCGTGCCGGGCGTGGTCATCGGCTCTTTCCTCGCCTCGGTCATTGCCCGCGAGTTCAAGTTCCAGGGCTTCGAAAACGAAAGCAACATGCGCCGCGCCATGCTGGGGGCGGTTCTCATGGGCTTCGGGGCCATGCTAGCCGGCGGCTGCGCCATCGGCGCGGGCGTCACCGGCGGCTCGATCTTCGCTGGCACCGCATGGGCCGCCCTCTTTGCCATGTGGATCGGCGCGATGGCCACCGACCTTCTCGTCGATCAGCGCGGCATGAAAGCCGCCGCCGCCTGACCACGCGCACACGACCCCCCCTGCAAAACCGCCCTGATCGGGGCGGTTTTCGCATTTCTGCACCTCCGCGATACAGCCGTAATACCGACGCAATACCGACGTGGATTTTCAGGCCTAATAGAAACTCTGCGGATCAATATCCACCGCAAGCCGCAGATCACCCTTGAGCTTGAACTGCCCCACCCATTTCGCCAGCGCCGCCTGCAAGGGCGCGCCCTTCTCGGCCTTCACCAAAAGCCGCACCCGATGCCGCCCCCGAACCCGCGCAATCGGGGCGGGCGCGGGGCCAAAGACCTGTGCGCCAATCGCCTGCAACGGCCCGTCCTGACGCGCCAGCGCATTGCCAAGATCAAACACCTGCTGAACGTCTTCCGACGACAGGATGATCCCCGCCATCCGCCCAAACGGCGGCACCCCGGCATGACGCCGCTCATCGGCCTCTGCCGTCCAGAACCCAACCTCGTCGCCTGCAAGGATCGATCGGATCACCGGATGCTCCGGCTGGAAAGTTTGCAACAAAGCCAACCCCTTACGCTCCGACCGCCCGGCCCGCCCCGCGACCTGCCGCATCAGCTGAAACGTCCGCTCCGCCGCCCGCAGGTCCGATCCCTGCAAGCCTAGGTCGGCATCAATCACCCCCACCAGCGTCAGCAGCGGAAAGTTGTGCCCCTTGGCCACAAGCTGCGTGCCGATGATGATATCCGCGCCCCCCTCGGCGATCTGGTTGATGCCTTCCTTCAGCGCCCGCGCCGACCCGAACAGGTCCGACGACAACACCGCCAGCCGCGCCTCTGGCCAAAGGGTCGCCGCCTCTTCCGCCAGCCGCTCAACCCCCGGCCCCACCGGCGCCAGCTTGCCCTCTTCATGGCACGACGGGCAGGCCTCCGGCATCGGTTTCGTCTCGCCACACTGGTGACAAACCAACCGCTTCAGAAACCGGTGCTCCACCATCCGCGCATCGCAATGGTCACAGCCAATCTGGTGCCCACACGCTCGGCAAATCGTCACCGGCGCATAGCCGCGCCGGTTGATAAACAACAGGGATTGCTCGCCTTTTTCGATCCGCGCATTCACCGCCCTTTGCAGGCTCGGGGAAATCCACCGGCTGCTGGGCAGATCTTCTGCGCGCATGTCGATCGCCCGCATCTCCGGCAAAACCGACTCGCCATAGCGCGAGGTCAGCTCAAGCTTTTCGTACTTCCCCGCCTCAGCATTCGACCAGCTTTCCAACGACGGCGTCGCCGACGCCAGCACCACCCGCGCCGAACAGACCGAGGCCCGCAACACCGCCATGTCCCGCGCGTTGTAAAGCACCCCGTCTTCCTGCTTGTACGAGGTGTCATGCTCCTCATCGACCACGATCAGACCGAGGTTCTGATAGGGCAGGAACAGCGCCGACCGCGCCCCGATCACCAATTGCGCCCCGCCCTGACCTACCATCTTCCAGATGCGCCGCCGCTCGGTCATCGTCACCCCGGAATGCCACTCCGCAGGCTTCGCCCCGAACCGCGCCTCGACACGTGTCAGGAATTCCGCCGTCAGCGCGATTTCCGGCAACAAAACAAGCGCCTGCCGCCCCTGCCGCAGACATTCCGCGACCGCCTCAAGGTAGACTTCGGTCTTGCCCGATCCCGTCACCCCGCGCAGCAAGGTCGTGCCATAGGCCCCCGACCGCACCCCGGCCCGCAACGCCTCGGCGCCCGCCGCCTGATCCTCGGTCAACGCCTTACCGCCCCATTCCGGATCAAGCCGCACAAACGGCAGGTCGCGCGGCGTATCTTCCTCGCGCACCACCCCCTGTTTCACCAATCCCTTGACCACCGTGGTGGTCACACCCGCCATCTCGCTCACCTCCTTGAGCGTGAAGGCCAAGCCGCCATAGTCGGTCAGCACCTCGATCACCCGGCGGCGGGCATCGGTCTGCCGGTCCGGCTCCCCCTCGCCCAGCCGGTAAACCTTGCGCATCGACGGCGGATCGGACAGCCCCGGCGCCCGCGTCGCAAGCCGCAGCATCGCATGCAGCGGCGTCAGGGTGTAATCCGCTGCCTTCTCAAGGAAAAACCGCAATTCGTCGCGCATCGCGGCGACATCCAGAACCCGGCTCACCGACCGCGCCTTCGACAGGTCGAACCCGCCACGCCCGCGCCCCCAGACCACGCCAATCACCTTGCGCGGCCCCAGCGGCACCTCGACAAAAGCACCGCGAAAACAGCCCCCCTCCGGTGCCTTGTAGTCCAACAGCCGATCCAGCGGCTGCGTCGTCAACACCGCCACCAAGGCCCCTTCGTCAAAGAAATCCGGCTCGCTCACACCTGCCCCTGTCGCCACGCTTTCCCGCTCCCGAAATCCATCGGGGGTTCCAGCATCTCAAACTATGCGCTAAAGGCAAGCGACAGATAGGCCAACCCATCAAAGGACGCTGCCCGATGAAATTCTTCGTTGATACCGCCGAAATCGACGCCATTGCCGAACTCAATGACCTCGGCATGGTCGACGGTGTGACCACCAACCCCTCGCTGATCAAGAAATCCGGCCGTGACATCATCGAAGTCACCAAGGAAATCTGTGACCTTGTCGACGGCCCCGTTTCCGCCGAAGTCACCGCGACCGACGCCGACGAAATGATCGCCGAAGGCCGCAAGCTGGTCGAGATCGCCGAGAACATCGCCGTCAAGGTGCCGCTCACCTGGGACGGTCTCAAGGCCTGCAAGGCACTGAGCGATGATGGCCACATGGTCAACGTCACCCTGTGCTTCTCGGCCAACCAGGCACTGCTGGCCGCCAAGGCGGGCGCAACCTTCATCTCGCCCTTCATCGGCCGCCTCGATGACATCAACCTCGACGGTATGGACCTGATCGCCGACATCCGCACGATCTATGACAACTACGGCTTCGACACCCAGATCCTCGCCGCCTCGATCCGCACCGTGAACCACGTCACCCAAAGCGCGCTCTGCGGTGCCGACGTCATGACCGCCCCTCCGGGCGTGATCAAGTCGATGGTCAACCACCCGCTGACCGACAAGGGCCTCGACGCCTTCCTCGCCGACATCAAGGCCGCGGGCATCAAGATCCTCTGATCTTCACCACATCGAGACCAGATCCGAAGGGGGCCACCACGGCCCCCTTTCTTCTTGGCCCAAATACCCCGGGGTGAATGGCCCCGGACAGGGTTCGGGGCCAGAGGGGCAGCGCCCCTTCTCTCTCGACGCTTAACCAAAAAAAGGGGGCATTCCCCCGCCGCCTCTGTTAAAGTCGCCACAAACAACAAGAGGCACGCATGAGCAGCACCGCCAAGATCGAAGATTCCCTGCGAGAAAAGATCATCTCGCAGCCCGACGTGATTCTGGAAGACCAGGATCTGATGAAGGCCCTGATCGCCGCCAACGAGAAATCCATGGGTGGCAATATCGTCGACCTGCGCGGCATCGCCATGGAACGCCTCGAGGCGCGGCTCGACCGGCTGGAAGACACCCACCGCAGCGTGATCGCCGCAGCTTACGAAAACCTTGCCGGCACCAATCAGGTCCACCGCGCCATCCTGCGCATGCTCGATCCGGTCAGCTTCGAGACCTTCCTCACCGATCTCGGTGGCGATGTCGCCGACATCCTGCGCGTCGATGCCATGCGCCTGGTGCTGGAATCCGAACAGTCCGGCGAAGATGACCCCGCGATCCGCCGCATGGGCGATGTGCTCTCGGTCGCCGAACCCGGCTTCATCGAAGACTACATCAACGGTGGCCGCAACGTGCCCCTGCGCCAGGTCACCCTGCGCCAGGTCCACTCCGGCCCCACCGCGATCTATGGCGAAGCCGCCGACTGGGTCCGCTCCGAAGCCTGCCTGAAACTGGATTTCGGCGAAGGCCGCCTGCCGGGCCTTCTGGTCATGGGCGCGGAAGACCCGCACCAGTTCACCCCGCAGCAGGGCACCGATCTCCTTGCCTTCTTCGCCGGTGTCTTTGAGCGCACCATGCGCCGCTGGCTGTCGTGATCTCACCGGCGGCACGCGACGTTCTGGCCGAGTGGCTCACCCTGCGCTCGGCCCTTGATGGCATCTCGGAAAACACCCTCAGCGCCTATCGCAACGATGTGGCCGAGTTCCTCACCTTCCTGACCCTGCACAAGGGCGAAGCCCAGGGCCTCGCCCCGCTGCAACGTGTCTCCGTCCCCGACATGCGCGCATGGATGGCGCAAACCCGCCGCTCCGGCGTCAGCGCCCGCTCGCTCGCCCGCAAGCTCTCGGCGGTGAAAAGCTTCTATCGCTGGTTCTCCGAACGCGAGGGCTTTGACGCCACCCCGCTCCTGTCAATGCGCAGCCCGAAGTTCGAAAAGAAACTGCCCCGCCCGCTCGCCCCCGATGCCGCTGCGGCGGTGATCGACACGGTCGACCTGCAATCCACCGAGCCTTGGGTCGGCGCGCGCGACGTGGCCGTGATCACCCTACTCTACGGCTGCGGCCTGCGGATATCCGAGGCCCTCGGCCTGATCGGATCAGACGCGCCGCTCTCTCCCGTTCTGCGCATCCTCGGCAAGGGCGGCAAGGAACGGATTGTACCGGTGATCGACGCCGCCCGCACGGCGGTGGATCGCTATATCTCGCTCTGCCCCTATCCCCTGCCAGAGGATGGCCCGCTGTTTCGCGGCGTACGCGGCAGGGCGCTGTCCCGCAGGCAGGTCGCCAAGGTGATGCAACAGACCCGGATGCAGTTGGGCCTGCCCTCCACCGCGACACCCCACGCCATGCGCCACAGCTTTGCCACCCACCTGCTTGAGGCGGGCGGCGATCTGCGGTCCATTCAGGAACTTCTGGGCCATGCCAAGCTGGCCACCACCCAGAACTATACGGCCGTCAACACCACTCAGTTGATGGAAGTCTACAACCGCACCCACCCAAAGGCGCAGTGAAACGTGGGGCATCCCTAGCCCCGCGCCACCAGTTCCTCGATCACCGCGACCACCGCCGCGACTTTGCCGGCATCCTGCGCATCTGCCTGCGGCAGGGCAAACCTGCCGCTGTCATTGTCGAAATAGGCCCCGCTCCTGTCGGCAAACTCCGCCGCCGTCGCGGCCCGCACAAGAATATCCACCCCGATCCCAAGGTCGTTTCCGGCCACGCCGAACCCGTCTTTCACCATCTTCGAGGCCAGAAGCGAACCGGGGTTCACCGCAACCACAACCGGCCCGTCGGGATGTTTCTCGGCCATCGCCTGCGTCCACATGGTGATCGCCAGCTTGCTCTGCGCATAAGCCTCCATATCCGCAAGCGGCGTCTCGCCCCGCAGCCCGCGCAGATCCACCGGGGCCTGTGCCGCCGAGGACAGGTTCACCACCCGTCCCGCCTTCCCCAGAACAGACAGCAACCTCTGCGTCAGCAGGTAAGGCGCGAGGGTGTTCACGACAAACCGCACATCCAGCCCGTCCTTGGTCCGCGCCTCAGAGGTCTTGAACACGCCCGCGTTGTTGATCACCACATCCAGCCTGTCTTGCTGCGCCAGCACCTCTTCCGCCAGCCGCGCCACGGCCCCGAGATCGGAGAGGTCCGCCACATAGCCCGGCGCCCCACCCAGCATCTCGGACACCCGCGCCACCTTTTCCGCGCTACGGCCATGCACCAGAACCCGATTCCCAAGCGTGACCAGCGCCTTGGCCGTCTCCAGCCCAATGCCATCCGTCGCCCCGGTGACCAAAATCGTCTTCTGCATCGGTCTTTCTCCCAAATCCTTCCGTCCGCGCCTTCGAATGCGACGCATGGCCCAACATCCGGTCATCTGTTGCAGGGGCCACGACCAGCATTGAACAACACGCCACCGAGGCGCTCCATTTTCCGGCGCTTTGCATGATTTCCTGAAAATACCCCTTGCCCCACCCAAATAAACCGGAGATTTTCAACTTCATAATTCGCAAAATGGATATAATGACATGGACACCGAAAGCGTCCGCCTCTTCGTTCTGGCCGCCGAAAAGCTGAACATCAGCGCAGCGGGGCGCGAGTTGGGCATGGTTCCCGCCGTTGCCAGCGCGCGTCTGGCCAAACTGGAAAAATCCCTCGGGGCCGACCTCCTGCATCGCTCCACCCGCAAGGTGTCCCTGTCGCTCGAAGGGGCCGAGTTCCTGCCCTATGCGCGCGAAATGCTGGCGCAGGAAGACGCCGGTCGCGCCGCGCTTGGCCTTGGCAGCGGCACCGCCACCGGCACCCTGCGTTTCACCGCCTCAAGCACCTTCGCCCAGCAATACATCGCCCCCCGCCTGCCGGAATTTCTGCGCCAGCATCCCGGCGTCAAACTCGACCTGCGCCTGTCCGACACCCAGTTCGACCTCATCGAAGGCAGCTTTGATCTCGCCCTGCGCAGCGGCGCGCTGGAAGACACCAGCCTCAAGGGGCGCAAGCTGGCCGATGACATGCGCATCCTCTGTGCCGCCCCGTCCTACCTTGCCGAAAAGGGCATTCCTCAAACCCCGGCTGACCTGTCCGAACACACCCTCATCAGCTTTCGCCGCAACGCCACCCGCCCGCTCAAGAATGCCGCGGGCGATACC
Organism: Shimia sp. CNT1-13L.2; assembly: GCF_024331145.1. GTDB lineage: Bacteria > Pseudomonadota > Alphaproteobacteria > Rhodobacterales > Rhodobacteraceae > Shimia. The sequence goes on along the minus strand of NZ_JANDJO010000002.1, from coordinate 6,393 downwards.
GGCCTGTTCGATCCCCGCACCGCATCCTGCCAATTGATGCTCGACGACGGCCTGAGCCAGAAACACGCCACCATCGCCGGGGCGGGCATCTCCATCAACTCGATCTGGAGTGTTCACCGGGAGCTGAAATCCGGCACCCTGACCCGCGTCCTGCCCGACTATCACGTCGATGATCAGTCGGTGCTTTGGCTCGTCTACCCGAAAACCAACGTGCTCTCGGCAAAGGTCCGGGTCTTCATGGATTTCCTGCTGCGCGAAATCGGCAAGTCGCCAGAGTGGCTGAAGGACTAGCCAGCCGCCACCTGATGCAGACAGTCTTCAAGCACATCCAGTGCCTTGTCCATTTCGTCTTCACCGTAAGCGCAGAAGCCAAGCATCAGGCCATTGTACCCCCGCCCCGCAACCGCATAGCGTGACAGGGCCCGCGCGATAACGCCTTTCCTTTCAGCCAGCGCTTCCACCTCGCGATCCGCAATCCCCTCGCGCAGATGAAACACAAGCTGCATCCCGGCCAGATGATCAACACAAGATCCAAAGTCCCGCCACCCTGCCAGCCGCGCCAAAAGGACCTTGCGCCGCTCTGCATAGACCCGCCGCATCCGCCGCAAATGCCGATAGAACTCACCCTTGTCGATGAACTCCGCCAATGCCTGCTGCGGCATGAAACTCGCCTTGGCCCCGAACCTGCGGATGGTATCCGCCACCGGCGTGACCAAACTCTCGGGCAGGACAAGATACCCCAGTCGCAGGGTGTTCGAGAATATCTTGGAAAAGCTGCCCACATAGATCGTCCGATTCAGATGATCGAACCCCGCCAACGCCGGAATCGGCCGCCCCGCATAGCGGAACTCACTGTCGTAATCATCCTCGATCAGCCAGGCATCGCCCCGCTCGGCCCAGCGAATGAATTCCATCCGCCGGTTGGGTGACATCGCACCGCCCAGCGGATATTGGTGCGAGGGCGTCAGGATCGCCAACCGCGCCCCGCAGTCGTCGCCGGGAACCTCTGCGCCACTGCCATCAATCCCCATGTACGCGGCCTGCATCCCCTGCGCCTCGACAAACCGGCGCAAGGGCATGTAACCGGGGTTCTCCAGCGCCACCGTCCCCCCAGCCCCCATCAGGGTCCGCAGGCAGACCTCAAGCCCATCTGTCGATCCGGCGGTGACAATCACCTGGTTGGGCGAGGCATCAATCCCCCGCCACTCGGCCACATGTCCGGCAATCGCCTTGCGCAGGTCAGGATTGCCAAGATGACTCCCGCCAACCAGCATCGACTGCGGTGCCACACGGCACACCCGCGCCACCGCCTTGGCCCACTGGCGATGGGGGAAAAGCTGCATATCGGGATGGCCTGCCTCGAACGGCAAAGGAAATCCCCGCGGCGCAAGGTCTGCCTCGGGGCGCACCGGGTCCACCTTGCGCGACAACTCCACCTCGCCCATCGCGCAAATCCGGTAGCCCGACCCGCGCACCGCCTCGAGATAGCCTTCGGCCACCAATTGTTCGTAAGCCGTCACCACCGTCGACCGCGACACCCCGATCTCGGTTGCAAACACCCGCGTCGCAGGCAGCTTGCGCCCCGCCTCCAGCCCGCCTGTAATGGCCCCGTCCCGGATCGCCGCGCAGATCTGTTCGAACACCGGCGTGCCGCTGTTGCGATCAATCGAAAACCCAAGCCAGGCAGTCTGTGTCATCTGGTCTGCTCATTTACATCCATCCCGCACGCTATGACGAGACCAAAGCCAAGACAAGCCGCACCATCCCCCGCCATTCCGGCAGCTGGCCAGATAAGTCTGCCACAACGAAATTATCGCTTTGAAATCATCCCCGTTCGCCTCTATGAACTGTCACCACCAAGACCGGCCCAAGGCCCGTCGCGGCCCCGTAGCTCAACTGGATAGAGCAGCCGACTTCTAATCGGCAGGTTGAGGGTTCGAGTCCTTCCGGGGTCGCCATTTCCCAAACACATCAAACCGCCCCAAGTGGCCAACGCCACGTCACCCTAGAGATTCGCGCCACTTGGTGAAAAGCTTTGCCCAAGAGGAACACGCAAAGGGGCCGTTTTGCGGCCTTCGGGGGGAAAACGATGTTGCGGAAGAGTCTGAAAATCGCGGCTGGTACGCTTCTATTGGGGGTTTTGGCTGGCGCCATCTACCTCCGGGTCTCGCCTCCCGATCTGTTGAAAGTAGTGACCAACTACTCCGCCAAGATGGTCTGCTCGAGCACCTTCATCACCGGCCGCGATCCGCATCAGGTTCTGGCCGCCGACGTGCAGGCCCCCGGGCATCCCCTGCTGAAATACGTCTCGATCGACGTCGATCAGGAGGCCCAGACCGTCAACACCCGCCTCTTCCACTTTGCCGCGCCGGCCACCTCGCAACACCGCGCGGGCCTTGGCTGCACCAACATCCACAGCGCCGACCTGAGCGAAACCACCCTTCCCGCCCTCTCCCCTCTGCCAGAAGCCCCCTGGCCCGAAGGCAACGAGGTCCCCCCCTCGCAACACCCTGAAATCACGAGCATCCTTGCCGATCCCGCCCTCCTTGGTCCGGGCCACCGTGCCGTTGTCGTGGTCAAGAACGGCCGTATCCTTGGCGAGACCTACGCCGAAGGGTTTGATGCCGCCTCACCCCTGCTTGGCTGGTCGATGACCAAAACCGTCACGGCGGGCCTGATCGGCACCCTTGTCCACTCCGGCGACATGGCCCTCACCGACAAACCCAGCGCCACCTATGCGAACTGGGCAGGCGACAGCCGCGCCGACATCACCGTCGCCGACATGCTCGCCATGGCCAGCGGCCTCGCGTGGAACGAAAGCTATGGCAACCTCTCCGATGTCACCCGAATGCTTTATCTGCACGACGACATGACAGGTTTTGCCGCCCAAAACCCTGCCGAGGCCGCCCCCAACACCACTTTCAACTATTCGTCCGGCACCTCGACCATGTTGTCCCGCGTCTGGCAGGACAGGGTCGGCGACAACAGCCTCGCCTATCCGCAGACCGCCCTCTTTGCCCCGCTCGGCATGACATCGGCGGTCATGGAAACCGATGCAAAAGACACCTTCGTCGGCTCAAGCTACATGTACGCCACCGCCCGCGACTGGGCCCGCTACGGCCAGTTCCTGCTGCAAGGGGGCAACTGGAACGGCGCACAACTCCTGCCCGAAGGCTTCGTGGACTGGATGTTCGAACCGGTTGCCGCCTCCGATGGCCTCTACACCAAGGGCCACCTCTGGCGCGAAGCCCCCGGCGATCGCCCCCCGTTCGAAGATGCGGTCTGGCTCTTGGGACACGACGGGCAATCCATCGGCATCTTCCCCTCGCACGACATGGTCGTCGTGCGCCTTGGCCTGACCCCCTCCAAACTCGGCTACTCCGCCCTGCCCCTGGCAAAGGCCCTGATCGCCGCCCTACCTGACTAACCGCCAACACCCCGATGTTGCCGGATTTTTGCGCGCTGCCCCTAGGACCCGGCGGCACTTCTTGCTACATCCCCTTGCATGACCTTCTTTGAACAGTTCGCGAAGCGCGTCTCGCCACCAAACTCGGATTCGTCCAGAAACGAACCCACGGCACCCCACCCCTGCCTCAATGTCGAGATTTTCGTACAGCCCCAGTTCTCGCAGCTCGAACTGTCCTCCACCACTGCGGTGCTCGAGGTCCTGAACGACATTCAGACCCGTTTCAAAGTCGAATGGAGCTTTTCCTCCGACACCCCGGGCCTAGTCGCAAACGGAAACCTCATGGTCCGGGCCGAGCCCGCCTTTGATGGCGACTACATGAGGGACTGCCTGATTGTTCTCGGCGGGCGCGACTGTTCTAGCACCACTTGGATCAAACGCGTACGCGCCATGCAGCAGAAACAGCACCCCGTCGTGCTGTTCTCGGACGCCGCAACCGAGTACATCAAATCCAACAAGAAAGTCTCGCACCCCACCACGACCCACTGGCGCGACATCCCGATCCTGAACGAGATCGGAGACTACTCCAACCTGTCCACCCACCTCGCCGAATACGGCAATGGCATCATCACCAGCGCCGGGCGGGGATACGCGATGGAAACCATCTTCCACCTTGTCGCGGAACTCCTCAATCCGCAGGAACGCGCCGAACTCGCCAGCCTGCTGATCGTCGACAGCGCCCGCAGCTTCTACCGCGACCAGCCCAAGGGCAAGGCGCAGGGCAACACCTTCCTCGAAGGCCCGCTGCAAAAGGCGCTGCAACTGATGGAAGACACCATCGAAGAGCCCCTCTCGATCGGCGAACTGACCCGTGCCATCGGCGTCTCCGCCCGCCAGCTTGAACGCCTCTTCAAGATCCAGCTCAACAGCTCTCCAGCCAAGACCTACAAGCGCATCCGCCTGAAGCGTGCCCGCTCCCTTATCGTGGAAACCCGCATGTCCCTTCTCGACATCGCCATTGCCTGCGGTTTCTCGGGCACCTCGGCCATGTCCAAGGCCTTCCGCGATGTCTACGGCACCTCTCCCAACAGCCTGCGAAAATAGAGGCGCACCCGTCCCGCCCTGTCTCGCTCGGGGCAACAATTTCGGGCTTGGCGCGCAACTGTTTCCCGGTTTTCGGGATGGTTTCGCGGGTGATTCCCTTTACGCAACGGAAATCCAAGAGATAACCACCTGAAATCGCGTTCAGAATCCGGACGATAGGTCCGACACGGACCCTTTACTTGACTCAAAGGGGCCGAAAGGCGTGAAATTGACCGGTCCAATACCAGTGAAAATTACCGTCTTTGTTAACGAGTTCCAGGGCAATTGCTTTCGGGAGGGATTAAGTCATGGCACGTTTCAAGGGCTCGAATTCAGCGGATCAATACACCGGCACGTCACGCGGTGACAGGATCAAGGGGCGAAACGGCGATGACACACTTAACGGAATGGACGGCAACGACCTGATCGACGGCGGCAATGGCAATGACCAGCTGTTCGGCGGCAATGGACGCGACCTCATCCTTGGTGGCAATGGCAACGATTTCATCGACGGCGGTGCCGACAACGACTGGCTGTTTGGCGGCACGGGCGAAGACACCATCCTCGGCGGCGACGGCAACGACGTCATCTTTGGCGACAGCGTCTCCGGACGTGGCCTCTCCCTGCATCGCCTCTGGCATCACGCCGGCTCTGGCAGCGGACATCGTGGGCGCGGCTCGGGTTCAGGCCGCGGGCGCGGCAGCGGGTCCGGCCGGTGTCGTCGGGGTTCGGGAAGCGGCAGCGGATCAGGCACCGGATCGGGCGCCGCGATCAGCTTCAACGACTACCTCGACGGTGGTGCCGGGAACGACTTCCTCTTCGCAGGCGGCGGAGATGACGAAGTCTTCCATAACGTCACTGAAAACGCCGGAGCCCGTGACCGCTATGTCGGCGGAAGCGGCATCGACACCCTGACCCTCGACCTGACCTCCGAAGAATGGTTCCGCGCCGACGTTCAGGCCGACATCGCGGCCTTCCTGCAATTCGTGGCCGACAACACCCGTTCCAACGGCGAGACCACCTACCGCAAATTCAGCTTCACCGCCTTCGACCTCCAGGTCCGGGCCTTCGAAAACCTCAAGGTCTTCGTGGATGGCGTGGAACTCGACCCCGCCGACGCACCGGCCATCGCAAACGACGATGCCGAAACCATCACGGAAGACGCCGTAGCGACCACCTTCTACTCGGTCCTCGACAACGACACAGCCCCCGACCTCGTCAAGGAAGTCCGCCTGATCTCGACCACCGCAGAAGGCATCCTTGTCTTCAACGCGGGGTCCGTCGGCGCACCTGACGGCAGCTTCAGCTTTGATCCCGCGGGGGATTTCAACGATCTCGCCGCCGGGGAAACCCGTCAGGTCAGCTTCACCTATGAAATCGAAGACGCCAATGGCGACACCGACCAGGCCACCGTCACCATCACCGTAACCGGCGTCGGCCCCGGCGGCGGCAACACCCCGCCAATCGTCACCGCCGACAGCGACAGCGCCACTGACGATGGTGTCGCAGCAACCGGCAACGTCCTGACCAACGACAGCGATCCGGATGCCGGCGACAGCCTCTCCGTCGCCAACCCCGGCGTCTATGTCGGCACCTATGGCACCCTCACCCTCAACGCTGACGGCAGCTACAGCTACACGGTCACAGACGAGAGCATCGACGACGGCTTCTCCGACACCGACGTCTTCGCCGTGCAGGTCACCGACGGCACAGCCACCGTGCCCACAACCCTCACCCTCAACATCACCGGCCAGAACGACGCCCCCGTGGTCACCGCCGACAGCGACAACGCCACCGATGACGGTGTCGCAGCCACCGGCAACGTCCTGACCAACGACAGCGATCCGGACGCCGGCGACAGCCTCTCCGTCGCCAACCCCGGCGTCTATGTCGGCACCTACGGC
>NZ_JANDJO010000013.1 GCF_024331145.1 Shimia sp. CNT1-13L.2 | reverse complement strand
GTGACGCGGCTCATCAGCTTCTCGTCACAATAGGCCTTGGCCGCATCCCGCACCATGCGCTCTTCTTCGCTCAACTGGCCTTCCAGCAGGAACGGATCCCCCCAGGAAAACCCGCTCAAACCAGGTTGCGATTGCGGGGCTAGATCTTTTGCCATGGGTGTCTCTCCTTATTCCGCAGCCTGGGCGGTCGTGTTGATGGCCGCCTCGATCGAGGCTTCAAGAATATCCAGTGCTTCCTCGACCTGCGCCATCGGCGTGGTCAGTGGCGGCAGCAGGCGCACAGCATTGCCGCGGGTGCCGCAGGGCAGGATGATCAGCCCGCGTGCTTCCGCCTCGGCAACAATTGCCTGGGTCAGGGCCGCATCCGGATTGTTGGTTGCGCGATCGGTCACCATCTCAAAGGCGACCATGGCGCCAAGGCCACGCACATCGCCAATGGCTTCGTTGCCCTGACGCGCCGCCATTTCGGTCAGGCGTGCCTTGATCGCATCCCCGATCTCGGTCGCCTTGGCGCAGAGGTCTTCCTCCTCGATCACGTCGAAAACGGCGTTCGCCGCGGCAACGGCCAGCGGGTTACCGGCATAGGTGCCGCCGATGCCGCCCACAGGGGCAGCATCGACGATTTCGGCCCGACCGGTCACGGCTGAGAGCGGGAACCCGCCAGCCAGGCCCTTGGCCATGGTCACCAGGTCGGCGGCCACGCCCGCGTGTTCGAAAGCAAAGAGTTTGCCGGTCCGGGCAATCCCCGCCTGAACCTCGTCGGCAATCAGGATGATGCCATAGTCGTCACAGATCTTGCGCAGCGCCTGCAGGAATTCCGGCTGCGCCACGTTGAAGCCGCCTTCGCCCTGTACCGGCTCGATGATCATCGCCGCCACGCGCTCGGGATCGATCGAGCTTTTGAACATGTTGTCCAGAACCGCCAGCGATTGTTCGACGGTCACGCCGTGGAATTCATTCGGGAAGGGCGCATGCAGCACCTCCGGCGGCATCGCACCAAAGGCCTTTTTGTAGGGGTTCACCTTGCCACACAGCGCCATACCCATCAGGGTCCGGCCGTGGAAGGCGCCCGAAAAGGCGATGACGCCCGAGCGGCCAGTGTAGGCACGTGCCATTTTAACTGCGTTTTCAACCGCTTCGGCCCCGGTGGTCACCAGCATGGTCTTCTTTTCAAAGTCCCCTGGCGTCGCACCGTTCAGACGCTCGGCAAGCGCGATATAGCTCTCGTAGGGCGCAACGTGGAAACAGGTGTGGGTGAAGTCTTCCGCCTGTTTGGCAACCGCGGCCATGACCTTGGGGTGACGGTGGCCGGTGTTGTTCACGGCAATGCCTGCCGCGAAGTCGATGAACCGCTTACCGTCTGCATCCCACAGTTCCGCATTCTCCGCACGAGCGGCATAGATGCCGCGTGTCGCAACACCCTTGGCAATCGCCGCCTCGCGGCGTGTCTTGAGGTTCTGGCTAACGCTCATGCGCGAATCTCCTCTGTCTGCGCTTTGATTCCTCGCTTTTTATTGCTCATTATTTTGAACTTTGCTACCTATAAATTGCGCAACATCACGGGATTCGCTTATTCTGATGGAAAGATATGGAGGATATGACGTGATGACGGACGATTTTGACGTTGGCGGCCGACTCAAGGCGCTCAGAAAGCAATTTGGCATGTCTCAAAGGAAGTTGGCAGAAGCTGCTGGCGTCCCTCACGGACAGATTTCAATGATCGAAACCAACCGCAGCAGCCCTTCGGTGGCATCTTTGCGCAAAATTCTAGGCGGCTTCGGCGTCACCATGTCGGAATTTTTTGAGCCAGAGGCCATCAGCGCCCAAAAACCGTTCTTCACCCCGTCGGAAATGCGCGACCTGACCTCGCTGCTGTACCAGGGCGACGAACTGGCGCTTCAGAAAATCGCCATCAGGCAGGTCGGCGACGCCAAGGCCCACAACCTTCAGATCCTGCACGAAGTCTACGAGGCCGGTGCTGATACCGGTGCCTCGATGATCGAGCATGACGCCAACGAAGGCGGCATCGTGGTCTCGGGCGAAATCGAAGTCACGGTCGGCGATGAAATCCGCATTCTCAAGGCCGGTGATGCCTATCTCTTCAACAGCCGCGAACCCCATCGGTTCCGCAATGTCTCGGATCGTCCGGCCGAAGTCATATCGGCCTGCACCCCACCATATCTCTAGTCCCCGAACAGGGCTCTCAACGCGAAGGAAACGCACATGTCCCCTCTCGAAGGTTTGAAAGTGGTCGAACTGGCCCGCATCCTGGCCGGTCCCTGGATTGGCCAGTCGTTGGCTGATCTTGGCGCCGAGGTGATCAAGATCGAAGCCGAGAGTGGTGATGACACCCGCACCTGGGGCCCTCCCTTCATCGAACGCGACGGCGACAAGACCGCCGCCTATTACTATGCCGCCAACCGCGGCAAAACCGCAGTGACCGCCGACTTTCGCACCGAAGAAGGGCAACAGAAGGTCCGCGATCTCATCAAGGATGCCGACATCCTGATCGAGAACTTCAAGGTAGGCGGCCTTGCCAAATACGGTCTCGACTATGACAGCCTGAAGGACCTGAACCCACGGCTGATCTACTGCTCGATCACCGGTTTCGGCCAGGACGGCCCCTATGCCCAACGCGCTGGTTACGACTTTCTGATTCAGGGTCTCTCCGGCCTCATGTCGATCACCGGCGAACCGGATCGCCAACCGCAGAAGGTGGGCGTTGCCGTCACCGATGTGGTGACCGGCCTCTATGGCACCATCGGCATCCTTGCCGCCGTCGAACAACGCCACCGCACCGGCAAGGGGCAACACATCGACATGTCCCTGCTCGACTGCGCGACCTCCATGCTGGCCAATCAGGCGATGAACTACCTTGCAACCGGCAACAGCCCGATGCGCAAGGGCAACGACCACCCCAATATCTCGCCCTATCAGGTTCTCCCTACCAAAGACGGCCATATCATCCTCGCCGTGGGCAACGATGGCCAGTTCCAGCGGTTCTGCGACGTCATTCAGCGCCCCGACCTTGCCTCGAATGGCGACTACGCCACCAACGGTCTGCGCGTTTCCAACCGCGAAGCCCTGACCGCCGAAATCGAATCCTCCCTGACCGGATGGCTCTCGGCTGACCTGCTGGCCGCGCTGGAAAAGGCCACTGTGCCAGCTGGCCCCATCAACTCCATCGGTCAGGCCTTTGACGACCCCCAGATCAAGGCCCGCGGCATGGTGATTGAACCAGAAGGCATCAAAGGCGTTCGCGGCCCGTGGAAATTCTCGGATGCAGAACTGAAACTCGACAAGACGGCACCAGTCCTGCCGCGCGGCTGAGACCACCTGCAAACCAAAAAAGAAGCCGCCTCAAGAGGCGGCTTTTCAGTTGGGGAAAACGGGTTGGCACAGGCGCGCCAACCTTTTTGGTTTCAGAACAGCAATCCGGGCAGCCAAAGCGCGATTTGTGGAAAGGCCACCACCAACCCGAGGCCGATAATCTGCAACGCCACAAAGGGCAGGGCCGCCTTGTAGATATCGCCGATGGTGATCTCCGGCGGCGCCACCGACCGCATATAGAACAGGTTGTAGCCAAATGGCGGCGTCAAATAGGCCGACTGCATCGACAGGATGAACAACACCGCGAACCAGGTGGTATCGAACCCAAGGTCACGCACGATCGGCACGAACAAAGGCACGGTGATGAAGACAATCGCAAAGTCATCTAGGAACATGCCCAGCACGAAATAGGTCGCCAGCATTGCGACAATCACCAGCATCGGGCTCAGCTCGAAATCCTCGATCAACTCACCAACGATCATGCCCGCACCAAGACCCACGTAGATCTTCGAAAAGAACACCGCCGCGATGGTGATCCACATCAGCATACCCATCAACTTGGTTGTGGTGATCATCACATAGCGCAGCATGTCCCAGTTCACCCGGCCATGCAGCGCGGCAATCACCAGCGCCCCGAAAGCACCGATGGCCGAGGCCTCGGATGGCGAGGTCACACCACCGATGATACACCCCAGCACCGTCGCGATTAGCACCCCCGGCGCAATCAGGTGGCGCAGGGATTTCAGCTTTTCGATACCACTAAACCGTTCTTCCGCAGGCGCGGGCGGCCCCAGATCCGGATCAATCCGACAGCGGATCAGAACATAGAGGATATAGATACCCGCCAGCATCAGTCCCGGCATCAATCCGGCAGCAAACAGCTTGCCTACGGAATCCCGGCTCAGGAAGGCGTAGATGATCATCAGAACCGACGGCGGGATCAAGAACCCGAGCGCCCCGCCCGCCATGATCGTGCCCGTGACCAGCTTCTTGTCATAGCCGCGCTTCAGCATCGCGGGCAGCGCAATGATGCCAAGCGACACGGTTGCTGCACCTGATACCCCTGCCATCGCCGCGATCAAGGCACAGATGATGACCGTACCAACCCCAAGACCGCCGGGCACGCCGCCCATCAGTTTGTGGATCATCTCGAAAAGATCGTCGGTTATGCCCGACCGCTGCAACACGAGGCCCATGAAGATGAACAACGGCAGCGCCACCAACAGGAAGTTGTCCATCGCGCTGTAGGTCGAACTCACAAGGAGCTCGAGACCACCCGGCCCCCACAGCATATAGGCGCTTCCCACGCCGGATATTGTCAGCGCCCAGGCCAGCGGCGATCCCGCCGCCATCAGGGCCAGCATCGACAGAAACATGATCGCGGTAATGGCCAGCGGATCGAGTTCAGCCATAAGTCTTCCTCCCGGACGGCCTGCGCCGCCCTCGCAGATGCGCCCTAGTCTTGAGCGGCTTTAAGAAGTTCCGGGTCAATATCGCTTTCCACCTCGCGCTCGCGCGGGTCCACGAAATCAACGCCCAAAAGTGTCAGAACCGACCGCAGCAATTCCGCGATGTTCTGAAGGATCACCAGCCCCACCGCGACGGGGATCACCGTCTTGATCGGATAGATCGCAGGCTGCCAGATGCTCTTGTTCGAATACTCACGCACCGCCCAGCTGTCCGCCGCAAAGCCGACCGCCATCTTGAAGAAAACACCCAGAACAACGAGACCAATGGCAAAGATGATCGTGTCGAAAAAGGCTTTGCCACGCTTGTTCAACAAGCCGTAAAGCACTTCGGACCGCACATGCCCCCGGTGGCGCAGCGTATAGGCCCCCGCCAACATGCAAAAAGCCCCGTACAGCATGGTCGAGGTTTCATGCGCCCAGATGGTCGGCGCGTTCAGGAAATAGCGGGCGATGATCTCCAGCATCAGCACGGCAATCATCGCCAGCGTCAACCAGGAAATGGCCCGCCCGACGAACTCGGACAGGCCATCCTGAATGACAAGATATCTTGTCACCAGGCGCATGTTACAGGCGGCCTTGCGCCTTGGCGTTCGCGATCAGCGCATCAACCAGCGCCTTGTTGCGCTCCGAGCGCGCAGCCTCTTCCGCCCAGACACCCTGTGCCGCCTGGGTCAGCGCCTTGGAGTCGGCATCCGGCAGGGTTGCGTACTCAAAAGTGCCTTCGGCGACGCCTTCGTTGCCTTCAGCCAGCCACTGATGGATGTCATCGGCAAACTGCTGGATCGCGGCTTCAAGGATCTGCTTGTGCTCATCCGACAGCTTTTCCCAGACCGCAGGGTTGGCAAGGAAGGTCTCGGTCCAACCCGGCATCAGCATGTTCATGAAGGTATAGTTCTGCGCGGTTTCGTGCAGCTTCAGCTGCTCATACTCAACCGGACCACCGTAGATCGCACCGTCGATAACACCGGTCGACATGCCGATATAGAGTTCCTGCGCCGGCAAATAGACGGTCGGAATGTCAAACGCCGACAGGACCTTTGCAACGTTCGAAGTTGCGCGGATCTTGCGGGTTTTCAGGTCTGCCAGAGACGTGACCGGCTCTTTGGTCAGCAGGTCGTAGTTGTGACCATAGCCCTTGCCCAGGTAAACGGCACCTGCATCGGCATAAGCCGAGGTCAGCAGCGCATCGACTTCGGCGCTGTCGAACAGGGCCTTGGCCTCGTCAACGCTTGCCCAAGCACCAGGCAGACCGGCCTCGATGTTGCCCACATCGATCTGACCCGACCAGTAGCCACCGGTGCCATGCACGATGTCGATGGTGCCCTTGGCAACTGCATCGGCAAACTGATCCGACGCAACCAGCTCACCACCACGGAAGTACTGGATGCGCAGGGTGCCGTTCGAGGCATCCTTGACCGATTTGCGAAACTTCTTCGCGATATGGTCGATCTCGGTGCCATAGAAGGTGTGAAAGCGCAGACGCACGGTGTCGGCTGCGGCAGTGGTTGCCACCGAAGCCACAACAGCGGCACCGGCCAGGGCGCCCAGCGCGGCGCGACGGGAGAAAGTGAATTTCATGAGTTTTGTCCTCCTTGTGGGGCCGAAGCCCCAATCTTCTGCGCTGCTCTGGACCGGAAATCTGCGCGCACCCCGTCGTCAGCGTAGGACCGACCTACAACGCCAGAACATTCTGCGCAATAATCTATGCACTAATAAGGCGTATTTGCCGCATTATTACCGACTCCATCAAAATTCCAATTTTCGAAAAAGTACATTTTTCAATTTATTTTCAGACACTAAATGGCAGATCTCAATAATCTTGAGTCCCAAAATAGCACAGATATCCACACATAAAATTTCATAAATTTAGAGCATATAATCCGGTAGAATGCCCAAAAAACAAAGAATCATTGGTGACTCACTCATATAGGAGTTCCAATTCGGGCCACCGCCGAAGGGTGTCGGCGCCCCATATGAGGTCAAAATGAATTCACGGAGAAACAGGAGAGCAGGCCGCCGGCGATACACCAAACCAGCAGGATAGCGACACGGCACCGCCAGCCTCCAGAGTACTCCAACGTTACTGGCCCAAAATCGCGCCAACGTACCTATCGATGAAAGCTCCCCAAAGGACAGTCTCGATCATACGTTCGCCACACTTTGGTCAGCCTCAGGCGCCCAGCGCTTGGGAACACAGGTATTCGTAATGCGGCTGATGATGCGTCAGGTACCGGCGCATCGCCGGGTGCTCGCGGCTCATCGCCTCGAACTTCGCCTTCTGGGCTTGAACCTCCTCGGCCGTGATCGGGCGAATGCCTTTCGACCGGGTCACGTCCGAATGCCACCCCTCGACCTGCTTCCAGTCCTCTGGCTGCGCGCCCTGCCAGTCAAAGGCGTGATCCGCAGGTGTCAGACCGATCTCGGCCCAAAGCGCACTTAACACTCCCTTGGCGTCGCCACGAATACCCTCGGCGCGGACCACGACCGCTTTCTCGCCAGCCGCCACAAGGGCCTTATGATGCTCCGCCTGAGCCTCAAGTCCGATTTCGTCCAAAGTCACCTCCGGGTCCAGCTTGAAGTAAGACGGGATCGACGCAACCGGATCACGCACAAGGAAACAGTTCACCAACCGCCCCTGCCAGGCTTCATCTTTCAGGATATGCGGCATGACATAGAAACTCATGTCCTTGATGAACACGGGCTGCGCTTCGGCCTCCGTCAGAAGCATATCGCGCACCGCCTCATAGCTCACGGGATGCCCGTCCTGAGGTTCGAAATGCGGCATCACCCGAACCTGCCGCTCAATGTAATAGTCATACATGAACGGCTCATGGAAACAGCGCAGATCACCCCGCTCCCGCATGATCCGCTCGGTCGCCGTCGACATGGAACGGGGATGAGACCAAAGCGCGATAATCGGGTGCATGAATGTCTCCTCAAGGCAAATCCTGTCTTCAAACCTGCAAGGACCGCACCTCGCATGTCACGCCTGTTTGCGACTTTTCCGGAGAAAAAAGTAAGGCCCAGTCGCTGTGGACTGGGCCTTGGAATTCTATGGCGCTCTGGGGAGGATTCGAACCCCCGACCCCTTGATTCGTAGTCAAGTACTCTATCCAGCTGAGCTACCAGAGCGCGGTGAAGGGGGATTTAGAGTGTATGCTGGAGAGTCGCAAGAGCAAAAAGTAAGTTTTTTCAACTTTCTGCCACATCACCCTTCGGAAGCCTTATTTTAAAGGCCGTACCGCCTTCGTCACTCGACAAAAGATCCAGCGTCCCACCATGCCCACCAATCAGCTCGGCCGAAATCGCAAGCCCCAATCCTGAACCACCTTTGCGCACCCCGCCCTGGAACGGTGTGAACAGGTGCTCACGCGCCTTGGGCGGCAATCCGGGGCCGGTATCACGCACGGTCACGATCCACGAATCCGTCTCCTCGACAGCGGCAACCGCGATTTCGCCCGGCACGCCGGTGGCAACAATCGCCTGCCGCGCGTTGCGCACAAGGTTGGACAGCACGCGGTACAATTGCTCGGGATCGGCCCGCATCACCATGCCCGCAGGAATGTCTTCCGCAAAGCTCAGGTCGAACTCGCCAATTGCCAGACGCTCGCTCTCGATCACGTCAGACACAAGCTGCCCGAGGTCCACCTGGCACAGGCGGGGGGGCGGCTCTTCGGCCTTGCCAAAGGCCAGCGTGCTTTCACACAGGTTCACCGCCCGCGTTATCGAATTCACCAGCTTCGGCGCCATCCGCTTCACCGCCGGGTCTTCGCTCATCTCGATACGATCCGTGAACAGCTGCGCCGACGTCAGGATATTGCGCAGATCGTGGCTCACCTTCGCCACCGCTCCACCCAGCTGCGCAAGGCGCTCTTTCTGCTTGAGCGACGCCGTCAGTTCGATCTGCAGCATTTCAAGTGCTTCCTCGGCTTCGCGAATCTCCACGATCCCGGCCGAGGGATGGATGATCCCGCGTGCATCTTCAGGGGCCTTGGCATAGGCCTGCATATAGCGCACCACGCCCTTGATCGGCTTCACGAGAATCCCGCGCACCGCAAAGAACAACAGCGCCGCCGTCACCGCCGAGATCACCAGCGAAAGCCAGAGAACATTCAGGCCGTATTCGATCATCGCCGCCCGCAGCCCCGATGTCTCCATCGTCACCTCGATCAGCAAACCGGCTTCGCGCACCGGCGAACCGATCACCCGGATAACCTTCTGATCGGTCTCGAACAGCCGCATCATGGCATCGCCGATCAACTCGGGCGCACCGGCATCCCGCATGTCAAACGTGGCATCAATCGGCTGTGGCATCGGCGAGGTCAGGATCAACTGCCGCATCTCGTCCCGCCGCAGCACCACGTTGAAAACGCCGGCATTGCGCAACAGTTCTTCTTCCAGCGACGCATCGATCATGTCGTCCGCCAAGAGCGCCAAGGACGCGATCTGCGCCCGCTCCAGCCGTGACAGCAAATAGTCTTCCCGGAACCGCGCCACCGACGGCACGAAGATCAGGACTTCGGCCACCATCACGAAGATGATGGTCAGAAACAGGAATCGACCCGATAACGTGTTGAGCATCCGCGCTCCGTACATGAACTTATGGCAACCAGCGTTGCACGAAACGAACCACCCGTTTCACCCTAGGACTATCAAAAAGTCTGGGCGAGAAATAGGCCCCTGCCGCACGCTTGTTGATCTCGCCAACGGTGGGATAAGGAGACACCATACTGGCCACTTGTCCCATTTTCATACGATTGGCGATGACAAGTGCCCAAAGGTTTATGTGCTCTCCCGCCTGATGGCCTGCAATCGAAGCCCCGACAGGCCGCCCCTTGACCACCATAACCTTGATCAATCCCTTTGCCTTGCGCTCGGCGATCAGGCGATCGTTGTGGTGCAGGTCAAACCGCATGACTTCCAATGCGTCACCATGCGCCGCGCGCGCCTCGGCCTCGGTCATGCCAACCTGCGCCAGCTCCGGATCGGTATAGGTCGCATGCGGAATGTGGTCCTTGCGTTCCTTCGCGGGCAACCCGAACAGGGCTGAGCGAATGATCACGCCCGCGTGGTATCCGGCCACATGGGTAAACTGCTTGCCGCCAGTCACGTCACCGATCGCATAGACCCGACGGTTCGAGGTTTTCAGGCTCTGATCCACCTTGATTCCCGCCCGCGTGGTCTCGATCCCCGCCACCTCAAGGTTCAACCGGTCAATGTTCGGCTTGCGCCCGACCGCCATCAGAAGATGCGAGCCTTCAAACACGCGACCATCCTTGGCCTCGACCCGAATGGCACCGGCCTCACCGCTGATCTGCGCCGCCAAAGCGCCTTCCTCGATCACCAGCCCCTCGTCGCGCAACTGGTCCAGAACAAAGGCCGCCATCTCCGGATCATCCCGGCCCAGCGCCTTCTCGCCCTCGATCACCGTCACCTTGCTGCCAAGCCGCAGATGCGCCTGCGCCATTTCCATCCCGATCGGGCCACCGCCGACAATCAGCAGATGCTCCGGCTTTTCACGCAGCTCGAACAGGGTCTCGTTTGTCTCGTAAGGCACGCTGTCCAACCCGGGAATCGGTGGCACAAACGGGCTCGACCCCGTGGCGATCACGATCCGGCGCGCCTCGATCACATGCTCCCCGGCCTGCACCTCGTTTGCGCCAAGGAACTGGCCGTACTCCGAGATCACCCGAACCCCCAGCCCTTCGAACCGCTCGACCGAGTCATTGGGCTCAATCTGGGCAATCACATCCGCCACGTGGTCCTTGACCGCCGCGTAATCGACCTGCGGCACCTGATCCGCCACGCCAAACACCGCGGCATGGGCCTGCGTATGCGCCACTTTGGCGCTGGCCAACAGGGCCTTGGACGGAACGCAGCCAAAGTTCAGACAGTCGCCGCCCATCCTGTGCCCTTCCAACAGGACAACATCCGCCCCCATCTGCACGGCACCCGCCGCAACCGACAACCCACCAGACCCGGCGCCGATCACCAGGAGATCCGTCTTGATCCGTTCCATGTTCAGATGTCCTTACCGCCGCGCAGGGCCTTGATCACAATAGGAAGCGCCGCCAAGGCACACAGGCCAAGAATCGGCCCGAGGATATGAGGCTCGAAAATCACGCCGAGGTTCGGCACTTCGCCTTGGGCAAACACTTCGCCCAGTCCCGCCCCGACCGAGGTAAACACCACGCCGCCCGGAATGATCCCGATAAAGGTCGAAATCACGAACCGGCGGATCGGCACGCCCACGATGGCGGGCAACAGGTTGGCCACGAAGAACGGCACCACCGGAACCAGCCGCATCAGAAACAGCATCGACCACTGGTTTTCGTCCAGGGCATCCTTCATGCGTTTCACCCGCCCCTCAGAGGCGTCCATTTTCTCCGACAGCCGCTCGCCGAATCCATGGCGTGCCGCCAGAAAGATCAGCGTCGCACCGATGGTAGCCGCCACGACATTGAAGGTTGATCCCAACACCGTGCCAAACATGAACCCGCCCGTCAGCGATGCCACCGCCGCACCGGGCAATGAAAAGGCCACGATCACGATATAGATACCCATGAACGCCAGGACCGCCGGCACATAGTTGGCATCCCGAAATGCCAGCAGCACCTCACGATTGTCACGCAGCGCCTCAAAGCTGAGGTAATCGCCAAGGGTCACCGCACCGATACCTGCCACCGTCAGAATCACCGCGATTGGCAAAAGGCGGCCCAACCCGCGTTTCCGGCCTGTTTCTGTCATGTCACTCATTGGCTTCCCATGTGCTTGCTTGCTCTAAACATGCGGTACGGCGACAAAAAACAACAGGGACCTCACAGTCGCTTGATCTCCGAGGCGAATCTCGTGATAAGCGCGACCGGAAACCGGGGGTTTTGAAACATTGCGCTGCCTGCAGTGCAGATTTTGTTGCAAAACGCCAATCCGGTGTTTGACTTATTATTCCCGCCCGCCTATAGACCGGGCTTCGAATAGCACCTGGGCCCGCGATTCCGTCGCGAGGCGCCCTGACAGATACGGAGACGGAGCGATGAAACGCACCTACCAACCCTCGAACCTGGTTCGCAAACGCCGCCACGGCTTCCGTGCGCGCATGGCTACCAAAGCTGGCCGCAAGATCCTGAACGCACGCCGCCTGCGCGGCCGCAAGTCGCTGAGCGCATAAGCGTCTCGACCGTTCTGACGGACATGACACCGCCGGAGGCCCCCGAGGATGGCTTTGCCGCCCAAGGGGACATGCCCCCGGCGGTGTCCGTTTGTCTTGAGGTTCTGAAAAACCGCAGCGATTTCCTCGCCGCCGCCCGCGCCCGCAAACAGGGCACCAAGGCGATGATGGTGCAGGGTCGCAAACGTCGCGCCGATGAAGACGTTCCAGCCGATGCCATCCGCGTCGGCTTTACCTGTTCCAAGAAGGTCGGCAACGCCGTCGCCCGCAACCGCGCCAAACGCCGGATGCGCGAAGTCGCCCGCCTTGTCCTGCCGGCACATGGCAAACCCGGCTGGGACTACGTGCTAATCGGCCGCGCCAACGAAACCGCCGCCCGCAACTTCGATGTCCTGCAAAGCGATCTGCGCTACGCCCTACGCAAGCTGCACGCGGACAGGCGCTGACGCACATCTGCGTGAACACCCCGCACTCTCCTTGATGATTGCAACGATTGGCCTACGCTCGATCAGGTCGATGGACAGGAGACAAGGGGACCCCAATGACAAAACTCACAGGCCAATGCCTCTGCGGCGCAATCTCTTTCGAAGCCGATGGCGAGGTGCCCGTCATGGCAAATTGCCACTGCACCGATTGCCGCAAGGCCACCGGAAGCGCCTATGCCGCGCTGATGTTCATGAAGGAAAGTGACGTCAAAATCACCGGCACAACCAAGACCTTTCAGCACAATTCCGACGCCGGCTCGTTGATGACCAAGCATTTCTGCGAAAACTGCGGCTCTCCGATGTTTACCCAGAATTCAAACCGTCCAGGCATGATCGGCCTGCGCGCGGGCACGATCAACGAACAACAGGAATTCACGCCCAAGGCCAATGTCTACACATCAAGCGTAATGGCCGCGACGATCCTGGATGAAAACCTGCCGGCCTTCGCGAAAATGCCCGGATAACCTTCATCCGAAAATGGTGGTGGCTTCCTCTCGCTACGAAGCGAGGGCAGGCACCGCCGCAAAAATTCTCTGCGCCGCCGCCAGTCACAAAAATGCGCGTGGGGTGCGTCAAAACCCGCCACCCCACTTCCCTATGCCCCCTGCCGCGCCTATCTTCGCGCCATGTCACCGCTTGCCCATATCGTCGCCCTGCCGATCCGCGCCTACCGCCTGATCTTTTCGCCCTGGGTCGGCTTCAACTGTCGCTATCAGCCCACCTGCTCGGCCTACGCGCTCGAGGCATTGGAAAAGCATGGGCCCATTCGCGGCACCCTCCTGACCATCCGCCGCCTTGGCCGCTGCCATCCGCTGGGCGGCGACGGCTATGATCCGGTGCCGGAACCGAAAAAGAAGCCCTAAAGCTTCTCGAAGAAAATCGTGACCTCGCCAAGGCGCACCCCGGCCTTCGACATATAGGCACGGTTCAACAACCGCCCGTCCTCCATCAGCCACATCCAGTCATCAAACGTCACACGGATCGTGCTCTCGCCATCGGCGCGCGGCAGATCGATGGTATAGCGCCAGTTGAAGGCATCGCCGCGCTCTTCGCCCCGCGCCACGCCCTGAACGCCATTCGCCGTGCCTTCCCAACTGTCCTCGCCGGTCTTGCGCAGGGTCCAGACACGGCGCTCGGCACCCCCGTCATCATACTTGAACCGTTCATCCAGTGTCAGGGTCGTGCCATCCCATGTCCCGTCAATCGTGACCTTAAAGCGCCGCTGCACGTTCCCCAAGATATCCTGAAACTGCCCATAGGCCACGGTTGGCCCGTCAAAGTACCGTTCAAGATCAAGCTTGCGATCACTCAGGTTCGGATCATCAAGCGACGGCTTGCCACAACCAACCAAAGTGACAAGGGCAAGGCTAAAGACAATGAAAAGACGCATGGCAGGCTCCTGTGTTCCCTTCGGATACGCCCCGCGCCTTCCATCGGATGACTCTTGCCTGCCTCACGGCGGGAATCCTTGCCCACAAGGCCCGTTTCCCCTAAAGGGCAGCCCATGCTTGATGATCTCGACGATATCCACCCGCTGTTCCACGGCGCCCCCTCTTCGGCCAGTTTCAAGAAACTGCGCAAACGCATCGTGCGCCAGACGCGCGAGGCGATCGAGCAGTATGGCATGATCGAACGCGGCGCCCGCTGGCTGGTCTGCCTCTCCGGCGGCAAGGACAGCTACACGCTGCTGGCCGTGCTGCACGAGCTCAAGTGGCGCGGGCTTTTGCCGGTCGACCTTCTGGCCTGCAACCTTGATCAGGGCCAACCCAATTTCCCGGCTACCGTCCTGCCCGAATTCCTTGAGAAAATGGGCGTCGAACACCGCATCGAGTATCAGGACACCTATTCCGTCGTGAAGGACAAGGTCCCCGCAGGGCGCACCTATTGCGCCCTCTGCTCGCGCCTGCGTCGTGGCAACCTCTACCGCATCGCCCGCGAAGAGGGCTGCTCGGCGGTTGTTCTGGGCCACCACCGCGACGACATTCTCGAAACCTTCTTCATGAACCTCTTCCACGGTGGCCGGCTCGCGACCATGCCCCCCAAGCTGGTCAACGAAGAAGGCGATCTCTTCGTCTACCGTCCCCTGGCCCATGTTGCCGAGGAAGACTGCGAGAAATTCGCCAAATCCATGAACTACCCGATCATCCCCTGTGATCTCTGCGGTTCTCAAGACGGGTTGCAGCGTCAGCAGGTCAAGCAGATCCTCGACCAATGGGAAAAGAACAGCCCCGGTCGGCGGCAGGTCATGTTCCGCGCCCTGACCAACATCCGCCCCTCGCACATGCTTGATCCCAAACTGTTCGATTTCGCCGGCCTGATGCGCGGAACGGAACAATTTGAGGAAATTGGCAACGACATTCCCAAGCTACGTTAACCGCACGGGAAATCCCGCCCCCTAATCTGCCCCTGATCCAAACAAGGGGCAGACCATGCTGGGGCACTACGACATCCGGGCCGCATCGCGGTATTTTCAGATTCTCTCGCCGATCCTGATCCTGTCCGCCTATCTTCTTGTGGGCGAGGTCTGGGTCTTCGCCATTCTGGCTCTGCTGCCCGCTGCGGCCTATGTCTCGACACTGCCGTCACCCCCTCCCCCCGCGCGGGACAAGGGGCGCGATGGGCTTACCGGTCTTCTGAACTCCGAAGGGTTCCAGATCGCGACCGAAATGACCCTCACGCAGGCAAACAGGGACGATCAATCCACCGCCTGTTTCCATATCGAACTTGATGATTTCATCGACCTGCGGGCGCGCCACGGACAGGCAAGCACCGATACGGTTCTGCGCCAGTCCGCCCTGCGCATCAGCCAGGCCATGCGCGATATCGATCACGTCGCCCGCATTGGCGAGGCGCGCTTTGCCGCGACACTGGCCGCGGGGCCCTCGCTGGACCGTGACGCCTGCCTGCGTCTCTCGGCACGCCTTCAAACCGCCCTCGAAGAGCCCGTGACCCTCCCCAATGCAACGCTGCTGCCGACCTGCTCCATCGGCTTTGCGCTCGCCACACCGCAACAAGAGACCAACGCCTTCCTGGATTGCGCCGCACAGGCACTGGAAGAAGCGCGCCGCAAGGGCACCTCCTGCATCCGCGCCCATTCTCCAGAACTCGGACGGCGGGCGCTTCGACATCGCCAGATCGAAACCGACGCGGCCTTTGCCCTTGAACGCAACGAGATCAAGGCATGGTTTCAACCGCAGCTTTCCACCGACACAGGCCGCGTGTCCGGGTTCGAGGCCCTCGCGCGCTGGGATCACCCGAAATTCGGCGTGATTCCCCCCATCGAATTCCTGCCCCTCCTGCACCGCTATGGCCTGTCGGAAACCCTGACCGACAGGATGCTCGCCCACGCCTTCAAGGCCCTGCGTAAATGGGACAGGCTGGGGCTTGATATCCCGCAGGTTGGCGTCAACTTCGCCGACGAGGAACTGCACAATCCCAATCTGCCCGACAAGGTCGCCTGGGCGCTCGACCGTTTCGGCATCCTGCCCGAACGCCTGACCATCGAAATCCTCGAAAGCGTCGCTACCGGCCCCAAGGAAACCGTGGTGATCCGCAACATCACCCGGCTGGCTGATCTCGGGTGCGGCATTGACCTTGATGATTTCGGCACCGGTCAGACCTCGATCGGCGCCCTGCGCCAGTTGCCGGTGTCCCGCCTCAAGATCTCGCGCATGTTTGTGTCTCAGGTCGATCGCGACGGGGATCAGCAGCGGATGATCACCGCCATCCTCACCATGTGCGAACGCCTCGGCATCGAAACCCTTGCCGAAGGCGTGGAAACCGCCGGAGAACACACCATGCTCGCGCAGTTGGGCTGTGCCCACGTTCAGGGCTTTGGCATCGCCCATCCCATGCCCTTTGCAGAAACAATTGCGTGGACACGCGCACACCGCGCCCGCCTCGCTGCGCCCCCGCAAATCGGGCGCAGGACCGGCTAAGGGCCGCCAGATCCCCGTTTGGCGGGGTCAAAGCCGCTCATATCCCAATAACCGCTTGACCTTTGGGTCTCACCTCTGTTGAACCACCACAAAGTTTCAAGAGACAGGTGGCTTCCGGCAATGGACGATCAGAACAAGAACCTCATTCTCGCGACCGCACTCAGCTTCGTCGTGATTTTGGTCTGGTTTATCATGTTTCCCCCGCCCGATCCGGTGGAAGATCCCAACGCACCCGCGATCACCGCTGAGGCAACCCAGCCCGCGGCGGCAACCCCGAACGCCGCAGCTGATGCCGGCGCGGCCACAAACACGGCCGACGTCGTGGAAACCAAGGATGCCCCGCGCGTCGACATCGCCACGGCTCGCCTGAGCGGTTCGATCTCGCTTCTGGGCGGCCGTCTCGACGACCTGCACCTGAACGACTACCGCGAAACCCTAGACGAAAATTCGCCGACGGTGACCTTCCTTGCCAAACGTGGCGAGCCGAACGCCTTCTACGCCCTCTACGGCTGGGCCCCCGGCGCAGGCCTCTCGCTCGACCAGGTTCCCGGTGCCAACACCGAATGGTCGCTCGAAAGCGGTTCGACCCTGTCGACCACCTCGCCCATCACCCTCAAGTGGGACAACGGCAACGGCCTGACCTTCCGCCGCACCTTCAGCATCGACGAGAACTACATGTTCTCGGTGAATCAAAGCGTTCAGAACAGCGGTTCGGAAACCGTCTCTCTCGCCCCCTACGGCACCCTGACCCGCCATGGCGAGCCGCAGGACCTCAAGAACTTCTTCATCCTGCACGAAGGCGCAATGCGCCAACTCTCGGAAGAGCGTGAAGACATCGACTATTCCGACATGCAGGACTTTGGCGTTGATCCGGTCTGGGGACCGGGCGCAGACGTCGAACAGGTCTCCGGCAACGGCTGGACCGGCTTTACCGATCACTACTGGATGGCGATGCTGATCCCCAACAGCGATCAGCCCTTCACCTCGGTTCTGCGCTACTCGCCGCAGGTCGATACCTACGAGGCCATCGCCCGCTTCCCCACCATGACCCTTGCCGCAGGCGAAACCAAGAACATGGAATCGCGCCTGTTTGCCGGTGCCAAGGAATGGGAAGCCATCCGCAACTATCAGAACGACTCCGGCATCTACCGCTTCCTCGACACCATCGACTGGGGCTGGTTCTTCTTCCTGACCAAACCGATCTTCGCGGTTCTGCACTGGCTGAACGCCCTGATCGGCAACATGGGCTGGGCGATTATCGGCCTGACCGTCCTGATCAAGATCGTGGTCTTCCCGCTGGCATATAAATCCTATGCTTCGATGGCCAAGATGAAGGAACTCCAGCCGCAGATGGAAAAGCTGAAAGAGGCCGCTGGCGACGATCGCCAGAAGCTGCAGCAATCCATGATGGAGCTTTATAAGAAGGAAAAGGTGAACCCCGCCTCGGGCTGTCTGCCGATCCTGATCCAGATCCCGATCTTCTTCTCGCTCTACAAGGTGATCTTCGTAACCCTCGAACTGCGCCACGCCCCTTGGGTTGGCTGGATCACCGACATGTCGGCCCCCGATCCGTCGTCGATCATCAACCTCTTCGGCCTCCTGCCTTTCGCGGTTCCGGAACTGGGCTTCTTCGAAATCTTCAGCCTCGGCATCCTGCCGATCCTGTTGGGTATCTCGATGTGGCTGCAACAGAAGCTGAACCCGGCCCCCACCGACCCCACCCAGCAGATGATCTTTGCCTGGATGCCCTGGGTCTTCATGTTCATGCTGGGTAGTTTTGCAAGCGGCCTCGTGCTGTACTGGATCACCAACAACGTGATCACCTTTACGCAGCAATACCTCATCATGCGCAGCCACGGCTACAAACCCGACGTCTTCGGCAACATCAAGAGCAGCTTTGCCCGCAAGGCAAAGTCGGGCGACTGATGAGCATCCGCGTCGCTGCCCTCTGGCGTCACCCGATCAAATCCCACGGACGCGAGTCCGTGGACCGGGTGACTCTGACCAAAGGCGAAACCATGCCATGGGATCGCCGCTGGGCCGTGGCGCATGAGGTGTCCAAGGCGGACGGCTCCAAATGGGTGTCCTGCGTGAACTTCTCGCGCGGGGCCAAGGCCCCCGGCCTGATGGCCGTGACCGCCAAAAGCAACGAGGACGAAGGCACCGTCACCCTGACGCACCCGCGCCACGGCGAGATCACCTTCAACCCCGACACACAGTTGCGCGGCTTCCTGGACTGGGTGCGCCCGATCATGCCAGCCGACCGCGCGCAGTCGGCCCGCATCCTGCGTGTCGAGAATCGCGGCATGACCGATACCGATTTCCCGTCGATCAGTCTCCTCAACATCGCGTCGAACGACGACCTGTCCGAGCAGATGAAGATGCCCCTGTCCATGGAGCGCTGGCGCGGCAACATCCTGTTGTCCGGCCTCGAGCCATGGGAAGAAAAAACCTGGATCGGGAAAACTCTGCGCATCGGCGGGGCCACCCTGGAAGTGCGCGAAGAGATCACCCGCTGCCTCGCAACCACCGCCAACCCGGAAACCGGCGCGCGCGATGCGGATACGCTGGATGCCCTGAACAAGCGTGGCCACCAGGAATTTGGCGTCTATGCCGTTGTCACCGGCACAGGTGACGTCGCCGTGGGCGACACCGTAGAGGTTTCGTGATGCAACTGCCCTTCCCCGTCGTCGAAGAACCCGAAGAATTCGCACGCGAGCAAGGTCGCAAGCTCTTTGCCGGCAGCAACAGCGATTTCCTCAAGGGTGTCGTCGCCATGAACGGCCTGCCCCCGGCAGACCGGATCGAAGTCTGCTTTGCGGGCCGCTCGAATGTCGGCAAGTCCTCCCTGATCAACGCCCTGACCGGTCGCACCCGCCTTGCGCGTGCCTCCAACACGCCGGGCCGCACGCAGGAAATCAACTTCTTTACCCTCGCCGAGAGCCACTATCTCGTCGACCTTCCCGGCTACGGCTATGCAAACGCCCCCCTGCCGGTGGTCGAAAAGTGGCAAAAGCTTCTCAAGCAATACCTCTCGGGCCGTGTGAACCTGCGCCGCGCCTTTGTCCTGATCGACTCGCGCCATGGCGTTAAGGCCGTGGACGAGGAAATCATGTCCCTGCTGGACAGCTCTGCCGTCACCTTTCAGGTCGTCATGACCAAGACCGACAAGGTGAAAGAGAAAGACCGCGAGAAGATCCTCGATCAGGTCCGCGGAAAACTGTCGAAACACCCTGCCGCCTTCCCCGAGCTCGTTCTGACCAGTTCGGAAAAAGGCTTCGGCATCCCCACCCTGCGGGCCCTCATCGCCAGCCTCGACTAACCTCATGCTGCGCCGCCTGCCCCTGTCAGCACTGCTTTTGCTCGCTCTCGCAGTGACAAGCCTGATCCCCCAGGGCTGGATGCCTGTCATGGATGACAGCGGCAAGGTGGTTATGGTGATCTGTACCGCATACGGCGTTGAAGAACGCGTCGTCGATCTTGACGATGCCGCCCCACATGACGACAGCGATCCCCGCGCCAGTTCGACCTGCCCCTTCGCGGCGGTTCAAACCGCCGACCTGTCGCACTTTTCCCCCGTTGCCATGAATGTGGTCGCCCCGGTGATCAACCGCTGGCAACACCGCGACTTCACCCATCGCAGCGCCGGTTTCCACTGGCGCTATGATGCCCGTGGTCCGCCACGTCTCTCCTGACACTCACTAACAATCTGAAATCAACAGGGCGCCTCTGGCCTGCCCTTTCGTGTCTATTGGAGACCCTCATGACCACCGAAACCAACGGCGGCGCGAACGCGCTGTCGCAAAAATTCTACATGTCTGCCTGGCGCTGGCACTTCTATGCCGGGCTCTATGTCATCCCCTTCATGATCACGCTCGCCGTCACCGGCCTGATGATGATGTACATCAATCTCTTCGACGGCCGCGACGGCGAGAAGATCACCGTCACCCCAACTGGCGAAGCCATGGCCGCCAGCAAGCTGTCGGATGCGGTCCTCACGGCCCAGCCCGGAACAATTGCCGAATGGATCGGCCCCAAATCCCCCGATCTGGCTACCGTTTTCCGCGTCAAAACCGAAACCGGAAATCGCATGGTCGCCATTGACCAATACTCCGGCGAAATCATCGAGACCTGGGATCGCCGCGCCGGATGGTATGACTTTGCCGACAACATCCATTCTGACCTGTTGATCGGAACCACCGGCGACCGCCTGATCGAAATCGCGGCAGGTCTGGGTCTCGTTCTGGTCACGACCGGCCTTTACATGTGGTGGCCACGGGGCGGTGACACCAGCATTCTGATCCCCAACCTGAGGGCAAGGGGCCGCAGCCTCTGGAAATCACTGCATGGGTCGATCGGCTTCTGGATGTCCATCCTGATGGTTGTGTTTCTGCTTTCCGGCCTGTCCTGGGCCGGTGTCTGGGGCGGTAAATTCGTTCAACCCTGGAGCAGTTTCCCCGCCGCCAAATGGGACAACGTGCCCCTGTCCGACGCCACCCACGCCAGCATGAATCACGGCCACACCAACGATGTGCCCTGGGCGCTGGAACAAACGCCTATGCCCGCCTCCGGATCAGACGCCGGTCAGTTCGGCATCCCCGAAGGCACACCCGTCAACATCGACAGCCTGATTGCCCTTGGCCAAAGCCTCGGCCTTCCGGGGCGTTTCCGCGTCGCCTATCCGGGCGGCGAAACCGGTGTCTGGACCATCAACCGCGATTCGATGAGCAGCGACAGCACAGATCCCTTCAGCGATACGACGATCCATGTCGACCAATACACCGGCAAGATCCTCGCCGATGTGCGCTTTGCCGATTATTCGGCCATGGGCAAAACCATGGCAGTCAGCGTGCCCTTCCACATGGGCCTCATGGGGCTTTGGAACCTCGCGCTGAACACGCTGTTCTGCCTGAGCGTGATCTTCATCAGCCTGTCAGGTGTCGTCATTTGGGTCAAACGCCGCCCCGCGCGTGCCGCGCGCCTTGCAGCGCCACCACCCCCGGCCCAGATGCCGCATTGGAAGGGCGCCGTTCTGGTTGGTCTCTTCCTGTCTCTCGCGTTCCCGCTGGCAGGCCTCACCTTCCTCGGTGTCTTTGCGTTTGATCTTCTGATCCTGAACAACATCGCACCGCTGCGCCGCGCGTTGTCGTGATAAAATGGCACGTTCCGCTCTGGTTGGCGGGGCGTGCTTCTTAAGCTTTCAGTTACCCTTTGCCTCGGCGCTCGCTCGGTTAACCATGCGTTTTACGAAAGCAATACCGACGTAATACCGACGTTGCACCGACGCGATACCGCAGCCGGTTTTCCCGATTAACCAATAGAATTCAGGCTGATTCGATGGCGTCAGACGTGCTGCGCCCCGTTCACCTCGATCTCTGATCCAGAGATGTAGGAACTCTCCTGCGAGCACAGGAAATAGATCGCTGCGGCGACCTCGTCAGGCTGGCCAAGTCTTTGAAGTGGAAGCTTTTCTACGATCTTGTCGGTGCCCGGCGAAAGGATTGCCGTCTCCACCTCACCGGGAGCAATCGCGTTCACCCGCACCCCCAAAGGCCCGAAATCATGCGCCATCTCCCGCGTCAAAGCCGCCAGCGCCGCCTTCGACGTCGCATAAGCCGCCCCCGCAAACGGATGCACCCGGCTCCCCGCAATAGAAGTGATGTTCACAACCGACCCTTTCGCCGCCGCCAACTCTTCCTTCAAACCCCGCGCAAGTACCACTGAGGCAAAGAAATTTACGTGAAAGACCTGCCCCCAGGTCATGAGGTCGGTGTTCAGCGTATTGAGCCGCTCGCCCTCGGGGCCTTTCGGGGAAACACCGGCATTGTTAACCAATGCATCCAGACGCCCATCGAGCATTTCCTGCAGCTGACCTACGGCATTGATCGTATTCGCCGCGTCCGACAGGTCGAGCATCAGGTGGTTTTCCGGTTTCGCAAAGGGGCATTCCGGTGCGCAGGGCGTGCGCGACACCGTGACAACCCGCCAGCCTTCGCGGTGAAAACGTCGCACCGTGGCATGCCCAATGCCCCGGCTAGCGCCTGTAATCAAAAGGGTTTTCCGCGAATCCGCCATGACACACCTATCCTCTCGCTCAGGATAACACCTACCGCATTCCCACCAAGAGGCAATGCCCCTTGGCACCGAAGGCCCAAAGGTCTAACAACAACGGCCAAGAGGACTCCGATAGATGAAGAAGCAGAACATGAACCGCGACTGGATCGCCACCGCCCGGACCCTGTCCCAGGCTCTTCCCTACCTTCAGCGCTACACTGGCGCGATTGTCGTTATCAAGCTCGGCGGCCACGCCATGGGCAGCGACGAGGCGATGGATGACTTTGCCCGAGACGTGGTTCTGATGCGCCAGGTTGGGGTCAATCCGGTGATCGTTCACGGCGGCGGACCGATGATTAACGCTATGTTGAAGAAACTCGAGATACAGTCCGAGTTCGTCAACGGAAAACGCGTCACCGATGCTGCGACTGTCGAAGTTGTCGAAATGGTTCTGTCCGGTGTGGTCAACAAACGCATCGTTCAGGCAATCAACCGTCAGGGCGGCAAGGCTGTTGGCTTGTCGGGTAAGGATGCAAACCTCATGGTTTGTGATCAGACCAATCCGGATCTCGGTTTCGTCGGCACCCCCGCCGACATGAACCCCGCGCTCCTGCACGAGTTGTTTGCAAATGATACCATTCCGGTGATCGCGCCTCTTGGCGCGGGCCGCAACGGTGAGACATTCAACGTGAATGGCGACACCGCCGCCGGTGCCATCGCGGGCGCACTCAACGCGGACCGCCTGCTGCTTCTGACCGACGTCTCCGGCGTGAAGAACGCCGAGGGCGATGTCATGACCGAACTCAAGGCGCAACAGATCCGCGACCTTACGGCTGAGGGTGTGATCGCGGGCGGCATGATTCCCAAGACGGAAACAGCGCTGAACGCCATCGAAGACGGTGTCCGTGCCGTGGTCATTCTGGATGGCCGCGCTCCGAACGCCTGTCTGCTCGAACTGTTCACGGAACACGGCGCCGGATCACTTATTCGAGGGGACTAGGTGCTAGGGGTTTCAATATTCCACGAACGGAATACATATAGATCATCGAATTCCCCGAGGTGACCTGTATGGAAAACGAAGTCCTGATCCGCCTAAGCGTCTTTGCGGGCCTCTTCGCCCTCTTCGCCACCATCGAAGCCCTTGCGCCACGACGCGCCCGAACGCAACCACGCAGCAAGCGTTGGGTAACCAACTGGGCAATGACCATCACCAATACGCTCACCCTGCGTCTCATGGCCTTTGCCTTGCCTCTCCTTGCCGTTGGCGCGGCGGTGGACGCGGGTCAAAACGGTTGGGGACTGTTCAACCGCATTGATCTGGGCACCGTCCCCGAGACGATATTGGCCATTTTGATTTTCGACTTCGCGATCTGGCTGCAACATCTCATCACGCACAAAGTCCCTATCCTCTGGCGCCTGCACCGTGTCCACCATGCCGACCGCGACATCGACGTAACAACCGCCATCCGCTTTCACCCCGTCGAAATCGCGTTCTCGATGTTGCTCAAGATCGGCCTCGTCTACCTCCTTGGCCCGTCCGCCTTGGCCATTATCCTGTTCGAAGTCATCCTGAACGGCACCGCTATGTTCAATCACGCCAACATGCGTCTGCCAATCTGGCTGGACCGCATCGTTCGCCTGGTCCTCGTGACACCGGACATGCACAGGGTTCATCACTCGGTTCATCGCCACGAACACGACAGCAACTATGGCTTTGCCCTTTCAATCTGGGACAGACTCTTTGGGACCTATATTGCCCAACCCGAAAAGGGGCATGAGGGCATGACGATCGGCCTGCAATGGCAAGATGATCGTCCCTCTCGACTCGGCTGGAGCCTCGCTCTACCGTTTCGCAGGAAATGACCTACGACTCTGTTCTCAAAGCCGCACAGGCCCTGCACCTAGACATCCTCGGCGGGTTCCATCCGTCCGATGAGGATGGAGAGATTGCAGATGCCGGCACCCTCTTGATGCTGTCCCCAAAGGAACCGCGGTTCTGGGCGCATTTCATATCGCAAGCCGAGTATCTCGACGGCAAACCCGATCCTGTTGATCGGTGGTCAACTCGTGTAGTCACGGACCTCGCCAAGGAACTGGGCGCACGCGCCTTTTTTCCCTTCACTGGGCCACCCTACAATCCTTTCTACAGCTGGGCGCTTAAGACGGGGCGCTGCCACTCGTCTCCGATCAACCTTCTGGTTCATGATCGTGCTGGGCTTTTCGTGTCATTCCGCGGCGCAATCGCGCTGAGAGAAAAACTTGACCTCCCGCCTGCACCTACGTCCCCCTGCGAAAAATGCGTTGATAAACCGTGCCTTACGACCTGCCCGGTGAATGCTTTTGCAACCGGCACCTACGATGTCCAAGGGTGTCGCAACGTCATGCGATCAATAGATGAACATCCGTGCCTAACACGCGGATGCGAGGTGCGCCGCGCTTGTCCCGCGAATGCAGACTATGGCAGAATGGAGGAACAATCCTCCTACCATATGCGAGTCTTTCTCGAGAATGACACTTAGATTGATCCTCGTTCGTCATGCGAAATCCAGCTGGAAGGAACCAGCTCTTTCGGATCACGAGCGCCCGCTGAACAAACGTGGTCGGGCTTCCGCCAAGGCGGTGGGTGACTGGCTGCGACGCAAAGGCTACGCCCCTGACACCGTTCTGAGCTCCACATCCGAACGCACCCGTGAAACCCACGCGCTGATGGAAACCAAGGCACCGGCAGAGTTTGACAGAACGCTTTATTTGTCGAGCGCGCAGAACATGCTGAAGGCCTTGCAAGGCGCTTCGGGCGATACCGTGATGATGCTGGGCCATAACCCCGGGACCGGCGAATTTGCCGAACGTCTTGCCACGAAACTGCCTTCGCACGAACGTTTTCTGGACTATCCCACCTGCGCCACCACGGTGCTGGAGTTCGAAGCAGATAGCTGGAACGAGGTGTCTTTCGGAACCGGCAAAGTAAAGGCCTTCGTCATACCAAGAGAACTAACCTAGGCCCCATGCCTAAAACGGAGAAAGCCCCGCCAATGGCGGGGCTTTCTCTTTGTTTGCATGCCGTTATCAGTGGCCGAGAATCTGGCTGAGGAACAGTTGGGTCCGCTCGCTCTTCGGATTGTTGAAGAACTCTTCAGGCTCGTTCTGCTCAACGATCTGACCCTGGTCCATAAAGATCACGCGGTTCGCGACCTGACGGGCAAAGCCCATCTCGTGGGTCACGCAAAGCATGGTCATGCCCTCTTCCGCAAGCTCGATCATGGTGTCGAGCACCTCTTTGATCATCTCGGGGTCAAGCGCCGAAGTCGGTTCATCGAACAGCATGATACGCGGACGCATGCAAAGCGAACGCGCAATCGCCACACGCTGCTGCTGACCACCCGAAAGCTGACCGGGGTACTTTTGCGCCTGATCCGGGATTTTCACCTTCTCAAGGAAGTGCATCGCCGTTTCCTCGGCCTCTTTCTTGGGCGTCTTACGCACCCAGATCGGAGCCAGTGTACAGTTCTCGAGGATCGTCAGGTGCGGGAACAGGTTGAAGTGCTGGAAACACATCCCCACTTCCGAACGGATCTTGTCGATGTTCTTGAGATCGCTCGTCAGTTCGGTGCCATCCACCACGATGCTGCCCGACTGGTGTTCTTCCAGACGGTTGATGCAACGGATCAGGGTGGATTTACCCGAGCCCGAAGGCCCGGCGATAACGATACGCTCGCCTTCATGAACCGTGAGGTTGATGTCACGCAGCACGTGGAACGTCCCGTACCACTTGTTCATGTTGGAGATTTCAATCGCAACCTCGCTGCCCACATGCATTTTGGAGCGGTCGATTGCGCGGTCGGACATAAGTTCAGACATAGTGTGAACTCCTTAGCGATGATCGGTTGCGAGACGACGCTCCAACCATTGTGAGTATTGTGAGATTCCGTAGCAGACGACGAAGAACAACAGGGCGGCAAAGCCCAGGAGTTCCCAGTAGACGCCGTTCCATTCCGTCGACGCCAAGATCGGGCCGCGGATCATGCCCACGAGGTCGAACATCGAGATGACCGAAACCAGGGTGGTATCCTTGAACAGACCAACGGCGACGTTAACGATGCCGGGAATCGAGATTTTGAGCGCTTGCGGCAGGATGATCAGACGCATCGCCTGTGCGTAGTCCAAGCCGAGACTGTCAGCAGCTTCGTACTGTCCCTTTGGAAGAGCCGCGAGACCACCACGGATAACCTCGGCGATATAGGCCGCCGAGAACATCGTGATCATGATCACCACGCGCAGGAAAAGGTCCACTGTGCTGTCCGGCGGGAAGAAGTAGGACAGCATGACAGACGCCACGAACAAGAGGGTGATAAGCGGCACGCCACGCACAAACTCGATAAAGATCACGCAGATGCCCTTAATCAGCGGCATGTTCGATTGACGACCCAGCGCCAGCGCAATGCCCAAAGGCACCGACAGCGAGACACAGGTGACACCCAACATCATATTGAGCATGAAGCCACCAAGATCACGCGACGGCACGGCGGAAAGCATGGCATTCTCCGATGCGCCCTCGGGAATGAGAGCCCCTCCGAGCCACCACACCACAAAGGCCGCGATGATGCCGCCAAAGAAGCCAACAGCGAAACTGTTCTTGCCATAAAGCTGGAAGACGACGCCACCTGCAACAACCCCAAGCAAAGCCACAATGGGCGCCAG
This sequence comes from Shimia sp. CNT1-13L.2, assembly GCF_024331145.1. Classification (GTDB taxonomy): domain Bacteria; phylum Pseudomonadota; class Alphaproteobacteria; order Rhodobacterales; family Rhodobacteraceae; genus Shimia. The sequence goes on along the minus strand of NZ_JANDJO010000013.1, from coordinate 37,624 downwards.
GATGGTTCCACCCCAGATCAGCCAGAAGGCCAGGAAGGGATAGATAGCTGTGAAGATCAGCAGCTTGCGCGGCAGATCGAAGAACAGCACAGGTGCAATCGCAATCAGCAACAACAGCAGCGCGAGGTTCGGACGCCAGTATGCTTCGGCCGGGTATTTGAACCCGTAAAGCAACTGGTTCCAACGCTCGGTCAGTACCGAGAAACAGGCGGCGGACTTACCGTTCAGGACTTCACGACATTCCGCAAGCGAAGACGTCGTCCAGATACCGCCTGTGATCCAAGGTAGGGTGCTCGAAAGCACGAGATAGATGAAATACAGCGCCAGAACCGTCAAGATTCCGTTGGGAATGCTCGAGAACAGGTTCTCCCGCATCCATTTGACGGCCCCCGTTTCGCGCGCCGGCGGCGGCAATTCGGGAAGGGTTTCGGTTCTGACGAAAGCATAAGGGTTCGCATTTTGATCAGACATGACTCAGCGCTCCTTCAGCTTCACGGAAGCGTTGTACAGGTTCATCGCCATCGAGATCAGCAGCGACGCGGTCAGATAGAACAGCATCAGCAAGAGAACGCATTCGATCGCACGACCGGTCTGGTTCAGCGTGATCCCACCCAGCGTTGCAGTGATGTCGGCATAGCCAACTGCGATCGCCAGCGAAGAGTTTTTCGTGATGTTCAGGTACTGCGAGATCAGTGGCGGGATGATGACACGCAGTGCCTGCGGCAGCACCACCAGGTTCATCACGCGACCAGAGCGCAGGCCAAGTGCAGATGCCGCTTCGGTCTGTCCTTTCGAGACAGCCTGAATACCGGCACGTACGTTTTCCGCGATGAATGCGCCAGTGTAGATCGACAGCGCGAACCACAGGGCGATCAGCGGGCCACCGATCTTGATGCCGCCTTTGAAGTTAAAGCCCTTGAGGGCGGGAACTTCCCAGGTCAGCCCCATTATCATGAGAAGAAGCGCCACCGGAACGAACCAGATAGCAAGGTTGATCCAAATCGTTTTGGGGCGTACGCCGGTATCTTCCTGCTTGTGCGTCGCCCAAGCGGAAACCCGACGTGTGGCGAACCACGAACCAGCCAGTACAGCCAGAACAAGAACCCAGTTCATCGTCGGCGAGGCAAACAACCCGCTTTCGAACCAAGGCATCGGGATGTAGATCCCGCGGTTGGTGAACGCGAACAGGTCCAACACCATGCTCGACGTCGCATTGTCGCCGCGGAAGGCCCTTGGGCCCGGCAGAACCGCCGTCATGATGGTGAAGATGATGATGATCCAGATCAGCACCGGAATGTTGCGGAAGATCTCGACATAGATCGCCATCAGCTTCGAGACGATCCAGTTGTTCGAAAGGCGCAGAACGCCGGCAATCACGCCGAAGATCGTCGCGGTCACACAGGCCAAAAAGGCAACCAGAAGCGTGTTCAGCAGGCCGACGAGGGCGGCTTTGGCGTGTGTTGACTGACTGTCGTAGTCGACGAGTCGCTGGTTGATGTCATAGCCAGCAGGTTCGCCAAGGAAACTGTAGGAAATGTTCAGTCCGGCGGCGCGAAGGTTCTGGATCAGGTTGTTGCCCAGATACCAGATCGCCAGCGCCAGAAGCGCGGCCGCTATCGCCTGGAACGTCAGTGAGCGATACCGGGTATCATGGATAAGCATAGATATCCGGAACGACTCCTTGGGAGGGTCGGTCAATGTGGTCATTTGGGATGTTCCCCGTTGCTCGGCCTTGTTTTTTTGATGGCTTTTGCGCCGGTGGCCGATTCATTGCTTGGTAAAGTGCGAAGGGCGCGAGGATGATCTCGCGCCCTTCGACTTAGTCGTTCTTAGCGGAAGGGCGGCGAGTAGATCAGACCGCCGTCGGTCCACTGTGCGTTCAGACCACGCGCCAGACCAATCGGGGTGTTCTCACCGATGTTCTTCTCGAACAGTTCACCATAGTTGCCGCCCGCCATGATAGCGTTCTTGGCCCAGTCGGCCGACAGACCGAGCATTTCGCCCAGCGAGCCTTCGGTACCGAGCAGACGGTTCACTTCCGGGTTGTTGGTGCCTGCAGACATCTCGGCGATGTTTGCCGAGGTCACACCCAGTTCCTCTGCGGTGATCAGAGCGTTCAGCGACCAGCGAACCACGTCACCCCAGTTGTTGTCGCCGTGGCGAACAAGCGGGCCGAGCGGCTCTTTCGAGATGATTTCAGGCAGCAGCACGTGCGCGCCCGGGTCTTCGAAAGTCGCGCGGGTTGCAGCAAGGCCCGACGCGTCGGTGGTGTAAACGTCACACGCACCTGCGAGGTACTGTTGCTGCGCTTCGGCGTTGGTTTCGATCGGAACCGGCTCGTAGCTGATGTTGTTGGCGCGGAAGAAATCCGCGAGGTTCAGTTCGGTGGTGGTACCGGTCTGGATACAAACGGTTGCACCGTCCAGTTCCTTGGCCGACGAAACACCCAGTTCAGCCGGAACCATGAAGCCTTGGCCATCATAGTAGTTGACGCCAACGAAGGTGAACTTCAGGTCCACGTCACGCGAGAAGGTCCAGGTGGTGTTACGCGCCAGCATGTCGATTTCACCCGATGCCAGAGCAGTGAAGCGGGTCTTACCGGTGGTCGGAACGAATTCGACCGCGTTTGCGTCACCCAGAACGGCAGCAGCAACGGCGCGGCAGACGCCTACGTCAAAGCCGTCCCAGTTGCCGTTTGCGTCAGGTGCAGCAAAGCCAACCAGACCCGTGGTCACGCCGCAGTTCAGCTTGCCGCGTGCTTTCACGTCATCCAGCGTGCCAGCAGCAGCAGCGCCAGCCGCGAGGCCAGCAACAGTCAGCGCACCAAAAATTACGGATTTTTTCATATTTACCTCTTCCTGATGGTCCGCCCTTTTTGGGCGGTTTATGATCCGGTCAGTTTTGACCAAGAGCGATACTGGAAAGGGTGCTCCCCCCTCAGCATGGACCAGTTTGGTCGCATTCATCGCGAAACGTCAAGAGCCGTATCACAGAATACAATTAATGCGAGCAGGCTCTCGGGAAGTCGGTAAGTATCGGACAAAATGGCCGGTTAATGCGACATTTTGAAAAAGCGTTCGGCGTTCAGGAAGGCCCGAAATTTCACTTCGGCTTGCTCTGCTGCCTCTTCGTCAACGCCCCACTGCTCTTCTTGCCAGGTTTCATCAATGCGCGACAAAGCCCAAATCTCTTCCGGCGCCCGGAATTCTCTTGCGGCAGCGAATCCAAGCACCAGGGAACCCGAAATGCTAACGAGATCGTGAAAGGCCGCCAGCTCGAAATTGTCGAGTGCATGAACCGCAGACCGCAGACGTTCTAGAGAGGCTTCATCCTGTGGTTGGTGCATGATTCCCGCAACAGGCACGAGCTTTGCCCCGAACTCCTGTTCCGCCCAGCGCAGAAGAGGATCCCAAGCATTGGCCTGACGCGCGACCAGCTCTTCCGGAGATGTCGCCCGATAGCATAGCAGATCGCTTCCGCCGTATTCCGCCAGCATGTCCGCGACCTCAGCATGTTGAACAGCCACCTTGTCGATTGCAGCATTGGCCGAGCGTGTCACGGGCATTGATGTTGGGTCAACTTCACCATCCTGCGCACGCCATTCTTCGGCAATGGCCTCGGCCATCTCCTGAGTGGGCACAACAAGCGATGCCTTGGCCGGTGTCTTCAACGCACGACCATCCAGGCGCACAGTAAACCCATCGCCCTCTGCCTCGACTGTCGTTTCTTTCCAGAAAACTTTCTTTGCCCAACCACTCATGTGTCCATTCCCCAAATACGTTCAATTGCGGACGGAAGCTGGTGAAAAGAATCGATCACCACATCCGCAAAGTGCAGCGCGTCGACGGGGTGATATCCCCAGCTCACGCCAATTGCTTTCATTCCGGCGGCACGCGCCATTTCCATGTCGAAACTGGTGTCGCCAACCATTACCGCCTGCGATGCCTCTACCCCTGTATCTGCCAAAGAGGCCTGCAACATCGACGGATGCGGCTTGGAGGGGTGAAAGTCGGCGACTTGTTCGGTCACAAAGGTCTTCTGCAGTCCGTGGCCTTCCAGAAGCTTGTCCAGCCCTCTGCGCGACTTCCCGGTTGCGACGCCCAGCAGCACGTCATCCTGTACTGCCAGGGTATCCAGCACATCGCGTGCTCCAGGATAAAGCGGAGAGGAATTCGACGTACCCACAGCCTCGCGCAGTTCGAAATAGGCCTGCTTATAGCCGTCCACTAGGGCAAAGTGTTGTTCACGTGCGAGATCGGGCGCTAAACGGGGCATTGCCACGTCAAGCGACAACCCGACAATCCCGAGGATGTCTTCCCGGCTTGGGGCCGTCTCACCGATTCCGTGAAAGGCCTGCGTCATTGCGGCGAGGATATCGCCCTGGCTATCCACAAGGGTGCCATCGACGTCAAACACCACAAGGCGCAGATCGGTCATCGAAGTTCCTCGAAAGGATCGTCGGCGGCAAGGTCAGGCGTCCAACCAAAGGTTTCCCAGGTCCGCGCCATATGTTCAGGAAGCTCGGCAGTGACCGTCATGACCTTGCGCGTTTCAGGGTGTTCAAAGGTCATCGAACGCGCGTGCAGATGCAGCTTGTTCGAAATGATCCCACCCATCTGGGCGCCCCATCCATCCCCAAGGTTCTCTTGCGCCGATCCACCATATTTCCCGTCACCGGCAATCGGATGCCCGATCTCGGCCATATGGGCGCGTAACTGGTGCGTACGTCCGGTAATCGGCTCCATCGCGACCCATGCGGCGCGGCTCGCCACGCGGAAAAGCGTCGCGTATTGGGTAATGGCACGTTTGGCGCCCGGCGTGTCCGCCACATCGCGCGGATGCACGCATAGCATCTTTTCGCCTTCACCTCGCCGCCCATGCCCCGGCGCCTTGACCAGGCCATACTTGATTTCGCCAAGGTACGGTGTCGGCACCCCGGCCACCACGGCCCAATAAATCTTGCGCGTTTCCTTGTGGCGCAGCGAAGCTGTCAACGCGCTTGCCGCCTGACGCGTACGCGCAAGAAGCAGAAGTCCGGATGTATCCTTGTCGAGACGGTGCACAAGACGCGGTTTTTCGTCGTAATCGAATTTCAGAGCCTCCGCCAAACCATCCACGTGTTTGGTTTGCTTGCTACCGCCCTGTGTCGCCAATCCCGGAGGTTTGTTGATCACGATGACCTGATCGTCTTTGTAGATCACGCAATCGCGGATCATCCGCGCATCCTTGTCCGACACACGGGGAGCCACCCGCTCTGGCTGTGCGCCCGGCTCCGGCAGAGGCGGAATGCGAACCTGCTGTCCGGCTTCAAGGCGCGTTGCGGGTTTTGCCCGCGCCCCATCTACGCGCAGTTCGCCTTTGCGACACATCTTTTCGATGCGGATCTGGTTCACATGGGGAAACATGCGGCGCAACCAGCGGTCCAGCCGTTGATCTGCATCGTCAGCGGCGACCTCAATGGTCTGTACTCGGCTCATGTCAAAATCCCTCTTGCCACCCAAAGGCCCAGGAACAACGCCCCGATAGACCCAACAACCGAGATCAAAACGTACAAAGCCGCAGCTCCGGTCTGACCCCGCTCAAACAGGTTCACGGCCTCCAGTGAGAATGCCGAGAACGTGGTAAACCCTCCAAGGAAACCCGTCATCACCAAAGGCGACAGATGCGTCTGGCTGCGTTGCGCGGCCCAAACGACGAATGCGCCCATCAGGAAAGACCCGATGATGTTGACGGTGATCACCCCAAGCGGAAACCCATGCCCGACAAGCCGGGTCACCCCGATGCCGGTCAAATAGCGCAAACAGGCACCGGTTGCTCCGCCAAGAGCCACATATGCAAGGGTTGTTACCATCGCCCGTCTCTCACCCGCGCTGCCCTGATTGTCAAGCAAAGCAAGGGCGCGGAGGGCTTCGCGATCTCGGAGTGAACCCTAACCGTTACGCTTGCTGCGCAGATTCGAGAAATAGTCCAGTCGCCGCTTCAACTCGCGTTCGAAGCCTCGCTCGACCGGGGTGTAGATCACCGGACGTTTCAAACCATCCGGGAAATAGTTCTGACCGGAGAACCCGTCTTCTGCGTCATGGTCGTATTGATATCCGGCACCATAGCCCTGCTCTTCCATCAACCGCGTCGGGGCATTCAGGATGTGTTTTGGCGGCGGCTCGGAACCGGTTTTCTTGGCCGTGCGCATGGCTTCCTTGTAAGCGGCATAGCCCGCGTTCGATTTGGGAGCGAGCGCCAGATAGAGCACGGCCTGCGCGAGGGCCAGCTCTCCCTCGGGGCTCCCGAGGCGTTCATAGGTCTCCCAGCTTTGAAGACAGACGGCCTGAGCCTGGGGATCAGCCAATCCAATGTCCTCCACCGCCATCCTGGTGATCCTCCGCGCAAGAAACCGCGGATCTTCGCCGCCCGCCAGCATCCTTGCAAACCAATACAGCGCCGCATCCGGATCCGAGCCACGTACGGATTTGTGCAGCGCCGAGATCAGGTTGTAGTGCTCGTCCCCACCCTTGTCATACTTTGCTGCCCGCTTCATCAGGCGGTTCGACAGGGCATCTGAATTGAGCTTGCCTTCGACTTTCCAAGCCGAGACCTGTTCGATCAGGTTCAAAAGCGCGCGCCCGTCGCCATCCGCCATCTCCAGCAAAGCTGCGCGCGCATGACCATCCAGAGGCAACGAACGATCCAGCTCTTTTTCGGCTCTTTGGGCAAGCCGTTCGAGATCAGAAAGCGAAAGCCGTTCCAGAACAAGAACTTGGGAGCGGCTGAGTACAGCCGCGTTGAGTTCGAACGACGGGTTTTCCGTCGTCGCGCCCACAAGGAGGATCGTGCCGTCTTCCATGTGCGGCAGGAACCCATCCTGCTGTGCCTTGTTGAAACGATGGATCTCGTCCACGAACAACAAGGTCCCCTGCCCGTTCTGGCGGCGCATCTTGGCCGCCTCGAACACCTTTCGCAGTTCCGGAACACCTGTGAAAATCGCGCTGATCTGTACGAAATGCAGGTTTGTTTCATCCGCAAGAAGGCGGGCAATCGTGGTTTTCCCAACCCCGGGCGGCCCCCAGAAAATCAGGCTCGACAGGCTCCCCGACGCGAGCATCACGCCCAAAGGCGCCTCTGGGCCAAGGACCTGTTCCTGTCCGATCACCTCGCCAAGCGACTTGGGGCGCAGCCTGTCGGCCAATGGCCGAGGCGCCGTGTCTGGGACGGAGGTTGGTGAATTGTCGAACAGGTCAGCCATGAATCAGATCCGGAAACGTGAGACGATCCGTTGACCGCCCCGCAGGATTTCCATCGTCACGCTGCGCGAAGCCTGACGCAAGGCCGATTTCGCATCTGCCGTGGTTTCGATTTCTGTTCCGTCAATCTGGCGCAGCACATCACCCGGGCGCAGACCAAGGCGACCACCGGCCTTACCGGGATTTGTCACAACCACCCCGACAATATTGAGCGGAAGGTTATATTCTGCGATCACCGCGGGGTTGATATTTGAAATCGTCAACTCGGGCAGCGCCGACTTGCGGGTGGTGGTCAATTCCTCACGGTCCGGCGTATCCGGCGCAGCGATCATGGGCACCCGAACGCTGGTAGGTTCGCCGCCCATAATTGCCAGAATGTCGACGTCCTTCCCAATTCCGGCGACAGACATCCGGTAGATCATTTCGGCAGGGGCGTTCACCGGCTGACCTTCAACTTCCAGAATCACGTCGCCCGCCTGCAAGCCTTTGCTTGCAAAGGGGCTTTCCTCATGCAACTCGGAGATCAGCACACCGCCAGGACGCCCCAGACCCAAGGTCTCTGCCAGATCGGAATCTACGGGCTGCCCGCCCATTCCGGCCCAAGGGCGCACGAAATTCGTACCACCAGCGCGCGCCTGTTCGACAAACTGACTCACCAGCGCGGAAGGAATGGCAAAACCGATTCCGTTAGACCCGCCCGATCGCGTGAGGATCGACGTGTTCACCCCCACCAGATCGCCATTCACATCCACCAAAGCCCCGCCCGAGTTGCCGGGGTTGATCGGAGCGTCTGTTTGCAGGAAATACCCGCGGGCGTTGCCGGTGGCGGTGCCGCTGCGGGCTAGGCCGGAGACGATTCCGGAGGTGACGGTTTGGCCGACGCCGAAAGGGTTGCCGATGGCGAGGACGAGTTCGCCGACTTCCACGCTCTCGCTGTCGCGCAAATGGAGGTAGGGCATGTCGCTGGCATCCTGCATCTGAAGGATCGCCAGATCGCTTTCCTGATCCGACAAAAGCACCTTGGCGGAATACTCACGACGGTCGTTCAACTGGACCCGGATGTCGGTCGCCAAGCCGACCACATGATAGTTCGTCACGAGGATTCCATCCTCGGAAAGGATCACGCCAGAACCAAGGGAGTTTTGCACCTTGGGCCGGACACGCCCTTGATTTCGAAAGAGATTTTGAAAAAACGGATCGCCCATGAAGGGGCTTTCACGCACCTCGACCACGCGCTTGGCATAGATGTTCACAACGGCAGGGGCGGCCTGTTTGACCAATGGGGCAAAGCCGAATGCGATCTCGGCCTGTGACTGGGGGATACGGGTCTCGGCCTGGAGCGGCAAGGCAAGCAGAACAAGGGCGGCAATCAAACGAAACATGGGGCCTCCGTGGTGTTTGCCCCAGATATGCGAAGGCCGGGAGAGGATTGCAAGCGTACGCAGCGAATCAGCGAAAAACCCCGTTCGGTATCCCGGCTGTATCATGTCGGTATTACGTCGGTACTGCAGTGCAGAAAGAACCAGATCCGGCACCGTTAACGCGCCGTGCGCCGTTAACAAAGGGTTTCGCCAAACGCAGCCAGTTTGACATCCCGCGGCAATCATCCGATCACTGAACCGTTATCCGATGTCCCAATGTCGAGAGTGCCCGTGATGCCCGCGCCCAAGTTGTTCGCCTCTGCCCTTTTCAGCGCCCTTGTCGCCATGTCTGCCCTGCCGGCGATGGCAGCTGACAAGATCACGATTGGTGCAGGCGCGCGGCAAGGGCTTTACTATCCGACCGGCGAGGCGCTGTGCGGGTTGTTCGAGAACGGCAACAAAGATGTGAAGTGTCGGGTCAAGGCGTCCAAGGGCGGCGCGGCGAACCTTCGGGGCATCAACCGCGGCAAAATCGAGTTTGGCATGGTGCCTTCCGACTGGGCGGGCTGGGCCTATGACGGGAGGTTCAGGTTCAAGGCGTCAGGCGGTGACAAGAGCCTTCGGTCGGTCGTCTCGTTGTTCGACATGCCCCTGACTTTTCTTGTGGCCGGCGAGTCCGAGGTCAAACAACTTTCGGATCTGAAAGGTAAGAAGATCAGCATCGCGGGAATCACGCCGGAAGTGTTCGACGAAATCCGGGCCGTCTATGGATGGGAGATCAGAGATTTTCCCTTCATCGACATCGGCCGCACCCGTGACCGTGCCGGAGCCCTTTGCAAAGGGGAGCTGGATGCGATCCTGTTTCATGTCGCGCATCCAACGGGGCTTGTTCAGAAAGCGGTGCAGACCTGCAAGGCCAAGGTTCTGCCGTTGCCGAGTTCGATCATCAACCGGCTTACGAAATCGTCAAAAGCTTTTGTGAAATCTTCGGTACCGGGGGGAATGTATGCCGGTAACGGCGCCCCGGTTCAGACCATTGCGACCAAGGTTGTCATCCTGTCCCGCGCGGCGGTTGCCGAGGATACGGTCTATGCCTTCGTGAAATCGACCATCGAGAACACCAAGGCGCTGCGCCGGTTGCACCCCGCGCATGACCGGATTCGCGAACGTGCCATGGCCCGCGACGGATTGGTCGCGCCGCTGCATCCCGGCGCGGCGCGGTATTATCGCGAAAGAGGGTGGATCAGGTAGGCGCGTGCCCTAGCCGTCCAACGGCGCATGAAGGCGCGTTTCGCGGGTCACGATGCCGCCGCGATTACCGATCTCGATACTGCCGTATCTTTGCTTGAAACATTCCGGCAGATCCCTGTCGCCCTCGGGTGAGAGCCAGAGGCGAAACAGGTGGCGGCGTTGATCCGGGTCTGGCCAGTCGGTAAAGCCGGTTCGGTCGTGCAGCTGTGAATGGTTGTAGACGAATTGCATGTCGCCGGGCCGAAGCCGCATCTGGATGTGCAACTCTGGATCATTGGCGAGGGTGTCAAACAGATCAAGCGCGGCGACATGGTTCGGGGTCAGGCGCATGGCCTCGGGGAACCGCTGGGCCGAATCGATATACTGGCGCTGGTAGAACACCGTGAGCTTGCCCCCGTGCCAAGTGAGGGGCGGAATGGTCATGTAGGGCTTCATCCCTTCGGGGACTTCGCCGCGGCGGTCCGTGGCGAGCGGGTCGAACAGTTTGTCCAGCAGGTCCGGACGCAGGGCGCGCATCCGGTTGTAGAGTGTTTCCACGCTGACCAAGAGGCTGTCGCCACCTTCCTTGGCTTCTTTCAGACAAAGAAGACCGACGATATCAGCGCTGTCGGTGTGAAAGGTCTGGCGGGCGCTGGTCTGGTAAATCCGGGTATTGGGATCATTGGGATCGGCCCCGACGTTGCGGACGTGGCCAAGGATGTGACCAGCGGCATTCTGGGAGCGGGCCGAGCCAAGGTGCGCCCCGACGCCACAGAAAATCGCGGCGGCCATTTCCTGCGAGTAGGTCTCGATGGGCAATCCGCGCAGGACCTCGAAACCGATGCCGTCGATCAGTTTGCTGCGCAGCCCTGCGAGGTGATCGGCGAAATGCGTGAGCGGAAAGTCCTGTGCGGTGATTTCGCCAATATCACGGCCAAGCGACAGGTAGTGATGGGCCGCCTGTTCGAGGTCATGGATGTCCTGCGGTCCAAGTTCGATGAGCCAGCGTTCGGGGTGGACCTGCATATCGCAGCCCAGCCAGGCGGCGGGGCCAGTGAATTCGACGGGGAGGGTTTCATCACTCATGACGCGTTCCTTGATGCTTCGCCCGGCATGATTGCCCAAGTTTTCTCGCAAAGCAAAAGAGAATACGCGGTGGAGACCGTTGGTTAGCGAGGCAGCCTGTCGGCAAGCCCACGTGGCAGGGTCACGCGTTCAAACAGGATCGCGGCGAACTTGCGCAGGCCGACGCCGGTTCTGATCTCGAACTCTTCGTAGCGGAAACGCTTTCCGGTGATGCCAAGGCGTTCGAAACCCTCCTTGAGGGCAAGGCGCATTTGCTTGGGGCCACAGAAGGACACGACGGTTGTCTCGGCGGCGAGGCCCGCGCGGGCCAGCATGTCTTCGGGGGTGATACGGCCGCTTTGGGTGGATTCGTGCAGGTGCAGGGTCAGGTTTGCGTAGCGTTCGGCCAGGGCGCGGATTTCGGCGAGGTGCGCGGCATCGGCCTCAGATTTTACGCAATAGAAGAGATGGATCTTGCGGCTGTCATCGGCCATGTCATTCGCCCAGGCCAGAAACGGGGTAATGCCGATACCCGCAGCGACCCAGATTTCATCATGCTTGGAGGATTGTCTTTCGAAGTGGCCAAAAGGTCCTTCTAGACGGGCGTTCGTGCCCTCGCGCAGGTCGCGGTGCAGACGGTGGGTGTAGTCCCCAAGACGCGCGACGGTCATGCGGATGCTGCCGCTGTCATCGGGGGCATTGGAAATCGTGAAGGGGTGGGGTTCGGCGCCTGCAAAGCTGACGAAGGCGAACTGCCCCGCACGGTGGCGCATGGGGCGGCTTTGGGGCTGCATGGTGATTTCAAGCGCCGTGCCTGTCTGCGCGACCGACTGAACCTTGTAGCTGCGCGAGGGGCGCATGGAGGCAGGCAGGAGCCGCCAGGCAAAGGCGAGCGTTCCGAGCAGGCAGAAGGCAGAGGCGTAGAGGCCCAGCGGATCACCGTTCTTGAAGGGTTTGAGGATGAAGAGATAGTGGAAGGCCCCGGCGAGGAAGAACCCGCCCATGAAGCGGTGGGTCCAGCGCCAGAGGTGGTAGGGAATGAAGGTGGCGACCGTGATCACCACGAGGATCAGGAGGCCATAGAGGCTCAGTTCGCCAAGGGTTTCGGCGAGTTCCTCAAGCATCGACTGGCGGCCAAGGCTGTTCATCTCGGCATCGACGGTGTCGTGGATCAACAGGAAGAGCATCGACAGGATGCCCAGCCATTTGTGCACGACATAGCTCTGGTCGAGACCGCCGAAGAGCCACTCCACGGGTGCAAGCCGCGTGGCGATCAGCTGGACGATGGCCATGCCGATGAGGGCGGCGATGCCCATGTACTGGCTGAACAGGGCGATGCTGTCGCGGTTGGCGGCGATTTCGGGGAACCAGACGAAGGGAAACAGGATGGCGACGGCCGAAAGAAGGATGCCAAGAAGTCTCATGAATGTCTGTCCCCTGTTGTCAGGATCGTGTCCGGTTGCGCGGTGACTGTGTGGGCGACGGGGGGGCGGTGTGTCAACAGGGTAGGATGCCCCAACGTCACGTGGCGGGGTATAGAAACGAAAAAGCCCCGCTCGGAGACCGAGCGGGGCCAGAACCGGGATATTCCCGACATTCTTATGCTTCTTCGGCTGCTGCTTCTTCAGCGGCAACGCGTGCCTTGTCGGCGGCGCCTTTGGCGTCGACGTCGCGGTCAACGAATTCGATGATCGCCATCGGTGCCATGTCGCCATAGCGGAAACCGGCTTTCAGGATACGGACGTAGCCGCCCTGACGCTCGGCGTAGCGCGGGCCCAGAACGTCGAACAGTTTCGAAACGTACTGGTCTTCCTTGAGGCGCGATGCGGCCTGACGGCGGGCGTGCAGGTCGCCTTTTTTCGCCAGGGTGATCAGTTTTTCAACGATCGGACGCAGTTCTTTTGCCTTGGGCAGGGTGGTTTTGATTTGCTCGTGCTCGATGAGCGAGCCAGCCATGTTTGCAAACAGGGCCTTGCGGTGCTCGTGAGTACGGTTCAGGCGGCGGTAGCCTTTTGCGTGACGCATTGTTCAGTTCCTTCTTCGCGTTTTGCTTTGTCCGGCACCCGATGCGTGTCGGGTGCTCACCTTGGGGCGGAAGTGCCCATGTATTCCCCGGCTGTCCGGGCATTTGATGGAGGGACCGAGGGGACCCTCCGTATTCTTTAGAAGCTGTCTTCGAACTTCTTGGCCAGATCTTCGATGTTGTCCGGCGGCCAGTCCTCGACGTCCATGCCCAGGTGCAGGCCCATGCCCGAGAGAACTTCTTTGATCTCGTTGAGCGACTTGCGGCCGAAGTTCGGGGTGCGGAGCATCTCGGCTTCGGTTTTCTGGATAAGATCGCCGATGTAGACGATGTTGTCGTTCTTGAGGCAGTTTGCCGAACGGACAGACAGTTCCAGCTCGTCCACTTTCTTGAGCAGAAGCGGGTTGAACTCGAGACCATCGTCTTCTTCCTGACGGCCTGCCGACTCGGGCTCTTCGAAGTTCACGAAGATGGTCAGCTGGTCCTGAAGGATGCGGGCTGCATAGGCAACTGCGTCCTCGGGGGTGATCGAACCGTCGGTTTCCACTTTCATGGTCAGTTTGTCATAGTCGAGAACCTGACCTTCGCGGGTCGGCTGCACGTCATAGGACACTTTCTTGACCGGCGAGTAGATCGCATCGATCGGGATCAGGCCGATGGGGGCATCTTCCGGCTTGTTCTTGTCAGCCGAAACGTAGCCTTTACCGGTGTTCACAGTCAGTTCCATGAACAGGTCGGCACCGTCGTCGAGGTGGCAGATCACGTGATCCTTGTTCAGGATCTCGATACCCGCGCTGTCGGAGATGTCAGCAGCAGTCACGGCACCCGGACCTTTGGCCTGGATCGAGAGGCGCTTGGGGCCTTCGACTTCCATGCGCAGGCTTACGCCCTTGAGGTTCAGGATAACGTCGGTCACGTCTTCACGCACACCGGCGACAGACGAGAACTCGTGGAGAACGTTGTCGATCTGAACCGAAGTGATGGCCGCGCCTTGCAGCGACGACATCAGAACGCGGCGCAGCGCGTTGCCGAGTGTAAGACCAAAGCCACGCTCGAGCGGCTCGGCAACAACAGTTGCCTGGCGCGCGGGATCGTTGCCCGGCTTCACATCGAGCTGGGTCGGCTTGATAAGTTCTGCCCAATTCTTGTGGATCATGCGTCCCTCCATTCCTGTCTAGCCCCCATGTCCAAAAGGGTCAGACTCCCGAGGTTTCAAAACGGCGAACTGGGGCCGTGAAAATCACGCGGCCCCAGAGATAAATAATGTCGATTAGACGCGGCGGCGCTTCGGCGGGCGGCAGCCGTTGTGCGCGATCGGGGTCACATCACGGATCGAGGTGATGTTGAAGCCGATTGCGGCCAGGGCGCGCAGTGCCGATTCACGACCCGAACCCGGACCTTGTACTTCGACCTCAAGGGTCTTCACGCCGTGTTCCTGAGCCTTCTTGCCTGCGTCTTCAGCAGCCATCTGAGCGGCATAGGGGGTCGACTTACGCGAGCCTTTGAAGCCCATGGTGCCGGCCGACGACCACGAGATCGCGTTGCCCTGTACGTCCGAGATGAGGATCTTGGTGTTGTTGAACGAAGAGTTCACGTGGGCAACGCCCGATGCGATGTTCTTACGCTCTTTACGCTTAGTGCGAGTCTTATCACGTGCCATTGATCAAGCCCCCCTTATTTCTTCTTGCCGGCGATCGGCTTCGCCGGGCCCTTACGGGTGCGGGCGTTGGTGTGGGTACGCTGACCGCGAACCGGCAGGTTACGACGGTGGCGCAGGCCACGGTAGCAGCCCAGGTCCATCAGGCGTTTGATGTTCATTTGCACTTCGCGGCGCAGGTCACCTTCTACGGTGTAGTTTGCGTCGATGTGCTCGCGGATCGAAAGAACCTCGGCGTCCGACAGTTCGTTGACGCGACGGGTTGCTTCGATGTTCACGGCTTCGCAGATGGCTTTCGCCGATGCGGGGCCGATTCCGGTGATGTAGGTGAGGGCGATAGGTACCCGCTTTGCAGTCGGGATGTTTACGCCGGCAATACGTGCCACGTGTCACTTTCCTTTTCGTTGCGGTTCCGTAGTTCCGGAACCTTTTTTCACAACGTAAGCCCGACGCGTTTTCCGCCGGGCCTCAGCTGATCCAGGTGATCTGCCTAGGGGGAGCGACCCCGTCGGCGATATGATTCTCATGAAGAGATGGTGCTGGGTATTTGGAAATTCTTCACAGGTCAACCCCATTCGGGCAAAACCCTGACGTTCCGCCCAAAGACCTAGGGACAGAGTGAAAACACATGCCCTTCGGAGGCTTCTCCTTCATGGACATATACGAGATTCGGCTCGTTGTTGTACATCCGAAAGGCAAAGATCGTTGGGGTGATATAGGGCCCAGGTTCCTCGCAGAATCCAAGGCGGACCTGGGTTGAGGCATCCTCGGTCCAATCGAACACGATGGCAGGGGCGAACTCGCAGTAATACTCGATGGAGTCCATGCCGTCGCGGGTCAGGATCATCGCGCCGTCGGCAACGGCGCTGATCACATCGTTGCCCCCTTCGCCGCTTCTCAAGGCGGTGCAGGCGACAGGGTCATCGACAAATTGAAGCGGGTTGGCCTGTGCCGTTGTCGCCAGGATGGTGAATAGAAGTGCCCTGAACATGAAAAGACCCCCGGGATTATCCTCGGGGGTCAGTCTATCTTGGTTGTGTGATTTCCCGCAGGAAATTCTGGCTCAGGCGTCGAGGATGCCTGCGATGGCGCCTTTGACCTCGTCGATGGTGCCAAGACCGTCGATCGACTTGAGGTTGCCCTTGGCGTGGTAATACCCGATCAGCGGCGAGGTCTTCTTGTAGTATTCCATCAGGCGGATCTTGAGGCTTTCCTCGTTGTCATCCGCACGGGCGGTGCCACCGGCGGCAACCGCTTCGGCGGCACGGCCAACGATACGGTCGACCAGCACGTCATCGTTGACCTGCATTTCGATCACGACGTCGAGTTTTTCGCCGAATTCCTTCAGCAGCTCTTCGAGTGCATCTGCCTGGGCCAGGGTGCGCGGGAAGCCATCAAAGATGAAGCCGCCCTTTTTGTCGCCTTCGAGCTTTTCACGGATCAGGCCGATCACGATCTCGTCGGTGACCAGTTCGCCCTTGTCCATGACCTCGGCGACGATCTTGCCCATCTCGGTGCCCGACGTCTTGGCTGCGCGCAGCATGTCACCGGTCGAGAGCTGGATCATGTCGCGGCCTTCCACGAGAAAACCGGCCTGAGTTCCTTTGCCCGCGCCGGGCGGTCCAAGCAGAATAATGTTCATCGACGTGCAGGTCCCTTACGCTTGCGCTTGCGGCCCTTGCCGGACAGCTGCGACTTTTCGATCAGCCCTTCGTACTGGTGGGCCAGTAGGTGGCTCTGAACCTGTTGGATGGTGTCCATGGTCACGGAGACCACGATCAGAACCGAGGTGCCGCCAAAATAGAAGGGGATCGCCAGCTGTCCACGAAGGATTTCAGGCAAGAGACAAACTGCCGCAAGATAGGCCGCGCCCAGAACCAGGATGCGGTTCACGACGTACTCGAGATACTCGGCGGTCTTCTTGCCCGGACGGATGCCCGGTACAAAGCCGTTCTGGTTCTTCAGGTTGTCGGCAACTTCATCCGGCTTGAACGACACGTTGAAGGTGTAGAAGTAAGCGAAGAAGACGATCATCAGGGTGAAGAACGCGAGGTAGAGCGGCTGACCGGGGCCGAAGTAGGCCAGCAGCGTCGACATGATCGGGCTGGTCTGGTTGCCCGAGAAGGTCGAGATCGTGGTCGGCAGCAGCAGCAGCGACGAGGCAAAGATCGCCGGGATAACGCCCGCCGGGTTTACCTTGACCGGCAGGTGGCTGGAGCCGCCGTCATAGACCTTCATGCCCACCTGGCGGCGGGGATACTGAATGTGAACCTTGCGCAGCGCGCGCTCCATGAAGACCACGAAGGCAATCACGGCGACGACCATCACGATCACACCGATGATCACGGCAGGCGAGATGGCGCCCGAACGGCCCTGGCTGAAGAACTGTGCGAGAGCGGCGGGAACCTCGGCGATGATGCCGACGAAGATGATCAGAGAGATACCGTTGCCGATGCCGCGCTGGGTGATCTGTTCGCCCAGCCACATCAGGAACATTGTGCCGCCTACGAGGGTGATCATGCAGGCCACACGGAAGAACATGCCCGGGTCAGTCACCAGTTCGCCGGCCTCAAGCGACACCGCGAGACCATAGGATTGCAACGTGGCAAGAGCGACGGTGCCGTAACGGGTGTACTGGTTGATCTTCTTGCGTCCCTGCTCGCCCTCTTTCTTGAGTTGCTCAAGCGCGGGCACCATCGAGGTCAGAAGCTGAACGATGATCGAGGCCGAGATATAGGGCATGATGCCCAGAGCAAAGATGCCCATGCGCCCCAGTGCGCCACCGGTGAACATGGTCAGGATGCCGCCGATGCCTTGCGCTGCGCTTTCCATGAAGTCACGCAGGGCTGCGCCGTCGATGCCGGGCACGGGAATGTAGGTGCCAAGGCGGTAGACGATCAGCAAGCCCAGTGTGAACAGGATGCGATTGCGAAGATCGGTGGCTTTACCAAGCGCGGCCCAGCTTGTGTTGGCCGCCATTTGCTCTGCTGCAGATACCATCAGGATCTCTCTGTTGAATAAGAACGCCGCCAGAACCGTTTTCCGGTTTGGCGGCGTTTGGAAAACTCAAGGATATGTAAGCGGCATGGCGGCCGCTCACAACCTGTTAATTTGCCGCTTACGCGGTTTTGACTTTCAGCGAGCCGCCAGCTTTTTCTACGGCTTCGATGGCCGATTTCGAGGCGCCGGTCACGTCCAGCTCAACCTTGGCAGTTACGTCGCCTTTGGCCAGAACGCGGATACCGTCGAGGGTGCGGCGAACCAGACCCGAAGCAACCAGTGCTTCTTCGGTGATGGTTTCCGAGGCGTTCAGCTTGCCTTCGTCGATGAATTTCTGGATCAGGCCCAGGTTAACGACTGCGAATTTCTTGCGGTTCGGCTTGTTGAAGCCACGCTTTGGCAGACGTTGGTAGAGGGGCATTTGGCCGCCTTCGTAGCCGTTGATGGCTACACCCGAACGCGACTTTTGACCTTTGATACCACGGCCACCCATTTTACCTTTGCCGGAGCCGGGACCACGGCCAACGCGCATGCGTTTCTTGGTTGCGCCGGGATTGTCGCGCAGTTCGTGCAGTTTCATATCGCTTCTCCTTTGCCGGAACTGACCCCTGAAGCGTAAGCGGGTCAAACACGGCTTTTCTTGCTTGTTGATTCTGTGACCCAGTTGGCCACCGGGGGGCTATAGACGCCTTTGTGGGTTGATGCAAGCGTCAGGGCAGCTGTCTTGCGTTTTGGAAAGGACGGCAATTCACCTACATTTGGCCAATGACATGGAATCATGAAACCGTTACCGGGTGGCTCTTACGCGAAGGCCCTGCCCTGCCGAACCTCGAAGCTGTCACATACGCCTTGGCCGACAAGTTGGTCGAGGCAGGTTTGCCTTTGTGGCGGTTTCGCCTTGCGATGCGCACCACACATCCTCTTGTCACGGCCATAAGCACAATCTGGGAGCGTGAAACCGGCCCTCAGGACGTGTTTGTCAGCCCGCATGGACTTGAGCAGCGTAGCGCATTTGCCGGTAGTCCCATGCAGCAGATAACGGCAACCCGGGCGCCTCTGCATCGTAACCTGTCAACCCTGACTTCTGACGATCACCTGGCCTTTCACGAATTGCGCGAACGCGGAGCGACCGACTACTTCGGCTTGCCGCTTGTCTACGGAGACCACATGAGCGGGATCATGATTGCCGTTACGGATGATCCAGAGGGGTTTTCCGAACATGATTGTGCTGGCTTGATCGAAGTGTCGAGAATCGTCTCTCCGCTCGTGGAAGTCAGGCGACTTACAGTTCTGTCGCGCGCCGTGGCCAGCGCCTACCTTGGCCCCTCGACCGGACAGAGAGTCTTGGGCGGAGACATAACCCGTGGACAAGTTGACCGACTGGATGCCGCAATCCTGATGAGCGATCTGCGCGGTTGGACGCGTTTGAATGCCGAACGGCCGGTCGAAGAGGCCGTGGAGATCGCCAATGCCTATTTCGAAATACTGGATACGGCGGTGCGGGAGCATGATGGGGAAATTCTGAAATTCATGGGAGACGGCGTATTGGCCGTTTTTCCGGTTAGCGAAAGTGCTGAAGCGGCAGCGCGAAGTGCGACAGAGACCGCCCGAAAGTCCCTTTCGCAGCAGACCGATGAGATCCAGTTCGGGATCGGGCTGCATATCGGGAATGTACTCTATGGAAACACCGGGTCCGAGCGACGGTTGGACTTTACCGTCATGGGCAACGCTGTAAATCTTGCGGCCCGTATCGAAGCCCTGTGTGGACAGGTCGGTCTGCCTTTGCTGATGTCACCAGAGTTTGCCGATCTTGTTGAAGGAAAGACACGGCTTGTCGGAGCCTTTGATCTCAAGGGAGTCACACAGCCGATAGACATCTTTTCCCTAGTTTTTCCCACCTAAACACAAAACGCCCCGCAGTGTCCTGCGAGGCGCTTTTATTCCGGTGCCCTGATGGGCTTGTGTCCGCGGGCTTAGCCCTTGGCGACGGCTGCGATCTCTTCGCGGCGCAGACCGATGTCTTCCAGCTCGCGGTCGCTCAGAGCCGAAAGCTCGCGGTAGGTGCGGATGGCGTCGCGGCGTTTGGCGATTGCCAGCATGAGATCTTCAACGCCATGGCTGATGCGGCCAAAAAGGTCGTAGCCTGCGTCTGCTTTGGTTGCGATGTAGAACATGTCTTTTTTCCTGTGAGTGAGACCGGTCGGCGGGCCGGCACATTGCCTTCTGGCTATGGCGGTCATTTAGGGGGCGGCCTCTGATTCAACAACTGCTGAAAAATCAACGCCGCCATGCGTTTGCTGCATATAAATCCGGCAGTTTGAAAACTTTTTGCCGGTATCGGTTTTGCAGCGTTTTACTTGCCCTGCTGGCCGTTCAAGTAGTCGGTCCAGTAGGGAACGGGTTCTGCGGCTGCCAGCGCCTTGATGCGGCGTGCCAGGGTGACGATCGGTTTCAGGATCACGGTGAAGCGGGTCGGTTGTACGGCGAGGTCGGCCATCGGGTTTTCCATGTATTGGGTGATGTTTTGTGTTGGCGCGGTCTTTAAGCCCACGCTTTCCAAAGCACCAACGCCAATCCCGCAACCCTGCCTTGCCGGAAATGCAACGCTTGTTAACGAGTTTAGGTTCCTGTCGATTCGCCGGACGTGTCAGCGCATGTCCCGGCCGGTGCAGACCTTGTCGATGTCACAACGCACGAGGCCGATGTCGGCCAGTTCCCGATCATTGAGGCGCGACAGTTGGGTAAAGGTACGGCGGTAGGCCACACGAGTTGCGATTGCGTCACGAATGTAGGCGACAAAGGCGCCAAAGCCAAAAGAGCGCCCGGCACCCGCCGAGGTGGGAGTTGCATAAGCCATTGTTGTTTCCTGTTCGTCTTTGCCGGGGAGAGCCTCGACCCGGCCGCTGTTTCACTGCCTCGCGGCGATGCAGCGGAGATAGGAATGTAACGGTTTCACGACAACGAACACCCAAGCATTGCCGTCATGCGAAAACTGCATGACTTGGGGACCACCACAAAAGAAAACGCCCCGCAGAAAACTGCGGGGCGTTTCAGTCATCAAGTGCCAGAGGCTTAGTCGCGCTCTTCGATGATTTCGACCAGGTGCGGGATCTTGCGGATCATGCCACGAACCGAAGGGGTATCTTCGAGTTCACGGGTCTTGTTCATCTTGTTCAGGCCCAGGCCGATCAGGGTGGCGCGCTGGTCCTGCGGGCGACGGATCGGCGAACCGACCTGCTTTACAACGATGGTTTTAGCCATGTCTTCGTCTCCTTACGCTTCAGCGGCTTCGGTTGCCGGTGCGTCATCCTTTTTCAGGATGTCGGCAACTTTCTTGCCACGGCGCGCCGCGATTTGACGCGGGCTTGCTTCTTTTTGCAGGCCGTCGATGGTGGCGCGGATCATGTTGTAGGGGTTCTGCGAACCAACCGACTTGGAAACCACGTCCTTGATGCCCAGCATCTCGAACACGGCACGCATCGGACCACCTGCA
The DNA here is from genome assembly GCF_024331145.1 of Shimia sp. CNT1-13L.2. Lineage (GTDB taxonomy): Bacteria > Pseudomonadota > Alphaproteobacteria > Rhodobacterales > Rhodobacteraceae > Shimia. The sequence goes on along the minus strand of NZ_JANDJO010000013.1, from coordinate 16,557 downwards.
ATGATACCGGTACCTTCCGGTGCGGTGCGCATGATCACCTTGCCTGCGCCGTGACGACCTTCGATGTCGTGGTGCAGGGTACGGCCTTCACGCAGCGGCACGCGGATCATCTGGCGTTTGGCTTGCTCGGTGGCTTTGCGGATGGCCTCGGGGACCTCTTTCGCTTTACCTTTACCGAAGCCTACACGACCTTTTTGATCGCCTACGACAACCAGAGCGGCGAAGCCGAAGCGCTTACCACCTTTAACGGTTTTCGAAACGCGGTTGATCGCGACCAGGCGGTCTGCGAATTCCGGAGTTTCTTCTTCGCGGCGGCCACGGCCACGGCGATTTTCACGTTCTGCCATTTTCGGCATTCCTTTTCAGTTCTGGCGCGTCAGGCGCCGTGAAATCCAATCCTGGTGGCGGTCCCGACTGGCACCGCCCCGGATCATCGGGGGGACGTTACCGTCCCCCTCAAGTCTTAGATCTTCAGGCCACCTTCACGCGCGGCGTCGGCTACTGCCTTCACCTTGCCGTGGAAGAGGAAGCCGCCGCGGTCGAAGTATGCTTCTTCGACACCGGCTTTTTTCGCACGCTCGGCAAGCGCTGCACCAACCTTGGTGGCTGCTGCGACGTTGTTCTTGCCAACTACGCCCAGATCCTTTTCGAGGGTCGAGGCCGAAGCGACGGTGACGCCGTTGCGATCGTCGATCAGCTGAGCGCTGATGTTCTTGTTCGAACGGTGTACCGACAGGCGCAGTTTGGTGTCGCCGTTGATCTTGCGAAGTTTGTTCCGGACGCGCAGGCGGCGCTTGAGGAACAGGGTCCGTTTGCTGTTTGCCATCTTGCTGGTCCTTACTTCTTCTTACCTTCCTTGCGGAAGATAAATTCACCTTTGTAGCGGATACCTTTGCCTTTGTAGGGCTCGGGCTTACGCCATTCGCGGATGTTCGCCGCAACCTGGCCCACCAGCTGTGCGTCGGTGCCTTCGATGATGATCTCGGTCGGCTTCGGTGCAGTGACCGTAATGCCGGCGGGAACGTCGAAGTTCACGTCGTGCGACAGACCGAGCGACAGTTTCAGGACATTGCCCTGCATCTGTGCACGGTAACCAACACCCTGGATTTCAAGCTCTTTCTTGAAACCGGTGGTGCAGCCGGTGATCATGTTAGCAACCATGGTGCGCGACATGCCCCACTGCTGACGTGCGCGCTTGGACATGCCACGCGGAGTCACGGTCACAGCGTTGTCTTCAACTGCAATGGTGACGTCGTCAGTTGCAGTGAAAGACTGGGTGTCTTTCGGACCTTTGATTTCGATGGTCTGGCCGGAGACAGAGGCAGTTACGCCGCTGGGCAGCTCGACCGGTTTTTTACCAATACGAGACATTTACAGCTCTCCTTAGAAGACCGTGCAAAGCACTTCGCCGCCAACATTGTTGGAGCGTGCGCTTGCATCCGACATCACACCTTTCGAGGTGGAGACAATCGACACACCCAGGCCCTGGCGGACGGTAGGTACGTCATTGACGCCCATGTACACGCGACGACCGGGTTTGGAGACCCGCTTCAGCTCGCGAATAACAGGGGTGCCTTCGTAGTATTTCAGGCTGATTTCGAACGCCGGGTGGCCGTTCTCTTCAGACGCTTCGTAGCCGCGGATGTAGCCTTCGTCGGCCAGTACATCCAGAACCCAGCCGCGCAGTTTCGAAGCGGGGGTCGACACGGTCGACTTGCCACGCATCTGGCCGTTGCGGATACGGGTCAGCATATCACCGATAGGATCGTTCATATCGTTCTCTCCTTACCAGCTCGATTTAACCATGCCGGGGATCTGACCAGCAGAACCCAGCTCGCGCAGCATGATACGGCTTACCTTGAGCTTACGGTAGTAAGCGTGGGGACGGCCGGTCAGCTGGCAGCGGTTGTGAAGACGGGTTGCCGACGAGTTACGCGGCAGTTTCGCCAGTTTCAGACGCGCTTTGAAGCGCTCTTCCATCGGGCGGCTCTCGTCATTCGCGATCTCTTTCAGCTCGGCGCGCTTGGCGGCGAATTTCGCTACCAGACGCTCGCGCTTTTTCTCGCGTTCGATCATAGATTTTTTAGCCATGATATCCTCTCCCGCCCTTACGCGTTGAACGGCATGTTGAAAGCTTTCAACAGGCTCTTCGCTTCCGCGTCGGTGTCAGCGGTGGTGGCAATTACGATGTCCATGCCCCAGTTCTCGTCGACCTTGTCGAAATCGATTTCCGGGAACACGATGTGTTCTTTCAGACCGGTGGCAAAGTTGCCGCGGCCATCGAACGACGGCTTCACACCACGGAAGTCGCGGATACGCGGCATCGCTACGGTGATCAGACGATCGAGGAATTCGTACATGCGGTCGCCACGCAGGGTCACCTTGGCACCCATCGGCATGCCTTCGCGAACGCGGAAGCCGGCGATGGAGTTCTTTGCCGTGGTGGTCAGGGCTTTCTGACCCGCGATTGCGGTCAGGTCGGCCTGAGCGGACTTGGCTTTCTTGCTGTCTTTGACGGCGGCACGGCCACAGCCGATGTTCAGAACGATCTTCTCCAGCTTAGGGATCTGCATATCGTTCTTGTAGCCGAACTCCTCTTTAAGGGCAGCGCGGATGGTGTCCTTGTAGAGGGTCTTCAGACGCGGGGTGTAGTTTGCATCATCAAGCATCGATCACGTCCCCAGTGGTTTTGGCGAAGCGGACCTTCTTGTCACCTTCCATGCGGAAGCCAACGCGGGTCGGTTTGCCGTTTGCGTCCAGGAGAGCCAGGTTCGACAGCTGGATCGGCATCGCTTGCGGGATGCGGCCACCTTGCGAGGTTTGGCTCTGACGGGTGTGGCGGATGGCGATGTTGATGCCTTCCACGACGGCCTTGCCGGCTTTGGGGTCAACCGAGGAAATGGTGCCCTCTTTGCCCTTGTCCTTACCGGCCAGAACGACGACCTTGTCGCCTTTTTTCAGTTTAGCAGCCATCTTACAGCACCTCCGGCGCGAGCGAGATGATCTTCATGAAGTTCTTGGCGCGCAGCTCACGAACAACCGGGCCAAAGATACGGGTACCGACCGGCTCGTTGTTGTTGTTCAGGATTACGGCTGCGTTGCGATCGAAACGGATCGCGGTGCCATCTTCACGACGGACTTCTTTTGCGGTGCGTACGACGACGGCCTTGCGGACGTCACCTTTTTTAACGCGACCACGCGGAATGGCTTCCTTAACCGAGACGACGATGATGTCGCCAACGGATGCGTATTTACGCTTGGAACCACCCAGAACCTTGATGCACTGAACTCGGCGTGCGCCGGAGTTGTCAGCAACATCCAGATTGGTTTGCATCTGGATCATGTGGTTTCTCCCGACCTATGGGGCGGCGATGCGTGCCGTGATCCCCAGGGTTTCGACTAACTGTTAAGTCTAGTCGCCAGGAGTCTCGAGAATGAGACTCTTAGGCTTCCAGAACTTCCCAGCGTTTGGTTTTCGAACGCGGTGCGCATTCGATAATGCGAACAGAGTCACCTACCTTGTAGGTGTTGTTCTCATCGTGAGCCCGGTATTTCTTGGACTTACGAATGGTCTTCTTCAGAACCGGGTGGGTGAAGCGACGTTCGACCGACACGGTTACGGTTTGGGCGTTGGCGTCCGAAGTCACGGTGCCTTGCAGGATACGTTTGGGCATCTATCTGGCTCCTCTTATTCGGCTGCTTTGGCTTTTTCGTTCAGGATGGTCTTCACGCGTGCAGCTGCACGACGTGCCGCACGGATACGCGCAGCGTTTTCCAGTTGGCCGGTGGCCTGTTGGAAACGAAGGTTGAACGATTCTTTCTTGAGGTTGGCCAGCTCTTCACGGAGCTGATCCGGCGTTTTTTCACGCAGTTCGTTGGCGTTCATCGCCTCTTCCTTTCTCATACATCAGAAGGCCCCCTGGGTTATGTGAGGGGTTACCTTTTTGCCTGATGGACAAATGACAAACACACGAATCCCTGAACGGGAATCCGCGAGATGGCGGCTTATACGGTTGGGTTGGGGGGATGGCAAGGGAAAGTTTGAGAATTTCCCTTTAGTTCAAAGGCTGGAAACAGTCTTGTGCGCTTCCCGGGCTTGTGACGCTTGTTAGCAGCAATTAACGTTATTGGCACAAGCTTTTTTCAAGTTGGGATAGATTTATGGGTTGGGCAATTTTTCTGATCGCGATGGGCGCCTTTGGCCTGATCGAATGGACCTCCTCGGATGAGGACACCAGCGAAGAACAGGTTGACGATGCGCCAGAAGAACAACCGGAGGAGCCGCAGGTCTGTGACGGTGTCGAGATTCTGGTCGAGGGTGACGCGACGCTGGTCGAGACGACGGAGTGCGATGACCTGATCCTGACCGATGTGGACAGCGCCAACAACATCACCGTTGAGGCGGGCGACGGGGCGGATACGCTGACGGGCTCAGAATACCTGAGCGACTCGGAGCTGTTCGGTGAGGATGGTGACGATGTGATCACCGACGCTGGCTATGCCAACACGCTGCATGGCGGCGCGGGTGATGACACGCTGTCGTCTGATGGCGCGCGGGCGACCCTGTTTGGCGACGAGGGCGATGACCACCTCACGCTGGAAGGCCGCATTACCAACTTTGAACGGATGCTGGCGGATGGTGGCGAGGGGGACGATACGCTCGTTTCTGGCTTCGGGCTGCCTGATCAGGTGAACCAGAGCGTGAACTCAACGCTGAGCGGCGGCGCAGGGGCCGACCGGTTCGAGCTGGACGTTCTGGCCTCGGACCTGACCCAGCACAGTTTTGATGGCACCTTCGACACCGGCATCACCATCGATGATTTCGAGTCGGGCGAAGACGTGCTGGTGATTGACCCTTACAGTACCTTTGCCAGCAACGACGCCAGCTTCTCGCGGTTTGAAGTGGTGCCGTCCGCGGACGCCTCGGGCACACATGTGGTGCTCTACTACACCCACCCCGACCTGCCGGAAGAACGCGGCATCGCCGTGGAACTGGCAGGCGCTGCGGGTGTGACTGCGTCGGATGTTCAGATTGTTGGGGGGACGACGGTCTGAGGGGCACCTTCAGAGATGACCTGAAGCGCGGACGTGTTTGCCGCCTTCTGTAGCAATTCAGTTCAACGCGAAGTGGGGACGCCGCGCAAGGCAGACCATGCGCGGCGCGGTCTTCTTATTGTTTAGGCGCGCACTTGTACCACGTCTTAATCGCTTTGCGCGAAGTACCATCAGGCAATTCCCCGGTCATGTAGGCCTTGGGTTCGCTGGAGTAGTTGGCTTTCGAGGCATTCCCCAAACGGCCGCAAAGTTTGTTCGCCCGGCGATCCACGACGGATTGGCGAACTTCATCCGGGAAGTACGCAAGTTCGAATGCCGAATTTGATACCGCGTAGGCCAAGTGAATACCCTGACGGTCTTGCGCTTCCGGGAACATGCCGACGATCAGCTTTTGGCGACGATCATATGCGGCATTCGGATCTACGGAACACGCGGCAACAGCGGCCGTAGCCAAAACCAAAACCACGTTACGAATTCTGAACATGAAAAACTCTCGCTATGTTGCTCACCTCAAAATTGAGGCACGGCGACACTAATCAGCGTCACCGCGAGTGCAACCCATAAAGGGACATGACGTTGGAAGACCGAGAGGATTTCTGAAACACCCCAGTGGAACTGGGGCCGTCATCGCCTCGTGCCTCACTCCCACTTGTAGTTGAAACTGACCGAGACGCGGTTGCTTTCGGCCATGTTCATCGGCACCTCGTGGCGCAGCCAGCTTTCCCAGAGGAAGACTTCGCCGATCTGCGGCTTCATGTAGATGAAGGCCTGCATGTCGCGGCGGGCGCCCTGTTTGCGGGCGGGAGAGGCCATCATGCGGCCAGAGCGGGGGTCTTCCAGTTTCAGGGCCCCTGCCCCGTCGGGCAGCGACACATAGGTGGTGCCTGAGATCACGGAATGCGGATGCAGGTGCGAAGTGTGCAGGCCGCCTTCGGGCAGGATGTTGATCCAGATGTCCTCGAGCACCAGCTTCTTGCCTTCGAGGTTGAACTCGAGATCCTCGGCAAAGGCGGCAACGTGTTTGTCGAGCGCCTCGACGATGTCGGCGAAGATCGGGAAACGCCAGGGCAGATCGGTGAGCGAGGCATAGGAGGTGTATCCCGGATAGCCTTCGGTCTCGCACCATTCCTGGCCGGCCTCGTCATCTTCGGCGATGGAGTAGCAGGCGTCTTCCAGCTCCTCGGAATCGACGGGTTTGCCATATTCCGACAGCTGTGCGCGGTAGAAACGGGTGACGAAGAGGGATTCGATCTGTGCCATGCCCCTCTCATAAATCCGATGTCCGGCAAACAAAAGTGCTGATCGCGTGGCGGGCAGCGCACATGCTGTGGTTGCATTGGTCTATTGGCTCTCCTAGGCTCTCTTCATTGTTTGAATGTTATCACAGGGCTTTGACATGGAACTGTTTCTTCTGCTGGGGGCGACACTGCTTGGGGCCGGGTTGTTTTTTCTGGATGACGGCGATCCGGCAACGGAAAGTGGCAGGGACGAAAGCGTGGAGGACTCGGTTGAAGAACCCCCTGTCGTGGATGAGCCCGACACCCCGGAACCGCCGCAGACAATCGAGGTGTCGGATGGCACCCCTGCGATCGGGACGGATGGAGACGACATCTTTTCCCTACTGCGGCCGGAAAATGTGGACCCGTTTGATCCCTATTCGCATGTCACGGTCGAGGGAGGCGCGGGGAACGACATGATCGACCTGTTCGACAACGAGGCCGATCGGGCTTGGGACGGAACAGTGGAAAACGATCCGGGCAATACGATCCGGGGCACCGTGGATGGGGGCGCGGGCAATGACACCATCGAAGCACAGGGCGGCGTGATCCTTGGCGGCGATGGTGATGATGTCCTGACCGTGTTTGACGATGGCGGGGTCGTCGATGGCGGAGACGGCAATGACACGATCACCGGCGATGTTCTGGGGCGGACGATCCTGGGCGGGAACGGAGACGACGATATCAGCGTTAGGGCCAGTTCTTCCGTTGTCACGATCGAAGGCGGCCAGGGCAACGACACCCTGTACGGCGCGGGCAATGGCGGGTTGGTGAGCGGCGGCGCCGGCGACGATGTGCTTCTATCCAGCGACGGTATGGTTCTGGATGGCGGTGAAGGAGACGACACGTTGCGGGCCGCGTCGCTGCCGATCTACACGGGCTCGAGCGGGTTCAACCTGGCCGGCGGCGCGGGCAACGATGTGGCCGAAGTGTTGATTTCGGATCATGGCGAAGACAGTTCAGGCTGGACAGGGGCCCTGGTGGCGCGGCCGGATACAGACACCGTGCGCGTTCGCATCGGGACCATCAAGGATTTTGCGCCGGGCGAAGACACGCTGCTTCTGGTGCCTGAAATCGACGATCCCGACTTTACGCTAAGCGACATTACGGTGCAGGAACTGGCGGATGACACCAAGGTCACGGCCTATTTTGTGGCGGGCGACGAGACGCGCGAGATGGTGATCTCGCTTGCGAATGCGAAGAACGTCACGGCCGGGGACATCGTCGTGCAGGATAGCCCCGGCATAGTGCCCCGTTTCCTTTAACCATTCGCGTCCACCCGGCGGTTTCAAATCTATCGCCCCGCGCCTAGACTGATCGAAAAAGGAGTTCGAGATGCGGCGTATTTTGTTGTTGGTTAGCCATACCATTGTCCTTGCGATCGGGTTTGCGCTGGGGGTGTATTTCCTGCCGATCCTGACCGCCCCCAAGGGGCCGGATCAGGCGGTGCTTGAGGCAGAGGCGCAGGGCGCGACCTATTCCGCCGAATTCACCCGCGATCTCAAGGGCAGCGATTTCCTGCATTGGGGCGAAGGCACGGTGAGCGTGTCCCCCAAACAGATCGTGCACATGGGCAAGCTGGCGCCGGGGCCGGATTACAAGCTCTACCTCGTGCCAGAGTTCGTGGAGGACGAGGCTTCGTTCGAAGCGGTGAAGGCGCGTTCTGTGCAGGTTGGCGATGTGAAGACGTTCGACGGCCTGATCCTCGAAGTGCCGGAGGGCGTTGATATCGAGGCCTATGATACGGTGCTGATCTGGTGTGAGGCCTTTGGCGAGTTCATCACGGCGGCGAAGTACCGTTAGGCGCCGATTGAGAGAATAAAGGAAAACCCCCGCTGATCTCTCAGCGGGGGTTTCTTGTTTTTCGAACCGGTGCGCGTTTCTCGCGCTGGTCAGAAAACGCCCGAAGGCGTTTTCGACGTTCTTACCAGTCTTCGCGGACGACGACGCGGGTTTTCACCGGCAGTTTCATCGCTGCGAGGCGCAGGGCTTCGCGAGCAACATCGTCGTTAACGCCGTCGATTTCGAACATCACGCGGCCGGGCTTAACTTTGCAAACCCAACGGTCGACGGAGCCTTTACCTTTACCCATACGAACTTCGATCGGCTTTGCAGTGACCGGAGTGTCGGGGAAGATACGGATCCAAACACGACCTTGACGTTTCATGTGACGGGTCATGGCACGACGCGCTGCCTCGATTTGGCGGGCGGTCACACGCTCGGGCGTGGTTGCCTTCAGACCGTACGAGCCGAAGTTCAGGGTCGAACCACCCTTGGCTTCGCCTTTGATACGGCCCTTCTGGACCTTGCGGAATTTAGTACGCTTTGGTTGAAGCATCTGTCAGTTCTCCCTTAGCGACGGCCACCGGCACCGCGAGGTGCAGGACCATCCTGGAGTTCTTGTGCCTTACGGTCACGCGCCGACGGATCGTGCTCCATGATCTCACCTTTGAAGATCCAGACCTTGATCCCGATGATCCCGTAGGGGGTCATCGCTTCGGAGTGTGCGTAATCGATGTCAGCACGCAGGGTGTGAAGCGGAACGCGACCTTCGCGGTACCATTCGGTACGTGCGATTTCGGCACCACCCAGACGACCGGCAACGTTTACACGGATGCCCAGGGCACCCATGCGCATTGCGTTCTGAACGGCACGTTTCATTGCGCGGCGGAACGAAACACGGCGTTCCAGCTGTTGAGCGATCGACTCGCCTACCAGCTGAGCGTCGAGCTCGGGCTTGCGCACTTCAACGATGTTCAGGTGCAGTTCGCTGTCGGTCATCGAAGCAAGTTTCTTGCGCAGAACTTCGATGTCTGCACCTTTCTTGCCGATGATGACACCCGGACGTGCGGTGTGGATCGTAACGCGGCACTTTTTGTGCGGACGTTCGATGATCACACGAGCAACACCGGCTTGCTTGCACTCGGTCTTGATGAACTCACGGATTTTCAGGTCTTCCAGAAGAAGATCGCCGTAGTCCTTGGTATCTGCGTACCAGCGGCTGTCCCAGGTGCGGTTGACCTGAAGACGCATGCCAATCGGATTAACCTTCTGACCCATTAGGCTTGCTCCTCAACTTGACGCACCTTGATGGTGAGTTCCGAGAACGGTTTGATGATCTTGCCGAAACGACCACGGGCGCGCGGACGACCGCGTTTCATGGTCAGGTTCTTGCCCACATACGCTTCTGCGACGATCAGCTCGTCAACGTCCAGGTTGTGGTTGTTTTCGGCGTTGGCGATTGCGGACTGAAGGCACTTCTTCACGTCCTGCGCGATACGCTTGTTCGAGAAAGTCAGGTCGGTCAGGGCCTTCTCAACTTTCTTGCCGCGGATCATGCCAGCAACCAGGTTCAGTTTTTGCGGGCTGGTACGGAGCATGCGAGTTTTCGCCATTGCTTCGTTTTCAGCCACGCGACGGGGGTTCTTTGCCTTGCCCATGACTTACTTCCGTTTCGCTTTTTTGTCGGCAGCATGCCCGTAGTAGGTACGGGTCGGCGAATATTCACCGAATTTCTGACCGATCATGTCTTCAGTTACCAGCACGGGAACGTGCTTCTGGCCGTTGTACACACCAAAAGTCAGACCGACGAATTGCGGCAGGATGGTGGAACGACGCGACCAGATCTTGATCACTTCATTACGGCCCGATTCACGCGTTGCTTCGGCCTTTTTCAGGACATAAGCATCAACGAAGGGGCCTTTCCATACAGAACGTGCCATGGATTAACGGCCTTTCTTCTTGGCGTGACGCGAGCGGATGATGAGCTTCTGCGACGCCTTGTTCTTGTTGCGGGTGCGCTTACCCTTGGTCGGCTTACCCCAGGGGGTTACCGGGTGACGACCACCCGAAGTCCGGCCTTCACCACCACCGTGCGGGTGGTCGATCGGGTTCATGACAACACCACGGACCGACGGACGCTTGCCCTTGTGGCGCATACGACCGGCTTTACCGTAGTTCTGGTTCGAGTTGTCGGGGTTCGACACGGCACCAACAGTGGCCATGCATTCCTGACGGACCATGCGCAGTTCGCCCGACGAGAGGCGGATCTGAGCGTAGCCACCGTCACGACCAACGAACTGAGCATAGGTGCCTGCGGCACGTGCGATCTGACCGCCCTTGCCCGGCTTCAGTTCGATGTTGTGTACGATGGTACCGATCGGCAGGCCCGAGAACGGCATTGCGTTGCCCGGCTTGATGTCGGCTTTGGCCGAGGCCAGGACCTGATCGCCAACTGCAAGACGCTGGGGAGCGAGGATATAGGCCTGCTCGCCGTCTTCGTATTTGATCAGAGCGATGAAGGCGGTCCGGTTCGGGTCGTATTCGATCCGTTCAACGGTTGCCGCAACATCGAATTTGTTACGTTTGAAGTCAACAATACGGTAAAGGCGTTTTGCGCCACCGCCGCGACGACGCGAGGTGATCCGTCCGGTGTTGTTCCGGCCGCCCGACTTGGTCAAACCCTCGGTGAGAGATTTGACCGGACGCCCTTTCCAAAGCTCCGAACGGTCGATCAGAACCAGCCCACGCTGGCCCGGCGTCGTCGGTTTATACGACTTGAGTGCCATGCTTTCTGTCTTCCGTTTAGCAGTGCGAAGCACCGGGTTCGCCCGGTATCCCCGCTATGTTTAGCCCCCCGAAGGTGGCCCGTGGTATAGGCCCCCGAAGGTGCCCGAATTCAAAAATCACCGGCCCCGGAACGAATCCGAGGCCGTAAGATTGGGCGTCTTTAGCAGGGGTTTGTGAGGGAGTCTATAGGGAGATGGGTGTAGGGTGGGTTTTCACCCCACCAGAGGTAGTGTGCAGCTGGATGGTGGGTTGGGAACCAGCCAATATGGCCTCAAGCCCTCTCAACATGTCCTAGATCTTCATATCTTGGAAAAAACCATCTCAGCTTCCTCTACAAATTTCTCTCGCTTCTCAGCAATGGCGAGAGAAATTGAATTTGCTATATCAATCGCATCTTTGGTGTGGTCAGGCATATTCCACTCATCATGCATTGACGGATCAAAGATACACTGCAAATTGACATTTGCTTTCAAAGGGCCTGAGGTCGCGCCAAGATGCAGATTCAGGTGTTTTAGCTCCGCCAAAATCTCGTCAATCAGAGATGAAAGATCATCATGAAGAAAACGATGCTCTGGAGTCGACCACTTGTTGCAAAAATCATCCAACCTTTGAGATTGCTCGTAGTTCCAAGTAGTCCCGAAGTGATGGTTCTTTATGAAGTCTGCCAAGAAAGTGTTGCTTCCAAATTCTTTCTTCCAGTCATCATAAAGCGCTTTGTCCCTCTCAAGCTGCTTTTTGGATGACGAAAGATTGTCCATCTCCACCTGCTTGATGCTCCATTGCTCCAAAGCAAAAGTTAAAAAGCTGTAGAGCAGCGCTAGCCCAATCAAGATGACCCCTAGCACCTCATTGGTCTCAACTTCTGAAAAAATCCGGCGAAGCCCCTCCCGTAATCTTCACCAATAAGACCTGAAGCCCCCACCTGACCAAGCCTTGAAGAAAATACCCGTCCAGCAAGATTGCGGAACCAATCCCTAAGACGGTAATAACAACCTTCTTATGGAATGGAGGGAAATAGTAGTTCTTTAACCACGATAGTATCGCCGTGATGTAGCTTCCGAGTTTCGACCACATATGCATCGCCCCTAAACGACAAGAACGCCCCTAAATTAGAATGACGCGTCAATACCATGCATCCGATATCGACGCGACACCAACCCAAAAGCCCCCCGGCTCACGCCGAGGGGCTTTTCATTTTCTTCACCTAGAAGGCAGTCTCTCAGAGACCGGTGGTCACGTCGATCGTGTTGCCTTCTTCCAGGGTCACGTAGGCTTTTTTAACGTCTTTGCGCTTGCCGATCTGGCCGCGGAAACGTTTGACCTTACCCTTGGTGATGGTGGTGTTCACCGCTTTGACCTTCACACCAAAGAGAGCTTCAACAGCTTCCTTGATCTGCGGTTTGTTGGCGTCGATTGCCACTTCGAAAACAACCGCACCGTTTTCCGATGCCATGGTCGATTTCTCGGTGATAACCGGCTTGCGGATCACGTCGTAATGTTCTGCCTTAGCGGTCATTTCAAACGAGCCTCCAGAGCTTCGATACCTGCTTTGGTGATCACCAGGGTGTCACGCTTGAGGATATCATAAACGTTTGCACCCATCGTCGGCAGGATATCCAGACCTTCGATGTTGCGCGATGCCTTCAGGAAGCCTTCGTTAACCGATGCGCCGTCGATGACCAGAGCGCGTTTCCAGCCCAGGTTTTTCACCTGCTTGGCCAGAGCTGCGGTCTTGCCTTCGGTTTCGGCGTTCTCGATCACCACCAGCTCGCCTGCTTTCGCTTTGGCGGACAGTGCGTGCTTGAGGCCCAGCTTGCGGAATTTCTTCGGCAGGTCGTGGCCGTGCGAACGCGGGGTCGGGCCCTTGTAGATACCACCTTTACGGAAGATCGGCGCGTTACGGTCACCGTGGCGTGCGCCGCCGGTGCCTTTTTGGCGATAGATCTTCTTGGTCGAGTAGGAGGTTTCCGAACGGGTCTTCACCTTGTGAGTGCCGGCCTGCGCGTTGTTGCGCTGCCAACGGACCACGCGGTGCAGGATGTCCGCACGCGGCTCCAGGCCGAACAGGTCTTCCGACAGTTCGATGTTGCCTGCTTTGCCGCCGTCGAGATTGATCACGTCAAGTTTCATGCTTCACCACCTTCCGCGGGGGCTTCTTCAGCCGGTGCTTCGGTTGCAGCCGCTTTCAGGGCAGCCGGGAACGGCAGACCTTCGGGGGCTTTTTTCTTAACGGCGTCCTTGACGGTAACCCAGCCGGCTTTCGGGCCGGGCACAGCGCCCTTGATGAAGACGAGACCACGCTCGGCGTCGGTTTTCACGACTTCGAGGTTCTGAGTGGTCACGCGGACGGCACCCATGTGGCCGGCCATCTTCTTGCCTTTGAAAACCTTGCCCGGGTCCTGACACTGACCGGTCGAACCGTGCGAACGGTGCGAGATCGAAACACCGTGCGAGGCGCGCAGACCGCCGAAGTTGTGGCGTTTCATGGCACCGGCAAAACCTTTACCGATCGAGGTGCCCGAAACGTCAACCTTCTGACCCGTCAGGAAGTGCTCGGCCGAGATCTCGGCGCCAACTTCGATCAGGGCGTCTTCCGAAACGCGGAACTCGGCAACCTTGCGCTTGGGCTCTACGCCAGCTTTGGCAAAGTGACCGCGCATTGCTTGCGAGGTGCGTTTTGCCTTGGCCGAACCAGCGCCCAGCTGCACTGCGGTGTAGCCGTCGGTGTCGGTGGTGCGTTGTGCAACGACCTGCAGGCCGTCAAGCGAAAGAACGGTTACAGGGATCTGCTTGCCGTCTTCCATGAACAAGCGGGTCATGCCCACTTTTTTCGCGATGATACCAGAGCGCATATTCCTATACCCTCCTTAAACCGAGATCTGGACGTCCACGCCAGCCGCCAGGTCGAGCTTCATCAACGCGTCCACGGTCTGGGGGGTCGGATCAACGATGTCGAGAAGACGCTTGTGCGTACGGATCTCGAACTGATCGCGGGATTTCTTGTCAACGTGGGGACCACGCAGAACGGTGAACTTCTCAATCTTGTTGGGAAGCGGGATCGGGCCACGAACCTGCGCGCCGGTGCGCTTTGCAGTGTTCACGATTTCCTGGGTGCTTGCATCCAGCACGCGGTAATCGAAAGCCTTCAGCCGAATGCGAATGTTTTGACTTTGCATTTCGTCAGCCTTTTTTAGGCGTTGGAGTTGAGAGGAGGACCCGCGACCACCGCAAACCCTCATCGAACCCGAAAAGGCGGGAATCACCCCGCCTTCGTGTTCCTTATGAGAACTCGCGCGATATATAGCGGGAATAACCATCTGGCAAGCGTGAATCGGCAGATTTCACAAAGGCCGCCTGCCCCCGGTAGGTTCAAGTACCGTGCCGCAGGACCGTGGAAAACAAGGGATATTCGACTCTTGCCCCCCAACCTGCTAGCATCCCACTCTACGGCTTACATATTTTGCCAAAGACCGTACTGAGTGGAGGGGCTCGAATGGCATTTGAAACCTATGAATTTTCCGCGTTCCGGGAAAGCGATCTCACGACCGGTGGCAAGTCGAAGTTCTTTGTTGGCAACACGATTGTCGTGCCCACGGCACCAACCCTCTCTATTCGCGTGACCGACGACGACGGCGCCCTGTCCGGAGACAATATCGTCAGCGAGAGTGCCGATGATGCGAGCGGTCAGACGGCTTCAATTCTGGATGCCTCGGGCAACGAGATCGGCAATGGCGGCAAGATCTATGGCGAGGTGTTTTTCTGGGTCAGTGACGCCGAAGGCAACCGCTATGCCCTGGTCGAGATCGAACAGGAAGGCGGCGGTGATGACTATTTTGCCTTCGTGACCGACTATGGCCTCCCCAAGGCTGGCACCGCGCTCACCGTGGACACCAAGGTCAACATCAAGAACAAGACCCTGATCCCCGAGTACAGCTCGCTTACCGCTGATGTCCCCGCCCCGGACCCCGCCCCGGCTGACGAGTTCGAGTTCACGGCTTTTAACGAGTTCGACCTCCTTACCGTGAGCGGCAAGAAGAACCTTTTTGTTGGCGACACGATTGTCCTGCCCGAACTGCCCACGCTTCTGATTACTGTCACGGATGACGAGGGGAACCTGTCAGGCGACAACCTGGTCAACGAACAGGCCGATGACGAAACCTTTCAAACGGCGACGGTCATCAACATGGATGGCGAGGAAGTCGGCAACGGAGGCCAGATTTTCGGCGAGGTCTACTATTGGGTGAAGGACAGCGCCGGCAAACGTTACAGGCTGGTTGAGATCGAGCAGGAAGGCTCGAAGGATGACTATTTTGCCTTCCTGACAAGCCACGGTGTGCCCGCCGCCGGCGAGGAACTTTATGTGGCTGCCAAGCGCAACATCAAGGACAGCAAGATCCTTGTGGATTACGAAGACCTGACAACGGGTGATCCGGCAGAGCACCTGTTTCCTGACCTAGGCGATCTCATTCTCTGACAATCAGCCCCTTCGAAGGCGCTACCCAGTTTTCGAACAAGCAACGATAGGCCAAAGGGCGCCCTGCGGGACGCCCTTTCCTAATTCCTGAAGCCCTGTTGCCACCCTCTTTGGCAGGGTGCCGGCAGAACCTTTCTAGCCGCGCTCAAACACCGCCATCATCTGCCCCCGCAGACGCGCGACATCTTCTTCGACGCTGGCCTGCGGATCACAGTGAAAGGGATCAAGCGCGCGAATGCGGATGGTTCCGCTCAAGGGAGAGAAACGCCCACGCGGCAACAGCCGATCACTGTCGAGGATGACGATGGGCCGGATGGTGCGGCCGCTTTCGCGGGCAACGACGACGGCACCTGCCTTGAATTGGCCAAGGCTTTCCGACTTGGTCCGGGTGCCTTCCGGAAACAGGACAACCGAGCGGCGGTCAGGCATGGATCGCACCGCGTCACTCAGGGTTTCCATCGCGACCTTACCGCTCTTGCGGTCGATCTCGACAAGCCCCGCAGCCTTGAAACCGGTGCGCAGCAAACGGGCGTCGAAGAGTTCCTTCTTGGCGGCAAAGGTGAACCATTTGCGGTCCGGCACCGCGTCCATCAGGGTGAAGCCATCAAGATGGCTGCGGTGGTTGATAACGATGACGCTGCCGGTGTCCTCGGCAAGTGCCGCGCGTTCCTGCTCGGAGATCTCGACCCGGATACTCAGCAGCCAGAGAAGCCGCGAGCAGGCGCGTTTCACCAATCGCCAATACCATCCCCGAAACCCCGGGCGATGGGCACAGAGCAGGGGCACGAAGGCGATGAAGAGAAACTGGAACGGGCCGAACAGGACAAGCAGACACCGCTTGAGGATGCGCAGGACGGGGCCGGGTGTCGAGGGGGCCAAGGGCCTGGCATTGGGATCCGTCACCATCGCAGGAAAACGCCTCATGATTGCCCCGAAACGGGGAGGATCATGAGGGACTGCGTCATGACCGGCGCACGGCAGGCTGGCGTCTCCAGCGGGCCAGAGCCTCTATGCGGCATTCAGACCCCGTGTTCAACGAGAAGATGACGTTAAGGAAGCGACTGCAAAGCAAAAGGGCGCCCCGTGGGGCGCCCTTTCATCATTCCTGACGAGGTCAGAAATTATTCTACGATTTTCGAAACAACGCCCGAACCAACGGTGCGGCCGCCTTCGCGGATCGCG
>NZ_JANDJO010000012.1 GCF_024331145.1 Shimia sp. CNT1-13L.2 | reverse complement strand
ATCGTTTGTGCTACTGGATTTTTGGAACCGCAGATATTCGTAATTGCTTGCGCTCCCCTTCATCACGCTGGTGAAGTCCAGCTTCAGCAGGTCCGTCCCCGCTCCGCCGTCCAGCGTGTCCTGACCAAGACCGCCATCAATCGTGTCATCGCCCCAGTACCCGAATATCTTGCTGTTCCGGCGACCATCGTCCCGAAACACGTCGTCACCATCCGTGCCGTGCATCTCGTTGCCAAGAGCGGCGAGATAGTCGGCCTCTAGCGCCGGATTGAAAAAGGAATAGGTCGGATCGTTCAGGGCCGCTGATATTTTGTTCTTGGCGTCCTCAATGCGCGAGTCGTTTTCGAGGAACGACAGAACCGTGTTCAAGGCGTCCAGCGCCCCTGCGGCAACCGTGATTTTCTGGGCCACGCCACGACCAAGCGAATCCTCAATGGCCTGCCCCAGAAAAGCGTCGCCCATCACAGTCGACAGTTCGCCCGATACCGAGCGCAGGTAGGAAATGGTCTCATCCTCGGTTTCTTCGAGAATACCCAGAGCCAGGTCGTAGGCGATCCGAGATTGCGAAAATGCAAAATCCGCAAGCATCACATCATTAAATGAGATGGCATCGCCGGAGGTCGCTGCATCGGAAAACGCGCCCCGATAATTCTCCAGGTTGCTGATATAGCTATTGCTCCCCTGGAAGGCGGGCTCGAGGAGCGTAGAGGCAATCGCCAGTACTTCCTTATCGGTATTCGCGCCGTCGATCTCTCTCGCCAGTGAGTTACCGATCGAAAAAGTCAAAGCCGCAATGGCGAACGGAGCCGCCAGGCCTCCGGTCAATGCTGTAACGCCAATCGCAAAAGCGGCATCGATCGCAAATCCGAAGGCAGCATCCCAATAGGCATCAACGGATGCGCTGTCGATTTCCGAATAGAGGGCCGCAAAATCCGAAGACAGGCTATCGAGCACGCTGTCGTCTAATGCGCCCAAGAATGACATCGTCGCGAGCAAGTTAATGCCATCTTCGTTTTCCGGACGAATGATAGTGCCATCCGCGTCCCTGAAACGGTGAGATATCTCACCATCCAGTTCGATCGTTTCGACAGAGATCCTGTAGCTTTCAACAGTGCCCTCAAGTCCAGATCTCTCCAGTTCGATTTGCCTAGCCGGACCTAGAGACGTCGGCCCGACCTGAACAATCGGGGCAAGATCAAGAATAACGTCTGTACCGGCAATAGCGGAATCGAGCTCGAAGGCTATCTCAGAACCGTCTGGCAGATAATTCAGATAGGCGACCGTAAACCAGTCGCTCTCGTGCCCCGCGCCATCTGTATCAATCTGGAGGGAAAACCGGTCGTCGCCGTCGGATACGACAACACGGACAAGATCCGAGAAAGAAGCACCACCGGCAAAGGCACCGCCAACCAGTTCAGACAGATCGATTACATCTCCTTCGCCGGGATCATATGAACCCGAGCTGAAGTTATAATCGATGATGTGGGTGACGTAGATGTCTGACGCATCCATTGCCCCAAGGAAAAATACATCGTCGCCAGTTCCGCCTTCGAGGCGATCCTCTCCTAATCCGCCCTGCAGCGTGTCCTGTTCTGTGCCGCCGCTCAGGTAGTCGTCACCGGTGCCGCCGAAGAGAACATCGCGCCCTCCCGATCCGATAAGCGTATCCCTTCCGGAACCGCCATCAAGCAGGTCATCCCCAGACAGCCCGACAATTGAATCATTGCCCTCCAGACCTAGCAAGAAATCGAACGTGCTTGATCCGTACAGGGTTTGGGCACCGACATCATCCGGGCCGGGCCCGATATATCCATGTTCAGCACTATAGGCCCCGACGCCCAATATGAGGGAGTGAGAGGCGGTTTTCAGCTGCAGTAGAGGGGAATTTGTTATGGCGTTAAGGTTATGAAGGTAAATCTGGCCGTTGTGCTCCGCACCGTAGCCTTTTGAGTACCCAATGAACCCTCCTTCGTAGTCGACGTCCGCATTATCGACGCTTTGCAAGTCGATGATGTCGTTGGACGCAAACCGAATGTTCCCCTGAATGCTCCAATTTGGGTAAATGCCGTCCCCCCAGAAACCGCTGGGATTTTCGACCGGCCGCCCGACCACATCTTCGCTATGATTGATGCCGATGTAATAATCCGGCCTGGTAAGGCTTTCGATCTTATCGTTTATCAAAGGGCCGGACACGATCGAAGCATATCTTTCATCAATCAGGCCAACATATTTGTCGCTTAGGTTTGAATTGACGCCAGGCGAAGCCAACGCGACGACGGTCAGGTCAATGCCAGCGTCTTCGAAGCGTTTTGCATCGACCAACGTAAAGACATCAACCATTGCCCCACCGAGGCTATGTCCCGATACAACAACCTTGGTGATCCCGTGGGCTACTGCGTAGGAGTACAAGGCTTCAATCAAGGGGCGATGTGCTTCATAGTGCCCTTTGTTGCCCGCTGCTGTCCAAGCTTGGCCGTCCGCGATGGCCTTGTCTGAACTGTCTGTTCCACGAAAAGCCATGACGAGCGCATCGACGCCGCCCACTGTCGTTGTTGCGAGTAATCCTTCTGCCTGTTCGTCGTCTCCGAGAAACTCTTCAACAGTGCCTCGATACAACCCTCCTTGCGTGAATCTCCCGATGCCGCCCCCTACGAAATGGGTGCCAAGACTGCTGGCATCGAGCAAGACCCAAGGGCGTGACAATCCCTCAATGTAGGAACGATAATCATCATCGTGGCCCGCGTCATCTCCATCAACGCCCCGATAGTCGAAGGGAATGGCCGTATCTCCGTAGATTTCAGTCGCAAGAAAACTGCCGACTTGAACTTCTTCCCAAGCTGTTGAAATCGTCTTTTTCACAATACTTTACCTGAACAATCTTCTTTCTATGAAAAACACTGCCGCACAAAAAAACACCAGTCAAACCCTACTGATCTGTAAATTTGATGAGAAGAAAAAATCGCTGGCGAGTGTTGCTGCCCATTGCCGCATTGCTTTGGGCTCGACTACACCCAATCAATGATCCTAATATCGGAACCACAGACAACATGACTACCTTTCCCGCCAAGAGCCAACGTAGCGTTTCCACCCCCATTGGACGCACGGAGGCCACTGCCTGCTCACTGGGTGTGACCACTACCCTCGACGACCGGACTGAGATTTCCTTGGACTCAGACTACTGCGTGTCCTCTGGACACCCAAATCGCTAATTGCGCGCGAAACCGGCGGCAAGGACGAACTCGAACTATCAACCAAGGGGGAAACCTACTCTTTCCTAACGACGTTATCGATCACCGCTTCCTCAGACGCCCCCTCCCATCCAAAGACCCCAAAAAACCGATAAGTTCGAATACCGTATGTATTAAACCATTTGGACGCAGGTTAAGCAGATCACAACCGAAAATTGATTTTTAGTCGATGAGATTAGCAAAACCCGCTTCAGGCCTCAGATCAGAAATAGCGCTTGGAAAGTGATGCCTTAAATTTGACCGTCGCTTGGATTTTCTATCCATCCCGCATTTCACCCAAACAACATGAAGAGAGAAAGATCGGCCAAATTACCTGAATGCGACCGATCAGCAGAGACACGATCTACCGGATGCACAAAAACGGCGACATCAAGCTCTATCGTCTTGGCCGAAGCTCGCTTGTGAAGGTCGAAGAGCAGGACTCCCTGATTGAAAGCTGAGCTTTCTAGCAAAGGCCAAGTGTGGGGTGGAATGTGGGGTGGCGCAAGCTGCCCTTGGTCTTTATATAATAAAAACAAAGTCTTAATTGGATTAGATGGTGCGGGTGGAGGGACTTGAACCCCCACGCCTCGCGGCGCCAGAACCTAAATCTGGTGCGTCTACCAATTTCGCCACACCCGCACGGTCCGCGCGTCTTAGCAAAGCTCTCCGGCGGAAGCGAGAGGAAAAATGCCTTTGTCCCCACAAACCTGTTCCGAATGGGGAGCGGCGCGTTTCAACCCAACGGAGAATCCAAGATGCCCTCGCGAAAACAACTGATATATCTGTGCCTTCCGCCAACAAGTTCAGCCCCCGACAAAATCAAGGGATCAGTCGCTGCGCGATGAAACCGGCCTATGGCCAGCCAGCCACGAAAGGCTAAAGCCCGAGATCGCGGAACACCTGTGGCAGCATTTCGGGCAAATCCTCCGCAATCAGGCCAGGGCCAAACTTTCGCGCGCACTCCACATGTAGCCAGGCCCCGGTCTCAGCAGCCTCCATGCATGGAAAGCCCCGCGCCAGCAGGCCCGTGATGAAACCGGCCAGCACATCCCCCGCCCCCGCCGTCGCCAGCCATGGCGCACCCCGGTCGTAAACCGCCGCATGGATCGCACAGCGCCCATCCGGCGCGGCAATCACCGTATCCGCGCCCTTAAACAACACGGTACACCCGGCCCGCGCCGCCGCCTCGCGTGTCGCATCCACCTTGGAATAGGCCGGCCCCTTGGTCGGCACCTCCTCCAGCCTGGCATGAAGATCCGGAAACAGCCGCTGGAACTCCCCCCCGTGTGGCGTCAGCACACAGTTTTCATGCAGCATCCCGAACAACGCATCCGGCGCACCGGCAAAAGCGCTCAAGGCATCCGCATCCAGAACCACAGCCCGCCGCGCGCCTGCCCCAGCGCCAAGCGCCACCGGCACCAGGTCCCGCGCCCGCTCCAGCCCCAGCCCCGGTCCCAGGCACAAGGCATTCAGCCGCCCGTCGTTAAGGGTCTTCGCCAAAGCCCCCGCATCGCCGACCTCACACATCATCAGCGCCGTAATCTGCGCCGCCACCTCTGCCTGCGCATCATGAGGCACCCCCAGCGTGACCAGCCCCGCCCCAACCCGCAACGCCCCCCGCGCCGCGAGACGGGCAGCACCGGACTTGCCCGCACCACCTGAGAGGATCAGGGCGTGACCATGGGAAAACTTGTGCGCCCCCGCCTTGGCAAGCAAGGCATGAGAGCCATCAACCAAGGTGACAATGTCGCCCGGCGGCACCGCCGGGCAGCCCCCGTCCGCCCCCACGGGCGGACGGGTCCAGCCCTCGAGACCGATGTCGGCAACAACGGTTTTTCCACTTTCCGAAGGCCCACTATCAAGCCTGTGCCCCAGTTTCTCTCGGTGAAATGAAACCGTCAGGTCGCTCGGCAATACAGTGCCCAAAATTCGACCACTGTCGGAACAAAGGCCTGTGGGCGTGTCAACCGCAACACGTCGCACCCCCTTCTGTCTCAACAAATCCTGGATAGAAGGCTCTGCTAGAAAGGCAAAGAGCCCCGAAAAGGGTCTGCCCAGTCCGGTCCCAAACAAGGCATCCACCAATAGATCAAAGTCCTCTTGAATGCTGAAACTGTCATCCAAGAGAGGAGGAGGAGCAATGGCTTTAACCGTGACTTCCCCCATCTCGCCCCACCGCTCATAATTCTTCTTCGCATCCGGCGGCAGTTTCCCGGCGTCCCCATACAGGAACACCTCCACCTCCCAGCCGCGTTCCTTCAACAGCCGCGCCACCACGAACCCGTCACCGCCGTTGTTTCCCGGCCCACACAGGACCACCGCCCGCCGCTTCTTCTTGGCCTCAATACCCCGGGGGGAACGGGGCCCGTCATGGGCCTCGTGGGGGGCAGCGCCCCCCGCTTCCGCCAACGCTGGCCATTCCGCGAAAATCGCCTCTACAACCCCGCGTCCGGCCCGTTCCATCAACTCCAGGCCCGTCACCTCGCCCGACTCGATTGCCGCAATTTCGATGGCGCGCATTTGTGCAGCTGTCAGTATTTCGGTCACTTCTCGATCTTTCGCGATTCAATTCGGCGCAAATTTCGCGCATTTCGCCTATTTTTTAATCACGGTAAGTGGAATTCCCCGTCCTTCGGCCCTCGCGTCATCTTAGCCAATTGTGACCGCCTGATGAAAGTGGTCTGTCGGTTTCCAACAACTCAGGTGAGGAGAATCCCGAGATGAAAAAGATCGAAGCGATCATCAAGCCGTTCAAGCTCGATGAGGTCAAGGAAGCCCTGCAAGACACCGGCATCCAGGGCCTGAGCGTCATCGAGGTCAAGGGCTTTGGTCGTCAGAAAGGCCATACCGAGCTGTACCGCGGCGCCGAATATGTCGTGGATTTCCTGCCCAAGGTCAAAATCGAGGTTGTTCTCGATGATGACCAGGTTGACGCCGCGATCGAAGCCATCGTGGACGCGGCCAAGACCGACAAGATCGGCGACGGCAAGATTTTCGTAAGCCCCGTCGAACAAGCCATCCGCATCCGTACCGGTGAATCCGGTTCGGACGCCCTGTAATCCACCCTGAATTCCATTCAATCAGAAGGACCATGAGAATGAGCGCAGACGCAGTTCTCCAGCTGATCAAAGACGAAGATGCGGCCTATGTCGACATCCGTTTCACCGACGTGCGCGGCAAGCTCCAGCACGTAACCGTTGACGTTGACCTGGTCGACGAAGACTTCCTCGAAGAGGGCTTCATGTTCGACGGTTCGTCGATCGCCGGCTGGAAGTCGATCGAAAACTCGGACATGAAACTGATCCCCGACACCACCTCGGCCTACGTGGATCCCTTCTACGCGGAAAAAACCGTTGCCATCCACTGCTCGATCGTCGAGCCGGACACCGGCGAAGCCTACGGTCGTGACCCGCGCGGCACCGCTCAGAAAGCCGAAGCATACCTGAAATCCTCGGGCATCGGTGACGTGGCCTACATGGGTCCCGAAGCGGAATTCTTCCTGTTCGACGACGTGCGTTTCTCGAACACCATCAACAAGGTATCCTACGAAGTTGATGCGGTTGACGGTTCGTGGAACACCGACACCGAATACGAAATGGGCAACTCGGGCCACCGTCCGGGCCTCAAGGGCGGCTACTTCCCCGTGAACCCGATCGACGATGCACAAGACATCCGTTCGGAAATGCTCTCGACCATGAAGCGTCTGGGCATGAAAGTTGACAAGCACCACCACGAGGTTGCCTCCTGTCAGCACGAACTGGGCCTGATCTTTGACAGCCTGACCAAACAGGCCGACGAACTTCAGAAGTACAAGTACATCATCCACAACGTGGCCGCCTCCTACGGCAAGACCGCAACCTTCATGCCCAAGCCGATCTACGGCGACAACGGCACCGGTATGCACGTCAACATGTCGATCTGGAAAGATGGCAAGCCGCTGTTCGCTGGCGACAAATACGCTGACCTGTCGCAGGAAGCCCTGTACTTCATCGGCGGCATCCTGAAGCACGCGAAAACCCTGAACGCCTTCACCAACCCTGCAACCAACTCCTACAAACGTCTGGTTCCGGGTTTCGAAGCACCTGTTCTGCGCGCCTACTCGGCACGTAACCGTTCGGGTTGTGTCCGTATTCCGTGGACTGAATCGCCGAAAGCCAAGCGCGTGGAAGCCCGCTTCCCCGATCCGGCCGCGAACCCCTACCTGGCATTCGCAGCCCTGATCATGGCTGGCCTCGACGGCATCACCAACAAGATCGATCCCGGCGAAGCCATGGACAAGAACCTCTACGATCTTCCGGCAGAAGAGCTGGCAGGCATCCCGACCGTCTGTGGTTCGCTGCGTGAAGCTCTGGAAGCCCTGGAATCGGATCACGACTTCCTGCTCGCAGGCGACGTGTTCACCAAGGACCAGATCGAAGGCTACATCGAACTCAAGATGGAAGAGGTCACCCTCTACGAAACGACCCCCCACCCGGTCGAGTTCGGCATGTACTACAGCTGCTAATCAAAGCAGGGACAGTGAAAACAAAGGGCGCCTCTCGGGGCGCCCTTTTTGCATGGGTCATCTCATGTCGCCCCGAACGGGCTGGTCCTCACGGGCCATTCATGAAAGCCTCGACATAGGCATTCAACGGCGTTTCCGTTTCGCGCGCCAGCCAGAACAACGTGGACACTGAAGCGGCCATAGAGACCACCTGTTCGAGAGACGAGGCAAAATCCTCGGGCCTGGGCGCGGTATTGATGGCTTCGATGCTGGCCAATATGCTATCGCGCTGCCTTTGATACCCGTGACCAAAGAACCCTTTCTTCTCGACCTCTTCGGGAAGCGCCAAGGTAGCCTCTTGCAAAAACGCCGCGCCCCCATCGACAACCGATTGAATACACTCAATAATCTGGGGAACGGACGCATCCCTGCCTTCGCAAATCGTGCCCACCCGCCCCAGACAACTCGATTGCAGATCATACAAGAAAACGAGATCGGCGTCATCTACCGCAGCCATACAGCCGATATACTGTTGAGCGAGGCTCAGATCTGTTTGATCGGCCAAGGAGCTGCCGGGAACGCCAACCAACGCAAGGCCCAACATTCCCGCAATGCCACTCTTGGCGGCGCGAATACTATTCTTCATGGTCCCAAATACCGTTTACATAATCGGGATCAGAATACGCTTGAGCTGCGCTGATGCAATTCATCTATGCAGCAGACCTGGCCTTGCAGGAAACGTTTGATTGGTATTCTCTTCCTTCCCCCTCCAACAACACCCTTTCAAATCCCCGTCCACGCAATCTTTCCCTGAAGCCAACCGAGCGCCCCTGGAAACGTCTCTCAGTCTTTCTTCTCTCGTCCTATCCTGAGGCACCCATTTGGGGAACACGCTTGTGGGGATTACTGGGGAACACGCTTGTGGGGATTACCCTGATTGAACAGGTAAAGTTTCCGATTGAAGAAACTGGCCGTTTCGCAGTCCTCAGTTGTTAGAGCCTTCAACTCGGCTCTTGGCCTTATGCGCCTCAACAGCAGCCCAACATCGCCCTGGCAGCGCTGCAATTGCGCTGAACTGGTAATGCACAACGGGTTCTAGGGGGGCTTCCTGCTTGGGTAAAACCTGACGTACGGCGTTGGCAACTACAGGCTGGCTTGAAAGCACCAATCCGTGTTCCAGTTCACTGCAACGTGCGACGACAAATCCGGGTTGAGTAGGATCAGTCAGATCTACGCTACCCGAAGTTATCATTGCCTTCTTGAACCAAGCCTCTGAGACGTCGGCCGCTTCCTCCCATTCAACCCAGTCTTGCCATTGCTTTTGATACTCAACCTCCAACTCTGTGTGCCGCCCCCAAAGCAAGCAAGCCGACACTGTTCGACTAGGTGAAAGAAACACCGCCAGAACTGCACCCATTGGTGTGTCCACGTGAATTTTTGACCCTTTGGTGTTTTCGTCGATCAGCGTCCCGATCTCTCGAAGGCGATGATCGGAGCCCTCAACGACACTAGCCTCGCACGCTGAAAACACCGTTGATAACGGCGTCTGCGCGGCCAGCGGTTGTGCGGCAAGAACAATGAGCGCCATCTTGGCGAAGCCGGCCGTTGTCGTTTTCCTTTGGGAACAAATCGCAGGTTTCATTGGCTTGGAATTTCATAGGTTTCAAATTTTAACAGCCTGAACCTAGCAGGATTTCATCTGAACGAAAGTACCCGAAGCAGTGGGTTCAAAGCAGACTTCGACCGTTTGTACGTCCATACACCGCACATCCATAAACAGCCCCTTCCCCTGCCCGCTCCGGCTGCTATCCTGCGGCCATGCCCGAACTTCTCATCGTTTACCATTCCCGCACCGGCGGCAGCCGCCAGATGGCCGAGGCGGCCTATGGCGCGGCCAAGGCCGAGATCACCACCACCCTGATCCAGGCCGATCAGGCCGGCCCCGAGCACCTTCTTGCGGCCGATGGCTATATCTTCTGCGCGCCAGAGAACCTTGCCGCGATTTCGGGCGTCATGAAGGATTTCTTCGACCGCGCCTACTATCCCGTTCTGGGCAAGATCGAAGGCCGCCCCTACGCCCAGATGGTCTGTGCCGGCTCAGACGGGGAAAACGCCGTCCGCCAGATCGCCCGCATCGCGACCGGCTGGCGGCTCAAACCCGTGCAGGAGCCGATCATCGTCGGCACCAACGCCCAGTCGCCCGAAGCCATTCTGGCCCCGAAAACCCTTTCCGTAGAACAGCTTGCACCCTGTAGCGACCTTGGCGCGGCCATGGCGATGGGCCTCGCGATGGGGGTGTTCTAAACCAGCCCCGCCGTCTCAAGCGCCTGTCGCATCGGCGCCAACTCGGCCTCATAGGCCCGCCAGCCCGCATCACTGCCGGTATAGATCGGCCTGCGCACCTGTTCGGCACTCGCCGTCAACACCTGCCCGCGCGCCTTTTCCGGCGCGAGCCATGCCTCGGACCACGCAAGACCAACCCCTTCGGCCAGAGCCCGCGTCGCCGCCTCCGGTGCCTCCACCAGATCGGCGTAGCTCACGTCGACAATCCGCCCCGGACAGACCGCACGCCAATGCGCCATCCATTCGCGGTGCAGCACCATGAAACGCCCGATATCGGCCACGTCATAGGCAAACCCGTTGCCCGCCCCGACAAAGTCATGCCGGTACAGCGACCAGGCCACCGCCATCGGATCACGCGCCAGATGCACCACGCGGGCTTCCGGCAGGGCCGCGCAGATATAGCCGATCCAGCGAAAGTTCAGCGGCATCTTGTCTACCAGCACCGGGCTGCCATCCGAATAGGCCGCCAGCCCCTCAAGCAGCTCTTCCCGCAACGCCTCAAGATCGGCGCGTTTCAACGCCCGCTTGTCGCGTCCCATCACGCGGCGCAACAACCGCCCGACCGCGTTCTGCACCACCGGCAGCTCGCCACAGGTCTGCACCCCGTCGCCCTGTCCCAGCATCCGCTCGACCAATGATGTGCCGGTACGCGGTATGCCGGTCACAAAGATCGGCCGCAGCCCCGACTTGCCCGCAGCCTCGCCCACAGGCGCCTCGAACAGGATCTTGCTTACCGCATAGGGCCGCGCGTCGCTCTGGAAATCATAGCCCAGCGCCTGTTTCTTCAGCGCATTGCCCTTTTGCAAATGGGCAAAGGCCTCGGCCCGTTCGCCCATATCGTCCAGCGCCTTGAACAGGGCAAAATGCAAGGCCGCGCTTTCCGGCGCATCCGCCCCCTTGGCCGCCAGCGCCGCCCGCATCTGGGTCACATGGTCCTCGCCCCCCACATAGGTGGTCACCTGCGAAAGGTTGGCGTGCAGTAACGGCTCATTCGGCTGCAATTCCAGCGCCTTACGGTAATATCCTGATGCGCCCTCCCTGTCCCCGCGCGCCCGCGCAAGAATGCCGAGGTTGGTGTAGGTCTGCGCATCCGTCGCCGGGTTTCCAAGGGCCGCTTTGAAACAGGCCTGTGCCTCGTCCCCACGCCCCATTTCTCGCAGCGCCCGCCCCTTGCAGTTCAAGGCATCCGCCTGATCCGGCAGCGCCGCCAGAACCCGTTCCGCCGCCATCAGCGCCGCCGGTGCCTTGCGCATCTCCAACTGACAGGCCGCCAGCGCCAGCCAGACCTCCGACATCTCCGACGCCAGCGCCACCGCCGCCTGCAAAAGCCGTTCCGCCTCGGCCCAGTCCGCCTTGCCCTGCGCCTCCTGAGCGGCCCGCAAAACCTGCGGCAGGGCCGATGGTTTCAGCGCCGCCATCCCCTGCTGCGCCCGCTTGTTCTTGGGAAACCGTGCGATCACGCTCTGGAACGCCTCGACAGCGCCCACCAGATCCCCCGCCTTCGCCGCCTGTTTGGCACGGGCAATTGTCTTGTCGGCTGACTCTTTCACCGCCATCGGGAAACCTCTTTGCTGCTCGCGGGCGGGCAAACCCGCCGCCTTGTCACAACCCTAAAGTGTCACAAGGCCCCGTCAACGCGGAAAACCCGCCTCAGACATAGAGCTTGGAATAGTTCAGCTCGTTCCACGGCTCGAGCGCGTCATGCACCCTGCGCCATTGTCCCCGAAACACGAACTCGTCCAGCCCCACACGCTCGCGCAAGACACCCAGCGGTGTGCGCCCGTCGATCAGCGCCAAGAGCGGCGCACACTCACGCGGGATTTTCCACTCATAGCTCTCGGTCTGGAAATCCATCACGATCTTGCCCTTGCGCTCGATCATCTTGGCAAGCTGCGGCCCCGCGCCGCTTTTCAGATGCGGCACCAGCCAGGGATCGGTCGGATCAATCGCCTTGAGGTCCTCGCGCCCCTTGTGCACCGCGTAAACGATATGGGTCTTGATGGTCCCGCGCAGCTTTTCGGCCGCCGCCATCCGGTCGATCTCGCTCAGTCCCTCCGGCACGTCCATGCCTTCGGGCAACAGGTCATCCAGCTGGTAAAGCGCCCTTGGCAGGAACCCCGCCGATTGCAGCCCCGCCCGGTCCAGCGCCCCCGCCAGTTCCGACACCGTATAGGGCCGGTCCTGCGAGTGCAGCAGCAGGTCGTAAAACCCCGCATCGCTTTTCTTGTGGTCCACCAGCACCGGATTGGTCTTGAACGGATGCGCCTTGGGCAGGTTCCTGAGCGTAGCCTTACCAAAGGCCAGCCGCTCTTTCGCACTCATCCCCTGCGACAGGGCATTGAACCCCTCCTGCAACGGGTAAACGCCGCTCCGCCCATAGGGCGCATAGACCATCAGCCCCATGCCCCCCTGTGGGGCCAGCGCCTCGGACAGTGCCTTGAAGCCCTTGTCGGGCTCCGGCAGGTGGTGCAGCACGCCGCAACAGTCGATATAGTCAAACGTCCCGTACTCCCGGGCATCCAGCAGGCTTCCGGTGTGGAAGGTGACATTCTGCAACCGCCGCTCGGCAATCCGCGCCTCGGCAATCTCGCGGGCCGTCACGGACAGATCGACATAGGTGATCTCGTAGGGGCGCTTGGCACTGGTCAACACCTGCGCCAACTGCACCAGCGCATCGCCCGTACCGCCCCCGGCCACCAGAATGCGGATCGGCTCGCGCCAATTGCGTTTGCCGCCAAACAGGTAATGGTCCATCTCCACCGGAAACGACGGCGAGCCCTGGATCAGCCGCTTACGCTCGTCCTTGGGGTTCCGCGCCGGATAAGGGTAGGTATCGTATTGTTCTTCAATGCTCATATGCGCCGCCATTTTTTCCGGACAATCGCAGAAATCCCGTCAAGGTCCAAGACCCCTTACCGACACCCATCAGGCCCCGGCAACATCCTCGCGATTCACGACAAAGGTATGGATCGAAAACACCACTGCCCCGCTCTCGGGCAGGCGCAGGATGCTCTGCTTCTCGCTGCGCAGATACGGCCCATCCCCCGTTCCGGCCCCGATCCGACGCGGCTCAAAGGCCGATCTCGGCTGAAACAGCTCCGGATCATGGTACCAAAGCGCATTGAACCGCCAGAGCGGCCGCTCCGCGCGGACACCATCAAACAGGCGCTGCACCCGCTTTGCGATATTGTCGGTATAATCCGCCACCGGCTCGTGGATACCCACCAAGGGTCGCATGTACTTCTCCGCCAGCATCCAGCTTGCCGGAAAACACAGGACCGCGCCCACCAGCACATGCTCGTCGCCACGCTTGTCCAGCAGGCAAAGGTCCTCCTGCACCAACCGCGCAGCCGTCACCAAGGGCGACGTCCGGTCCAGCGCAACCTGCCGCCCGTCGGGGCAAGTCACCACGTCGCCTTCGCACTCATAGTCATCCCGCGTCAGAACCTGCGCCACGATCTTGTCCAGCAACTCGCACGCCGCCGCAAAGCCGCTCTCGTCCAGCGCATAGACCGCGTCGCGCTGCCCCTCCAGCAAAGCCTCCCGACGCGCCATCTGCCCGCCATAGGCCTCGTCCACGATCAGCCAATCGGCCCAGTCCAGCGGTGAAATCCCCGGCAGCGGCACCTCGGCCAGCGGGTCATAGGGAATGGTCTTCTGTAAAATCTCGCTCATGCCACATGCTTAGGGCACCCCGCCGTGCTCTGCATTCAAAAAAGACCATATGGAGGTCGGTTTCAGGCAGGACCGATCTGATTCCCCTCTGCACACTCATGCCCAGAGACAAGGGAGGCCAGCCACCATGCGCGACTATCACCGCGACATTCGCAAGATCGACCCCAACCGCGGCGACCGCACGGGGGACAACACACCCAATGATCAGGACCGTGT
This sequence comes from Shimia sp. CNT1-13L.2, assembly GCF_024331145.1. GTDB lineage: Bacteria > Pseudomonadota > Alphaproteobacteria > Rhodobacterales > Rhodobacteraceae > Shimia. The sequence continues at coordinate 88,810 of NZ_JANDJO010000012.1, read as the reverse complement.
CGAAATCGGCCCGACCCAGCTGGCCTTTTCGGAATGGGCCGCCGCAGGCCTGCAACTGCCCGACCTTCAGGCCATGCGCAAATATCGCTGGGAACGCCTGACGCAGCATATCGTCGACCGTGGCTATGGCGGCCTTCTGATGTTCGACCCGCTCAACATCCGCTACGCCACCGACTCGACCAACATGCAGCTCTGGAACACCCACAACCCGTTCCGCGCGCTTCTTCTGTGCGCCGACGGCTACATGGTGATCTGGGATTACAAACAGTCGCCCTTCCTGAGCGAATTCAACCCCCTGGTCCGCGAACAGCGCGCCGGCGCCGATCTCTTCTACTTCGATCGCGGCGACAAGGTCGACGTGGCCGCCGATGTCTTCTCCAACGAAGTGCGCAAGCTCATGGAAGAACACGCCCCGGGCAACAAGCGCCTCGCGGTCGACAAGATCATGATCCACGGGCTGCGCGCCCTCGAGGCACAGGGCTTTGAGATCATGGAAGGCGAGGAAGTCACCGAAAAATCCCGCTCGATCAAGGGCCCCGACGAAATCCTTGCCATGCGCTGTGCCCATCACGCCTGCGAAACCGCCGTCGCCGAGATGGAACGCGCCGCCCGTGCGGGCGTGCCCGGCGGCAACATGAGCGAAGATGACATCTGGGCCGTCCTGCACGCCGAGAACATCCGCCGTGGTGGCGAATGGATCGAAACCCGCCTGCTCGCCTCCGGCCCGCGTACCAACCCATGGTTTCAGGAATGCGGCCCACGCATCGTGCAGAACAACGAGATGGTCAGCTTCGACACCGACCTTGTCGGCTCCTATGGCATCTGCGTCGACATTTCACGCAGCTGGTGGATCGGCGATCAGCCCCCGCGCCCCGACATGGTCTATGCCATGCAGCACGGCCACGAGCACATCATGCAGAACATGGAGCTGCTCAAACCCGGCGTGAACATGCAGGACATCTCCCGCGCCTGTCACAAGCTCGACGACCAGTTTCAGGCCCAGAAATACGGCTGCATGATGCACGGCGTCGGCCTTTGCGACGAATGGCCCCTCATCGCCTATCCGGACGCTCTGGTCGAAGGCGCCTTCGACTACGAACTCGAACCCGGCATGGTGCTCTGCGTCGAAGCCCTCGTCAGCCCGGAAAACGGCGACTTCTCGATCAAGCTGGAAGACCAGGTGCTGATCACCGAGGACGGCTACGAAAACCTGACCAGCTACCCCTTCGACGCCCGCCTGATGGGCCAGGCCTGACCCCTTACCTCCCCGTTGGGCATCATCCAGCCCAGCCACTCTGCCCCGGTGTTCCGCACCGGGGCTTTTTCTTGCCCGATCCAAACCAGTCGATGCGCGGCCCCGATTTTGGAAATCAAAACAAAGGGCTGCGCCTGCCGAGGGGCAGGCAGGCGCAGCCCGGCGGTGCCGCCGGGCACGTATCGCCCAGTTTCGCAAACCGATTTTGTTCAGGCGTCCCCAAGTGACCTGACCGCACCGCCATGTGTAACACCCGGTCACCATCCCGTGACCCTTCCCTTCAAAACCTTGGTTACAGGCAGCTTTACGCTCAGATTGAAAGCAACACCGACGACAAGGATATCCCATGCCCACCGAACGCATCACATTCTCAGGCCACAACGGCGATACCCTCTCTGCGCGCCTCGACCTGCCCAAGGGTCCGCTGCTGGCCACCGCGCTATTTGCCCATTGCTTCACCTGCTCCAAGGACATTCCCGCCGCCCGTCGCATCGCAGCACGCCTGTCCAGCATGGGCATCGCCGTCCTGCGCTTTGATTTCACCGGTCTGGGCCACTCCGAGGGCGAGTTCGCCAACACGACCTTCTCCTCCAACGTCGACGACCTGCACGCCGCCGCCAACTACCTCGCAAGCCGCAACATGGCCCCCTCGCTCCTGATCGGCCACTCGCTGGGTGGGGCTGCCGTCCTGCGCGCTGCCGGCGATATGCCCTCGGTCAAGGCTATCACCACCATCGGTGCACCCTTCGAGCCCGGCCACGTGACCCACAACTTCGGCGGCGCGCTTTCGGAAATCGCATCCACCGGGCAGGCCGAGGTCTGCCTTGGCGGACGCCCCTTCACCATCCGCAAGGATTTTGTCGAAGACGTCGCCGCCACCAACCTCTCCACCGCCATCGGCAACCTGAAACGCGCCCTCCTCGTGCTGCACGCCCCCAAGGACGATGTGGTCGGCATCGAAAACGCCGCCGAGATCTTCGGCGCGGCCAAGCACCCCAAAAGCTTTGTCACCTTGGATGACGCCGACCATCTGGTCTCCACCCCGGAAGACGCCGAATACGCCGCCGAGGTCATCTCGGCCTGGGCCGGTCGCTACCTCGACCTGCGCCCCCCGGCACCGGCCCCTGCCACCCCCGAAGGCATCGTGCATGTCTCCGAGGCCGACACCGCGGGCTTTCTTCAGGACATCAACGCCGGCCCCTTCCACCATGCGCTTGCCGATGAACCGCTTGCCTATGGCGGCACCAACAAGGGTATGTCGCCCTATGGTTTCCTGTCGGCGGGTCTTGGTGCCTGCACCTCGATGACCATCCGCATGTACGCCCGCCGCAAAGGCTGGCCGCTCGAACATGTCAGCGTCGACATCAGCCACAACAAGGTCCACGCCCAGGACGCCGACGACCGCACCGGCGACAAGATCGACAGCTTCCGCCGCGTGATCCACCTCGCCGGAGATCTCGACGACGCCCAGCGCCAGAAGCTCCTCGAAATCGCCGACAAATGCCCGGTCCACCGCACCCTCGAGCGCAGCAGCCACGTGGAAACCGAACTGGCCTGACACATCGGCAACACCTGCCCATCCAAGGGGCGCGTGGCATTGGATTTCCAGCCCGCCCCTTGCTAGGCTCTTCCCACAAACGCGCACCGAATTTCCGCGCCACCGCAATTATCACCCAATGGCCTGGTTTAAGGGATTTGATGTCATGGCAATTATTCGGGGAACCGACAACGACGACCGCCTGATCGGCGGATCAGGCAACGACATCCTTTATGGCCTCAACGGCAATGATCGCCTGTCGGTCAGCTTCGGAAACAACACTCTTCTCGGCGGCGCTGGTGACGATCAACTTAACGCCATCGGGTCGGGCAAGCTGGTCGGGGGGCTGGGCGATGACAACATCATCGCGGGCGGTGGCAGCTTCCTCACCCTGGGTGGTGCAGGAAATGACACAATCTATGCGTCAAACACCGGAGACACCATCTACGGCGGTGCGGGCGCAGATCACATCAAAGACACGCGCGGCAACTCCACGATCCACGGCGGCGCAGGCAACGATACCTTTGAAATCACCGGCAATCACCTTGGTACAAGCACCTCGGTCTTCACCGGCGGCGCGGGCTTTGACACGCTTATCCTGAGTGGTCGCACACCAAGTTCGAAACTCATCCTCAACCAGGTGACCTCAGTCGAAGCCCTTCTTGGGCAAAGCCTCGCCGGCACCGAGATTGACGATCACTTCGAACTCGGCGGCGTCACCTCGATGGATGCGCAAACCGTCTATGTCCGTGGCATAGGTGAAAACCGCTCGGTCTATCTCAACATCAACACCGGCCTCGGCAACGATACCGTCGGCGGCTCCGCCTTTGCCGAATACATCGACGGCGACAGCGGCGACGATCTCATCCGGGGCCGTGGCGGCGATGATATCATTGTCTCCCGATACGGATCCGACACCCTGTTCGGCGGCACGGGCGACGACGTGATCTACTTTGACCGCAACGGTGGATCCATCGAACTCTACGGCGGCCAGGGCACCGACTGGGCCGCCGGGGAAACCGCCGCGGGCGGCATTATCCTCGACGACACCGCCTCGATCGAATTTCTCAGGTTCACCGGCGGCAACTTCGACGGCTCCCAGGGCGACGACCTCTTTGATCTCAGCGGTGTCACCCGTGTCGTCATCAACACCGATGAAAACCCCAACGGCGCCTTCATGCTCATGAGCGGCAACGACACCTTCATCGGCTCCAAAGGCCGCGACGTTGTCTATGACAGCAGCGGAGACGATTTCCTCAAGGGCAACAAGGGCAACGACTGGCTCGCCGCATCCTCCGGCCACGACACCCTCTTTGGCAATGAAGGCAACGACCTCCTAACCTCCTTCGGACATGGCTCGGCCCGCATCTACGGCGGCACCGGCAAGGACTCCCTCGGAGGAGGCAGTGGCAATGACCGCCTCCTCGGCAACAAGGGCGACGATGATCTCTCTGGCAATGACGGCGATGACTTTCTCTCCGGCGGCGGCGGCATCGACTCGCTGGAAGGCGGCAAGGGCAATGACACCCTCCTTGGTGGCAGCCACGCAGACGTGTTGAACGGCGGCATCGGAAATGATCTCCTGAACGGCGGCGCAGGCCCCGATCTCTTCCTGTTCGAAGGCCCCTTCGGCCACGACACGATCACCGGTTTCAACCCCGACCTCGACGCCGAGATCATCCAGATCAGCAATATCCTGACCTTCCCGCCCGTCACCGATATCGCCAACCACATGACCCAGGTAGGCGACGACGTGGTGATTGCATTCGACTCATTCATCTCCCTGACGATCGAGGATGTCACCCTATCCGAGGTCTCGGACCAGATTTTCCTGATCACCTAGCCTGCAAATCCGGCGCTAGCTGAAGAGACGAGAAACGCAACCCAAGCGTGCATTTCTCACTGGTATATGCACATCAAACTGATTACATCTAATTTCCAGAACATGAGCCGAGGCAACTCAGGAAATCCTTTTGAATTCGACTATTTGAGGACGAAAAAACAATGGCAACCATCCGTGGCAGCAATGCAGACGACAGGCTTTCGGGAACAGGCGGCGGCGATCTCATTCTGGGCCTGAAAGGCGACGACTCGCTGACCTCCTACAACGGGGACACGCTGGTTGGCGGCGCGGGTAATGACAATCTCTCAGCGAACGTGTCGGGAAAACTCGTGGGTGGCACCGGCAATGACTACCTCTATATCAGCAGCGGGACCTATGAACTGCTGGGCGGCGAAGGCAATGACACCCTGAACGTCTACGACGGAACTGGATCTATCTTCGGCGGCGCGGGCCAAGATGAGATTTGGGTCCAAAATGGTGCCAGCGTGATCTCGGGAGGGGACGGCAACGACTCCTTCAAGCTGTGGAGTTCCGGGAATGTGGTCGATGGTGGCGAAGGCAATGACACGATCATCTCCACCTCTGGCGCATCCACACTGTCGGGCGGCGCAGGTGATGACCTTTTCGAACTCAGCGATTTCACAACGGGAACAGCTGCCCCCATGTCGATTTCCGGCGGTGACGGCTTTGATACCATCAAATTCACCGGACCGTGGGGCGCATCTGACCTCGTCATCGACAAAGCCGCCTCAATCGAAGCGCTCTTGGGCAATGATATTCATGTCGGCCTTTCCGGCTCTCATATCGATATCAAGGGCATTTCCCACATGGATGCCGAAACGACCTATGATTGGTACTTCGAGGAAACAAAAGAAGTTCACCTGCAAGTAGGACTTTCCGGCGTTGAAAGCTTCTTCGGAGGATCATCCTTCAAAGAAATCGTCCATTGCAACGGATTCAAAAATCTCGTTCGTACCCGCGGTGGGAATGACACAATTCTAGGCGTCGGCAGCAATGATACGGTTTTCGGTGGCGCGGGAGATGACCTCATCACCGTTCATCGTTTCAGCTCTCAGATGGAGCTGTTTGGTGGCACCGGCGACGACACCGTGGTGGGCAATCAAACCGACGGCAGGCTTGTTTTAAACAAGAAGTCGTCCATCGAGTTCTTCGACATTTCAAGCGGATTTTTTGATACGGAACAAGATGACTACGTAAACCTGAGCGGCGTGACACGTGTGCTCAGAGACGTTCAAAAAAGCTCCAAGTTCGGTTTTGGTCTTGGAGACGACACCTTCATTGGATCGCAAGGGCGAGACGTTGTTGATGACTATTACGGCAACAACCTTCTGAAAGGCGGCGCAGGAAACGATATTATCACCGTCAGTAGCGGCCAGAACCGGGTCTACGGCGAAAAGGGCAACGACAACCTTTCGGCCTCTTTCACGGGTACCGCCCTCCTGAACGGCGGCAAGGGCAACGACACCCTCACCGGTGGTGACGGTGCCGACAGCCTCTACGGCCAGAATGGCAACGATCACATCGCGGGTGGCGGCGGCAACGATATCCTGCTGGGCGCTCAGGGTCAGGACACCCTTGCAGGCGACGCCGGCAACGACACGCTGAAAGCGGGCCTCGGGGCCGACCAATTGAACGGCGGCACGGGCGACGACCTGCTAACTGGCAACGGCGGCGGCGACATCTTTGTTTTCGAAGCCGGATTCGGTCATGACACGATCACCGATTTCGATAGCACCATCAACGGCGAGGTGATCGACTTCACCGCAATCTCCGGCAGCTATGGCATCACCGACATTACAACCCACATGACCCAGTCGGGAACCAATGTCCTCATCTCCCTCGACGCAAGCAATACCCTGACCTTGCTGAACACCACGCTGGCCGAGATCGACGCCAGCGACGTCCTACTCTAGGAACGCCGCAGCCTCTTCCACCACGAGCACCGATCGCGCCTCCGTGTACTGCCGCAACTGCGCGATCGGCACCCAGGCCAGATCGTGCGACTCGTCCGACACCGCGATCTCTCCCGCCTCGGCCACCATCAGGAAACGCACGTCGTAATGCAGGTGTGCCGGGTCGTCTCCCCGCGCCGGGATTTCGTGAATATCGACGTCGAACACCCTGTCACTCAACACCCTGATCCGCGAAAGCCCGCTCTCCTCATAGGCTTCCTCGGGGGCCCACAAAAAGGCCGGACCCCTTCGGGGGGCTGGGGGGGGTTTGGCCCCCAAGAGCTGGGGTTCCGCCCGCCACGAAAGCCTCAAGCCGCGCCCATTCTGCCGCCCCACGCGCATCGCGCGCCACGAAATGGCCAACTCCAGTGATGAAACCCATTGCACTCTCCCTGCGCCCTTTGCCCTGAATACGCGGATTCTTTCAAAACTGACAATCACCGACATTGACATCCTGCGTCCATTTGTGAGGCTAGCCACATGAACGAAAAAGAGATTCAAATCCTGGAATCCGCCGTCGAGGTCTTTATCCGCTACGGGGTCAAGCGCACGACGATGAATGATATTTCCGAAGCCGCCGGCGTCGCCCGCCAGACCGTCTACAACAATTTCAAGAACAAGGACGAGATCATGCGCGCCGTGATCCGCCTGTTCTGTATCCGCAGTATCAACGAGATCGAAACCCGCCTTCCCGCGTGTGAAACGCTGGAAGACAGGCTGCGGCTGGTGTTCGAAGTCACAACCCTGCGCCCCTACGAGAAGATGCACAGCACCCCGAACGCCGAGGACATCATCGAGGGCTTCAACAACTCCAGCCAGGCCGAACTGGCCGAGTCCGCCGAACGGGTACGCGCCAAGCTCGAGGAGATCCTGACCCCGCGTGCCGACACGCTCGCCACACGCGGCCTCACCCCCTATAGCCTCTCGGACATGGTCCAAACCGGCGCAAATGCCTCGCGCAAACAGGTGCGTGACCTTGCCCACCTGCAAGAGATTTGTGACACGCTGACGCGCGTGACAGTGGCCGTCGCCGAATAGCGAACCCGACTGGCGGGTTGCTCCGCTCTCAGCGCGTCAGAACCCCGTCGGTCGCATGACCGCTTTCGCCGATGAAACGCAGCACGTCACCATTGCGCTGCATGTCATAGCACGCCCAGCCATCCGCCGGCGGCCACTGGCTGCAATACTGGTCGCCGCGCACCGCCCAGTATCCCCAACTCGGCCGCCCCGCGTCATAGAGCGTGCGCCCGCTCTCATAAAACACCTGCGTGGCATCTTCATACTGAAGTGTCTGCTCGTTCAATGCCGCCGCAATCTCGGCACCATTCAGATCCGACCAGCTTTCCGCCTGCGCCATCCCGGCCAGACCCATAAAAATCAGGGCAATCCGTCTCATCTGTCCCCTCGCACCTTGCCGCCGCGTCCCCTTCAGTCTAAACCGCGCCCAAATCCCAACCGCAAGACACAAGGCCGTGACATGATCCCACGCTATGCCCGCCCCGAAATGGTTGCCATCTGGTCGCCGGAAACCAAGTTCAAGATCTGGTACGAAATCGAGGCACACGCCTGTGACGCGATGGCCAAGCTGGGCGTGATCCCGCAGGAAAACGCCGACGCGGTCTGGAAAGCCAAGGACGTTGAATTCGACGTGGCCCGCATCGACGAGATCGAAGCCGTCACAAAGCACGACGTCATCGCCTTCCTCACCCACCTCGCCGAACACGTCGGCTCGGAAGAGGCCCGCTTTGTCCACCAGGGCATGACCTCCTCGGACGTGCTCGACACCTGCCTGAACGTTCAGCTGGTGCGCGCCGCCGACATCCTGCTGGAAGGCATGGACAAGGTTCTCGCCGCGCTGAAGAAACGCGCGCTTGAGCACAAGGACACCGTCCGCGTTGGCCGCTCCCACGGCATCCACGCCGAACCCACCACCATGGGCCTGACCTTCGCGCGTTTCTACGCCGAGATGGACCGCAACAAGAACCGCCTTGAAAAAGCCCGCTGGGAAGTTGCCACCGGCGCGATCTCGGGCGCGGTCGGCACCTTCGCCAACATCGACCCCGCGGTTGAAGAGCACGTCTGCGAACAACTGGGCCTGCGCCCCGAGCCGATCAGCACCCAGGTCATCCCGCGTGACCGCCACGCCATGTTCTTCGCCACCCTCGGCGTGATCGCCTCGTCGATCGAAAACATCGCCGTCGAAATCCGCCACATGCAGCGCACCGAAGTTCTGGAAGGCGCGGAATTCTTCTCGATGGGCCAGAAAGGCTCCTCGGCGATGCCGCACAAGAAGAACCCGGTCCTGACCGAGAACCTCACCGGCCTCGCGCGTCTCGTGCGCATGACCGTGATCCCGGCGATGGAAAACGTGGCCCTCTGGCACGAGCGTGACATTTCGCACTCCTCGGTCGAACGCGGCATCGGCCCCGACGCCACCGTCACCCTCGATTTCGCCCTGAACCGTCTGGCTGGCGTCGTCGACAAGATGCTGATCTTCCCCGACAACATGCTCGACAACATGAACAAGTTCCCGGGCCTCGTCATGTCGCAACGCGTTCTGCTGGCCCTCACCCAGGCCGGCGTCAGCCGCGAAGACGCCTATTCGATGGTTCAGCGCAACGCCCTGAAAGTCTGGGAAGAACGCCTCGACTTCCGCGAACTGCTGCTGGCCGACGAAGAAGTTGTTACCGCGCTTGGCGTCGACGGCATCAACGAAAAGTTCGACATGGGCTACCACACCAAACACGTCGACACGATCTTCCGCCGCGTCTTCGGCGAATAAGATCCCTTTCGATCAAGATCACCAAGGCCGGGCCCACTGCCCGGCCTTTTTTTTGTTCTGACGGAAACGTGAAGCACCTGACGTGGTTGGCCTGCACAGACGTTCTACCTCGTCACCCGAACACAAACCGAAAGGACGAGACATGCGCACTGCACTGATCCTCATGACAACCCTCGCCGCCGGAACCGCCTCGGCACAGCTGAACAAAACCCATCCCCTTGTCATTCACGACGAAGGCACCCGCATCCATTGCAATGATGGTCTGTACTGGGACCCCAAGCTCGAGATGTGCATCGCCCCCATCCGTTAAGTAACAGGCCGCTTTCCAAATCGTGACTCGGCGGGGGGCAGCTTTATGCTATCGTCCAGACAGTAGTTTCATCTCGACACGGAGATCCCGATGTTCCTTCGCCAAGTTGCCCTCGTTTCCGCCCTGACCCTGACGCCCCTTGCTGCCTTCTCGGCGGGAGGCAATGATTTCGGCGTACCCAAGCCCTCCGAGACCACCAAGGTCTGCAAAAAGGGTGAAGTCTGGGACAAAAAGAAAAAGCGCTGCGTCAAGGCGCAGAACTCCAGCCTTTCCGACGATATTCTCTACGGTGCCGTTCGCGAATACGCCTACGCTGGCCAGTTCGACACAGCACAGACCATCTTGTCGGTCATGTCGGACCAGTCCGATGACCGTGTGCTGACATACTGGGGCTTTACCCACCGCCGCCTTGGCGATCCGGAACTGGGCATGGCCTTTTATGAAAAGGCCCTCGCACAGAACCCCGACAACCTGCTGGCCCGCTCCTACAAGGGTCAGGCCCATGTCGAAAGCGGCGACCTCTACCTGGCGTGGCTCGAACTGGATGAAATCCGCGCCCGCGGTGGCGAAGGCACATGGCCTGCGGTCTCGCTGGAAAACGCGATCCGCACCGGATCAACCTACAACCACTAAGGCTTTGTTCACCGGTTGCTGACTAAGGTGCCTCCACCACACAGGAGGCCCCTTTGAGCAGCGCCGCTTTTGCACCAGCCCCGATCTCCGGCCCTCTTGGGCTCAGCCGCCGCCACAAGGCGGCCATCATCGTGCGTTTTCTCCTGAACGAGGGCGCCGATGTGCCCCTGACCGACCTGCCCGATGATATTCAGGCCGATCTCACCAAGATCCTCGGCAACATGCGCTATGTGGATCGCGAAACGCTGGAAACCGTGGTGATGGAATTCGCCCACGAACTCGAATCCATCGGCCTGTCTTTCCCGCGCGGCATCTCCGGTGCACTCTCCGCGCTTGAGGGCAAGATCAGCCCGCTCACCGCCGCACGCCTTAGGAAAGAGGCCGGGGTGCGTCAGGCCGGTGATCCCTGGGTCCGCATCCGCGCCCTGTCCGTTGAACAGCTGACCGTCATATGTGACCGCGAAAGCACCGAAGTCGCCGCCGTCATGCTGGCCAAACTTGACGTGGCCCGCGCCGCCGAACTCCTTGGTGCGCTGCCCGGCGAAAAGGCCCGCCGCATCACCTATGCCATGTCCCTAACCAGCGCGGTCACCCCCGAAGCCGTGGACCGCATCGGCCTCTCGCTCGCGGCCCAGTTGGATGACGAACCGCCCCGCGCCTTTGATCAGGCCGCCTTTGCCCGCGTCGGCGCCATCCTCAACTATTCCCCCGCCGCCACCCGCGATGACGTGCTGACCGGTCTTGACGACGAAGACACCGATTTCGCCAATGCCGTGCGCAAGGCCATCTTCACGTTTGACGACATCCCCCTCCGTCTCGAAGCGCGCGACGTGCCCGCCATCACCCGCGAAATAGATCAGGCAACGCTGATCACCGCCTTTGCCTATGCGGCCGAAGGGTCACTGGGCGAGTCTACCGATTTCATGCTCGCCAACATGTCGTCCCGCCTTGCCGATCAACTGCGCGAAGAAGTCACCGAACTGGGCAAGGTTGCCCCCCGCGACGGGGAACGCGCCATGACAGAAATCGTCAGCGCCATCCGCACCCTTGCCGACCGTGGCGAGATCAAGCTGGCCAACCCCGACGAAGAGGATGGTTAACGCGTAAACTACATATTTACACGCCCGCCTCCGGCTCCTACAGCTTGGGCATGAACCAACTTTCCCCCACCGCCCGCGCCATCCTGCTGATGATCGCCGCCATCCTGTGCTTTACCCTCATGGATGCAACGGCCAAGGCGCTTGCGCCCCGCGTCGGCGTGGTTCAGGCGCTGTGGACACGCTATGCCGGTCAGGCCCTCGTGGTCTTTGTCCTCGTCGCCCGCCGGATGCCCGCCGTGCTGCACACCCGCTATCCGCTCCTGCAACTCCTGCGGTCGGTCTTCCTGATGGGGGCGACCTGGTGTTTCTTTATCGGAATCAGCAACATAAGCCTTGCCGAGGCCACCGCGATCATGAACGTGAACCCGGTGCTCATCACCCTTGGCGCAGCCCTCTTCCTGGGCGAACGCCTTGGCCCCCGCCGTGTCATCGGCATCGCCATCTCGCTGATCGGTGCTCTGATCGTGATCCGCCCCGGCTCGGACGTCTTTTCGCCCTTCGCCATCTACCCGCTCACCGCCGCCGTCTTCTACACCGCCTACACGCTCACCACCCGCTTCGTCGGCAAGGACGAGGACATCTGGACCTCGATGCTCTACACCGCCCTCTTCGGCGCGGTGGTCCTGTCGATCCTCGTGGTGCCGCAATGGACAATGCCCGACGCCACATCGCTTGGCCTGATGGCGCTGATCACGCTGTTCGGCACCCTCTCCCAACTCCTGCTGATCCGCGCCCTCTCCGAAGGCGAAGCAAGCCTCCTCGCCCCTTTCGCCTATACCGGCCTGATCTTCGCAACGATCTGGGGCATGCTGATCTTCGGCGAATACCCCGATATCTGGACCCTCATCGGCGCGCTTGTGATTGCCGGCGCAGGCACGTATGTGTGGCATCGCGAAACATTCCGCTGAGACCTAGATGAGCCAGCCCAAAGACGCCCCCGTCGGTACCAAGACACATTACGCCACCAATCTGTTCCTGAAGGGCGCTATCGGCCTTGCGCTGACCTTGCCCTATGCCACGCGCGTGCGAATGATGGGGTGGCTGGTCTCGACTGTCGTGGCCCCGCTGGCGGGCTACCATCGCCGCATTCGCAGCAACCTCAACTTCGTGCTGCCCGACCTGCCCGAAAGCGAGGTCAAACGCCTCTGCAAGGCGGTGCCGGACAATGCCGGCCGCACCCTGATCGAAATCTACTCGGGCCAGGCGTTCGTCGAGCGCGCCATCAAGGCACCAATCGAAGGCCCGGGCCTTGCCAAGCTTGAACAGGCCCGCGCCGAAGGCCGCCCTGTCATCCTCGTGACCGGCCACATGGGCAACTACGATGCCGTAAGGGCCAACCTGATTCACCGCGGCCACAACATGGGCGCGCTCTACCGGCGCATGTCGAACCCATACTTCAACGAACACTACGTGAAATCGATCTCCAAGATCGGAACCCCGATGTTCGAACAGGGCCGCAAGGGCATGCTCGAGATGGTACGCCACATCAAGGGGGGCGGCGTGCTCGGCATCCTGACCGACCTCTACCACTACTATGGCGAGGACATTCAGTTCTTCGGCAAGAAAACCCGCACCTCCCTGATCACGGCCGAACTGGCGCTGAAATACAACGCCGCCCTGATCCCGGTCTACGGGCTACGCGAACCGGACGGGCTGAACTTCCGCATCGTCGCGCAGGATGAGATCCCGCACTCCGACCCCATCACCATGACACAAGCCGTCAATGATGGTCTCGAAAGACTGATCCGAGAAAACCTGGACCAATGGTTCTGGATTCACCAGCGTTGGAAGTACCCGGACGAGAACTTCAAAAACGTCAAGATCAACGAAGAGTAAGACCTAGCGCAGACGCGCCGCCGCCAAAATCGGCCCGTGGCCTTCTGCCTGGACCAGCACCACAACAGGCAGATCACCGCGCGCCGTGGCCTTGGTCTTGAGAGGCGCCTTGCCGTCCCATTCGGTCACCACGTCCCAATCTTCAACGATATTGGCATAACGCAGGACACGACCCGCGTTTTCGCCCCGCTTGATCGAAACCTCCGCCCCTGGGCGATAGCGCACGATCTGCACCACCATCGGACCCAGGTCCTCACCGGTTTCAGCATTGATACGCACCCGGTTGCCATTGCGTTCGATACTCAGGTCGACCGGCGCCTTGCTTTTCATATGCGCGTCGATCAGGTCCATCACCTCGTAAGGATGATTGCCCACCACGTGGTCCCGCCCGCCGATGATCATCTGCGGCGTGTAAACCGTACGATGGCCCGCCGCCCGCGCATAATCGCGCTGGCGCTTGGTGTTGGCCGGGCTGGCGAACTCGTCTTTCCAGCCAAGGTAATCCCAGTAATCAACATGCAGCGCCAAGGCGATCACGTCATCCCGACCGGCCAGCTTATCATGAAAATAAGCATCGGCAGGCGGACAGGACGAGCACCCCTGCGAGGTGTAGAGTTCAACCACCACGGGCCGGTCCGCGGCGGACACGGCTGTCGTCAATGCAATCCAGGCAGAGGCGATAAGAGTAGCGGTACGAAACATGGGGTCAGATGTCCTTCGGGGCGTCGTTAGATATGTTTTATGTGCATTCCGTCGAAATAACCAATCAACGATTTGCGAGTTTCAGGTGATACGTGGCGTTTCGGGTTCGATGAGTATGTTTTGTCATCGCATATCCGTCAGGATTTCATTGTCGATCCACTGTCCAAGGTACCCGGCCATACGCACAGCCGCGGTCTCCGGATCGCCCAGAGTTGCCGCAAATTCGCAAAGCGCGGTAAACCCGTGGCCCTGTCCGGCCAGATCAAGCAATGCCCCCTGCTCGGGGTCCAGTTCCATGTGGCGACAGACCAGATCACGACGCCAGACAAGCGCCCAACGCGGTTCGCTCTCGGCCTTGATCTCCGGCGGCATATCCTCGGCCCGCAAGGCCTTGAAGATGTCATACGCATTGGTCTCAAGCCGCAGCAACGTCACGCTCGGATGCAGGATCAGCTTGGCCGTCTCCAGCCCCTGCTGCGCCACGACCCCCAGCTGTTCACGGCTGAAAACGGGATCATCGGCCGCATCAAAAGCATCGCCAAGGGCGCGTTCAATACGCGCCACCTCGGCCACCGAAGGCGTGTCCCGGCCCAATTCCCCCTCTCCCAGGAAATCGGGGAACCGGTGGCTGAACCACCGCGCATTGGGGGTATTCGACGGGTATTTCGTCACGAACTCCTGTGCCAGATCAAAGAACATCTGATCCCCCAGAAAGGTCCAGGTGGTGTCATAGTCCTCCATCATGATCCCCACCAGACGCTGCACATAGGCGTTCTGGTAGACAAACAGGCGTTTTTCGGGCGACGCGCTCTCCGGCACCTTCAGCCGCGCCAGCGCCTCGCCGGTGCGGCCCACGATGTCGCGCTGCAAGGCGGCCTGAAGCGCGGCAAGGTTCGGCGCGCTCATTGTGCCACCATCTTCGGGTCCAGAACATCGGCAGCAATCGCCCGCGCCCGTCCCAGCTCTTCCAGAAGCTCTGCCAGCGGCGGGATATTGTCATCGCGCTCGATCATGGTGGAGATCGGGCCGAAATGTTCAATCGCCTTGCCATAAAGCTCGAACACCTCGTCACAGACCGGCTGGTCATGGGTGTCGATCAGGCAATCATTGCCCTCGCTGTGGCCCGCCAGATGAAACTGCACCACGCGCTCTTTCGGGATCGACTGGATGAAATGCGCGTCGTTGAACTGGTGGTTCTGGCCCGACACGAAGACATTGTTCACATCCATCAGCAACCAGCAATCCGCACGTTTGGCAAGTTCGGCCACGAACTCCCACTCCGACATCTCGGATTCTTCGAACTCGATATAGGAGGATACGTTTTCAATCGCGATCCGCCGTCCCAGGAAATCCTGCACCTGGCTGATCCGATCAGAGATATGGGTCAGTGCCTCTTCGGTATAGGGCACCGGCAAAAGGTCATGCAGGTTCACACCATGCACCCCGGTCCAGCACAGGTGGTCCGAAATCCACTTCGGCTGCACATCATCGGCCAGCGCCTTCAGGCGCTCGAGGTACTTCCAGTTCAACTCGGAGGTCGAGGCAATCGACATCGACACGCCGTGCATCACCAGAGGATAGCGTTCGCGGATGCGATCCAGCATCTGACGCGGCTTGCCCCCCGGCACCATGTAGTTTTCGGAAATGATTTCAAACCAATCAATCGGAAGCTCCTCGTCGGTTTCAAGGATTTCCGGATAATGCTGAGGCCGCAGCCCCAGTCCAAAGCCAAGATAGTCGGGACGGTCGATCATGATGTTCCTGTAAATGGTCTCCCGGGGCTCGCGCTCGCCCCGGGAGTGTTTCTTGGGGCGTTTTGCGAATTAGCTTTCGACGGTGCCGCCGATTTTCTCGCACTGGGTCTTGGTCATCGAAACAAAGCCCTGACCCTTACAGCTGTTCTGACCCGCGCAAGAGTTGCTTGCGGTCGCGCAGTCGCTGGTGCCCTGGCAGGTGTTTACACCAACGCAGTGAACCTTGGCTTCTTCACCGGCGATCGCGGTGGTTGCGGCGGTCATGGTGACGCCCGAAACGGCCAGAGCCAGAGCTGCGGAAGCTATTGCTGCGCCCGATTTTGCGTGGAATTTCATAACATTTACTCCTAGTGGTTTTGCGTTTTCGCAGGTCCACATGACCCAGCAAAACACTCACGTTCAAATGAATTAATCGTTGAAATTCGTCATGACCGCGTCAGCAGGCGGCACGAGAAAAAACTCTCAAGCACTTGAAATACAGGGAAATTATTAACCCTCCAAATATTACAATCGCTAACATACTGCGTGATCACCACTCGATCACACAGCTTTCAGCACGAAATTTATTCTCCCGCATCCAAGGCCCGCGCAATGGCCTGACACATGGAAAGTGTTTCCGCCGTCCTGTCCGGCCCGTCCTGCGTGTATTGCGGATAGGCCGCGTTCATCGCAATCGCCACCTGGCGTTCGGGATTGATGTAGAGGAACTGGCCATAGATGCCGATTCCACTGAAGTCCCCGCCATCCTGAACCGGCGGCAACCACCACTGATTCTTGTAGCCATAGTCGCTTTCCGAATGCGGCGGCCCAATGCCGGGGCGCGATGGCAGGTGATCCGGCACCGCCATCTCGCGAATCCACCGCTCCGGCACCACCTGCCCGCCGTCCAGCGCACGCCCACCGTCAAGGATCATCTGCCCCACCCGCACCAGATCACGCAGCCGCACATGCATCCCGCCGAACACCACCGGCTCGCCCTTGGTGTCGACCAGAACCTGCAAATCCCCCTCACAGCCCAGCGGCCCCCACAACCGCTCGGCCAGATAGGTCTGCATCGGCACACCCGTCGCCCGCCGGATCACCCAGCCCAAAACATGCGTCTCGATGCTGGCATATTGCCCAAACGCCCCGGGCGCGCGCTGTCGCACCATCTCGGCGGCAAAGGCATCCTGCGACCCTTCCATGAACGCCGCTACCGAGCGCACCACCTCGGCCTCGGGGTCGTCATACACCTCGCGCCAGCGGATACCGCTCACCATGTCCGACACCTGCTGCACCGTGACACCCTCGTATCCCGTGCCACTCAGCTCCGGCACATACTCGGTGACCAATGCGTCAAGATCAGGCAGCGCGCCCTCCTCCCGCGCGATCCCAAGCATCAGCGCCGTGATCGACTTGCTGACCGACCACAGGATGGCAACATCTTCCGGCCCGCGCCCGCGGCCATAGACCTCATGCACCAGCCGCCCGCGATGCATCACCGCCAACCCGCTCATCCGCATCCGCTCCAGATGCGCCGCAAGCCCGATGTCCTGCCCCTGATGGGAAAACACCTCGGGCAGCGTCACCGCCCCCCGCGGCAACTCAAGCACCGCCCCCGCCCGCGGCACCGCCACCGACGGCAACTGCTGCCAAAGCGCACGAAAATTTTCATCAATTGTCTCAGGCGCAAAAATCGCCTGCCAGCGTGCCCATGAATCCATGACGGTCCTCCTGTCCGCGACAGCAGAACAACCTTGCAAAGGCTTTGCCAAGCCCAAACGAGAATGGGCCCCGTAAAAGCCAGCCCATTGCGCGGCATGGTGAAAAACCGGAGCAGACGGTTTCTAGGCGGATAGCATTGTTCAAAAGCAAAGAACGGAGGTTTCTTCACACGTGGCAATGAAGGATGGCGCGTGTGCGGAGTTTGCTAGTGTTCTTTTTTCTTTAAGCTGTTCTTGTGTTCGTCCAAGCCATTGCGTGTCGCTTTGATCATTTGAACATTAGATACTTTTGTTGGAGGGATGATATCCGTTCTTTCTTGTTTTCTTGCCATATCAGCTTTTGGTTCTACGAAACGCTCGAAAAACCAAGTGATCACGGCAGGAAATGCGAAACGCAAAAGAAGAAAAAATATGACTGGCGAGATGATATATTCCACCTGACCTACATCGTTATCTTAGTTGAGTATTTCAACCAGGCGCAGAAGCATAAGACCGGAAAGCCACACTTCCGGCCATAAGCGATATTGGCTCAAAACGGATGTCGCGGAATTACTCCGCCGCCAGCTCATCCAGCTTCGGGCGCAGGCGGCTGGCCAGTTCGCGTTGGGTCACGGGTCCGGCGACGCGGGTGATGATCCGCCCCTCGCCATCCACCAGATAGGTCTCCGGCACGCCATAAACGCCCCAGTTGATGCCGACACGCCCCTTGGGGTCCTGCCCCACTGCCGTATAGGGATCGCCCAGTTCAGCCAGGAACCCAAGCCCGTTTGCAGGCTGATCCTTGTAGTTCACGCCGTAGATCGGGATGCCCTCGGCCTCAAGCTGCATCAGCGTCGGGTGCTCGACCCGGCAGGGCGCACACCAGCTGGCCCAGAAGTTGACCAGCTTGACCTCGCCATCCGCCAGCATGCTGCTGTCAAAGCTCGGCAGGTTGCCAAGCGCCTCGACCTCCAGCGCGGGCGCGGGCTTCCCCGCCAGCGCGGTCGGCAGTTCGTTGGGGTTCTCGCGCCCCATGCCGAAATAGAACAGCGCCGCAAGCCCGCCGAAAATCACCGGCGGCAGGATCATCAGGGGGGACACCTTAGCCACGACGACGTTCCTCCACCTGCTCAAGCTCGGCACGCGCCTTGCGCGCGGCCAGCAGGCTCACGAGCACCAGAAGCACCAGCAGGATGATCGAAACGATGTAGGACGACAGAACCGTGTCCGCGTATTTTCCGAGATCAGGCATTATCCGAGCCTTTCACGAGCCAAGAGCGCCTTGGTACGGCGACGATGAATTTCAGTACGGGTGCGCAGGAACACCAGCGCGATGAACAACAGGACAAACCCCGCGATACAGACATAAAGCGGCGTCGAAAATACATCGGCCACGTTCTCTTCCTTGTCCAGCGACAGCGACGCGCCCTGGTGCAGCCCCTGGTTCCAGAAGTTCACCGCATAGCGGCTCAGCATGGCAAAGACCGACCCCACGATGCACAGAACCGAGGTCAGATCGGCCGCCGTGTCCGGATTGTCGATGGCTTCCCAGAGAGCGATGTAACCGAGGTAGAACAGGAACAGGATTAGGAACGAGGTCAGCCGCGGATCCCAGGCCCACCAGGTGCCCCACATCGGCTGCCCCCAGATCGCCCCGGTCACCAGCGCGATCACCGTCATGATGATGCCCACGGGTGCCGCCGCCTTGGCCGCAAGTGCCGAAACGTGATGACGCCGGATCAGCCAGATCAGCGAGGTCACCAGCATCATGAACCACACGTTGATCGCCATCAGCGCCGAGGGCACGTGCAAATAGATGATCTTCACCGTCGATCCCTGGCGGTAATCATCCGGCGTAAAGAAGAATCCCCAGACCAGCCCGGCAATCAGCGTGACCGTTGCCAGGATCGACACCCACGGCAACACGATCTCCGACGTGCGGATGAATTTCACCGGATTGGCGTATTCCCAGATAGAACCCATATCATTCCCCTATCTGCCTTGTTCGGCATTTGCACCTCACATGCCAGTGAGGGCCGCGCACTTCCTTGATTTGGGTTAAACCCGCGTCACATTCATGATCCGGCATTACTTAGCGCAGATTGACCCGCAAGACCAAGGCACTTGCGAAGGGCAAAAGCGCAATAGTGCCGCAGGTGATGCCCCCCAGCATGAGAAGCGGCGTCATCGTATCCAGCCCCTCGGCCCCGCGCCGCGCCACTTCGGCCCCGAAGATCAGGGTCGGCACGTAAAGTGGCAGCACCAGCAGCGACAACAGCAAGCCCCCCCGCTTCAGCCCGACCGTCAGCGCCGCGCCAAACGTCCCGATCACCGAGAGCGCCGGCGTCCCGATCACCAGAGACAGGATCAGCCACAGATAGCCCGCCTCCGGCAGGCTGAGCAGCAGGCCGAACAGTGGTGCCGCAAGACACAGCGGCAGGCCGGTGGTCAGCCAGTGCGCCAGCGCCTTCACGCTCACCACGCCCTCCATCGGCAACGGCGAAGTCGCCAGAAGGTCCAGCGACCCGTCTTCCCAGTCCAGCGCGAAAATCCGGTCCAGTGATAGCAGGCAGGCCAAAAGCGCCCCCAGCCACAGGATGCCTGGCGCGATCTTGGCCAAGAGCCCGCTTTCCGGCCCCACGCCAAACGGCACCAACACCGTCACGATCAGGAAAAACGCCAGCCCAAGGCCAAACCCGCCCCCGGCGCGCATGGCAAGCCGCATATCGCGTACCAGCAAGGCAATCATAGGAAGCCCTCGTCGAAATCCCCGTCAAAGGCGCCCTTGCCCTGGCCCGGCTTGGCCCGGTACGGCCCCACGTCCAGAACATCCACATCTTCGCCCAGCCCAAGGTCGATATGCGTCGCGATCAGCGCCGATCCCCCCTGTTTCAGATGGGCCCGCACTGTATCGGCAAACATCTCCACCGAGGCGACGTCAAGCGACACCGTCGGCTCGTCCAGAACCCAGAGCGGCCGCCCCGTGACCAGCAACCGCGCCAGCCCCAGCCGCCGCTTCTGTCCGGCCGACAACCCGCCAGCCGCACGATCCGCCAGCGCCTCGAGGTCGAACCCCTTCAAGGCTCCGTCAATTCCCTTGGTGCCAAAGACATCGGCCCAGAAATGCAGGTTTTCCGAAACCGTCAGCGTGGATTTCAACCCGTCACTATGCGCCGCATAGGCAATCGCATCCGGCGCACAGATCACCTCGCCCTCCACAGGCGGCTGCAATTTGGCCACCGTGCGCAACAGCGTGGTCTTGCCCACCCCGTTCGGCCCGCGCAACACCAGCGCCCGCCCCGGTTCCACGGTAAAGTTCAGCCCCTCGAGAACGGGAATCCCCCCCCGCGAGATCGTCAGGTCTTTTACGGTCAAAGTCATCTGTCTGCCTTAGCCCATGCCGGCATCCGAAAAAAGCGGAATTGCCCTTTGCGCCCAGCTATGGACGACACCACCCCGAAACGCCTTGAGATGAATCAAGCCCCGCGCCCGCTTCTGCCGCTTCTTCTTGACCCAAATACCCTGGGGTGAATTGCCCCGCACGGGGCAAGAGGGGCAACGCCCCTGACAGCCAACTGCCCGCGATCAGACCGCCAGCAACACCGCCGCCACGCGCCGCCCTTCCGACACCAGCACGTTGTAGGTGCGGCAGGCCGTGGGCGAGGCCATCGGCTCGACACCGATCCCCGCCTCTTCCAGCGCCTCGCGAAACGCGGCCTCGACCGGTGCCATGGTCTCGCCGGTGCCCATCAGGATGAAATCAATCTTGTCCTTCATGCCAAGGATCGCCTCGACGTCACCATAGCCCGCCCAGGACCGCGCCCCCTCGGCATGGATGATGGCGCTGCCCTCGATCACCTGGCCACCGATCCGGAAAAACCCCGGCCCATAGCCCTCGATCGGCTGCGCCTCGGAATAGAACACTTCACTCAGCTGCATTCACTCTCTCCTCAATCCCAGAGCGGCAGGCCCGTCAGCACCGCCAGCGCGATCACGGCATAGGCCGCGGTGCGATAGATCTTCTCGTGCCGCGGATCGAACATTGCCTGCCCGATCATCGTGGTCACGAAATAGGGTACCGCAAGCGCGCCCGCCAGCACAAACAACCGCCAGTCGGTCATGCCGCGCCACATCAGGTTGGCCACGATCACCACGTCCAGCGCCGCAAGGAACAGGATGGTATTGGCCCGCACAACCTCGACCCGCTTCACCCCGGAGAGGTAAAACAGGATCACCGCCGGGCCCGTCAGGCCGGTCAACCCGCCGAACAACCCCGCCGCGCCGCCAATCGCGCCCAGCTTGCCACCCCGAACCTCGCCGCGATAGCGCCAGCCACTCACCAGCGCGGCCAGCATCACACCGGCAATCACCGTCACGATCCAGCGAATGGTCACCTGGTCCAGCTTGGCCAAAAGCCACAGCCCCACCGGAACCGTGAACAGCGCCGCCAAGGACAACAGGCCCACGTCGCGCTTTTCCGCCTGCGCCCAGGCCCGCGGCAAAAGCGCAAAGGTGCTTGCCACACCGGTCAGGGTGATCAGCGCAATCACTTCGGCCGGGGGCAGGAACAGGCCCGCCACCGGCACGAAAATCAGCGCGGTTCCGAAACCAGTAAAGCCGCGGACAATGCCCGCGGCTCCAATGGTGGCCATCAGCCAGATAAGCCCCGGCGTGGCCAGAAGGTCAGCGATCATCAGGCGTCGATATTGGCAAACTGGTTGCCACCGGTGTTCGACGGTTTCGACCAGTCACGCTTCACGCCCAGCTTCAAAAGCGCGGCCGAGGCGATGAAGATCGACGAATAGGTACCCACGATAACCCCCCAGATCATGGCAAAGACGAATCCACGGATAACATCTCCGCCCAGAATGAATAGGGCCAGAAGCGCCAGAAGCGTGGTGACAGAGGTCATCATCGTCCGGCTCAGGGTTTCGTTGATCGACAGGTTCAGAACCTCCTTCAGCTCAAGCTTCTTGTACTTGCGCAGGTTCTCGCGCACCCGGTCGAACACGACCACGGTATCGTTCAGCGAGTAACCCACGATGGTCAGAAGTGCTGCAATGATCGCGAGGTCGAAACGGATCTGCAATTCCGAGAACACACCGATGGTCAGCACCACGTCGTGCACCAGCGCGGCCACCGCACCAAGCGCGAACTGCCATTCGAACCGCAGCCAGATGTAGATCAGAACCGCGCCAATCGCCAAAAGCACCGCGATCACGGCGGTCTGGATCAACTCGCCCGACACTTTCGGACCAACCGACTCGACCGAGACAAAGCTGATGTCCGGTGCCACGGCCTGAAGGGCCACCTCGACACTGCGGATCACGTCCGAAGTCACCGCCTCTTCGCCATCCTGTGCCTGGATGCGGATCATGGTGACGTTCTGGTCCTCGTCAAAGGTCGGGTCGAACACCTCGGTGATGCTCACGTCACCAAGACCCAGCGGCGCAATCGCGTCACGGTATTCCCCCACCACAACTTCCTGCGCGCTTTCGGTCCGGATGGTCGTGCCACCGCGGAAGTCGATGCCGAAGTTCAGGCCCTGGATGAAAAAGCTCACCATCGCCAGCAGGATCAGCGCACCGGAAATCCCGAGCCACAGTGTCGGGCGGCTGAAGAAATCCCACTTGGTTTCTTTTGGAACAAGTCTCAGGCGCATGGCTTATACCTCGATTGTCTTGGGACGGCGGCGTTCGAACCAGATCACGATCATCAGGCGGGTCACGAAGATCGCCGTGAAGACCGAGGTCATGATGCCGAGGCCAAGGGTGATAGAGAAGCCGCGCACCGGACCAGAGCCGACGGCGAACAGGATAACGGCGGTGATGAAGGTGGTGATGTTGGCATCCACGATGGCCGACAGCGCCTTTTCATACCCCAGATCGATGGCCCGCGCCGGACCTTTCGAATTCTTCAGTTCCTCACGGATACGTTCAAACACCAGCACGTTGGCGTCCACCGCCATACCGATGGTCAGAACGATCCCCGCGATCCCCGGCAGGGTCAGCGTCGCACCAATCATCGACAACAGGCCAAAGATCAGGCCGACGTTCAGGATCAGCGCAATATTGGCGAACAGGCCAAAGGTGCCGTAGCTCAGGAACATGAAGACCAGCACACCGACAAAGGCCACGATACAGGCGATCTTGCCCGCCGCGATGCTGTCCGCGCCCAGTTCCGGACCAATGGTCCGCTCTTCCAGAAACTCCAGCCCCGCCGGCAGCGCACCTGCGCGCAACAGAACCGCAAGGTTGGTGCTGTCCTCAACCGTGAACCGGCCGGTGATGATGCCCGAGCCACCCGGAATATGCGACTGGATCACCGGCGCAGAAACCACCTCGCCATCCAGCACGATGGCAAAGGGCGAGCCGATGTTCTCGGCGGTATAGTCGCCGAACTTGCGCGCGCCGGTCGGGTTGAACCGGAACGACACCGCAGGGCCGCCGTTCTGGTCAAACGACGGCTGCGCATCGACCAGTTCCTCACCGGTCACAACGGGCGCGCTTTCCACGGTATAGAAGACACCCTCTTCATCCAGCGAAGGCAGGATCTCGTTGCCCGCACCGGCATTCGCATCCGCGTTCGACCCGCGCCCGATCACCGGATGGAAGGTCAGCTGCGCGGTGGTGCCGATAATGTCTTTCAACTCGGCCGCCGAACCAATGCCCGGCACTTGGATCAGGATACGATCCGCCCCCTGACGCTGAATGGTCGGCTCGCGCGTGCCCACCTCGTCGATCCGGCGACGGATGATCTCAAGCGCCTGCTGTACCGTGCGCTCGTCAGTGGCCAGCTTCTCGGCCTCGGACAGGGTCACGATGATATCTGCCCCTTCGGACGCCACGACAATGTCGCTCTGCCCCGCACCGGTCAGTGAAACAACCGGACGTGCAATACCGCGCACAAGGGCCACGGCTTCGCCAATCGCTTCGGGCTTGGAAATCCGCACCCGCAGCTCGTCAACCGGCGAAGACTGCAAACGGATGGTGCCGATTGTCGCCCGCTCACCGCGCAACAGGTCGCGCACTTCGGGCCACATCGCCTTGATACGCGCCTCGTACACATCCTCGACCTGAACTTCGGCCAGAAGATGCGCACCGCCGCGCAGGTCAAGGCCAAGGTTCACCAGCCCGGACGGCAGGAAAGACGGCCATTGCGCCGCCTGTTCCTCAAGCCCGTTGCCAGCATACCCCAGCTCCAGCGAGGCCACGGCGTCATTGCGCGCCTCGACCCTTTCATAAAACGCGTTGGGCAATGCCAGAAGCAGCCCCAGCGCACATACGGTCCAGATAAGGACCCGTTTCCAAAGGTCGATTTGCAGCATCGTCGCGGCCCTGTTGTTGGATTAGCTGTTTGCCGCCGGCTCGGTCTTGCTCAGAACCTGAGCGATGGTCGACTTGACCACACGTACCTTCACGCCCTCGGCCAGTTCCACGACAACCTCGTTGTCATCCTTGACCTTGTCGACCTTGCCGATCAGACCACCTTGGGTCACGACCTGGTCACCGCGACGCAGCGCTTCCACCATTGCCTGGTGTTCTTTCACTTTTTTCTGCTGCGGGCGGATCAGCAGGAAGTACATGATCGCGAAGATCAGAATGAGGGGCAAAAACTGGCCAATTGCATCCATTGTCGAGTGTCCTTTTGTTGGCGGGGCCGACCCCCGCAAAGTCGCAGGGAACCTATGGGGCATTGGCCTCGGTTGCAAGGCGCGAAAGGCAGTATTGGTCGCGCTGTCGCCACAGTTTCACAATAAGCCCGACGCCCCCGCTTACGATCTCTGAAAAAATACGCCATAAGCAGCCCTGTTAGTGATTCATCAAACATAGGAAAGACCGATGCACGACATTAAAGCGATCCGCGAAAACCCGGCCGCTTTGGACGCCGCCCTCGCCCGCCGTGGAGCCGAGCCGATGTCGTCACAGGTTCTGGCCCTCGACGCCGAGCGCCGCACCAAAATCCAGGCCGCCGAAGAGGCACAATCCGTGCAGAAGAAGGCCGCCAAGGAAGTTGGCGCCGCCAAGGCCAAGGGCGACGAAGCCGAATTCGAACGCCTCCGCGCCCTCGTCGGCGAAAAGAAAGCCGAAGTCGCAGCCATGCAGACCGAGGCCAAGGCGCTCGACCAGCAACTGACCGATCTGCTGATGGGCATCCCGAACACTCCGTTCGACGACACCCCTGATGGCGCAGACGAGGACGACAACGTCGAGATCAACCGCTGGGGAACCCCGGTCGAGCTCAGCTTCGAAGCCAAGGAACACTATGACCTTGCGGGCGTGAAACCCGGCATGGACTTTGAAACCGCGGCCAAGCTCTCGGGCTCGCGTTTCGTGGTGCTAAGCGGTGCCGTGGCCCGTATCCACCGCGCGCTCGCGCAGTTCATGATCAACACCCACGTCGACGAAAACGGCCTGACCGAAGCCTGGACCCCGGTTCTGGTTAAGCCCGAAATGATGTACGGCACCGGCCAGTTGCCGAAGTTCGGCGAGGACTCTTATGAGACCACCAACGGCTGGTGGCTTGTCCCGACCGCCGAAGTGACCCTCACCAACATCGTGAACAACGCCACGGTCGAGGAAAACTACCTGCCCCGCCGCTATGTCGCCCACACCCAGTGTTTCCGCTCCGAAGCGGGCAGCGCCGGTCGCGACACCTCGGGCATGTTGCGCCAGCACCAGTTCGAAAAGGTCGAAATGGTCTCGATCACCAAACCCGACGCAAGCCGCGCCGAGCTGGACCGCATGACCAAATGCGCCGAGGGCATCCTTGAACGTCTGGGCCTGCCCTACCGCACCGTTGCGCTCTGCACCGGTGACATGGGCTTTGGCGCACAGCGCACCCACGACATCGAGGTCTGGCTGCCGGGTCAGAACACCTACCGCGAGATTTCGTCGGTCTCGGTCTGCGGGGATTTCCAGGCCCGCCGCATGAACGCCCGCTTCAAGCCCGCCGACGGCGGCAAGCCGGAATTCGTGCACACCCTGAACGGCTCGGGTCTTGCGGTTGGCCGCTGCCTGATCGCGGTTCTGGAAAACGGCCAGCAGGAAGACGGCTCGGTTGTCCTGCCCGAGGTTCTGCACCCCTACCTCGGCGGCAAGACCACCCTCACCGCCGACGGCACGCTGGCCTGATAGACCTTACATCTGAAACACGAAACAGGCGGCTCCGGCCGCCTGTTTTCGTTTCGATCCCGTGAACCCGCCGCACGATGCCGAAACGCTGGACTTTGGGCAAACCCGCACCTCCGCAATACCGCCACGATACCGACGTAATACCGACGTCGGTTTTCACAGGCACGTTGCCTCTTAACCCTTTGATTCGTTTACTATTCCGCTGGAGTCGCCAAAACCCGCCCGGACCGACGCGGAAACGGCACCAACCGCCCCTCATCCTCGTCCCACAGCTTGAGACGGAAAGACCGCAAAGCCTCGGGCCAGTGGATCACCCGCAGGTCGTATTCCTCGCGAATATCCTGATGACACTTGCGCAACCGGTACGACGGAATGCGCGCGTTGAAATGGTGAATGTCGTGATAGGCGATGTTGGCCGACCCAAGGTCCATCCACCAGCCCAGATCAAGCGCCGACGATCCCTGCAACGCTGCCACACGCGGGTTCAGATCGGGCTTACGATCCCAGTAGGTGTCTTCGAAATTGTGTTGCAGGTAGACAAGGAACACCCCGATCATCCCGCCAACGAAACCCCAGCCAAGCCACATCCATATCCCCGTCCAACCTGCTGCGACGTAAAGGAAAACCAGCCACGCCGCGATGGCAAGGTTATGGGCAAGAAGCCCCATCAGCCCAACCTCACGCGCCTTCTTGGGCCAGCGGTAGCGGATGAAATAGGTGAAAGCCGATCCGATCGGGATAAGGATGAACGGGCTCCGATAGAGCCGATACCCCAGCCGTTCCCAGACCCCCGCAGCCTCCCATTCTCGCACCGTCATGGTGTGGATTTCACCAGTCTCGCGTTCTTCAAGATTGCCAAGGTGCGAATGGTGAAGGTTGTGGTTGTGGCGCATGATCGCAAAGGGCGCGAGGGAAATCACCGACAGCGCATAGCCGCCCAGATCATTCATCCGGCGCGTGGCAAACAGCGAGGCATGTCCGCAGTCGTGTTGCAGAACGTAAAGGCGCACTGCGGCAAAGGCATTGATGATGCCTGCCGGCACAACGACCACCCATTGCCCGACAAAGGCAATGGTCAGATAAAGGCTCAGGAAATAAACAAGGAATGTGCCCAGGAAACTGGCCCAGGCGATACGGTCATCTTTCACGGTATATGGCTGTAAACGCTCACGAATTTCCATTGTTCTGCCACCACTTCACTAAATTTCCCGACTGGGCTGAAAATCGCTGCCCAAGGGTCTGCAACACATAGGTAACACCCGCATGACGCACGTCACGCGGGCGGTATTATATAGCTAAGTTGTTTTTTTCCAAATGACAGGCTTAATCCGCCGAACGCCCCTTAAGGTGTTTGCGAAGACGGCTCGGTGTAGACTTCTTGCGCCCCTTGTAAGGGTTCTTGTCCCCCTGCCCCCGCATCGTCAGACGAATCGGGGTGCCCGGCATGTCAAAATCTTCGCGCAGACCATTCACGAGATAGCGCGAATAGCTGTCCGGCATCTTGTCGGGGTGCGAGCACATGACAATAAACCCTGGCGGACGTGTCTTGGCCTGGGTCATGTAACGCAGCTTGATGCGTTTGCCCTGCGGTGCCGGCGGCGGGTGCTGTTCCAGCATGCCAATCAGCCAGCGGTTCAACTGCGCCGTGCTGATGCGACGGTTCCAGACGTCATAGGCACGCAGGATTGCATCATGCAGACGGTCAAGGCCGCGTCCGGTCTTGGCCGACACCGTGATCAACGGTGCCCCGCGCAGCTGCGGCAACAAGCGGCCAAAGGCTTCTTTCAGGTCGCGGAGTTTTTCCTGCTTGGAATCCTCCACGTCCCACTTGTTCACCGCCACGATCACGGCCCGCCCTTCGCGCTCGGCCAGATCGGCGATACGCAGGTCCTGCTGTTCAAACGGAATGGCCGCATCCAGCAGCACGACAACCACCTCGGCAAACTTCACCGCCCGCAGGCCATCGGCAACAGACAGCTTTTCAACCTTGTCCTGCACCTTGGCTTTCTTGCGCATACCGGCGGTGTCGAAGATCCGCATCGGCGTGCCGCCCCAGTCAACCTGAAGGCTGATCGCATCGCGCGTAATGCCCGCTTCGGGCCCGGTCAAAAGACGGTCTTCGCCGATAATCTTGTTGATTAACGTGGACTTACCGGCATTGGGTCGACCAACAACCGCCACCTGCAGCGGCTTCTTGGATGTGATCCGCTGCGACGGCGGGATCTCGTCGGCGTCTTCGTCTTCCTCAAGGTCGACATCCACTTCGACCTCGGGCGCGCTGTCCTCTGCGTGCTTGTCGAATTCGTCGGCAATCGGCATCAGCTGCAGGTAAAGGTCGTGCATGCCTTCGCCATGTTCCGCCGAAATACGGATCGGCTCACCAAGGCCAAGGCTATAGGCCTCAAGCACACCGGCATCCGCCGCAGCCCCCTCTCCCTTGTTGGCGGCAAGGATCACATGCGCGGATCGCTTGCGAAGGATCTCGGCAAAGATCATGTCTGTCGGGGTGATACCCGTGCGGGCATCCACCATGAACAGGCAGATGTCGGCCATGTCCACCGCACGTTCGGTCAGACGGCGCATCCGGCCTTCAAGGCTGTCGTCGGTCGCATCTTCCAGACCAGCGGTGTCGATCACGGTAAACCGCAGATCCCCCAGCTTGGCCTCACCTTCGCGCAGGTCGCGCGTGACCCCCGGCTGGTCATCAACCAGCGCGAGCTTCTTGCCGACTAGGCGATTGAACAAGGTGGATTTGCCCACATTCGGGCGCCCCACGATGGCGAGGGTTAAACTCATCTGTAGTCTCCGACACGTCTGAAGACGTCCCGTTATATCATTTTCCGATCAACGGAAAGCGTGCAATTGACCTTTGCCGCCCACGACGTAAAGAACACCGCCCGCAACCACCGGGTTCGACGAGGCCCCACCGGGAATTTCCGCTTGGTGAACAATCTCACCCGAGGTCGGATCAAAGCTGCGCAGCACCCCATCCGAAGAGGCCACGATCACCCGACCACCGGCCACGATCGGTCCGTAGTGCGAATAGATCGCCGCCTGACGCTTGGGCTTGTGAGATTGGAACAACGGCAGATCCACAGCCCAGATTGCTTCGCCCGTACGGGCATCGACGCGAACCACCTGGTTGCGGTCGTTCACGAGGAAAAGCGAACCGCCCGCCGGGAACGTTGGGCTTACAGCCCCCTGCTCCGCCGTCCAAATTCGTTCGCCGGTATCCGCATCCAAAGCAACCAGACGACCCGAATGGTTCGACGCATAGACAACCTTGCCATCCAGAACCGGATCACCGCTGATGTCGCCGATCTTGTTCACGGCACGTCCAAGACGCTCACCGGCAATACCCGCCCCCCAAAGGCGCAACCCGCCACGACGGAAGGTCGCCTGCAGTTCACCCGAGCCAAAGGGGAAGATCACCATCTGGTCGTTGATCGCAGGGGCCGCAGGACTTTGAACGTTGGTCACCGCCGGAATAGAGTTCACCTGCCAGGCAATCTTGCCCGTGTCGGTGTTCAGCGCCCAGCCTCGCTCGTCGCCGGACACGAGGTATACCAGCTTGCCATAGACCGCGGGGCTTCCGCTTCCGATGGCGCCAAGCTTTTGTTCCCAAAGGGTTTCGCCGGATGCGGGATCAACAGCCTCAAGGCGCCCGAAGCCTGTTGTGACGAACAGCTTTCCATCACCAAAGGCCAAACCGCCACCGGCCGCATCCTTTGATTTATCTCCGGCAGGCGTCAGGTTGCGCTGCCAGATCACTTCGCCCGCAGTAGAGAAGGCACTCAAAGTGCCCTCGGAATCCATTGTAAAGACGCGATTATCCGCAACAACCGGGTCCGCCGTCAGGCGCTGCTTGCGTTCATTTCCGGAACCAATCTTCGCACTCCAGATACGGGCAGGAGCCGCGCCAAGCGCCGCATTCGGAATACGTGTCGCAGGAGACCCGATACGGCCGGTCCAGCTTGCATTGTTGACAGCTCCGACCAGCCGGATGGGCTTGACCTGGTTTTCAATCTGAACCGGGCCGCTCTCACCGCCACGCAGGTTCTCGCGTTTGCCGGGAAGAATGACTTCCGGCTCACTACATGCTGCCACAAAGGCTGCGCCGGTCAGCGCGATGATCCAATTTTTTACCTTCACTGCCCGGGTCCTCACGTCTTGTAGGTTATTGGTTTGCCGTCCCCGGCACACCACCCAGAGCCACAATCAACTGACTTGCCCTGTTACGCAAGCCTCCAGTGACACCGGCATCCGCAATGATTGCATTCAGGCGATCAATCGCCGCATCAGGATTGCCCTCCTCAATGTCCAGAAGTGCCAATTGCTCTTGCGCGAGCAATGAAAGCGGCGCACCCGGAGCAGCAAGCGCATCAAGAAGCGAACGGCGCTCGGCCGCCGGGGTCTCGGCACCGTTTGCAATAAGCGATTTATAAAGCGCGATTTGACGATAAACCTCCGGCACATCCGTTCCGGTTTCAGAAACCGCCTTGAGCGTTGCCGCCGCGCCTGCATTGTCCCCTTCGGACAACTGGTGCGAAGCCACGAGGTAATCGACAAGAACCTGAGCTTCAGGCGAGTTCGGCTGCAACGCTTCGAGGGCGGCAACCCGGGCTGCGTCGTCCGGGTTCTCAATCGCTTCAAAAATCGCGTCACCTGTGTCCTGCGCGGCAGACACACGCTCGGCTTTCTGCCACTCGTTCCAGGCAGCACCACCAACGATGACCACCACCGCCGCGCCTGCAATCCAGCCGTACCGGCGGAACATGCCGAACAGCCTGTCACGGCGTACTTCTTCGGTAACTTCTTCGATGAAACTGTCGGTATCGCTCACACGATTTCTCCCTTGATTTGCCCTCTCATAACGCGAAGCAGACACAGTGCCAATAGCATCCGACCTCCGGAATCGTTGCGAAGAAGTTTCATTCTGAATAAACTGAACGGATCAGTTCAGTTTTTGCGCCAAACTGGTTGCAATCACGTTCAGCGCGACTATTTCGCAAGACAAATACGTGCGGATAAGCACATCAAAAGACAATAGTGAGGAAAACCCGATGCGCGTGGTGCCAATCCTGACCGCAATCCTGGTCACAGCGTTTCTGTATTTCATCGTCGTCGAACGTGACAAGACGATGGCTTTTGCTGCGACGGGTAGCCCCACTGAGGCTGAAGCACAGCCCCCCGCCTCACAAGAAACCAACGCCGAGAAAGACATTCCCGATGCTGTCCGCGTAAAGGTCATTTCCTCCAAGGCTTCCACCATCGCGAACGCGGTTGTCCTGCGCGGTGAGACCGAGGCCAATCGCCAGGTCGAAGTGCGCGCGGAAACCTCCGCACTTGTCATCTCGCAGCCGCTGCGCCGCGGCGCGCATGTCGAAGCCGGAGAATTGCTTTGCAAGCTCGACCCCGGCACCCGCGAAGCAACTATGGCCGAGGCCAAAGCCCGCCTTCTGGAGGCCCGTGCTCGTCAACCTGAAACCCAGGCCCGCCTCGACGAAGCCCGCGCCCGTCTTGACGAAGCCAACATCAACTACAACGCCGCCGTGAAACTCTCCGAAGGGGGCTTTGCATCGGAAACCCGCGTCGCCTCGACACAGGCCGCCGTGCGCTCTGCCGAGGCAAGCGTCGAAGCCGCCAAATCCGGCCTCCAATCCACCGAAGCGGGTATCGAATCCGCTGAGGCCGCCGTCGCCGCCGCGCAACGTGAAATCGACCGCCTGACGATCACCGCGCCCTTTGCGGGACTGCTGGAATCCGACACTGCCGAACTGGGCAGCCTGATGCAGGCCGGTTCGCTTTGCGGCACTGTGATCCAGCTTGACCCGATCAAGGTTGTCGGTTTCGTCCCGGAGACCGAAGTCTCCAAGGTGGCTCTTGGGGCGCAGGCCGGAGCCCGCCTCACGACCGGTCAGGAAGTCGTTGGAAACGTGACCTTCCTGTCACGCTCGGCCGACCCGACCACCCGCACCTTCCGTGTCGAGATCGACGTCCCCAACCGCGACCTCGCCATCCGTGACGGCCAGACCGCCGAGATCGCAATCGCTGCCGACGGCGCCAAGGCCCACTTGATCCCGCAATCCGCCCTCACACTGAACGACGAAGGCATCCTCGGGGTCCGCACCATCGAAGAAGCCAACATGGTCAACTTCCACTCCATCAATATCCTGCGTGACAGCAAAGACGGCCTCTGGGTCACCGGCCTTGCAGATGAGGCCAACATCATCGTCATCGGACAGGAGTATGTCGTAAAGGGCGTCGCAGCGGTGCCGGTCTTTGAGGAGCACAACCAATGATCGGGATCGTAGACTGGGCTGCCGACCGCGCCCGGATGGTACTGGCATTCATCTTCCTGTCGCTTGCGGTAGGAGGATATGCCTATTGGAACCTGCCCAAGGAAGGCGAGCCGGATATCCAGATCCCCGGACTCTTCATCTCGGTCCCCTTCCCCGGAATTTCCGCCGCCGACAGTGAAACCCTGCTGATCAAACCGATGGAAACCGAACTGGCTGACCTCGACGGTCTCGACAAGATGCAGTCGACGGCGGCCGAGAACTATGCCGGTATCTTCCTCGAATTCGATTTCGGCTGGGACAAGTCCAAGATCATCGCCGACGTGCGCGATGCCATGAACACCGCCGAAGGAAAGTTTCCGGACGGTTTTGAAAAGTATTCGATCAACGAGATCAACTTCTCGGAATTCCCGATCATCATCGTCAACCTGACAGGTGACGTCCCCGAACGCACCATGTCGCAGATTGCCAACAAGTTGCAGGATCAACTTGAAACGATGGATGCGGTTCTCGAAGCCGGTCTGGCCGGCGGTCGGGACGAGATGCTCGAAGTGGTTATCGACCCGCTGCGCCTCGAGGCCTACAACGTCACGGCAGGCGAACTCATCAACGTGGTTGTCAACAACAACCAGCTGATCGCGGCAGGTGAGATCGAAACCGAGCAAGGCACCTTTTCGGTCAAGATCCCCTCGTCCTTCGATGAACCGCGCGATGTCTATGACCTACCCGTCAAGACAAACGGCGACCGCGTTGTCACGCTCGGCGATCTCGCACAGATCAACCTGACCTTCGAAGACCGCCTCGGCACCGCTCGTTTCAACGGCGAAAACACCGTGGCGCTTCAGGTGGTCAAGCGGAAGGGGTTCAACCTGATCGACACTGCGAACCTTGTCCGCGAGGAAGTCGAGAAGGCCTCGGCTGAATGGCCCGAAAACCTGCGCGCCGCTGTCGAAGTCGGCACGTCGAACGACCAGTCCCGCATCGTCGGCTCGATGGTCTCCCAGCTCGAAGGCTCGGTTCTGACCGCCATCGCCCTCGTGATGATCGTCGTGCTGGCCGCCCTTGGCTCCCGCGCAGCCCTGCTGGTCGGCTTTGCCATCCCGACCTCGTTCCTACTGTGTTTCGCGCTCTTGGCCGTGATGGAAATCACCATCTCCAACATCGTGATGTTCGGTCTCATCCTTGCAGTGGGCATGCTCGTGGACGGTGCAATTGTCGTTGTCGAATACGCCGACAAGCGCATCTCCGAGGGCACCGGCCCGATGCACGCCTATGTCGAGGCTGCCAAGCGCATGTTCTGGCCCATCGTATCCTCGACCGCCACAACCCTCTGCGCCTTCCTGCCGATGCTATTCTGGCCTGGCGTTCCAGGTCAGTTCATGGGCATGCTGCCGGTCACGCTGATCTTCGTGCTTTCGGCCTCTCTGGTCGTGGCGCTGGTCTACCTTCCCGTCATGGGCGGGGTCTCGGGTCGCCTGAGCCGCAAATTCCACCTCAGCTCCGAATGGCTTCGCGCGACCACACCGTGGTTTGTACGCGCCCTTCTGGTACCGCCCTCGATCCTGATGCTCTTTGTCGGGATCATGCAGGCAATCAACCCGGCGTTCCTGCTGGGTGATGCGGCCCCGGCCCCCGGGCTGATGAGCTTCCTGCCCGGCTTCCTGATCTTCATGTTCGCAGCCTTTGCCGCGTCGATCACACTGGACGCCGCCCGCATCGAACGCAAAGCCAAGAAGGTTGAATCCGGCAGCCCCCTTTCGCTGTTCGGACGCTTCATCCACCTCATCGCGGGCAATCCGATCATGCCGATCGTGACCATCGGTGCGGTGATCTTTTTTGTTGTAAGTGTCTTTGGCTACTACGGCGCCAACAACAAGGGCACCGAATTCTTCGTGGAATCCGAGCCGGAACAGGCCATCGTCTACGTCAAGGCACGAGGCAACCTTTCACTCGATCAGAAAGACGACCTTGTCCGCGAAGCCGAGGAAATCGTTCTCGCTCACCCCGGCATCAAGACAGCCTTTTCCTTTGCCGGTGAAGGCGGTCTTGACCAGAACACCGGCGGTGCTCAGGCCCCGAAAGACACCATCGGCCAGATCCAGTTGGAAACCATCCCGTGGGAAGACCGTCCGGATGCTCGTGAGCGTTGGTTCACCATTCCCTTCCTCGGGATCGACGTCAATCGCACCGTCAAGGACACGGTCATGGACGGCAATACGGTTCTGAACGAACTGGAGGCCGAACTGAAAACCATCGCTGGTGCACAAATCGAAATCCTCGAAGCCTCGCGCGGCCCGGCCTCGGCCAAACCCGTTCACCTGCGCATCAAAGGCAACGATTGGGAAACGCTGACCGCCGCGACCGAAATTGCGCGCGCGCAGTTTGATGCTACGCCCGGTCTGCAACTGATTGAAGACACCCTGCCACTCCCGGGCATCGACTGGCAGATCGACGTCGATGTCACCAAGGCGGGCCGCTACGGTGCCGACGTGGCCACCGTGGGCGCGATGGTGCAACTCGTGACACGCGGCATCCTGCTCGACACCATGCCCGTCGAAAGCTCGGATGAAGAAATCGAAATCCGCGTCCGCCTGCCCGACGAAGACCGCGTTCTGTCGACCCTTGATACCCTCAAGGTACGCACCGCCGACGGCCTCGTGCCCCTGTCGAACTTCATCACCCGCAAACCGGTCGAAAAGCTGGCTGAGATCAACCGCATCAACCAGACGCGTTTCTTCGATGTCAAAGCGGGGGTCACTAGCGACCTGACCGTCCTGACAAACGCCGAGACCGGTGAAACCGAAGTGATCGACACAACCACCTGGGAGGCCGACAGCGCCCTGCAAGCAGACTATGCAGAGCGCGGCTTTACCTCCGTTCCCCTCACCGCGAACGAACGCCTTGCCAAGCTGACCGAATGGTTGGAAACCAAGCCCTTCCCGGCCGGCATCGAATGGGAATGGACTGGGGATCAGGAAGATCAGGCCGAAAGCCAGGCCTTCCTGGGCAATGCCTTTGCCGGCGCACTTGGCCTGATGTTCATCATCCTGCTGGCCCAGTTCAACAGCTTCTACAACTCGGTGCTGGTGCTTCTCGCCGTTGTCCTGTCCACCGCGGGCGTTTTGATCGGCATGTTGGTCATGGACCAGACGTTCTCGATCATCATGACCGGCACCGGCATCGTGGCGCTTGCCGGGATCGTGGTGAACAACAACATTGTTCTGATCGACACCTATCAGGAATTCTCGCAATACATGCCGCGGATCGAGGCCATCGTGCGCACCGCACAGGCGCGTATCCGCCCGGTTCTCCTGACCACGATCACGACAATGGCGGGCCTCGCCCCGATGATGTTCGGCCTCTCGCTCGACTTTGCCAATGGCGGCTATTCCTTCGACAGCCCGACCGCGCTCTGGTGGAAACAGCTCGCCACCGCAGTGGTCTTCGGCCTTGGCATTGCAACCGTCCTGACGCTGATCTTTACCCCGTCGATGCTGGCGCTGCGTGTCTGGTTCACCACCTACCTGCGCTGGATGGCGGCCCTTCTGGCCCGCTTGTCGCTGGGCCGTGGCAGCCGCGCCGCCCGCGACTGGGCCCTGCGCCGCGAAGCCAAGCGCATCAAGGCACCGGTCCTCCTCTGGGACGACGAAGAAGAAACCGTCACCCCGCCGTCAGGAAAAGCCCTGCGCGCGGCCGAGTAATCGGCCCGCGCCCACCTCAGAACAAGTCCACGACAAAGGTGATCGAATTGGGGTCGGTGATCCCTTCGAATGCAAAATGCATATCGAAGGGATTGCCGCCAAAGATCTTTGTATAGGCAATGTAGGTGTTGCCATCTGCAACCGTCGCAACCGAGCGCAGATCGGCAATAAACGCCCCGACATCCCCGCCGACATAGCTACTTGATGCGTTGATCTGCACCAGATCAAAGCCCGCCTGATAGTCTTTCACGGTTTGCGTATCACTGGCGTAAACATCCATCACGAAGGTATCAGCACCTGCGCCCCCGATCAGCGTATCGGCATCATTCTTGCCATGTTCGGTGCCGCCAAACAGAACGTCATTCCCCGCTCCCCCGTCCAGCTTGTCATGTCCAGCGTCGCCCATAAGCGTGTCACGCCCGTTCTGACCGAACAGAACATCGTTTCCCTTACCGCCTTTCATGCTGTCAAAACCGCTGCCGCCCCACATCCGGTCACGGCCCGCCCGTCCTTCCAGCACATCCCCAATGGCACCGCCCAAAAGAACGTCCGCGCCCTGGTCTCCATAAAGGAAATCCTTGCCATCACCGCCCTTGAGGGTGTCGTTTTTGTCGCCACCATAAAGCGTGTCCTCACCGTGCTCGCCGTCCAGCACGTCGACACCATCGCCACCTTTCAGATTGTCTGCACCGGTGCCACCCAAAAGCGTGTCGTCTCCCGTACCACCGATCAATGTGTCGGCTCCGGACTGCCCGCTGAGCGAGTCGTTGCCCTTGCCGCCCTCAAGCTCGTCGTTGTCTTCCCCGCCAAACAGCCTGTCCTGCCCGTCTGCACCAAACAGGCTGTCATCGCCGGTACCTCCGTTCAAAACGTCATTCGAACGCCCACCATTAAGCCGATCGCCGCCGGCGCCGCCCGTCAGGTCATCGCGCCCAAAGTTGCCCTCGAGAGTGTCGGCACCGCCTCCTCCGATCAGGACATCATCATCGCCGCCGCCGGAAAGATAGTCATTTCCAAGCCCACCGGAGAGACGGTCTTTATCAATCCCTCCGTACAAAAGGTCATTGCCACCCCCGCCGAAAATACGGTTGGCGCCCGCAAGACCCTCCAGGCGATTGTCCTTGCCGTCCCCGGTGATCGTATCTTCGAGGTTGGACCCGATAACGTTTTCGATCAGGAACAACCGATCCCCAAGCGCATCCCCAGCCGTGCCCTCGGTCGTAAGCAGGTTCACAACGATTGAGGAATTGGACGACTCATAGTTCGCCGTATCTATGCCGGCGCCGCCATCCAGCGTGTCAGCGCCGCCGCTTCCGGTCAGCAGGTCATCCCCCTCGTTGCCGTAGATGAGATCATCGCCCCCCTGACCGTTCAGCGTGTCGTTGCCCCCCTCGCCACACATCTCGTCGTCGTCATTGGTGCCAAGCAGGTTGTCGGGGTTATCCGTGCCGCAAATCGGAGATTGCTCCTCCACCACCCCCGGCATCCCGCCAAACGGTATGACCTCGCCCGGTGCATAAGGCCCGGTAACAACCTGCCCGAAAAGGGCAATTTCCGCGGCCCAGTCGTAAAAGCTGGTCACATCCGTAATAGGAGGAAGCGGGTCGCCGCCAATGACGAAACTATAGGTCTCGTTGGCCACCGGATCGTGGAAATCCATGACAATCGTCTGTTTCCGGTCGCTGAACGGCCCCCAGTCGAACTGGCTGATGCGAACGACGAAATCGGACCGGAACGCACTGCTCCCGTTGAACTCGGCGTCACCGGGTCCAATACCGGTCAGAACCGCAGGCGGCGGTGATCCCCCATCGGGTGCCCCAATGACATAAGAGAACCCCGTGCCATCCACGTTGAACGTGACAGTTGCGTCAGAAACACTATCCAAAAACCCGGTAAACTCGGAAAAACCATAAGTCTTGCCTTGCAAAATATACGTCGGCATCGCGCATACCCCCGTCGGAAAAGAATGGGGCAAGTCTGCGAGGCAAAAGCCATCCTGTCAAATTTCGGTGCGCAACCGGTGCTTCCGCCCGACCACGTCAGGCCGCTTCCTGCTCCGACATCTGCCGCTGCCAGAGCTGGGAATACCGTCCGCCACGGGCCACCAGTTCGTCGTGGGTGCCTTCTTCCACGATTCTCCCGGCCTCCAGAACCACGATCCGGTCGGCTTCGGCAACTGTCGACAGACGGTGCGCAATGGTGATCACGGTCCGCCCCTCTGCCGCACGTGCCAGCGCGCCCTTGATCTCGCCCTCTGTCTCGGTGTCCAGCGCCGAGGTGGCCTCGTCCAGCAACAGGATCGGCGGGTTCTTGAGCAACGTGCGCGCAATGCCAACACGCTGTTTCTCACCGCCAGACAGCTTCAGCCCGCGTTCCCCCACCATCGTCTCGTAACCTTCGGGCAGCGACATGATGAAGTCGTGAATCTGCGCCGATCTTGCCGCCTCTTCGATCTCTTCGGTGGTCGCCCCGTCGCGCCCATAGGCGATGTTGTAGCGGATGGTGTCGTTGAACAGCACCGTGTCCTGCGGCACCACGCCAATCGCCGCGTGAAGGCTCTTCTGTGTGACGTCCCGCACGTCCTGACCGTCAATCCGCAGCGCCCCGCCATCAACGTCATAGAACCGGAACAGCAACCGCCCGATGGTCGACTTTCCAGATCCGGACGAGCCGACAATCGCAACATTCTGTCCCGCGCCCACGTCAAGGCTGATCCCCTGCAGGATCGGGCGCGTGGCCTCGTAACCAAAGGCCACGTTGTCCAGCTGGATTGCACCGCCATTGACCTTCAGGTCCTTGGCACCCGGCTTGTTGGAAACCTCGGCTGGTTGCTCCAAGAGGTCGAACATCTCGCCCATATCCACCAGCGACTGCCGGATTTCCCGGTAAACCGTGCCAAGGAAATTCAACGGCATGGTGATCTGGATCATGTAGGCGTTGACCATCACGAAATCCCCGACGGTCAGCGCCCCGCTCTCCACGCCAACAGCCGCCAGAACCATCACGGCAACGAGGCCGGTGGTGATCAGGAAAGATTGGCCAAAGTTCAAAAAAGCCAATGAATACGAGGTCTTGAGAGCCGCTCTTTCATACCCCGCCATCGAGGCATCATAGCGCGCCGCTTCCCGTTCCTCGGCCCCGAAATACTTGACCGTTTCAAAGTTCAGCAGGCTGTCGATGGCCTTCTGGTTGGCCTCGGTGTCCTGGTCATTCATCTCGCGGCGCAGGCGCACCCGCCACTCGGTCACCTTGAAGGTGAAAAAGACGTAGCCGCCAATCGTCAGGGCCACCGCCGCCAGGTACCAGGCATCAAACAGCCAGAACAGGATCGCCGAGATCATCAGCAATTCGAGGAAAAGCGGACCAATCGAAAACAGCAGGAACCGCAGCAGGAACTCGACCCCCTTCACACCACGCTCGATGATCCGGCTAAGCCCCCCGGTCTTGCGGGTAATGTGATAGCGCATCGACAGGCGGTGAATGTGCACGAAGGTCTCAAGCGCCAGCGCCCTCAGCGCCCGCTGACCAACCCGCGCAAAAATCGCGTCGCGCAGCTGCTGGAAGCCCACGGTCATCACCCGCGCCATACCATAGGCCACGGTCAACCCCACGGCCCCAAGCACAAGCGTCGACACGCCCTCACCGGCCAGAGTATCAACGGCCGCCTTGTAGATCAGCGGCACGCAAACCGCGATCAGCTTGGACACGAACAGCGCAACAAGCGCGAAAACCACGCGGTAACGCACCCATTTCGGCTCTTCCGGCCACAGATAGGGGGCTACACGGCGGATCGTGCGCCAGCCGGATCTTTGCTCATTTCGGGCAACTTCGTCGGCCGAGGCCGTATATCTTTGTCTCATACGAGATCCTCGTGTCTTCAATAGACAGGTAATGCGCCCTCCGGACATTACCAGAGGGCGCACCAAATCAATCCGGTTCGCCGGCTCTCAACGGCATCATTCTTCGGGAATGCTGAAGATCTGGCCGGGGAAAATCAGGTTGGGATCAACGATCTGATCCTTGTTGGCCTCGAACACCCGCACATAAAGCACACCATCACCATAGTGTTCGTTGGCAATGGCCCAAAGCGTCGATCCGGGCTGAACCGTCACCGCTTCAACCTTGTTATCCCCTTGCGGTGCAACCGCTTGCAGGGCCTCGGGTGCCTCGCGCTTGAAAGGCGTCTCCACACGCGAGACAACCTCGCCTTCCGCATCCACCTGATCGACACGCAGGGTATAGACCCCGGTATCAACATCCGGCAGTTCAGTGCGCCAGTTCCCCCCGGCCTCGATCCGCGAAGAGGTGATCGGTGCATTGTCCAGATAGACCCGCACAAAGCCCTCATCCGATCCACGGCCCGTCAACGAAACCTCACCGGCATCGGAATAGGCAATCGTATCCAGCGCAAGCGACGTTGTGACATCCGGCCCGGTCTCGATCACCGCTGGTGGCTGAAGAACCCGTACACCATCCCCGTCGGACAACAGCACTGTCGGCGCGGCGGGTTGCGTCTCTTCAACGGCAGTCACTTCGGTGTCTTCGACCGTTTCCGGCTGGACGTCCACAGTTTCAACCGTGTCTTCCGCGACCGCGTCTTCAACGGCCTCCACAACAACTTCCGCCGGCTCTGCCACGGGCTCGGGCTCCGCCTCCGCGACCACCGGCTGAACCGGTGCGAGGATCACCGTCGCCTCGGAAAAGACATCGCCGTCTTCACGACGCTGAACAAGGCTCAGAACCTGCGGTTCGCTGCTCGGAGCGATCGACGCGAAGGTCACGAATTTCCCACCCGAGTCCGTCGGGGCCTCGGCCAGATCGGCACCATCCAGAAGCACCGTGATAGACACCTCCGCCGCAGCATGGCCCGCAATAAGCGTGTTTCCATCCGGCTCGACCCGCACGACATCAAACGACGGCACAACCGTCTCGACAACGACCTCGGCTTCGGGTTCGGCTTCAGGCGTGGGTTCCTCCACCACCGCTTCCTCGGTGGCAGGCGCTTCGGTCACCTCGGGTGCTGGCGCCTCTTCGGTTTTCGGCATCGCAACGACAGGCGTTGGCGCAACCTCAGGCTCCGGTGACTTGAACACGCCACTAACAACCACGGCCACAACCCCGACAACGGCTGCGCCCCCCACGATGACGGCGTTTCCACCAAGCAAAGATGCAATTCTGCTCATGCCAGCCTTTCCCCAGATTCCGCTAGCTCAAACGCCACGCGATGAACTTAGTGCATAAGTCTGGCGCGAAACGCTCGCAAGATGTTGTCGTCTTGGGCATATCGAAAACACGCGCGGCAGCATAATGAATTCGACGGCCCCTTGACGGTTGAGCGACCATATCAACCCGAGTAACACTGGTCAAAACAGCATTGAAGATATTGGGGAATTCCATGACCAACCCGTCAATCTGTGTCTTTTGCGGCTCACGTTCCGGCAAGGACCCTGCATTTCAGACCTTCGCAGAAGATCTCGGCGCGCTTCTGGCACACAAGAACTGGCGGCTTGTCTACGGTGCCGGAGACATCGGCCTGATGGGCGCGGTGGCAAATGCCACCCAGGCCAACGGCGGCGATACCTTTGGCGTGATCCCCGTTCACCTCTTGAAACGCGAGGTCGGCAAGGTCGATCTGACCCGCTTCATCGTCACCGAAAACATGCACGAGCGCAAAAAGGTGATGTTCATGAACTGCGACGCCATCATCGTTCTGCCCGGCGGCGCAGGGTCACTGGACGAGCTCTTCGAGGTTCTCACATGGCGCCAGCTGGGTCTGCACGACAAACCGATCCTGCTCGCCAACGTGAACGGCTACTGGGACGCGCTGATTGCCCTCATCAACAGCGTCATCGACCAGGGGTTTGCCGATGCCTCCCTGAAAGACTTCATTCAGGTGGTCGATGATCTGGCGACACTGGAATCTACCTTGGACGCTGCCTTCTCCTGACGCAGCGCCGCAAAGGAATAAAGCGCAAGCGCGATCCAGATCAGGGGAAAGGCGATCCCGTGCCAAACACCAAAGGGTTCGCCAAAAATCACTACAGCACAGAAGAACTGCAAGGTCGGGTTCAGGTACTGCACCAACCCGATCGTCGACAGCGCCACCCGTTTGGTCGCAAAGCTGAACAGGATCAGC
Organism: Shimia sp. CNT1-13L.2; assembly: GCF_024331145.1. Lineage (GTDB taxonomy): Bacteria > Pseudomonadota > Alphaproteobacteria > Rhodobacterales > Rhodobacteraceae > Shimia. The sequence goes on along the minus strand of NZ_JANDJO010000012.1, from coordinate 46,133 downwards.
GGCGTCGCCGTCAGCGCTCCGGACAGGACCAGCAAGACACTGTCCTTCACATCCGCGCCGAATGCCCCCTGCCCGTCACCATGGGCAAACCACAGGATGACCGTGGCAATCGGAACCAGCACGATCACCTCGGCTGTCACGGACACCACCGGCCCGATGCTGAGGCCCTTCTTGATCAGCCCGTACAATCCAAAGGTTGTCGACAGCGCCAACGCGATCCACGGCGCAACCCCCAACCCCGCGGTCAGCAGGACCACGGCAAACAGTGCGATGCCAATGGAAATCCACTGCAGCCTCTGCAACTGTTCGCGAAACACCACCCGCCCAAGCAGCACCGCCACGAGCGGAAACAGGAAGTATCCAAGCGACGCCTCCGTGGCCTTGTCGTTGGCGACCGACCAGATAAAGAAATACCAGTTGAAGGAAATCAGGAAGGCCGCAGCCGCGACCACCACCACCGTGCGTCGTGACAAAAGCGCCTCGCCAAGCAGTTTGAGCCGCCCCTGGAACAGCAGAACCCCGACAAAGATCACCGCCGACCAGATCGTGCGATGGGCCAGGATTTCGATCGGCGGAATATGCTCAAGCTGTTTGTAGAACAGCGGCACGAGGCCCCATGTTAAACAGGCCACCACCATCGCCAGAATGCCTTGCCGCACCTCGCTCATGCGCCGCCTCCCCTCAAATCACCCGACGATTGATGAACCTGTTCACGGCAATTGGCAAGCAGCCATGAAAAAGGCCCCGAAGGTTTCCCTCCGGGGCCCGAATTCTCGTGTGGCAAACCCGATTACAGGCGCGATGCCACGTTCTCCCAGTTCACCAGCTTGTCGAGGAAGTTCGACAGGTAAACCGGACGCTTGTTGCGGAAATCGATGTAGTAGGAGTGCTCCCATACGTCACAGCCCAGCAGCGCGGTCTGGCCAAAGCAGAGCGGGTTCACGCCGTTCTCGGTCTTGGTGACTTTCAGGCCGCCGTCGGCGTCCTTGACCAGCCAGCACCAGCCCGAACCGAACTGGCCGGCACCGGCAGCGGCGAACTGCGACTTGAACTCGTCAACCGAGCCAAAGCTCTCGACGATGGCTTTTTCCAGCTCACCCGGCATGGCGGTCTGGTTCGGGCCCATCATCTCCCAGAACTGGTTGTGGTTCCAAAGCTGCGAGATGTTGTTGAAGATGCCGTTCTGAGCAACAGCGTTGGCGTCATAGGTGCCAACGATGATCTCTTCCATCGACTTGCTTTCCCACTCGGTGCCAGCAATCAGCTTGTTGCCGTTGTCGACATAGGCCTTGTGGTGCAGGTCGTGGTGGTACTCGAGGGTCTCTGCCGACATGCCAAGATCAGCAAGAGCATCGTGTGCATAGGGAAGATCGGGAAGTTCGAAAGCCATGGTGAGCATCCTTGTGTTCGTGCGGGTTGTTCTGCGGTACAGATGTGTGTGTCAGGGCAGAAAGGTCAAGTCAAAACCGTCGCTTGGCGTCGTACTTGCAGGTTCCATTCCCGAAAGAAGTATTGTCATAGCTCAAAAGCAGGACGTTCACGTGCACACGGCCCGATGCGCGTTCGATATTTGCCGTATACTTGACCCGCCCGCTCGGCTTACCGGAATCCGTTTCGATATTACGCAATTCCCAACTAAAAACGACGGCCTTGTCGGTGGCCCGTTTCACCTCTGCATCAAGCGGCTTCTTGTCAAAGTAGTGGTGGGTATACGCGTCATAAATCCGAGCACCCTTAGAATTCTCTTCGTACTCAAGGTAGATCTTATCCGAAATCCAGCCGTACCGGCTTTTTTTCGTCATATCGCACTCGAAAACGCCCGCGTGTGCCACCGTCGAAAATGCCAAAATCGGCAGAAGGGTCAGACAAAACTTCATAAAAATCTCCTGTTCAGAACATCTCACCTCATCACTAGGAAACACCAAGTCAAGGAGAGGAACTACCTTTATTTTCAAAATAGTACGTCAGTCATCTGACGCATCACTGCATTGCCTCGCCGTTGTCGAGACGCAACTGGCGCCTCAACGCTCCGAACATTTTCCTCCAGCGCTGAACACGACATTGCCACCACCGCGATTTCGGAAATCGTCAAGCCCCGGCGCCACCGCAAAAAGCGTCGCATCGTTGCCATTCTTCAGACGCGTAAGCGTATAGTTGATGCGCGGCGCAAAGCCCGACCGCAAGTGAACATCGCGCAGCTTCCACTTGAACGTCGTGCGCTGGTCGTTGTCCGCGGAAACCCGCGCTTCAATCGGACCAGAATGCTGGCTGTTGATCAGGGAATCGTAAACCGTCGCCGGTTTTGTCTCTGTCGCATCCGTAAGGAACACCTGCCCGCGCAGCCAGCCATCAGCCTTTTGACCGCCGAAACTGCATTCCCAGCTTCCAGCTTGCGCGCTCCCACCGACGAGACCAAGTGCCAGGACAGGTCCAAACAAAAATGGTTTCATTGTGCTTTCTCCCTACTGGTTGCCCAAAGGGCGTCGAACATTGAACTGGGGCCAGAGCACGAGTTTATCAAGAGGTCCGTCCACCCTCACTTGGGAAAGCAAATTCCCTTGCCCGTACCACCATCAGCGTCATCCGAATAGCGCGCCGTGACCTTGATCCGGTTCTCACCTCTTTCAATCTCTGCCTCGAACCGCCCGCCCCTCTGTTCATCTCCAAGCGGGCTGGGCAGTTTCTTGACATCCCAGGTCACGTGGATTGTCTCATCGGTCAACGTGACAACTTCCGACTTCACCGGTTTTTGCGAAACAAATCTGATCGTTGGATCGGAAACCAGAACCCGCCCGCGATCGGCATCGACCTCGAAGGTATACCATTCGGTCACCAGACCACCCCAACTGCGCTGACTGATGTTGCAGTCAACAACCTGCGCCGCTGCGCCTTGCGCAAGCAGGGCGAGAACTCCGGTAACGTAGAGTGCTGATTTCGACACGGGTGCCTCCTTGGATCACGAGCCACATTGGTTTACCCCGCAAGGCCAAAGCTCACAACGGTCTATCCCGAAAGTGAACGCGATCCAGAGATCGATTTCACTATTTCTTCTTCATCTGAAGGATCTTGCGCCAGCGTTTTTCTTCTTTCAACGGCTTGCACGACCCCTTGCTGTTCCAGAACTGAGATTGGCCAGGGCGGGCCGAAATTGCAAATTGGCCCGTGTCCCGTGTGAGATAGCCAATGTACTCCATACGGGAAACCGGTCTCTTATTGGAATCTCTGACGCCGGATACTCTCCAATAGAACACGTCCTTCTTGGCGCGTGTCTTTACCTTTGCCTCTACCGGATGCCCCAAAAAGACAAGCGCGACATTGTCTGCAACAACAGCCGTCTTGGCGCCGGGAACATGGGCAATGATGACCTGCTCCGAAAGCCAGGTCCGATTGTCGCCCTTATCAATTTCGCATTGCCAGATTATCTCTTTTCCCTCGGCATGACCGACAGCTGGAACGGCCAAGGCTCCCGCAATCACAGCAGCAAAAACAATTTTTAAATCAAACATTTGCCTTCACATTCCAAGTTTCTTACAGGAGACTTTTTAGCGTGCCTCTAAATAGCGTCAAGAAAAAGGCGCCCTTCCGCGTGGGAAAGGCGCCTCGAAAATCATCAGGGTAACTGGATCAGTTCAGGAAACCGACTTCGCCCCCTCTTTCAGACGAGATCGACAGCAGGTCAAAGACATACTGCGCCACCGACCGGAAGCAGATCATTTCGAACGAACCGTCCTCGTTCAGCCAGAAGGCCGCCGCCACTTGCGCTACCCGCGAGCGACGGAATTCGCCGGCAGGAAAGGCCGCCGGCGACATGTCGACAGGCGCCAGCTTGGCAATCACTTCACGTGCAGCCTCGCCCGAGATACGGAACACGGCGCGCGCATCAGAGACCTTCACGACCAGCGCGTGCTGACCGGCCAGAGCCTCGGTCATCGCCGCAACCTTGGCGTCCGCCTCCTCATAGGCGCAAACCACCAAAAGCTCGTCCGGCGACATCCAGGCAACCGATCCGCCTTCGCCATGCACGATCTTGCGCACGGCCGGCATTTCGGCACCGTTAACAGCCTTGACCGCCTCCGCCATCTCTTTCGAGTCCAGATCACCGCGCACGGTGATCATGCCGCGTAGGCCGGTTTCCTCGACCTTGGCAAAGCCTTCGAACGATGCCCCTTCAAGGGCGCTCACAGCCTTAGACATTCTGCTTCTCCCCATCCTTGTCATAGAACACCGGATCAACCACTTTGGCCTTCACGGTCGAGCCATCCACCTTGTTGAACTCGACCACGTCACCCAGACGCTTCATGCCACCGTCGATCAGGCCCATGGCGATGCCACGGTCCAGCGTCGGCGAATAGTAGGTCGAGGTCACACGACCCTGCACATTGCGCTGGCCGTTGGCATTCACGCCGGTCCCGACGATATAGGCACCGTCCGGAATGACCGACCCGTCTACCGTCTCAAAGCCCGCAAGCTTCCAGCGGTCGTCGGACGCCATGAACGGACGCAGCTGCGCACGTTTGCCAAGGAAGTCTTCCTTCTTCTTGGAAATCGCCCACTGCATGTTGAGATCCTGAGGGATCACCGTGCCGTCGGTTTCGTCGCCGATCATAATAAAGCCCTTCTCGGCACGCATCACGTGCAACCCTTCGGTGCCGTAAGGCATGATACCGAACTCGGCGCCAGCTTCCATCAGCGCATCCCAGAACGCCCGTCCCTGCGACGCGGGAACCGCGATCTCGTAGGACAGTTCACCCGAGAACGAAATCCGGTAAGCGCGGGCGTCGAATTCGCCGATCTTGCCGTCTTTCCACTCCATGAACGCGAGGCCTTCTTTCGAGACATCCATCTCGCCGCCCAGCTTTTCGATCACCTTGCGGGCGTTCGGGCCCACAACCGCGATCTGCGCGTATTGCTCGGTCACGTTCGCGGTATAGACTTTCCAGTCCCACCACTCGCACTGCAGCCAGTCTTCCATCCAGCCGTGGATGCGCTCGGCACCGCCGGTGGTGGTGTGGCACAGGAAGGTATCCTCATCGATGCGTGCAACAACACCATCGTCGATCAGGAAACCGTTCTCATTACACATCAGGCCATAGCGGCATTTGCCCGGCTTCAGCGTCGACATCATGTTGGTGTACATCATGTCGAGGAACTTGCCTGCATCGGGGCCCTTGACGATGATCTTACCAAGGGTCGAGGCATCCAGCAGGCCCACGCTGTTGCGGGTCTGGTTGATCTCGCGCTTCACCGCATCGGCATGGCTCTCGCCTGCTTTCGGGAAGCAGTACGGACGACGCCAGTGGCCAACCGGTTCAAAGAAGGCTTTCTCGTCTTCGTGGTAGGCGTGGATCGGGGTCCGGCGCAGCGGTTGGAAGACCGCGTCACGCGCTTCACCAGCGATCGAACCCATCGAGATCGGCGTATAGGGCGGACGGAAGGTGGTGGTGCCCACTTCCGGGATCGGTGCATTCAACTGGCCCGCCAGCGTGGCAAGGCCGTTGATGTTCGACAGTTTGCCCTGGTCGGTCGCCATACCCAGCGTGGTGTAACGCTTGGTGTGCTCGACGCTCTCGTAACCCTCCTGGGCCGCGAGACGCACGTCCGAAACTTTTACGTCGTTCTGGTAATCCAGCCACGCCTTGATGCGCAGTTCCGGGCCAGCGCCCTGCGGCATGAGCCAGACGGGTTCCATCGCGGCTTCGGCTGCTTCGGCAACGGCAGGCGCAGCAACGCTGCTATCCTGACCAACCGCTTTCGCAGCGGCAACACCGGCGGCATTGGCATCAGCAACGACACCCGCCAGTTCCAAAGGACCATTGGCCGACCCTGCCGGGATCACGAAACCTTCGCCATTCGCGCCTTTCGGCGGACGTGCGGCGTCGGGGCGGAAATGTGCCTGCGCATCATCCCAGATCAGTTTGCCACCGCAATGCGACCACAGGTGCACAACCGGCGACCAGCCGCCCGACATGGCAACCGCATCACATTTGATCTCTTCCAGCATCGCGCCCTGGCCCGCCTGGGCACAGACCACAACACCGGTCACACGCTTGCCGCCCTTGACCTTGGCGATACCCTTGCCGTTCTCGACACGGATACCAAGCGCCTTGGCCTCATCCGCCAGAGAACCGCCACCCGACGCACGGGCGTCAAGGATCACCGGCACTTCAAGACCGGCCTTTTTCAGAGCAATCGCAGTACGATAGGCGTCGTCATTGTTGGTCACGACAACGGTACGGTCACCCACGGACACACCGTAATCCACGGCATAGTCACGAACCGCAGAGGCCAGAACCACGCCCGGAATATCGTTGCCCGCAAACGACAGCGGACGTTCAATGGCACCGGTTGCCGTGATGATCTGCTTGGTGCGGATACGCCACAGGCGGTGACGCGGGCCGGTGTTCATCGGGGTGTGATCGTTCACACGCTCATAGCCCAGAACATACCCGTGGTCATAGACACCTGCGCCCATCATGCGGTTGCGCATGGTGACGTTGTCCATGGCTTGCAGCTCGGCAACCAGACCGTCGATGTATTCGGCCACCGGCTTGCCGTCGACCTCGCCACCGTCAACCGGCGCGCGGCCACCCCAATGCGGGGTCTGTTCCATCAGCAAAACCTTGGCACCCGAGGCACCCGCCGCTTTTGCAGCCTGCAGACCGGCGATACCGCCACCGATCACCACCACGTCGACAAAGGCGTAGAAGTGCTCATAGGTGTCCGCGTCGCGATCCTGCGGCGCTTTACCCAGACCCGCCGACTGACGCACAATCGGTTCAAAGACATGCTTCCACGCAAAGCGCGGGAACATGAAGGTCTTGTAGTAGAAACCCGCCGGGAAGAACCGGGTCATGTGGTTGTTGATCGCACCGATATCGAACTCGAGCGACGGCCAGTGGTTCTGCGAGGTGCAGGTCAGACCATCAAACAGTTCGGTCGTGGTGACGCGCTGGTTCGGTTCGAACTTGCCGCCCTCGCCGAGGTTGACGAGGCCGTTGGGTTCTTCCGAGCCGCTGGCGACAACACCGCGCGGGCGGTGATACTTGAACGACCGGCCGATCATCATCTGGTCGTTTGCCAGAAGTGCCGAAGCAAGGCTGTCGCCTTCGTAGCCGGTGAATTGCTTGCCGTTGAAGCTGAACTTGAGCTGCTTGCCCTTGTTCAGCAGACGGCCGCCTGATGCGAGACGCGTGCTCATGCGAATTCCCTCCAGGTCCAGCCGGGATACTTGGCCGAAATCTTGTCTTTGATCTCCTGAGGCGGCTCCAGCGTCTGTGCCGAATAGGTGCCAAATACCTCAAGGGTCATGGTGCAACGGGCGGCGTGAAAGAACTTGCCGCAGCCGTTCGAGTGGCGCCAACGCTCAAAGTGAACCCCTTTCGGGTTTTCACGCATGAACAGGTAACCTTCGAAGTCATCGTCCGACGAACCGGGACCGAAACGCTTCAGGTGCGCTTCACCTTCCGCGTGCAGTTCGGTTTCCTCGGCCTCTACGCCGCAATAGGGGCATTGAAGAGTAAGCATATCCTGTCCCCTTCCCTTAGTGAGCCACGCCGGCCGCGACGGATTCGTCGATAAAGCGGCCTTCGATGAAGCGTTCCATGCCGAACTCGGCACTCAGCGGACCCGGTTCGCCCTTGGCGATCAGCTCGGCAGTTGCCCAGCCGCCACCCGGAATGGCCTTGAAGCCGCCGGTGCCCCAGCCCGCGTTGATAAAGCAGTTGCCCAGAGGCGTCTTGCCGATCACCGGCGACCGGTCGCCGGTCACGTCCACGATACCGCCCCACTGGCGCAGCATCTTGAGGCGCGACACCATCGGGAAGGTTTCGCACAGCGCGCGCACCGTTTCCTCGATGTGGTGGAAAGACCCACGCTGGGTGTAGTTGTTGAACCCGTCGGTACCACCGCCGATCACCATCTCGCCCTTGTCCGACTGGGACATGTAGCCATGCACGGTGTTGGCCATGACGACCACGTCCATGCAGGGCTTGATCGGCTCGGAAACCAGCGCCTGAAGCGCAACGCTTTCCATCGGCAGACGGAAGCCCGCCATATCGGCCAGCGCCCCCGAGTTGCCCGCCACGACAAGACCCAGCTTGTCACAGTCGATCGGCCCCTTGGTGGTGTCGACACCCTTGACCATGCCGCCCTCGGACCGAACGCCGATGACTTCGCATTTCTGGATGATGTCCATGCCCATGTCGGAACATGCACGCGCATAGCCCCAGGCCACCGCGTCGTGACGACCTGTGCCGCCGCGTTCCTGCCAGAGGCCACCCAGAACCGGATAGCGCGGACCATCAATGTTGATGATCGGCACCAGTTCCTTGACGCGCTCGGGACCGATGAACTCGGTCTTGACGCCTTGCAGGGCATTGGCGTGCGCGGTGCGCTGGTAACCGCGAACCTCGTGCTGGGTCTGCGCCAGCATGATCACGCCACGCGGGCTGAACATCACGTTGTAGTTCAGGTCCTGCGACATGGTCTCGTAAAGCGAACGCGCCTTTTCATAAAGCGCCGCCGAGGGGTCCTGAAGATAGTTCGAGCGAATGATGGTCGTGTTACGGCCGGTGTTGCCGCCGCCAAGCCACCCTTTCTCGATGATTGCAACATTGGTGATGCCGAAGTTCTTACCAAGATAGAACGCCGTGGCGAGACCATGTCCCCCCGCGCCTACGATGATCACATCGTATTTCTTCTTGGGTTCCGGCGAACGCCACGCGCGTTCCCAACCGGTGTGGTACCGGGCGGCCTCGCGGGCGATGGCAAAAGCTGAGTAACGTCTCATGATGATGATTCCGATCTGGGACGGGTATTGGAAGATTAATGTACCTTCACATGCCGTTTCACCCGGTTCAAACCGTCGGTTTGGCGAACGGTTGCGACATGTTCATGTTTCCTTGACTTTTGCCCTTTTTACCGCCCCCCCGAAGATATAGATGAAGGGCACTGACCACAGGAGGCCTCCATGCTGTTCTGGATTACCGCCATTGCCCTGACATTGATCGTCGCGCTCTTGCTCGGGCTTGCCATCCTGCGCGGACGCACCGGAAGCGAACCGCCCGCAGCCTATGACCTGCGCGTCTACCGCGATCAGCTCAAGGAAGTTGACAAGGATCTGGCCCGTGGCGTGATCGAAGAGGCCGACGCCGAGCGCGTGCGTGCGGAAATCTCCCGCCGTATTCTTGCCGCCGATGCCCAGCTCAAGGAAGGCGGCGACACCGGTGGCCAACCCGCAGGCGCGGGGCGCGTGGTTGCCGTTCTCATGGCCCTGTTCGTCATCGCTGGCGGCCTCGGTCTTTACTCCTCGCTTGGCCAACCCGGCTTTGAGGATGCCCCCCTTCAGGCACGTATCGACGCCGCCAAGGCAAAACACGACAGCCGCCCCGTTCAGGCCGCCTTCGAGGCCACCCTGCCCGTCACCCCAGGCCAGACACCTGACGGCGAATATGCCGAACTTATTGAAAAACTTCGCGCCAGCGTTGCCGAACGCCCCGACGACCTGCAAGGCCAGATCCTGCTGGCCCGCAACGAGGCCAACCTCGGCAACCTCAAGGCCGCCTACGAGGCACAGGCCGCCGTCCTGCGCATCAAGGGCGACGAGGCGAACATCGACGACTACCTGACCCACGCCCAGCTCCTGATCAGCGCCGCCGAAGGCTATGTCTCTCCCGAAGCCGAAGCCTCGCTGCGCAGGGTCATGGAACGCGATCCCCGCAATCCGCTGGCACGTTACTACTGGGGTTTGATGCTGTTGCAGAATGACCGCCCCGACAGAACCTTCCGTCTCTGGGAACAGCTTCTGCGCGACAGCACCCACGACGCCCCTTGGGTCCCGCCCATCCGCCAGAGCCTGCCGGAACTGGCTTGGTTCGCGGGCGTCGACTACCAACTGCCCCCTGCCGCCCCCACCGGCGGTCCGACCGCAGAAGACATGCAGGCCGCCTCGGAAATGAGCGCCGAAGAACAAAGTGAAATGATCCGCGGCATGGTCTCGAGCCTTGCCGAACGCCTCAACACCGAAGGCGGCACACCGCAGGAATGGGCCCGTCTTATCGGGGCCTATGGCGTTCTGGGTGAACAGGACCGCGCCATCGCCATCTGGAACGAAGCCCAAGACGTCTTTGCCGCCAACGAAGAGGCCCTCGCCATCGTACGCGGCGGCGCCGTGCAGGCCGGGATCGCTTCGGAATGACCCATCTTTTCGAGACAGTCGAAGACATCCTGCCCGCCATTTCGAACATGCAGGCCCTGATGGGCCTTGATCTTGGCACCAAGACAATCGGCGTGGCGCTTTCCGACAGTTTTCAGACGGTTGCCACCCCGATGGAAACCGTTAAGCGCAAGAAATTCGGCATCGACGCCGCCCGCCTTCTGGAAATCATCGACCAGCGCAGCGTTGGCGCCATCGTCCTTGGCCTGCCGCGCAACATGGACGGCACCGAAGGCCCGCGCTGCCAATCCACCCGCGCCTTCGCCCGCAATCTCGCTAAGCTGACACCGATTCCGATCTGTTTCTGGGATGAACGCCTGTCGACTGTTGCCGCAGAAAGGGCCCTTCTTGAGGCGGATACGACTCGCAAACGTCGCTCAGAGGTTATCGACCACGTCGCGGCCTCCTATATCCTTCAGGGAGCATTGGACAGGATGCGACACCTGAGGAGCGCGCAATGAAGGCAACGCAAGCGGAAAAAGACAAGGTCTGGAAGCGGAACGAGGTGGAAAGCCCCTGCATTCAGGTCTGCGTGATCCACAAGGAAGAGCGCTTGTGCACCGGATGTCTGCGCTCGATCGACGAGATCACCCGCTGGTCGCGCATGGAACCGGAAGAGCGCAGCGCCATCATGGACGAACTGCCCTCACGCGCACCGCGCCTGCGCAAACGGCGCGGTGGCCGCGCCGCCCGCACTCAGGGCTGATCCAGCCAGGCTTCGGCCCCACCGGCAATCTCGGGACGGAAATAGGCGATGATCCGGTTCTCCGGATCACCCGCACGCCGCGTCTCCCACCCCTTTACCCCATGCACAACCAACCGGTGCATCAAGTAGCATTCGCCGGGCCGCGCATGCACTTCGACCATCGGGCAGGTCTCGAAAGCCCGTTTCCGCGCAGCAACATAGGCGTCGGTGATATCCACCCTGCCCCAGTCCGCGCGTGGTACATCCTTGAGGAAATCCGCCATTCCGGCACGGATCACCTCGTGACTTCCTTCCCAGACCACCAGCGGCGCCGCATGGGCGGGCGCATCGTTCATCGGGATGCCAAGGATAAACGCATGTGGTTCCGCGATGGTCCGGCGGCGATCCGGCCCCTCGAACTTCAACCCGTCCACATGCGCCGCAAACCGCCTGTCGCGATACCGGAAGCCCGCCTCGCTCTCACCCCGCCTCGGACGCGGATAACCGGGGCGCACAACCGACACCTGCGCGCGGTGCAGCGGAGGCATGGCCCCAAAAGTCTCGTGAATGAAATCAACCGCTTGCCCCGCCAGCGGCTGGCCGGACACCGCGCCGCTCTCGTCATTGTGCAGGGCATCGACACCGATAAACCACGTATCCTCGCAATCCCACCATTCGGCGAGCGCGGGATCTTCCATCGACGCCATCGCGTGTGGCAACGCCGCCTCGACCCAGGCCGCAATCCCCGCATCCCAGCCGAACCGTGTCCAGCCACGCGCCGCCAGCGCGCTTACCATCCAAAGGCCTTCCGCAACATGTTGATCGCCACCAGCGTCAGGAACACCGCAAACACCCGTTTGAGCGGCTTGGGGTCCATCGCATGGGCGAGCTTAACCCCCAAGGGCGTGGTGATCAGCGTCATCGCAATGATCAACACAAAGGCCGGAATATTCACCGCACCAACCGTATAAGGCGGACGTGTCGCCGGATCGATCTCGAGAAACAGGAACCCAAGCACTGAGGGCGCCGCGATAATCACGCCAAAACCCGCCGCCGTGGCAACCGCGCGGTGAATGGGCGTGTTGAACAGGCTCATCAGCGGCACGCCGAAACTGCCGCCTCCGATCCCCATCAGCACCGACAGGAACCCGACACCGGGGCTCAGAACGGCGCGTGTCACGCCTTTCGGCATCGCCTGCCCAAGACGCCACTCAGACTTGCCGAACCCCATGTAAAGACCGATCACGATACCTAGACAGCCAAAGATACCCTGCAACGTCACCGACCGCAGCGACGACGCCACCAGAACGCCCAGAACCGCGCCAATCGCGATCCCGATGGCCCAGCCGCGCAGGATATCCCAATCCACCGCGCCCTTCTTGTTATGGCTCAGCACCGAACGCACCGATGTCACCACGATCGTCGCCAGCGAGGTGGCCAGACAGACCTGCATCAACTGCGGTCCTTCATAGCCAAGGCCGCTGAACGCATAGAAAAACGCCGGCACAAGAACGATACCGCCGCCAACGCCCAACAGGCCCGCAAGCACACCGGCAAACCCACCGATGACCACCAGCATTGCGGCCATCGGCAGCAAACTCGACATTTCAGGCATCACGCGCTCCTTGCCTCAGACCCATCAAATTCCGCCACATGCGACAGGGCCTCCTCGACAAGCGCAACACCGGCACCCGGCTTGGTTGCGTTCTCCGACAGCACCCGCCGCCACGCCCGCGCCCCGGGACGCCCCGAGAACAGGCCCAGCATGTGACGGGTAATCTGGTGCAGCTTCCCCCCGCCGTCCAGATGCCGCTCGATATAAGGCAGCATTTCCCTCACGGCATCATGCGCCGTGATCTGGCGCGCACCGCCGTAAATCCGGCGATCCGCCTCGACAAGAATGTCTGCAGGGTTGTGATAGGCCGCCCGCCCGATCATCACCCCGTCGAGCCCCGCAGCCAGCAGCTCTTCGGCGAGGTCAAGCGAGGCAATGCCCCCGTTGATCGAGATATGCAGATGCGGATAGGCCGCCTTCATGCGTTTCACGAGGTCGTAGTCCAGGGGCGGAATATCGCGGTTCTCCTTCGGGCTCAGCCCTTGAAGCCAGGCCTTGCGCGCATGGATCGTGAACCGCGTCACCCCCGCTGCCGAGGTCTTCTCGAGAAAATCCGGCAAAACCTCTTCCGGTTCCTGCTCATCCACACCGATCCGGCATTTGATCGTCACCTCGACGTCGCTGGCCTCTGCCATCGCGGCCACACAGTCCGCCACCAGCTCAGGCTGGCGCATCAAAACCGCCCCGAAGGTGCCCGACTGCACACGATCCGACGGGCAGCCGACATTGAGGTTGATCTCGTCATACCCCACATCCGCCCCAAGCCGCGTCGCCTTGGCCAACTCCTGCGGATCTGACCCGCCCAACTGCAAGGCGACCGGATGCTCTTCGGGGTTATAGTCCAGAAGATGCAACGCCCCCCCCTGCACCAACGCCGGCGCCGTCACCATCTCGGTATAAAGCAACGCCTCGCGCGACAGGATACGATGCAGATACCGACAATGCCGGTCTGTCCAGTCCATCATAGGTGCCACGCTTAAACGCGCTGCGTGCTGCACTTCGGCAAACCCTGATCTTGCTTGGCTTTTCGGCCCCATCGTCTTCACCGTTTTCCTCACCTAGGCCCAGCGCGCCCCTGTTTCCGGACGCAGCCCCAAAGAATGTCGCTTTGAAGCCGCCGTGTAGCACTTTTCCCAATGCAAATTCCAGCACCTCAAATCACACTGTCGTGCGGACCATGAGGTCGCATAGGTGCATCCCTTTCCAATGAGATCACTTAAGTTGGAAACACCCCACCTGTCGCAAAGGTCGATGCCTGTTCGGGCTATTGAATTCGGTTGAGTTCAGAGAGCTTATCCGCAGCGGTCCTCAGGGGTTCCAGAAAGCCGATGATTTGCTCAAGGGAGCACCGCGTGACCGGCGCGTGGACAGACAGCGTTGCCAGAAGTCGATCCTGCGGGTCCAGGATGGGAACCGCAATCGCAGCCATTCCTGTCATGAACTCCTCGTTGTCCTGCGAAAACCCTTGCTTGCGGATCTCCGCAAGTTCCCTGCGAAGGACTTCGGGATCAGAGATTGTCTGCTCGGTCAGCTTTTCCAACGGCTTGGAACTCAAGACACTGTTCAGTGTCGTGGACTTGAGCGAGGACAGGTACATCTTGCCGCTTGCCGTACAGTGAAACGGAACCTGCGTGCCGCGTGGCAGCTGAATGCGCAATGGCCATTTGGTTTCAACCCGATCGAGATAAGTCATGCCCTCCCGATCTGGCGTTGCAAGATTGATTGTCTCACCGATTTCCTCGGCCGCACTTTTCATGATCGCCAAACGCGCGGTCCGCACCCGTTCGGACGACATCGTATTCACCGCCAAAGCCCGCAGCCGATCCCCCGGGCCATAGGACCGCCCGTCGATATCGCGCTGCAAAAACCCTTCGGCCTCCGCAGTTTGCAGAAGCCGATGGATCGTTGGTTTTGGCAAGCCCATCGACTCGATCAGGTCGGTGGGCTTAACCGAGACTCCAAGACGCGCAACTTCTTCGAGGATGATAAGCAGCCGTAGGTTGGTTGGTATCTGTCCGTCTTTGCTTGTTGGCGCGTCTTCGGGCATCGCATCTCAGTCTTATCTGTCGGGCAGCAAGAACAACGCGATATCCGGTACAAGAGAGACGAGAATCCAGACGCCGATCAGTGCTGCAAGGTAAGGTACTGTATAGCGAAGCAGCCGGAAATAGGGAACACCTGTGACCCCTGATGCGACATAGAGGTTCAGCCCGTATGGTGGCGTGATGAAGCCGATAGATGCCCCGACCAGGAAGATAACCGAGAAGTGGATCGGATCAATGCCAACAGACGCGGCGATCGGCGCCAGGATCGGTGCCAGGATGATGGTCACTGGAAGGCTTTCCAGAACCATCCCCGAAAAGAACACTATGACCATCGAAGTGAACAGAACCGCGTGATACCCCCCCATCGAGGTCACAAAGTCGCCGATGGTCTGTTGTGCGCCCAGCAGCGACAGGATCTGCTGCATCACAACGGAAATCGCGATCAGGGGCGCGAGAATACCGCTGATTTGCGCCGACCGCACAACAATCGAGGGGATTTGCGGAATGGTGAACCCTTCTACGACAAACATCTGCACAAAGCTCTTTTCGGCCAGTGGTGTATCCTTGTCCGTTCCCATCAGCTTGTTCAGCGGATAGCTGACCAGGCCGGCGATAACGCAGAAGCCCACGGTGACACCTGCCGCCTCGGTTGGGGAGAACTTGCCGGTGTAGATGCCCCAGAGCACAAGACCGATGGCAAAGAAGCCGAGCCAGGCCCCAAAGGCTGTTTTCAAAACGCGGTTCAGTTGCAGCGGGATGAGATGGCCCCATCCGTTGATCCGGCAGATGATCCAGCATGCCAGCTGCATTCCGATCACCATGAGAGCCCCCGGAAGAATACCGGCAACAAAGAGATCGGAAATAGGCAGGTTCAGAAGGAACCCGTAGACAATGAAGATGATGGACGGCGGAATGATGATGCCCACGGTCCCACCCGCAGCCGCGGTTGCAGCCGAGAAACGTTCGTCGTAGCCCCCCTTCACCATCTCGGGATGCAGCATCGAACCAATCGTTGCCGTTGTCGCAGAGTTCGATCCGGAAATCGCTGCAAACAGACCGCAAGCCCCCAGCGAGGCCATCGCAAGCCCCCCTCTTAGCCACCCCAGGCAGGCATAGGCAAAGTCAGACAGGCGTCTTGCGATGCCCGACTGGTTGATCAGGTCGCCAGTGAGGATGAACAGCGGCATGGCCAAAAGCGCAAACCCCTTGTTGAAGACGTTCATAAGCTCGGCCCCCATGTTGTCCAAGGTCAGGCCGAGGACAAAGGAACAGCCCAGAACCCAGTACCCGATGACAAGAAGCACCGGCACACCAAGCATGAAGAGAAAGGTGACCCCAATCGAGATCAAGGTGACCCAAGTACCGTCAGTCATTACGTGTCTCCTCCGATCACGGCTTGTTTGATCATCGTTGTTCCGCGGCGATAGTTGCCAATGTCTTCGAACAGGTTCTCGAAAACACGTGCGGTCATCAGGATGGCAGAGAACGGAACGGTGATCAGGAACCACCATTGCATCGTGTTGTCGGTCCCCAGGACGATCTGGAAATTTGCCGCCGAAAGGGCGGTGGCACGGCTGGTCGTCACAACGATGATCACCGCAAAAATGAACCACAGAACCGCGTCCAGTGTCAGGCATGCCATCTTGCCGCCACGTGGCATCGCCATGCGAAACTCTGCAAAGCTCAGGTGCGTGCGTAGTCGCACGTTAAAGGCCGCTCCAAACCAGGCCATTATCATGAACAGAAGTGGCGGAATGGTCGTCGACCAAGGTTGCTGGTTGGAAAAGATAAACCTATCAATAACGCCCCAGAAAATGATGAAGGCGATCGCGAGATAGCTGTACACCATGATGGTGCGCTCCAAATGGCGATCCAGCCAAGGAACCCGCTTGTAGACCCAAAGAACCAACAACCCCAGCAAGGCCGTGGCAATGGTCCCGAACACCCAGGCGGCATCGGATTTCAGCGCTGTGCGAATTTCAAAACTGTCAAGCGACAAGAAGGCGCTGAAAATGGCGCCTATATCAGACCAAAGTGACATGGCCCCCTCCCTTTAGTACCCTTTCCTGCAACCGCGGATGGCTACAGGAAAGAAAAGCCGGCGCATCGTCGCGCGCCGACTCTCGCGTTGTTGAAGATATTATGCTTTCCACCAGCGGCGTGGCTCAACATTCTCCGGCTTCATGTCCTTGGGAACCTGGCGGGCGATGTCATAGATTTCCTGATAGGTGTCGATACCACCAGCCCACTTGTTCAGACGATCACGCCATTTTTCCCAGAGCTGCGGCTGGAACTCGGGCGAACACATCTCTTCGGCCATCCTGATCTGGTCATCGGCCAGGAAGGCGTTGCGCACGTTGTTCTCGGCAAAGATCGTGCCCGGCATTTGCGGATCGGAATGTCCAACCGTTTTCACAAGGGCGGCTTCGTTTGCTGCCTGAACGTGGGTCTGTGCCCAATAAGCAGATTCCATAACCGCGTCCTGAAGATACCCTTCCAGGCTGTCAAAGACACTTGCACTCATCGAAGTGTGCTCGGTGCCGCAGAAGAACTTGAGATCAACAGACTGGCTGACCACGGGCGACATGTTGGCATAGGCCACCGCCGAGGCCCAGGTCTCTGCGCCGTCGATCAGGCCCTGCTTCAAGCCGTCCAGAGTTTCCTCCCACGCCACCGGGACCGGGTTCAGGTTCAGCGCCTGCATTGCAATACGGCCAAGCTGCGTACCGGTTACGCGGTTCTTGGTACCGAACAGCTCTTCCAGCTTGGTAACCGTGGGCTTGTCCTCCCAGCCAAGACCCAACTGAATACCGCGCAGTTCGCAGTGGCTGAACAGGAACTTCAGGCCGTGACGCTTTTCCAGCGGGTCACGCAGGATGCGCTGCGAGTCCGGGCTGTAAAGGAAGTGGTACTGCGACGCGCGCCCCGGGAACATATAGGCATAGTCCAGCACGTTCAGATAAGGCGCACCACCCGCAGAGTTCTGGGTCGAAGCGGCGTAAATGTCGACAATCCCCTGCTGGGTTTTCTCAACACAGGACGTCTGACCGCAGATCTGGTTGTTGCCGATGAACTCGATACGGATTTCACCGTCAGTACGGCTTTCAAGATCACGCGCGAACTCAAGAGCGCCGGCACGTTCGATCAGCAGGTTCTGCGCGTTGAAGCCCGATGCACCGAACTTCAGGGTGTGTTTCGCGGTCTTGGAATAGCGCTTTTCATAAGTCGACTCCGCAGCCTGCGCGAGATTTGCCAGGCTCATTGCTCCCCCAAAGCCTCCGGCCGCTAGCAAGGTCGAACTTAATCCATAACGCCCTGCGACGCGGAACAAGTCGCGCCGGGTGATTTTGCTCAGATTGTTGGAGACACTCATGTCTTTCCTCCCATTTTTACAATTATTGAGACTTGTGGTCTCATTTTTAATCATTTAGTGAAGTGTTACGCAAGGGAATTCTCGAAACCCAAATAAACCCGCCGCCGGAGGAAACGTTTATGTCACCGAAAACAGCCGATTTTCTTATAGTTGGGGCCGGATCCGCAGGGTGCGTTCTTGCCAATCGGCTAAGTGAAAATCCTGCGAATCGGGTGGTTCTTCTCGAGGCCGGCGGGCGGGATCTGAACCCGTGGATCCATGTTCCGGTCGGATATTTCAAAACCCTGCACAACCCGAACACTGATTGGCGCTACAAGTCCGAACCCGATGCCGGATTGAACGGTCGCTCTCTGGACTGGCCCCGCGGCAAAACACTCGGCGGCTCCAGTTCCATCAACGGTCTTCTATATGTGCGCGGGCAAAAGGAAGACTATGACCGCTGGGCGCAGATGGGCAATCGAGGCTGGAGCTATGATGACGTCCTGCCCCTGTTCAAGCGCTCCGAGGCCCATGAAAACGGGGCCGACACGTATCACGGCGGCGACGGCGGGCTTTCGGTCTCTCTGATCCGCGCAAAAAGCGAGATTTCCGAAGCTTTCATCGACGCGGCCGTCGAAATGGGTGTGCCGCGCACCGAAGACTACAATGGTGAAAACCAGGAGGGTGCAGGCTACTTCCACCAGACCGCCAAAGGCGGGTTCCGATGCTCATCGGCGCGTGCATTTCTCAATCCGGCCAAGAAACGCCCGAACCTGCAGGTCATTACCCATGCGCATACGGAAAAGCTGATTTTCGACATCAATGACGCACGGCGCGTGGTCGGCGTGCGCTATTCTAAAAACGGGCAAACCCACGAGGTCCGACTGAACCCCGGTGGCGAAGTCGTGCTTTCGGCAGGCGCGATCGGGTCTCCCCAAATCCTCGAGCTTTCCGGCATTGGCCGCGGCGACGTCCTGCAAAATGCCGGCGTCGCGGTGCGACACGAATTGCCGGGGGTCGGCGAAAACCTTCAGGACCACCTGCAAATTCGACTGGTCTACGAAGTCAACGCGCAAACCCTCAATGATGCGATCAACCGGTTCATTCCCCGAATGGGCATCGGCCTCAACTACGTCCTGTTCAGAAAAGGCCCGATGAGCCTTGGGGCCAGCCAGGTGTGTGTTTTCGCAAAGTCGATGCAAGGCCTGGAAACGCCCGACATCCAGTTTCACTTTCAACCGCTCAGCGCCGACAAACCCGGGATCGAGATGCATCCGTTTTCGGGCATCACGTCATCGGTCTGCCAGCTGCGCCCGGAAAGCCGTGGCCACATTCACATCAGCTCGCCAAAGGCCTCAGATTACCCCAAGATCGTACCGAACTACCTGTCAGCGACCGCAGACCAACTGTGTGCAGTGCGCGCTGTCAAGTTCGCACGCGCCATGACCAAGACACAGGCCCTGAGCCCGTTCATCGTCCGCGAACATGTCCCCGACGGCAATCCGCAGACCGACGAAGAGCTCTTGGACTGCGCCCGCAACATCAGCCAGACCATCTACCATCCCACCAGCACCTGTCGCATGGGAAATGACGACCTTGCCGTCGTCGACGACCGTCTGCGCGTGCGTGGCATAGACGGTCTCAGAATTGCCGACGCATCCATCATGCCCGACATCGTTTCGGGCAACACCAACGCCCCCACAATTATGATTGGCGAAAAGGCCAGCGACATGATCCTCCAGGATCGTGCGGCCCGCGCCTGACCCCTACCCGACCTAAATCCGCACAGGAGACGTGACTATGAAAATGACAACCGAAGAAGCCTTTGTAAAAGTCCTGCAGATGCATGGGATCGACCATGCCTTCGGGATCATCGGCTCGGCCATGATGCCCATTTCCGATTTGTTCCCGGCGGCTGGGATCAAGTTTTTCGACTGCGCCCACGAATGCAACGCCGGCATGATGGCCGACGGGTTTACCCGTGCGTCCGGCAACATGTCGATGATGGTCGCCCAGAACGGCCCGGGCATCACAAGCCTCGTAACCCCGATCAAGACCGCCTACTGGAACCACACTCCGCTTCTGATCGTTACCCCTCAGGCGGCAAACAAAACGATGGGCCAAGGCGGCTTCCAGGAAGTTGAACAGATGGCCCTGCTCGAGGACATGGTCGCCTACCAAGAGGAAGTGCGTGATCCAAGCCGCATGGCCGAAGTCCTGAACCGGGTGATCCTGCAGGCCAAGCGCGCAAGCGCCCCTGCGCAAATCAACATCCCGCGTGACTACTGGACCCAAGTCATTGATATCGACCTGCCTGCCGTCGTGGATTTTGAACGTCCTTCAGGTGGCAAGAAAGCCGTGGCCGAAGCCGCTGCACTGCTGTCCGACGCCAAGTTCCCCGTCATCCTGAACGGTGCAGGTGTCGTCCTCGGCGATGCCATCGGTGACTCGATGGCGCTGGCCGAGCGCCTCGACGCGCCCGTTTGCGTTGGCTACCAGCACAATGACGCGTTTCCGGGCAACCACCCGCTTTTTGCAGGACCGCTGGGCTACAACGGCTCCAAAGCGGGCATGGAGCTTATCTCCAAAGCCGATGTTGTTCTCGCGCTCGGCACCCGCCTGAACCCGTTTTCGACCCTGCCGGGCTATGGCATCGACTACTGGCCCAAGGATGCAAAGATCATCCAGGTCGACATCAACCCTGACCGCATTGGCCTGACCAAACCGGTGTCCGTGGGCATCGTGGGCGACGCCAAGCAGGTTGCACAGGGTATCCTGGAACAACTCTCCGACACCGCCGGCGATGCAGGTCGTGCGCAGCGAAAAGAAACGATTGCCACCACCAAATCGGCCTGGGCCCAGGAGCTGACGTCGATGGATCACGAAGACGACGATCCCGGCACGACGTGGAACGAACGTGCCCGCGGCCGTGAACCCGAGAAAATGTCTCCGCGCATGGCGTGGCGCGCCATCCAATCGGCGCTCCCCAAGGATGCGATCATTTCCTCTGACATCGGCAACAACTGCGCCATCGGCAATGCCTACCCGTCCTTCGAACAAGGGCGCAAATATCTCGCTCCGGGTCTGTTCGGCCCCTGTGGCTATGGTTTTCCCTCAATTTGTGGAGCCAAGATTGCCTGCCCCGAGACACCAGTGGTCGGTTTCGCCGGAGACGGCGCCTTCGGCATTTCGATGAACGAGATGGTCTCGGTCAACCGCGATGACTGGCCCGCCATCACCATGGTGATCTTCCGCAACTACCAATGGGGCGCGGAAAAGCGCAACACGACCCTGTGGTTCGACGACAACTTTGTCGGCACCGAACTCAGCACCGAAGTGTCCTATGCCGGTATTGCACGCGCCTGCGGCGTGGACGGTGTTGCCGTTTCCTCGATGGAAGAGCTGACCGACGAGTTGAACAAGGCGGTCAATCGCCAGATGAAAGAGGGAAAAACCACCTTCATCGAAGTGTTGCTCAATCAGGAACTGGGCGAACCTTTCCGCCGCGATGCGATGAAAAAACCCGTCAGCGTTGCCGGTATTGATGCGGCAGACATGCGCAGGCCTGTCCAAGCCTGACCATTTCCTCGGCCGGGGCGACACGATCCACGCCCCGGCTTTCCTCGCGCCCCCTTTTCCCTCCTCTCAAAAGGGGGCGCTTCCTTGTTTTCGAAAGGTCTTGTCGGATGCGCGCTGTTCTTCAGTCGAAACTCTCCTTGTCGGACACCCGTCTGTGGGCTCGGCGCATTTGGCGCGGCTTATTGGTGTCGGTCATGGTTGCCGTCACCGCGCAATTCTTGTCCGAACACTATGGCGCACCGGCGATGCTCATGGCGCTGCTTCTGGGAATTGCCTTTCATTTTCTGGTCGAAGAGGACGCGGCTAGCTGTAAGGAAGGTGTTGATTTCACCGCCAGAACCGTCCTTCGGATTGGCGTTGCATTGCTTGGAGCACGGATCAGCGTCGAGCTGATGATCGGCCTTGGTCCACAGCTCATCGCGGTGGTTGTCTTGGGTGTTGTCCTGACGATCCTCTTTGGTTTGCTTGGTGCGCACCTGCTGGGACGCGGCTGGCGTTTCGGCCTGTTGACCGGTGGCTCCGTTGCAATCTGTGGCGCCTCAGCCGCAATGGCAATCGCAGCCGTCCTGCCCAAGAATGAACAATCCGAGCGTAACCTGATCTTCACCGTTCTGTCGGTCACGGTTCTGTCGACCATCGCAATGATCGCCTACCCTATCCTGACCGAGATGTTCTCCTTCAACGATGAAGTATCAGGTGTTTTCCTTGGTGGCACCATCCATGACGTTGCCCAGGTTGTCGGCGCAGGTTTCTCGGTATCGGACCAGACCGGCGAGGTGGCGACCATGGTGAAACTGATCCGGGTTGCCATGTTGGCACCCGTCGTATTGATCATCTCAATCGCTGTACGGCGATATGCCGAAAATGGTGTCGAGAAAGGCAAGCGACCACCCATCTTGCCAACCTTTGTCGTCGGCTTTCTGATCTTCGCCACGCTCAACTCGCTTCACCTGATCCCCGGCTTCCTCGTGGATGCAATGTCCTCGATAAGCCGCTGGGCGCTTCTCATCTCGATCGCCGCCGTTGGAATGAAAACCTCTCTGAAGCGCATCCTCGACGTCGGCGGTCAGGCAATCGCTCTGATTGTCGCGGAAACCCTGTTTATCGCCCTGTTCGTTCTGCTGGGCGTGCTGCTGTTCGGACACTGAAAAGGATTTCGAGAATGAAACCGCTGGAACTGCTGCTGCGCAACGCGGCCCGGTCGCAAAAGAAAATCGTGCTGAGCGAAGGAACAGACGCGCGTGTCGTGGCAGCAGCCATCGAAGCCCACAGGCAAGGCATCGCACGCATCATTCTCATAGGCGAAGAGCTCGCGGTGCGCTTGCAGTTCTCTATGCTGAAAATAGAGCCTGATGCGAGCATAGAGATACACGATCCCGCAACATCTCCCCTCCGGGACGAACTTGCGCTCTTGTACTATGGCCTGCGAAAGCACAAGGGCGTCACGCTGGAAAAGGCGCTTCGGGCTGTCGCCAAACCACACTTATTCGCGGCGCTTCTGGTCAGGAAAGGGTATGCAGACGGAACCGTGGGAGGTGCCGTGGAAACAACCGCGGAAATCGTCCGCACGGCCATCCAGGTGATCGGACCACGCGAAGGCGCCAAACTGGTGTCCAGCTTCTTTCTGATGCTGTTCTGCGCCGAGCATCACGCAAAGAAAGGGGCATATATCTTTGCCGACAGCGGTCTCGTCGTGGATCCGAACCCGGAAGAAATGGCGCAGATTGCCGTGGCATCCGCCAAATCCTTCGCGGCGCTCACAAGGGAAACGCCCCGGGTTGCAATGCTCTCGTTCTCTACCCACGGCAGCGCAGAGCACGACAAGGTCTCGAAAGTGGTAACTGCAACCGAACTCGCAAAGACGGAAAACCCAAGCCTTCTGATCGATGGTGAACTACAGTTTGACGCCGCCTTTGATCCGATCGTTGCCGCGTCCAAGGCCGAAGATTCCCCATTGAAGGGAGACGCCAACATCTTTGTCTTTCCAAACCTGGAAAGTGGCAACATCGCCTACAAGATCGCCCAACGGGTCGGCGGGGCCCATGCCATTGGCCCGATCCTGCAGGGCCTCGACAAACCCGCCAACGATCTTTCCCGGGGATGCTCCTCAGAAGATGTCCTCCACATGATCGCGGTTACGGCGGCACAGGCCGAACAAATGCACGGCTAATTCCGCCGGTGCAGGATCCACGAATTCGCAAACCATCATGCCATAGCGCTTCGCCGGATCTAGGGGCCGGTCGGGGTTCCAAGTCTGTGTTTGGAGGTTCCAAAGCAAAAGGCCACACTGGAAAAAATCGTTTTTGCAAACAACTACCGCTCCTCACATTCACTTTTGGAAGGGCATAAGACGGCCCATTGCCGCCAGCCGTCGTCGCTCCCCGCACCGTGATACAGCAACACGAAACCAGACCTTCACTTCACTTTGAACGAACATCCGAAACGCGGGACAAAGGTGCCATTCAATGGAGCAATTCCGCCAAACAATTCAGGTAGCCGGGGGCCAAGTGAGTTTGCCGATCAATCTCCCTAAACAAGCGGCTCAAGTCCGAGGAACTCCAACTGTGAAATTGCCAGGGCTAAGCCGCCCGTCCCTGCCGCTCCCCGCTTGTGCAGTAAATGCTTGACGGAAACGCCTCAATGACCTGCGCCAGCGCCGACACCGCAATGGAGGGGGCGTTGCGAAGCGAGGGCACAAGGCCGATCGGCCCCTTCAGACGGCTCAGGGACTGCGTGTCGACGCCATCTGCCTGAAGGTTAGCAAGGCGCATTTGATGAGTTTTCCTGCTGCCAAGACACCCGATGAAACGTGCATCGGTCATCAGCGCCGCCTTTAACAATTCCGGTTCCCAGTCATGGTCGTGGAACAATGTCAAAAACCCCGAAAAGCTGTCCAAGGGTAATGCCAGCTGGGCCAGCGGATTGGAAATGAAAGCCGGATCCAAAGACGAGACATGCCTCACGGCCTCAAGATCGGCTTCGTCTGGCGAATACGCAAGAGTTTCAAAGCCTGCAGCCTCGGCAACCTGCACCGTGGCGCGAAACACCGCCCCCCTGCCCGCAATCGCAAGCCTCGATTTTGGCGAATACAGGAAACTCGCAAGGCCGTTTCCTCCGGGCAGTGCGAAATCCATGCGCGTCGCGCTCCTCTCCAACAGCGCCGAGTGGGCGTCGTGCAAAGCTTCCGGGTCTGGTCGCGCATCCAACAGCAACTCCAGAGAGCCCCCGCACGGGAGCTTGAGATCAAAGAACGGCGATCCTTCACCGTATCGGAGCGTCTTGGCCGGATCGTCGCTTTCAAGCAGGGCAAGCGCCTGCAGACGGATGTCCCGGTCGATACAGCCATTCGACATATAGCCGATCATGCTGCCGCTTTCGCAGACCACGGCCAGCGACCCGACTTCGCGCGCGGCACCGCCCTTGATATCGATTGACGTGATCAGAACACACCGCCGACCTGCATCAAGCAAGTCAACGGCGTGCCCCAACACGTCAACCGCGTGCTCCGTATAGACGTGCGGATCAGGCAACGGATTCTTCCGCCATGACATCCGCAAAGGCCTTGAAGAACTTTGCGGCCAGCTTCTTGGCCGTGCTTTGGATCAGCCGGCTTCCAAGCTGCGCCAGCTTGCCGCCGATTACGGCCTTGGCCTCATACCGCAGGATGGTCTGCGCACCATCTTCGGTCAGGGTCACGTCGGCCCCGCCCTTGGCATGGCCAGCCGCGCCACCATTGCCCTGCCCCTCCAGCGAAAACGCCTCTGGCGCCCCCTCGGTATTAAGCACCACATCTCCGGTGAATTTCGCTTTCACGGGGCCAACCTTGAGAACAACTTTGGCCTCGAGTTCGGTGTCGGATTTCTTGATCAGCTCTTCGCAACCGGGAATACAGCGTTTGAGGATCTCAGGGTCGTTCAAGGCGGCATAGACCACGTCGCGCGGGGCATCGATGATGATTTCGTCAGCCAGTTCCATGGCGGTTCCTTTCTTTGGTCAGCAACAGGGGTATTTGATCGTGGCAAGCACCTCGGCCTGTTCTGGCGAGGGTTTGAAGACACGTGTGAAGGCTTTGAAAAACTTACGCATTCTGGCTCCTTTCGATGGAGGTTCGGCGCACGGTGATCAGTTCCGCCAAAATCGAGAGTGCGATTTCCTCGGGCGTAACGGCACCAATGTCCAACCCGGCCGGAGCCGAAACGGTCGCAAGCGCGGCCTCGGACACCCCCGCCTCAGAGAGCTTCCTCGAAAGGGCCGCGAATTTCTTCTTGCTACCGACAAAGGCGACGTATTTCGCGTCCTGGGAAAGCGCGTCGCGCAAGGCATCGAGATCGCCCTGCCCTTGGGTCGCCACGACAACCGCACTCATCTTGCCAGACACGGCCGCGCCATCGACTGCACGCGAGATCGACCAGTGGAACTGCGGCGCGATCTGCGCCAGAGCCTCGGCGACGGGCGAATTCCCAAGCACCGTCAACGCCGGCATGGGCAGACAGGGTTCGATAAAGATGTCGATGGTGCCACGAGAGGGGCACCCGTTGCGCGCATAAAGCACGCCCTCCACGATGGCCCCGGCGCTGACACCGATATCGTTCAGGAAGTCCTCTGGCGCGACAGACACAAGCCTTGGGGTGCCGGTTTCCAGAGCCTCAAGGGTGGCACGTCTCACCGCGCCACGGGTGCAGCCGCCGCCAAGAAACCCGTGCAGGATCGTGCCATCGGCACCAATGATCGCCTTTGCGCCGGGTTTTGCCGCGGTGGTTCCGGCGGTGCGCACGATCGTTGCAAAGGCAAAGGGTTGCTCCTTGGCGCGCAGGGCTTGGGCGGTTTCTGCCAGATCGGGTGAAAACAGTTCTGCAGGGGTCATAGCGTTACCAGCTCCTTCTCCAGCGCGGCGAGATCCGCCAACGTGTTGGCCGCGACAAAGCGGTCCAGATGCGGCAAGGCGGCGGCCATACCTGCGGCGACGGGGGCATAGTCGCGCCAGCCTTTGAGCGGATTGAGCCAGATGATGGCGCAGCCGCGTTTGCGCAGCTTGGCCAGCGCCGCATCAATATGTTCGGGCGACGAGGTGTCATAGCCGTCCGACAGGATCATCACGACCGAGCGGCCATCAACGAAACGGCGCGCGTAGGTGCCTGCGAACCGCTCCAGGCTCTCGCCGATTTTGGACCCGCCACCAAAGCCATCCGCCATTAGCGACATGCGTCCGATGGCACGCATCGCATCCTTGTCGCGCAGGGCCTCGGTGATCCGCACAAGGCGCGTGTGAAACAGATAGGCGTCCGCGGTGGGATCGCCGCGCATCAGCCCCGCAAGAAAAGCGAGGAACACCTGCGCATAGACACTCATGGAGCCCGACACATCGCAAAGCGCGACGATCTTGCGGCTGCGATCGGGGCGTTTGCGCTTGATAAGCCGGATGGGCTCGCCGCCGGTTGCGAGGCTGCGCCGGATGGTTTTGCGAAAATGCAGCCGGTCGCCTTTGCGGGCCGCAATGCGGCGGCGCGAGCGGCGGTCACGCAGCGCGTTGCCAAGACGGCGGGCAATGTCTTCGGCTTGCGCGATCTCTTCGGGGCGCACCAGATCACGCAGATCTCGCCGCGACAGATTGCGCACCTCGGTCGCGATCAGCTTTCCTTCCCCGTCACCGTCCGCTTCTCCCGTCCCGCCGTCCGGCGTCGTGGCGCTTCCTGCTCCGCCGGCGTCTTCTCCCTTGGCATCGCGCGAGGAATGCACACTGTCGTCCCCCTTTGCAGGCGGTGTCGCCTTGGGCATCACCTTGGTCCGCACGCGGCCGGCATCCATCCAGAAACTGTCGAACAGAGTATCGAACCGCTGCGCCTCGTCTTTGCAGCCGGTGCACACCGCCTTCAGCGCGCGGCGTGCCTCGGCAGGATCGGCAGCCTCGACATGGGTCAGTGCCGACAAGGCCGTTTCGGTTTCCTGCACCCCAAGGCGCAGGCCATTCTCTCGCAGGTGAGCAAGAAAGCCCGCCATACGCGCCGTCGCGCCGGGATCGCGGCCTGCAAAGCGGGTCACACGGCTCATGCGGCTTTCCCCGCAATGCGTTGTGCTACGTCCGAGGTGATATGGGCGCGATCGCTTTGGGTTTTCAAAAGTGTTGTGAGCGTGGCTTTAAGGGCTGCGGGATTCTCGGTCAGATCACCAATGCCCAACCCCATAAGGGCCGCGGCAAAATCCAGAGTTTCTGCGATACCGGGCACTTTCTCCAATTCCTCTTTGCGCAGCGTCTGCACGAACCCGATCACCTGCTCGGCCAGGTGGGTCTCGATCCCCGCGCAGCGTGTTTTCAGGATCGCGAGTTCGGTTGTCCGGTCGGGATAGTCGACATAGGCGAAAAGACAGCGCCGTCTCAAAGCGTCTGATAAATCCCGTGTGCCATTCGATGTCAGGATCACGGTCGGCACGGTGGTCGCCGTGATGGTGCCAAGCTCCGGCACCGTGATCTGATAGTCGGCGAGGATTTCAAGCAGGAAGGCTTCGAACTCCTCGTCCGCCCGATCAATCTCGTCAATCAGCAGCACCGGAGAGACATCCTGCGTGATCGCCGCCAGCAAAGGGCGTTCCAGCAAATACTCTCGCGAGAAAATCCGATCCTCGACCGCCTTGCCGGTCTCGCCCGCTTCGGAAGCGGCGCGGATCGCGAGCAGCTGCCGTTGATAGTTCCATTCGTAGATCGCCTGCGCGGCGTCCAGCCCTTCGTAGCATTGCAGGCGGATCAATCGCGTATCTTGCGCAGCCGCCAACACGCGGGCCACTTCGGTCTTGCCAACACCCGCTGCCCCTTCAAGAAGCAAGGGGCGCTGCAGCGACAATGCCAGATGCAGCGAGACCGCAAGATCCTCTGATGCGACGTAGTTCTGTTCCGCGAGCGCGGATTGAAGGGTGGTCCAGGACATGAGCGCCTCGAATGGGTTGAGTGGCGCGCGCAGCGATCCCCATGGCTGCGCGCGCAGGGAGCTTAGCCGTGAAGGCCCAGCTCGTTCGCAGTCTTCCAGATCCGCCAGTGGTCATGCGGCATATGCGTATGGCGCAGACCAAAGGCGCGGAAGGCGTCGTTCACCGCGTTCGAGAAACACGGCACACCGCCCACATGGGGGCTTTCGCCGACGCCCTTGGCCCCGATCGGGTGGTGCGGGCTGGGTGTCACGGTGTGATCGGTCTCGTAGTTGGGAACTTCCCAGGCCGTCGGCAGGAAAAAGTCCATCAGTGTACCGGTCTTGACGTTGCCCATCTCGTCATAGGCAATCTCCTGCCCCAGAGCGACAGCCAGCGCCTCGGTCAGGCCACCATGAACCTGCCCCTCGATGATCATCGGGTTGATGCGGGTGCCGCAGTCATCCAGCGCATAGAAACGGCGGATGTCGGTGACGCCTGTGTCCACGTCGATGTCCATCACACAGACATAAGCTCCGAAGGGATAAGTCATGTTGGGCGGGTCATAGTAGCTGACCGCCTCCAGACCCGGCTCGATCCCCGGGATGGCCTGATTGTAGGCGGCGAAGGCGATTTCCTTCATCGTCTTGAACTTTTCAGGCGCGCCCTTGACCACGAAACGGTCGACATCGAATTCGACATCGTCGTCGTGCACCTCCAGCAGGTAGGCCGCAATCATCTGCGCCTTGGCGCGGATCTTGCGCCCCGCCATGGCCGTTGCCGCCCCGGCGACCGGGGTAGACCGCGAACCGTAGGTGCCGAGACCGTAAGGCGCGGTGTCGGTGTCCCCTTCCTCGATGGTGATCGAGTCTGCGGGAAGGCCGATCTCGGTCGCAAGGATCTGCGCAAAGGTCGTCGCGTGACCCTGACCCTGAGAGATCGTGCCGAGGCGCGCAATTGCAGAGCCGGTCGGGTGGATGCGGATTTCGCAGCTGTCGAACATGCCCAGACCAAGAATGTCACAGTTCTTGACCGGACCCGCGCCGACGATTTCGGTGAAATGCGTCAGGCCAATGCCCATAAGCTTGCGGGTCTTGCCCGCCTTGAAATCCTCGACCCGCTGCGCTTGTTCAGCGCGCAGACCTTCGTAGTCGACGGCTTTCAACGCCTTGTCCCACGCGGTGTGGTAATCGCCCGAGTCATACTCCCAGCCCAGTGCAGACTGATAGGGGAACTGTTCCTTCTTGATGAAATTGATCCGGCGCAGCTCGGCTGCGTCCATGTTCAATTCGATCGCCAGAACCTCGATCATGCGTTCGATGAAATAGGCCGCTTCGGTCACGCGGAACGAACAGCGATAGCTGACCCCGCCCGGCGCCTTGTTGGTATAGACACCATCCACGGCCAGGTAGGCGGTCGGGATGTCATAGGACCCTGTGCAGATGTTCATGAACCCCGCCGGAAACTTGGTCGGGTCGGCGCAGGCGTCAAAGCCACCATGGTCCGCCGTGGTATGACACCACAGGCCGGTGATCTTGCCTTCCTTCGTGGCGCTGATCTTGCCCCGCATCCAGTAGTCGCGGGCAAAGGCCGTGGTCATCAGGTTTTCCATCCGGTCCTCGACCCATTTCACCGGAACGCCGGTGACAATCGAGGCCACAACCGAACAGACATAGCCGGGATAGGCCCCAACCTTGTTGCCGAAGCCACCTCCAATGTCGGGCGAAATCACGCGGATGTTGTGCTCTTCGATCCCGGAAATCAGGCTGACGACGGTGCGGATCGCGTGCGGTGCCTGAAATGTGCCATGCAGGGTCAGCTTGCCGTTGACCTTGTCCATCGAAGCCACACAGCCGCAGGTTTCCAGCGGACATGGGTGCGTCCGGTGGTAATAGACCATCTCTTCGGCCACCACGTCGGCCTCACCCATCACTTGCTCGGTCGCGTCTTTCTCGCCAACTTCCCAGGTGAAAATGTGGTTGGGGTGTTTGCGGGGGCCGTGGGCACCATCCGGAATGCTGCCACCTTCGCCCATCAGGTCTTCGCGCAGAACCACATCGGACTCCAGCGCCGCATGGGGATCGGTCAGAACCGGCAGTTCTTCGTATTCCACCTCGACCAGCTCAACAGCATCGGCCGCGATATAGCGGTCCTTGGCGACCACAAAGGCCACCTCCTGCCCCTGGAACAGAACCTTGCCATCTGCCAGCACCATCTGCTTGTCGCCAGCAAGCGTTGGCATCCAGTGCAGGCCAAGCGGCGCGAGGTCTTCGGCGGTCAGAACGGCGATCACACCATCCAGAGCCAGCGCCGCCTCGGCATTGATCGACACGATCCTTGCGTGGGCATAGGGCGAGCGCACGAAATCGCCATGCAGCATTCCCGGCAGTTTGATGTCATCGACATAGTTGCCCTTGCCTTGGGTAAAACGGGCATCCTCAACGCGCTTGCGTTTACAGCCCATACCACCCAGCGCATCTGCGCGTTCTTCGCGGGTCAGTTCCTTGTTCATTGTGCCGCCTCCTTTGCAGAGTTCATCTCGGCCGCGGCGGCGAGGATGGATTTGACGATGTTCTGGTATCCGGTGCAGCGGCAAAGATTGCCCGCCATGCCAAAGCGTACCTCTTCCTCGGTCGGGTTCGGGTTTTCCTCGAGCAGCTTGGAGGCACGGGTGATCATCCCCGGCGTGCAAAAGCCGCACTGCAAGCCGTGATGTTCCTTAAAGGCTTCCTGCAGCACGTGAAGGCTGTCTGGATTGCCAAGCCCCTCGATGGTGGTGATCTCGGCGCCATCCGCCTGTGCCACGAAGACGGTACAGGATTTCACAGACTTGCCGTTCATCGTCACGGTACAGGCACCGCAGTGCGAAGTTTCGCACCCGATGTGCGGGCCAGTCTTGCGCAGCCGTTCGCGCAGCGTGTGGATAAGCAGTTCACGAGGTTCGGCCAGGAATTCCTGCTCCTCGCCATTTACGGTCAACGTGATGTGTTTCTTGTTTGACATGATCTCTCTCCTCAGGCCCTGGCCCAGGCGTTTTCGATCGCGCGGCGCAGGATGACCGCCGCTGCATGACGTTTGAATTCGATGGGGCCGCGGTTGTCCTGCGTCGGGTCGATATCGCCCAGCATGGCATCCACCGCTGCCTTGACGGCCGCATCATCCAGCGACGTCCCTACAAGGGCCGCACCTGCCGCGTCCGAGTGAACCGGCGTATCGCTGAGGTTGGTCATGGCAATGGACGCGGCCGTGCACGTGCCCCCCTCCTTGGTGAGCAGCACCGCAGCCGCCGCCGTCGCATAGTCGCCAATCTTGCGCTTTTGCTTTTCGTAGGCGTAGCCGCCTGACGGGGCTTCAAATGATACAGCGGTCAGGATTTCATCATCTTCCCGATCCGTCATATAGGCTGCTTCATAGAAGTCGCGGGCCGCAACCTCGCGCTCGCCCTCGGGACCAACCAGGGTAAAGGTCGCATCCAGGCATTGCATCAGGCCGGGCATGTCGTTTCCCGGATCGCCATTGGCGACGTTGCCACCAACGGTGCCCATGTAACGCACCTGCGGGTCTGCGATCTGCAACGATGCCTCGCGCATGATCGGCGCGGCCGATGCCAACTGCACATCATTGATGATGTCATGCTGCGTTGTCATCGCACCGATGCGAATGGTGTTTCCCTCGATGGAAATCCCGCTCAGCCCGTCAACATCCTGAAGGTCGATCAGGTGCGGCACCTCGGCCATGCGCAGTTTCATCATGGGGATCAGGCTGTGACCGCCTGCAAGCACACGTGCGTCGTCTCCATGTTCTTCAAGAACGGACAGTGCGCCCTCCAAATCCTTTGGACGATAGTATTCAAAGGCAGCTGGAATCATTGCCTCTCCTCCCTTCAGCAATTGTTCTGGCTTCCAGGAAGGCTGGCGCGACGCGTGGTCTATGGCCCGAAAAAACACTTTGTTTTCGTACATTTTGCACGAAATGCGCCTGAGGCTGCACGAGTTGCGCGGAGAGCTAGCGCGAAATGCTAGCCAAAGGCGGTCAGCGCGGCTTTCAGGTTCGACCGGCTGACCGGCACAGGGGGAAGATCGGCCTCACCAAAGGTGCACTGGCCCTTGTCCT
Source organism: Shimia sp. CNT1-13L.2 (assembly GCF_024331145.1). GTDB lineage: Bacteria > Pseudomonadota > Alphaproteobacteria > Rhodobacterales > Rhodobacteraceae > Shimia. The sequence goes on along the minus strand of NZ_JANDJO010000012.1, from coordinate 13,634 downwards.
TGGTCCGTTCGAACCCGACGACACGCCGGGGATTCACGATATAGCTGCGATGAACACGCAAAAAGCCGGTCGGCTCGAGCCGCTTCACGGCTTCGGTAATCGGCCAGACGCAGAAGTATTTCTCGGTGAGGGTATAGACCTGAGTATAGTGACCGTCAGCCCGCACAAACACCACGTCCGGCGCAGCAACAAAGACCTTGCCGCCGTCCCGTTCACAGGGGATGCGCAGGGTAGCGGCTGGCTGTTCCGGCACGGCCGCGTTTTCGGAACCCTCCGCCTCCGTCGTCGGGACATTCGCAGGCACCAGATAGGTTGTTCCAACCCAAAGGAACGCACCGAAGATAACAAAGCTCGACAGGATCACCCCAACTGCCATGACTTCGTTGCTGATGACCGGGCCAAACTCGCGGATGTTGTCCAGAGCCACAAAATTAGTGCCCGCCATGGCCAGAAAATGCACCGAAAAGACGGCGACACCGAAACACACGGTCCCGATCACAATGGTCCTGTTAGACCGCTCGTTATAGGCAATGCCGATGGCCAGAATGCACAAAACGATTGCCAGAACCGACGACCCGAGAACCCCCGGCAGGGTATAGACGGGTTTGCACAGCTGCATGCCGGCCATGCCGACATAATGCATCGCCAGAATGCCAGAGCCGACAATCGCGCCGGCCGCAATGATGATCTCTCTGGAACGCTCGGTGAAATGCAAAAGCACAAGCGCCAGGGCAACCATGAGGATCGCGATAAGCGCCGAAGCCAGCGTGATCGCGGCGTCATAGTAAAACAGGATCGGCAGCTTCAGCCCCAGCATCGCAACAAAATGCATCGACCAGATCCCGCCACCCAACGCAATGGCGCCAAGCGCAACAGCCAGCCTGCGCTGCGAGAGCGACTTTTCGGACAGGTCCCGCGTCAGGGACAATCCCGTCGCGCCCGCAACCAAGGCGACGACAAAAGAGATCGCCACCAGCCATTGGTTATGTCCGAAGTCCAGAAAGTCCATGCGCCGCACAATGCCGCAGCGCATTTCGTATTTCAATCTTCACCTTAACACAGCAACGGTTCACCGGACCAAACCCCATCCTGCCCCACGTTCAGCGAGCCGGTGTTTGCTTCGGTGACAATAGCCAGAGAAAGCAAGGCGGTCTCCGAAGCAACTGCTGACCTGTAACGCCTGAATACCAGAAAATCAGCTTGATCCGCCCAATCAACGCCAAATGGTCCACGCACGCAGGTCTTTCAGGGCCTTGGCAGTTGCCACCAGAACAAACAGGCAAAGCGCCGATTTCGTGACGATCTCCATTGCCCCCTCGATCAACATCGCGTGAACGATGCTGACGCACACGACACCTGTCGTCAAAGGCAGGTGAATGCGCCTCCACGTCCGCGGCGATAGTCGGGCCCTGCGGCGAACGGCAGCCACCGCTCCGGTCAGAAACAAAGCCCACATGCCGATCACGCCCCAGGCAGAGAACGGCGTAGGAGACCTGAAGAGCAAGGCATCAACGACATCAGGCGGGCTGGTTATCCAGAGCGCGATCACATGGACGGCGACAGCGATGATTACCCCAAATCCGATCCAGCGATGCACGCGCCTTCCGCGCGCGCCCGCGAAGCCCGGCAATTGGTTCGTGGCCAGCATCGGCTGCACCAGCATCAGCACCATCGCGAAAATCCCGGCAAATCCGGCGAGGATATAGACAGCACTTCGCCACGCCAACAACGGGCTTGCCGCTGCTGCCGCCATCGGAACCGTCATCACCGCGATCAACAAAAACCAGATCAGCCAGCTGTTCACTCGGTCGCGCATATGTTCCAGTCGCCCCGTTCAGGCAGGTTCCAGAACGAAATGGGCTTCCAGACTGGTATCTTTCGAACTCGACATGACCGGGCGCAGGAAAACCGTTTTGAAGTCACCACTGTCATAGGCAAGGTGCCCATGCGGCTGACCAAAGGCCGGAACGATCTGCGGCATCTCCAGCCGGAACACCCCATTCGCATCGGTAAGCGTCGCCCCGTGACTGTGCCAGTCGCGTTCATACCCCTCCGTCGTATGCGCCCAGATCTGGATGCGCTGACCCGCAAGAGGCATACCGTCGCCCGCGCGTCGCACGGTCCCCGACATCCAGAACCCTCCACCGCCGATCCGGTCAACGATTGGCGCGCCAGCCATGTAGTTATTGGCGCCTCCCCGCATCGAGCGCGTCGGCCTGAGCCCCGACGCCCGCGCAGGCACCGCGATGCCGGACACGACGCCCGAAACTGCGGCGATCCCCGTGGTCACAAACCTGCGGCGCGTAATCCGATCTGTGGTCATGACAAACGCTCCATTCGGGTCATTCAGGTCGAAAGATCGAACACCAGGCATACAAACATGGTGATCCATCAACGTTGTAGGGCCACAATACAGAAGACACGCTCCAAACCCAAAGACACAGCTTCGTGAACCCCTGCCATACTTGCAATGGCAGGACATGGACTACGCACTTACGGCCTTCAACAGCCATACGACAACGCCACAACGTGATCCCTGCCCTAAAGGGTTGATCACACGTCTGATGGCGGCAGCAGGCAGGCTAATATGGTCATCGAAATCGAATGCCGCGATTCAACTTATCTAAGGCTTACGCTTCCTTTCATCCTGCCGCATTTCATGGGACCTGATGGATGTCACGCGACCTTTCCCAAAACTGAAAAAAAGCCCTCGCTTCGCTCAAGCCGCCTTTGAACCAGAAAAACTGACGGCAGAAGCGGCTACAAGGCAACGCAAGCCGTTTCTATGTACCCCAGGGGCAGAGAGCTTCGACCTGGCGGCGACCAAGCTTCTTCAGTGTTTCTATATTGTCCAAATAGATCTTCTCGGGATCCGAAACATGAGCGAGAACTTTGCTCATCTGATCTTGACGCAGAAGATGTATGGTTGGAAAGGGCGAGCGATTGGTATAGTGGCCAAGATCGTCCGCGGGCACACCCTCAAATTGATATTGAGGATGAAATGACGCCAATTGCACATCTGCTGTTAGTTCAGCTTGCTCCAACAACTGCTGAAACCAGTCGAGTACGTCGAGGAAATCTCCGAAGTCTTCAAGACTTTGGGTAAACATGAGCAAGCTCGTGGCCAAATCGTTTTCGTTCGTCTCAAGCAGGCGTTGCAATTCAGTCAGATAGAATTGCTGTAGTTCTGCGTCGGCAGTGCCATCACAGACAGCGTAGTGGACTTGGTTTCGGGCTATGACGCTCGACGAAAATGGACATAGATTTAGGCCTACTACCATTTGTTCAAGCCATCGACGGGTGGTTTCGACCACGTCTTGATGAGCTGCTGAGAGCGTCTTGGGGTCAAACTTATTGATGCGATATTTCCTTTGTCATTTTGACGAACTTAAAACTGTTCCGAACATATTTCCAATTTGTTTGTTGAAACCAACCATCGACACGGCGCAGACACAATCGTCAGTGCGTCATTCCTTTCGTCGCAATTGTTAATGAGCCCACGGCTCCTGTTTCTTGCACCTACATGTCTGGCTGGACCTAGGGTTCTGGCCGGCTATTTCCAAACCGCTTGAACAGCAAACCGGCCAGGCCCACGGTGAACAAAATGCGAAAGAGATGATGGGTCGAGACAAGAACCGGACTGACCCCGAGGCTGAGCGCAACAAGGCTCATCTCGGTGACCCCGCCAGGCGCAAAACTGATCAGCAATGTCTGGAAAGACATTGAAAGGAACTGTCCCAGCATCAATGAAAACGCCGATGCTATGGCAAGCGTCACCATGACCGATACAAAACCAAGAGCGACGGCGGACACCAGTCTTCGTGGGGTTGTCTTGGCAAACTGTGCGCCAAGGCTTGCGCCGACGATTAGCTGGGCAAGGTTGAGAAGTGCCGGAGGCCCGTCCAGATCGATACCACCCGATGATTGCAGAATTGCCGTCAGTACCAACGGCCCAAGCAAAGGGGCCGCCGGCAATCGTGAGGCTTTGCCGATCCAAAGGCCAGCGGGGGCAATTGCCGCCACCATCAGCCAATCGTTCCAGTCAGATGGCCCCCTTTCAAGTGCCTGACTCGCTGCACTCCCCACGGCTTCTCCGGTCACCACCAGGAAAAGCAGTGGAACAATCAGGATCACCAGCACGATACGCACGAAATGCTGGATGCTCAGTGTTTCGACATCTCCGCCCGCTTTCGTCCCCATTTCCACTGCTTCGATCAGCCCACCCGGCATGGCTGCATAGAACGAGGTTGGCCGGTCATAGCCACCCAGATGATGAAAAATGACATAGTTCGACGCCTGCGCCAGAACGACAAAACCCACCATCGCACACAGGGTAACGGCAAGTGTCGGCGCCATGGACAGCACGTCAGGCGTGAAGGTCGCGCCAATCATCGTGCCAATCACGGCAATGAATACCTCGCGTAGGGTTTTGGGAAAGAACACCGGATAGCCCGTGCGCGCGGCGAATGTCAGCGCAAGGATCGCTGTTGCCACAAGGCTTCCAAGAAGGAAGGGAATTGGCCACCCCATCGCAAGCGCCGCAAAAGCCCCGGCCAACGCTGGCACAAGAACCAGTGTCAATTGCAAGGTTCTGGACTTGAGGTCTTTCATGCGGATGACGGTTCTATTTGGCGGAGCACGCGGTGTTTCCGGTCAGTTAACCGAAACCAGCTTTCCCGGGTTCATGATGTTCAGCGGATCAATAGACTGCTTCAACTGCGCCATAAGCAGGTAGGCCGTTCCGTGTTCCTCCGCCATGTATTTCTTCTTGCCGGTTCCGACGCCGTGTTCGCCCGTCACCGTGCCCCCAAAGGACAACGCTGTCCGGTTTACATCGGACGCCAGTTGCTTGGCCCGCGCCATTTCGTCGGCATTTTCTGGATCAATCAGGATAAGAAGATGATAGTTACCGTCGCCAACATGCCCCACGATCGGAGCGATCAGGTTGGACTCGGCGATCAATTCCTTGGTGCGCGCGATACAATCGGCCAGAGCCGATATCGGAACGCAGCAATCCGTGACGACGCCCTCGCAGCCTTTTCGAAGCGACTTGCCCGCGTAATAGGCATTGTGACGTGCCTGCCAAAGCCGCTCACGATCTTCCAGCTTCGTGGCCCAGTCAAAACCCGAGACTCCAAATTCTTCTGCCACGCTTTCAAACAGCTCAACCTGTTCTTTGACACCCGCTTCGGATCCGTGAAACTCGAGAAACAGATGCGGTTTTTCGGGCAGGTTCAGGTCGGGGTTGAAGATGTTCATGCCCCTCATCTGCACGTCATCCAAAAGCTCGATCCTGGCCATGGGCAGTCCCATTTGAATGGCCATGATCACCGTGTTCACAGCATCATCAATGGTTTCAAACGCACAGGTGGCCGAAAGCTCGGTATCCGGCCTCCCGAACAGTCGCACTGTCAATTCGGTGATGATGCCCAAGGTCCCCTCGGCCCCAACAAAAAGGTGGGTCAGGTCATATCCGGCCGAGGATTTACGGGCGCGCGACCCCGTGTTGACAACCCTGCCATCCGGCAAAACGACCTCGAGTGACAAAACGTTTTCACGCATGGTGCCATAACGAACGGTATTGGTCCCTGACGCGCGGGTCGAGGCCATGCCGCCCAGCGTGGCGTCCGCGCCCGGATCGACCGTGAACATTAGTCCCGTTGCACGAAGTTCGTCGTTCAGTTGTGTGCGTGTGACGCCCGGTTGCACAACCGCGTCCAGATCGCTCTCGTGAACTTCCAGAACTTTGTTCATCCGGTTTGTGTCAACACTGATGCCGCCATGGATCGGGATCACATGCCCCTCCAAGGAAGTCCCGATGCCAAAGGGAACAACGGGTACTTTATGTGCCGAGCATATCTTCATGATCGCCGAAACTTCCTGCGTGCTTTCAGGGAAGACTACAGCATCAGGTAATGCTGGTTCCGAATAGGCCTCGTCACGACCATGGATTTCGCACACTGATTGGCCCGTGGACAAACGGTCCCCCAGAAGGTCGCGCAGTTCAGACAAAGCCAAAGAAATAGTATCCTGCGTCATGGCAGATCCTCGTTTTGATTTTTCCCAGAAGCCGCTCAGGTGGCGGGCGGTGGCGTTGCGGATGGCGCACCCAGTTTCGACGCAGCCTCTTTGCCGCCATAGGATTCAATCATTGCGTCCTGATCTTCGAAGGCTTCCGTGTTGACAGCGTCCGGATCGCAAATCTTGCGAAGCTCTGCCTGCATTCGGGCAAGCTCGCCCGCATAAGCCGGATTCTGCGCCTGGTTGATCAGCTCCTCGGGGTCCTCGGCCAGATTGAACAGCTCAGGCTCAAAGCCGACATATTCGATCAGTTTCAGATCGCCCTTACGCAGCATGAACTCGCCAGACACCGCGCCGATCGCGTGGTATTCGCTGAACACGGCACGATCGGTGTCGTCTTCTGACGCGGCAATGTCGTAGAGCGATTTCCCGGGCCTCTCTCCCGGAAGCTCGGCATCAAAGTGGTCGATGATTGTCTCCGAGATGTCCAACAGGCTTGTTGTCGTGTGACTGGTTGGTCGGGGATCGACACCCAGATCGGGCGCAGGTGCAACAATCAACGGGATCGCGGCGGATTCCTCATACATGTTCATCTTGCCCCACAGGTCGCGAACGCCAAGGTTTTCGCCGTGATCGCTGGAATAGATGATCGTTGTATTGTCGAACTGTCCGCTGTCTTTCAGCGCAGCGACGATCCGGCCAACATTATGGTCCATGTAGCTGGTCAGGCCATAGTAAGAGGCGATTGCGACGCGTCTCTCTTCCTCATCCTTCCATCCATCCTCTCCGACCATCGCATCCGCCATCTTGTCCAGCCAGGGGTGACGTATATAGCCATCCTTGAGCCGCAGCTTGTCTGGTGGAAGCTTGTCCAATGGATAGAGGTCAAAGAACTCCTGAGGCGAGATCAGCGGGTGGTGCGGCGCGACAAGCCCGACATAGAGGCACCAGGGCGCGGCGCTGTCTTGGGCCTTCGACAACCAGTCACAGGTCATGTCCGTGACGCTGCGATCGTATTTCGTGTAGCTGCTTTCGCCGGGTCCGATCCTGTCGCCCATCATCCGCACGTGCTTGTTATAGACGCGTTCGTCCTCGCGGCGGATCGACCCCCAGACCATACCAACGCCATCCGCGACATGCATCGGGATGTGCTGCACATCAAAGCCACTATCGTCTTCTGCCGTTCGGTAGTGAAGCTTGCCGATGGATTCGACGCGAATACCCTTGTCCTGCAAGGCATGCCCCCAGCCGCGCGGCGTTCCCTTGTAGGGCATCGCGTTGTCCCAATTTCGAATGTCGTGCACTTGGCGACCTGTTGCAAATGCCGCGCGGGCAGGAACACAAATCGGAGACGGCGTATAAGCGTTTGTAAAGCGCGTGCCTCGTGCCGCCAGTTCATCCAGATGCGGTGTCTGCACCACCGCATGATCCGCACAGGACATGGCACGAGCCTGGTGTTGATCCGAAAGTATGACGAGAAGGTTGGGCGTTTTTTTCATGGCTTACTCTTCTTTCCGGATGGGTTTGGGATCGGCGAAGTCCGTCTTTGTAGCGGCATCCGCCATGACCCGGATTGCCTTGTAAATCACGGCCAGTTCTTCTTCGCTAAGCGTGGCAATGAGGTGCTGCTGCCGTGCATCCAGCACCGGGCCAAGCCGTTCATGCGCGTCGCGTGCTTTCTGGGTCAGCTCGATAACATGCTGACGCTTGTCACTCTCAAAGGGATGCAGCACGACATAGCCTTTTTTTTCCAACACGCTCAGCATCTTGCTGAACTGACTCTTGTCGATACCTGTGGCTTTGCGCACGGGTGTCGTCGTGTTTTCGATCCCCAGGGCAATCACCCGAACAATCCGCCACTGTGCGAGATTCAGGTCGCCATAACGAGAGATGATCACCTTCGCTTGCGCGTTGAGCGCAGAGTTAAGTTGGGAGATCTGAAAGGGCAGAAGCAAACCCAAATCGATCGCACTGTCTCGCGAATTAGTCATTCTTTCGCCTCCTCTTCTAAAGGGTTTTATTGTCCACTTGGTGGAAATGTCAACTTGATTGTTGACTTTTCCACCTTATTGATCGAAAACAGGCGTCAACCAATTTGCGCTTCAGGGAGGAAAGCATGAAGAAGTTACTCAAACTCGCGGCCGTGGCAGCAACGGCACTAAGCACATCCACCGCTGCCATTGCTGCAGACTGGACCCCGCCCGGCCCCATCAAAATGATCATCGCTTTCGCCGCTGGCGGAGGGGCAGACACACAGGCCCGCCTGATCGCTGAAGAACTAGAGGCGACTCACGGATGGAAGATCATCCCCGAGCAAGTCACTGGCAAAGGCGGTCTGAACGCCGTGAATGCGCTCAAGGATGGCGCAGCAGACGGTACGGTTATCGGAATGATCGTAACCGAAACACTCGGATACAACATGGCCTCGGCCAAAGCAGGCAAGCCCACCGATGTGACCGCGATCACCACTACGGCCGGCACGCAGATGGCAATCGTTGCATTGGCCTCCAAGGGATGGAAAACCTTTGGCGACGTTATTGAGGCTGCGAAAGCCGGAGAGGATATCCGCTTTGGCGTGATGACGGGTATGCTGGGCGACCTTGCGTATATCACCGGCAAAGAAAACGGCGTTGATTTTAACATCATCTCCGTGAAAGGCGGCAAGGCGGTCATGAACGGCCTGAATGCAGGTGACATGGACATCGGCTTTGGTGCCGGCATCCAGGCCAAGGCGGTTGCTGCAGGCGATATGGTTGAACTGGCATCCGCACGCAGTGAACCGCTCAAGAACTCACCAGATGCGCCAATGCTGTCAGAATTTGGCGTCGACTATGTCAATGAAACAGCTTTCCTGTTTGCTGGTCCGCCGAACATGGACCCTGCTGCGCGTGATGCCATTGCTGCTGCAATCGCAAAAGTTGTGAACACCGAAGGTGGCAAGGCCAACGCGTTTATCACCAAAGGCTTTGGCGGCCCCGTTGTTATCTCGGGAGATGCGCTGGATGCCGCGCTTCAGCAGGACTTTGACTCCTCGGGCGCTCTCATTGCAGCCGCAGCCGAATAAAACGGCGCACTGGCAATCAGGGCGGCGGTTGCCGCCGCCCGCGAGCTTCTACCAGCAAGCGAGACAGACATGCGTAAACTCTCTGCCAGCACGGCACTGGGTGTGGGATGCATTGCATTCGCTTTGATCCTTGCCTTTATCTGGATACCACTCGACACCGAGACCTGGTTGGTTGAGCGCAAACGCGGGCGCTATATCGCCGGTGACAGTCTTGCACCGACGCTGGCCGCGGGTTTCATCCTGATTGCGGGTTTAATGCTCCTGTTCGAACGCCAGGCGTCTGACTATCGCCCGACACGCTACAATCTGGCCTTTATCGGGACGATTTCGACAATTGGTATCGTGGGCATTCTTCTGATGAGATGGGCGGGCCCCATCGCGGCAAGCATGTTCGGGGACGGTGAGTACAGGCTTCTGCGCGATACGGCTCCCTGGAAATACATCGGTTTTGTCCTGGGAGGCGGCACGATGATTTTCTGCATCGTTTCGTTTGTCGAACAGCGCGTAACCTGGCGTGCATTGTGGATCGCACTTGTGGCGGTGGTCGCGATCATCGCCATGTATGACCTGCCATTTGACGACGTGTTGCTACCACCAAATGGGGATGTCTGATGACTGATTTGGGCACCATCGAATACATCTGGCTCGGCATACTTGCGGTTTTTCAGGGGCCCGAGGCATTCTCTCTGCTAGGTGTTTCAATCTCGATCACCGTGATGATGGTCGCGTTCGGTCTGGTGCTGGGCATCATTGTCGGGGCCACGCCCGGTTTGGGCGGGGTGATCGCGATGGCGATTTCCCTGCCCATCCTCATCTCTATCTTTGGCTTCAATTCGGACGCGCTCCTGCCCGTGATGGGGTTTCTGATTGGCGTCATGAAAGGATCCACAGTCGGTGGTGCAGTTCCCGCGATCCTGTTCAACACGCCCGGCACGCCCGACGCCTATATGACAACGCTGGACGGTTATCCGATGGCGCAAGCGGGGAAAGCTCGAAAGGCGCTCAAGGTTTCACATTTCTCATCTGTCGCGGGGGACACGTTCTCTGACATCGTTCTGATTGTCTGTGCGCCATTCCTTGCAATTCTGGTCGAAGCCTATCTGGACCTCCCCGAAAAGACGGCCCTTTTGATACTGTCTCTCAGCTTTATCGCTGCGGTTGTCGGCGGATCCGCCGCAAAGGGCCTGCTCAGCTGCGGACTTGGCTTGCTGGCTGTCTATATTGGAACCGGAGAAGACTTTTATCCGCGCCTCAGTTTTGGCAGCAAAGCCTTGTCCGACGGGATACCAATCACCGCAGCCGTAATTGGCGTGCTCGTGATCGGTGCAATCTTTGGCGAGTTGGAAAGCCTGTGGAGCCAGAGCCGTCGAACAGGCGCGATCAAGGCCGCCCGGGACGAAGGGGACCAGCGCCTTCACTGGTCCGATATCCGACGCATCTTCCCGTACATTGGTAGATCAGCCGTTATCGGTACCACCATCGGGGCACTTCCCGGGGTCGGGTCAACGCTTGCCGCAACAATCGGATACGCCGCGGGCAAACGCATTCACGCCAAGAAGAAAAGGCCGCAGGACCCTGAATTTGGACAGGGGGCGCCCGAAGGCATCGCCGCAACCGAAGCCGCTAACTCCTCTGTATCCGGCGCTAACCTTATTCCGGTCTTGTCGCTTGGCATTCCCGGCAATACGGCCGCAGTCTTCCTGATACTCGCCGCAGAATCCATCGGCGGATTCAATCCGGGACCTGCGGTCTTCAAGTTTTCATCCGACCTGAACCCTGAACTCGTGATTGCCTTCGGGCTTTTCACGACGATGATCCTGGCCAATCTCCTGAACTGGACAGTTGGCGGGGTGTTCATGCGGTCGATGGGAGCCCTTATCCGTGTCCCGAAACAGTATCTCTTGCCCGTAGTCCTGCTGCTGACGCTTGCGTCCCTCTATGTTCAGGAAACCTCGATGAGCGCGATCTGGTTTGCCTTCGGGTTTGGTATCCTTGGCTATTTCATGATGCGCTTCGGAATCTCTCCGCTCCCGTTCGTCATTGGGTTCGTCCTCGGCGGACGTATCGAAGACACTGCCAGACAGGCGTTTTCCGCAACCGGTGGTGATCCGTGGTTCCTTCTCAAGAGCCCGATCGCTGCCACATTCATCCTATGTGCCTTCACCGTGATTTTTCTATCTCTCCGCAAACCAAAGGCAGACAAGACATGACACGCCCGAATATTCTGTTCATCACGTCCGACCAACAGCGCGGAGATTGCTATGGGTTTCGCGGGCGCAATGTCTACACGCCGCATCTGGACATGCTTGCCGCCGAAGGTACCAGCTTGGAAACGGTCGTGACGCCTTGTGTGGTGTGCCAGCCTGCCCGGGCCTCCATCCTAACGGGCCTCTTGCCGCGCACCCATGGCGTTCACGACAACGGTATCGATCTGGATCCCGAATTGGGTGAAAAGGGCTTTGCGGCTTCACTTTCTGCGGCGGGCTATCACACTGCAAAGATCGGCAAGGCGCATTTCGCGACCTATCACACCTTTGGTGATAGCAACACGGTCGAGTCCATTCCCGGATCGGCCAAGGTGCCAGAAGGGTGGCGCGGGCCTTACATGGGGTTCGATCATGCCGAGCTCGTCCACATTGGCCACAACTGGTGGCTCCCCGAGAAACCTCCTGCCGGGTTGGCCTATGAAGAATGGTATTACGCAGATGGTCGGGGAGATCAGAAGAACAAGCTACTCTGGGAAAGCCACCACGGGCACAAGGATGCGCCGCAGGTCTGGTCGTCGAAATTGCCGGTGGCCTATCACAACTCGACCTGGATCGCCGACAGGGCAATAGACTTCCTCAAGCAGGAGCACGAAGAGCCGTTTTGCATGTGGGTCTCATTCCCCGATCCGCATCACCCGTTTGACTGCCCCGAACCCTGGGCATCGTTGCATCGTCCCGAAGATGTCGATCTACCCGAGCACCGCAGACGCGATTTCGAAGGGCGTCCGTGGTGGCACCAGGCCGCTGTCGAAACCAAGATCGAGGGTGCTGGCGCCGAAGTAAGGACCAGCTACTCTCGATACCCGGAAATACCGGACGAACAATTGCGCGAGGTCATCGCAAATACATATGGGCAGCTGTCCCTGATTGACCACTCGGTCGGCCGCATTATAGCAGAGCTGGAAACCCAAGGTTTGGCGGACAACACCTACATCGTTTACACCGCCGACCACGGCGACTGGCTGGGCGATCACGGCTTGGTTCTGAAAGGGCCAATGCCGTTTGAGGGGCTCTTGAATGTCCGCGCCATCGTGAAGGGCCCAGATGTACCCGCCGGCAAGGTCAGCCATGAACCGCTTTCGACCCTTGATCTGGGCGCAACATTTATGGATTGGGCCGGGGCGGACAGCCTGATGGATATTCATGGCCAGTCCATGCGCGACGTCATCTCGGGGGACGGTACACGCGACGCCGCGTTGAGTGAATGGGAACTGCTCCCTGGTCGCGTGGGCGTCGGATTATCCCTGCGTACAGTGCGCAGCAAGACTGCCAAACTCACTGTGGACCTGCAGTCAGGTGCCGGTGAGATGTATGATCTGGAGATCGATCCACACGAGCTTCGCAATGTATATGATGACCCTGACTACGCCTCGATGAAGGCCGACCTGACCGAAATCCTGATGTCGCGCCCTGACGACATGCGCCCCAATCAAGTGCCTGTAGGAATGGCGTAAAGGGGGCCAAAATGCCAAAGTCTCCCGCGTCGAAAGCGCTCACCAGCGCGTCCAACAGCACGTGTTCAAGATGCTCTATCCCCATGCCGAACTTACATCTCGCTCGATCTCGATGATCGACAGCAACAAAACCTATTACGGGCAGGTAAAAATGGTGCCCCCACACGGCCCTGAAGCCCCATATCTTTCAAACTCGCCTTACCTCAATCTCTACCAAGACAATTGAAGTTATTGATCTTTTTCACACCAGTGAGGATCATGCAGTCTCGACATGCCTCAATCAATACTATAGCAAAAGGTGGACTGAGGGGTGGACTAGTGAGGCTGCTTTATTGGCAACCAATCGACTGAATGCACGAACCGCGGCAGCGCTGGATGCTGGCAAATACTGTGACGGTGCGGGGCTGTGGCTGGCAAAATCTGACGCCAAGAACGGCAAATGGTTCCTGAGAGTAACCGTGCACGGCAAACGCCGTGAGATGGGCCTTGGGCGGTGGCCCGATGTTTCCTTGTCAGAAGCTCGCACCAGAGCCGAGGCCGCAAGACTCGAACTGCGAAACGGACTGGATCCTATTCGAGAGCGTCAGAAACGACGGCTCGAAGCCCAGCGCAACCTGCACCTGTTTCGAGATGTAGCAAAGGACGCCTTTCAGGCCCGGCAAGCGGAACTAAAAGGGGATGGAAAAGCCGGTAGATGGTTCAGCCCTCTGGAGCTTCATGTCCTGCCTAGACTGGGACACATCCCAGTCGCCGAGATCAATCAACTCGATATCCGTGATTGCCTGTCTCCCATCTGGCATTCGAAGGGGGAAACCGCAAAGAAAGCTC
>NZ_JANDJO010000020.1 GCF_024331145.1 Shimia sp. CNT1-13L.2 | reverse complement strand
CCTGGAGGGCCGTGACGGTCATGACCGGCTGTATGGCGGCGACGGCGACGACACGCTTTTGGGCGGCGCGGGCAACGACACGCTGTCCGGAGACAGTGGCAATGATACGTTCGTCGTCCAACGTTATGGCGGCGTAGATAGGCTTTCTGATTTTGAAACCGGCAAGGACAAGATCATCGTCGCGGATTTTTCCGCTTCGCGTGTGGCGGCATCATTGGCTGATGCCAAGGCTGACGATACAGGATTCCTCGATCTGGGTAGCGGCACGACGCTTGTTTTTTCAAACAACGTGATCCGCAATCTTGAGTTGTCCGACTTCAGCTTTATTGCATTGCCGGAGCACCAGAAATCGCAGGAAGAGGTTTCCCGTTATTATTCGATCAAGAACGCCATGGTTGATGAGGGTGGAGTTCTCAAATTCGAGATCAACCGAACCGGTGATCTGAGCGAAGAAACACGCGTTCTTGTTCGGCTTTCGGCGGGCGATGAGAACGGGGCAATTGCGGGTGTTGATTACCTTGTCCCGCACGAGCTTGACGTGCGGTTCCATGCCGGAACGGATTTCGCGGAACTCGAAATCCAGACACTCGACGAGAACGTGTCGGAGCCGATAGAAATCATCCTCGCCGACTTGGTGAATATCGACGACGATGGCGCAATCCTGCCTGGCAATGGGCAGGGGATTGGCGCCATCCAGGACGGTTTCGGCGGTGCGCCGTTTGATACGGAGGATTTCATTCTAAACCTTGAGACCGGAGTCTGGGACATGTCCGGTGGGGATCCTGTGGCTTCGGGAGCCATGTTGATCCGGCACAAGAATACGGATGACAATCTCGCCTATATCATGTCGATCAACGATGCCGAAGAATACCGGGTGCGAGATGGCAAACTAGAGGTCACAAATGCCCAGATCAATTTGTCGTCAGTTTTGGAAACGCCTTCGTTTCTGGGTGGTCCTCTAAAGTCGACGTTCTCTATCGATCTTGAAACCGGCGAAATTGCTTGGGCTGGTGGTGCGGATTTTGATTTGGGTCTTGTGGGCGTTGAGCTGTCCCTACCGACAGTGTCCCAGAAATTCCTGCGCCTTGAGGAGAACGCGCTTGTTCTCAGCCCACGTACATCCTTCATTGGCTGGCTGTCCCCGATAAGCGACAAACTCAATATCGGAGGCGATTTCAAAGCCGAAATCTGGTCGAACAGCAACGGGCTGCAACCGGCTTTTGACTTTGGGCTGGATTTGAAAGGGCCTTACACGGTCAGCTTTTTGAATGTGTTTTCTGTCTCGGCTTCGAATATCTCGATCGACTATGAAAGCGGAACCATCGGTACGTTTTCTGATGATATTCTGACCTTCCAGGGGCAATTTGCGGCGTCGCTGGCCAACGTGGGTGAACTGGTGATCGACATCGGCAAAGGGGTCGATCCCTCGACGTTGGTCGAGGGGGAAAGCCGCTATCTTCAGGTGCGCGATAGCGATGGTGATGGCGATGCTGATATTGTCGTGAATGCGCGTGCCGATGTCTATTCGAACTTCAAGCTTTTTGGCATTGGGTTTGAAAGTGCGTTTCTTGAATTGGACAACACCGATGGCGAGTTGGATATCAAGGGCGGGGCAACGATCTCGTTTGGGAAGTTCTCCCTGTCGGCTGAGTTGGAGTATGTGACCGCTGACACGGCAGGCGGTGATGAGCTTCAATTGGATGCCATTACGGCGGGTATTGCTGCGACCGGTTCGGGTCTGCATGTCAGCCATGGCGTCTTTTTGAGTGGCGGCACGATTGGGGCGGGAAATCTCGCCAGCACAGCACAGGATGAAAACGTCACCCTTTCCGGAAGTGTGACGGGCTACTGGATGAACCGGGCCGTTGCGCATTTTGAGGCCACAGCCTCTGTGTCGAAGACGTCCTTTGAACTGGCAGGTGAGTTCGACCTGTTCAACTGGAGCCAGGGTGGTAGCGACTTTGCGCTTCTCGAGGCTGATGCAGCGCTGTCAGTTGATTGGGGGCAGGGTTTCAGTGCAACTCTGGACGGCAGCGCGACGGCTCTCAACGGGCTGTTCACTTTCGACCTTTTGGCAAACTTTAGCTACAAGGGGCTTAACGACTGGAGCACACTTTTCTATGCGTCTCAGACCTATAGTATGACCTGGTCTGATCTGAAGGCGTTTGTTCTGGGCTATGACAATAAGGGTGCCGAGACAGGCAAAACCCTTCGCAAAATCAATGATAATGACATTAATGCATCCTCGACCGTGTTCCTGCGAGTCGAGGCCAGTGACTCTCCCTGGGACAGCGGTGGGCTGAGTGGAGAGGTGGTTGTCGGGTATGATCGCCCTGGTCGCAAAGTGGATTATCTGCTGCGCTTTGATCTCGAAACGTTCGAATTGGATCTCGAGATTGGCCGTCGCAAGGCTGACTACTATACCCCGGGCAATGGGGAAGCGCTGTCTTCATCTGAAGGTCAGAGTGATCCCGCAGGTCAGTGGCAGGTTGCTGCGGGGGGTGCGTTTCTTCAGATGACGGTGTCATGGGAGGTTGCGTCTTCGGGGGCTGCGGTGCGGGTTGTGCATCCGGATGGCACGGTGATCGAAGAGGCGGATTTTGCCGCTTTTGGGATCGAGATATTCACCGAGATGACGACGGATTACGCGCGTTCGGTAGAGATCAGCACGCCATCAGCCGGGATTTGGGGGATCGAGCTGGTCGATGCCACTGGGCTGGGTCTTGTCGAATACGAAGCCTGGACGCCGACGCAGGATGTGGCCTTTTCGCTGGACGGGCTGACGCCGGATGCCGGGTCGGTGCGGCTTGATGCAAGCTACAGCTATGAGGGCAATTCGGATGTTGCCACAGTTGCGCTTTACGCCATTGCCGGCACCGGCCATGACGCGCAGTCGGACCTGAGCGCTGGTATTCTTCTCGGCACGATGGATGCGGCAGCCGGAAACGGTGCGCTTGATCCGGTCCTTCTGACGGCGTTGCTGGCAGGGGACTACCAGATCTATGCGGTGGTCCACGACGGGGTGGCAGAGCCGGTGACTGTCTTTGCCGATACCCCGGTGACGGTGCAGGGCGAGATTGATCTTTCGCTGACCGCCACGCAGGCTGAGACCTCGTTGGTGACCGGGCAGACCGGTACAATTGATGTCGTGTTGCGCAACGATGGCTCCCGCGATGCGCTGAACGTCTCGTTGCAAAGCCAGATCGAGGGCGATGCCGAACTGGTCAGGATCTTCCACGATGGGCTTTGGACTGACCCCGAGACCTTCGAGATCGATCGCCTGGCGGCGGGGCAGAGCGTTACGCTGCGATTGCAGGTGGCGGCAGGCACGACGCCGGGGCAGGTCTCGCTCAGCCTTACACCACGTGGTCCCAATGCGGAGGCGAACCTGGCCAACAACCTCTCCGTGGTGGCCTTTACCCTGCGCCAACCTTTCCACCGCATCGAGGGCACCAAGGCGTCGGACGACCTTGCAATATCGGATGTCAATGGCGTGATCCTTGCCGGAAGTGGCAAGGATACGGCTGTGGGGGCAGCGGGAGACGACCTGATCTATGGGGCCTGGGGCGCCGACAGCTTGCTGGGTGGCGACGGCAATGATTATCTCTCGGGTGGTTTTGGTGATGACGAGATTGGGGGCGGACGTGGCCGTGACGACCTTCTTGGCGGGAGCGGCGCAGACACCCTGCGCGGCGGCGATGGCGGTGATCTGCTAGCGGGCGGAGCTGATGACGATCTGCTGCTGGGAGGAGACGGCGCGGATACGCTGGATGGCGGGCAGGGGCAGGATCTGGTGTCTTATGCAGATGCCGCCGCCGGTATTGTTCTCAACCTGGCAAATGCGACAAAGAACGCAGGTGATGCGGCCGGTGATGTCTTTGTCGAGGTCGAGACCTTCGAAGGGTCGGCCCATGGCGACGTTCTTACGGGGGACGGCCAGGCCAACCACCTGTCGGGCCTTGGTGGCAACGACACGCTGAATGGCGGCAACGGTAAAGATACGTTGCTGGGCGGCAATGGTGCAGACAGCCTCAATGGCGGTGTCGGGGCCGACCACGTTGTTGGCGGCAAGGGGCGTGACACAGCCATTCTTGGCCAGGGCGATGACCTCTACGTTGACGATGCGGAAGGCCTGAAAGCGGGGCGCGATACGGTCTCGGGTGGCAAGGGCAACGACACTATCGAAGGTGGTGGTGGTAACGATGTCTTCCGGGGCGACAACGGTTTTGACCGTATCCTTGGCGGGGCGGGCAACGACAAGCTGTACGGTGGCAACCAGGCGGATGTGCTCAATGGTGGCAACGGTCAGGACACGCTGTTTGGTGGGGCAGGCCGGGACAAGCTGACCGGCGGCGGCGGTGGAGATGTGTTTGTCTTCGCTGACGGCTTTGGTCAGGACACGGTCTTTGGCTTCAGTGCTAACGACAAGGAAGTCCTGAACCTGAAAGGGGTAAGTGCCATCACCGACTTCCAGGATCTGCTCGACAATCACCTTGTGGATCAGGGCGGCTTAGCCAAGATCGTGGTTGGGACAAAAAGTATTCTCTTGAAAGGGGTCGCTTTTGCCGACGTCGGAACCGGACTGGCCTACAGCGAGGCCGACTTCGTGTTTTGAACTTGGGTGTGGGAAGAGGGCTTCCTGAAGAATTCTGTTCGTTACGCTCTATTCGTCTCGGACAGTTACTGCGCCCAGAGCATTCATTAAGGGCCAAACACACCAAAGGTCCTCATGAGTAAGTGTACTGACACTTCTCGAATGTCTGTCTTGAAAGCGTTTCAGCGCGAAAAGGAGATTTGCTCTGAAAAACAGCAATGGGCCGATAGTTCCCATCTACAAAGGGCGGGAAGCGGACTTTCGCTGCGAAGAGGTCCAAGGTCTGCTAACCGCAACGGTGCGGCCCTTTGCTCTTGCAGTTGTTGCTGATGCAGAAAGAGGCCAGGGTGATCAGAGACTGGCAAAGCGGGAAGTTCTCTCTGCCGGTTGGCGATGACAAGGAGTTCATCAAACTCCCAAGATAGCCTCGAAGCGTCTGGACGGTTTCCGCGCCACTATCCGGGTGGCGTGGAAAGCCTGCATTGGCCGAACGATGTCAGCATACTTTGTCCCGATCGCAGCAAATTGGGTCAGTTTCAGGTAGCACTCAGTTGAATCGCGAGGTCGGTGAAACTGTCCACCTCCAGATCATAACCGCCTTCGCCCGCAACCTCTGAACCGGTCTCGCCCCATTCCTCCGGGCGGCGGATAAAGGCTGTCCGGAACCCGACATTACGGGCGGCGTCCAGGTCGAAGGGATGGCAGGCGACCATCAGGCATTCGGGAGGATCCAGTTGCAGCAAGGTGGCAGCACGGGCGTAGGACTCAGGCAAGAGCTTGTAGACACCTAAACCTTCGCAGGACAGAATCGCATCCCATATCAGACCGCTCCTGCGTGAGCTATCGATAACCAGCCGGTAGGACAGGAGCGTGAAGGACGCCACAATATAGCGGTTTCGCAGGGCGGCCAGGCCGGGTTGGACATCCGGCCAGGCGGTGAAGCTATGCGGCGCACCCCAGGCGATCGCGCGGCGGTCAGTATCGTCGAAGATGTCCAACCCCTCATCGGCGAGCAGCGTGTCCAGACAGAACCGATGTGCCTCGTCGAAATTATAGGCCGGCGGGCCGGCGCGTCCGAGATCAAGCATGGCTTCCATGCTGCGGCGTCGCAGCTTGTTGGTCAGCGCGCCCCAGTCTCGGGTGATCCCATGGCGCGCGCCGGTCGCCGCGAATGCCTCGCGGAATCCGGTGTGCCAGTCGAGCACGGTGCCACCGGTGTCGAAGGTCAGCGCCTTGATGCCGGACAGGCTCATGGGATCAGCACCGTCGCACCCAGGGTCTTGCCGGATTCGATGGCCTCATGTGCCTTGACCGCGTCCTTCAGCGTGTATTCGTAGTTGATGTTGGCATCCAGAATGCCGTCACCGATGGCCTTGAACAGATCGCGTGCGGTCCATTCCAGATCAGAACGCTTGGCGACGTAATGCATGATCGCAGGGCGCGTGATGAACAGGGACCCCCGGCGGCCTAAATCCTGGATCACGTCGATGGGATCGGGCGGACCCGACACATGGCCATAGGCCGCGCAGACGCCCATCAGTCGCAAACTGTCCAGGCTGTCCTGCAACGTGTCTTTGCCGATCGCCTCATAAACAACGGCGCAGCCTTCGCCATCGGTGACGTCCCGAACGACGTCGACAAAACTTTGCTGTGAGCGGACGACAGGGTAATCACAGCCTGCCGCGCGGGCGACCTCGGCTTTCTCTTCAGTCGAGACCGTACCCACCACGGTTGCTCCGAGCGCCTTGGCCCATTGGCACAGGATCAACCCCATGCCGCCCGCTGCCGCGTGGACAAGGATCGTATCGTCCGGTTGCACGGCATAGGTGCGGTGTAGCAGGTAATGCGCGGTCATGCCTTTCATAAGCAGCGCGGCGACCTGCTTGTCGTCCAGCCCATCGGGCAGGTGCAATAGTTTGTCGGCGGGGTAGTTGCGCACCTCGGAATAACTGCCCAAGGGCGGGATGCCATAGGCAACGCGATCCCCGGTCTTGAAGTCGGTCACGCCATCGCCCACGCCTTCCACAATGCCCACGCCTTCAAAGCCGATCACCACCGGTTCATTCGGCACCGGCCACGGATGAGAGATGCCGCCGCGGTGATAGGTGTCGGCATAGTTCACACCCACCGCCGTGTGACGCATGCGCACTTCACCCGGTGCCGGATCAGGTACGTGCCAGTCTTCCCAGTTCATGCAACTGGGCGGACCCTTCTTGTGGATCACTTGTGCTTTTGACATGGAAGCTCCTCCCTTGGTTTGTGCTTGCCCTCAGACGGCTTGCGCTGGCTGCAGCTGATTCAGGATATTGGCATAGGTCTCTTCGCCTTGCGCGCCGGTGACGAGATGTTGGCGGGTGAAGATCATCGCGGGCACGCCGGTAACGCCGCGAGACGTCCAGAACCGCTCTTTCTTTCGTACGGATTCAGCGCGCTCGCCACTTTCCAGCATTGCACAGGCCGTGTCGCGATCGAGACCAATACTGGCGGCGACATCGGCGAGAACATCCACATTGTTGAGATCTTCTCGCCGGGTGAAGAACGCCGCGAACAGCGCCAGTTTCATGTCATGAGCACGGCCCTGATCTTCAGCCCAGTCAATCAGTTGGTGAGCGCGGAAGGTGTTCATCATCCGCATGTCGTCGGCATAGTTGAACTCGAACCCAAGTGCCGCGCCCATCTCGGTCAGGCGCGCCCGCGCCTTGATCGAGCCTTCCAGCGTGGTGCCGTATTTCGCGGCCAGATGTTCGCGCAGGTTTTCGCCTTCTTGCACCATATTGGAGTTCAACTCGAACGGGTGCCAATGCACGTTAATGGCTACTCCGGTTGCATTGGCGGCATGTGCCAACTGGTGATAGCCAATGACGCACCAGGGGCAGACGACATCAGACACGATGTCTACACGAAGGGGGATAAAGGCGCTCATCTATTCACTCCATAGATTTAGAAACTTGAAGAGACCGACCGCAGGCTGGACACACGCCCTGACGCGCCTGAGTTTCGGTTCGAACTTGTTCGTGAATGTGGCTGGCTGCCCGACGGGACAGGCCCAACTCCTTGCGCAGGGCTTCTATCGATGCCTGCTCCTCTGCACAAATCGTGCCATCCTCCAGCGCAAGGCGAAACTGAGCTTCGAGGCTGGCACGGCGGCGGTGGAGTTGGTCGTTCAGGCCGCTGGCAATGATCCCGGCAGGCAACGCGGCCATACCGATCCCCACTATGGTGATGATCGCGCCGAAGATCTTGCCTGCCACCGTCACCGGCGTCACGTCGCCATAGCCCACGGTCGTCAGCGTGGCCACCGCCCACCACATTGCGGCAGGGATAGAGCCGAATGCATCTGGTTGCGCCTCATGTTCGGCCAGCCAGGCCCCGCTGGAGGCAAAGATCAGCATCAGAACAAGGATGAAGAAACCTGCCAGAAAGGCCCCGGCCTCTTCCTCGAACACCGCCAGCAACATGCCCAATGCGGGTGAATATCGGGTGAGCTTAAGAAGGCGGAGCATCCTGAGCGTGCGCAGAATTCGCAGATCCAGAGGAAAGAGCATCCCCAGCACCGCCGGTAGGATCGCCAGTAGATCAACGACAGCCAGCGGGCTGGTGGCCCAGTCCCGTCGCGACCGAACCTCAGGGTTTTCGGGGGCCACCCACAACCGAGCCAAGTATTCGGCAGTGAACACCAGAAGCGACACCGTCTCGAACAGGTCGAACGCAAGCTTCCAGCGCGCATAGATAGGCGCGACCGTCTCGAGGATCACCGCACCGACATTCAGCGAAATGAGTACGATCAGCGCGATCTCCAGCAGCAGCGGGCCATCGGCGTCTCGGTCGGGCCGCTCGAGCCACCAATAGACCCGGGCCCGTAGTGTGGGACTGGCTTCAATCATTGCGGAAGGTCATCCAGGCTCGGCTGACCGGGACTACGATCTGCGAAAACAGCGCTGTGCCCCAAAGCAAGTTAGCCACCAGAGACGGCACATGGGGCACCGCAAAGTAAGTGCCGATTGCGCAAAGGATTCCGAACAGGCGCACGTCCCCTCGGCCAAATCTGGACGCGACGCGATCCTCGATGATCTGACGTAATACCCAAAGCATGGCGATGTATCCGGCCAACCCGAAACAACCGATGGCGGCGTATTTGACCGGGTATGGATCCCAGAAACCGACCTTGACCTCAGCCGCAAGCGCCACGCCCACCATCACCCCGCAGAGCATCAGCACCAGATGTGCCAGCCACCAGATGACAATGGTTGCGGGTTTGTTGTCCTTGGGTTTGGCATTGCCGACAAAGTCGAAATAGATCCAGCACATCACGAACATCGACACGCCGCCGATCACGAAATTGACCAGCACGTCGGGCGTGACCTTGTATATACCTTTCTCGGACAAGGTGACGACCAGCTTGAAAAAACCCTCTCCCAGAACGATCAGCGTCAACAACGCAAACCGCTCGGACATGTGTCCAAGGCGCGGGGCAAAACGATCAAACCGCAGAACGCTGATCCGTGGAATCATATAGACCAGTTGGGTGGTCACCATGGCCGCCGCAAAAAACCAGTAGGCTAGGGGTTTGGGCAAGAATGCCGTTGCCGCGAAAATCGCGGCAAAGATCAGAAAATTTCCAATCTGTGCGTTGCAGAACGATTTGCTCGCGGCGTTGGTGCGACGCGCTCGGAAATACAGGGCGGCCATCAACAGGCGATTGGCCGCGAAGCCCAGCGCAAAGAACGTCCAGCCTTTGCCATCGATGGCCGGGATCGCGGCGGCCATGAACATAACGGTACAGATCATCAGTGACATGATGATCCGGTGCCAGAAATCGGTGCTGACATAGATGGAGTTGAAGATGCTCAGCTCGCCCCAAGCATACCAAAGGGCAATGAAAACACCTGCAAAGGTAATAAAACCGTGCAGATCCAGATGATCCGACAGGTAGTTCCCCAAAAGGAAGATCGTCACCACATGGATCAGATCATAGAACAACTCGACCCAGTGAACGTGGTCATGGGTGTTCTCAAGATCGTGGTGATGCTGTGGTTTCCGCCACATCGGGTGATCATTCAGGGCCATGTCCGGGGGGCTTTCTGCTATTGGATGGCCCGCCCCAACCGGGGCGGGGCAAAAGAGATTAACGATCGTCGGGATGCACCCAGGCGTATTTGTCCATGCCGCGATCCAGTCGCGTGTGGGCCAGTGCATTGGTGAAGTTCGAGATCAGCTTGGCAGCCAGTCCCGTCAGCACGTCCAGCGCCGCCTTTCGGTCATAGCCCGCATCCAGAAAAGCCTGCAGGCGGTCGTCGCCGATATGCCCGCGCTTCTCAAGCAACTCTCGGGCAAAGCTTTGCAAAGCCGCCAGCTTGGGGTCGGCCAGCGTTCGGCCTTCGCGCAGATCGTCGATGACGTCATCGGGCATCTTGGCCCGTTTCATCATCATCGTGTGCCCGGCCATGCAGTAATGGCAGCGATTGATGAAGTTCGAGGTCATGAAGACCACCTGCGTCTCGAGCAACGTGAACGAGCTGTGCTTGAGGAACAAGTCGAACGCCTTTTGATAGGTCTCGTAAGTCACAGGGCTTTCGGCAAACAGAGCGTGCAGGCTAATCAGACCGCCGAATTCGGCCACGGTCTGATCAATCAGCGGTTTCGAAGCTTCGGGAGCGGTGTCCTTGGTGTGATAAGTAAAGGGGGTGCCTACTGTGTCAGTATCCAGCATGATTCAATCCTTCTTTGCATTGGAAGAAAAACGCGCGGCATTCGCTTTGGCCGCCGCCGCGATGTCGCCCTTGCCGAAGGCCGAAGGACGCGGCTCGGGCAATTGCAGAGCCTCCTGCACTTTGGGCATCGCATCGAGCCGGTCGAACCAGGCCTGAAGGTTGGGCAAGCCTTCTATATCCACGGTTGCCCAGAAATAGCTGCGCGCCCAAGGATAGGTGGCGATATCGGCAATCGACATCTCGCCGCCCACCAGCCAATCGCGGCCCTTGAGCCGCATATCCAGCACTTCCAGCAAGCGGCGGCTTTCGGTCACGTAGCGGTCGATGGCAAAAGGCACCTCATCGCCATTGGGTTTGGCAATGCGCTGAAAATACATCGCCTGCCCCATGATCGGTCCGATATGGCCGACCTGAAAGAACAGCCATTGCAGCGTCTCGGACCGCTCCACCGGGTCGGAGGACAGGAACCGCCCATATTTTTCGGCCAGGTGCCACAGGATTGCCCCGCTTTCAAAGATCGCGCGCCCCTCGGCCCGATCCCAGATCGTCGGGATCTTGCCGTTCGGATTCATCTTCACGTAGTTGGGAGCGTGCTGTTCCTTCTTCGAGAAGTCGACATTGACCAGCTCGTAGTCGATCTCGGCCTCGTGCAGGAAGATGAGCGGTTTCCACCCGTTCATCGTGTTCGCGGTGTAGAGAACGATGTCAGGCCGCGACATTTTCGCCCTCCGCGAATACGGCACCCAGATGGGTATCGAACCGGGCGAAATCGGCCTCGACTTCGGGGTTCTTCATCACATCGAAGGCGGCAAAACTCGGCAGCGGTGTCATGTCGAAGAACCGGGCGTTCAGGTGCATCGGGCGCAGCAGATCGTCTACGCTTCCGCCCTGGAAGAAAGGTTCTGACGCGTCGTCAAAAGCCTCGCGCGGGGCGTTGAAAGTGACTGACAGCATGTATTTGGTGCCGGTCAGCGTGCCGCCCATGCCATAGTTTTCCTTGGGTGACTCGGGGCTGCGGCCGTCGCCGTTGGTCAGGCGGCCGTCCATGCCGACGGTGTAGACCTCGTCCATGTATTTCTTGAACGACCACGGCGCGCCCATCCAGTTGATCGGGAATTGCATGATGACCGTGTCGGCCCAGATGTGGCTTTCGACCTCGGCATTGGCGTCGTAGCCTTCGGCCACGGTGGTCACACGCACGGTGTGCCCTTGCGACTCGAGGAAGGCGCGGGCGCGGTCCACCAGTGTGGCGTTCAGCTTACCGGGTGCGAATTCATAGGGCTGTGCCCCGTTCAGAATCAGGATGTTGCTCATGGTCGGTTCCTTTGTGTTTCGGCGGGCCCCACTTGACTCGCGGCCCGTTCGAGGGGAAATTGCGATTGCAAGGAACTGAAATCAACCAGTATACTTTTGGTAACCTTAAAATTGGAAGTGAGGGCACCAGATGCGTGCAAGAGTCGAAGACGACGCCCAGGGAAGGCGGCAGGTCTATGAAGCCTGTTTTGAACCTTGCGCGATCGAAAAGGGCATGAGGATCATCGGCGGAAAATGGACCGGGTCGATCCTGTGGCATCTCAAGGACGGTCCGGTCAGGTTCAACGATCTGGCTCGAATGGTGGGTGGCGCATCCAAGAAGATGATCACCGAACGTCTGCGCCAACTGGAAACGCAGGGACTGGTCCGGCGTGAGGTTATGGATACAGCCCCGGTGTCTGTTCACTACGAGATCACCGAGTTCGGGCGCAGTGCGCTGGGGTTCCTCGACGAGCTTCGTAAATGGAGCGAAGGTTTGCCGCAGGAAATCCACGCCGATGGCTGAACTCCCCCGGCGGAAGCCCGACCCTATTCCCGCGATCCATCCAGTCCCGGAATTCGCTGTCAGCGGCGCGCGCGCGGCGGTTTACGAGCGCACCAAGAAGGGCCTCGCCGTCCCTTGGATGGGTGTGGTTGCCATGGCCTTCGCGCACTACCCCCGGTTCTATGACACCCTTTGGTCGGCCATGGAGCCAATCACCGGAACCAAGGCGTTTGAAAAGGCCTGCCGGTCCCTGCGAGGAGTCGCCGAGCGGGAGGCAGAAGCCTTGGAGCCTGCGCCCTTGGTGTCGCGACTCATTTCGCAGGGCTATGGCGTGGAGGAGATCGACGACATCCGCGCCTGCAACGAAGTCTTTTCCGCGGGCAACATGCCTTACGTCCTGATGGCGACGCTGGCGCGGCTGCTGCTGGAAGGAAACCCATGGCGAGTTGGTGGAGATCTTTGCCACGTTACGTCTTCAATTCCGGCCATGCCCAAGCCGCCTCTGATGGAAACGCATCACGCCTCAGACGATCTGGCGGCCCTCTACGGTGAGCTCCGCGAGGTGCTCGGGCTGCCTTTCGTCAACACCGACTATCGCGCCTTTGCGCGCTGGCCCAGCTATTTCATCTTGGCCTGGAGCGATCTTAAACCTCGATTGTCCGAGACCGGGTACGCTGCCAGAGTGGAGTGTGTCCATAAAGCGGCCATCGACCTTGCTGTCTCACTGCCGAATGCGTCCGGAATAACCCCTGACGCTCTGCGTGACGCGGCTACATCCGATGCATCGTTGGAAGAGGTCCTATCAGTGGTGAGGTTGTTCCAGTGGCTTTTACCGGGTCTGGCCGTGAACGTCGCGTTTTTTCGAAGCCAATTGCGATGTTAGTGCGCTGGATTGCCTCAAACATCGAGCCGATTGAATCAGCACCTTTCAAAGGTATAAGGTGACCCGGCTTTCTTCGTCCCGCCAGACGTCAATACGCCCACACCTCAAATTCGCTGCCAAAACGTAATCCTGAAATGACGGACCACACCGCCGCATTTGGTTGCCCAGGCTGATGACTGGTTAAGGACAAGTGTTAGCTTGGCGCGGTCGAGCGAAAGGCTGGGTTGTCCCGCATTCCGAATGTCGCAAGTTGCGGACGCAAGAATTACCGCTGATTCCGCCGCTCTGCAGTATGAGGAATTTCGCCATCGCAGCGAAGGAAATGATGCGAGCGCTTGCAGCGAGAATCTTGGGCTTCCGGATTGGGCTCCAAGCTGCCGTTTGGTGCCTTATCCGCAAAAGTCCGCAATGGGCCGTTTGCTTCATTTTCCCCGGCCCGTTGGTCCGCCTAGTTGGCCCCTGCCCAGACTATCAGGCCGTAAGAGGAGCCTTTGTTAGGCCTTACCCCTCATCACCGTCCACAACAGGAAACAGTGTTTCGATAGGCACGGGTTTGACGTTGTCTGGAATGCGCCATGGAGTCCATTTGAAGGAACCCTGCTCGGAGAGTTCGTCG
>NZ_JANDJO010000011.1 GCF_024331145.1 Shimia sp. CNT1-13L.2 | reverse complement strand
GGGGCATCCGCTGGGGCACTTTCGCTCGCAAAGCATGACAGCTCTGCGCTAGAGGCGATACAGCATTCAATGTCTGGAAGACTGGCTGGGATGGTAGGACTCGAACCTACAACCTACGGTACCAAAAACCGGTGCTCTACCAATTGAGCTACATCCCAGCAGTGAGGGGCTAATTAATGAAGCTGGCGGGGGGGCGCAAGCCCTGAATTGCATTTTTTTGTGGAAAAAATCTCCGGCCTTGGGTGGCGGGGTTGCGCCCGTTCCGGACGGGGAAAAGGGCGGGAAATCGGTGTCGGTATTACGTCGGTATCGCGGCGGTATTGCGGAGGTGCGGGATCGGGTTTTCGGGGGTCTTTGCTTGCGGTGTTTCCGGTGCGCCAATAGGTAGGTGCAGGGACAGTTGAAAGGTGAATGTGATGCGGATGCAGTGGGACAGGTTGCTGTGTGATGATCTTTTGGGGGCCGACAAGCAGCCGGAAAAAGATCCGTCGAGGGACGTGTTTCACCAGGACGCCGACCGTATCCTGTTTTCCGCGCCGTTCCGGCGGCTGGCCAACAAGACGCAGGTGCATCCGCTTTACGAGGTGGACCACATTCACCACCGCCTGATCCATTCCGCCGAGACCGCGAGCGTGGGGCGGTCGTTGGGCATGAAGCTGGGGGCCGGGTTGCTGGAGCGGGAGATCGAAGGCGTCGGGGCGGATGCGCCGCATCGTCTTTCCTATGTGTTGCAGGCGGCCTGTCTGGCGCATGATATCGGGAACCCGCCGTTCGGGCATTCGGGGGAAGAGAGCATCGGCAAGTGGTTCTGCCGGGTGCTGGATGCGGGCCACGGGCTGTTCTCGCAGATGAGCTGCGAAGAGCAGGTGGAGCTGCGCCGGTTCGAAGGCAACGCGCAGGGGTTCCGTATCCTGACGCGCACCGAGATGTACCGCAACGAAGGCGGTATGCGGTTGAGCCTTGCGACACTCGGGGCGTTTTCGAAATACACCTGTAGCGAACCGGCGGCGCGGGCCTGGAAGGCCGGGGGCAACGCACCTTATGTGTCGTTCAAGAAGCCCGGGTTCTACCTATCCGAAGCGGACTATTTCGGCGCCGTGGCGCAGGGTGTCGGGATGATCGAGGTTGCGGGTGGTGCAGCCCCAATG
Source organism: Shimia sp. CNT1-13L.2 (assembly GCF_024331145.1). Taxonomy (GTDB): domain Bacteria; phylum Pseudomonadota; class Alphaproteobacteria; order Rhodobacterales; family Rhodobacteraceae; genus Shimia. The sequence goes on along the minus strand of NZ_JANDJO010000011.1, from coordinate 119,348 downwards.
TGGCGGCGGCATCCGCTGGCCTTCCTTGTCGAGGCGGCGGATGACATTTGCTACAACATCGTGGACATCGAGGATGGCTTTGCTTCAGGGGATGTGTCCTATGAGGAGGCGGTAAAGCTCTTGGGGCCGCTTGCGGGCAACAAGACGGTGAAGGACAGCCAGAGCAAAGAAGAGCAGGTGTCTTACCTCAGGGCCATCGCGATCGGGCGGGCGATTGATTCCTGCATGGCGGCCTTCTGGGACAATTACGACGCGATCATGGTGGGGCGTTACAATGGCGCGCTGAGCGAAGATGGTCCGCTTGGGCCGCTGTTCAATGCCATTCGCGCCTTTTGTGTCGAGCGTGTCTTTACCTCGGCGCGCAAGACCAAGCTGGAAATTTTGGGCGAGCGGGCCATCGGCAATGTTCTGGATGCTTTCTCGGAGCTGTATGTGGGCTTGGAACGGTGCGACTGGGATCTGGACCGGTTGCAGGCGGAAGACGACAGCGCCCGCAAGCTGATCCGGGCGAGCGGGATCGACATGCGCGATGCACGTGATCCCTATAGCGCGGCGCGGTCCCTGTGCGATTTCGTATCCGGCATGACCGACCGGTATGCCCTGCAGATGAGTGACCTCGTGCTGGGCATCCGGTAAGCGGCGGTCAGTTCTCGAAACAGGCGGGCAGGGCGGTGATGCGGGCTTCGGTCATCGGGCCGCGTGGCAGCGCGTCTTGGGGCAGGGCGCGCAGCTGACCCTGCAGGGTTTCCATCTGTTCTGTGGTCGAGAGTTTGCGCTTTTTCAGCATGGTCTTCATGGCGAAACAGTCGGCTGATTGCTCGGTCAGACGGGTGGGGTGGATGGCATGTTGCGCGCATTCGCGGATCAGCCAGAAATCGGCGACCAACGGTGGTAGCTGTCCAAGGCGTTCGGGGTGCAGCGCGATGATGGCGCGGCCTTTGCGGTCGGTCGTGGCACCGCCAAGGCCCTCGACGGCGGGGTTGCCAAGGTAGGGCACTTCCATACCCTGCCAGGTGCGGCAGGTGGGGGGCTTGGCCTGTGCTGCGCTCGCGGCGACGAGGCAGAGGGCCAGCGAAAGGGCAAATGTCTTCATGTCACTCTCCAGGAGATTTGCCGCCACTTTACCACCCGCCAGAATCGAAAACGCCGGCATCGGTCAAGGATGTCGGCGTTTTTGATGTTTTTTCGGAGGGCGGATTAGCCTTGCAGGCTGCGCACCTCGATCTCGCCTTCTTCGCGGGCCTTCATCGCGCGGGCGGCGGCGTTGGAGGCGGCGGCGGTGGTGAAATAGGGGATCTTGTCCATCAGGGCCACCGAGCGGATTTCGCGGCTGTCGTTGACGGCCTGTGCGCCTTCGGTGGTGTTCATCACCAGCGAGATGTCACCGTTTTTCAGCAGGTCGACGATGTTCGGGCGGCCTTCGTAGACCTTGTTGACCTTGTCACATGCCACGCCCTGTTCGGTCAGCCAGCTGGCGGTGCCCGCGGTTGCGACGATGCCAAAGCCGAGGTCGATCAGGATGCGGGCCGCGTCGAGCATCAGCTCGGTCTTGTCCTCGTCCTTGATCGAGATGAAGGCCTTGCCTGCGGTGGGCAGGATCATGCCTGCGCCCAGCTGGGCTTTGAGGAAGGCGCGTGCAAAGGAGCGATCCCAACCCATGACTTCGCCGGTCGAGCGCATTTCCGGGCCGAGGATGGTGTCGACGCCGGGGAAACGGTTGAAGGGCATGACGGCCTCTTTCACCGAGAACCACGGCATGATCGGGTCGGCCAGGGTCATCTGGTCGGCGATTGGCTGCGGGGTCGAGATGTCGGCATCTTCCTCGTAGGGCGGGCGCTCGGGGAAGTTCGAGAGCGGCTCGCCTGCCATCAGGCGTGCGGCGATCGAGGCGATGGCCGAGTCGGTTGCCTTGGCGACGAAGGGCACGGTGCGCGAGGCACGCGGGTTGACTTCGATGAGGTAGATTTCGCCGGCCTTGACCGCGAACTGGACGTTCATCAGGCCAACCACGTTCAGGGCCTTTGCCAACGAAACGGTCTGGCGTTTGATCTCTTCGATGATGTCGGCTTCGAGCGAGTAGGGCGGCAGCGAGCAGGCCGAGTCACCGGAGTGGACGCCGGCTTCTTCGATGTGCTGCATGATGCCCGCGATGTGGACGTTTTCACCGTCGCACAGGGCGTCGACGTCGAGCTCGGTTGCGCCCGACAGGTAGCTGTCGAGGAGAACCGGGCTGTCGCCGGAGACAACGACGGCCTCGTTGATGTAACGCTCGAGCTGGGCCATGTCGCGCACGATTTCCATCGCGCGGCCACCCAGAACATAAGACGGACGGATCACCAGCGGGAAGCCGATGTCTTCCGCGATCTGGAGTGCCTCGGTATCGGTCGAGGCGATGCCGTTCTTGGGCTGCTTGAGGTTCAGCTCGTTCACCAGCGCCTGGAAACGCTCGCGGTCTTCGGCGAGGTCGATGGCGTCGGGGGTGGTGCCGAGGATCGGGATACCGTCTGCCTCGAGCGCGTTTGCGAGTTTCAGCGGGGTCTGGCCGCCGAACTGGACGATGACGCCGTGCAGGGTGCCGTTTTCCTGTTCGGTGCGCAGGATTTCCATCACGTGCTCGAAGGTGAGTGGTTCGAAATACAGACGATCCGAGGTGTCATAGTCGGTCGACACGGTCTCGGGGTTGCAGTTGATCATGATGGTTTCGTAGCCCGCGTCGGTCAGCGCATAGCAGGCGTGACAGCAGCAGTAGTCGAATTCGATACCCTGGCCGATCCGGTTCGGGCCGCCACCAAGGATGACAACTTTCTTGCGGTCGCTGGGGCGGGATTCGCATTCGACTTCGCCCATCATCGGGGCTTCGTAGGTCGAATACATATAGGGGGTCTGGGCCTCGAACTCGGCGGCGCAGGTGTCGATCCGCTTGAAGACGGCGGTGACGCCGGCGTTCACGCGGCGCTTGCGCACGTCGCTTTCCTTGTAGCCGGTCAGCTTGGCAAGGCGGGCATCGGTGAAGCCCAGCATCTTGAGCGCGCGCAGGCCGGCCTCGTCCGAAGGCAGGCCTTCGGTGCGGACCTGTTCCTCGGCATCGACGATTTCGCGGATGCGGGTCAGGAACCACGGATCGAACATGGTGACGTTCTGGATCTCGTCGTTGGTCAGGCCGTGGCGCATCGCCTGCGCGATGGTGCGCATGCGGTCCGGGGTCTGCTGCGAGATGGCCTTGATGACGGCGGCCTTGTCGGGCGCGCCTTCGATTTCCACTTCGTCAAAGCCGGTGAGGCCCGATTCCATCGAGGCGAGCGCCTTTTGCAGCGACTCGTGGATGGTGCGGCCGATGGCCATGGCTTCGCCCACGGATTTCATCGCGGTGGTGAGATAGGGCTCGGAGCCGGGGAATTTCTCGAAGGCGAATTTCGGGATCTTGGTGACGACATAGTCGATGCTGGGTTCGAAGGACGCCGGTGTCACCTTGGTGATGTCGTTGTCCAGTTCGTCCAGCGTATAGCCAACGGCGAGTTTCGCGGCGATCTTGGCGATCGGGAAGCCGGTTGCCTTGGAGGCCAGCGCCGAAGAGCGCGACACGCGCGGGTTCATTTCGATCACGACCATACGGCCGTCGGCGGGGTTCACGGCCCATTGCACGTTCGAGCCGCCGGTTTCCACGCCGATCTCGCGCAGGACGTTGATCGAGTGGGTCCGCATGATCTGGTATTCTTTGTCGGTCAGCGTCAGGGCCGGTGCGACGGTGATCGAGTCACCAGTGTGCACGCCCATCGGATCGACGTTTTCGATCGAGCAGACGATGATGGCGTTGTCGGCTTTGTCGCGCACGACTTCCATCTCGTATTCTTTCCAGCCCAAGAGCGATTCATCGACCAGGATCTGGTTGACCGGCGAGGCGTCCATGCCGGTGCGGCAGAAGTGGATATAGTCTTCGCGGTTGTAGGCCACGCCACCGCCGGTGCCGCCCATGGTAAAGGCGGGGCGGATGATGGCGGGCAGGCCGATGTCTTCCAGTTCTTCCAGCGCGAGGCGGATGCCCTCTTCGAGGTCGGCTTCGCCGGTGTCTTTTTTCGGTGCGGTGACGATCGAGGCGCGCGGGTTCTCGATGCCGAGGCGGTCCATGGCCTCGCGGAACAGTTTGCGGTCTTCCGCCATCTCGATGGCGTCACGGGTCGCGCCGATCATTTCGACGCCGAACTTCTCAAGCACGCCCATTTCCTCGAGCGCGAGCGAGGTGTTGAGGCCGGTCTGGCCACCCATCGTCGGCAGGAGCGCGTCGGGGCGTTCCTTTTCGATGATCTTGGCAACCACCTCGGGGGTGATCGGTTCGATATAGGTCGCGTCTGCGAGGCCCGGATCGGTCATGATGGTGGCCGGGTTCGAGTTCACGAGGATGACGCGGTAGCCTTCTTCTCGCAGAGCTTTACAGGCTTGCGCCCCCGAATAGTCGAATTCACAGGCCTGACCGATCACAATGGGACCGGCCCCGATGATCATGATCGAGGAGATGTCTGTTCTTTTGGGCATGGCGGACCTCGGATTGTGGGGCGGCGTCAGAGTGGCAGACTCGCCCGAATGCGCAAATTGTCGTGGGTTATAGACATCGCGGGGCAAGGTTCAAGGGGTATCGGGAATTTGCTGCAACTTGCCGCTTTCTACCCTGTTCAACTGTATCAAGGGGCGTATATGAGGTCCATTCTGTAGCATGGGGTATGGTTGCACAGTGAAGATTCGGTTTGATCGCGGTCCTGAAGGGCGGGCAGTGCAGTTTGCAGAGCCCGAACGAATGATCCGTGTCGAGACGTTGGACGAGGTGGATTCGGCGCTGGCCGATCTGGATTCGGCGCGTGCGGCGGGCAAATGGCTTGCGGGATATTGCAGCTATGAGATGGGCTGTGCGCTGGAGCCGCGCCTTGAAGACCGGCTGCGCGAGGACCGTGTGCTGCCGTTGATGTGCTTTGGGGTGTTCGATGCGCCCGAAGACGCACCGGAGCTTGCCGGTGGCGACTTTACCCTTGGTGGCTTTGCGCCGCGCTGGGATGAGGCCACCTATCGGGAGGCTTTTGACAAGGTACACGGGTTCATCGGAGCCGGTGACATCTATCAGGCGAACCTGACCTTTCCGCAGGATGCGACCTTCAGTGGTGACGTCGAGGGGCTTTATGCGGCGCTGGCGGCGCGTCAGCCGGTGGGGCACGGCGCACTTGTCTTGCAGGACGGTCTGCCGGACCTGGTGTCGCGCAGTCCCGAGCTGTTCTTTCGCACCAACAACAAGGGGCGTATCGAGACGCGCCCGATGAAAGGTACGCAGCCGCGTTCGGATGATCCGGTGGCAGATGCCGAGCGCAAGCTGTGGCTGGCGCGGGACGAGAAGAACCGCGCCGAGAACCTGATGATCGTCGATCTTCTGCGCAATGACATCAGCCGCGTGGCGAAACCCGGGTCGGTGCATGTGCCGGAACTGTTCAAGGTCGAGAGCTATGCCACGGTGCACCAGATGGTGTCCTTGGTGGCGGCAGAGCTTCAGGATGGAGCCGGGCTTGGCGATATTCTGCGGGCGCTGTTCCCCTGCGGGTCGATCACCGGTGCGCCCAAGCTGAGGTCAATGCAGATTCTGTATGATCTGGAGCCGTGGGTGCGGGACATCTACTGCGGGTCGATTGGCTGGGCGGCGCCGGATGGGTCGTCCGAGTTCAACGTGGCGATCCGCACCCTGATGGTGGACGAGGATCGTGCCGTGCTGAATGTCGGTGGCGGCGTGGTCTGGGACAGCACCGGGCCATCGGAATACGAGGAGGCGCTATGGAAAGCCCGTTTCGCGAGCCAATTCCCGACGGAACCCGCCTGATCGAGACCTTCCGGTTTGAGCCTGAGAGCGGGTTTCACGATCTTCCCCGGCATCTGCAACGGCTGGAGCGGTCGGCGGACAGCTTTGGGTATCCGTTTGACCGTGAGGGCATTGTTGGTGAACTGGCGGAGTATACTGCCGATCAGGCCATGCGCTGTCGTCTGACCCTTGGGGCGGACGGGGGGCGCGACTTTACCTCGGCCCCGCTTGGGGTGACTGCGGCGCGCTGGACGGTGGCGATTGCCGAGACGCGGTTGCGATCGGATGATGTCTGGCTTGTGCACAAGACCACGCAGCGCGCGGTTTACGACAGGGCGCGTGCCGCTCTGCCGGAAGGGGTGGATGAGTGGCTGTTTCTGAACGAGCGTGATGAACTGTGCGAAGGCACGATCACCAACGTCTTTGTCACCCTGCAAAACGGTGAACGGGTGACGCCGCCGCTGGGTTCGGGCTGTCTTCCGGGAGTGCTGCGTCAGCGTCTGCTGGAGCATGGGGATGTACGGGAACAGGTCGTAACCTTGCAGGATCTGAAAACGGCGCAAGCGTTCACCATGGGCAACTCCTTGCGGGGTGAAATCCCTGCCGTCCTGATTGCGCCCTGAAACCCTGAACCATGGACAACATCGCCGCTTGCGACGGTGTGGGGAAATTAACTGGACACCTGACGCCGAAAAATCGCCCAAAGCGGGGTGGTTCCCTTGACTTTGTGCCCGCGAAGAGGTGTATCAGCGCGACTTCATTTATTTGACCCGTCAGAGGGAGCGACCATGCACGCCTTTCGCAGCCACACCTGCGCCGAACTGAACAAATCCAATGTCGGCGAAACCGTCCGTCTGTCGGGCTGGGTCCACCGGGTCCGTGACCACGGCGGCATCCTGTTCATCGACCTGCGCGACCACTATGGCGTGACGCAGGTTCTGTGCGATCCCGACAGCCCGGTCTTTGCCGAGATGGAGAAGGTGCGCAGCGAATGGTGTATCCGCATCGACGGCAACGTGAAGGCGCGTGACGAAGATCTGGTGAACCCGAAGATCCCGACTGGCGAGGTCGAGGTGTTCGTGCGTGATCTGGAGATCCTTGGCGCGGCTGACGAACTGCCGCTGATGGTGTTCGGCGATCAGGAATATCCGGAAGAAACCCGTCTGAAGTACCGCTTCCTCGACCTGCGCCGCGAGGCGATGCAGGACAATATGAAGCTGCGCTCGGACGTTGTGATGTCGATGCGCAAGCGCATGTGGGACACCGGTTTCCGCGAATACCAGACCCCGATCATCACCGCCTCCAGCCCCGAAGGTGCGCGTGACTTCCTTGTTCCGTCGCGTCTGCATCCGGGTAAGTTCTATGCGCTGCCGCAGGCGCCGCAGCAGTTCAAGCAGCTGATGATGGTTGCGGGCTTTGACAAATACTTCCAGATCGCACCGTGCTTCCGTGACGAAGACCCGCGTGCCGACCGTTCGCCGACCGATTTCTACCAGCTCGACATGGAGATGTCCTTTGTTGAACAGCAGGACGTCTTCGACACGATCGAGCCGGTTCTGAAAGGTGTGTTCGAAGAGTTCGGCGGTGGTCGCAAGGTTGATCAGGACTGGCCGCAGATTTCCTACAAGGACGCGGCCCTGTGGTATGGCACTGACAAGCCGGACCTTCGGAACCCGATCAAGATGCAGATCGTGTCGGAGCACTTCCGTGGTTCGGGTTTTGCGATCTTTGCCAAGCTGCTTGAGCAGGAAGGCACCGAAGTGCGCGCCATTCCCGCACCGAAAGGCGGTTCGCGCAAGTTCTGTGACCGCATGAACAAGTTCGCCCAGCAGGAAGGTCTGCCGGGTATGGGCTATATCTTCTGGCGCGAGAAAACCGCAGACGGCGTGGCGCAGGAACTGGGTATTTCAGTGAAGGAAGCCCAGGCCAAGCTGAAGTCCGGCGAGGTCGAAGGTGGTATGGAGGCGGCTGGTCCGCTGGCCAAGAACATCGGCCCCGAACGGACCGAAGCCATCCGTCAGCAACTGGGTCTGGACGTGGGCGACGCGGCCTTCTTCCTTGGCGGCAAGCCGAAGGCCTTTGAAGGCGTGGCCGGCCGTGCCCGCGCCGTGATCGGTGACGAACTTGGCTTGACCGAGAAAGACCGTTTCGCCTTTGCATGGATCGTCGACTTCCCGATTTTCGAGGCGGACGAAGAAACCGGCGAGATCGACTTTGAACACAACCCGTTCTCGATGCCGCAAGGTGGCATGGACGCGCTGAACGGCGATCCGCTGGCGGTGAAGGGTTATCAGTATGACCTCGCCTGTAACGGTTACGAACTGGTGTCGGGTGCGATCCGGAACCACAAGCCGGAAATCATGCTGAAGGCCTTTGAACTGGCCGGATACGGTGAAGACGAGGTGAAGAACCGCTTTGGTGCGCTGTTCAACGCCTTCCACTATGGCGCGCCGCCGCACGGTGGCTGTGCCGCTGGTATCGACCGTATCGTGATGCTGCTGGCCGATCAGCAGAACATTCGCGAAGTGATGATGTTCCCGATGAACCAGCGCGCCGAAGACCTGATGATGAACGCACCGTCCGATCCGTCTTCGGATCAGATGATGGAACTGGGTCTGCGCATCATTCCCCAGGACTGATTTGCAAACATAGCTTGAACGAAAGGCCGTCCCGCTTGGGGCGGCCTTTTTCGTGGGCGGGGAATGGCCGAGGGGGAGCGATCCGCGCTTTTCGTCATCAAAAACCGACGGAAGCTGGGGTATTCTGCGTATGAGTGTCGTGGTGCGGTGATTGCCGCGCCGGTTTTGCAAGGGAGTTTCACGGTGTTTGATCCCGTCATGGCGGAAACGCGGTTTGGATATGGCCTGTCGCCGCGCATTGCCGCGCCAGAAAGCATCGGCGTTATGCTGGCCGGTCTCAAGGGGCGCGACGCGATGGCAGACCGCTTTCCCATCGAGACCTTTGAAAGTTTTGGCCCGCGCGAGGCCGAGCGTATCCGGCTGCGCCGCATTACTCGCGGGCGCGCCGAGGGTGATGTCGAGGCTGCAGATGCTGCCTTGCGCGACCTGAAAGAGCAGACGCGGCGCGACGCGCTGAAATGGTTGCGTCAGGACATGTTACGGCGGGTGCGGACGCAGACCGGTTTTCGCGAGCGGCTGGTTGCCTTCTGGGCTGACCATTTCACGGCGATGGGCAAGGGGGCGGTGATCAACATGGCCACCGGCCCTTATGTGGAAGAGGCCATTCGCCCGCATGTTGGCGGGCGTTTTGAAGACATGCTGATCGCGGCGTCCGTGCATCCCCTGATGCTGCACTATCTGGATCAGAACGCATCTATCGGGCCGAACAGCCGGCGGGCGCAGAAAAAGGGGGGCGCGCGGGGTTTGAATGAAAACCTGGCGCGGGAAATCCTTGAGTTGCACACGCTGGGTGTGGACGGGCCCTATACCCAGACGGATGTCAGGCAGTTGGCCGAGTTGCTGACCGGCTTGAAATGGGCGCCGCTGAAAGGCGCGGTTTTCCTTGAGGGTGTGGTTGAGCCCGGCGCGGAAGAGGTGTTGGGAAAAACCTATGGCCCTGATGGGGGCGTCGAGGCCATTCATGCGGCCCTGCGCGATCTGGCGCGCCACCCGGCAACGGCACGGCATATTGCCTGGAAACTCGCGGTTCATTTCGTATCCGACACCCCCGATCCCGACATGGTGACGCTGATGACGCGGGCCTATCTGGATACAGGCGGGGATCTGACGGCGGTCTATAAGGTTCTGCTGAGCCATCCTTCGGCATGGGCGGCGGATGCGGGAAATTTCAAGCGCCCGATCACCTTTGTGAGTTCGACATTGCGGGCGCTGGACCTGCCGGTGCGCTGGGCGGAAGCGTGGAAACCTGCCCGCGTCGGGCGGCACTTTTTCCGACCGCTGTTGCGCATGGGGCAACGCTGGCAACGTCCTGCGGGGCCGGATGGCTGGGCCGAGGAAGACGCGGCATGGATCACGCCGCAGGGTATGGCGGCGCGGATGCAATGGGCGCTGGGTTTGCCGGAAATGATGGGCGACAGAATGCCGGATCCGCGTGAATTCGTGGCAGCGGCCCTTGGGCCGACCCCGCCGCAGCGCGTGGTGTTCGCGGCCGAGGCCGCCGAGAACCGCCGCGAAGGCGTTGCGCTGGTGCTGATGTCGCCTGCGTTCCAGAAGGTGTGAGGAGGAAAGTCATGACGCATGAGTTGACACGACGCGGGTTCCTGATGCGCGGCGCGGCGATTGGTTGTTCCGCGGCGGCCAGCCCGCTGATCACGCCAATGAGTTTTGCCGCGACACCCTGGGACAATCGCCTTGTGGTGATCATCCTGCGGGGCGGTTTGGATGGCTTGGATGCGGTCCGGCCATGGGGCGATGCGGCCTTTGCCAGTGCGCGGCCCAATCTGGCAGGGCAGAAGGCGTCTGCCCTTGATCTAGATGGCTATTTCGGGCTGCATCCCGCGATGAAACCCCTTATGGGGCTGTGGAACAAGGGCGAGCTGGCCTTTGTGCATGCGGTCTCGCAGCCTTATCGCGACAAGCGTAGCCACTTTGACGGGCAGGACCTGTTGGAGGCGGGCGCGGTTTCCCTTGCCTCTGGCACGCAGCGGGATGGCTGGCTGAACCGGATGCTGCAGGGCATTCCGGGTGTCGAGGCGCAGACGACCTTTACCATCGGGCAGGAGAACATGCTGCTCACCAGTGGCGATGCGCCGGTGTCGAACTGGTCGCCGGATGTGGATGTGACCCTGAGCGAACAGGGCCTGCGGTTGCTGGAGCTGACCATGCAGGACGATCCGGCCATGGCGGCGGTCATGCGCGAGGCAGTGATGCTGGCGGGGCAGGATGGCGATGCTGTTGTGGCCGAGAGCGAGGCGCAGATGATGGAGGCCATGGGCAATGACATGGCGGCTTCGCGCAAGGGCAAGGGGCATCATCGCATTGCGGATTTCGCGGCCGAGCAGTTGCGCAGTGATGCGCGGATCGCGACGTTTTCGCTGGGCGGGTGGGATACCCATGCCCGTCAGGAAATTACTTTGAAGCGGCCGCTTGAGCAACTCTCCGAGGTGCTGTTGCACCTGCGCAAGGGTGTCGGGGCGTCGGTCTGGGGCAAGACGACGGTTGTGGCCATGACCGAGTTTGGCAGGACCGTGCGGGAAAACGGCACCAAGGGTACTGATCACGGGACCGGCGGGTTGATGGTTCTGTCGGGCGGCGCCATTCGCGGCGGCAAGGTCTATGGCCAGTGGCCGGGGCTGGAAGAAGCCGCGCTGTATGATCGGCGCGACCTGATGCCGACAGGCGATGTGCGGGCCTGGGCAGCCTGGGCGATGCGCGGCAGCTTTGGCATTTCTAGGGCGCGGCTGGAAGAGGTGATCTTTCCCGGTCTCGATATGGGGAATAACCCGCATATGATGTTGTAAGCTCAAAGGCTTGGCAGGGGCTGGGCCTTTGTGCAAATGTCATGCGACGAGGGAGACCCGCGCATGACTGAGCCAAGACCGCTTGGACCAAAGGTAGAAAACTGGACGCCCCCCGCGCCGCCCAAGGGTGTCGTGCTTGAGGGGCAGTATACGCGGCTGGAGCCCTTGCAGGCCGAGGCCCATGCTGCGCTTTTGTTTCGCGCTTACGAGGGGCAGGATGCAGTCTGGGATTACATGCCCTACGGTCCGTTTCACTCGGCGGCGGCCTATCATCGGTGGATGAAGGGCATCACGGGGGCAGGCGATCCCCTGTTCTATGCGATCTATGACAAGGACGCGCGGGCCTGGGGCGGGGTGGCAAGCTATCTGCGCATTCACCCCGATGCCGGTTCCATCGAGGTCGGACATATCAATCTCTCACCACAATTGCAGGGTACACGGGCGGCGACCGAGGCGATGGTTCTGATGATGCAATGGGCCTTCGAGAACGGCTATCGGCGGTATGAATGGAAGTGTGATGCGCTGAACACGCCCTCGCGGCGGGCGGCGCAGCGGCTTGGCCTGAGTTATGAAGGGGTTTTCCGCCAGCATCTGGTGGTCAAGGGGCGCAACCGAGACACCGCATGGTTTGCTGCGATTGATGCCGAGTGGCCGGCCCTGAAGGCGGCCTATGACGTCTGGCTGTCGCCGTCGAATTTTGGCTCGGACCGGCAACAGCGCGAAAGCCTGAGTGACCTGACACGGTTGGTGCGGGTGGGGCGCGATCCGACACTTTGACGTCAGATGGCAGGCTGGCGTTCGATGCGATCCTGAACCAGTTGGCTGAGCCGCGAGATATCAGCGTTCAACACCGTTCCTTTGGCACGCCCCTTCGAGACGATTTCGGCGGCGCGGTGGAGCGGCTGATCCTGTGCCGAGAGGGCGAGACCGGCAAGGAACTGCGCGACATAGTCGATCACGTCATCGGGGTTGTTGTTCTCAAGCGTGTCGGCGGCATGGCAGAGATCATCGCGATAGGCCGCGGGATCGGGCACGACCGGATCATCGACGATAGGTCTTGGCCCGCAGGGGCGGCGGTCTGGTGGCAGACGTGACAGAACGGCATCCTGAAACGCGGCGAGGCTGTTGAGCGGTTTGGCAAGAAACCCGTCGGCACCAGCGGCAATAGCCGCATCTTCGGCAAAGGGATCGCCGGACATGCCCAGCACCACTTCGATGCGGGGTGTCTGCTGGGAGAGTTCTTCGATCAGCGTGGCACCGGAGCCATCGGGCAGGCCCATGTCGACAATGGCCACCGACGGCAGGTAGATCTGAAGATGACGGCGGGCCGAGGCGATACAATCCGCACGCCGGATGCGGGCACCGGAGCGCAGGCACAAAAGGCGCAGGGCATCACAGGCAAAGCGGCTGTCCTCTACAACAAGCACGGTAAGCCCCAGCAATGGGCGCTGTGCCGTCGGTATCCGATGCGTGGCAAGGGTGGCGAACTCGTCCATGGCAGGCTCCTTGGGAAGAATGGCAGATGCACATGACGCTAGGCAGAGTTGGCTAACAAACAGTTAAGCGTGACGCGACGGCCTGTCCCTTGCAACCCACAGCGTGCTTGCCCATAAGGGCGGCAGGCTTAAGAAACCGAAAGGAAACTCGACATGATCGGACGTCTGAACCACGTCGCCATCGCCGTACCCGACCTCGAAGCGGCCTCGGCACAGTATCGCAACGCGCTGGGTGCCAAGGTTGGCGACCCGCAGGACGAACCCGATCACGGTGTGACCGTGGTGTTCATCGAACTGCCCAACACCAAGATCGAGCTGCTTTATCCGCTGGGCGAAAACAGCCCCATCAACGGCTTTCTTGAAAAGAACCCGTCGGGTGGCATTCACCACGTCTGCTATGAGGTGGAAGACATCATCGCGGCGCGTGATCACCTCAAGGAAACCGGTGCCCGCGTGCTTGGCTCGGGTGAGCCGAAAATCGGCGCCCACGGCAAGCCGGTTCTGTTCCTGCACCCGAAGGATTTCAACGGCTGCCTGGTTGAACTGGAACAGGTCTGATCTAGATTGGCAGTCGCACGCGGGCGGGATCGTCTCCTGCCCGTGTTTCATTTAAAGGCGACCAGAACAGGAGCGCGCCCATGTCGATCACCTCTGCCCTCGTGCTGTACGCGGTCTTGTGGTTCATGACCTTTCTCGTCGTGATCCCGATCCGTCTCGAGACACAAGGCGACCTTGGCGAGGTGACACCGGGCACGCAGGCCGGGGCGCCGGAGAACCATTACCTCAAGACCAAAGCGAAGATCACCACACTCGCGGCGGCGGTGATGTGGGTGATCCTGTACTGGATCATCACCGCGGAAATCATCACGGTGCGCGATTTCGACTGGATGAACCGCCTGCCACCGATCAGCGAGAGCGAGTGATCCGGACGTAAGATGGGCGGATGCCGGGGGGCTCGTTTTGCGGTCATCCCCTTGAACACTCCAGGCGCGCTGGCCGCTTTGAGCGCAAGACGTTAGTTCGACAATGCTTCAACGCAGCTTACGTTCAGTGTGCCACTCTGAGCGTATACTTCGACAAAGTTCTTATGTTGTGGCACCAAAGTGCTTGCGATGGCTTGAGTGAGTTGCTTGCCAAAGAACGCCTCTTGCCCAAGGTGGAAGGCCTTTGGATCGCAAATATCCAGAACAAGCTTCAAGCTGTTTTCGCTCGTCAGTGGATTTTGCGGAAGACGGTCGGAAATCGTGTCAGACAGAAGGGCAATGAAGGGTTCGCGTGCATCATGGACAATCATGTCGTCCGGCAGATCAATACGGCCAATTTGGTCATCGGCTCCGCGTAACGCTTTCACAGCTAAGGAAAAGTGCTCTGATCGGTCGATGCTCTGACCATAGAAATCGTTTTTGAACAGGTGTTTAAGGAAATTGAGGTTGGTTTGGCTAACCAAGTCGTCATTTAGATAGAAAAAAGCAAAATCTACCAAAGTCAGGCCGTTTGCGTTTTGTTCGAGTAGCAGTTCCGGTCGGCTAGAGACGATTTCCTCTAATCGATGATTTTCGAAATTTGCGTTCGCTTGTAATGCCTCATCAAACAGTTCGACTGGATCGGGTGTATCTGCCCCGACTGAACCGCCAAGCAGAAAGCCACAGGATACTGCCAGCGCGCAAGACATGCCCACAAACCGGGAAACGACAATTGCGATTGGGGCTCTAGGCACCGGAAAATCCTTTAAGGTCCAAGTAAGTGATAGTTGGCAGTGAGAAGGTTTTGTCAATGCGCACTTGGCCCCGTACAGCCGTCACCTCTTCACAGACAAATCCCGAAGGTAAGTTCTTGTCCTTCGTCTTGGAATGGCGTTGCACCTACTAAGTAGACAGCCCCGGTTGCACCAGTTTCGCAAAAGGCGGCCCGAGAGCCGCCCTTTCTTGTTCTATCCGCGCTGTTCCAGTCGGTGGAACAGATGCGTGAAGGTGGCCGCCCCAAGGATCGGGATGATCAGGTTCAGGAGTGGCACCGTCAGCGGGATCGCCATCAGCGTGCCGGCAATCCAGATCGTTGCCATGTGGCGGCGGCGCAGTTGCTTGGCCCCCTCGCGCCCGAGGCGGCGCATCGCGGCCAGTTGAAAATATTCCCGCCCCAGCAGAAAGCCGTTCAGCCCCCAGAAGATGAAGGGGGCAAGTGGCGACAGGAACAGGTAGAGCACCAGCGCGACGAGGTTGGCCGCGATCAGGACGCCGAGGAAGGACAGCGTGTCCTTCACGGCCTCGGAGATCGCAATGGCCTTGGCGGGGGGCAGGTGGCCATAGTGGCGATCCTCGACCGCGTCCGCGACCTCATCCAGGAACATCGAGGTAAAGGCCGAAGCCACGGGAACCATCAGGAACACCGAGGCAATCGGCGCGACCAGCAGCACCGACCAGCCAAGCGCGTCGTCGATCCAGCCGACTTCGCCAAAGAAGGGCAGGGTGACGGTATCGCCAACAAGGTAGCCAAGGAACCATTGCAGCAGGAAGGTTGCCCCGACCAAAAGGGCGATGGTCAGGCCAAGCCCCTTGAACAGGACACGGCGAAAGCGCGCATCCCCGACCTGTCCGAGGGCCGAGGAAAAGGACGACAGGATTACTTGGAGAGCCATGTCACCTTGGCCTCCATATCCGGGCGCGGGCGTTCCGGGGGTGTGGCTTTTTCGGTGCCGATGTGGATGAACCCGGCAAGGCGTTCGTGGGGGGCAAGGTGCAGGGCCTCTTCCAGAAAGCCGCGATCATGCGAAGGCCAGCCGGACAGCCAGTTCGCGCCCCAGCCGGCGGCGAGTGCAGCGTTCAGCAGTTGCAGGCAGACCGCACCGGCGGAATAGGTCTGTTCGATCTCCGGCACTTTCTCGGCGATGACCGGGCTTTCGATCACCGCCACAGCGAGGTTGCCGGTGTCGAACTGGTTGCGCCCCTTGGCGATCTTTTCATCGTCCAGCCCAAGCGCGGCACCGCGCCGGCCCGCGATCTCGCCGAACCGCTGGAGGGCCGCAGCTTCCAGCACCACCAGGCGCCAGGGTTCAAGCTTGCCATGATCGGGGCTGCGCAGGGCGGCGCGCAGGATCGGTTCCAGCGCGTCGCGGTCGGGCACGGGGGTGGTCAGGGTCTTGGCAGGGCGGGAGCGGCGGCTCAGCAGAAATTCGAGCGCCTGCGGGTTCGGGATCGGCATTATCTTGGTCCTGTTCCTTCAAGAATTGAGCCAGATGTCGTTGGTATCGCCCCGGTTTTCAACCGCCTGCCGGGGGATTGGCAAAGAATTCCGCCATTTCCCCGATCTGGGCGTCGACGAAGGCATCAAAGCGGGCGTCGGGCTGGCGGGTATTCAGGGTTTCGGCCATCGGGTCGGGGACATGGATGTCTGACCCCGACAGTTCCTCCATCACGGCATGGCCGCAAAAGGGCACATAGGCCTCGGAATACCCGCCCTCGTGCACCAGAACCAGCCGCCCCTTGCAAAGCTGTTTCGCCGCGCCCAGCACCTGCCGCGTCATGATGCGGAAGGTCTCGACCGTGGCCAGCATACGCGAGAGCGGATCAAAGGCGGCGGCGTCATAGCCGCAGGCGACGATGAACAGGTCGGGCTTGTGGGCCGCAAGAGCGGGCAGGACGATCTGGTCCATCGCGCGGATATAGGCGGTGTGACCGGCACCGGGGGGCAGGGGGATATTGATGTTGGCACCAAGCCCGGCCCCGCGCCCGCGATCTTCGATGTCACCGGTATCCAGCGGATAGTTGCGGGCCTGATGCAGCGAGATCGTCAGCACATCTTCGCGGTCATAAAATATCGCTTCGGTGCCATTGCCGTGGTGGACGTCCCAATCGATCACGGCCACGCGCTGCACTAACCCCGCCGCCTTCGCGGCCTCGATGGCGATGGCGATATTCGCCAACAGGCAAAACCCGTTTGGCCAGTCCGGCAGGCAATGGTGGCCGGGCGGACGGGAAAGAGCATAGGCGTTGCTCAACTCACCCTGCAGAACCGAGAAAACCGCCTGTTTCGACAATCCTGCCGACAGGGCCGCGGCCTCGTAGCCGCCTTTGCCAAAGGGCGTGCGCAGGCCCAATTCGCCGCCGCCGGCGTC
Source organism: Shimia sp. CNT1-13L.2 (assembly GCF_024331145.1). Classification (GTDB taxonomy): domain Bacteria; phylum Pseudomonadota; class Alphaproteobacteria; order Rhodobacterales; family Rhodobacteraceae; genus Shimia. Next base: position 102,471 of record NZ_JANDJO010000011.1, on the reverse strand, counting down.
CGACATGGCCTTGAAGCGCTCCAGATAGTCGGCGGGATGCACCCGCGCGAGATCATCGTAGCTTGCTTCATGGGCAGAACGCATGTCCAGCTCCTGCGCCAGCCCGCTCACATCCAGAAGGTTCTTGAGGCGGCGCTTGGTCTCGGGGCTTTCCGGTAACCCGCCTGCCGCAAGGGGCTGCACGAAATCGCCCACCGGCAGGGTAAGGGCATAGTTCCCGCCCGAATGCCAGAAACACCGTTCATCCCAGAAAAACCCCGTTGTCATGCCTGTTGCCTCCCCGCTCTTCAATGCACGAAAAATACTCTCGCCGAAGGCGAAAGAAATTGCGAGAGCCTTCCGAAGTCGTCCGGCCTGAACTAGGGTCGACACATCTCCAACGCAGGACAGACCGGATGCCCGATACCCTTGAAAGCCTTGCCGTCCCAGGCACCGAGATTGCCGTGCGGGTCACACCAAAGGCCTCGCGCAACATGGTCAAGGTCGAGGGCGGTCAGGTTCGCGTTTATGTCACCACGGTCCCCGAGGGGGGCAAGGCGAATGCCGCCGTGCAAAAGCTGCTTGCCAAGGCGCTGGGCGTCGCGAAAACACGCCTCACGCTCGTGCGGGGACAGACCTCGCGGGACAAGGTGTTCCGGCTGGAGGCGTGATCCGGGTCTAGTCTGATCCGGGTTTTTGCAGCTTGTAGACGCCCTCGGGAAGATCCAGCGCCGCCGCCAGTTCCTCGGCCTGGTGAATGGACAGGGTGATCTTCTCGACCCTGTCGGTGCGCGGGTCGTATTGTTCGACCGTGATGCAATCCTCGAAAAGGTTGATCGTGACATCCTCTGACAGGGGGGCAGACCCCTCGTCGATGAGTGTGACAACCGTGGCGTCGAATTCGTGCTCGATGCTAAACATGTCTTCAGCCTAGACCATGCAGAGGACAAGGCAAGGGGCTTCGAGGGAATTTTGCCAAGGGGGCGTTTTGCGGGGTGGCAGAGTTCGGGCGGAGAGATTAAAGTTCCCGCGATATTGTGTTCCGCCGGAGTAATCATGCGTTTTTTTCCCCTGATGGCAGTGACTTCGCTTGTTGTTGCAGGTGCCTGCACGACGACAACCGACCCCGAGCCGACCTCCAAGCCAAAGCCCGATCAGGTTGTGTCCCGCCTGTCGGTTGATCAGGCCACGGCGCGTCTTGCGCCGATCAAGCGGCGGCTGGAGCCGATTGCGGAACGGGAATGCAAGGCGCTGACCAAGGGGACGAACTGTGACTTTGCCATCTCTGTCCACAAGGATCGCAACGCCCCTCCGAACGCCTTTCAGAGCTACAAATCGGGGCGGCCGCATATCACCTTTACGGCGGCGCTGATTTCCAATGCCAGAAACGACGATGAGCTGGCCTTTGTGATGGGCCACGAGGCGGCCCACCATATCGAGGGCCATATCCAGCAATCGACCAGCAATGCGATTGCCGGCGCTGTGATTGTCGGTGTCCTGGCAACCCTTGCCGGTGCCGGGTCCAGCGGTGTGGATGCCGCGGTTGATATCGGGGCCTCTGTCGGTGGACGCAGCTATTCGAAAAAGTACGAACTGGAAGCGGATCGTCTGGGCACAGTGATTACGCACAAGGCAGGCTATGATCCCGTGAAAGGGGCCGAGTATTTCAACCGTATCCCAGATCCCGGTGATCGTTTCCTTGGCTCTCACCCGCCTAATCAGGAGCGTATTAAGGCCGTGCGCGAGACCGCCAAATCACTTTGACGACCATGTTGCAGATCACCAATGTCGTCTCCGACCGGGGATCGAAATACGCGGTGTCCGGAGGCCCGGTTGCAGATCGCAAGGAGGTCGATGCCTTTTTGAAGGTGCTCAAGAAGGACCGCAAATTCGCCAAGGCCACGCATAACACCTGGGCGGTGCTGCTGTCGGATGGCACGCCTCTCAAGGGCGATGACGGCGAAAGCGGGGCGGGTATGGTGATTCTGCGTATGCTGGAACGCGAGGGCCTGAAAGATCACATCGTGGTCGTGACCCGCTGGTATGGCGGCGTGAAACTGGGCGGAGACCGGTTTCGGCGCGTGCAGGACTGTGTCCGTGCCTATCTGGAAGAACGCGCCGGTTGATGCAGGTCAAACCGCTTTGTCCTTTGGGTTGACGCAAGTCAAAGGGGCAAATCAAACCCCGTGATAGGGTTCTCCTTGTGCAACCTGTGGAGGACCCCATGCCGGACCGTGCCGACCTCAAGCGACATGCCGATCTTGTTGACCGGACCGCGACGCGTTTGGGTATCGACCTGGAAGACGCCGCACTGTCCGGGCGTCTGGCCTTTGATGACATCGCCGAGATGGTGATGCGTTGCACCAACTGTTCCAATCCCGAAGATTGCGCCCACTGGCTGAACCGTGACGAAGTGCGCGCCGATGCGCCGCCGGTTTATTGCTGCAATGCCAATCTTCTTGCTGGTCTGAAGGAGGTAAGCGCTTGAAACCCCTTGGAGAAACCAATTCGCATTTCTGGCTGGCCCAGCGGATGGCCAAGGCCACCGATACCGATCTTGTAGCCGCGATGGAAAAGGCCGAGCTCAGCCAGGAAGACTGGGCCGAGATGGTTCTGGAATGCCGTGGCTGTGACTGGACCAAGGGCTGTAAACGCTGGCTCAACCTCCATGAACGCACGTCGGTGCCCAAGGCGCCGAAAACCTGTGTGAACCAAAACCGTTTCATGGCGCTCAAATCTGCTTTGGAGGAGCTGGAGCAATGAGCAAGATCCAACCGCTGGGTGATCCGGCGCGGCACTTCTGGATGACCCGCAGTATGGCACGGGTGCTTGGCCTGTCGCTGAGCGAAGCGATGGCGGATGGGCGTCTGTCGCAGAAGGGCTATGCCGATCTCGTGACGCGGTGTCGGCAGTGCCGGCATGTGGCGGCCTGCGAACATTGGTTGGGGCAGCAGGGCGGACATGCCGAGGCGGCGCCCGAGTGCTGCGTACACGCACAACTGTTTCAATCATTGAAAGACGAAGCCCGCAGGGCCTGAAGGAGGACGCAGGATGAACCTGTTCAAGAAACTCGACGACCATTCCGATCTGATGGGCAAGATGTCCCAGAAAGTGGGCGTCGACTGGAGTGAGAAGCTGGCCGACAACCCGGAGCTGGCGCGCCAGTATCGCGGTGCGGTGATGACCTGCACCCATTGCCGGAGCGTGGGCGAGTGCAAGGGGTGGCAGGCGGAACACGCCAGCGCCGAAGAAGCGCCGGATTATTGCCTGAACAAGGATCTCCTGGGGCGTCTTGCCGAAGGTTGATCCGGCTAACCTCTATTGATTGCGTGGCTTTTCCGGTTCAGACTGAGAACACGGAGGAGCCATGCTGTATTTTCTGAAACGTCTGAAGTGGCGCGTTGTCTGGAGTCTTGCCGGATGGCGGGATGCTTGGCGCAATGAGCATTCGTTTCGCAGCTGGGTCTGGGCCAACCTGGTGTCGGGTGGCCTTGCGCTCTATCTGCCATTGGAGATTTCCGAGCGGGCGCTGATCCTGTCGCTGGGCGTTCTGGTGCTGGCGGCAGAGCTGATCAACACGGCGATCGAACGGGCCGTGGACTATATTTCCGAAGACCAGCACCCCCTCGCGAAACAGGCCAAGGACGCGGGCAGCGCCGGTGTCGCCGTGGCGGCGCTGGCGGTCGGGGTGGCGTGGGTCGTGGTGATCTGGGGGTTGATTTAGCACGTCGGTATTGCGTCGGTATTCCGGCGGTATCGCGGAGGTGTGCCTGCGCGGACTCTGTTAATTTTCCGTGAATCCGCGCTGATTTGATGACCGAAGGGTTAATCCATCCGCGAATGGGTTCCGTCGCACAACGCGCCTTTTCCGGAATGCTTGCAGCCACAGAAGAACACCTTCTTGTCGGCTTCGGCGGTGTATTTGACAGGCTCGAACGAGGTTCCCTTGTGGCTGCCGTCGCAGAAGGGCTGGCGCTTGGACATGCCGCAGGCACACCAGAAATAGGATTTGCCCTCCTGAACCTCGACGGGGAAGGGGGCGCGTTGGGAAATGTTGGGGGTGTCGGTCATGGCTGGCTCTCCTGAACGGTTGGCTGTCGGGAAGAGGGTGGCATGGTTTTGCAGTCGGTCAAGGGGGGCAGTGGGAAAACCGGCCGGCGCTGGATCAGGCGCGCGCCATGCGCTTAAGGTGGCGGCGATAGAGCCACGGGGCCAGCACATGGTCATAGGTGACGGTGGCGAGCGGGCGCAGCAGGGGCAGGCCGGTCAGCCACGCCAGCATGCGATAGCGCGGCATCTGCGCCCAGAGGATACGGAAAGCCGGGATGCCGTCATAAAGCTGGCCATCGTGCAGCACGTGCAGACGCCGTGCGGCGGTGTCGGGATCAATGCCCCAGCTCTCTCTCGCGTCCGAGTTCAGCGCGTCATAGCGCACAGGCAGATCACGCTTTTCGGTATAGCGCGCGTAGTGGCAGATCTCGGCATCGCAGATCGGGCATTCAGAGTTGTAGAGAACGCGGGTTTCGGGGGGCATGGGCGTGTCCGTTGTGATCTGCCCGACCATCTGGCGCGGGGGCGGGGGAGGTCAAGGGGGGGCTAGGCGGAAGGGGCGTGTAGACCCGCGGGGTGGCGCATCGCGCCGCCCCATGGGGGCGGGTCGGCGCGGCCCGGCTTTGCCGGGCGGGGCAAAAGATAGCGGGTTGCTTGTTGCCGGGTGGCGAGAAGTCCTCCCAAAGGCGCGATGCGGCACGCCCGACCTCGGGTGGGCGATAAGGCGCTCTGTGCCGGTCGCGGCGGTTCCAAGCGCGCGATCTGGATTGTTTGGCGTGAGGTGGCAACAAGCCCTCCCGTGGGGGAGGTCGGGCTTGGCGTGTCGTGCCGACACGCGGGGCGTTGCCTCTGACGTTAGCGGCGCAGGGCGCCCCAGAGATCGTATTCCCCGGCTTCGTCCACCTCGACCGTGACGATATCTCCGACGCTGAGGCCATCCGTGCCCTCGTCGATGAACAGGTTGCCGTCGATCTCGGGTGCGTCGGCCTTGGTGCGGCAGGTGGCGATGCCGTCTTCGTCGATGTCATCGACGATCACGTCCATGGTCTGGCCGACCTTGGCCTGAAGCTTGGCCTCGGAAATTGCCTGTGCCCTTTCCATGAAGCGCTCCCAGCGCTCCTGTTTGACCTCTTCGGCCACGTGATCCGGCAGGGCGTTCGAACGCGCACCATCGACGTTTTCATATTTGAAACAGCCGACGCGATCCAGCTGGGCCTCGTCCATCCAGTCAAGCAGGTGCTGGAACTCGGCCTCGGTCTCGCCGGGGTAGCCGACGATGAAGGTCGAGCGTAGGGTGATGTCGGGGCAGGTCTCGCGCCACTTGGCGATCTCGTCCAGCGTCTTGGCACCGGCGGCCGGGCGGGCCATGCGTTTGAGCGTGTCCGGATGGCTGTGCTGGAACGGGATGTCGAGATAGGGCAGCAGCGCGGTATCGGGATCGGCCATCAGCGGGATCAGATCGCGCACATGCGGGTAGGGATAGACATAGTGCAGGCGCACCCAGAGATCCTTGGGCGTGCCAAGCTGGCCAAGCTCGCGGGCGAGGTCGGTGATGTGGCTGCGCACCTCGCGGTCTTTCCACGGGTGGCTGGAATACTTGCGGTCAAGCCCGTAGGCCGAGGTGTCCTGGCTGATCACCAAGAGTTCGCGCACGCCGTTTTCGACCAGTTTCTCGGCCTCGCGCAGGATGGCGTGGACGGGACGCGAGGCGAGTTTGCCGCGCATGTCGGGAATGATGCAGAACTTGCAGGCGTGGTTGCAGCCCTCGGAGATCTTCAGATAGCTGAAGTGGCGCGGCGTGAGCGAGACGCCGGTGGCAGGCAGCAGATCGACAAAGGGATCGGGATCGGGCGGCACCGCGCCATGCACCGCATCCAGCACCTGTTCGTACTGGTGCGGGCCGGTCACGGCGAGAACCTTGGGATGGGCGCCGGTGATGTACTCCGGCTCGGCCCCGAGACAGCCGGTGACGATGACCTTGCCGTTCTCCTGGATCGCCTCGCCAATCGCCTCGAGGCTTTCGGCCTTGGCGCTGTCGAGAAAGCCGCAGGTGTTCACGATGACCGCATCGGCCCCGGAATAGTCGGGCGAGATGCCATAGCCCTCGGCGCGCAGGCGGGTCAGGATGCGCTCACTGTCAACCAGCGCCTTGGGACAGCCCAGCGAAACCATGCCGATGGTCGGCTGGCCGGGACGGGCGGTTTCCTGTGCAATGCGGGCATTGGCGAGGTCGGGGCGAAGATCTGGCGGATTGCTGGTCATGCGCGCGGATATAGGGGATCGGCGGGCGTTTGGGAATTGGGGAAATGGATTGGGTGAATTGCACGCAGCGCAACGATGGGTAGAGTATAGGCCAAGATTTCAGATGACGAGACGGCGATGACGAATTTGAAGCTCGCAAACCAGAACCCTTGGTACGTGTTGATGACCTTGTACGGTGAGCAAAAAGCAGATGCGATTGACGAGGGTGTGCTCAACAAAAATCGGCGAGCTTGGAACGCTTGGGCGGGACAGGCATTGTCAGAGGAAGAGATCGCAGAACTAAAGATCAACAGCTCAATTGATACCCATGAGCTTTCGGGTTGGGCAACTCTCGGAAACGAGATTGAAGCCCGGTTTGCTGAAGAGTACCGCCGACGCAACCCTGCGCGGGATGAACTTCCGGGTCTGCCCTCTCCAAAAGCTTCAATCGACCTAAATAATTTGCTGTTTCAGTGTGACCTTGTTTTGGACAAGTGGGTTTTTCCTGAGAAGGTAGATTTCCAGACAAGCAAGTTTCGGTCGCAATTCGCTCCTCTTCGATCAGTTTTTCTTGCTCGTACCAATTTCTTAAAAGCCGAATTTGAACAAGAGGCTCTCTTTTTTGGGTCCCAATTTCAGGCTGACGTCGACTTTTCTAATGTGGATTTTCGCTCATTTGCTAACTTCGGGCAGACAAAGTTTTTTCAAGGAGCTTCATATCGACAAGCTTGTTTCCACGATCGTGTTTTCTTCGGTCGAGCAGATTTTCGAAAGTCGGCTTCGTTTAACCTATCCGTGTTTCAAGGGTATTCGAATTTTTCTGAAGCTCAGTTCGGTAGTTCGAAGCTGCAGTTCGGAGTTTCAACCAGTTTTGTTGATTGCCAATTCGAAAAACCTACCATCTTCCGCGAGGCAAAGTTTTTTGTGGAGTACCCCGATTTTAGCGGCGCAATGCTCCACGACAAAACTGTATTTACTCCGCATCCAGACTACTGGCCAGAGCGGCCAAAGGGGAACAAAAAGGGAGAAAAGCAAAAAGATCTGCGAAGGATTCGTGCTAAAGAGGCATGCGCTCAAATTCGACACGTTTTGTCTAGGCAAGGTCTGCCCGATGACGAGCATTTCTTTTTTAGACGCGAAATGAGCTTTTCGGCAATTTCCGGAGAGTGGTGGTCGAGGTTGCCGTATATTTTCTATGGACTCGTTTCCGACTACGGAAATTCAATTGAAAAGCCCTTGAAGTTGCTTCTCACTACAGTTGTTGCTCCTAGCGGAGTATTCACGGCGTATCTTCAAACCTTGGAAGGAAGCTACAATTACCTAGAGGCGCTTCACTGGGTGCCCGCAGGATTGGGAATGAGCTTTTCCAACACCTTTAAGTTTTTAGGCCTTCAAAGGCTTCATTTTGCGGATGCATTTGAGGCAGCGGGGACAGCTATTCACGCAATTGCAGGGGTGCAGACGGTTCTTGGGTTTGTCTTCCTCTTCTTCCTCGGTCTCGGGCTTCGGCAGAGGTTCCGCTTGCGGTGAAACCGCGCGCGTTGAGGTGAAAGACATCGTACCTTCCCGCCGTGCTGCGCAAATTTCTAGGTTTTGCCACAATTCGGGGTTAAAGAAGTCTTAACAGGCAAAGAACATCAACAAATCCCCTTTTCCGGGTGATCCTCTCTGGCGGCGTGGCCGTGTGGGGGGTAAGCCTTGGAAAAACGAGCAGAAAAAAGGGCAGGAACAGTGGGTCGGATCGCCTCCTTCATTATGGCGGTGGCGCTTGGTGCGTCGCCGGCAGTAGCGCAGGATACCGCAGAACGCGGATATCTGGGCGTGGGTCGTCTTTTCGTGAATGACTTGATCGGAGACGGCGAAGATCGTTGGCGGACCGGGTCATATGTGGCGAGTTTTATCTGGGGCCCGGAATGGCAACATGAACTGCCGCAGGGATTTGGCGACCTGCTGGAGTTGCGGGTGTCGGGCGAGATCATCCAGCCCTCGAACTTGACCACGGTGTCACCGACGGATCGCCCCTATGCCGGGGCGCTGACCTTTGGGGCGCATACGCATTTCCAGCGCGGGTCGAATGAATTCCGCGCCGGGGCCGACCTCGTGGTGATCGGGCCGCAGACCCATCTGGATGATTTCCAGTCTTCCATTCATGACGCGCTGGGCATGGTGTCGCCCTCGGCGGCGGTGCTGGGCAACCAGATCGGCAACAGTTTCCGCCCGCAGGTGTCTCTGGAATACGGTCGCCTGGTCGAGTTCGGCGCGGGCCGGGTGCGCCCCTTTGTCGAGATGCAGGCCGGGGCCGAGAGCTATGCACGGGTCGGGTTCGATCTGACCTTCGGATCGGTTGGGCTCGGCGACATGATGGTGCGCGACAGCGTGACCGGGCACCGCTATCGGGCGCTACGTCATTCCGATCCGGGCACGAGCTTCGTGATTGGTGCGGACATGGCGAAGGTGTTCGACAGTGTCTATTTGCCGGAATCCCGCGGCTATACCCTGACCGATACCCGCGACCGCGTAAGGGCCGGAGTCCACTGGCAAGGCGAGAAGCATTCCGTGTTTTATGGCGTGACCTGGCTGGGCAAGGAGTTTGTTGGGCAGTCGGATAGCCAGGTGGTTGGCGCGATCAATCTCAACATCGAGTTCTGAGTGATTTTGACTCAGGGACAAGATTTGTCTTTTCTTGGTGATTCGCCTCTGTTAACCTTTAGTTAATAAAAAAGAACCAAGGCAGGCATCAGGCAATGAGAACGGGCTTTTGTGGCACGTTCGTCATCTCCTGGTCACAAACGAAAATAGACGGTGTTGGGGCTGCATCGGTGCAGGCGCTCGAAACGGGCGCGGTGTGGTCATGGCATGGGGAGCCGGTCCGTGTGGACGGACCCACCGAGCTATTGCGACTGGACCAGGCGGACGGCGAGGCAAATCTCCGCAAGCGGGCGGCACGTATGGTGCGCCGGCTGGTGGGCGCGGCAGTCAAGAACACGACACAGCTGACCGAGATCGAGGTGGATGAACCACTTCTCGAGGGCGGTTTTGTCGTGAGCAACGGCACCCAGAGTTTCACGGTGACAGTGATCGAGGTCGAGGGTAGCGCGCCCTTGCTGATGTTCCTCGACGAATTGCCACCGCGCAACAGTGACCTTTGGGTGGTTCACAATACGATCGAATTCCCGGATCGCAACCCGATGGCCCCGGCTGACGGGGGAGTCATCTGTTTCACACCCGGCACGATGATCCAGACACCGGAGGGGCCGCGCCGCGTTGAAGAACTGCGCGAGGGTGACCTTGTGCAGACCAAGGACAACGGGGCCGAGGAAATCTGCTGGATCGGCAGCCGCAGGATGAGCGGGGCAAGGCTTTTTGCGATGCCCAAGCTGCGCCCGATCCGTATCCGCATGGGGGCCTTTGGCGTCGAGCGACCGGAACAGGAACTGGTGGTGTCACCGGAACACCGGATGCTGGTGCAGGGGCCTGCGGCGCAGGCGCTGTTCAACACGCCCGAGGTTCTGGTCGAGGCGCGCGAATTGATCAACGGCGACACGATCGCGGTGGATTACACCAAGCGCGAGATCACCTATATCCACCTCTTGCTGCCGCGCCATCAGGTGCTGTGGGCCAACGGGGTGGAGACCGAGAGCTATCACCCGGCCAATGCGGCGCTGACCTCGCTTGAGAACACTGACCGCAAGCGCCTTTTGCGGATGTTGCCAGAGCTGGAATACGACCTGAACAGCTATGGCCCCTATGCCCGCCGCAACCTGAGCCAGAGCGAAGCGGCCATCCTGATGCACGAAGCGGCCTGATCCAGCAGGCCCTTACCCAAGACCTTGACCCCGCCCCTGCAACGGCGGGTTTTTTTTTGGTTAAGGCGACGGGAGACGCGAAAACGGGCATCGGTATCACGTCGGTATTGCGACGGTATTGCGGAGGTGGACCCGCGCGGACGGGCGCGGTTCATGCAACGCGCGGTTGCCTAACAAAGACGATAGGGGCGCACGGTGGTGTTGCGCGTGCGGTGGGGCAGGGTTTCATTGACGAAAGCGCCCGCATGGTTCAGAGGCTGTTTAGACTTGAGCCCGCGTCTGTCCGATCAGGTTGATCAGGAAAGACCGGAGGCTGTCACTTTTGCAGGTGGCCGCGCTTGACTCCCCCAATTACTCGTGTATACGCGCGGCTTCATTGGTGTTGGTGGCCCCCGCAAGGGGATGCCTGTCATGGGGAGACCCAAGAGGACAACGCCCTTCATAGTGGCCTTATCGGGCCTCGACCATAACGAAGGAGATCAGCCGTGACCAAACGCACGTCTGCCAAGTACAAAATCGATCGCCGCATGGGCGAAAACATCTGGGGCCGCGCGAAATCCCCGTTCAACCGTCGTGAATATGGCCCCGGCCAGCACGGTCAGCGCCGCAAGGGCAAACTGTCGGACTTCGGTCTGCAGCTGCGCGCCAAGCAGAAGCTGAAAGGTTACTACGGCGACATGACCGAGAAGTCGTTCCGCCGCATCTATGCCGAAGCCGAGCGTGTAAAAGGCGACACTGGTGAAAACCTGATCGGTCTGCTGGAGCGCCGTCTGGACGCCGTTGTTTACCGCGCCAAGTTCGTTGCCACCGTTTTCGCAGCCCGTCAGTTCGTGAACCACGGCCACGTGAAAGTGAACGGCAAGAAAGTGAACATCCCGTCCTACCGCGTTAAAGAAGGTGACGTGATCGAAGTTCGCGACAAGTCGAAGCAACTGGCTGTTCTGATCGAAGCGACCCAACTGGCCGAGCGTGATGTTCCTGACTACATCGACGCGGACCACTCGAAAATGACCGCAACCTTCGTTCGCACCCCGGGCCTGTCGGATGTTCCGTACCCGGTGATGATGGAACCGAACCTCGTGGTCGAATTCTACGCGAAGAACTAATCTTCGCCATTCCGAGAATTGCGAAAACCCGCTGCAATCGCAGCGGGTTTTTTCGTTTCAAAGCCGTCAAACAACCCTGAAACCGGCAGGTTTAGGTCCAATTTTGGCGCGTTTTTCCCCTTATCTTCATACTCGGGCCCGCAATAGGGTCGGCCTCGTTCCCGCGAGTTTTGCGGGGATGGTGGTGAATGTGATGAGTGGTGACGTGTTATGCCAACAACGTTTACGGTCTTTTCCCTCGGGAATCTGGCCGACATGGATACGGTTGAAGGGAATACCCAGGCCGAGAACGCCTCGGCCCTTGTGGGGACGACGTTTGGTGCGGCGGGGGATGCGCTTGTCAACGACGCGGTGACCTTTGCCATGGGCTCGACCGGGTTCGGCGGTGGCACCTCTACGGCCTATAACCAGAACAATTCACCCAGCGAGACCTTTACCATTGATGGCGGGGCCGAGCAGACCTTTGACTCGACCGCCGTCTTCAATGCGACGATCACCTATATTGACGGCACCACGGCGACGATCACGGCGGTGGTGTTCCAGGACACCAGCGGCAACACCTATTGGGCGCCCGAGTTTTCGGCCAATACCGACATGGCGGCCATGGAGGCGGCGGCGATCCGGTCGATCAGCCTCGATAGCCTTGCGGGCAACAACTATTCCGGCATGACAGGCAGCCGGGAAACCTGGGACTATGTGACCTGCTATGTGAAGGGCACCCGGATCATGACCGCCAAGGGCGAACGCCCGATCGAAGAGGTCAAGGCGGGGGACATGGTGCTGACCCGGGACAACGGGTTCCAGGCGGTGCGCTGGATCAACCATTCCAAGGCGATTGCGCGGGGCAAGCTGGCCCCGATCCGGATCAAGCAAGGGACGCTTGGGGACAATGCCCCGATGCGGGATCTCCTGGTGTCGCGCCAGCACCGGATGCTGCTGCGTTCGAAGATTGCACGCCGCATGTTCGGGATCGAGGAGATCCTGGTACCGGCGGTGAAACTGTTGCAGTTGCCAGGGGTCAGCGAGGAGCCGTCCTTGCGGCCCGTGAGCTATTATCACCTGATGACCGAGCGGCACGAGATCATCTATGCAGAAGGCGCCCCGAGCGAGACCCTGTTGGTGGGGCCGGGCGCGGCCGAGGCGATGGGGCCGGAAGCGGTGGAAGAGGTGCTGACCCTGTTCCCGGAACTGGAGGAGGAATACGTGGAACCCGCGCGTCCGATCCTTCAGAACAAGCGCCTGAACCGGTTCTTCCTGCGCCACATGAAAAACGAGCGCGCCTTCGTCTGAGGGCCAGTTTGGCTCCTGCGGCATTCGGGGCGTTGCACCTTGGCCGGTGGTTTTCTATTCAGTGCCCGCAGACAGGATGTATGAGGGCACCGATGGCGGGCAAGATCGAGCAGAATTTCGAAAAGGGGCTGTTTGCCTCGCGCTGGCTGATGGCGCCGATGTACCTTGGCCTCGTGGTGGCGCTGGCGATGCTGGTCTTTGTTTTCGTTCACGAATTGCTGCTATACCTGCCGATGTTGCCGTCGATGGGGGCGGACAAGGTGATCCTCGTGGTGTTGACGCTGATCGACCTGACGCTGGCGGGCAATCTCCTCCTGATCGTGCTGTTTTCCGGCTACGAGAGCTTTGTCTCGAAGATGGACGTGGCGGCGGCCGAAGAGCGATTGGGCTGGATGGGGACGGTGAATTTCTCGGGGCTGAAGATGAAGCTGATCGCCTCGATCGTGGCGATTTCGGCCATTCACCTGCTGAAACGGTTCATGGAGCTGGGCAAGGGCAAGGAGTTGGCGCAGGACGAGCTCTACTGGCTGGTGGTGATCCACATGGTGTTTGTCGTGTCGGGCGTTCTGATGGCGCTGATGGACTGGTTGACGGCGCAGGCGAAGAAGTAGGCGCGGCCGGATTTCAATTTTGCGGGCCGCCCTGTCGCAGGGCGGCTTTTTCTTGTTGAAAAAGACGTTTTCGGGCGGGTGTTTGGCGCGAAATGCGCTAGTTCGTCCGACGGCGTGGCCACAATCACGCACCTCGCCTTAAAGCTGTTCTAGAAGCTTTCCAATCCGGAGGGGCGAGGATAAGAGTTCGGGACGGTAGAGGAGACCCGGTTCATGACACGTATCACGCCGCAACCCGGCATCATGGATATCGAGCTTTACGTCGGCGGGAAGGCCACCGTGGAAGGTGTGTCGGATGTCGTCAAACTGTCCTCGAACGAAAACCCGTTCGGGACCTCGGACGCTGTCAAGGCGGCGGTGGCGAAGGCAGGACATGGCCTGCATCGTTACCCCTCGACGGATCATGCCGAGCTGCGGGCGGCGATTGCCGAGGTGCACGGTCTGGACGCCGAGCGGATCATCTGTGGTCAGGGTTCGGACGAGGTGCTGCAATTCGTGGCCCATGCCTATGCCGGTGTCGGCGACGAGGTGATCTATACCGAGCACGGGTTCTCGATGTACCCGATCCTTGCCAAGATGGTGGGGGCGACCCCGGTCGTGGTGCCGGAGCGCGAACGTACGGTGGATGTAGATGCGATCCTTGCGGCCTGTACCGAGAAGACGAAGATCGTGTTCATTGCCAACCCGGGCAACCCGACCGGCACGATGATCGGTGGCAACGAGGTTGCGCGTCTTGCCGATGGTCTGCCCGAGGGCGCGATCCTTGTGCACGACGGGGCTTATACGGAATACGTGGAATGCCATGATGGCGGTGCGGCGCTGGTCGAAGCGCGGGACAACGTGATCATGACGCGGACGTTCTCGAAGATCTATGGCCTTGGCGGGCTGCGGATCGGCTGGGGTTACGGGCCGAAAGAGATCATCGACGTTCTGAACCGTGTGCGCCAGCCGTTCAACCTGTCGACCGTGCAGCTTGCCGTGGGTGAAGCGGCGGTGCGCGATCAGGATTGGGTGGCGAAGTGCCGTGCGGACAATGCGCGGCTGCGGGCCTGGCTGGCCGAAGCATTGGCAGAGCATGGCGTGCCGTCGGATACGTCGACCGCGAACTTTATCCTGGCGCGGTTTGCCAGCCAGGACGAGGCGGAAGCCTGTGATGAATACCTGAAATCCCAGGGCCTTATCGTGCGCCGCGTGACGGGGTATGGCCTGCCGAACTGTCTGCGGATCACCGTGGGGGACGAGCCGAGCTGTCGGCGGGTGGCCCATGCGATTGGCCAGTTCAAGGGAGATACCGCATGACCGCACCGGTCTATGAGCGCGTCGCCCTGATCGGGCTTGGCCTGATCGCATCGTCCATGTTCTGGGCGATCAAGCGCGGCGGGCTGGCCGGTGAGGTAACAGGATATGCGCGCTCGGAAGCGACGCGCGAGACGGCACGTCGGATCGGGTTGTGTGACCGTGTGTGTGACAGTGCGGCCGAGGCGGCCGAAGGGGCCGACCTTGTGGTGCTCTGTGTGCCGGTGGGCGCGATGGGGCGTGTGGCGGAAGAGATTGCGCCGGTTCTGAAAGCCGGGGCCTGTGTGTCGGACGTGGGGTCGGTCAAGCGGGCGGTGATCAATGCCGTGGCCCCGCATCTGCCCGATGGCGTGCATTTCGTTCCCGCGCACCCGCTGGCGGGCACCGAGCATTCGGGGCCGGAAGCGGGGTTTGCAGAACTTTACGACAATCGCTGGTGCATCATCGTGCCGGGGGCCGAGGACACGGACCCGGAGGCGATTGCCAAGGTGCGTACGCTTTGGGAAGGCATGGGGGCGAATGTCGACGAGATGGACGCCGACCACCATGACCTTGTTCTGGCGGTGACATCGCATGTGCCACATGCGATTGCCTATACGATGGTGGGGGTGGCCGATCACCTGCGCCGTGTGACCGAGAGCGAGGTCATCAAGTATTCGGCGGCGGGTTTCCGGGATTTCACGCGGATTGCCGCGTCGGACCCGACCATGTGGCGGGATGTGTTCCTGAACAACAAGGAAGCAACGCTGGATATTCTGGGCCGCTTTACCGAAGAACTGTTCGTGTTGCAGCGGGCGATCCGGATGGAAGACGGCGATCACCTGCACGACTATTTCACCAAGACGCGGGCGGTGCGGCGTAGCATCATCGAGGCCGGTCAGGACACGGACGCGCCGAACTTTGGCCGCGAGGCACCGAAACCGTGAGGGCGCGGGCGGCCATAGTCGCCCTGATGCTGGCCGGGACCGCGGTTGCCGAAGCGCCGCGTGAGTCTCTGCGGCCGGTGATCCGCGAAGATGTGTTTCCTGTTGCCCTGCCAAGCCTTGCGCCCGAAACCTCGCTGCGGCCCCTGTTGCGGCCGCGCAGTCTTGGGCAGAAGGTGAGCGTGGTGCCGCCGGTGGCGAACCGGACGGCGCGCGAGGTGCCATCTGCCGTGGGAAAGGTGTGCCGTGACCGCGATTTGCAGGGCACCGAGGTGGGCCATGTGCCGGGGAAATTGCAGGGCTGTGGCATCCGGCGCGGGGCGATCAAGCTTTATTCGGTGTCGGGTATTCCGCTAAGCCGGCCTGCGGTGATGGAATGCGACACGGCCTATGCCCTCAAGAAGTGGGTGGAAGGCGGCATGAAGCGGTCGGTCAAACGCTATGGCGGCGGGGTGGTCGAGTTGAAGGTGGCGGCTGGTTATAGCTGCCGGACGCGGAACCACAAGAAGGGCGCGAAGATTTCCGAGCATGGCAAGGGGCGCGCGATCGACCTGTCGGGATTTGACCTCAAGAACGGGGATCATATTTCCGTTCTGCATGACTGGGGGAATGGCAAAAAGGGCCGTATTCTCAAGGATATGCACCGGCGGGCCTGTGGGCCGTTCGGCACGGTGCTGGGGCCGAATTCGGATCGCTATCACAAGGATCATTTCCATTTCGACATCGCCAAGCACAGGGGCGGGCCCTATTGCCGCTAGGCTGTGAAACTTGAAAGCCCCGGCGCATGTCCGGGGCTTTGTTTTTTAGCGGATCACCAGTTGCGGGGCGGGGCCGATGGGGACCGGACCCAGCCATGTTGCGCCACGTTTGAAGGTGAGTGGGATGTCGAGGGTCTTGGGGTTGCCCGAGATGCCGGACAGGAGCTCGAGGCCCTGCGAGATGCCGTCGAGGACCCCGTCGGGCAGCTGTTCTGTTTCGCGGGCGAGGGCGATGATCTCGCGCCAGTTGGTGGCGCGGATGGTGATGTCGCCGGTAGGGATGCCTGCGGGATCGACGGTGACGCGCCCTGCGGCGTTGAGATCGAGATCGCCCCATGTGATCTGGGCCAGTTTCACGTCAATCCATGTCGGCTGCGGTCGGGCCTGTTCGAGGGCGAGGCGATCCCACGGGCGATCAAAACCGGCGGTGATGTCGGCCTGAACGGTCTTGAGGGTGCGGGGAAGACCCTTGGCCTTGGGCAGGGTCTGGGCCGCGGGCGGGGCAAGGCCTTCGGCGGTCAGGGCAAGGCGATAGGTGTTTTCGCCTTCGCCCTGGCGGTGCGCGGCGAGGCGCAGGGCGTCGGCGGTGAGGGTCCAGTCGGCGGTTGAGGTCAGCGCGAGGCCCTCGATGGCGAGGTTGCTGCGCTCAAGCGGCAGGGAGGTGTCACCGGCAAGCACCAGCGAGGCCTTCATATCGGTGCTGGCGACGGTGACCTTCTGGTCGGGGAAGGCGAGGGTATGGCTGTTGGGCCAGACCGCGATCAGGTGGTTGGGGCGATAGGTGAGGGCAAAGAGCTGAAAGAAGGGCAACTCCCACGCGACGCCGGTGTCGGGGTCGGCCAAGGCGACGTTGGTGAAAGTGGTGTCGAAGCGGTTGGGAAAGCCCTTGACGGAAATCTCCTCGACCTCGGCCAGCCAGCCTTCGGAGGCGCGGGTGTCGAACCATGCGGTGAAGCCCGATTTCGCGGCGGATGCACCGACAAACCAGTAGGCAAACCACGCGCCTGAGACCACGAGGATGACAAACAACAGTCTTTTGAACATGTCAGGCCCTTTTCCCTGTTTCGCGATTGGTGTTTAAAGCCCAAAAACCAAGAGGACCAGTGCGATGACAATGTGGGTGTTCGGATATGGCTCTTTGCTGTGGAATCCGGGGTTCGAGTACCGCGAGAAGGTGATTGCCACCCTGCCGGGCTGGCATCGCAGCTTCTGTATGCGGTCGATCCACCACCGGGGTACCGAGGAAAAGCCGGGGCTGGTGCTGGCGCTGGATGCGGAAGACGGGGCGCATTGCCAGGGGCTGGCGCTTTTGGTGCAGGAAGGCCACGAGGCGGCGACGCTGGAATACCTGCGGGAGCGCGAGCTGATTTCCTCGGCCTATCTTGAGAAGATGCTGGACATCACCTTGCAGGACGGGCGGGTCGTGGAGGCGGTGACCTATGTGATTGATCCGCATCACGTGCAGTATTGCCACCTTGAGATGGAAGAGCAGGCGCAGATCATTTCCACCGCTGTGGGCGGGCGCGGGCCGAACACCGATTACCTGCACAACACGGCCTCGCATCTTATCGAACTGGGTATTCAGGATGCAGATCTGGACTGGTTGTCGGCACGGGTGCGCGAATTGACCATGTGAGGCCGCCCCGGTGGCATAAGTTCTTGGCACATTGAGCGCGAAACAGTAGGGTGAGCGCAGAAAAACAATGAGCCGGGAGCTGTCCAGATGGATCAGCCGGACCGCAAAGTCGAGCCGCATTTCTCACACCCTGTTCGCCAGATCCTGCTGATGCTGATCGTGCTGGGGCTGACGGGTTTACTTGTCTATGTCGCCCTGCCGCGCGTCCTGCCGGTGTTCGAGGCCAACCCCTATCTGAACGGGTTCATCCTTTTCGTATTCCTGATCGGTGTGTTCGCCTGTTTCGCGCAGGTGTTTTCGCTGATCTATTCGGTGCGCTGGATCGAGAATTTCGCGGGCGAACGCGAGGGGCACGAGTTTGATACTGCGCCATCGCTGCTGGCGCCCTTGGCGGCGTTGTTGCGGACGCGGGGGGCACGGGCGCAGATCGGATCGAGTTCGGCGCGGTCGATCCTGGATTCGGTTGCAACGCGGATCGACGAGGGGCGCGAGATCACGCGCTACCTTGTCAACATGTTGATTTTCCTTGGCCTTCTGGGCACGTTCTATGGGCTTGCCACGACGGTTCCAGCGGTTGTGGACACCATCCGCAGCCTTGCGCCGCAAGAGGGCGAAGGTGGGGTCGAGGTGTTTTCGCGCCTGATGACCGGTCTCGAGAGCCAGCTGGGCGGCATGGGCGTGGCCTTTGCCTCGTCCCTTTTGGGGCTGGCGGGATCGCTGATCGTGGGCCTGTTGGAGCTGTTTGCGGGGCATGGCCAGAACCGGTTTTACCGCGAGCTGGAAGAGTGGCTGAGTTCAATCACCCGTCTGAGCTTTACCGCCGGTGACGGCGAAGGTGGGATCGAGCAGGCGGCGATGGTGAATGTGATGGATCACATGGGTCGCCAGATGGAAGCCTTGCAGCAGATGTTCACCCAGTCGGATGTGAACCGCGCGGTTGTCGATGAGAAGCTGGGCACGCTGGCGGACGCGGTGGAGCGGCTGACGGCGCGGATGGAGACCAACTCCACCGCGACGGATGCCCTGTTGCGGGTGGCGGATGGGCAGGAACGCCTGATCCATGCGCTGGAAGTGCGCAATGACGGCGAGGGGATCGACGCGGAAAGCCGGATGCGGCTGCGGTCGATCGACGTGCAGATGCTGCGTATTCTGGAAGAGATTTCGGCGGGACGGCAGGAAAGCATGGCCGAGCTGCGCACCGATCTGGCGGCGCTGGGCCGCGTGCTGAAACAGGCAGCCAAGGCGCAGGCGGTGGCCACGAGCGAACCGGTACAGCCGCGCCGTGCCCAGGCCCGCAAGGGCAAGCCGGCTGGCGGCGGCAACAAGCAGGAGGGCTGATCCATGGCCCTGTCACGGCGCACCGGACAAAGGTTCCAGGCCTCGATCTGGCCGGGCTTCGTGGATGCGATGACGGGGCTTTTGCTGGTCCTGATGTTCGTGCTGACCATTTTTATGGTGGTGCAATTCGTTCTGCGCGAGACGATTTCCGGACAGGAAACCGAGCTGGATGCCCTGTCGGCGGAAGTCGCGGCGCTGGCGCGGGCGCTGGGGCTTGAGGAACAGAGATCGGCGACGCTGGAAGAGCGCGTGGGTGGTTTGCAGGCGACCCTGACCAGTGCGCGGGAAGAGGCGGACCGGCAATCGGCGCTGATTGCTTCGCTGACGTCGGACCTTGCGGCGCGGGATGCCTCGCTTTCCGAGGCGCAGACGCAGATCAGCGCGTTCGAGGCGCAGGTGGCGGCGCTGCTGGCGGATCAGGATCGGGCGCTGGCGACGATTTCCGAACTGGAAGGGGCGCGCGAGGCGTTGCTTTCGGAGCAGGAGGCGTTGAACCTCGCGCTGGCGACGGCGCGTGGCGAGATCGACGCGCAGGCCGAGGCCGCGCGACTGGCGGCGGCACGGCGCGAGGCGCTGGAGGCGATGATTGCCGATCTGAACCGCGAGGCGGCGGAAGGGGCCGAGGAGCGTGAGCTTTTGCTGGCGCGTGTTGGCGATCTGGAAGCGGAGTTAAGCGCAGAAGAGGCCGCGCGGTTGGCCGAGGCGGCGGCGGCCGAGGCGCTGCGCGAGCGTCTTGAAAACGCGGATACGGAACTGACGGCGATGACGCTGGCGCTTGAGGCGCAGCGCAAGAAGGCCGAGGAGACCCTGACACTTTTGGCGGCGGCGGATGCGGCGCGGGGCGATCTTGATGTCAAGCTGGCGGCGGCCTTGCTGGCGGGGGAAACCGCAGAGGCCGATCTGGCCGAGGCGCTGGCCAACCTGCAAAAGGCGCAGGCCGAGGCAGAGACCAAGGGGGCCGAGGTGGTGTCGGCGCGCGATCAGCTGGCGCAGGCGCTGGCGGCGTTGCAGGCCTCGGAGCTGGAAGGGGACGAGAAGGATACGGCGCTGGCCTCGGTTCAGGCGGCGCTGGACGCGGCGCTTGGGGAGGTTTCCGGCAAGGATGATGCGCTGACGGCGGTGCAGTCGGAGCTGACGGCGCAGCAGGCGGCGGTTGAGGATTTGCAGCGGCAGCTGGCCGAGGCGATTGCGGCGCGGGTTCTTCTGGATGCGCAGTTGAGCGATCAGGACGAGGTGCGCGCGCAGTTGGCGGCGGCGCTGGCGGCGAAGGCGGCGGCGGAACTGACCTCGCAGGATCGGTTGACGGCGGTGGAAGAGCGCGAGGCATTGCTGGCGCAGGCCAACAAGGCGCTGTCCGAGGAAGAGGCCAAATCGGCCGATGCACAGCGGGAAGTGGCGCTTTTGAACCAGCAGGTGGCGGCGCTTCGGACCCAGCTTTCGGGTCTTCAGGCGCTCTTGGATGATGCCAAGGAACGCGATGCGGCGGCGCAGGTGCAGTTGCAGACGCTGGGCAGTGATCTGAACGCGGCGCTTGCGCGGGCGGCGTCAGAAGAGCGCAAGCGGCGGTTGCTGGAAGAGGCGGAGCGCATTCGTCTTGAGGCCGAAGCCAAGGCGCTGGCCGAGGAAGCCAAGGACCTGGCGCGCTATCGGTCCGAGTTTTTCGGGCGGTTGCGCGAGATTCTGGCAGGGCAGGAAGGGGTGCGCATCGTGGGCGACCGTTTCGTGTTCTCGTCCGAGGTTCTGTTCCCGCCGGGTGGGGCGGAATTGTCCGAGGCGGGCAAGGCGGAGATTGCCAAGATCGCGGCGATCCTGCGCAATATTTCTAGCGACATTCCCGCTGGCATCGACTGGGTGATCCGGGTGGACGGGCATACGGACAATGTGCCGATCATCAACGGGGCCGAGTTTGCTGATAACTGGGAGTTGAGCCAGGCGCGGGCGCTGTCGGTGGTGCGTTTCATGGCGAGCGAACAGGGCATTCCGCCGAACCGGCTGGCGGCAAACGGGTTCGGGGAGTATCAGCCGCTGGACCCGCGCAACACGCGGGAAGCGCGGGCCAAGAACCGCCGGATCGAGTTGAAGATTACCGAGAAGTGATCAGTCGCGCACGGTGATGTGGCTGTGGCGGAGCGCGATGAGGGTGTCGCCCCGCATCAGCCGCACCGTGCCTTCGTAGAAGCCTGCCGGCCAGCCGCCTGCGGGCGCGCGACGGCCATAGGCCTGCATGTGGGACTTGCGCGGATTTCCGAGATCGAGGTCGTGGCCGAAGATCGTGCCGCCGGGTCCGCGGGCCGTAAATTCGAGACGGTCGCCGGGTTTGGCAAGGTAGAAATATCCATAAAGGACAAGCGGTTGATCCGGTTTCGACGTGGTGCGCCGCTTGGCGCCGGTGCGGGCGTCTTCGAGCGTGGGGACGGCGTTGGCAAAGGCGGCGGTGTAAAAACCGGTGTCGTAATAGGGCAGGGGATCGGACCACATCTGGGTGGTGTCCTCGCCGCAGGTTTCGGCCCCTTCGAGGGCGAATGGATCGACGTCTTTGCCCTGATGTTCGAGCGAGAGGTGAAGGTGCGGGTGGTTGGATTGGCCGGAAAGGCCGATCTGGCCCAGCACGGTTCCGGCGCGCACCTCGTCGCCCTGGCGGACCGAGACGCTGCCGAGTTTCAGGTGGCAATACTGGGTGTGCCAGCCGTCGCCGTGGTCAATGCGCACGCCGTTGCCGCAGGCGATGTTGGAGGGGACGTTGGCATCGCGGGTGTCAGCCATGCTGTCGCGGATGCCGATCACGGTGCCGGGGGCGGCGGCGAGAACGTCAACGCCGCTTTCCATTGCGTCAAACGACAGGAGCGCGATGTCGGTGCCGCCGTGGGCATCGCGGGTGTTGAGACCGCAGGCGAAATCCTTGCGGGCCTCGCTGGCGTCGTGGTCGAGGTAGTCTTCGACATAGCAGGTGGTGCCGAGGGTGCAGTCGACGGGGAATTCCAAAACAGGCGCGCCCGCGACCGGAGAGGCCGCGAGCGCGCAAATCATGAGGGCCGAACGCATCAGTCGGCGGTCAGAAGCGGAGGCTTGTCACCGGCGATGCGGGGCTTGTCAGGGCCGGAAAGTTCGAGATCAAGCTCGCCTTTCTTGACCGTGACCTTGACCACACCGCCTTTGGCCAGCTTGCCAAACAGCAGTTCCTCGGCCAGTGGCTTCTTGATGTGCTCCTGGATGACGCGGGCAAGGGGGCGTGCGCCCATCTTGTCGTCGTAACCCTTGTCGCCAAGCCATGCGGCGGCCTTGGGGGTCAGTTCAATGGTCACGTTGCGATCCATCAG
This sequence comes from Shimia sp. CNT1-13L.2, assembly GCF_024331145.1. Taxonomy (GTDB): domain Bacteria; phylum Pseudomonadota; class Alphaproteobacteria; order Rhodobacterales; family Rhodobacteraceae; genus Shimia. The sequence continues at coordinate 80,120 of NZ_JANDJO010000011.1, read as the reverse complement.
CTGAGCCTCGAGTTGCAGAACGAACTTTTCGACCACGCGCATGATGACCTTCTTCGACAGCGGCGCGAAGGAGATCACCGCATCCAGACGGTTGCGGAATTCCGGCGTGAAGGTGCGTTCGATGGCGGCGGTGTCTTCGCCCTCGCGACGATCACGGCCAAAGCCGATGGCCGATTTCGCCTGTTCAGCGGCACCCGCATTCGAGGTCATGATCAGGATCACGTTGCGGAAATCGACAGTGCGGCCGTTGTGATCGGTTAGCGTGCCGTGGTCCATCACCTGCAACAGGATGTTGTAGACATCCGGGTGCGCCTTTTCGATCTCGTCGAGAAGCAGCACGCAGTGCGGGTGCTGATCGACGCCATCGGTAAGCTGGCCACCCTGATCAAAGCCGACATAGCCCGGAGGCGCGCCGATCAGGCGGGAGACCGCGTGTTTCTCCATGTATTCGGACATGTCGAAGCGCAGCAGTTCCACGCCGAGGGTATCGGCGAGTTGCTTGGCGACCTCGGTTTTACCGACACCGGTGGGGCCAGCAAAGAGGTAGTTGCCGATGGGTTTTTCCGGCTCGCGCAGACCGGCGCGGGCAAGTTTGATCGCCGAGGACAGGGCCACGATGGCGTCGTCCTGACCGAAGACGACCCGTTTGAGCGACTTTTCGAGATCCTTGAGAACCTCTGCATCGTCCTTGGAGACGCTTTTCGGCGGGATGCGGGCGATCTTGGCAACCACGGCCTCGATCTCCTTGACGCCGATTGTCTTGCGGCGCTTGGAGGCGGCCACGAGATGCTGGGCGGCGCCGGCCTCGTCGATGACGTCGATGGCCTTGTCCGGCAGCTTGCGGTCGTTCATGTAGCGGGCCGAAAGCTCAACCGCGGACTTGATCGCATCGGCGGTGAATTTCACGCCGTGATGCTCTTCGAAGTAGGGTTTCAGGCCGCGCAGGATTTTCACGGTGTCCTCGACCGAGGGTTCGTTCACGTCGATCTTCTGGAAGCGACGCGACAGGGCGCGGTCTTTTTCGAAGTGCTGACGGAATTCCTTGTAGGTGGTCGAACCCATGGTGCGCAGCTTGCCGCCCTGAAGCGCAGGCTTGAGCAGGTTTGAGGCATCCATCGCGCCACCAGAGGTGGCCCCGGCACCGATAACGGTATGGATTTCGTCGATGAACAGTACCGCGTCGGGGTGTTCCTCAAGCTCGGTCACCACGGCCTTGAGGCGTTCCTCGAAATCACCGCGATAGCGGGTGCCGGCGAGAAGCGCGCCCATGTCGAGCGAGTAGATCGTGGTATTGGCAAGCACCTCTGGCGTCTGGCCCTTGACGATCTGGTGTGCGAGGCCTTCGGCGATGGCGGTCTTGCCCACGCCGGGATCGCCCACGAGAAGCGGGTTGTTCTTGCGGCGGCGGCAGAGCACCTGAATGCAGCGCTCAACCTCGGAATCGCGGCCGATCAGCGGGTCGATATCGCCCTTGGTGGCCTTGGTGTTGAGGTCGACGCAGTATTTGCCAAGCGCGCTTTCTTTCTTGTCGCCTTCGGGGGTAGCGTCGACGGTGTTGTCTTCTTCGTCGTCCGCACCGGTGACCGGGCGGGCCTCGCCAAAGGCGGGATCCTTGGCAACGCCATGCGCGATGTAGTTCACGGCGTCATAGCGGGTCATGTCCTGTTCCTGCAGGAAATAGGCCGCGTTGGATTCGCGTTCGGCAAAGATCGCGACCAGCACGTTGGCGCCTGTGACTTCGGTCCGGCCGGAAGATTGCACGTGGATCGCGGCGCGCTGGATCACGCGCTGGAAGGCGGCGGTGGGGACCGCTTCGGAGCCTTCGATGTCGGTGACGAGGTTGGAAAGTTCCTCGTCGATGTATTCCACCAGAACAACGCGCAATTCGTCGAGATCGACGCTGCAGGCGCGCATGACGCGAATGGCGTCGGGTTCTTCCAGCAGGGCCAGAAGCAGGTGTTCCAGGGTGGCGAACTCGTGTTTACGCGCGTTGGCCTGTGCCAGCGCCGCGTGGATCGCCTGTTCAAGTGTCGTCGAGAATGAAGGCACTGCTCTGTCCTCCTTCGGTTCTGGGCGTGCGGGCCATCAGGGCCCACTTAACCGTATCATCCTAGGTTTAAAGTTTGGTCTATATGTCGGAGTCTTCAAGGGCTTTCTTTGCAAACCCCATCACATTTGACGGATAAGATGTGATTTCGCGCGTATTTTGCACCTTAGAAGGTGTCTTTTCGCTGGCGGATTTCAGCGAAAACCTTTGCCGGATCGGCGCCTTCCATCCCCACATGTCGTTGTACGGCGGGGTCGGTGGCACGAAGGAAGGGATTTGTCGCCAGTTCTTCGGACAGGAGCGAGGGCACGGTCGGGCGGCCTTGGGCGCGGGCTTCGGCGATGGCGTCGATGCGCGATTGCAGTGCCTTGTTGTCGGGGTCGATGGTGACGGCGAAGCGGCCGTTGGCCTCGGTGTATTCGTGGCCGGAGCAGACAATGGTGTTCTCTGGCAGGGCGGCGAGTTTGGAAAGGCTGGCCCACATCATGTCGGGGTCGCCTTCGAACAGGCGGCCACAGCCAAGCGCCATCAGGCTGTCGGCGGTGAAGACCGCGCCGGAGGCGGGCAGGTAAAAGGCGATGTGGCCGACGGTGTGGCCGGAGACATCCATGACCTGTACCTCTTCGCCCCCAAGGGTGAAGCTGTCGCCTTCGGCAACGGCAAGGTCGAGCGGGGGCAGGCGGTGGGCGTCGGCGGCGGCGCCGATCACCTTGGGCGAGTGGGTCTTTTGCAGTTCTTCCAGACCGTCAATGTGATCCCAGTGGTGGTGGGTCAGGAGCACGTGGGTCAGGGTCCAGCCGAGCTGGCTCAGGACCTTGTTGATCTTGTCGGCCTCGGGGGCGTCGACAAGGGCGGTTTCGCCGCTGGCCTTGTTGTGCACAAGGAAGGCGTAGTTGTCGGAGAGGCAGGGGATCGTAATGATTTCAAGGGGCATGGATTTTCGCCTTCACATTGCTATGTTGTGAACAGAGTTGCCGAATATCCGGGCGGTTGCAATGCACCTCGATGTACAGGACCTGAGGAATTTCTATTACCGCAGCACGCTTGGCCGGGCCGCGCAGAAGGCTGTGCGCGATCAGGTGGTGGAATTGTGGCCGGATGCAAAGGGGCAGACCGTGGCCGGGTATGGGTTCGCGGTGCCGCTTTTGCGGCCCTACCTGAAAGACGCGCGGCGCGTGATCGGGCTGATGCCAGCCCCGCAGGGGGTGATGCCCTGGCCGGCGGGGATGCGGAATGTTTCGGTGCTGTGTGAGGAAACCATGTGGCCGGTGGAAACAGGGCGGGTGGATCGCCTTGTGATGATGCATGGCCTCGAGAACTGTGACCGGCCCGGCGATCTGTTGACCGAGGCGCACCGTGTGCTTGGCCCCGGCGGGCGCGCCCTGTTCGTGGTGCCGCACCGGTCGGGGATGTGGTCGCGCAGTGACAGCACGCCTTTCGGATTCGGGCGACCCTACTCGCCTGGGCAGCTTGAGGCGCAGCTGCGCCATTACGGGTTTATGCCCGAGCGCCACCGCACGACGCTGTTCCAGCCGCCGTCGCACAAACGGTTCTGGCGCAAGACCGGGGCGATGTGGGAGAGCTTTGGCCGCACGGTTTCGCCGGTGCTGGCGGGCGGCATCCTGATGGTCGAGGCCAGCAAACGCGTTCACGCGCCCAGCGGACCGGGGTTGCGCGAAAAGGTGCGCAAGCCGCTTGGCGTGCTCGCGCCAAAGCCGGAAACCGCGCCGGTCTGATCGTTCATTTCCCGTCTTGGATTCGGTTTTGGGGGCGGATTCCGACCGGAAATCGAACTGTTTTCGCTAACATTCAGCATCCGGAAGCCACCGGGAATCGCGAAAATATGTGTCTGACAGTGATTTTTTTCGACGTCGGGTCACAGGCAAAGGGTCGCACCTTGCTCAAAGCCTTAAAAACAAGGGGTTTTCGTGAAAGCGTGAATGTTTGAAACAATGTTGCTAGGTGCGCGAGGCTCTGCTACATCCTCGACGGATTTTACTGCCCTGAGAAATCGGGGTCATGAAACGCCCCCGTTGACGGCATACCGTGGTATGCAGAATTCGGGGCCAGAAAGCGGAAGGGTGGACGTGTCCGAACCAGCTTCGATCTCCTCCGGCATCGCCGCGCGCTATGCCACCGCGGTCTTCGAGATCGCGAAAGAGAACAAGACGCTTGCCAAATTGGAAAGCGGTCTTGACGACCTTAGCACCGCACTGGCCGACAGCGCAGAAATGCGCGACCTGATTGCTTCGCCGCTGGTAAGCCGCGAAGAGCAGGGTAAAGCCATTGCACAAATCGCAGAAAAAATGGCGTTGCAGCCGGTTCTGGCGAATGTTCTGGGCCTGATGGCCGAGAAGCGCCGCCTGTTTGTTCTGCCCCAGCTGGTTGACCAGCTTCGTGCCATGCTGGCCGAAGAAAAAGGCGAAGTGACCGCGGATGTGGTCTCGGCAAAGGCGCTGACCAAGGCGCAGACCGAAAAGCTTTCGAAGACCCTTACCGCGCGTGTCGGTAAAGATGTCAAAATCAATGCGACCGTTGATGAAGCCCTCATCGGCGGTCTTGTCGTTAAAGTGGGTTCGAAGATGATCGACACGTCGATCGCCTCCAAGCTCTCTTCCCTCCAGAATGCAATGAAAGAGGTCGGATAATGGGTATCCAAGCAGCCGAAATCTCTGCGATCCTTAAGGACCAGATCAAAAACTTTGGCCAAGAGGCCGAAGTGGCCGAAGTCGGCCGTGTGCTTTCCGTCGGTGACGGTATTGCGCGCGTCTACGGCCTGGACAACGTTCAAGCCGGTGAGATGGTTGAATTCCCCGGTGGCATCATGGGCATGGCCCTGAACCTTGAGAACGACAACGTTGGTGTCGTTATCTTCGGTTCGGACCGTGACATTAAAGAAGGTGACACCGTTAAGCGCACCAACTCGATCGTTGACGTTCCCGCCGGCCCCGAGCTGCTGGGTCGCGTTGTTGACGGTCTGGGTAACCCGCTGGACGGCAAGGGCCCGATCAACGCTGCACAGCGTAACGTTGCAGACGTCAAAGCACCGGGCATCATCCCGCGTAAATCGGTTCACGAGCCGATGGCAACCGGCCTGAAATCGGTTGACGCGATGATCCCGATCGGCCGTGGCCAGCGTGAACTTATCATTGGTGACCGTCAGACCGGTAAGACCGCGATTGCTCTGGACACCATCCTGAACCAGAAGTCCTACAACGACGCAGCAGGCGACGACGAGTCGAAGAAACTGTACTGCGTATACGTTGCAGTTGGTCAGAAGCGTTCGACCGTTGCTCAGCTCGTTAAGAAGCTGGAAGAAACCGGCGCGATCGAATATTCGATCGTTGTTGCTGCAACCGCTTCGGACCCGGCTCCGATGCAGTTCCTGGCGCCCTACGCCGCAACCGCGATGGCCGAATACTTCCGTGACAACGGCAAGCACGCCCTGATCATCTATGATGACCTTTCCAAGCAAGCTGTTGCGTATCGTCAGATGTCGCTGCTGCTGCGTCGTCCGCCGGGCCGTGAAGCGTACCCGGGTGACGTTTTCTACCTCCACTCGCGTCTGCTCGAGCGTTCGGCAAAGCTGAACGAAGAGTTCGGTGCTGGCTCGCTGACCGCTCTGCCGGTTATCGAAACCCAGGGCGGCGACGTTTCGGCGTTTATTCCGACCAACGTGATCTCGATCACCGACGGTCAGATCTTCCTCGAAACCGAACTGTTCTACCAAGGTATCCGTCCTGCTGTGAACACCGGTCTGTCGGTTTCGCGTGTGGGTTCGTCGGCGCAAACCAACGCCATGAAGTCGGTTGCCGGTCCGGTTAAACTGTCGCTGGCCCAGTACCGCGAGATGGCGGCCTTCGCCCAGTTCGGTTCGGACCTCGACGCCGCCACCCAGCAGCTGCTGAACCGTGGTGCCCGTCTGACCGAGCTGATGAAACAGCCGCAGTATTCGCCGCTGACCAACGCCGAGATCGTCTGCATGATCTACGCTGGTGTGAACGGCTATCTCGACAAGCTGGAAGTTCGTGAAGTTGGCCGTTTCGAGCAGGGTCTTCTGGACCACCTGCGCGGCAAGCACGCTGACCTGCTTCAGTACATCACCGACGAAGATCCGAAGATCAAAGGTGAAGCCGAAGACAAGATCAAAGCCGCGCTGGACGAATACGCAGCTGACTTCGCATAAGGGGTTCGGACAATGCCCAGTCTGAAGGACCTAAAAACCCGGATCGAGAGTGTGAAAAACACTCGTAAGATCACCAAAGCCATGCAGATGGTTGCCGCGGCGAAACTTCGCCGCGCGCAGGAAGCTGCCGAGGCCTCGCGTCCCTACACAGAACGGTTCAACGCCGTTCTGGGTGGGCTGGCGGCTTCGGTCGGCGGTTCCGACTCTGCACCCAAGCTGCTTTCGGGCACCGGAAGCGATCAGGTCCACCTGTTGGTGGTCATGACCGCGGAACGTGGCCTGTGTGGCGGCTTCAACAGCTCGATCGCGAAACTTGCCCGTGCCAAAGCCCAAGAGCTGACCGCCGCTGGCAAGACCGTCAAGATCCTGACCGTTGGCAAAAAAGGCCGCGAGCAGCTGAAGCGTGAGTTCGAAGACCAGATGGTCGCGCACGTGGATCTGTCCGAGGTCAAGAAGATCGGCTACGACAACGCACAAGACATCGCGCGTGACCTGCTGTCGCGTTTCGATGCGGGTGAGTTCGACGTCGCCACCATCTTCTTCAACCGCTTCCAGTCGGTGATCAGCCAGATCCCGACCGCACAGCAAATCATCCCGGCCGCGTTTGACGAGGTCGAGGGCGATGGCGAAAGCACGCTGTACGACTACGAGCCCAGCGAAGAGGCCATCCTGGCCGACCTGCTGCCGCGCGGTGTCGCTACGCAGATTTTCGCTGCGCTGCTGGAAAACGGTGCCTCGGAGCAAGGTGCGCGTATGTCCGCAATGGACAACGCGACCCGCAACGCAGGCGACATGATCGACAAACTGACGATCCAGTTCAACCGCTCGCGTCAGGCAGTGATCACCAACGAGCTTATTGAAATCATCTCGGGCGCTGAAGCGCTCTAAGACCGGAGACGAAACATGGCAAACGCAAAAGGCAAGGTGACCCAGATCATCGGCGCCGTTGTGGACGTGCAGTTCGAAGATTCCCTGCCGGAAATCCTCAACGCACTGGACACCGAAAACAATGGTAAGAAACTGGTTCTGGAAGTAGCCCAGCACCTCGGCGAAAACACCGTACGCACCATCGCGATGGACGCGACCGAAGGTCTCGTTCGTGGCGCAGAAGTGGTCGACACCGGCGCACCGATCTCGGTTCCCGTTGGTAACGCGACCCTGGGCCGTATCCTGAACGTTGTCGGCGAACCCGTTGACGAACAGGGCCCTGTGAAAGCAGACGAAACCCGCGCCATCCACCAGCCGGCACCGGAATTCGACGAACAGTCGACCGAGTCGGAAATCCTGGTAACCGGCATCAAGGTTATCGACCTTCTCGCGCCTTACGCGAAGGGTGGTAAGATTGGTCTGTTCGGCGGCGCCGGCGTTGGTAAGACCGTTCTCATCATGGAACTGATCAACAACATCGCAAAAGTACACTCGGGTTTCTCGGTGTTCGCAGGTGTTGGTGAACGTACCCGTGAAGGTAACGACCTCTACCACGAGATGATCGAATCGAACGTTATTAAGCCGGACAACCTCGAAGAGTCGCAGGTGGCCCTGGTTTACGGTCAGATGAACGAGCCTCCGGGTGCACGTGCACGTGTTGCTCTGACCGGTCTGACCCTTGCGGAACAGTTCCGCGACCAGTCGGGTACCGACGTTCTCTTCTTCGTCGACAACATCTTCCGCTTTACCCAAGCTGGTTCCGAGGTTTCGGCGCTTCTTGGCCGTATTCCTTCGGCCGTGGGCTACCAGCCGACCCTGGCAACCGACATGGGTGCGATGCAGGAACGTATTACCTCGACCAAATCGGGCTCGATTACGTCGATCCAGGCCGTCTACGTTCCCGCGGACGACCTTACCGACCCTGCACCGGCAACCACCTTTGCCCACCTCGACGCAACCACCGTTCTGTCGCGTGCGATCTCGGAACTGGGTATCTACCCGGCCGTTGACCCGCTCGACTCGACCTCGCGTCTGATGGACCCCTCGGTTGTTGGCGAAGAGCACTACAACGTGGCGTTCGAAGTCCAAGGTATCCTCCAGCGCTACAAGTCGCTGCAGGACATCATCGCCATCCTCGGCATGGACGAACTGTCGGAAGAAGACAAACTGACCGTTGCGCGTGCTCGTAAGATCCAGCGTTTCCTCTCGCAGCCGTTCGACGTTGCGAAAGTGTTCACCGGCTCGGACGGTGTTCAGGTTCCGCTGGAAGACACCATCTCGTCGTTCAAAGCGGTTGTCGCAGGCGAATACGACCACCTGCCCGAAGGTGCCTTCTACATGGTTGGCGGCATCGAGGAAGTGATCGCAAAAGCCGAGAAAATGGCTGCTGAAGCGGCCTAAGGAGGCCCCTGATGGCAAACACGATGCAATTTGACCTTGTCAGCCCGGAACGGAGCCTCGCTTCGTTCCAGGTGACGGCGGTCCAGATTCCGGGCGCCGATGGCGACATGACCGCAATGCCGGATCATGCTCCGACCATCACCACGCTGCGTCCCGGTGTCCTGTCGGTCGAAGGCCCCGAAGGTTCGGCACAATATGCCGTCACCGGCGGGTTTGCCGAGATCTCGGCAGAAGGCACCTCGGTTCTGGCCGAAAAGGCGATGCCCGTGGCGGAAGTAACTGCTGCCGACATGGACTCGCTGATCGCCCTGGCAAAGGACGCCGCGGACAACGCGACTGCCGAAGCCAAGGACGCCGCCGCCAAGACGCTGGCCGATATGGAAGCTCTGCGCTCCGCGCTGAACGTCTGATATCGTTGAAATGATTGGAAAAGGCCCTACCATCCGGTGGGGCCTTTTGCTGTTTTTGATTGCGTCTCGCGCGAGATTTCAGCTAAGCCGGTATAGCAACTGGAAGACCTTATGAAACGACTTCGAAATCATCTTATTGGTGTGGATCAGGGAGATGTCCCGCTGTTCTCGGATTTTGAGGATGGCGGCGAAATGTGGACCGGAACCGGCCCGCGTGAGCGCCGCAAGGCGGTGAAGTTCAGTTCGGTCTATCGCCATCCCCCAGCGGTGCAGGTAGGGCTTTCCCTGTCGGATATGGACAGCGCCCACAACACACGCGCCGAGGTGAAGGCGGAGAAAATCACCGAAAAAGGGTTTGATTTGGTGTTCCGGACCTGGGGCGATACGCGTATCGCGCGGGTGCGGATGAGTTGGCTCGCGATTGGAGAGCTGGCTTACGAGGATGACTGGCTGGTGGACTGAGGGTCGGGCGCTGCCCGGTCCTGCGGTCTGGGCTGACTGGTGATACTACAATGAAAAAGGGCGCCTGTGGGGCGCCCTTCGCGTTTTTGGAAACCGGTAAAGGTTACTTGTTGAACATGCCCTCATAGGCCGGTTCCAGCGTGTCGGTGTCGAACAGCGACGAGACCGAGGTGCCGTTCCAGATGTTCAGGATCGCCTGGGCGAACAACGGCGCGGTCGGCACGATGCGGATGTTCTGGGCGTCCAGCACGGGCTGGGTGGGTTCGATCGAGTCGGTGATGACCAGCGATTTCATGACCGACTTGGTGATACGGTCGACGGCCGGGCCGGAGAGAACACCGTGGGTGATGTATGAGTGTACCTCGGTGGCTCCGTGTTCCATCAGGACTTCGGCGGCCTTGCAGAGGGTGCCGGCGGTGTCGCAGATGTCATCGACGATGATACATTTCTTGCCTTCGACGTTGCCGATCACGGTCATCTCGGCGACTTCGCCCGGTTTCTCGCGGCGCTTGTCGACGATCGAGAGCGGGGCGTTGATACGTTTGGCGAGTTCGCGGGCACGGGCCACGCCGCCAACGTCGGGCGATACGATCATCACGTCGGCAAGGTCGTCCTTGAACTGTTCAAGGATGTCGAGCGCGAAGATCGGCGAGGCATAGAGGTTGTCGACGGGGATGTCGAAGAAGCCCTGGATCTGCGCGGCGTGCAGGTCGAGGGTGAGGACACGCTCGACGCCGGCTTCGACCAGCATGTTGGCCACCAGCTTGGCCGAGATCGGGGTCCGTGCCTTGGCGCGGCGGTCCTGGCGGGCATAGCCGAAGTAGGGGATCACGGCGGTGATGCGGGCTGCCGAAGAGCGGCGCAGGGCATCGGCCATGATGAGCAGTTCCATCAGGTTGTCATTGGCCGGGTTCGAGGTCGGCTGAATGATGAACATGTCTTCGCCGCGTACGTTCTCGTAGACTTCGACAAAGATCTCCTGGTCGTTGAAACGTTCCACGCGGGCATCGACGAGGCCAAGGTTCTTGCCGCGGTGCATGGACATGCGGCGCGAGATTGCCTTGGCCAGCGGCTTGTTGGCTGTGCCGGTAATCAGTTTCGGTTCCAGAATGGTAGGCATGTGAGTGATCCCCAGGTCTGATGTCACCTGCCAGGAAATGACAGATTCGTGACGTTGCGTACCGCTTAACATGCGCATAGCGTCTGGCAAAGTGATGCTCGTGCGAGGAGGAAACAAATGGCGCATATTGATTACTATTTTTCGACGATTTCACCCTATGCCTACCTGGCGGGCGACCGTCTCGAGACGATCGCGGCCAAGCATGGGGCGACGATCACCTATAAACCAATGGATATCATGGCGCTGTTTGCCCGTACGGGGGGCACGCCGCCCAAGGATCGCCATCCCAACCGGCAGGCCTACCGGGCGCAGGACCTTGTGCGTCAGGCGGCGAAACAGGGGCTGGACTTCAATCTGCAACCGGCGCATTGGCCCACCAACATGGCGCCGTCCTCCTATGCGGTGATCGCGGCGCAAAAGGCGGGGGGCGGTGATCTTGCCGGTCTCGTGCAATCCTTGATGCGGGCATGTTGGGCCGAGGAAAAGGACATCGCGCAGGATGATGTGATCAAGGCTTGTCTTGAGGGGGCTGGGTTCGATCCGGGGCTGGCGGACAGCGGTCTTCTGGTCGGGGCCGAGACCTATGCGCAGAATCTTGAGGATGCGGTTGCGGCAGGGGCTTTCGGTGCACCGTTTTACGTGACAGAGGAAGGGCAGGGGTTCTGGGGACAGGACCGGCTGGAATACCTTGATCTGCACCTGGAAGGAAAACTCTGAAATGGGATTGGACGGCGCGGCCCCACTGGCCTTGCATTCACGGGAATTTGGCAAGGGGCCGCGTCGGGCCTTGGCGCTGCATTGTTCGCTGGCGCATTCCGGCGCGTGGAAAGGTGTGGCGGCAGAGCTTGAAGACGACCTGACGATCACGGCGTTGGACCTGCCGGGGCACGGGCGCAGCCCGGACTGGGATCACGCGGGCGACCTGACCGCGGCCACCTTCGAGGCGGTTCTGCCGTTTCTGGATCAGCCGATGGACCTGATCGGGCACAGCTATGGCGGGGTGATTGCCCTCAAGCTGGCGATGGCGCGGCCCGATCTGGTGCGCAGCCTGTCGCTGTTCGAGCCGGTGCTGATGGCGGTGGCCAAGGAGGACCTGCCCGAGGAGTGGGAGTGGAATCGTCGCCACATGGAAGAGGTCAACGGCCATATCGCGGCCGGAGACCCGGCCATGGGCGCGCGGCTGTTCATGCGGGTCTGGGGCGATGGGCGGAAATGGGACGATCTGCCCGAGGAGCTGCGGCAGGGATCGGCCCGTCGCATCGGGTTTATCGGCGCGAGCCAGCCTGCGATTTCGGAAGACAACGGCGGCGTGGTGCCGCGTTTGAGCGAGATCGACGCGCCGGCCGTGGTGATGGACGGGGCGGAGTCTCCGGCGCTGATGCACGTGGTGCAGGACGGGATCGCGGCACGGCTGCGCAATGCGCGGCGTGTGACCTTTGACGGCATGGCGCATATGGGGCCAGTCACCCATCCGAAAACCGTGGCGGCCGAAATCCGCGCCACGTTGCAGCAGGCCTGAAGCGAAGCAAGGCCGCGCAGGGCGCGCGGCCTGTTTTGGGTATTTGGGCCAAGAAGAAGGCCCGTTCAGAGACCTCAGGCCGGTTTGACGAGGTCGATGAAGCGGTCGATCTCTTCATCGCTGATCGACCAGTCGCAGACCAGCCGTGCCTCGAGCAATTCATCGGGATCATCGCCTTCGAGGCTGCCGGACCAGACATAGTAGAGCGCGCCAGCGTCGTGCAGGCGCTGGTGGGAGGCGCGCGGGAAGGCGCAGAAGATGATATTGGCTTGCGGGTCGTGCAGGAAGGTCACGCCGGCATCGCGCAGGCCCGCAGTGAGGCGGGCGCAATTGGCATTGGCCTTGCGGGCGTTGTCGCGCCAGAGATCGTCTTGCAGGTAGGCCTGCATCTGGGCAGAAAGATAGCGGTGTTTCGAGAACAGGTGCGCCCCGCGTTTGCGGCGCAGTTCGAATTCCCAGGCCTTTTCGGGATCAAAGAAGATCACCGCCTCGACACCCATGCAGCCGTTCTTGGTGCCGCCGAAGCTGACCACGTCGACACCGGATTTCCAGGTCATCTCGGCGGGGGTGCAGCCAAGCGCCTCGAGCGCATTGGCAAAACGGGCCCCGTCGAGATGCACGGGCAGGCCGTAGGACTTGGCGATTTCCGAGAGCGCCTTGATCTCGGCCACGCTGTAGACGGTGCCGCGTTCGGTGACCTGGGTGATCGAGAGCGGGCCGCGCTGGGGGCCGTGCACGCCGCGGGTTTCTTCGCCTTCGATCGCAGCCTTGAGCGCCTCGGGCGTCATTTTCGGCGCATCGCCCACGAGGGTCAGCTTGGCACCGCCGGAATAGAATTCGGGCGCGTTGCATTCGTCTTCGTGGATGTGGGCCACGGGGCTGCAGAAGACTGTCTGGTAGGGCTGGCAGTAGGTGGCCAGCGCCAGCGAATTGGCGGCCGTGCCGGTGGCCACGAGATAGACCGCGGCCTCGGGGGCTTCGAAGATGTCGCGGATCTGCGCGCGCACCTCGTCCATGATGGCATCGGCGCCATAGGGCATGGCATAGCCGGTGTTGGCACGGGTCAGTGCCTCCATGATGGCGGGGTGGGCGATACCGGCATTGTCAGAGGCAAAGAACATCAGACGGGCTCCTCGATGATATACTCTTCCCATTCGTCTTCGGGGATTTCGAATTCCGAAACGGTGCGGTTCTGGACCGAGACCCCGGCGGCATGGACGCTGTCGGGGGTGCCCGAGATCAGCGGATGCCAGTCGTAGAGTGGTTTGCCCTCCCAAAGAAGGCGGTAGGCGCAGGTCTGGGGCATCCAGTAGGCGTGGCTGTCGATATTGCGCGGGCTGAGCACGATACATTCCGGCACGAACTGGTGACGGATGTCGTACTGCGTGCAGCGGCAGCTCTCGTCGTCGAGAAGGCGGCACGCGATGCAGGTCAGGGCGACCTCGCCGCTGTCGGCGTCTTCCAGCTTGTTGAGGCAGCACTTGCCGCAGCCGTCACAGAGGGCTTCCCATTCTTCCTTGGAAAGCTTGGTGATCTTCTTGCGCTCCCAGAAACGGGGGGCAAAGCCCTTGCGGTTGATCGGGTCCTTCTTCTGGCTCATAGGTCGGCCAGGATGTCGCGGCATTGGGCGCAGTCGGCGTCGATCTGGGCGACCAGCGCCTCGAGGCTGTCGAACTTCCACTCGGGGCGCAGGAATTCGACCAGCGCGATGGAAAGCTGTGTGCCGTAGAGATCGCCGGAGAAATCGAACAGAAAGGTTTCGATATTGGCCTTGTTCTCGCCGAACATGGGGCGCACGCCAACCGAGGCCGCGCCCTTGTAGCTGCCTTCGTGGGGGCCTTCGAGCACGTCGATCAGAACCGCGTAAACGCCGAATTTCGGCGGGTGCAGCCCGTCGATGGACATGTTGGCGGTGGGAAAGCCGAGATCGCGGCCACGCTGGTCTCCGCCGATGACGGGGCCGTCGACGCGGTGCCAGTGGCCAAGCATGGCGGCGGCGTCGCGCGGGCGGCCTTCGGTCAGGGCCTTGCGGATCGCGGTCGAGGACACCTGTTCGTCACCGCCCTTGAGAAGCGGCGCGATGGTGACGCCAAAGCCCATGTCTTGCCCGAAAGCCTGAAGATCTTCGGCGGTGCCGGCGCGCCCCTTTCCGAAACAGAAGTCGGCCCCAATCACAACGTGTTTGAGGCCAAGGCCCTCGACGATCACGTCGCGGGCGAATTCCTCGGGAGTGAGGGCGGAGAGGGTCGCGTTGAAGGGCAGTTCATAGAGCCTTTCGACCCCCAGTTTCTCGAGCCGGTGGGCGCGGGTTTCGGCGCTGGTCAGGCGGAAGGGATCGCTGCCGGGGGCAAAGAACTGGCGCGGGTGGGGTTCAAAGGTGACAATGCCCAGGGGGGCTTCGCCGCCGGCCTCGCGCGCAAGGTCGATCACCGACTGGTGGCCGATGTGGACACCGTCGAAATTCCCGATCGCGGCGCTGGCGCCCCGGTCGTCTTGGTTCACGTATTGATAGTCACGTATGATCCGCATGACCGAAGGGTTAGCGGGACGTGCAGTCAGGCGCAAGGGGATCAGGCGTTATCGACCTCCTGACGCGACGCCTGAATCGAGGGAAAGTTGTTGTCGGCCCAGATCACCAGTGGCTTGAGGACGCCGACTAGGTCTTGGCCCTGCTCGGTCAGCGTGTAGGTGACGGCAAGGGGTGGGCCGGCGTGCACGGTGCGCAGCAGATGGCCGTCACGTTCGAGGTTGCGCAGGTTCTCGGTCAGGACGCGCTGGGTGATGTCGCCGATAAGGCGTTTCAGGGCGCCAAACCGCTGTGGGCCGCTGGACAGGACCAGCAGGATCAGAAGCTGCCATTTGCCCGTGACCTTCGAGAGAACCGAGCGGATCGGACAGTTCTCGGCCTGTTCCTTGGAGAGGGCGGTTACCTTGAGCATACCTGGTTCCTTTTAAGTGCGTAATTGATACTTGGTATGAAATTGATACCTCATTGGGGCAATGACAGCAACGCGAATCGAGAGGAATGATCCATGTCAGTGAAAGAAGTTGTGTTGAACGCGGTAACGGCGCTTTTCGTGCAGTTTGATCCCGAGGCCGCGCGGGACCTGCTGGTGCCCGGCTATATCCAGCACAATCCGATGGTGCCGACCGGGGCCGAGGCGATACTCGGGGTTTTGCCCGCGCTCAAGGAAAGTGGGCTGACGGCGCAGGTGCACCGGGTGATCGCCGAGGGCGATCTGGTGGTTCTGCACAGCACCTATGACAATGCCCAGGCCTTTGGTGCCAAGACGCAGGTCGCCTTTGACGTGTTCCGCGTGGCGGATGGCAAGGTGGTTGAGCATTGGGACAACCTGCAACCTCTCGCGGGCCCGAACCCGTCAGGCCGCGGCATGGTGGACGGGGCGGTCGAGGTCACCGATCTGGACAGGACCGCGGAAAACAAGGCGCTGGTGACGCGGTTTGTCGAGGATGTGCTGCACGGCAAGGCGCCGCAGAATATCGGAAATTACATTTCGAGTGAGAGCTATCACCAGCACAACCCTCTGATCGCCGACGGTCTGGAGGGCCTGGGCGCGGCGCTGAAGGCGCTGGCGGATGCGGGGCAGGTGATGCGCTATGACGCGACACACATGATCGTCGCCGAAGGCAACTTTGTGTTCACCGCCTCGGAAGGGATGTTTGGTGAGACCCATACCGCCTTTTTCGATCTGTTCCGTGTCGAGGACGGAAAGATCGTCGAGCACTGGGACACGCTTTCGGAAATTCCCGCCCAGATGGCGCATGAGAACGGAAAGTTCTGATCCATACGCCTTCGGCGAGAGTATTTTTAGTGCATTGAAGTCAGCTGCGCTTCAATGCACGCGAAATACTCCGGGGTCCGGGGCAGCGCCCCGGCCTTGCGCGTACGGTAAATCCGGATGTCAGCTGGGACGGACGGCGACGAGGACCACGTCCAGCTCGTCTTCCAGCGACTGCAGTTTTTCGATCTTGTCCTGTGACAGGTTGGCCGAGCCTGCGTCCACTGCGGAAAGGGCGACAATCGGGCTGCCGATCTCGGCTTCGAGCGCCTTGAGCGCCTCGAGTTTGTCGGCTTCCAGCGCGGCGATTGGATAGAGCATGGTGACATCCTTTCCTGTGACTTGGTCGAGAACAGCTTACTCTTGAGAGAGTAGCGCATGGGACGAACGGGTCAATTCTGCTGTTTCCGGGATGCCTGCGAAACCAAAAAGGCCGCCCGGAGAGGCGGCCTTGTGAGCAGATGTCCGGAAAATCAGTCGAATTTGCGTGAAGGCGCGAGGACGGTGGCTTCGCCGATCAGGACTTTCTTGCCGTCAACCGAGCAGTGGCAGTCGAGTTTCACACGGCGTTTCGAGATTTCGATGTCGACCACCTTGACCTCGGCATAGACCATGTCGCCGGGGCGGACGGGGGCGAGGAACTTGAGGGTCTGGCCCATGTAGACGGTGCCGTGGCCCGGGAGCTGTTCACCGATCACGGCCGAGATCAGGCCGGCGGTCAGCATGCCGTGGGCGATGCGGCCCTCGAAGATGGTGTCGTTGGCGTATTCATCGTCGAGGTGCACCGGGTTGCGGTCGGTCGAGACCTGGGCGAACATCTCGATGTCTTCGTCGGTCACGACTTTGCGCAGGTAGCGCGACATGCCCATCTCGATGTCTTCGATGCAGATCGTTCCGCGTGGCAGGTTATCCAACATTCCGCCCTCCGGTTGCGTTGGGTGTGTAATTTTCGCACTGTGGGGTGCTATGTTTCGCAACTTTATTACTTTGCAGGTGCAGAAAATCAAGCCCAATTCCGGCAAATGACCGCAAAATCTCGCCAGAATAGGGGCTGGGGTCAGGCAGAATAGGTGGATTCTTGCGTGCCCCAGCCTTCCTGCTCGAGCCAGAGCTGGCGCAGGGGGGCGGATTGGGCGGGGAAAAAGCTGTCGAGCGGGTCGCAGGCATAGATTCGGTCGCTGCGGAAATGGCGGAAACCGCCGCGCAGTTCGCACCAGGCGGCGAGCATCACGCATTCGAGGTGATAGACGAGCGCGAGGGGGCGGACGGTGCGGGTGGTCTCGGTCGCATCGGTGTCGCGGTAGGTGAGGCGCAGTTTGCGTTCTTCGCGGATGGCATCGCGCAGCATGGCAATCGAGACGCAGCCCTTGGCCGGATCGTCACCCGGCGCGCCCCAGGGCACAACCACCAGCCAGTCGGCGGGGCCATGCAGGTCTTCGACCTTTTCGCAGATCCGCAGGGCGGCCCTTTGCAGGGCGCTGTCGCCGGTGCGGGCAAGCATGGCGAGGCCGACGCGCAGGGCCTCGATTTCCTCGAGATCGAAATTCAGCGGCGGCAGGTCATAACCCGCCCGCAGCACATAGCCGAGACCTGCCGCCCCTTCGATCGGGGTGCGCATGGCCTGAAGCGCGGCGATGTCGCGATAGACGGTGCGTTGTGACACCTCGAGCGCGGCGGCCAGTTGTTCGGAGGTCAGGGGCTGATCCGCGGCGCGCAGAAGCTGGATCAGTTCGAAAAGACGGCTGGTGCGACGCATGGGGGCTCCTTCCTTGCTGCTGCCACTATAGCAGAGCCTGCTGACAACACCCTGTCAGGGGGGATTGGGCAAAAAGGAAGGAGATGAGCGAAGGAGAGCGGGATGAGCTGGTATGATGTGGCGCGTGACATGACCCGACCGGATGGCGGGGCGGATCGGGGCGACGGGCGGTATGTGCCGCCCTGCCGCCTGTTTGCCGCGCGGGACGGGACGGCCTTAGCGCAGGCGTCCGATCGAAAAGGTTGGGCTCGACATTTCCTTTTCAAGATAGGCGTTTAGCGCCTCGGCGTCGGGCTGGAGATCGGGGTGGATGTCGGTCTTGGTTTCCCTTGCGGCGAGGCCGCCGGTGATGAAGAGCGTGTCGATGTTTTCGCCCATGCCACCGGCAATATCGGTGTGCGGGCCGTCGCCGATGGCGAGGATCGCGCTGTCGGGGATGTCCTTGCCAAGCGCGGCGAGGCGGCGGCGGGCGAGGTCATAGATCGGCGGGTGGGGTTTGCCGAAATAAAGGCTTTCTCCGCCCATTTCGGTGTAGAGGCGGGCCAGCGCGCCAGCGCACCATTCGCGGGTTTCGCCACGGTCGACAACGATGTCGGGGTTGGCGCAGAGCAGCTTCATGCCCTTGGTCTTGGCATAGAGGAAATCGGCGCGGTTCACGTCGGGATCGGCCATGGTGTCGAAGGGGCCGCAGCAGACGATGCCCTCGGCCTCGGCCAGAGGGACGCGGGAAATGGTGACCGGATTGTCGATCACTTCCAGCGGCGTGAAGAAGCCCTCGTCGCGCTGCCATTCGCCCATGAAGTAGACCTTTTCGCCAACCGCGCCGGTGAACATGGCGGCGCGGGCGCTGTCGCCGGAGGTGGCGATGGTGTCATAGGCGTCGGCGGGCACGTTGAAATCGGCCAGTTGCGACATCACCCCGGCGCGGGGTTTGGGGGAGTTGGTGACAAGAACCACGATGCCGCCCTTGGCGCGATAGGCCTGAAGCGCGGCGACGGCTTCGGGGTAGGCGGTGATGCCGTTGTGGACGCAGCCCCAGAGGTCGACGAACAGCGCGTCGTAGCGGTCGGAGACGTCGGAAAGCGATGCGATGATCTGGGTCATGGGGTGTCCTGTCGCGTGGATGTTGGCGCAGGTATGGCAAAGCGGGCTGTGGGTTTCCAGTGAAATCTGGGTGAAAAAGGGCGTGCGGTATCGCGTCGGTATTACGTCGGTATCGCGGCGGTGCTGCGGCGCGGCGGTCGCGACGTTTTGATGGACAGGGCGCGGGGCGGCGGACAGCATGGCGTGAGGGAGGATCATCATGGACGCACATCTGTTTCTGGGAGAAGAGCACGCGCTGTTGCGCGACCAGGTTCGCCGGTTTGTCAGAGAGCGGGTTTTGCCCCATGGCGAGGACTGGGAGGCGGCGGGCATGGTGCCGCGCGAGGTGCTGCGCGAGATGGGCGAGCTGGGGTTCTTTGGCATCCGATACCCCGAGGCCTATGGCGGCAGCGGGATGGACACGCGGGCGACGGCGGTTCTTGCCGAAGAGCTTGGGCGGTCGACCTTTTCGGGCTTTGCGATCACGGCGCTGGTGCATACAGACATGGCGTCGGTGCATCTGTTCAACGCCGGTAGCGCGGCTCAGCGGGAACGGTTCATGCCGGGGATTATCGCGGGCGAGACGATCACGGCTGTGGGTGTTACCGAGCCTGGGGCGGGGTCGGACGTGAAGGGCATACGGACGACGGCACGGCGGGATGGAGATCATTACGTTCTGAACGGGTCGAAAATGTTCATCACCAACGGGGTGCATGCCGATCTCTATTGCGTGGCAGCCAAGACCGATCGTGACGGGCCGGCGAGCCAGTCGGTGACCATTTTCCTGCTGGAGAAGGGCATGGAGGGGTTCGAGGTGAGCCGCGCGTTGGACAAGCACGGCTGGCTGTCTTCGGATACGGCCGAGCTTGCCTTTCAGGATGTGCGGGTGCCGGTTGAAAACGTGCTGGGCGAAGAGGGGCGCGGGTTCTATGCGATCATGCAGAACTTTCAGAACGAACGGATCGTGCTGGGGGCGATGGCGGTGGGCGAGGCGCAGGCGGCGTTGGACCTGACGGTGGATTATGTGAAGGAGCGGCAGGCCTTTGGTGCGCCGCTTTGGGAGAAGCAGGCGATCCGGCAGCGGCTGGCGATGCTGGCGGCGCGGGTCGCGGCGGCGCGGGCTTTTGTCTATCAGGTGGCAGCGCGGGATGCGCATGGCGAAGAGGTGGTGCGCGAGGTGTCGATGCTCAAGGCGCTGTGTGGCGAGTTGGTGAACGAGGTGATGTATGATTGCCTTCAGTTCCACGGCGGTGCGGGTTACCTGCGCGGCATGGCCATCGAACGCATGGCGCGGGATGCGCGGGTTCAGGCGATTGGCGGCGGCGCAACCGAGGTGATGCTCGAGGAAGTGGCCAAACGCATGTGAGGCTGCTTTGCGCAACGTCATGCGCAAACGGGGTGGTGCGCGACAAGGTTGTTCGTATACGAACTAGGTAAAGATAGTTCGGATGCGAAATACCAATGGCAAAACCTCCCAAGGTCTTTTTTCTTGTTCACAAGGCACACAGCGCGCTGATCCGGGCGGTGGATCGCCGTTCGAGGGATGAAACCGGATTGTCGATGACGCAGCAGGGGGTTCTGTTCCTGCTGGATCAGCAGGACGGTCTGAGCGTTGGTGCCCTGGCGCAGGCCCTGTCTTTGAGCAAGTCGTCACTGAGCGGGTTGATCGACCGGATGGAAGACCGGGGATTGGTGCGCCGCGCGCCCGTGGATGGCGACGGGCGGCGGGTTGTCGTGCATATCGAGCCGCAGGCGCGGGCGCTTGTGGCGCAGGGGCGGCCGTTGGTGCAGGGCTGGAACGCGGCCTTGCTGGCGCCGTTCGATGCGGGCGAGCAACAGGTGATCGCGCGGTTCCTGACCCATGTGGCCGACCATGCGGACGAGATCATCGAGGATGTGGAGCGGGGCGATAAGAATGGCTGAGGTACATGTGGAAGAGGTGGCGTTCGAGGCCGGTGATGGCTGGGCGCTGGTGGGGGATCTCTATCGCGGAGCGGCCCCGCAGGTGGCGGTGCTGATCTCGGCCGGCACAGGTTTTCCGCGCCGGTTCTATCGCCATGTCGCGGCCTGGCTGGCGGCGCGTGGGGCGGTGGTTCTGACCTATGACTATCGCGGGATCGGGGACAGTGGTGCGGACAATCTCGCAGGTTCTGGCATCGACTATCCCGACTGGGGGCGGCATGACATGACGGCGGCCCTTGAGGCGCTTGAACAGGCCGCGCCCGGGCTGCCGTTGGTGACGCTTGGCCACAGTATCGGAGGCCAGTTTGTCGGCTTCATGGGCAACCACGCCAAGGTGGCGCGCCATGCCTTTGTCTCGGTTGGTAGCGGGTATTGGGGGGTGCATCACAGGACGCGCCTGCCGCTGGAACTGTATTTCTGGTGGGGGTTCGGGACGTTCTCGCTCTGGCGCTGGGGAGAGATCCGTCCGGTGGGCGGCTGGGGTGGTGCCGCACTGCCGCCGGAAGTGTTTCGCACATGGCGGCGCTGGTCGCAGCGGCGCAGCTATATCAAGCCTGACCTCGCGGCCCGTCGCTGGCCGCACCACTTTGACGAAGTGTCGGCGCCGATCTGCGCCTGGGTGTTTCCCGACGACGGGATCGCCACGCCAACGGCGGCGCGTGATACGTTGAGTTGCTATCCGAAGGCGGAAAAGCACCTTGTTGTGCGAAAGGCGCAGGAATTGGGCGTGTCGGCCGTGGGGCATGAAGGCGCGTTTCGAAAGGGGCGTGAGGCGCTGTGGGAGGAACTCTGGCTCTGGCTGACCGATGGCCAATTGCCCGAAGGTGGCGCCGTCGCGGTTTCCTGACTTTATTCTGCGGCGCAGGTGGGGGAAGATGGGCGTTCAGGCAGGGCAGGAGGGCGGACCATGTTGAAAATTCCCAACCGGCAGGCCCGGCATCTGTGGTTGTCGGTGCAGGGTTTGGACAAGACACCCACCGGGCCGCTGGATCTTTTGGAGATGATCACCAGGCTGGGCTTTGTGCAGCTGGACACGATCCAGGTGGTGTCGCGGGCGCATCATCATATCCTGTGGAGCCGCAACCAAAATTACCGCGAACCGATGCTGGACCGGTTGCTGGCGCGGGATCGCGCGGTGTTTGAACATTTCACCCATGATGCCTCGGTCCTGCCGATGGACTTCCTGCCCATGTGGCGCAGGCAGTTCCGGCGCAAGCAGGCGCAGCTGGATCGGGCGGGGTGGTTCAGGGGGCTGCCGGACAAGGCGGCGCGGGACGAGATCAAAGCGCGGATCGCGCGGGAAGGGGCGCTGTCGACGCAGGCGTTTGACACCAAGGTGGAGGGCGCGCGCGAGATGTGGGCGCGTCCCCCGCATAAGAAGGCGCTGGATTGCATGTGGTACGCGGGCGAATTGGCGACCTGTCACCGGGTGAATTTCACCAAGGTCTATGATCTTGCCGAACGGGTGTTTCCGCCCGAACTGGCCGCGGTCGAGATGTCGGATGCGGCGCAGCTGGACTGGCTGTGTCGGGCGGCGCTTGATCGGATCGGGGTTGGTACGCGGGGCGAGATCCAGCAGTTCTGGGACGCGGCCAGTGCCGATGAGGTCAAGGGCTGGTGTGCGGATGTGGCCGGGGAGGTGCAGGAGGTTCAGGTGCAGGCCGCTTCGGGGGAGTGGAGCACGGCGCTGGCCCCGCTGGACATCAAAGCCCGGCTGGAGGCAGTGACCGCGCCCACATCACGGCTGCGCATCCTGAACCCGTTTGACCCTGCCGTGCGCGATCGCAAGCGCCTGAAGCGGCTGTTCGGCTTTGACTATCGCAACGAGATGTTTGTACCCGCCGAAAAGCGGGTCTGGGGCTATTACGTGTTCCCGATCCTCGAAGGAGATCGCTTTGTGGGGCGCGCAGAAATCAAGGCTGATCGCAAGGCGGGGGAGCTGGTGGTTCAGAAGTTCTGGCCCGAGGCGGGTGTCAAGTGGCCGCGCAGTCGGTTTGACCGTCTGGAGGCAGAGCTTGCACGGCTGGCGCGGTTTGCCGGGGTGGAGCAGGTCATTTGGCGCACCGAGATGTCCTGACCCCAGCAGGCCGCCGGGGCGCTGCCCCGG
Source organism: Shimia sp. CNT1-13L.2 (assembly GCF_024331145.1). Classification (GTDB taxonomy): domain Bacteria; phylum Pseudomonadota; class Alphaproteobacteria; order Rhodobacterales; family Rhodobacteraceae; genus Shimia. The sequence continues at coordinate 57,340 of NZ_JANDJO010000011.1, read as the reverse complement.
ACCCCGGAGTATTTGACGTGCATTGAAGAGGGGCCCCCGGCTTCAATGCACCAAAAATACTCTCGCCGAAGGCAAAAAGGCCCCGCAGTTTGCGGGGCCTTTCAAAACGATGGCGAAGAAGATCAGACCTTGAGGTTCGGGATGATCTGCTTTTTGCGCGACATGATGCCGGGCAGGACAACCGCGTCGCCCTCAACAGATGCGCCGAAGCTTTTCTCGGCAACGCCTTTGACGAGGTCGTTGGGCACCAGGAGGGTGGCTTCTTCTTTCAGGATGTCGACAACGAAGAGCAGAACCTCGTCAACACCGTCTTCGGCGGCGACGGTCTTGAAGGTTTCCATCAGGCTGGCCTTGCGGTTCAGCGGGATTTCCGGTGCGGTGGTTTCCAGAACCGACACGCGGAACTTGGTGCCGTCGACTTCGTATTCTTTCGAGTCCATGCGGATCAGTTCGGCATCCGAGAAGGCCGAGACGTCGGATTTCGCGGCAAACATCTCAGCGGCGTATTCGGTGACGTTGACGCCCAGATCGGCGGCCAGCGCGGCAACCACTTCGCGGTCACGGTCGGTGGTGGTCGGCGAGCGGAATTCCAGCGTGTCCGACAGGATGCAGGTCAGGGCCGCGCCCTTGATGTTTTCCGGCATTTTGGCAGCGTCGTCGCCCATCAGGTCGTACATGATGGTGGCGGTGCAGGCCAGCGGGCGGATGGTGATGTCGATCGGGCCTTTGGTTTCCAGACCGCCGACCAGCTTGTGGTGGTCGATGATGGCCTGAACGTCGGCGCCATTGATGTTGGCGGGCAGTTCGGCGGGGTTGTTGGTGTCGACGACAACGCAGGCCTGATCGTCGGCCACGTCTTCGATGATGTCGAGCATGTCAAAGCCCCAGCGGTTCAGCATGAAGGCTGCTTCGGTGTTGGGCTGCCCAAGCAGAACCGGCTTGGCGTCAACGCCTTTGACTTCGTTCAGGTACCAGGCCCAGACCAGCGGCGAGCCGGTGGAATCGGTGTCGGGGGATTTGTGGCCGAAGACGAGGGTGGTCATAATCTGTGGTCCTTCATGGAATGCGGGATTTTGCGCGCCTTATAGGGGGTGTGGTGATCCTTGTCACGCCCTGCAAATGGGGCTGCGACGAGAGGTCTGCGGCTGGTGGAAAACTGTTGCTGCAATGCAGCAATTCTTGTCTTGCGCGGCTTATTCGGCGGCGAGGGGCAGGCGGGTGACGGTAAAGCCCCGGCGTTCGAGGCCGAGAAGCAGGCCGTCGGGGCCGGGCAGGTGGAGGGCGCCGACCGCGACGAAGGCGGGGCTTTGCGACAGGGCGGGGGCAAGTGTGTCGAGCCATGCGCCGTTGCGGGCGGTCACGAGCCTGTCGGTGAAGGTTGCGAGCTGGGCGTCGAGTTCGGCCGCGGGCATGGCATCGGTGGCGCGGTTTTTGGCGTGGGCGTCAAAGACGGCGAATTCCCAGACCAGGGCAATCTCCTCGTCGAAGTAGAGGGCCTGCATGGCCTCGATATTGTTGCTGCCATCAAAGCCGAAGGCGAGGCCCTTGCGGAAATCCTCGACCTGTTTGTCGATGGGATCGGAGGCGAGAAGGGCCAGGAGCGTGTCGACCTTGTCGAGCGAAGACAGGGGCAGGTCGGCGGCGGTGGCGATCTCCATCACCTTTTTGTCGATGCCTTTCAGGCCGCTTTTGATGTCTTGCAGAACGCATGGCGGGGCCGAGAGGGCGAGGCCGAGGAACCACGGCTGGTAGCGGGCGGCCATGAAAGGGGGCATGCCGCTGGCTTGCAGGCGGGGTTTGAGATCGTTCCAGGCCTTTTCACCGAGGCGTTCGAGCAGGCTTGGCCCTTCGGTGATGAGGTAGAGATCGGGCGAGGTGGTGAGGCGGCGCATCATGGCCAGTTCGTCTGTCTTGGTGATCTCGACAAAGACCTGATCGACGCGGTCCATCAGCGGGGTGATGCGGGCCATGGTGCGGGCGTGGTCGGGATGGGGGAAGTGCATCGTGCCGAGGATGTAGGAGGTGATGCCATCCTTCTCGACCTGCCAGAGAATGCCCTCGGGGTAGGCGGTCTTGGCGGCTTGGTCGCGCAGGGTGGTTTGGTCTGCCGTGGGCAGGGCGTGGAACTGCGAGGGGCCGGTGCAGGCGGCGTGCAGGGTGCCGGCGAAGAGGAGGGTGACAAGGAATGACAGGAAACGGGTCACGGGAAAGTCCTTTTGGGAGGTTGCGCGCACCCTAGCAGGTGAAAGTGGCGCGACAAGGGGCGCTGCCCCTCTGGGCGCGGGGGCGCCCATTCACCCCGGAGTATTTGTGCGTGCATTGAAGAACGGGTTTGGCAGGGCGCGAGGGAGAGGGTAGGTCTTGGGGCATGGCAAGGGTGAGCGAGACAGAGTTGTATGCGCCGGTGAAGGCGTGGCTTGAGGACAGGGGATTCGAGGTCAAGGCCGAGGTCGGTGCGGCGGATGTCGTGGCGCGGCGGGGCGAGGATGATCCGGTGATCGTGGAGTTGAAGACCGGATTTTCGCTGACCCTGTTGCAGCAGGCGGTGGCGCGGCAGCGGGTGTCGGACTGGGTTTACGTGGCGGTGCCGCGCTGGGCCGGGAAAACGGGCTGGCGGACTTTCAAGGGCAACGTGGGTCTGTGCAAGCGGTTGGGGATCGGAGTGTTGTCGGTGCGGCTTGAGGATGGGCATGTGCAGGCGCATTGTGATCCGGTGGAATACCGCCCGCGCAAGTCAAAGCCGCGTCGGGGCGCCCTGTTGAAGGAGTTTGACCGGCGTCGGGGGGATCCCAACCAAGGCGGCACGCGGGGCGCGGTGACCACGGCCTATAAGCAGGAGATGATGCGCTGTGCCAAATTCCTTGCGGAACATGGCGCCAGCAAGGGCGCGGTCGTGGCAAGCGGGGCCGAGGTGGTGGCGGCCACGCGGATGATGCGGGACAATCACTATGGCTGGTTCGAGAAGGTGGCGGTCGGGGTCTATGACCTGAGCGACGCGGGGCGCGCGATGCTGGAGGCGGAGACATGATTTCGCGGCAGCATGAGGTGGTGTTCGTGCATATCCCCAAGACCGGAGGGCAGAGCATCGAGGGGGTGTTCCTGAAGGCGCTGGGCATTGCGTGGAAGGATCGGGACCAGCTGGTGATGGGGCCGAATGACGACCCCGCGCGGGGGCCGAGCAAGCTCGCCCATCTTTATGCGCGGGAATACGTGGAGATGGGGCATATCAGCGCCGGGGATTATCAGCGGTTCACCAGTTTCGCGGTGGTGCGCCATCCGTTTGACCGGATCGTGAGCGAGTACCGTTATCGTATTACGGCGCGGATGAAGAAGGGCAAGCCGGTGCCGGACGATCTGTATGACGGGTTTGACGCCTTCATCCGCAAGGAGGCCAGGAACAGTTTCGGCGACCTGGCGCGGCACATGGCGCGGCAGGTGGATTATGTAACGGATGCCTCCGGGCAGGTGATCGTGGATCACGTGTTTCACCTTGAGCGGCTGGATGCAGAGATTGGCCCGCTGTTGAAGAGGGTGTTTGGGCGGGACATGGTGTTGCCGCGCTCCAATGCGTCGAAGGCGGCGGAGGGCATCACCGTTGCAGGGATGCGGTCGGATCAGAAGGCCTATCTCTACAATCGGTACCGGGCGGATTTCGAGATGTTCGGTTACGAGGCGTGATCCCGGCGGCAGGCCGGTTTCTGCTTTCCTGAAAAAGCCATCAAGATTTTTCGGATTATCCTGTTGACTCGGGTCTAGGAGGTGCCTAGCTATTTCGCCGTTAGCACTCGCCGACAGGGAGTGCTAACGGCTCCGCTGAATGGAGTCAGGGAGACACTTACTTAGTTAGGGAAACCTAGACAATGGCACTTACACCTCTGCACGACCGCGTGCTGGTACGTCGCACCGAAAGCGAAGAAAAGACCGCAGGCGGTCTGATCATCCCCGATAGCGCAAAAGAAAAGCCCGCCGAGGGTGAAGTTGTATCCGTGGGCGCAGGCCTGCGTGACGACAAGGGCGGCCGCATCGAGCTGGACGTCAAAGCGGGCGACCGCGTTCTGTTCGGCAAATGGTCGGGCACCGAAGTCAGCGTCGACGGCGAAGAGCTGCTGATGATGAAAGAATCCGACATCATGGGCATCATTGCCTGATCGTCTGACCGTTACAAAGAATTCCAAGAGGTAAAGCACAATGGCTGCTAAGGACGTAAAGTTCGACACCGATGCCCGCAACGCAATGCTGCGCGGCGTAAACATTCTGGCCGACGCCGTTAAAGTGACCCTGGGCCCGAAAGGCCGCAACGTGGTTCTGGACAAGTCGTTCGGCGCACCGCGCATCACCAAGGACGGTGTTTCGGTTGCGAAAGAGATCGAGCTGGAAGACAAGTTCGAGAACATGGGCGCGCAGATGGTCAAGGAAGTGGCATCGCGCACCAACGACGAAGCCGGCGACGGCACCACCACCGCAACCGTTCTGGCGCAAGCCATCGTTCGTGAAGGCCTGAAGCAGGTTGCTGCCGGTCTGAACCCGATGGACCTGAAGCGCGGCATCGACCTGGCGACTGCCAAGGTTGTTGAAGGCATCAAAGCCTCGGCCCGTGACGTAAAAGACTCGGCTGAAGTTGCTCAGGTTGGCACCATCTCGGCCAACGGCGAAGCCGAAATCGGTCAGCAAATCGCAGACGCGATGCAGAAGGTAGGCAACGAAGGCGTCATCACCGTCGAAGAAAACAAAGGTCTGGAAACCGAGACCGATGTTGTTGAAGGTATGCAGTTCGACCGTGGCTACCTGTCGCCGTACTTTGTCACCAACACCGACAAGATGATCGCAGAGCTCGACGACTGCATGATCCTGCTGCACGAGAAGAAACTCTCGTCGCTGCAGCCGATGGTTCCGCTGCTCGAGCAGGTGATCCAGTCGCAAAAGCCGCTGCTGATCATTGCAGAGGACGTTGAAGGCGAAGCGCTGGCGACCCTGGTTGTCAACAAGCTGCGCGGCGGCCTGAAAATTGCTGCTGTTAAAGCACCGGGCTTCGGCGACCGTCGTAAGGCCATGCTGCAGGACATCGCGATCCTGACCGGTGGTCAGGTGATCTCGGAAGACCTCGGCATGAAGCTCGAGTCGGTCACCATGGACATGCTGGGCACAGCCAAGAAGATCGAAATCACCAAAGACGAAACCACCATCGTTGACGGTGCTGGTGAGAAGGCCGAGATCGAAGCACGTGTTGCCCAGATCCGCACCCAGATCGAAGAGACCTCGTCGGACTACGACCGTGAGAAGCTGCAAGAGCGCGTTGCCAAACTGGCAGGCGGTGTTGCCGTTATCCGCGTCGGCGGCATGACCGAAGTGGAAGTGAAAGAGCGTAAGGACCGTGTGGACGATGCTCTGAACGCGACCCGCGCAGCCGTTCAGGAAGGCGTCATCGTTGGTGGTGGTGTTGCCCTGGTTCAGGCCGGCAAGGCTCTGGAAGGTCTGGAAGGTGCAAACGCCGACCAGAACGCCGGTATCACCATCGTCAAGAAAGCCATCGAAGCGCCGCTGCGCCAGATCGCAGAGAACGCGGGTGTTGACGGTGCCGTTGTTGCGGGCAAAGTCCGCGAGAGCACCGACACCGCATTCGGCTTTAACGCTCAGACCGAAGAATATGGCGACATGTTCTCGTTCGGCGTGATCGACCCGGCGAAAGTAACCCGTACCGCTCTGGAAGATGCGGCATCGGTTGCTGGCCTGCTGATCACCACCGAAGCCATGGTTGCCGACAAGCCCGCCAAAGAAGGCGCAGGCGGCGGCATGCCCGACATGGGCGGCATGGGCGGCATGGGCGGCATGATGTAATCACGCCGTTTCCGTCAGGAAATAGAGAGGGTCGCCTTCGGGCGGCCCTTTTCTTTTTGGTTGAGGGCGGTTGGGTGACGTCAAGAAGAGTTTCCTGGCCTTTGCCGTTTCCTTGTGCCGCTTGTTGCGTATTTCCGGCGCAGGGTGGCTTTTGCTCTTAGAGCGATGCCGATTCTGGGGTAGAGTGCCTACAATTCATACCCGGCCTTTCATCAGAGTTATTTTGGAGTACATGATGAGCTTTCTTGTTCCTTTCACCCCCGAGACCCGCGTCAATACCTATACCACCGAGGATCAGGACGATCCGCGCATCACGTCGTTGCCGGATGGGGGATACCTTGTTGTCTGGGAGTCCTACGGGCCGACCGGCGTGGGCAATAGCATTTATCTTCAGCGCTATGATGCCGATGGAAATGCCGTGGGTGGCAATGTTTTGGTGAACACCTCGAACACGATCTCGCAGTCCAATCCGCGTGTTGAGATCCTGCGGGACGGCGAATGGGTGGTGACGTGGAACACATGGAACAGTGTCGACGAAAACACCGAGGTTGTGGCGCGTATCTTCAATGCAAACGGCACGCCCAAAGGGCCGCAGTTCCAGATCAACAGTTTTACAACTGGTGCGCAGGACAGTCCCGAGATTGCGCCCATGAAAACGGGCGGGTTCATGATCACATGGGTCAGCGAAGGGCAGGACGGAGACGGCCTTGGCATCCGGGCGCAGCGATTTGACAGCTCGGGCACCAAGATCGGCGCAGAGATTGCCGTGAACTCCGTGACGGCGGGCAAGCAATATGCCGCCAAGATCACTGCCCTCAAGAACGGCGATTTTGTCGTGACCTGGCAGCAGCCGGAGTATGACAACCAGGGCAACACGACCGCGACCAGTTCTTTTGCCCAACTCATTGCAAGTGACGGATCAAAAATCGGGGCACAGTTCCCGGTGCTGGATCTTCCCGACTCGGATGAGGGCGCCTGGGATGTTGCAACGCTCAAGAACGGGACTTTTGTCGTCGTTGGTTGGGGTAAGGATGCTGTGAGCGGCAAGGTCAGCGGTGTGGGGCAAGTCTTTAGCAAGACAGGTGTTCCGCTTGGGGATGTCGTGGTGCAAGGGGCGAACGTGGGCAGTGTCAGCAACACTAGGATCGCTGCATTGCCCGATGGTGGTTTTGTCATTGTCACCGTGCACAAGTATTACAACGCGACCCAGCAATATGACGAATACGACGCCTATCTCACCCGCTTTGACGCGGCTGGCGAGCGTGTCGAGGACTCGGTCCTGATCTCGGAAAGCACAGGCGACGGCAACTGGGACTGGCAGCCGGATGTGACTGTTCTCGAAGATGGTGCCATCGCGGTGACCTGGACCGATTGGTATGTGGACGGTGACCGCAACGGTGTTTCCACCCGTGTTTTCGAAGCAAAACATGTTGGCACCAATGGTGCGGATACGCTTGGCGGGACGGCGCAGGGGGATGACATGTACGGGCGCGACGGCAAGGACGTGCTGCGTGGCTACAAGGGTAAGGACAAGCTGAGCGGTGACAAGGGGTTTGACCGGCTGGAAGGCGGGTCTGGCAACGATACGCTGAATGGCGGGCAGGGCAATGACACGCTGAGCGGCCAGGACGGCAAGGACCGGTTGCTCGGTGGCAAGGGCAACGATGTTCTGCTGGGTGGCAAGGGTTGGGATCAGCTCGTGGGTGGCAATGGCAAGGACGTGCTGAAGGGCGGTCTTGGCAATGACACGCTGAACGGTGGTGGCGGTGCGGATGATTTCCATTTCAACCACGGCAAAGATGTAGTCACCGCGTTCCAGAACGATATCGACGAGCTCTTCCTTGACGAAACCGCCCTTGGGCTGACGGGGCAGACTGCGGCCGATGTCGTGGCCCTTGGGCAGGTGGTTGGTGGCAATGCCGTTTTTGATTTTGGCGGCGGCAATATCCTGACCGTGAAGGGTGTGACCAACCTCAATATCTTCCTCGATGACATCATCATCGGCTAGGCGCTTGCACCTGTGGGGCGGCCCGCCTAGGGTCGCGCCATGATTATTCGCGGGTTTGTCGAGAAAGATACGGCGCAGGTGGCGCAGGTGGTGAAGCGGGCGTTCGGGCAACCGGACGAGGCCGATCTCTGCGTGGCGCTGCGGGCCGGAGGCTACATGGCGTTGGAGCTGGTGGCCGAGGATCGGGGGCGTATCGTGGGGCATGTGGCGCTGTCGCGCATGCAGGCGCCCGCGGGGTGGCTTGCGCTGGCGCCTGTGTCGGTTGATCCCAAGCGGCAGAAGAAGGGCATCGGCGCGGCGCTCTGCCAGATGGCGGTGGACTATGCCAATGCGCCGGTGGTGGTGCTGGGCGATCCAGACTATTACGCGCGGTTCGGGTTTGACTATGGCCGGGCGGGCAATCTGACCACGCCCTTTCCGGTGGAATACACCGGGCTGTTTTCGCCGAAGATAGATGCCGACACGCCGGAAGAGACGCTTGTCTATGCGCCGCCCTTCATGGGCTGACTCGGTTTCACCAGAAGTTCCAAGGGATCATAGCTGAGGCCGGATGTGCTCCATGCGACCTCGGGCAGGCTGTCGGGTTTGAAACGCAGGGCGTCCATCTCGTTGCGGCAGAAAAAGCGGCGGCGGGTGACCACGGCCTCGGGGTCTTGCCAGTCGTCCGAGAGCGTGCCTGCGGTGATGGTGCAGCGGAAGTAGATGTCGACCTGGTGAAAGCGGTCGTCGGGGTTGTGGAACTCGTTGATCAGGCAGGGGGTGCCCACGGCGATGGTGAGGCCGGTTTCCTCGTGGATTTCGCGTTTGAGGTTGTCAGGGAGAGAGGCATTGCGTTCGACGCCGCCGCCGGGCGCGCACCAGAGATCGTCGTGTTCGCCGGGGAAAGCGTTGACCAGAAGCAGGCGGTTGTCATGCAGGATCAGGGCGCGGGCGGCCAATCGGGGCGAATTCATGCGGGTGGGGGCCTTGTTGCGGGTGTGTTCCCCCTTTTTTAGGCGCGGGCGAGGGGTTATCTCAAGGCCATGCGAGTTCTAGCCACTCTTTTGGCCCTGATGCCCCTGCCGGCGATGGCAGACTGCGTGATCCTGTTGCACGGGCTTGCGCGGACGGAGGCGTCTTTCGTGGTGATGGAGGCGGCGCTGAAATCCGAGGGCTATGAGGTGGTGCGCCCCGGCTATGCCTCGACGCGGGCCGAGGTGCAGCAACTGGTGGATCCGCTGTTGCCAGAGGCCATCAAGCGGTGTGGCGAGGGGCGGGTGCATTTCGTGACCCATTCGATGGGTGGTATCCTGACGCGCCTGTGGCTGGCCGAGCACCGGCCGCCGAACCTTGGCCGCGTCGTCATGCTCGGACCGCCCAATCACGGCACCGAACTGGTGGACGAGATGAAATCCTGGGGCGAGGTGATCGAGGGCTGGGACGATGCCTTTCGGTTTTTCAACGGCCCTGCCGGTGTGCAGATGGGCACCGACGGGGTGTCGACGCAGTTGCCCGCGGTGGAATTCGAGCTGGGCATCGTGGCGGGGAGCCGCTCGCTCAATCCGTTCACGTCGATCCTGATCGAGGGGGCGGATGACGGAAAGGTCTCTGTCGACTCGACAAAGGTTGAAGGCATGACGGATCATATCGTATTGCCCGTTACACATACCTTCATGATGAATTCTCCGCATGTGATCGCGGAAACCGTCTATTTCCTGGCACATGGGCGGTTTCACCACGACATGAGCTTTGGGGATGTTCTCACATTCGGCGAGGAGTTGCCCAAGTGATACTGCGCGGAGCGGACGTGTTGCGGCCCGAGGGGCTTGCCATTGGTGACCTGTGTCTTGCGGACGGGTGCATTGCCGAGGACGGCGACGGGCGCGAGATTGACCTCAGCGGGTTCCGGGTGCTGCCGGGGCTGGTGGATACGCATGGCGACGGGTTCGAACGCCACGTGGCACCGCGGCGCGGGGCGGTCAACAACATCGGCATCGGGCTGGAGAGCGTGGATGCGGAACTGGCCTGTAACGGGATCACCACGGCGACGCTGGCGCAGTTCTTTTCCTGGGAAGGCGGGATGCGCGGGCCGGATTTCGCAGAGCGGTTCTGTGCGGCGCTGGGCGCGGCAGAGGGGCTTTTGACGGACATGCGGTTGCAACTGCGGTTCGAGACCCACATGCTTGATCAGTATGCGCGTTTCGAGGCTTTGGTGGCCGACAGTGGTGCGGGGTATGTGGTGTTCAACGATCACCTGCCGCATGACGCACTGGCCAAGGGCAAGAAGCCGCCGCGGCTGACGGGGCAGGCGTTGAAAAGCGGGCGCAGTCCGGAGGCGCATCATGCGCTGTTGCGGGACATGCACGATCGTCGGGGCGAGGTGCCGGAGGCGGTTTCGGCGCTGGCGGCGCGGTTGACGGCTGCGGGTGTCTTGCTGGGAAGTCATGACGACAATACCGCCGAGGGGCGGTTGCAGTGGCGCGGCATGGGTGTTTCGCTGGCCGAGTTTCCGGAAACGCGGGAGGCGGCGGAAGCGGCTCATGCGGCCGGGGATGCGGTGATCCTTGGTGCGCCCAATGTGGTGCGGGGCGGCTCGCATAAGGGCAATGTCTCGGCCACAGATTTGCTGCGGGACGGGATCGGGGATGCGATTGCCTCGGACTATCACTATCCGGCGATGCGGCAGGCGGTGGCGCGGCTTGTCGAGGGTGGCGTGCTGCCGTTCGAGACCGCCTGGGGGCTGGTGTCTTCTGGTCCGGCGCGGGTTCTGGGGCTGACGGATCGGGGCGAGATCAGCATTGGCAAGCGCGCCGACCTCGTGGTGATGGAGCCCGAGAGCGGGCGGATTGGCGCGACCTTTGTGGCGGGGCGGGTGAGTTACCTGTCGGGGGCCGTGGCCGAGCGGTTTCTGGGCTAAGTCGGGACGCCCGGTTTTGGAGGCCTCTTCCCCAAGGCGGGAAAGAGGCCTTGTTTGATCGGTTAGTCGAAGACGGATGTGTCCCAGAAGACGGCGGGCATGATCGGCGCGACCGCCAGTGTCTTGCCGGTTAGTTTGGCCAGTGTTCCCCTCTGCAATTCCAGTGCCATCCATGAGTTCGGGAGGGTCAAGAGATCGGGGTAGGGGGTCTGCTTGTCTGTCGGGGCATAGCCGTAGCGCGGATAGAATGTGGGCACGCCGAGCACGAAGACGGCCTGTGTGCCGATGGTGCGCAGGTGGTCGATGCTGGTTTCCATCAGTTCTTTTCCCACGCCCTGCCCCTGATGGTCAGGCATGACGCCACAGGGGGCCAACAGGTGGCATTGGATCTCTGGCTGGTCCTGAAAGATGAACGGGGTGAACAGCACGTTGCCGACGATTTTGCCCGCGCGCTTTGCGCTGATCAAAATCGTGTCTTGGCGGGCGAGGAGGGCGCTGGCGAGCGCGGCGATGTCCGGCCCCTCGTCGGGGCCGAATGCTTTGAGGTGGACGTCTTTGATGGCGTCGATGTCTTGCTGGTGCATGGTGTGTCCTATCGTTGGTTCATTTGCGCGCGCACGGATTTGATCCCCAGTGGCGATGCGCGGTAGGGGGCTCCGTTTTTCGAGCGGATGAGGCGCCGTTTCAGGAGGCGGGTGAAAACGCTTAGGGTGCAGTCGGTCAGGACGTGGCCTTCGCGCGTGTAGCAGGTGACGTCGTGTATCTTGCCGTTTTCCAGGCGTTCATGGTGAATGGACCCGCCAAGGGCGAGTTCATGCAAAACACGTTGCTCGTGCTTTGAGATGTTCATTGTGAGGTCTCGATTTTACGAAAGTACAGAAACAGGCCACTCAGCGTCGCGCGTGAGTGTTCCTATCAATGCGAGTGTTCCTGAATTGGGTCGCCAGGAACGGGCGTTATGCCCGGGTCTCTTTCATAAAATCTCCGTGTCGGGAGGCGTGGTGCCTCGCGTGTGGCCTTAGGTAGGTTCTGATCGGAGAGCCGTCAATGCGCGTGGGATCTTCCACGGGCGAGTGTTGCCCGTTTCCCCCCGCCGGCGGCGGGAAGTGCGGACCCTCACCGATGGTCCGCATTCCGTTTCAATGATGCCGCTGCCCGGGGCGCGAGGGTTACTCGGCCTTGGGCTGGATGCGGTTGACGTGGCCCATCTTGCGGCCTGCCTTGACCTCTTCCTTGCCGTAGAGGTGAAGGGCGCAGTTGCCGTCCTTGAGAAGTTGCGGCACCTGGTCCATGTCATCGCCGATCAGGTTCAGCATGACCACATCGTTGTGGCGTTGGCCGTCACCGAGGGGCAGGCCGGTCACGGCGCGGATGTGTTGTTCGAACTGGTCGATGGCACAGCCGTTCTGGGTCCAGTGGCCGGAATTGTGAACGCGCGGGGCGATCTCGTTCACGATCAGGCCCTGTGGTGTCACGAAGAGTTCGACCCCCATGACGCCGACGTATTGCAGCTCGTTCAGGATGCGGGCGGCCAGAAGCACGGCGTCCATGCGTTGCGAGGCGGTCAGGGTGGCGGGCACGGTGGTGGTGTGCAGGATGCCGTCGCGGTGGACGTTCTCGCCCGGATCAAAGCAGGCCACGTCGCCCGAGAGGCCACGGGCGGCAATCACCGACACTTCGTGCGAGAAATCGACAAACCCTTCGAGGATCGCGGGCGCACCGGCCATGTCGGTGAAGGCCTGTTCGATGTCATCGGCGGTCTTGATGCGGGCCTGACCCTTGCCGTCATAGCCGAAGCGGCGGGTCTTGAGGATCGCGGGCATGCCGATGGTGTCGATGGCGGCCTTGAGATCATCCAGCGTGTCGACGGCGGCAAAGGGGGCGGTCTTGAGGCCCAGCCCTTGCAGGAATTCCTTTTCGACAAGGCGGTCCTGGCTGACGCGCAGGGCCTCGCGGCCGGGGCGGATCGGCTTGTGGGCCTCGAGCGCGTCAAGCGCGGCGGTGGGGATGTTCTCGAATTCGTAGGTGATGACGTCGACGCTGTCGGCGAAGGCCAGAAGGCTTTCGGTGTCGTCATAGGGGGCGCGGGTCACGGCGTCGGCGACATGCGAGGCGGGCGGGTTCATGCCCGGTTCAAACACGTGGCACTTGTAGCCGAGGCGCGAGGCGGCAACCGAGAGCATGCGGCCAAGCTGGCCACCGCCGAGAATGCCGATGGTGGCACCGGGGAGAAGGGGATCAGTCATCTTGCGGTTCATCCGGGATCGAGGCGGAGAGGGCATCGCGCCAGGCGTCGAGACGCTCGGCCAGGGCAGGATCTTGCAGGGCGAGGATGCCGGCGGCCATCAGGCCCGCATTCGAGGCACCCGCAGCACCAATCGCCATGGTGGCAACCGGAAAGCCCTTGGGCATCTGGACGATGGAATACAGGCTGTCGACACCGGAAAGGGCGCGGGTCTGGACGGGAACGCCGACCACGGGCACGCGGGTTTTAGACGCCATCATGCCCGGCAGGTGCGCCGCACCGCCGGCACCGGCGATGATGACCTGAAGGCCACGGCCCGCGGCCTCTTTGCCATAGGTCCACAGACGATCGGGGGTGCGGTGGGCCGACACGATCTTTTTCTCGTAGGCAATCCCCAGTTCGTCGAGGATATCTGCCGCAAGTTTCATGGTGGGCCAGTCGGACTGGCTGCCCATGATGATTCCAACCTTGATGTCTGTCATGATGGTCTCCGCCTTAGGAGTTTTGCCTTATAGAGAAAGCTGCGGGTTTCGCAATTGCCGATGACGGGGCGAAAGGCCGCAAAAGAAGGGGGACAGCGCCGTTTTGCGTAGGATCAGGCGATGATGTCGGGGGTCAGGCGATCCTCGATCTTGGCGATGATGTCCTTGAGGCGCAGTTTCTGCTTTTTCAGGCGCTGGATCGTGAGCTGATCGCCGGTGCCGCGTTCGACAAGGGCGTGGATGGCATCGTCGAGATCGCGGTGTTCCTGCTTGAAAACCTCCAGCTCGACCCTCAGTACGTCATCGGTTTTCATCGACAGGTCACGGGGGGCATTCATTGCGGGGGATTCCCTTGCTTATTGGTGCCTAAATCATAGCGTTTCGAGTGGGTTGTGCAAAGCCCTTGCAGTTGTCGGCGGGCTTTCCCATATTCAGTGTTAACGGGTCGCCGCAACGGGGCCCGCGAAGTAGGACTGTCGCTTGACTGTAAGGACGTGTCGATGACGAAAATGAGCTTGGGTTCTTACCCGCACATGTTGGGTTTCGAGCAACTGGAACGCCTTTTGGAACGCACCGCGAAAACCGGTAACGAAGGCTATCCCCCTTATAATATTGAACAAACGTCGGATTATTCCTACCGCATCACCCTTGCGGTGGCGGGGTTCCGCGAGGAAGATCTTTCGATCACCGTTGAAGATCGCCAGTTGGTGATCCGGGGCCGTCAGACCGATGACGGGGCAGACCGCGTGTTCCTGCACCGTGGAATCGCTGCGCGTCAGTTCCAGCGGTCTTTCGTGCTGGCCGATGGTGTCGACGTGGGGGAGGCCGCGATGGAGAACGGCCTTTTGCACATCGACCTGACCCGGTCACGCCCCGAGACGATCGTTCAGACCATCCAGATCAACAAGGGGTAAGCCGATGCACAGCACTTATGATTTCGGCCCGGAGGTCGAAGACCGCCTTGTCTATGTCCGCGAGGTGGCCGTGGCGGACCTGCCGGAAGACCTTCAGGAGCAGGCTGAGGGGGCGGATGTTCTCTATGCGGTTTGCGCTGCGAGTGACGGGGAACGGCTGGCGCTGGTGAAGGAGCGCAAGCTGGCCTTCATCCTTGCGCGCCAGAACGACTATGCGCCGGTAACGGTGCACTAGGCGTTTTCGCGCTTTAGACCTTACCCATAATCGTGGCTTGTCAGCGGCGGCATGTGTCCGGTGCTGGGGTTAAGCTTATAACCAGATGCCGTGTTCCTGCTGGAAGTACAGACAGCAGGCGCGGTCGGCCTGTTCCCGGTCTGCGCCGTCGATGACGGCCTTGTAGAGCGGGGCCGAGTCATGGGCGGTGGTGCAGTCGGGGCCGCCGCGCAGGTTTGCGGGAACCCAAATCGGAGTGCCCGCCTTGGCCAACATGCCCGACAGCCAGATGTCATCCACCGCCCAGTAGACCGGTGGGATGTCGAACACGTCATCGTCGAAGAACTCGGGGCGGACCAGAACGCCGCCGTAGCCCTGGAAGAAGTCGCGGTAGCCTCCGGTTTTGATGTGGCGGAAGTGCGGTGGCTCGGGGCCGAGTTTCTTGAAGAGGCCCATGTGCCAGAGCAGCATTTCCTTCCAGTGTGACAGGGCGGTGAGCTTGTCGCGAGCAACGGCACGGGGCTGGTGGGCGCGGAGCATCCGGCTTTCCACCAGCCAGTTGTTCACCTCGAAGGCGACGGGTGCGATGGCGGCGTCGGGGTGGGTGGCACGGGCGTCCAGCAGGCT
The DNA here is from genome assembly GCF_024331145.1 of Shimia sp. CNT1-13L.2. Taxonomy (GTDB): domain Bacteria; phylum Pseudomonadota; class Alphaproteobacteria; order Rhodobacterales; family Rhodobacteraceae; genus Shimia. The sequence goes on along the minus strand of NZ_JANDJO010000011.1, from coordinate 42,119 downwards.
TTGCGCCCAGTCCGGCGGGTACAGGCGATCATCGTCGCAGAACAGGATTTCACAGTCCTGACCGCGGAATTCGCGGACCGCGTGCAGCACCTTGCTGGCAGGGCCGAAATCTTCGTCGACGCGGCGGATCTCGATGCCATCGGGCACGTCGGGCAGGCGGCCGTCGTAATCGGGGAAGCGCCGGTAGGTTTTGGGGATGTAGAGCAGGATGTGATCAATCTGGGCCTCTTGCGCGAGGAGGCAGTCCAGTGTCGGGCGGAGGTGATCGAAACGGGGCGGAATGGTGGTGAGGGTAATGACCCGCATATGGGCGCTCCGTTGGAAGGTATTTCGACAGTTATGACAGGGAAAATGAAGTGATGCCCGAAAAAAGAGAACGCGCCAAATTGGCGCGTTCTACAGGTTGTTTATGCAGCGCGGATTATTGCGCGGCGATCAGGCCCATGCTTTCCAGCTTGAGGATCACCTGGTGGGCGCAGTTGTCCACGTCTGTGCCTTCGGTCTCGATGCGCAGTTCCGGGTTGGCGGGAACGTCATAGGGGTCCGAGATACCGGTGAATTCCTTGATCTTGCCTTCGCGCGCCAGCTTGTAGAGGCCTTTGCGGTCGCGGCGTTCACATTCCTCGATGGTGGTTGCAACGTGCACCTCGACGAAGGCACCGAAGGCTTCGATGTCTTCACGTACCGCGCGGCGGGTGGTGGCGTAGGGTGCGATCGGGGCACAGATGGCGATACCGCCGTTCTTGGTGATTTCCGATGCAACATAGCCGATGCGGCGGATGTTGAGGTCGCGGTGCTCTTTCGAGAAGCCGAGTTCCGACGACAGGTTCTTACGAACCAGGTCACCGTCGAGCAGGGTTACCGGACGGCCACCCATTTCCATCAGCTTGACCATGAGGGCGTTGGCGATGGTGGATTTGCCCGAACCGGAGAAACCGGTGAAGAAGACGGTGAAGCCCTGCTGCGAGCGCGGCGGCTTGGTCTTGCGCAGTTCCTTGACCACCTCGGGGAAGGAGAACCACTCGGGGATTTCCAGACCTTCGGCCAGACGGCGGCGCAGTTCGGTGCCCGAGATGTTCAGGATGGTGACGTTGTCACGATCTTCGATCTCGTCGTTGGGTTCGTACTGGGCGCGTTCCTGAACGTAGACCATGTGCTTGAAGTCGACCATTTCGATGCCGATTTCTTCGGCGTTGGCGCGGAACAGGTCCTGTGCGTCGTAGGGGCCGTAGAAATCTTCGCCCTGGCTGTTTTTGCCCGGGCCTGCGTGGTCGCGACCGATGATGATGTGGGTACAGCCGTGGTTCTTACGGATGATACCGTGCCAGACGGCTTCGCGCGGGCCGGCCATACGCATCGCCAGGTTCAGCAGCGACATGGTGGTGGTCGACTGCGGGTACTTGTCGAGAACCGCCTCGTAGCAGCGCACGCGGGTGAAGTGGTCAACGTCGCCCGGTTTGGTCATGCCGACAACCGGGTGGATCAGCAGGTTGGCTTCTGCTTCTTTCGCGGCGCGGAAGGTCAGTTCCTGGTGCGCGCGGTGCAGCGGGTTGCGGGTTTGGAACGCAACAACCTTGCGCCAGCCCAGCTTGCGGAAGTAGGCGCGAAGTTCGTTCGGGGTGTCGCGACGGGCGCGGAAGTCATAGTGCACGGGCTGTTGGATGCCGGTGACCGGGCCGCCGAGGTAGATCTTGCCAGCCTGGTTGTGCAGGTAGTTGACGGCGGGGTGTGCATCGTCGTCGGCACCGAAGACTTTTTCGGCTTCCAGCGACTTGTTGGGTTCCCAGCGGTCGGTGACGGTCATGGTGGCGAGGATCACGCCTTCCTGGTCACGCAGGGCGATGTCCTGGCCGATTTCCAGCGAGGCGGCGAAATCTTCGGAAACGTCGAGGGTGATCGGCATCGGCCACAGCTGGCCGTCTGCGAGACGCATGTTTTCGACAACGCCGTTGTAGTCTGCTTCCGACAGGAAGCCCTTGAGCGGGTTGAAGCCGCCGTTCATCAGCAGTTCGAGGTCGCAGATCTGGCGCGGGGTCAGGTCATGGCTGACCAGATCGGCCGCTTCGACCTTGAGTTTCTGGGCGCTCTCGTAGGAGACGTAGAGCTCGGGGATGGGAGCCAGGTTGTTTTGCATTGGATGGGTCCTGTGTTTGATAGGGGCCAGGCCGCTAGCCGTGCCAGTGAGTTCCGCGTGCAAGGCGTTGTATTCCTCGAGTTTGCGGGCAAGGAATTGGTCTGTGAGCCGCACTTTTTCCTTCGCCCCCCGCGAGGTCAGGGAGTAGGCGAAACGTTGTCGTTTGTCCGGGCCTGCGCGTTCACTAATGGTGATCAGCCCTGCATCTGCCGTGGTGCGTAAAAGCGCGTTCAGGCGACCAAGCGAAACCCCGAGTGCCGAAGATGTGGCCCGCTGCGAAGCGTCCGGCGCGGTATCAAGCTGGCGCAGGAGGCGGAAGAGCAGGTCTTCTTCTTCAAAATTGGGTTTGGTCATCTGGGACGACATAAGAAACGACTCTAAGTGTGTTCACGCGTGAACGCATCGCACGAAATGGTCTTTGAGGGAAGCACAATCTCGGGTGGTGGGCAGAAAAATGCCGCCGTTGCATTGCTGCAACGCAGCGCGAGCGGCATGCCCGCGTTTCAAGGTTTTTTGCGTATTACGAGAGCGTCCGGCAGGGTGCTTGCCTGAACAACCGGCAGAGCATCGACCGGGTGGGAGACGCCGCGCAACGTGAGCGCGGTCAGCGTCAGCCCCTCGAGAGGGATATTTGCGGCGCGCAGCAGATCGGCGGAGACCAGGAGTTCGACACCCAGTTCCTTGGTCTGTCCCTCAAGGCGGCTGGCGGTATTGACGGTGTCGCCAATGATGGTGCGCGGGGCGTTGTCGGCGGCGCCGATTTCCCCGAGGACAAGATCGCCGAGGTGGAGGCCGATGCCGATTTTCAGCGGGTCCGCGCCTTCGGTGGCGAGCACCTTGTTGAAGGTTTCGAGCGCCGCGCCGATGCCCTGTGCCGCGGAAAGGGCGGCCCTGGCCGAGTCTTCTGGGCTGTCCTGTTCGAAGATCGCAAGCAGCCCGTCGCCGAGGTATTTGTCGATCGTGCCGCCGGCGCCGGTGATCGACGGCACGATGGCATCGAAGAAACGGTTCAGAAGGAAAACCACGTCGTAGGGCAATTGGCCTGCCGTACGCGCTGTAAAACCGCGCATGTCGAGGAAGAGGAGCGCGAGGACCTTTTCTTCGCCAAGGGCGTCGTGGGCGCGTTGACGGTTGCTGTCGGGGCGGAAGACGCGCAGGACGGTGGCCGGGGTTGTCGGGCGAATCTGGCAGGCGAGACGGGCGTTTGGCGGCGCGCTGACGGCGGCGAGCGAGGCCTGTTCCTGGGGTGAGGGCGGATGCAAAAGGTCTGCGCCCTGTTCGACCACAACGCGGCAGGTGGTGCAGCGGCCGCGGCCGCCGCATTGCGCCATGTGCGGGATGCCGTTTGCACGCGACATTTCCAGAAGCGTCATGCCGCGTTCGCCGCTGATCTCGGGGCCGTCGATGTAGCTGACCCTTACGGACCGGCGTGCGGTGGCGAACTTGCGGATGGCGAAGATTGCGGCGGTGAGGCCGAGGATGGCCCAGAGCGCGAGGTCGCCTTTCTGCGTGATGTCGAGCAATCGGGCGAAGGCCTCGGGGGTGGGCCAATTGTAGGTGGTCGCAAGCTCTGCGAAGGTGTCGGCGTCGAAGAAGCGGGCCCGTTGCTGGCGGCCCTGCACCATGAAACCGGCAAGGGCAAAGGCGGGGATCAGCGTTGCAAGGCCGATCCAGAGCGGCACGAGGCGTCGCCACCAGTCCGTGATACGCAACCACATGTGCAGGCCGATGCAGGCATGGACCCACGTTACCAGAACAAGGATCGCCTGCGTGCGTCCGGACGGGGTGGCCCAGATCAGGCCGGTGACATAGCCCATGCGATCATTGAGATCGAAAAGCTGGTGCGCGACACGGGTGTGCACGAAGTGTGTCATCAGCAGGAACGGGATGGCGAGGCCGAGAAGGATTTGCAGGCCTTCGTGCAGCGGCATCTGAAGGGTGCGGCGACGGGCCAGACGGTAGAGGGCGAGGCCGGCGTGTGTCAGCAGGGCGGTATAGAGCAGGAGGCCGCCGGGGCCGGACCGGGTGATCAGCTGACGGGCGTCCTGAAACCGCTCCATGAGATCGAGCGAGAACAGGCCGAGGCCGACGTTGATCAGGTGAAAGAGGACATAGGCAAACAGCACCAGCCCCGAGGCAATGCGCAGTTTCGCTGTCCAAGTTCCGTGCCAGAGTCTGTTCACGCGCGGCTCCTTTGCTTTGGGAAAGGTGGCCTGTGGCGGCGACTGGGTCAAGGCGCGGAGGCTGTGCGGGGGTGCACAAAGGTGGCCTGCCGCCAAGGCGACAGGCCGGAGGTCTGGTTATTCCTGTTCGGCCAGGAAACGTTCGGCGTCGAGCGCGGCCATGCAGCCCATGCCGGCCGAGGTCACGGCCTGGCGGTACTTGTGGTCGGTCAGGTCGCCAGCGGCAAAAACGCCGGGGATCGAGGTCTCGGTGGTGCCGGGTTTGACGGTGACATAGCCGCCGTTGTGCAACTCGAGAACATCCTTGACCAACTCGTTGGCAGGGGCGTGGCCGATGGCGACGAAGACACCCTTGGCCGGGATGTCGGTGATCTCGCCGGTTTTCACGTTCTTGACCTTGACGCCTTCAACGCCAAGCGGGGTGTCAGTGCCGTAGACTTCGTCGAGTTCATGGAACCAGAGTGGTTCGATTTTCTCGTTCTTGAACAGGCGGTCCTGAAGGATTTTTTCAGCGCGCAGCTCGTCACGGCGGTGGATCAAGGTGACCTTGGAGGCGAAGTTGGTGAGGAACAGCGCCTCTTCGACAGCGGTGTTGCCGCCGCCGATGACCACGATTTCCTGACCGCGATAGAAGAAACCGTCACAGGTGGCGCAGGCAGAGACGCCGAAGCCCTTGAACTTTTCTTCCGACTCAAGGCCCAGCCATTTGGCGCGCGCACCGGTGCAAAGGATCACCGCGTCGGCGGTGTAGATCGTGCCGCTGTCGCCCTTGGCGGTGAAGGGGCGTGCGGAGGTGTCGAGTTCGGTGATGATGTCGCCGATGATCTCGCAGCCCATGGCGGCGGCGTGTTCCTGCATCTTGATCATCAGGTCGGGACCCTGGACCTCGGTGAAACCCGGATAGTTCTCGACCTCGGTGGTGGTGGTCAGCTGGCCGCCCGGCTCGATCCCCTGCACGAGGATCGGGTTCAGCATGGCGCGGCTTGCGTAGACGCCCGCGGTATAGCCTGCGGGGCCCGAACCGATGATCAGAACCTTGGTGTGTTTCGTTTCCGCCATGGGGCACCTTTCGAATTGCAGCAAATGTCAGGGACCGGATATAGCCATCGATGGCCCGCGCGAAAACCCCGTGAGGGGGCAAAAGGACGTGTGTTCAAAATCTTGGCATCTGCTGGAAACAGGTGCAATCTTATGTTGCGCTAACGCGAAACAATATTGCGCGTCCTGTATGCGGTGTTATAAGAACCGCAAATTCCACAGGGAAAGACTCAGTATGCCCGGCACCCGGCTTGATCCGATTGACCGCAAAATCCTGGCCGAATTGCAGGCCGATGGTCGTATGACCAACGTTGAACTGGCAAAACGCGTGGGAATTTCGGCTCCGCCTTGCCTGCGCCGTGTGCGCACCCTTGAAGAGGCGGGCTTTATTCGCGGCTATCACGCGGATGTGGACGCGCGCGAATTGGGCTTTGAGGTTCAGGTTTTTGCGATGGTGGGGCTGGTGAGCCAGGCCGAAGCCGACCTGTCGGCCTTTGAAGAGCGCTGCCGCAACTGGTCGCTTGTGCGGGAGTGCCACATGCTGAACGGTGAGGTGGATTTCATCCTGAAATGCGTGGCACCCGACCTGTCGACCTTCCAGAGCTTTCTGACGGAAGACCTTCTCAAGGCGGACAACGTGGCAAGTGTGAAAACCTCGCTGGTCATTCGCGGTGCCAAGGATGAACCGGGCGTGCCGTTCGACGTGCTTGAAGAGCGTCTGAACCGCGAGGCGTGAGCCACACCTGAAGGTAGAAATGCAAAGAGGGCCGCGTCGGATGTTCCGCGCGGCCCTCTTTGCGTGTGAAATGCGGCGATTTACGCGGCTTGTTTTTCTTCGATCAGGTCAAGGCCTTTGCGCTTGGCGATGAATGCGGCGCGACGGGCACCACGGGCCCAAGGCATTGCCGGGACGTCCTGCTTGGCAGCTGCGACGATGGATTGGGTGAAACGTGCATTCTTGCGCATGTGTTTGCTCCTTGGGTTTGTGTTCGATCTGGTGAACACTCTGTTTCCTGCCTTGCCCCTAATGTCGCCGCGAATTGGGGCAGGGATGGGGCAGGAAAGGTCAGATTCTAGGAAAATACGCGGAAGATTTTCGGGCAGGGGATCACAGACGGATGGTCGAGATCAGGCGGCCATAGTCGGCTTCGCCGGCGTGGGTGGTGCGGCGGTACGAGAAGAAGCGGTCGGGATCGGAATAGGTGCAGTGGCGGGTCCATTCGGCATCGCGCACGCCGGCCCTGTGCAGGCGGTGCAGGCCGTAAGCCGGCAGGTCGAACATCATCCGGTCGTCCTTGCCGCCGATGAAGAAGCGGCTGTTGTCCACGTCTTCGGCGAGGAAATCGTCGAGGAACTCGGGGCCGACCTCGTAGGCGCGCTGGCTGATCGAGGGGCCAATCACGGCGATGGTGTTGCCGCGTTTCGCGCCGATGCTTTCCATCGCGTCGAGCGTGGCTTCGAGCACGCCATCAAGGGCACCGCGCCATCCGGCATGGGCCGCGCCGACGACACCGGCCTGCGGGTCGGCAAAGAGGACGGGCTGGCAATCGGCGGTGAGGATACCAAGGATCACGCCGGGGGTGCGGGTGACCATGGCGTCGGCCTTGGGGCGATCCCCGGTATGGGGCTCTTCGATCACCACGACATCGGCGGAATGGACCTGATGCACGGTGGCGAGTTGGTCGAGGTGAGTGTCCATCGCCTCGGCCACGCGGGTGCGGTTGATGTGGACGATTTCCGCCTGATCGCTGCTGCCGGTGCCGCAGTTCAGGCCATGGAATACGCCGGACGAGGCCCCGCCCTTGCGGGTGAAGAAGCCGTGGCGCAGGGGCGCCAATGCGTCGGATGTCAGGATCTCGAGCGTCATGTTTCACATCCCGGCGGTGGTGGTTTGCCCTTGGGAAAGAGGGCGAGGACTTTGAACAGGTTTCCCATTTCATGCGGGTGCGTCAAGCGGCGATGCGCGGCGATGTGTGACTCGAGCGCGGCGTCGCTGAGGCGGGCGGCGAGGGTCTGGGCGCGTTGCGTGATGCCAAGGCGTTCGAGGAAAACCCCCTGTGCGGTCAGGCGGCTATGGGCCGAGGGGGTGGCGTTGGCGAGGGCTTCGAAATCGACGTGGGTGGTGAGGTCGGCCATGCCGGGGCTGTCGAGCGGGTCAACGGGTTCGTGGGCAGAAAGCGCCTGAAGCGTGTCGCCGAGCGAGCGCCAGTCACCGTAGTCGATGATGAGGGCGGTGCCGCCGTGGGTTTCGATTCGGGCGCCGATGGCCTGGATGATTGGTGCGGCGGCGGGGCAGAATTCGATGAGATCGCCGTCTTTCGTGTCCTCAAGGCGATGGACCAGCGCGGGGTGCGGGGCAGGTTTGCCAAGGCCCCATGCGAGGCTGTCGTTTTCGCTGCCGACCATGCGTTCGGACCATGCGGGGCCGGTGCGGATGAACTGGCGCACGGGCAGGGCATCGAAGAACTCGTTGGCCATAAAGAACAGCGGCTGATCCTCGGGCAGGGTGGTGATGCTGTCGTGCCATGTGGGCGCGTCGCCCAGCAGCGCGCGTTGTTTGGCGCGCAGGGTGGGCGAGGCTTCGATCAGGTGGACCTCTGCGGCCTCGGTAAATCCGGGAACGGCGCGGGTGGCGCGCAGGATGTCGGCCATCAGGGTACCACGGCCCGGTCCTGCTTCGGCTAATGTGAAGGGGGCGGGGCGGCCCTGATCCAGCCAGGACTGGGCCAGACAGAGGCCGATCATCTCGCCAAACATCTGCGAGATTTCGGGGGCGGTGGTGAAATCGCCTTCGGCCCCAAGCGGATCGCGGGTGGCATAGTAGCCGTGGTCCGGGTGCAGGAGGCATTCGGCCATGTAGTCAGACAGCGACATGGGGCCGGTCTGGGCGATGCGGCCAAGAAGGATGGTTTTCAGATCAGCCATTGCGTGCTTTCCGCACGAGCCAGAGGCCGAGGAGGATCATCGGGATCGAGAGGATCTGGCCCATGGTGAGGCCATAGCCGCCGATATGAAGGGCAAGGCCGAGCGGGTTGCCTTCAGAAATGAACTGGGCGTCGGGCTGGCGGGCGAATTCCACGAGGAAGCGGGCAAGGCCGTAGCCGGCAAAGAAGGTGCCGGCAATGGTGCCGGGGCGCTGGAGGGCTTGGCGGCGCCAAGCCAGCCAGATCAGGACGGCGCCAAGGATCAGGCCTTCGAGCAGGGCTTCGTAGAGTTGCGAGGGGTGGCGGGCGCAGATTTCGCCGAGGGCCTGTCCGCAGTCCTGTGCGCCATAGCCGGGAAAGGCCACGGCCCAGGGCAGATCGGTGGGACGGCCCCAGAGTTCGGCGTTGATGAAGTTGGCGATACGTCCGAGCAGAAGGCCCGCCGGAACGCCAAGGGCCATTGCGTCGGCCAGAGGCAGACGCGCGACAGACTCTTTGCGCGACCACATCCACGCGGCGATGATGACACCGAGAAGGCCGCCGTGGAAGGCCATGCCACCCTGCCAGACCATCGGGATTTCGGCGGGGTTCGCGAGGTAATAGCCGGGTTTGTAGAACAGCACATACCCGAGGCGGCCACCGGCGATGACCCCCAGAATGACCCATGTCAGCAGGTCTTCGCACTGGCGCACGGTCATCGGTGCACCGTGCGGCCCCCAGAGGTGTGAACGGTTCAGGGCCATGACAACCAGCCGCCAGCCCAGCACGATCCCGACGATATAGGCCATCGCGTACCAGCGCAGGGCCAGTTCCATGCCAAAGAGGGACACCGAGAAAATCTCGGGCGACAGGTCGGGGAAGGGGATCGTGGCGCGCATGGCCCCTGTTGGCCATGGGCACGCGACGAAGTCAACCATTGTGCAGCGGCAGAATGCACCCCATATAGAGGCCAACAGAAATGCCGGAGACTCACATGCAGACCCGCAACAAGATCATGGATGATATTTCGCAGCTGATGACCAACGCGATGGGCGTTGCACAGGGCGCGAAGGACGAAGCAGAGAACGCGATGAAATCGCTGATGGACCGCTGGCTGGCGGAACGCGATTTCGTGACCCGCGAGGAATTCGACGCGGTGCGCGCGATGGCCCAGAAGGCCCGCGAGGAAAACGAGGCCCTGAAGGCCCGTCTCGAGGCACTTGAGAACAAGTGATCGGATGAGGGCCGGTGTGCGCCGGCCCGATCCCCTGATTTCGCGCGAAGGCGGGCGGGATTCGCCCGTGGTGCGAAGAACAAAGCGCCCTGTCCTTGGGAAGGGCGCTGTATTTCCCCAAAATTTTCGAAAAACCTTGCTGGCGCGGCGCAGGTCTTCTGCGTCAGGCATGAAACTGTGACTGTTTCTTGTGTCTTCCCAAGTTTAATCCACAACAAATTGCGTTATCCACAAATATTTTGCTTTACAGGTCACCCCTTGGCACAGCACCATATCTGGTAAGGGGAGGCGGTATGTACCCTTTCCCTAGAGCAGGCACCAATCGCTTGGGGAGCTGCCAATCCTCGGGCGCAACAAAGAAAGAGGTGGCGCCATGGCATTGTCAGAAGATTTCCTTGAGGAAGACATTCACCCGATTGATATCGTCGAGCATATCGCGGAGCATCACGACTGGAGCTTTGACCGGCTTGGGGATGACCAGATTGCCATGGCGGTTGAAGGGCAGTGGCGGACGTATTCGATCACGCTGGCGTGGTCGGACTATGACGAGACCCTGAGGCTTGTGTGTTCCTTCGAGATGGAACCGCCAGAGGGCAGCGAGCCCAAGCTTTACGAGGCGCTGAACGCGGTGAACGACCAGTGCTGGGCCGGGGCCTTTACCTATTGGGCGCAGCAGCAGCTGATGATCTTCCGCTATGGCCTCGTGCTGGCGGGTGGCCAGGTGGCGAGTCCCGATCAGATCGACACGATGATCCGCGTGGCCGTGATGAGCGCAGAGCGTTTCTATCCGGCGTTCCAGCTTGTGGTCTGGGGAGATCGGACCGTTGAAGACGCGATGCAGGTCGCCATTGCAGAGGCCTACGGGCGCGCGTAACACTTCCGCCTGAGACAATCAGGGGGATTTCATGGATATGAGTTTTGTCGCGGAACGGGGACTCGTTCTGCTTGGGTGTGGCAAGATGGGATCGGCCATGCTGGAGGGGTGGCTCAAGGACGGGCTGCCGGCATCCTCGGTCTGGGTGCAGGATCCCTATCCGAGCGACTGGGTTCAGGCGTCGGGTGTGCATGTGAATGTTGAATTGCCCGCACAGCCCGCGATTGTTCTGGTTGCCGTCAAACCGCAGATTATGGCCGAGGCGCTGCCGGTGTTGCAGCCGATGGGCAATGGCGAGACGCTTTTCGTGTCGGTCGCGGCGGGGATTGGCATTGCGCATTACGAAGAGGTTCTGGGCGCGGACACGCCGGTGATCCGGGCGATGCCGAATACGCCAGCGGCGGTGGGCAAGGGAATCACCGCGATCATCGGCAACACCAGGGCCGCCGCGGCGCAGATGGATCTGGCGCAGAGCCTTCTGGAGGCGGTCGGCCAGGTGGTGCGGCTTGAGAGCGAAGGGCAGATGGATGCGGTGACCGGCGTGAGCGGGTCTGGTCCGGCTTATGTGTTCCACATGATCGAGACGCTGGCGGCTGCGGGCGAAGCGCAGGGGCTTGCGCCGGAGCTGGCGATGGCGCTGGCAAAGGCGACGGTGGCGGGGGCAGGGGCCCTGGCCGAAAGCGCGGATGAAACCCCGGCGCAGTTGCGCGTGAACGTGACCTCGCCCAACGGGACAACGCAGGCGGGGCTTGAAGTGTTGATGGATGATGCGGCAGGATTGCCGCCATTGATGGTGAAAACCGTGGCCGCGGCTGCGGAGCGAAGTAGAGAGTTGGCCAATGGCTGAGATTGAATTCGACGATTTTCTTAAAGTGGATATTCGCGTCGGCACTGTGGTGCGCGCCGAACCTTACCCCGAGGCGCGCAAACCGGCGATCAAGGTCTGGGTCGATTTCGGCCCCGAGATCGGCGAGCGCAAAAGCTCGGCCCAGATCACGCAGCATTATGATCCCGAAGCCCTTATTGGAAAGCAGGTCATGGCGGTGGTGAATTTCCCGCCGCGCCAGATTGGCAAGTTCATGTCCGAAATCCTTGTTCTGGGCTTTCAGGATGAAGAGGGCAATGTGGTATTGGCCGGCCCGGACAAGCCGGTGCCGAACGGGGGGCGGATGCATTGAAACGCCTTTATATCACACGGCCCCTTCCAGAGCGGGTGATCGAGGTTGCACGCGGCACATGGGATGTGTCGGTGCGCCAGTCGAACCGTCCGCTGAACGACGAAGAGTTGCGCCGCTGTCTGCGCGATTTCGATGCTGTCCTGCCGACGCTGGGCGATATGTTCTCGGCCTCGGTGTTTGCCGACGTGCCGGAGCCGCGGTGCAAGGTGCTTGCCAACTTTGGGGTTGGGTACAACCACATCGACGTGGCGGCGGCCAACAAGGCCGGCATCGCGGTAAGCAATACGCCTGGCGCGGTGACCGATGCCACGGCGGATGTGGCGCTGACCTTGATGCTGATGTGCGCGCGGCGTGCCGGTGAAGGCGAGCGGCTGGTACGCTCTGGTCAGTGGGAGGGATGGCATCCCACCCAAATGCTGGGCATGCATATGTCGGGCAAGACCGTGGGGATCGTTGGCATGGGACGGATCGGACAGGCGATTGCCCAGCGGTGCTATTTCGGGTTCGGCATGAAGGTGAAGTATTTCAACCGCTCGCCCAAATCGATGGAGTTCGATGCGCAGCAGGTCGAGGATCTGGCGGACCTTGCGCATCACGTCGACTTCCTTGTTACGGCTGTTCCGGGCGGGGCGGAGACCCGCAACCTGATCGGGGCGAAGGTGTTCGACGCGATGCACAGGGATGCCTATTTCATCAACATCGCCCGCGGGGATGTCGTGGACGAGCCTGCGCTGATCCATGCCCTGCAGACCAAGGCGATTGGTGGCGCGGGTCTTGATGTTTACGCAAAGGAACCCGAGGTGCCCGAGGCCCTGCGGTTGATGGAAAACGTTGTCCTGTTGCCACACCTTGGCACGGCGGCTTTGGAGGTGCGCACCAACATGGGGATGATGGCGGTCGAGAACCTTCAGGCCTTTGCTGATGGGCGCAGGATGCCCAATCAGGTGTAAGCGGGATCAGTCCGGTTTCGGCAGGTCGCCCATGGCTTCGCGCCAGTGGCGGCGGCACAGCGAGACATAGGTTTCATTGCCGCCGATCTGGACCTGTGCGCCGTCGCGGAGCACGTTTCCGTCTTCGTCCTGTCGCACCACCATCGTGGCTTTTTTCCCGCAGTGGCAGATGGTGCGGACTTCGCGCATTTCATCGGCCAGAGCGAGGAGCGCGGCGGAGCCGGGGAACAGCTTGCCCTGAAAGTCGACGCGCAGGCCATAGCACATGATGGGGACGCGCAGATCGTCGACGGCGCGGGCCAGCTGCCAGACCTGTTCTTCTTCCAGGAATTGCGCTTCGTCTATGAAAACACAGGCAATTTCGCCTTGAGACTGGCGTGCTTCGATCTTTTGGTAGAGGTCTTGGCCGGGCGCGAAGGTATCGGCTTCGGCGCTGATGCCGATGCGCGATGCGATCTTGCCAACCCCCTCGCGATTGTCGAATTGCGCTGTCAGCAGATAGGTGTCCATGCCGCGTTCACGGTAGTTGTGGGACGCTTGCAGAAGCACCGTCGATTTGCCGGCGTTCATGGTGGAATACTGGAAATAGAGTTTGGCCATGGACAGGTTGATAGGCCGGGGGGCGGGAGAGTCGCAAGAGGGTTGAAGCAGGTTCTGGCCCCCGGGGGAAAAGGGACCGGAAGCCGCCAGATATGGCCGCTCCGGTTTCGTCGGATTCCCTTAACCGGCCTTCCACGAGACAGGGTCTCTGGGGATGGATGAAAGGCCAAACTTGTTACCAACCGACGAACCGTCTCCGCTGGATGGATGCGCGGAAAGACGTCCCCCAATCCCAATCACTGTTTCCGAGGGGCAGTGACCGGACGTCCCGGTTTGTGACGGAACACTTTACAAATGACATTTTGTTAATAAGCCTTTAAGGGGAAACGAATTGTCTAATTCCCCGAAAGGGGATCACATGTTGTTGGGGGACATGAGTATGGGTGCAGTAGGTTCCTACCTGAAGAAACATTCCGAGGCGCTGGTCAAGGACGTGGGCATTGAAGCGGCCTGTGAACTGACCGGAAAGTCGAAGGCCACCTTAGGACGCTACTATTCGCACAACCCCGAACACTTAGACCGTTTCATGCCCATCGATGCCGTGGCGCACCTGGAAGAGGCGGCGTCGTATCCGCATGTCACGGCGGCTCTGGCCGAGTTGAAGGGCATCACCCTGTCTTACGATGACAGGCGCCGCAACAGTGATGATCGCAGCGGCGGTGTGAATGCCGATGTGATCGCGCTGAGCCAGCGGTTTGCGATCCTGATGGCGGAATACAGCCAGTCGATCGAGGACGGCATCATCACCATGAACGAGGCCAAGCGTCTGCTGAAGGAAACCGTGGCGCTGCAACAGGTGCTTTTGGACATGAAGCTGCACCTCGAAGAAGAAACCACCTGAGCATGGCTGGGGGGGAGGCAGGACGGCGTCCGCTTGTGGCGGCTGAATCCTATACCCCCGAAATCCTGCGTGATTTCCTGACGGACCTGGAAAACACCCGCCATACGTCTGACGTGTGGCGGTTGATCGTTGAGTTGGGAATCCAGCTTAACCTGCCTTACGTGGATCTGATCTCGGCAAGCAGCTATTCGAACTGGAAGAAAACCCAGTTCATCCGCACGTCCTATGATTCCAGCTGGCTGAATTCGATCAATGCCGATCCCGATCTGGCCAAGTGGTCTTATTTCCGCAGTCACGCCATGCATTTTCTGACTCCCATCGCCGTGGGTGTCGAGTTTGCCGAGGACTATCGTCATATTCCCCATGGGCGCTACAAGGTGTTGCAAGAGGCAGCGCGGCGCGGTCTGAGGTCTGGGTTCTCCATTCCGCTCAGGGTTCATGCCCCGCCACAGGCGGCACTGATCACCTTTTCGGGCAATCATTCGAAACGCGAGATGGAGCAGATTATCCGCATGCATGGCTGGACCCTGCATGCTGCGGCCCTGTCGGGGCACCAGCGTTACATGACCCATTTCGCCGGCGAGTTTTCGGAGCGCAACAAGATCACCGAGAAGCAGCGCGAGTTGCTGCGGATGATCGGCACGGGGCTTCAGGACAAGGTGATTGCCGAGGAACTTGGGGTTTCGGTGTCCGCGGTGCGGCAGCGGATGAACAATATTCTGAAAAAGACGGGGCTTTCGAACCGGTCTGAGTTGGCGGCGTTGGCGATGAGCATGGGCATTCTGCCCGATCCGCTGTCTCGTCAGGATGAAGCCCAGGCGATCCGGGTCGAGATGGGGTTGCCGGGGCGTTCGGGGGATACGATTCGTATTCGCACAAGAAATTAGGGTGCCTCCTGGGGAGACACCCTTGCTTAGGTGAAAAAAGATCTTCTCACGGAAAACCGGACGCATCAAGAATACTACGCCCGATCTACTGCACGGGATGCACAGCAGGGGAAGGTGGTCTGCACCCTTGGATTGATGCGGCCGCGACCAGTCTGGGGAACCGGTTTTGGCGAGGTGCCTACCGAGAATTAGAGTATCTACAGTGGCGCCATTTGTAAGTATGGGAAACCGCACCTAGGGGTGAAATTATACTGTCAATTTCGACAGGTTTTGCAGGCAGCCCTACAAATATTGACAGTATCTACCATAGGTTGACTTAGCGTCACTCTAGTGTCGCCGAACGATAATCGATCCCACGGAATATCCGGCGCCGAATGAGCAGATCAGGCCGGTGTCGCCAGACTCGAGATCCTTGGAGTTCTGCGCGAAGGCGATGATCGATCCGGCCGAGGATGTGTTGGCGTAATCCTGAAGGATATTGGGCTGTTCGCCGGCTTCCGGGGTGCGCCCGAGAACCTTTTTGCCGATGAAATCGTTCATCGTCTTGTTGGCCTGATGCAGCCAGATGCGTTTCAGATCGTCGCTTTGAACGCCGTTGTCGGCCATGTGGTCGAGGATGTGTTTGGAGACCATCGGCAGCACTTCCTTGAACACCTTGCGACCGTTCTGCATGAACTGCATGTCGCGGCGGTCTTCCATGCCATAGGGACGTGACCGGCGCAGGTAGCCGTTGTTGTTACGGATGTTGTTCGAGAATTCGGTGGCGCAGCGGGTCGAGAGGATCTCGAAGTAGTCACCCTTGGCGTCGCTGTCGCGTTCGATCACGGTGGCCGTGGCGACGTCACCGAAGATGAAGTGGCAGTCGCGGTCGCGCCATTCGAGGTGAGCCGAGCAGATTTCGGGATTGACCACGATCGCCTTGTTGGCCGAGCCGGAGCGGACCATGTCGGCGGCGGCCTGAATGCCGAAGGTGGCCGAAGAGCAGGCGACGTTCATGTCGAAGGCAAAGCCGCCGGCACCAAGCGCCTGCTGGATTTCGATGGCAACGGCGGGATAGGCGCGCTCCATGTTCGAAGCGGCACAGATCACAAGGTCGATTTCCGAGGCGTCGACCTGGGCTTCGGCCAGGGCCTTGTGACAGGCATCAACCGCCATTTCCGCCATCAGGGAAATCTCGCCATCCGCGCGTTCGCGGAACAGCGGGTGCATGACCTTGGGGTCAAGCACGCCGGTTTTGTCGATCACGTAGCGCTGTTCGATGCCCGAGGCCTTGACGATGAACTCGGAAGACGAGTGTTCCATCGGTTCCATCTCGCCGGCGGCGATGGCCTCGGCGTTTTGCGCGTTCATCAGGTCAGCGTAGGCATTGAAGGTCTCGACCAACTCGTCGTTGGTGATGATCTGTTCCGGAGTGAAGACACCGGTGCCGGTGATGACGGGATTGAACATGGCGGACCTCGTGGCTGTGGTGGCGTCTAGCAATCAATATAGCACGAGGAATGGTCAAGGGATGCCCTAGGGGAAACCTCGGCGGGAATCTGAGATTTTCCCTTGTTTCGCGGGAATGCGGAGGTCAGGCGAAGGGATTGTCAGGGTAGCCGACGCCAGCAAGGTAAAGGCCCTGTGGCGGGCAGACCGGACCACAAGCGGCACGGTCGCAGGCTTCCAGCGCGTCACGCACATCTTCGGGCGACCAGGCGCCTGCACCGACCCGTTCAAGGGTGCCGACGAAGCTGCGGACCTGGTTGTGCAGGAAGGACCGGGCGCGCACGTGGAAATGCACTTCGGCCCCCCAAAGGGTTTCGACCCGTTCCACCCGCAGTTCATCAAGTGTTTTGACCGGGCTGGCGGCCTGACAGATCGAACTGCGGAAGGTGGTGAAATCGTGGTTGCCGATCAGCATATCAGCCCCCGCCTGCATGGCGTCGGCGTCGAGTTGATGGCTGACCTGCCAGACCAGTCCGGCCTGATGGGTGGCCGGGGCGCGGCGCATCAGCAGGCGGAACAGATAGCGGCGTTCGGTGGCCGAGAAACGGGCGTGCCAGTCATCATCAACCCGCTTGGCGTCAACGATGGCGACGGGCAGGGGTTTGAGGTGGAAGTTCAGCGCCTCGGAGAGGCGGAAAGGATCCCAGTCTTTCTGGAGGTCGCAATGGGCCACCTGTGCCAGACCGTGAACACCCGCGTCGGTGCGGCCGGCAGCGGCAATGGTGTGCGGGCCTTTTTCCAGCTTGGCCAGCGCGTCTTCGATGGCGCCCTGCACCGAGGGTTGATCGGCCTGCCTTTGCCAGCCGGCAAAGGGGGCACCGTGATATTCGACTTTGAGCGCGATCCTAGGCATGGGACGCGCTTAGCGCATCTGATCGTCAAGGAAAAGACGGGGAGTGATGCGACGTGCTTCCCCCCTAGTAAAGAGGTGGGTCGCTGCATAGGTTTGAGACAGATGGCATAGGGGGCAGATGTGGTGATTTCCACGCTTGCCGACGGCGTGACGCGCAGCGTCGAGGCGGTTGGCGATACGATTTCGGAAACCTTTTTCGAGCCGGTGATACGGTTGGGGGTCACTGGTCTGGCGCGTTCGGGCAAGACGGTGTTCATCACGTCGCTTGTGGCAAACCTGCTTGATCGCGGACGCATGCCGGGGTTGGTGGCCAATGCCGAGGGGCGGATCGAGGCGGCTTATCTGCAGCCGCAGCCGGATGATACGGTGCCCCGGTTCGACTATGAAACGCATCTGGGTGCCCTGACGGGACCGTCGCCGCAATGGCCGGACAGCACACGGGCGGTGAGCGAGTTGCGGCTGTCTCTGAAGGTGCGGCCTTCTGGATTGCTGGGGGGCTTGCAGGGGCCGCGGACGATCCACCTTGATATTGTCGATTATCCCGGTGAGTGGTTGTTGGACCTCGGGTTGATGGACAAGTCTTATGCGCAGTGGTCAGAAGAGGCGCTGGCGCGGATTGCCAACCGTGAAGAGGCGGTGGCGTTTCGTGGTCTGGTCAAGGAAATTGATGCCGCAGAGGCCCTTGAGGAGCCAAGGGCGAAGGCGCTTGCAGAGAGTTTCACGGCCTATCTGAATGCGGCGCGTGAGGCGGGGTATTATGGCTGCACGCCCGGGCGGTTCCTGTTGCCGGGGGATCTGGCGGGGTCTCCGGTGCTGACCTTTGCGCCCTTGCCGGACCAGAGCGGTATGCCGCGGCGGTCGTTGTGGCGCGAGATGGAGCGGCGGTTCGAAGCCTACAAGGCGAAGGTGGTCAAGCCGTTCTTCCGCGATCATTTTGCCCGGATCGATCGGCAGGTGGTTCTGGTGGATGCGCTGGGCGCGATCCACAAAGGGCCGCAGGCTGTCGAGGACATGCGCGGGGCGATGGCCGACACTTTGGAGGCCTTCCGGCCGGGATCAAACGGCTTTCTGGCGCGGCTGTTGCGGGGCAAGCGGGTGGAAAAGCTGTTGTTTGCGGCGACCAAGGCAGACCATCTGCATCACCAGCAACATCCACAGTTGACCGCGATCATGCAGGCGCTGACCCGTGACGCGGCAGATCGGGCGCGGTTTGCCGGGGCGGAGACGCGGGCGCTTGCGCTGGCATCTGTGCGGGCGACGACGGAAGAGACGCTGCGCCACGAGGGGCGCGAGTTGGACTGTGTGCGCGGCACGCTTCTGGAGAGCGGCAAGCAGGCGGCGTTTTATCCCGGCGACCTGCCGGAAGACCCCAGCCACCTGTTGACGCCAGCGCGGGACGGGGCGGAACGGTGGTTGGACGGGGAGTATCAGGTGATGAACTTTGCGCCTGCCAAGCTGACGCTGAAGCCCGGTGAAGGGCCGCCGCATATCCGGCTGGATCGGGCCATCGAATTCCTCGTGGGAGACAAGCTATGAGCAAGGGGCCGGTTCTGATCGACCTTGAAAATGAGGATCTCGCACCATCGGTGGCCGAGGCGCCGCCGGTGCCGGATATCGCCGAGCCCGTGCCCGAAGGACAGGCGATGCAGGTGGCGGCGCGTCTGGCAGCACGCCCGCCGTCGCGGCTGGCGCGGTGGTTTTGGGCTTTGCTGGGCCTGTTGCTGTCGACCGTGGTGTCGGTTGCCGCCTGGGATTTCGTGACGGGGTTGATTGCCCGCTCGCCCATGCTGGGCTGGTTGGTGACGGGGCTTGTAGGGGCCTTTGTGCTGGTGGCGCTGGCGATTGCCCTTAAAGAATTAGCCGGGTTTGCGCGATTGCGTCGGGTTGATGCGCTGAAGGCGCAGGCGGATAGGGCGCTGGCGTCAAAAGACCTGAAGGCGGCGCGCAGGGTTGTTGACCAGATGGAGCGGCTCTATGCCGGGCGCGAGGATACGGCATGGGGGCGGCAACGCCTGAGCGAGCGACGCGGCGACGTGATGGATGCCGATGCGCTTTTGGGGCTGGCCGAGACGGAACTGTTGCGCCCGCTGGACCTTGCGGCAGAGGCCGAGATCGAGGCGGCGGCGCGGCAGGTGGCGACCGTGACGGCGCTTGTTCCGCTGGCGCTGGCGGATGTGGTGACTGCCCTGACCGCGAATATCCGCATGATCCGCCGTATCGCCGAGGTTTACGGCGGACGCGCGGGCACGCTTGGAAGCTGGCGCTTGCTGCGGGCGGTGATGACGCATCTTGTGGCGACAGGGGCCGTGGCCGTGGGTGATGACCTGATCGGATCGCTGGCCGGGGGCGGGGCGCTTGCCAAGGTGAGCCGCCGGTTTGGCGAGGGCCTTGTCAACGGTGCCCTGACCGCACGCGTGGGCGTGGCGGCCATGGAAGTCTGCCGCCCGCTGCCATTCGTGGCAACCAAGCGGCCCGGTGTCAGCGGCCTTGTCAAACGGGCGCTGACCGGGCTTTTCGGAGGCTGAGGTCAGTCGAGAACCGGCACGGCACCGGCGCGTTGGCGGACGTTTTGCAGACCATAGCGCAGGCCCTCGCCGATGCGGTGCGCAAGGGCCGAGAATTGCCGTGCGGTGAGGGGCGGCAGAGTGTCTGTCAGAACTTCGTCGAACAGGGCGAGCCAGAGTTCGAAATGTTCGGGCTGCACATGCGGGCTTTGCATGTGGGTCATCATCGGATTGCCGTTGTAGCTACGCTCTTTCAGGATCGCGTTGCGCCAGAAACCGGCGATCTTGGCCTCGTGTTCGGGCCAGGCGTCATCGGCGATATGGGCGGCAAAGACCGGCCCCAGAACCTCGTGGGTGCGGATACGGGCATAGAAGGCGGTCATGACCGTGTCGATCTGTTCCGCGGTGATGTCGAACATCTGCAAGGGGTTGGACATGTGCGTTTCCTTTCGTCCTGTGGTGCATTTGGGTGTTCGCGTTCGGGATTGAAAGGGCCATAGCGCAAGCGGCGCGGGCCACCGTTGACCTAGCGCAAGGAATTCGACGGAAATGGCGCTAGGGTAGGGGCATGGTGGAGCATGGCCACAGCCAGGACGATGTCCAAGCCCGGATCGGTGCACCGCGCGGAAGAGGGTTTCTGCGCGACCTTGTCTATGGGGGGATCGACGGCTCGATCACCACATTCGCCATCATCGCCGGGGTGGCGGGCGCGGGGCTGGACCCCTGGGTGATCGTGGCGCTTGGCTTTGCCAATGTGCTGGCCGACGGGTTTTCCATGGCAGCGGGCAATTTTTCCGCGACCAAGGCGGAACTGGACGATCTGGCGCGGCTTCGTGAGGTGGAGCGGCGGCACTTGCGGGACTACCCGGAAGGCGAGCGTCTGGAGATCCGTGAAATCCTGCGTCTGAAAGGGCTTGAGGGGGAGGTTCTCGAGGCGGCGACGGATGCGATCGCGGCCAGTGAGGAGGCCTCGGTGCAGCTGATGCTGGAGGGGGAATACGGCTTGGCCAGTGTCGATCCGCACCCGTGGAAGGCGGCTGTGATGACCTTTGTGGCCTTTATTACGGCGGGTGTTATCCCCTTGATTCCGTTTGTTTTCGGGTTAGAGGATGCTTTCCTTTATTCAGCTATTGCCACCGCGGGCGTGTTCTTTGGCATTGGTGCGTTGAAGAGCCGCTGGGCGCTTGTCGCCTGGTGGTGGTCGGGGCTTGAGACGCTGGGGATTGGTGGCGTGGCGGCGGCGATTGCCTATGCGGTGGGGACGTTGTTCCACCTTGGCTAGGGCGCCGGTTCGCGGACGGCTTTTCGAGGTCGTTGTGCCGGTGTGGAAGCGCCGGGGGCGCGGCCCCCGGACCCCCGGGGTATTGGGGCCAAGAAGAAGCCTGTGAGAGTGCAATTGCCGCGAGCTTTGAGGCTTTACCCTGCTGCGGCTGGGGCCTATAACGCGGGCCATGATGACACGCCCTTTCGCGATCATTATTCGAATTATATGCCCGGCGCTCTGATCCAGACGAGCCGCCGGGACAAGGCGTATGGGATACCGCGCCGCCCCTCATCCCTGACAAGATACGACCATTGCAAGGACGCCAAAGATGTGCGCCGAGACACCTGAATATAAAGACACGCTGAACCTGCCGAAGACCGATTTCCCGATGCGCGCAGGTCTTCCCAAACGCGAGCCGGAATGGCTCAAGCGCTGGGCGGAGATCGGCATCTACGATACGCTGCGCCAGAAGGCGGAGGACGCCAAGGCGGCGGGCACCCCGCGCGAGAGCTTTACCCTGCACGATGGCCCGCCCTATGCCAACGGGCACCTGCATATCGGTCACGCGCTGAACAAAATCCTCAAGGATATGGTGGTGCGCAGCCAGCAGATGATGGGCAAGGATGCCCGTTACATCCCCGGTTGGGACTGTCACGGTCTGCCGATCGAATGGAAGATCGAGGAACAGTACCGCAAGAAGGGCAAGAACAAGGACGACGTGCCGGTTGTCGATTTCCGCCAGGAGTGCCGCAAGTTCGCGGATGGCTGGATCGACGTGCAGCGCGAGGAGTTCAAACGTCTGGGCATCACCGGCAAGTGGTCGAAGCCCTATCTGACGATGGATTTCCGCGCCGAGCGGATCATCGCGGAAGAATTCATGCAGTTCCTGATGAACGGCACGCTGTACCAGGGCTCGAAGCCGGTGATGTGGTCGCCGGTTGAAAAGACCGCGCTGGCCGAGGCGGAGATCGAGTATCACGATCACAAGTCGCACACGATCTGGGTGCCGTTCTCGTTTGCCAATGCCGAAGGGGATCTGGCCGAGGCGCGTGTCGTGATCTGGACCACGACCCCCTGGACCATTCCGTCGAACAAGGCGGTCGCTTACAACAAGAAGATTGCCTATGGCCTTTATCGCGTGGATGCGACCGAGGAAGAAAGCTGGACCGCAGCGGGGCAGCTTTACATCCTTGCGGATGCGCTGGCCGAAGATGCGCTTGGCAAATCCCGCGTGACCGAATTTGCGCGTGTGCGTGACGTGGCTGCGGACGAAATGGCCGCGCTGATCTGTAAGCACCCGTTCAATGGTCTTGAGGGCGCCGATGGCTTCTGGGACTACGAGGTTCCGATGATCGATGGTGATCACGTGACCGACGATGCAGGGACGGGCTTTGTGCATACCGCACCCAGCCATGGTGCCGACGACTATGAAGCCTTTGTCGCGCGCAACTGGATCGACCGCATGACGCACAATGTGGGTGAGGAATCGGAATTCCTGCCGCATGTGCCGTTCTTTGCGGGGCTTCAGGTTTTTGATCGCAAGGGCAAGGAAGGCAAAGCCAACAACGCGGTGATCGCCAAGCTGGTCGAGGCGGGCGGCATCATTGCGCGTGGGCGTGTCTCGCACTCTTATCCGCACTCGTGGCGTTCGAAGGCACCCATCGTGTTCCGCAACACGCCGCAGTGGTTTGCCAGCGTCGACCGTGAGGTGAACGATGGCAAGGACCAGTATGGCAAGACCATCCGGGAACGGGCGCTGACCTCGATCGACCAGTTGGTCGAGTGGACGCCGAAGACTGGCCGCAACCGCCTGTATTCGATGATCGAGGCGCGTCCTGACTGGGTGCTGTCGCGTCAACGGGCCTGGGGTGTGCCGCTGACCTGTTTCACCAAGAAGGGCGCGCTGCCGACGGATGCGGATTTCCTTCTGCGTGACGAAGCGGTGAATGCGCGTGTTCTCGAAGCTTTCGAGGCCGAAGGCGCGGATGCCTGGTACCAGGAAGGCGCGAAGGAGCGCTTCCTTGGCAATGACCATAACCCGGATGAATACGAGCAGGTCTTTGACGTGCTGGACGTGTGGTTCGACTCTGGCTCGACCCATGCCTTTGTGCTGCGGGATCGCGAAGACGGGTCGGAGGATGGCCTGGCGGATCTCTATCTTGAAGGCACCGACCAGCACCGTGGCTGGTTCCACTCGTCGATGTTGCAGGCCTGTGGCACCCTTGGCCATGCGCCCTATCGCGGGGTTCTGACCCACGGGTTCACGCTGGACGAGAAGGGCATGAAGATGTCCAAATCGGTTGGCAACACCATCGCGCCGGAGCAGGTGGTCAAACAGTATGGTGCGGATATCCTGCGCCTTTGGGTGGCCCAGTCGGATTATACCGTTGACCTGCGGATCGGGCCGGAGATCCTCAAGGGGGTGGCGGACAGCTATCGCCGTCTGCGCAACACCATGCGCTTTATCCTTGGGTCGCTGTCCGAATTCTCGGAAGCGGATCGCGTGGATGTTTCGGAGATGCCGGAACTGGAGCGTTGGGTTCTGCATCGCCTTGCGGAGCTGGATCACAAGGTGCGCACCGGTTACGCGGCTTATGACTTCCAGGGCGTGTTCTCGGCGGTGTTCAACTTTGCCACCGTGGAACTGTCGGCCTTCTACTTCGATATCCGTAAGGATGCGCTGTATTGTGATGGCGATACTGCCCGTCGCAAGGCGACCCGCACCGTTTTGGACATCCTGTACCATCGCCTGACCACATGGCTGGCGCCGGTGCTGACCTTTACCATGGAAGAAGTCTGGCTCGAGCGGTTCCCGGGCGAGGGATCGTCGGTGCATCTGGTCGACATCCCCGATACCCCGGCGGATTGGCTGAACGAGCCGCTGGCGGCGAAGTGGGCGCAGGTGCGTGACGTGCGCCGTGTCGTGACTGCGGCGCTTGAGATCCAGCGGACCGACAAGGTGATCGGGGCGTCGCTTGAGGCGGCCCCGGTGGTGCATGTGCGCGATGCAGAGGTGATCGAGGCGCTGAAGAGCGTGAACTTTGCCGATATCTGTATTGTGTCGGATGTGATCCTGTCGAACGACCCGATGCCCGCCGAAGCGTTCCGCCTGCCGGAAGTCGAAGGCGTGGGCGTGGTGTTCGAGAAAGCCGAGGGCGAGAAGTGCCAGCGCTGCTGGAAGATCCTGCCCGATGTCGGGCGCCACAGCCACGCAGGTGTCTGCGGGCGCTGTGACGAGGCGCTTGGCTAAGCCAGAAACAGGAAACGCGGCCCCCCGAGGCCGCGTTTTTCGTTTGAGGGTCGGCGATCAGAACAGGAAGTCGTCGGCGTCGATACCGCGTGCCCAGAAGCCGACGAGGGTGATCGAGTCGCTGCCGTCGAGATCGATGGTGGTGCGGAAGAACCCCTTGTGGATGTCGTGGGCGATGTCGTCAAAGCTGTCGATGCCGTCATAGCCCGACAGGTCAATCACGTCGTGGCCGGGGCGGAAATCGAGGATGTAGTCGTTTCCGTCACCTGCCTTGAAGCGGAATGTGTCGTCACCGTAGCCACCGACGAGGATGTCGTTGCCGGTGCCGCCGTCGATTGTGTCTTCGCCACGGCCGCCGAAGATCCTGTCGCGCCCTTCTTCGCCGATCAGGACATCATTGCCGCGTTGGCCGCTCAGGACGTCGCGTCCCGCGCCACCGATGGCGACATCATCCCCCGAACCTGCGCGGATGAAATCGCGTCCGCCGTTGCCGTCGACAAAGTCATTGCCGCGCCCGGTGAAGAAGCGTTCGTTGCTGCCGGTGCCGATTTCAAAATCGGTGTGCGGCGCGGTCAGGATCGACGACACCGCGGCGGGCAGGAGCACGCCGTCGATGATGTGGATGATGCCATTGTCGGCCAGATTGTCGGTGCCGATGATGCCGGGGTTGGCGAGGCCGTTGTCGAGGTCGATCAGGCTTGCCGGGGTGGTATCAAAGTCGGTCGTGAGGTTTTCACCAAGCAGCGTGGCAATGGCGGCGTTGTCGCCAAGGCCGATCACGTCATTCAGGGTAAAGACGCCGGGGGCGACGTGGTAGGTGAGGATGTCGGTCAGGATGCCAGAGGCGTCCCCCTTGCCAAGAAGGGTCAGCACATCGGCGAGAAAGCCGACGGTCGCGCCTTCGTTCAGGGGCGCCGCGTTGCCGGTCACAGAGGCGATGGTGGTGGCAAGGCCGGTGAAGGCATTGTCTTCGGGGGCGAAGACCGTGAGGTTGGGAACCGTGTCGAGCGCGGCGACAAGGCCGATATTCAGAAAGAGCGGGTCCGAGATACTGTCTGCGGTGATCAGCAGATCGCGCAGGATGTCGAAGTCATTGCCATTGGAATCGTAGCCGCTTGCATCGCTGAGGGCGATTACGGTGCCGGTTATGCTTGCCATGTGAGTTCCTCCCCGTGAACTTTTGGACATTTGGAATGCCCGAAATACGGGTGAGGGGGCGGGGCCGATCACTTAATGGCGGTAACGACTTCGTGAAGTCCTCGTGTGGAATTAGCCGCCGTTCACGACGTCATGTGCTGTTTCGGCGGCGGCGGGTGCAAGCACCGCAGGCGGGAAGAGGATGCCGCCAATCCGCAGGAAGTTACAGCGGAAATAGGCGATCTGGCCTTCTTCGAGGGTGACATTGTGAACAACGTTGTTCTCGGAATGCGCCGATACGACATGGGTGCCGGGTGGCAGCGGGATGACCATGGCCCGACGTTTTTCGCATTTGCCAACGGGCTGATCATCGACCTTGATACTGGGGTAGTAGATGTCGCCGACGAGGCCCGTGTAGCCCTTGTCACCGTAGACAATCACGCCGGTGAAACCGGAACTGCCGTCAATATAGGAGGCGGGCAGGCTGTCGACATCGGTGTGGGGGTGGATGACAGCGCCGTCGACGGTTGTCGCGTCTGGTGTGGCACAGGCGGCGACAAGAGCGAGGGCGGACAGGCTGGCGGCAATTCTGAGCATGATGAAATCTCCCTTGGGTTGGCAGTCTGCGCGGGGTGTGGCGATGAATCCATGCTCTTGGCCCGGTTCTTGCGCAAACGGTTTGTGACGGCTTGTCTGGATCGCGCGGCTGGCGCAGGGTTGCGACATGGCGGAGAGAACAGTTGATAGCCCCGTCGGGCGTTTGCGGATTGTCGAAGAGGACGGCGCCATTGTGCGTCTGAACTGGGGAGAGGGGCGCGCAGATGAGACCCCTTTGCTACGGGAGGCCGAGGTGCAGCTGGCGGAGTATTTTGCTGGCACGCGTGAGGTCTTTGATCTGCCACTGCATGTTGAGGGGAGCGCGTTTCAGCGGGCGGTTTGTGATGCGATGCTGGCCATTCCCTTTGGCTATACCCGCACCTATGGCGAGATCGCCAAGGACGTGGGCGTGCCTGCGCAGGCAGTGGGGCAGGCCTGCGGCGGCAACCCGATCCCGATCATCATTCCCTGTCACCGCGTGATGGGGGCGAAGGGGCTGACCGGGTTTTCTGGCGCTGGTGGGGTCGAGACCAAGGTGGCGCTTTTGCGCCTCGAGGGGGCGGGCGGGTTCCTGCTCTGACCCAGCCGGACAGCGCCAATCGGTGGTTGGCGAAAATGGTGCTATACTTCCATTCAACGCGACCTGGATCGCGGAAGAATAGGAGGGATGTATTATGCCAGTTGTTGTGTCGGGAGATAGCGGACTTGGTTTGCCCTCGTCGTTTCAGCGGACGCTGATAGATGGGATGAAGGCCGTCGACAGCGCGGATGATGCCACGCTTGATTCGGATCCAGCCACAGGGCGCATATCGGTGCGCTATGATCTGACCGCAAAGCTTGCCTTCCTCTTTGAAGGCGACTCTCTCAGCGTGGATGCAAACGGACACGCGACGGGGTTTGCCGACCGTATCCGGTTCGTCGATTCACAGACGGGTGACGTTTCCATGGCGGCGCGATTTCGGGCGGGGATCTCGCTTTCCCATTTGTTTACCGAAGCCAAGCGCGACAACGGCGGGGCAGAGCCACACAACTATCCGGGGTTCTACGGAATCCTGTTTCCCAGCCCTGTAGAGCAGGTCACCTACAAGGGCGGGGCGCTTGATGACATCATCGAAGGCAGCGAGTTTGACGACCTCCTCAGAGGCGGTCAGGGCGATGACATTTTCTATGTGTCCTTCGGCAACGACACGATCAAGGGCGGGCTTGGCAAGGACGATGTCATTGATGCCTCGGCGGTTCAAAGCCAGACGGGCGTCTCGGTTGATCTGGCTGCCGGATCGTTGAACGGAATTGGCTCGCTTCTCATCATTGCCGCGGCAGTGGACGGTGTTGAACATGTGAATGGCACGTCGCGCGCGGATGTCCTGCGGGGGGACAACGGGACCAACCGGATTGATGGTGGCAAGGGCGCGGACAGGATTTTCGGAGGCGGCGGGTCCGACACTTTGATCGGGGGCGGTAACTCGGATTTGCTGGACGGCGGAAACGGGGGCGATCTTTTGCGCGGCGGTGCAGGAAACGACACGCTCAAGGGGAAGGCCGGTGCAGATACCCTGATTGGGGGCAATGGAAAGGACGTTCTGAACGGCGGTTTCGGTTTTGACGTTCTGCGTGGCGGGGCCGGGCAGGATGACCTTAGGGGGGGTGCAGGGAGCGATACGCTGGTTGGCGGTGGCGGAAACGATGTCCTGAGCGAAGGCGACGGAGCCGGGAGGCTTTTGGGCGGTGCCGGAGCGGATGTCTTTGTCTTTGACAAGGGAGACAGCGGAACGACGTCTACGGCCATGGATGTCGTTGCGGACTTTGAGGTCGGTGTGGATACGCTACGGCTTCAGGGTGTGAATAGCGCCGATGTTTCGGTCTCTGTGCAGGCCGGCGACACGGTGGTGAGCTACACCAACTCGTCTGGTGAAACCCAGTTCATTCGCGTTGAAAACACGACGTTGACGATTGGCGACATCGACGGTTTGCTCTGAAGGGTCAGCCCCGTTTGGGCAGCAGCTGCTGTGCGACGCCTGCGAACAGGAGGTAGACCGAGGTCACCACGAGGCCCCAATGCGCCCAGCTTTCGGGGTGGAAATCGACCCAGGCGGCCCAGCCGGCAAAGAATGTCCAGGCCAGGGCCATCGGCAGTGACAGGAAGCGCCAGCGTTCCGTGCGGACAGGGTGGATGAACTTGAGGGGCAGGAACATCGAGACCGCAAGCGCAGACACA
The DNA here is from genome assembly GCF_024331145.1 of Shimia sp. CNT1-13L.2. Lineage (GTDB taxonomy): Bacteria > Pseudomonadota > Alphaproteobacteria > Rhodobacterales > Rhodobacteraceae > Shimia. The sequence continues at coordinate 13,989 of NZ_JANDJO010000011.1, read as the reverse complement.
AGAACGAAGGAAATCCAGAAGTTCGGCTCCAGCGCGAAGATGACAAGCACCACCATGTTCCAGCAGCCCGGGAAGCCGGCAAAGGAATTATCCTTTGTTTTCATTCGAGTGTCGGCAAAGTACATGGCGGATGCGAAGGTGATCACGATGATCGAGGCCCATCCGGTCCAGCCGCCCATAAGCCCCGATTTGAACAGGGCAAAGGCAGGAATGAAGACATAGGTCAGGTAGTCGATGATGAGATCGAGCAATACCCCGTCGAACTCCGGTGCGTATTTCTTGACGTGGAAGTGACGCGCCATCGGGCCATCGAACCCGTCCACGATGAAGGCGACAACCAGCCAGAGGAACATGAGATCCCACTTGGCGTCGACGGCGGCGAGCATGGCCAGCATGGCGAAAACGGCGCCGGTTGCGGTAAACAGGTGAACGGACAGGGCACGGGATTGGGGTGTCATTGCGGTGTCATGCCGGAAAACAGCGGGAAGTGCAATGAGATGGCGGTCACATCATGGTGCACCGCCGGATTTGGGGCGTGGTGCAAGCTTTCTGATCGCTGATTGCACGGTTTCCGGCAGGGCGAGGTCTGCGCCTTCGGGGGCGGCGTCGAGGGCCGAGGCGACGTCTTTGACAAGGATGCCAATCGTGTTGTCTTCGGCCCAGCCATCGCGGGCGAATTCGATTTCGTCAAAGCCCGAGGCCAGCCAGTTCTGGCCCGAAGAGGTGTGGATCAGGTTCAGGAGGCGGGTCTCATCAAGGCCAGCGTCGTCGGCCCAGTTCAGGACAAGGCGGGTCATGGCGGTGTGGGAGGCGGCAAGGAGGTTATTGAGCACCTTGGCCTGCATGCCCATGCCGTAGTCGCCCATGCGGTGAAAATGCGCGCCCATGGCATCGAACAGCGGCTGGTGGGCATCGAGCGTCGCGTCGGTGCCGCCGAGCATGAAGGACAGGCGGGATTCTTCTGCGGCGATGGCGGCGCCGGACATGGGGGCATCAATCAGGGTGATGTGGGGTGGGATGCGCGGGCGCAGGTCGCGGATGTAACGCGGTGAGAGGGTCGAGGAGAGGATGATTGTCTTGAGATTGGGCGCGGTTGCGAGATTTTGCGCGCCAAACAGAACGTCCTCGGTTTGCGCAATGTCTCGTACGACGGTGATCAGGATGCGCAGGTCTTGCGAAAATGCATCTAGCGGGCGCATGTGCGGCGAAAGGGCTGCAAAGTCAGAGGCGGGCCGGACGTCATAGCCGAAGGCGTCGAAACCTGCCTTAAGAAGGGATGCCAGCATGGGGGCCCCCATCCGCCCACACCCCGCAACGCCGATACCCGATAGTGTCATGTTTTCCTCCTGCTGTTTGGCCGAAGTCTAGGCGGCTGAAACCCCTGTTGCACGCCGGAAATTTAGTCTGAGGCGAAAGTGGATTTTCTTTCTCGTCTGCGCGACGGAATGGGGCCTTCGAGACGTTCTAGGGGAGGAACAGCGGCACGGAGAGTAAAATGTCTGGTTTGCGTAAATGGGCGACCCCTCTGACGGTTGGCACCTTCCTGATCATGGGGGTGACGGGGGTTCTCATGTTTTTTCACCTCGAGAGCATGTTGAACAAGGTGATCCATGAATGGGCCGGTTGGGCGATGGTGGTGGGTGTTGGTGCGCACCTCGTGTTGAACTGGCGGGCCTTTACCACCTATTTCAAGCGGCCGCTCGCGAAGGGCATCATGGTTTTCTCGGCGCTGCTTCTGGTGGTGTCGTTCCTGCCGACCAATGGCGGCGGCAACCCGATGAAGATGGCCGTTGACAAGATGCAGGACGCCCCCATCGAGGCGGTGATTGCCGTTTCCGGCATGGGGTTGGCGGACGGAATGCAGGCATTGGCCGATGCGGGTGTGGATGTTGCGATGGGCCAGAGCCTGAGCGCGGCCTCCGGGGGCGATCGCGGGGTGCAGATGGCCGCGATGCAGGCCTTGTTTGCCAATTGAGGAAAAGGCCCGGTGGTGTGCCGGGCCTTTTCAGTTACTTCACGATGTGCTCGTCCTTTACGAACATGTTTGCCCAGGCGCGATCTATCAGGTCGGGGGTCATCTGGTAGGGGATGCCCTCGAATTCGCAGATCGAGATCATCTGGTCGATCAGGAAGACCGGCTGGTAGTTTGCGTAGACGTTGTTGATCGTCGGATACTTCTTCTTGAGAAGATGGATCAGCGCGGCCTCATCGAGAGGCATGCCCTTTTTCTTGGCCACAAGCGCAAAGATCTTGAGGAAGTTTTCCTGGCTCGGGCCGTCGATCTTGATCTTGAAGAAGATCCGGCGCAGGGCGGCCTGGTCGAAGATTTCGTTGGGGTGGAAGTTGGTCGAGAAGATCACCAGCGTGTCGAAGGGCACTTCGAATTTTTCACCTGATTGCAGGGCGAGGATGTCCTTGTTTTCTTCCAGCGGCACAATCCAGCGGTTGACCAGCGACTGGGGCGGTTCTTCCTGGCGGCCAAGGTCGTCGACGATGAAGATGCCGCCGGAGGACTTGAGCTGGAGCGGGGCCTGATAGGTGCGGGCGGTCGGGTTGTAGACCAGATCGAGCATCGACAGGGACAATTCACCGCCGGTGATCACGGTGGGGCGGTCGCATTTCACATAGCGGGTGTCAAAGCGGGCGACACGGCGCAGGGAGTTGGGGTTTTGTTCGTCGCCCTCGGCCTTGGAGTGGACGATCGGGTCGTAGACGGTGATGACCTGACCGGCATATTCGATGGCATAGGGGACATAGATCTTGTCGCCCATCGCGTCGCGGATACCGTTCGAGATCGAGGACTTACCGTTGCCCGGCGGGCCGTACATCAGGATCGAACGGCCAGCGCCCACGGCGGGGCCAAGTTGGTCGAGCAGGGTTGGCGGCAGGATCAGGTGGCCCATGGCCGAGGTCAGCTGGTTGCGGGTGATCTGGATGTTGCGGATCGACTGGCGTTTAACCTGTTCGCGGTAGACATCGAGCGGCACCGGCATCGCGCCGTAGTATTCGGATTGCGACAGGGCATCGAGGGCGCGGGATTTGCCTGCGTCGGTAAGCTGGTAGCCCATCTCGTTGCCGCTGTTGGCGTTGAGTGTGCCGGTGGCTTCGAGCAGGCGTTGCTCACGTGCCATATCGACCAGTTCCTGCGTGACCGAGGACGGCAGGCAGATTGCCTTGGCGATGTCGGTCACCATGTCGACGTTCTTGCGGAACATGGTCTTGAGCAGGATGTCCCGCATCATGACGATAGGGAGCTGCATCTCGGTAAGGGTGCGCGGCGGCGGGGGCGGCGTCACGTTCGAGGTAGGGGCCATGTTAGCGTTGGTTTGCACGTTCATCGGTATGACCTCGCAAAAAGGCGTTTTGTTTTGCGGGGATACGTGAGGACACAGGACTCCCGCCGGATTCGAGAGTCATTTAACCGGGGAAAGGTGGCGATTTTCGGGCCGAGGTCAGGCGCCGAAGAGAATTCCGAGACCGAGGTAGAGCGCAAGCGTGCCGCCAAGGGCGAGGCCCATCGGGAAATCCCAGCCCTGATCCCAGCTTTCCCAATCGGGTACGAGGCGCCGGATCGGGGAGTGTTTGGCGATGCGGTGGGTTGTCCATGCGGCCAGCAGGTTTGCGGTGAAGAGACCGATCAGAAGGTGCAGATCGCCAAGGAAGACAAAGGGCGCGGCGGCGGCGGCGAATTTCGCGTCCCCCGCACCGACAGCTCCGCCGGCGTTCAGAACCATGCCCACCAGAAGGATCACGATGACATGCACCAGTTGCCAGCCATAGATCGGCAGGGGAAGGGCGATCAGACCCACCACGAGGTAGACGGCAAGCAGGATCAGAACCGACTTGTTGGGAATGCGCATGGAGCGCATGTCAGACCATGCGACGTAGAAGCAGATCGGCAGCACGAAAGGCATGAACCAGAGGGCCGCCGAAGAGGGGATCTGCATCTCCATGTGGGCCGCAATCAGCTTTCTTCGAGAGCGCGCAGCGAACGGACGGCTGCTTCGAAGTGTTGCGGGTGCGTGTCGATGGCCTCACGCAGGAGGGCCTTGCCGGTCTTGGTGTCGTTCTGCTTGATCGCCGAGAGAGCGAGCGTGTGCAGGAGTTGGGCGCGTTCGGTCTGGTCCATCGGGAAGATGGGCAGGGTGTATTTGCGCTGGGCACCCCGGGCGAGAACCATGTTGTTCTTGGCCGTGAACAGGGACGCGTCCTGACGGATGGCTTCACCGAACAGGCGCTCGGCCTCGGAATAGTCGCCGCGGGTCAGCTTGGAATAGCCCCAGTTGTTCATCACGCCCGCGGGGCGGGTGGTGAGGCCAATGGCGGTTTCATAGTAGCTGTCGGCCTTGTTCCACTCTTTGTTGGAGTCGGCGATCATGGCCTCGAGGCGATAGCGTTTGAAGGTTTCATGCGTCGGCGGGATCGAGTCGAGCTGCTTTTCGGCATCTTCCCATTGTCCGGCCCGGATCAGGGCATCTGCAAGATCGACACCGTCCACGTTGGTCGCGTCGGGGTGTTTCACGACGTTCTGCCATGCGCTGACACCTTCGGTGTAGCGCCGCGCCCGGATCAGCGAGATAGCGAGGCCGCGACGGATGTCGATGCGGTTGGGATTGTCCGACAGCGTGCGCTGGAAGTAGGCGACGGCCTCATTCGGGTCAGCCACGGTCAGCATCACATCGGAGAGATTGGCTTCGTCCAGAGCGTTTACGTTCTGGAACGTCCGGTCAACGGAGCCATCGTTATTGCCTGCACAGCCCGAAAGGGCGAACGCACCTGCCACACACAGGGGTACGAGAAAAAAGTGGCGCATTTTTGCGTCCTCTTACTGCTCTTGCCTTTTATGGTGTCTGCCGGATTACGTAATCGCTTCTGCCCCGACGCACCAATTTGAATTCTTGTTGTTCGTCATCATAGGACGGATTTTCCATTTTTGCGAGGCTTAAGCGCAAATTATCGCGAATTGAGTCACTTTGGCCATTGTCGAGCGCGTAGGCCTTGCGGAAGACCTGAACCGCTTCGGGGGTTCTGTCGGTTTCCAGCAGCACAACACCCAGATTATTAAGGGCATCCGGGCGGTCGGGGTTCTTCTTGAGAACGTCGCGGAATTGCTCTTCGGCCTGTCCGAGACGGCCTAGGCCAAGGTTGGCGGCACCGATGGAGGTGAGAACATCCGGGGTCAGCCCGTGTTCGCCTGCGGCGCGGATATAGGCCTCGAGGGCGAGTTCGTATTCACCTGCCTCCATGAGGCGGTCGCCGACGATCAGGCCGTCAACGGCCTGTTTGTTATAGTCCACGCCGGGTGCGAAGGGGCCGTTGGAAGATGCACCAAGGCCGCCCGTGTTGCAGGCGGCCAGGAACAGGACCAGAGCCAGGGGCGCAAAGCGCGCAGATGTCATCATCGGGGTGCGGGTCTTTTATTGTCCAAGTTGCGTGATGCCGTGCACCGATGGACCCACAAGGATGATCAGCAGCGGCGGCACCGTCAGCATCATAGTGGCAAGGGTCATCTTGGTTGGCAACTTGTTTGCCTTTTCCTCGGCGCGCATCACGCGTTTGTCCCGCATCTCCCCCGCATAGACGCGCAGGGCGTCGGCGATCGAGGTACCGAAGCTGGTGGATTGCACCAGAACGGTCACGAAGGACGAGACATCCTGAACGCCACAGCGTTCGCCCATGTCGTTGAGAACGGCGGACTTGTCTTTACCGGCCTTCATCTCGTAGGAAACGATTTCGAATTCGTCGGCCAGCGAGGGGTAGGAGGCACGCAGTTCGCGGGCAACCCGGATGATCGACTGGTCGAGCGACTGACCCGCTTCGACGCAGACGAGCATCATGTCGAGCGCGTCCGGAAAACCGGAGGTGATTTCCTCTTTGCGGGCCTCAACGCGGCGGGTGACCCAGTATTTGGGCAGGAAGTAACCAACGGCACCGGGGCCGAGGATATACATCAGCGTGTCTTGCGTGCTTTCCGCTTCGCCACCAAGGGCCACCATAAAATAGGCGAGACCAAGCACCAGACCGCCAATGCCAAGCGCCATCTGGGCGAGGTGGAAGGCGCGCACGGCATCGCGGGAATGATAGCCCGCCTGCAACAGCTTGAGGCGCAGGTTCGACAGTTCTTCTTCGTTCTGCGGTTCAAGGAAGGCCTTGTACTTGGCAAGTTTTTCCGTGCTCGAACCGCGGCGCAGGCGTTCCTGTTTGCCGTTCTTGGAACCGGTACGCTCTGACTGGCTGCGCTTGAGTTTGTCGATGGGATCGTCTTTGGCCTTCAGCATCATGGCCAGGGTCGCCAGAACCATGACGACGCCAAGTCCGCCAACCAGGATCAGGGGGCCGAAGGGGCCAAGTGCGTCTGTGAGGAATTGCATGGGATTCTCCGATCAGACTTTGATGTTCGTCAGGATGCGCATGACGAAGAGGTTGAGGGCGAGGAAGACACCAACCGTGATACAGGCCGGGATGAACAGCGAGTGGTCGCGGACCTCGTCATAATAATGCGGGTCGGTCAGGTTGATGAAGATCAGTGCCGCGACCGGGAAGCCCGAGAGGAACTTGCCCGACCATTTGGCTTCGGCAGTGATGGCCTTCACGCGGCGGAACAGGCGGAAGCGATCACGGATCACCTTGGACAGGCCCGCGAGGATTTCGGCGAGGTTACCACCTGATTGCTGCTGGATCGTCACCGCAACGGCGAGGAAGCGCATGTCCTGCATATCGAGACGTTCTGCCATATCCTTGAGGGCTTCGCCGATGTCGCGGCCATAGGCGCTTTCATCCGCGATGACACCGAATTCGGTTGCCAGCGGGTCTTCGACCTCGCGGGATACGATCTGGATCGCCGAGGAAAACGGGTGGCCTACGCGCAGCGAGCGCACCATGAGTTCGATGGCGTCGGGCAGTTGTTCCTCGATCATCGACATGCGTTTGCCGGCCTTCATGCTGACCCAGGTGTAGATGCCGCCGACGCCCATCATGACAGAGATCACGATGTTGGTGACAAGACCGCTGCTGGTGCCGACGGACAGGGCCGCGAAAGAGCCGATGGACAGGCCCACCATCATCATGATGAGTTGTTTCGGGGTGAAGGCGATGGCCGCCTTCTGGGCCTTGGAGGCCAGCATTGAATAAAGCGGGACCGAGCGCACTTTGCCGTGCTGCTGCATTTCCTTGCGCAGCTGTTCGAGAACCTCGTCGCGGCGCTGGCCCTTGTCGAGCATTTCGAGGCGGCGGTTCACACGGCTGTTCAGGCTGATCGAACGGCCAAAAACAGTTAGGTAGACCCCTTCGACGAGGACAACCACGCCGATGAAGATCATGCCGTAGATCAGGAGTTCCGGAGAAAATGGCATGTCTGGTTACCCCGCTGTCGGTTCGTAGATGGACGGTGGCAGGTCATAGCCCCAGAGGCGGAAACGCTCGGAGAAGTGGCTGCGGACACCGGTGGCGGTGAAGTGGCCCATGATCTTGTTTTCCGGCCCCAGACCCGTGCGCTGGAAGCGGAAGACTTCCTGCATCGAGATGACGTCGCCTTCCATGCCGGTGATCTCGGTGATCGAGGTCATGCGGCGCGAACCGTCCTGAAGGCGCGAGGCCTGAACGATGAGGTTCACAGCCGAGGAGATCTGCGAGCGCACGGCCTTGATCGGCATTTCGATGCCGGCCATCGCGATCATGTTCTCGAGACGGGCGATGCCGTCACGCGGGTTGTTGGCGTGGATGGTGGTCATCGATCCGTCGTGGCCGGTGTTCATGGCCTGCAACATGTCGATCACTTCCTCGCCGCGGGTCTCGCCCACGATGATGCGGTCAGGGCGCATCCGCAGGGCGTTTTTCAGACAGTCGCGCGGAGAGACTTCACCCTTGCCCTCGACGTTGGGCGGGCGGCTTTCCATGCGGCCGACGTGGATCTGTTGCAGTTGAAGTTCGGCGGTGTCCTCGATGGTGAGGATACGCTCGCTGTTGTCGATGAAGGACGAGAGCGCATTGAGCGTCGTTGTCTTACCCGAACCGGTCCCGCCAGAGACGATAACGTTCAGTCGAGTGGAGACAGCGGCTTGTAGATATGCAGCCATTTCTTCCGAGAATGCCCCAAAATTCACAAGGTCGTCGATGCCAAGCTTGTCTTTTTTGAACTTCCGGATGGAAACAAGGCTTCCATCCACCGCAATCGGCGGCACCATGGCGTTGAAACGTGAGCCATCCTGGAGACGGGCGTCGACGTAAGGATTGGATTCATCGACGCGGCGGCCAACTGCGGAGACGATTTTGTCAATGATGCGAAGGAGGTGCTTCTCATCTTTGAAGTTTGTGTCGCTTAGTTGCAGCTTACCATTGCGTTCGACGAAGATCTGATGCGGTCCGTTGATCAGGATATCCGAGATCGTCTCATCTTTGAGCAGCGGTTCAAGCGGGCCAAGACCGGTGACCTCATCAAAGAGTTCCTGGTTCAGGGTGACCCGTTCTTCGCGGTTCAGGACGATGGCACGTTCCTGAAGAACTTCGCTGGCGATCGCGTTGATCTCGTGGCGCAAATCCTGTTCCGAGGCGCTTTCCAGAGCCGAGAGATTCAGGTTGTTCAGGAGTTCCTTGTGAAGCTCAAGCTTGATCTCGCCAAGACGTTCCTTGCGCTTGCGTTCCTTGTCAGCAGGGGCTGCCATGGCCGAGGCACGCGGCGCCGGTTTGCGCATGACGACCTTGGGGGCCGCCTCTTCCGGTGCGGGGGCAGCAGCGGCGGCTGCGGCGGCAGCGGCAGGGGCTGCCTTGGCGGCAGGGGTCGCGGCTTCTTTTTTGTAACGTGAAAACATCTTGTCCCCCTATTCTCAAGCGGCCTTGGGATCGGATTGATCCAGGTCGTGCAGGTTGCCTGCAAGTTTCGCGATTTCCTTGCGCAGCGGATTTTTGGGTGCCGAAATGCCCAGCGGCTGACCGTGGTCGCCGCCCTGCATCACCTGACGTCCGCCGTCCGGCAGTTGGATGTCGATCGAGATTGACAGGCTGTCGGCGAGACGCTTCACGCGCGACTTGCCTGCAAGGTCGGTGAATTTCGGTGCGCGGTTCAGGACGTAGCGCAGTTTCTCGTGCGGCAGTTCCTCGGCTTGCAGCGCGCGCTTGAGGCGCATCGCGTTCTGGGCCGAGCGCATGTCGATTTCCATCGTGGCAAAGTAGACGTGGGCGGCGTTCAGCACCGCTTCGGACCACTGCACGAGGGTCTTGGGCATGTCGACGATCACATAGTCATAGTGACGGCGCGCCGTTTCGAGAATGCGCTCGATGTCTTCGCTGGTGACAAGGTCCAGCGGGATGATGTCGGGCGGAGCGGTCAGGACGCTGAGCTTGTCCTCGTAGGATTGCAGCGCCTGGGCAAAGCTTTCGCTGTCCATGCTTTCGGTGTCGGTGATCTGTTCGAACACCGCCTCGCGACGGGGTAGGTCAAGGTAGGTCGACATCGATCCGAACTGGAAGTCAAAGTCGATCAGGCAGACGCTTGGGGACTCCTGTTTGGAAACAGTCGCCAGTTCCCAGCCGAGGTTGACGGCAAGGGTGGTGGCGCCGGTGCCACCGGCAAGACCGTGCACAGCGATTAGCACGCCTTCCTTGGAATAGCCGGTGTTGTTCAGGGCGACGCCCTGCGATTCCGTCTGAATTGATGCCGGGGCCGCGGGTGCCGGTTCGGGGTTGCGGATGCGCTCGATGGCTTCCTGCAATTCGCCGGACGGGGGCGGGTAGGGGATGAACTCGTCTGCCCCGTGGCGCAGCAGCTTGTGCAGGGATGCCGGAGTGACGTCTTCGGCGATCAGGATCACGCGAATGCCGTTCTTTTTGGCCGAGGAGATCACTTCCATCAATTGCGGCAGGTTTGCCTCGTCCAGATCGTCGATGGCCAGGGCAATGAACTCAAGCGTGGCGGCGTCGGGCTGGCTGAAGAACTGCAGGGCATCGACGAAACCGAGGTCACCCCACTGCTCGCCGAGGGCCTCTTCCATGTCGACGATCAGAAGTTCGAAATTCTGCACATCCCGGCATACGGTGCATGCCAGAATCGCGTTCGGGTCCATTTGCGTCGTCTGTTCACTCGTCATTTCAGCCTCAGCCTCTGTTATTTCCTCCGTTCTGGGCCGCTGTCGCGTGGCAAGAACACGCCACGGCAAGAAGACCCCGAAGGAGATGCGCCGACTCGGGCCGGACGCACTTGTGCCTTTGGGATGAATGTCGCTGTGAAGTTGGGCAAGATTTGGGCCAAAAAGCTAAAATTGTGCGGTATCTCGCAACGATCAGCTTTTTGGCCCGAAGGGAATTATTCCGCTTCCTTGGCGTTTTCGACGCCGGTCAGAACAGTCTGAGACTGCGCGCTGGTGATGTAATCACGGTAGATGATTTGGGCATATTTGCCGTCCAGAACGCTGGGATGGCTTTGAACAAAGCCCGACACTTCGGTCACGGTGCGGCGGTTGCGGCGCTCGCGGCCCTGGGTCACGATCAGAGGTTGTGTTTCCCCATGGGAAACAACCGCTTCGAGGCGATCGCGGCCAATTCCCTGCGAGGCAAGGTAGGAGACCACCGCGCGGGCGCGGCGCATGCCAAGACGTTTGTTGTAGGCATTGGAGCCGACGGCGTCGGTGTGGCCATAAACGCGGAAGCGCACTTCGGGGAACTGGCGGATCCAGCCGGCCTGCTGGCGCAGGATGGCACGGGCATCGCCATCAAGCTGGGCGCTGTCGAATTCGAAGGTGACTGTCGGGGTGACCTCGTCGGCAAAGCGGTTGGCGAGGTTGATGGTGTACTGGATCTCGCCCGAGTGAATGCCGGTATTATTGGCGGTGGCATAGCCGAAGTTGCCGGCATCCAGCTCGCGTCCGGCCTCGGGATAGTTATCCCAGCTACATGCAGTCAGCGCGATGAGCGAAACGGTGGCAAATACGTGTTTCATGTCAGCCGTTCCTTAATCCATCACGTAGCCGTAGGAGCCGGAGAAGTCCTGTTTGGCAACTTCACCTGCCGCGCCCTTCGGGGGGCGTTTGTCCTTGGCGATCTTGCCAAAGAGGAAGAGATCACGCTCACTTGGCGGTTTCACCCGGTCGGTCGGGAGGACAAGGGCCTCGCCGCTGGTCGGGGTGACAAGGTGCGCTGTGATCACGATGACCAGTTCCGATTGCGAACGTTGGTAATCGGCGCTGCGGAAGAGGGCGCCAAGGACTGGAATGTCACCCAGCCACGGAACCTGTGCGTTGTTGTCGGTGAAGTCGTCCTGCAAGAGGCCCGCGATGGCGAAGCTCTGGCCATCGCGCAGTTCCACGGTGCTTGAGGTTTCACGACGGCGGAAGGCGTCAATCGTGAAATTGTTGTTGATTGTCAGGCTGTTGGTCGTGTCGATCGAAGAGACGGCGGCATTCAGTTCGAGGTTGATCAGGTCACCATCGACAACGCGAGGAATGAAGTTCAGTTCCACACCGAAGGGTTTGAATTCGACGGTGATGTTGCCGCTGTCCTGGGCCACGGGCACCGGGTATTCGCCACCCGCGAGGAACTTGGCTTCCTGTCCCGAAAGGGCGGTGAGGTTGGGTTCTGCGAGGGTACGGACGACGCCTTTGCGTTCGAGGGCTTCCAAAAGAAGGCCAACTTGAACCGATCCAAGGCCAACGTTGATGGCCGCAGCGCCGATGGTGTCGTTGTCAACCAGGATGCCGGAGTTCGAGTTGGTGGAATCTGTGCCCTGAAGCAACCACGTGCCAGTGCCTGCCTGCACGTCACCGCTGCTGATCGAGACCGAGGAACTCAGCGATTTAGCAACAGAACGCTGCATTTCGGCGAAGCGGACCTTGAGCATGACCTGTTGCACGCCGCCGACGCTCATCAGGTTGGATACGCGTTCCGGGGCATAGCGTTGTGCGAGGTCAAGGGCGCGTTGAAGGCGTTGGGCGCTGCTGACCGTGCCGGAAAGGACGATGCCGTCATTGGCGGTGCGCACTTCGATCTTTTCATTGGGCAGGATCTGGCGCAGGCGTTCCTTGAATTCCGTGATGTCGGGAGAGACCCGCACCTCGACGTTGGTGATCAGCCGGCCGCTGCCATCCAGAAGGGTCAGCGTTGTCGACCCCGGTGCCTTGCCCAGCACATAGATCGTGCGATCCGAGAGCGAGGAGATATCGGCGATGGTGGGGTTGGCGATGGAGAGTTCCGCGAAGGGGACATCACTTTCGACAACCACGGCGCGGTTCATGGGAACCCCGAGCACCGATTCCGTTCCGTTGCGAACAACACGAAGAGCCTCGGCCTGAGCCAAGGAGGGCAGGGTTACACCTGCACTGACGGTCAGACCCAGAAGGGCCGCGCCAAGAATACTACGAATTTTCATGTGACCTGCCTTTTTGATCACGCCTCAACTGCGGATCTTTTGCCCGCTCTTTGGGGTACTGTGCGCCAAAACCGGATTTTTTGCAAGAATCAATGGTTTCGGGCGGAAACATGATGTGGGGTCGTTGCAACAACGCAAGGGCATGCAAGAAGGGCCGCACGAGGCGGCCCTTGGTAAGGTGCTGATTTTGCGTCAGTTTGTGCAAGGGATCGGGATATAGACCACCTCGGCGCCGCGACGGGTGCGGATGGTGCATTCCTCTTCTTCTTCCTCGATATCCTGTGCGACCTCGACCTTTTCCTCGATGCCAAGCAGCACACGTTGGTTCACTTCGATGGCCGAGGCGACGGTGTCGTCCTTCGCGCCGACAAGCGATAGGGAGAGATCGCCGGTCGATTGGGCCTGTGCCAGGGCCGCCACCTGATGCGGTTTGACAGCGACGGTCACGGTGCGGGCGACATTGCCGGATTCGAGATCCTGGTTCGCGGTCTGGTCGATGGCGATCAGGTCGATATTGGCCTGGATCAGCTTGGTGAATTCGTCATTGCCAAGTTCCGCGCCGGAGCCTTTTACGCGACCTGTCCAGTAGACATCGACGCGATCTCCGGGGCGCAGGAAGCCGGCAACGCCAGAGGTGACATCCACCTTGATGGCAAAGGCGCGCATGCCCTTTTCAAGGCGCGAGGTCAGACCTGCTTCTTCGCCGGGTTTGGTGACTTTTACCGCAAGGATGGCTTCCATCGGTTCCATGGTGCGCAGGACAACGCGTTTGCGATCATCGTTTTCGGGGAACAGCGACTCTTTCGTGGTGAAGATGCCTTCGGGCAGGGCGCCCTTGGGGTATTTCACCATCTGGACGTCTTCCGCGAGCAGCTCTTCGCCGTATTTGATGGCGCGTTTCATCACGAAAACATCGACGGTTTCGATCTCGGGGCGACGCGTGGCGCGTTCCTGTGCCAAGGCGGATTGATAGCCCTGGATATAGTTCTGGGCCATGTAGACGGCAAAGCCGGCAAGGCCGAGGCCGACGACCAGTACCAGACCAAATATCACACGCATTGCGGTTTCCTCTCGATTTCAGTGCCGCGCGTTTTGCGGGAACACTTTTCCAAGGATGACTCTGTCAGGGGAATGTGGCGAAAACGGGGAAGCTTGGCGAAGCTTTGAGGGCGTTTTCCCAAGGGGGACATGGGCCAAAAGCGGAAAACCGCGCTGACGCGCGGTGTTTCTTGGGGCCCTGTTTGTTTAGTTGCCGCTTGCAGCAATTGCTGTCGCGGCGGATGAGGCGAGTGTTTCCGTGTTGGTCGTGATCAGGGTGGTGACCGCGATACCAAGCGAAACAACGCCGGCCGTGATGACAACCCAATCGACGGTAACAGCACCTTTGTCGTCGTCGGAGAATTTTCTAAGGAAACGCTTCATCGTTTCTCTCCCATCTACTTTGCAATCACTCTGCGCGCCCGTTGTGCCAGATTCTTCTGCCTGTTTTGCGCTACTCGTCCCACCTCACGCAGTGGGGCCGCGCCGGCCAAGCGGCGCGGCCCCAACTGAATTTCTAGCTATGTGTCGGCTTATTTGCCGACTTCACCGCTGATCTGGGTCGCGGCTTGTGCGGCCAGGGTGTTGGTGTTGGT
>NZ_JANDJO010000010.1 GCF_024331145.1 Shimia sp. CNT1-13L.2 | reverse complement strand
ATAGTAGCGACGGCCCGGGTAGCCTTCGGCGTATTTGTTGGTCAGAACCGAGCCCTGCGCTTCCATCACCGCGGCGGACACGATGTTTTCCGAGGCGATTAGCTCGATCTCGTCGCGCTGGCGACCCAGCTCATCGGTGATCGCTCCAAACAGCTCGGGGTCACGGGTGGCCAGGGATTCGGTGAAGAAACCGGAATCGCGAACAGTGGTCATGGGCATTGCTCCATAAAATGGGTGATATTTCGAGGATTTTCCTATCGGAAACACATAGGGGGAGAAAGGGCTGAAAGCGACGTGACGCTTTGTCTGAGCGGCGATACTGGTGCCTTGGGTGGAGATGTGCTTCGATCGGAAACACCGTTTAGGGCATTGGAAACAGGATTCGGGGAAAAAACATGCCTGAGAGAATCGCCTTTCTGGCCAGTGACGCGCCGGTTGCCCAGACCGCGCGGGCGGCTTTGATCAGCCGATATGGCAATGTCGCGCCGGATGGTGCCGACGTGATCGTGGCCCTTGGTGGCGACGGTTTCATGCTCCAGACCCTGCACGGCACACAGGAACTCGACCTGCCGGTCTACGGGATGAACCGGGGCACGGTGGGGTTCCTGATGAATGAATATGTTGAGACCGGGTTGCCCGAACGCCTTGCCGCGGCCGAGGAAGAGGTGATCAACCCGCTTGCGATGCGGGCGACCTGTGCCGATGGCACGGTGCATGAGGCCCTGGCGATCAACGAGGTCTCGCTGCTGCGGGCCGGGGCGCAGGCGGCAAAGCTGCGGATTACGATTGACGGGCGGTTGCGGCTGGATGAACTGGTTTGTGATGGCGCGCTTCTGGCGACGCCCGCGGGATCGACGGCCTATAACTATTCGGCGCACGGGCCGATCCTGCCGATCGGGTCGGATGTGCTTGCCCTGACGGCGGTGGCCGCGTTTCGGCCTCGACGCTGGCGCGGGGCGCTGGTGCCCAAGAACGCGCGGGTGCGTTTTGATGTGCTGAACCCCGAGAAACGCCCGGTCATGGCCGAGGCGGACAGCCGAGCGGTACGCAATGTCTTGAATGTCGAGATCAGTTCGGATGACTCGATTGCCCATCGCATCCTGTTCGATCCCGGCCACGGGCTCGAGGAACGGCTGATCCGCGAACAGTTTGTGTGACCCTGCCTAGGCGGGCAGGATCACGTCTTCCAACGTTTTGGGGTGATTGGTGAGCGGTTCGTAGCCGTCTTCGGTGATGATGAAACTGTCTCCCACCTGAGCGCGAAAATCGTTGGTGGCGACAGAGCCGTCGACGGCGAGCACCATGCCGGGTTGCAGGATCGTGGTATCGCCGGTGACAAGTTGCGGATGTTCCAGAAACGAAAACCCCGTCGCGCGGCCACAGCGGAAGGGATAGTCAAAGCCTGCCTCCTGAATGACCTCGGCATAGGCGGCGTGGACGCTTTCGGCAGTGACACCGGGGCACAGGGCGGCCAGGGCCGCCTGCTGGCTTTTGACGGCGGTTTCATAAAGCGCGACCTGGGCGGGATCGGCGCTTTCGATCCAGAAGGTGCGATCGAAGCCCAGTTTGAAGCGGTGAAAGTTGGTCATGCCGCAGAAACACAAGAAAACGGGTTCGGTGCGGCGCATCACGCGGGTCGAGGCGCGGTGGTGGGTCTTGGTGATGGTGTCGCCCGAAGCCATGATCTGGAGGAAATGCGTGGTGGGCGACATGTCCCTGTCGTCGTAATGCGCGGCCAGAAGGCCGGCGGCGGTGCGGGTTCCGGCTTGGGAAATGGCAAGCGCCACCTCGTATTCCGGCGTGCCGTCCGAGATGGCATCGCGACCAGCCTGCATCATCGCGTTGGCAACCTGTCCGGCGTGGCGTGCCAGTTGCAGTTCCTCGTCCGACTTGATCATCCGCATATCGGAAAGGATGGGGGTGACGGAGGTCAGGGTTTCCTTGTCGACGAGGCTGTCGAGATAGGCGCGCACCACGGGTGGCATGTGTTCAGGTTCAAGCGCGACCTTGCGGGCGGTGCCGATGGCGGCGGGAAGTTCCGTGCGCCACTCTTCACCGGCGCCATCGTTCCAGTCGGCAATGCGGTCGACACGGGCCGAGGAGAGGGCCGCGACAAGGTCAATCGTGGGGGTGATGAGAAGGGTGTCACCGTCGCGGGGGACAACAAGGATGGTGGGGCGGCCAAACTCCATATGGAGATAGTCGTAGTAGCCAGTCAGATAGTAGACGTTGTCGTCATCCGTGATCAGGGCAACGTCGATTCCGGCGGCCTCCAGTCGGTCGCGAAAGGCGTCCATGCGGGCTTTGAACATGCGGGGTCCTCCTCTCTGTCAGAAAGGAGGCTAGCCCCGCATCCGCAGGGCGCATGTCCGGGAGCGACATGGGGTCGGGATCAGACCAGCGGGTTGTCGGTGCGCAGGGTGTAGCCCGCGCCGCGCAGGTTGGCGACGATCTCTTTCACGTGCAGGAGGTCGCGGGCTTCGATCACGATTTCCAGCTCGGCCTGTTTGAGGGCCACGGTCTGCATCATGCGCTGGTGGATCACCTCGATCACGTTGGCCCCGCTTTCGCCGATGATGCGCGAGATGTCGGAGAGTTGGCCGGGGGTGTCGTCGATCTCGAAGGTCAGGCGGGTGATGCGCCCGTCGCGCACGAGGCCGCGCAGGATCAGGGTCGACAGCATTCGGGAATCGATGTTGCCGCCACAGACCACAAGGCCCACTTTCTTGCCTTTGAAGGCCTCGGCATTGTTCTTGATCACGGCGAGACCCGCACCGGCCGCGCCTTCGGCAACAAGCTTTTCGTGGCTGAGAAGGTCGAAGATGGCCTCTTCGATCTCGGTTTCTGAGGCGGTTTCGACGCGGTCCACGAGGGCGCGGATGGTTTCGATATGGGTTTGTGCAGGCGCGCGGACGGCAATGCCCTCGGCAAGGGTTTTGCCCTTGCTTTGCGCCTCGGTGCCGTCGATGGCGGCCTTGACGGCATCAAAGGTTTCGGCCTGCGCGCCGATGATCTGGATGCCCGGTTTGATCGATTTGGCGGCAACGGCGATGCCCGCGATCAGGCCGCCGCCGCCGATGGGGACGACGATGGTGTCGAGGTCGGGTTCCTGTTCCAGCATTTCGATGGCCACGCTGCCCTGACCGGCGGCGACGACGGGGTCGTCGAAGGGGTGGATGAAGGTCATGCCCTTGTCGCGGGCCATGTCGAGGGTGAATTGGACGCTTTCGTCAAAGCCGGTGCCGTGCAGGATGACTTCGGCCCCGAAATCGCCGGTGCGCTTGACCTTGTTGAAAGGGGTGCCTTCGGGCATGACGATGACCGAGGGGATGCCAAGCAGGGAGGCGTGATAGGCCACGCCCTGTGCGTGGTTGCCCGCGCTGCAGGCGATGACACCAGCCTTGCGCTCGTCTTCTGACAGCGTCAACAGTTTGGCAAGCGCGCCACGGGCCTTGAAGGCATTGGTGTGCTGGAGGTTTTCGAGCTTGAGGTAAAGATCAAACCCCAGTTGCAGGGAAAGACGGGAGGCGTGCACCGTCGGTGTGATCACCGTCGCCGGTTTGATCGCGGCATAAGTGGATTGGATCAGTTCCGGGGTCAGACTCATGACATGTCTTTCTTGTTCGCGCGGTTTCGGGCCGACCTTGGGGCGCCCGGAGGGGATAGAGGGCTTTCGTAGGGGCAAAGTCAATCGCGTGGCCCTGCGAAAGCGACACCCCGCGCGTCGATCCGCGGCACAAACGAAAAGACCCCGCGCTTGGCGGGGTCTTGACGTAGCCTTGGGCGAAGGGGTTAGCCCTTGGCGTAACCGATGGTTTGCAGGGCTTCCTTGATCTCGTCGAGGATGGCGGGATCGTCGATGGTGGCCGGCATCTTGTAGGGGGTGCTGTCGGCAATGTTGACCATGGTTCCGCGCAGGATCTTGCCCGAGCGGGTCTTGGGCAGGCGATCCACAACCACGGCCAGTTTGAAAGCGGCAACCGGGCCGATCTTTTCGCGCACCAGCTTCACCACTTCTTTGACCACGTCGGCGTGATCGCGGTCGGTGCCAGCGTTCAGGCAGAGGAAGCCAACGGGCATCTGGCCCTTGAGCTGGTCGGTGACACCGATAACCGCGCATTCTGCCACGTCGGGGTGACCTGCCAGCACTTCTTCCATGCCGCCGGTCGAGAGACGGTGGCCGGCGACGTTGATGACGTCATCGGTACGCGCCATGATGTAGACATAGCCGTCTTCGTCCATCATGCCCGCATCGCCGGTCTCGTAGTAGCCGGGGAAGGTGTTGAGGTAGGATTTCTTGAAACGCTCTTCCGCGTTCCAGAGGGTCGGCAGGGTGCCGGGGGGCAGGGGCAGTTTGATCGCGATGGCGCCAAGGGTGCCCGCTTCGACCGGGTGGCCAGCATCGTCTAGAATTTCGACCTGATAGCCCGGCATCGGCACGGTTGGCGAACCCAGTTTGATCGGCAGTTCCTCGATGCCGATCGGGTTGGCCGCGATCGACCAGCCGGTTTCGGTTTGCCACCAGTGATCGACCACCGGCACCTGGAGCTGTTCCTGCGCCCAGACGATGGTGTCGGGGTCGGCACGTTCACCGGCGAGGTAGACCTGCTTGAGGCAGGAGAGATCGTATTTCTTGACGTATTCGCCGGTCGGGTCTTCGCGTTTCACCGCGCGGAAGGCGGTGGGGGCGGTGAAGAACGACTTGACGTTGTGTTCC
This sequence comes from Shimia sp. CNT1-13L.2, assembly GCF_024331145.1. GTDB lineage: Bacteria > Pseudomonadota > Alphaproteobacteria > Rhodobacterales > Rhodobacteraceae > Shimia. The sequence goes on along the minus strand of NZ_JANDJO010000010.1, from coordinate 119,061 downwards.
GAGATCACGCGCCAGAAGGTGCCGGCGTCGGGGGTGCCGACCGGTTTGCCCTCGAAGACGATGGTGGTGTTGCCGTGGATCAGCGGGCCATAGCAGATATAGGAGTGGCCCACGACCCAGCCTACGTCGGAGGCGGCCCAGAAGACATCGCCCGGTTCGACATTGTAGAGGTTTTTCATCGTCCAGTTCAGCGCAACCAGCTGGCCCGCGGTGTGGCGGATGACGCCCTTGGGCTGACCGGTGGTGCCGGAGGTGTAGAGGATATAGGCGGGGTGGTTGCCTTCGACCGGCACGCATTCCGCCGGTTCAACGCCGTATTGGAAGCCGTGCCAGTTGACGTCTCGGCCTGGGGTCAGTTCGGCCACTTCCTGTTCGCGCTGGAAGATGACGCAGAAGTCGGGCTTGTGTTCGGAGAGGTCGATGGCTCCGTCGAGCAGCGGTTTGTAGTGTACCACGCGGCCCGGCTCGAGACCGCAGGAGGCGGCGATGATGGCCTTGGGCTTGGCGTCGTCGATGCGGACGGCCAGTTCGTTGGAGGCAAAGCCGCCGAAGACAACCGAGTGCACCGCGCCAAGGCGGGCACAGGCCAGCATGGCTTCCAGCGCTTCGGGGATCATCGGCATGTAGATGATGACGCGGTCGCCCTTTTCGATGCCCTTGGCGCGCAGGGCGCCTGCAAGGTTGGCCACGCGGTTGCGCAGCTCGACATAGGAGATTTCGCGTTTGGTGTGGGTGATCGGGGAGTCGTAGATGATTGCGGTCTGTTCACCACGGCCCGCTTCGACGTGGCGGTCGACGGCGTTCCAGCAGGTGTTGACCTTGGCGTCGGCGAACCATTCGTAGAGGTTTTCGCCCTTGTCGAAGAGCGCCTGCTTTGGTGCTTCGTCCCAATCGATTGCCTGGGCGGCGTCCATCCAGAACCCCTCGGGATCGTTTTTCCAGCCCTCGTACACGTCTTTGTAAGCCATGACACTTCTCCTCCAATCTGGTTGCAGAACAGTTACGGGAGTGCAGCGTAGGCGGGCAATAAGTTTTAGGGACGTCGCGTCAGATTATCGCGGAAAATTTGCAGTTGGTGTGTAAATTGGCCTGCAAATTTTTGCAAATACATGGCTATATTGCTATTTAGCTGGAAATTTGGCGATTTTTGCAAATTTGCTAATTTTTTTACTGCAAAGAAAAAGGGCGCGAGAATCGCGCCCTGTTCGAGGATTCGTTCCGGTGTGTCCGAGCCAGGTGGATCAGCCGTAGTGCGCCACGGGCGTGCCCGCGATCGCCGCCATGTTGAGCAGGCCGCGCGCAGTGATCGACGGAGACACGATGTGGGCTTTGTTGCCCATGCCCATGAGGATCGGTCCGACTTCGAGGCCGTCGGCGCGCATCTTGAGGATGTTGCGCACGCCGGATGCTGCGTCGGCATGGGCAAAGATCAGCACGTTGGCCTCGCCCTGAAGGCGCGAGTTCGGGAAGATGCGGTTGCGCAGTTCCGGATCGAGCGCCGCATCAACGTTCATTTCGCCTTCGTAGGTGAAATCGCGTGGTTCGCTGTCGAGGATGTCAATGGCCGCGCGCAAGCGTTTACCAGCGCCTTCCGCTTGGTTGCCAAACTGCGATTGCGAGCAGAGAGCGATGTTCGGTTCAAGGCCGAAGCGGCGGACGTGGCGGGCGGCACCCACCACGGTTTCCGCGATCTGTTCCGGTGTCGGCAGAGACCAGACATGGGTGTCGGCGATGAATAGGGGGCCGTCTTCGAGGATCATCAGCGACAGCGCACCGTGGGGACGGTAGGAGGCGTTGCCAAGAACCTGGTTCACGTAATTCAGGTGCCAGCGGTATTCGCCGAAGGTGCCACAAATGAGGCTGTCGGCCTCTCCCCGATGCACCATGATCGCACCGATGGCGGTGGTGTTGGTGCGCATGATGGCCTTGGCAAGGTCGGGCGTGACCCCGCGGCGCTGCATGATCTCGTGGTAGGAATTCCAGTAGTCATAGTAGCGCGGGTCGTTTTCCGGGTTCACGATCTGGAAATCCCGGCCGAGGCGAATTGAAAGACCGTGACGTTCGCAGCGGGCTTCAATAACTTCCGGACGGCCAATGAGAATGGGCGTTTCGGTGGTTTCCTCAAGGATTGCCTGAGCGGCACGCAGGACGCGCTCATCCTCGCCCTCGGCAAAGACAATGCGGCGCGCCGCCTTGCTGGCGGCCTCGAAGACCGGGCGCATCAGGAGGGCGGATTTGAAGACCGACTGGTTCAGCTTGTGAATATAGGCATCGATGTTGTCGATGGGGCGGGTGGCGACGCCGCTGTCCATCGCGGCCTTGGCCACCGAGGCCGAGACCACACCCACTAGGCGTGGATCAAAGGGTTTCGGGATCAGGTAGTCGGCCCCGAAGTTCAGTTGCTCACCCTTGTAGGCGGCGGCTGCCTCGGCACTGGTGGTGGTGCGGGCGAGTTCCGCGATGCCGTCGATACAGGCCAGTTGCATCTGGTCGTTGATCTCGGTCGCGCCAACGTCGAGCGCGCCCCGGAAGATGAACGGGAAGCAAAGAACGTTGTTGACCTGGTTGGGGAAGTCCGAGCGTCCGGTCGCAATGATCGCGTCCGGTTTCACGGCACGGGCGTCCTCGGGCATGATCTCGGGTGTCGGGTTGGCGAGCGCGAAGATGATCGGCTGATCGGTCATCTTGGCGACCATCTCGGGTTTCAGGACGCCCGGGCCGGACAGGCCAAGGAACATGTCCGCGCCTTCGATGACCTCGTCCAGAGTGCGTTTGTCGGTGGCCTGTGCGTATTCGGCCTTTTGCGGCGTCATTTCCTCGGTGCGCCCTTCGTAGACGACGCCTTTGATGTCGCAGAGCCAGACGTTTTCGCGTTTCACACCCAGCTTGAGGAGCATGTTGAGGCAGGCGATGCCCGCCGCGCCACCGCCGGTCGAGACGATCTTGATGTCTTCGAATTTCTTGCCCGCAACGCGCAAGGCGTTGGTGGCGGCGGCACCGACGACGATGGCGGTGCCGTGCTGGTCATCGTGGAAGACGGGGATGTTCATCTTCTCACGGCACAGTTTTTCAACAATGAAGCAATCCGGGGCCTTGATATCTTCGAGGTTGATGGCGCCGAAAGTGGGTTCGAGAGCGCAAACGATTTCAGCAAGCTTCTCTGGGTCAGATTCGTTGACCTCGATATCGAAGCAGTCGATGTTGGCGAATTTTTTGAAGAGGACCGCTTTGCCTTCCATTACTGGCTTGGAAGCCAGGGCGCCAATGTTGCCAAGGCCCAGCACCGCAGAGCCGTTGGAAACCACGGCCACGAGATTGCCGCGTGCCGTGTAACGTGATGCGTTTGCTGCACTTTCCTTGATTTCCAGGCAGGCCTCGGCGACGCCGGGACTGTAGGCGCGGGACAGGTCGCGCCCGTTTGCCAGCGGCTTGGTAGCGCGAATTTCGAGTTTTCCGGGTTTCGGCTGTTCGTGGTAGAGCAGCGCCGCCTGGCGCAAAGTTTCTTTGGACGTGTCGGACATGGTAGAGGCCTCGGATTCTCAAGTTAGTTTAGCATTAAACTATTTCTTTCGGAAAGGGAATGGCTTGTATTGACCATAGGGCATCCCCCCTTGCAAAAATATGTCGCAGGCCGCAGTGTCGATAACTGACCAAATAGTCAGAACTGGCCGAGATCATCCAGATCACGAGAGGGGAGCCATGAGCTTGCAAAAAGACGCACTGGCGGTGCGAGAAAACGCCTATGCACCTTATTCCAACTTCAAGGTTGGCGCGGCGATCCGTGCCGAGAACGGCGAAGTCTTTACCGGGTGCAATGTTGAAAACGTCGCCTATCCCGAAGGTACATGCGCCGAGGCGGGTGCGATCGCGGCGATGATCGCGGCGGGTGAGACCCGTTTGACCGAAGTCTATGTTGTCGCCGACAGCAGCCATCCGGTGACCCCCTGTGGCGGGTGTCGCCAGAAGCTTTCAGAGTTCGGCACAAGCGATGTTGTCGTGACGATGGCGAACCTCGACGGCACGGAACTCAAGATGACACTGGCCGAGCTGTTGCCAGGAGCCTTTACCGAAGCGCATATGGACAAGGCCTGATCGTCATGGACGCGCGCGCGATCATTGCCCATTTGCGCCGGGGAGAAGATCCCAGCCGCGAGGAACTGGCCTGGTTCGCCCAGGGGTTGGCGGATGGGCGCGTTTCGGATGCGCAGGCCGGGGCCTTTGCCATGGGTGTTTGCCTGAGAGGACTTGGGGAAGAGGCGCGGGTTGCCTTGACGCTGGCGATGCGAGACAGCGGCGACACGATGTCGTGGTCCTGTGACGGGCCGGTATTGGACAAGCATTCGACAGGTGGCGTTGGGGATTGCGTCTCGATCGTGCTGGCGCCTGCGCTTGCGGCCTGCGGGGCCTATGTGCCGATGATCTCGGGGCGCGGTCTTGGCCACACCGGCGGGACGTTGGACAAGATGGAAGCCATTCCGGGGCTGCGCACCAGTGTTTCTGAAGCGGAATTCAAGACCGTCGTCCACGAGGCAGGCTGTGCCATCGTTTCGGCCAGCGGTGAAATTGCCCCGGCTGACAAGCGGCTTTATGCGATCCGTGATGTGACCGCGACGGTGGAGAGCCTTGATCTGATCACGGCGTCGATCCTGTCGAAGAAGCTCGCCGCGGGGCTTGAGGGTCTGGTGCTGGATGTAAAGGTCGGCACGGGGGCCTTTATGAAGAGCGCGGATGAGGCGAGGGCCCTGGCCCAGTCGCTTGTTGGCACGGCCAACCTTGCGGGATGTCCGACCAGCGCGGTGATCTCCGACATGAACCGCCCGCTGGCACCGTCCCTTGGCAATGCGCTTGAGATTGCAGACTGCATGGGCGTTCTGACCGGCGAGACGGGTGGCCCGTTGCTGGACCTGACCGCGGCGCTTGGCGGCGTGCTTCTGGCGAATGCCGGTCTGGCAGGGGGCGTGGATGCCGGGGCGGATGCGATCGGCAAGGCGATTGCGGATGGAAGGGCGGCGGAACGGTTTGGCCGCATGGTCGCGCTGATGGGCGGGCCGGTGCAGTTTGTCGAGAACTGGCGACGGTTCCTGCCCGAAGCGACGGTTATCCGCGAGGTTGCCGCCCCAGAGATCGGATTTGTGACCGCGATGGACGGCGAGGCGCTGGGCCTTGCGGTTGTGGAACTGGGTGGCGGCCGGCAGGTGGAAAGCGATGTGGTTGATCCCAGCGTCGGGTTTTCCGACGTGGTGACATTGGGTCAGAAGGTGGTTAAAGGCCAACCCCTGCTGCGGATTCATGCAGCCCGCGAAGAGGCGGCGCGCAAGGCGGAGCAGGCGGTTTTGGCGGCGATCACCCTGGGGCAGGAGGCTCCGGTCGTGCCGCCCTTGGTGCACGAAAGGATCGGCTGATGGCGCGGGCATTCCTCGTGGTGATGGATTCGGTGGGCTGTGGCGGCGCGCCGGATGCAGATCGGTTTTTCAACGGCGACTTGCCGGATGTGGGGGCGAACACGCTTGGCCATATCGCGCAGGCCTGTGCCGAGGGCCGCGCGGAAGAGGGGCGCAGCGGGATGCTGAGCCTGCCGAATATGGATCGCCTTGGGCTTGGGGCTGCGGTGCGGCTTTCAAGCGGCGAGGATACACCGGGGCTGGACGCGGTGCCGACAGGGACATGGGGGGCTGCAACCGAGCGTTCGGCGGGCAAGGACACGCCCTCGGGACACTGGGAGTTGGCCGGATTGCGGGTGCCCTGGGACTGGACCTATTTTCCGGATGAAACCCCGTCTTTTCCTGCGGAATTGGTGGCCAAAGTCTGCGAGATTGCCGGAGTCGAGGGTATTCTTGGCAATTGCCATGCGTCGGGGACACAGGTGATTGCCGATCTTGGCGAGGCGCATATCCGCACCGGGCAGCCGATCTGCTATACAAGCGCCGACAGCGTGTTCCAGATCGCGGCCCATGAAGAGCATTTCGGGCTGGAACGGTTGTTGGACCTTTGCAAGCAGCTGGCGCCGGTGCTGCACGAGATGAAGGTGGGGCGAGTGATCGCGCGGCCCTTCGTGGGCAGTGTCGAAGAGAGGTTCGAGCGCACCACCAACCGCAAGGATTTTGCCATCGCGCCGCCCGAACGAGTTCTGATGAACTGGGTTCAGGATGCCGGGCGCAAGGTTCATGGTGTGGGCAAGATCGGCGATATTTTCTCGATGACCGGCATGGATGATTGCGTGAAGGGCGCGGATGCCAAGTTGATGCAGGATTTGCAGGACCTGGTGGATACTGCCGAGGACGGCAGTCTGACCTTTGCAAATTTCGTGGAGTTCGACAGCCTCTATGGCCATCGTCGCGACATTTCCGGTTATGCACGGGCGCTGGAGTGGTTTGACCGCGAGATTGGCAAGGTGATTGGCGGGTTGCGAGAGGATGATCTTCTGGTGCTGACCGCCGATCATGGCAATGACCCGAGCTGGCCCGGAACCGACCACACGCGAGAGCGCGTGCCGGTTCTGTGCGCGGGGGCAGGGGGCAAGCAGGCCGGAATCGTGGAATTCGTGGATGTGGCGGCCAGCGTGGCGGCGCATCTGGGGGTGAAAAGTGAAGGGCCGGGGAGGAGTTTCCTGTGAGCGTGAGTGATCTGCCCAAGGTCGAGTTGCACCTGCACCATGAAGGGGCCGCGCCGCCGGAGTTTATCCGGCAGTTGGCCTTCGAGAAGAAGGTTGATTTGAGCCGCGTGTTTGATGAACGGGGCGGCTATGCTTTTGAGAACTTCGTTCACTTCCTGCAAGTCTACGAGGCGGCAACCAGCGTTTTGAAAACGCCGGAAGATTATGCCCGGTTGACCCGCGCGGTGCTTGAGCAAAGTGCCGCGAACGGTGTGATCTACTGCGAAACCTTCCTGTCGCCGGATTTCTGTGGTGGCGGCGATGTTGCGGCGTGGCGGGAATACCTCGCGGCCATTCAGGAAGCCGCGGATCGTGCCGAGGCCGAATGGGGCGTGATTCTGCGCGGGATTGTGACGCCCGTGCGCCATTTCGGTCCGGAACAGGCCAAGCGGACGGCGTTGTGTGCGGCCGAGACGGCCGGTGACTGGATTGTCGGTCTTGGCATGGGCGGGGACGAGGGCAAGGGCCATCAGGGTGACTTTGCCTATGCCTTTGACATGGCGCGGGAGGCGGGGCTGCGGCTGACCACCCACGCAGGCGAGTTTGGCGGCCCCGAGAGTGTCTGGGAAGCGATCCGCGATCTGAACGTGGAGCGGATTGGACATGGGGTGCGCGCAATCGAAGACCCGAAGCTCGTGGCGGAACTCGTGGCGCGGCAGATCACGCTGGAGGTGTGTCCCGGCTCCAACGTGGTTCTGGGTCTTTATCCCTCTTTCGCGGCCCACCCGATCCAGAGGCTGCGCGAGGCGGGTGTGCGGGTTACGGTGTCAACCGATGATCCGCCGTTTTTCCATACGACAATGCGTCGGGAGTATGACATGCTGGCCGAGGCGTTTGGCTGGGAAGAAGATGATTTCCGCGCGATCAACCTAACGGCCGCCGAGGCGGCATTCTGCGACGAGGACACTCGGGCGCGTATCAAGAAGAAACTGGAGAGCAACTGATGGATCACCTGACCGTCGTCGATCACCCGCTGGTGCAACACAAACTGACCATTATGCGTCAGACCGATACCTCGACCGGCGAATTTCGCCGCCTGCTGCGTGAGATTAGCCAATTGATTGCCTATGAGGTGACGCGCGAGTTGCCGATGACCACCAAGCGGATCGACACGCCGATGCAGGAAATGGATGCGCCGGTGCTTGCCGGGCGCAAGCTGGCGCTGGTCTCGATTCTGCGCGCGGGCAACGGTCTTCTGGACGGGATGCTGGAACTGATCCCCTCGGCCCGTGTCGGGTTTGTTGGTCTTTACCGTGACGAAGAAACGCTTGAGCCCGTGCAATACTATTTCAAGGCACCGGACAATCTTGGCGAGCGTCTGGTGATTGCCGTCGACCCGATGCTGGCGACGGGTAACTCATCTGCGGCGGCGATTGATCTTCTGAAGGAGCAGGGCGCCAAGGACATTCGCTTCCTTTGCCTGCTGGCGGCGCCGGAAGGGGTTGCGCGGATGAAAGAAGCGCATCCCGATGTGCCGATCGTGACGGCCGCACTCGACGAGCGCCTGAATGAAAAGGGCTATATCATGCCCGGCCTGGGCGATGCCGGTGACCGGATGTTTGGCACCAAATAATGGTGCGCGGCCCGTGTCCCGCCGGGGGCGGGCCGCTAACCCAAAGAAAATAAGGCCATTTTGTGACCCTATGGAAGGTTTACTCATATAGGGTTTTGCGGCTAGACTAGCCCCAATATATTGTGGGGGCACAATGAAACTGAGCAGAGCAATAGCGATTGCCATTATCGCGGGATCATTCGGGGTCGCGGCGGGCGTTAACGCCCAGTCCCTGAGAAACGTGGATACGCCGAACGAATTTCCACCGGCATCCTACAAGGGCAAGCAGTACGTCGACAGCAAGGGGTGTGTTTACATCCGCGCCGGCATTGATGGGAATGTGACCTGGGTGCCGCGCATGACGCGGGATCGCAAGGTTGTTTGCGGCTATAAGCCGACAAACCCCGGTGGCACGACATCTGTGCAGGCCGCGCCGAAACTCGACAAGAACGTTGTCCAGATCGAGGCTGCGTCTCCGGAAACACAGACAGCGCCTAAACCGGTTGCCGCGGCAGCGCCGAAACCCACGACGCGCGTGGTGACGAAACCGAAGACGACAGTGCGCAAGGTCAAGCCCGCTGCTGCCGCGCCTGTTGTCGTGACCCCTGCCAAACCCAAGACGAAACCGGCCATGGCCAAGACCAAGCCGCGCCGTTCGCTGGAACAGGTGCCGCGCCAGACCGGGTATGATGCGCCCTGTCGGACCGGTGTCGTGTCAAAGTACAAGGTGCGTTGTGGTCCGCAGGCCGAGTTGCCCTATACCCCCGGAACCGGCAAGGCGACAGCGCCTGCGCCCGTGATCCGCATCCACCGCGAGGGATACCTGCGTGGTCGCGTTGTGCGTGAGGGGGAAGTTGGGCCACACGTGCGTGTCGTGCCGCGTCACGTCTATGAAGACCGCTATCATGCCATGGTAAATGCAGAGGCTCCGGCAGGCTACCGTCCAGTGGATTTCGGCGATGACCGTTATAACCCCTATCGCGCCGAGCAGACCTTTGCCGGCAAGGCGCAGATGGATGGCGTCTGGGTTGATGGGACGCCACGGGTTCTGCGTCGGGGAACTGCGGCCGAAGGTTATGTCTCGACCAAGTCGGCGGGATCGCCGGTGGTGTCCACGCGCAGCGAGAGCAAGGAAAAGGCCCTGCGCCTTTCGGGCCGCGCCTATGTGCAGGTGGCGACTTACGGTGATGCGGCCACGGCGCAAAGCGTTGCGCGCAAGGTGCGCAGCCTTGGGGTGCCGGTCAAGATCGGCAAGTACACACGCAGCGGCGTGACCAAGCGCATGGTTTTGGTTGGGCCGTTTGCTGATGATGGTGCCGCTGAAAGCGCGGCGCAGAAGGTGCGCAGCGCGGGTTATGCCGGAGCCTTTGTGCGCAACTGATTTCGACTGTTGGTTTAGAAACAAGGGCACGCCTCTTGGGGCGTGTTTTTTGATTCAACCGTCGCAGATGCCCTGAAGCGCAACCCAATCGCCATCGGTGAGAACGGGCTCGGGGGTGGTGACAAAGGGATCGGCTTCGATCAGGTCAATCGTGCTTTCGCCGGATGGGTCCAGCGCAAAGGCATAGGGCGTGGATTTGACCTGTTTTTCCGAGAACAGCGCCAGCAGGTCTTCTGTCGGCGGCGTGTAATGGGGGAGTAGGACAAGCGCCTCGGCATAGGCGCGCAGGGCACCATCCGGCAGGGAGCCAGTGGTGAGGAGGCGGAAGGTTGCGCCGATGCCCGCGTGTTCCAGCAACTGGCGCAGGGCATCGTGTTCGCGGGACTCGGCCTTCTGGGCAAGGATGAAACCCGCGGCAACGTCGGGTTCCTCGAAGTCTTCGACAATGGCACGGTTCATCAGGATCGTGCCGCCGGGCAGGGTGGCCGTGTCGCGGACGCCGTCGCGCACGACGACAAGGTTCGGCACATCAAGGCGGGTGGCGAGTTTGCCAAGGGCCGGTGTGGCAAGCAGGCTGGAACAGGGTTTTCCGGTGAGATGGATCAGGTGGGTTTGCAGCGATGTGCCGATCTCGGCCCGTTTTGCATCAGGCACAACCGAAACCGCATGGTTGCGCAGCGCATCCGGCAGCCAGAACACGGCGAGGGCGGCGATGCCAAAGGCGAGGCTGCCCAGTGTGACCAGCCGGAGGCGACCAGGGCGCGGGCGTCGACGATGCAGGGCAGAACGCAGTTTTTCGATGGCATCCACCATCTCGTCTTCGCCGTCCGCGAGTTCCAGCGTTTCGCCGGGATCGCCGTCTGGCGCATAGATCGCCGGGCGCTGGCCGGGGTTCTGGCGGGCCACGGCCGGGAGGGACCAATGCGCGAGGGGCCGGTCCTGTGTGTCGGTGATGGTGAGCGTGGCCTCGCCAATCGAGACGATGACATCACGGCGCTGGGCGTCGCGAGACGGACGCCAGAGGCCGGTTGCCTCGATGCGATCATATTTCTGAAGGGCTGTTTTGCTCATTGGGTGGTGCCGGGCTGCTCTGCCTCTGTTGGCGCGACACTACCATGAGGAGAGGCGGGGCGGCAACGCACCTTTGCCACCACCCCGTTCACATTTGTACAGGTCAAACCCTAGAGATCCGCTGCGACCTTGCGCAGCTGGAACTTCTGGATTTTGCCGGTCGAGGTCTTGGGAAGCTCCTGGAACACCACCTTCTTGGGCGCCTTGAAGCCGGCAAGGGTTTCCCGTGAGAAGGCGATGATCTCGGCCTCGCTGGTTTCCTGACCGGGTAGAAGTTCGATGAAGGCGCAGGGCACCTCTCCCCACTTGTCGTCGGGCTTGGCGACCACGGCGGCCAGCGAGACGGCGGGGTGCCCCATAAGAACGCCTTCGACCTCGACAGACGAGATATTCTCGCCGCCGGAAATGATGATGTCCTTGGCGCGGTCAGCGATCTGGACATAGGTGTCGGGGTGCTGCAGGGCGATGTCGCCGGAATGGAAGTAACCGCCCTTGAAGGCTTCTTCGGTGGCTTCGGGGTTCTTGAGATAGCCCTTCATGACCGAGTTGCCGCGAATGACGATCTCGCCCTGGGTTTTGCCGTCCATCGGCACCTGTTCCATGTTCTCGTCCATGACGGTGATATGTTCCATCATCGGCATGGCAACGCCCTGGCGGGCCTTGATCGCGGCAACGTCGGGTTTGTCGAGATCGTCCCACTGCTCCGGTTTCCAGAGGCATTCGGTGACGTGGCCATAGGTTTCGGTCAGGCCGTAGACCTGTGTCACGTTGAAGCCGAGATCTTCGATCTTGGCGAGCGTGGCGGGGGCGGGCGGGGCACCGGCGGTGAAGACTTCGACGGTGTGGTCGAAGGTGCGGCGTTCTTCGTCCAGCGCGTTGACGATCATGTTGAGAACGATTGGCGCGCCGCCGAAGTGGGTCACGCCTTCATAGTGGATGGCGTTGTAGATGTTCTGGGCGCTGATGTCGCGACAGCAGATCAGGGTGCCGCCAAGCATCGGCATCATCCAGGTGTGGTTCCAGCCGTTGCAATGGAACAGCGGGACGATGGCCATGAAGACCGGATGCAGGGTCATCCGCCAGCTGACCACGGTGCCCATTGTCATGAGGTATGCACCACGGTGGTGATAGACCACGCCTTTTGGTCGGCCGGTCGTGCCGGAGGTGTAGTTCAGCGCGAGGCTTTCCCATTCATCGTCGGGCATGATCCAGTCGAATTCAGGGTCGCCGCTTTCAAGAAGCGCTTCGTATTCGGTGTATTTTCCACTGGCGTGAAAGCTGGCCTGATCGTCGGCCACTTCGATGACAGTGGGTGCAGGGCCTTCCATCGCTTCGATGGCGGCTTCGACCGTATCCATGAACTGCGGGTCCGCCAGAACCACCTTGGCACCGCCGTGATCGAAGATATAGGCCACCGTATCGATATCGAGACGCACGTTGATCGTGTTGAGAACGGCACCACAGGCGGGCACGCCAAAATGCGCCTCGGCCTGTGCGGGCAGGTTCGGAATGAGGGTGGCGACCACGTCACCGGGTTTGACGCCCAGCCCGACCAGCGCAGAGGCCAGGCGGCTACAGCGTGCGTGGTATTCGGCATAGGTCTTGCGATGTTTGCCGTAGCTGACGGCAAGCGTGTCGGGGAACACCTTGGCGGCACGTTGCAGGTGCGACAGCGGTGTCAGGGGCACGAAGTTGGCGGCGCATTTGTCCAGCCCGGTTTCATCAACCATCCAGCCCATCAGATCCCTCCCTTGATTCTCAGAGCGTTTGTCGGTTTTACGACAGATATTGTGTGCCACATCGGGATATTTGTTCCTTAGCGACAAATGTCAGACAATTAGAGGCAGAAATCATGAGCGGCGTCAACAACAGACCCATTGCAGCAGCGATTTCGATGTTGAGTGCGATGTGCATCATCGGGTTCATCGACAACTTTGTCACGGTGATCTCCCAGTCGCTGGGCCTGTGGCAGCTGCATGCCATGCGCTCGACATTCATGGCACCGCTGCTGGTGGTGATGTCGCTTTTAGGGCTGGGGGTCATGCGCCCCGAAAACTGGCGACCGGTGCTGGCGCGGGCCGTGGTTCTGTCGACGTCGATGATGCTGTACTTCGGGTCGCTCGGGTTGATGCCCATTGCGCAGGCCTTGGCGGGGTTGTTTACCTCTCCGATCTTCGTTCTGCTGATCAATGTGTTGGTCATGGGCCAGCGGATCGGGCGGTGGCGCATATTGGCGGTCTTTGCCGGATTTGCCGGAATCCTGTTGGTTTTGCAGCCCGGAGGGGACGGGTTCAGCCTCTGGATGGTCATGCCGGTGGCTGCCGGGTTCTTCTATGCGATCTCGGCGATTGCCACGAGGAGCTGGTGCGCGGGAGAAAGCGCCCTGTCGCTTTTGACCATGAACATGCTGGTGCTTGGGGTGATTGGCGGCGTGATGTCGGTGGTCCTGACATCGTCGGGGTGGGCTGGCGATACGTTTCTGAGCCGCGGGTGGACCTGGAGTTTCGCAGATGCTTTGCCGTGGATCGCCCTGCAGGCCGTCGGGTCGGTGATCGGGGTTTTCCTGATTATCCGGGCTTACCAGATGGATGAACCTACCAACGTGGCGGTGTTCGAATACTCGATCATGGTGTTTGCCCCCTTCTTTGCGTGGATCCTGTTTGAACAGAATCTCGGGCTGCTGGAAGGAGTGGGTATCGCGATGATTGTATCTTCGGGTCTGATCATCGCGCTTAGATCGCAGGGCGAGAGCTGATAGAATCAACAGGTCGGGCACGCGCAGGAGGCGAAATTGCCGCCTTTCTGGCCGCCAATCCGGCAATCAAGGCCGGGATTGTCCTCACTTTTTGCCCTTTGCCTCAAAGTCTCCTCATTTTGGGCAAAGCAGTTCCCAATACTTGGAGATTAATGAGAGCACAGAAATCCGTAATGCAGAAGCAAGGGGATGAAGATGTTCGGATGGACGAATCCGGTGGACGGCGCCAGAAGGCCGGATCCTCGGAAGCAGAAACACAAAGACCCGGTTCTCCTGGGCGTTGGATGTGGACTTGTGGAGGGAACACAAGTCGCCACGCAGGAGGGCTGGCAGCCGATCGAGACGATCGAGGCTGGTGACGAAATTCTGACGTTTGACGGTGGCTTGCAGGAAGTGCAGGCAGTGGTACGCGGCGAGCTTTGGGAAGGCTCGGACGATTGCCCTGTCGAGGCATGGCCGTTTCTCGTGCCGCCCGGAACCATCGGAAATCGCGATGCTTTGACGGTGATGCCGCGTCAGGGCATCCTGGTGGAAAGCGACGAGATCATGGATGAATGGGGTGACCCCTTTGCCGTAATCCCGGGCGCGGCGCTTGAGGTTCTGGGGGGGATCAAGCGTGTGAAGCCCAAGGGCGCGGAAGAGGTTTACCTGCCGGTCTTCGAGACCGACCAGATGGTTTTCGTGAACCACGGGGCCTTGATGTTCTGCCAGGCGCATTGGGGGGTAAGTGCTGGTCTTCCGCCCAAGTTCGGCGCGGCGCAGAACTATAATATGCTTCCATTGGTGGTGGCAGCGCGTCTTTTGCAGCGCGGCTACATGGGCGATAATTTCGACTACGACGTGGCTTGAAGGCCGACTGATCCAGAAATGAAGACGCCCGGCCTGAATGGACCGGGCGTTTCGCGTTTTTCAGGGGCAGATCAGGCGGCCTTGGCGGCACCCGGTCCGAAGCGGCCGTAGAACGACTGGCCCTTGTCTGCCATTTCGCGCAGCAGCGGCGGGCAGGCAAAGCGGTCGCCGTACTTCTCGGTCAGCTCGTCACATTTCTCGGCAGCCCAGGCGGCGCCAACGATGTCGAGCCACGAGAACGGGCCACCCGACCACGGCATGAAGCCCCAGCCGAGGATCGCGCCGACATCGCCTTCGCGGATGTCTTCGAGAACACCGGCCTCAAGGGCGCGTACTGCTTCGAGAACCTGCGCGAAGATCAGGCGGTGCTGAACTTCGGTCACGTCGGGTTGCTCGTCAAGACGCGGGAACTTGTCGGCAAAGCCTTTCCAGTAGCCCTGACGCTTGCCCTTTTCGTCGTAGTCGAAGAAACCGGCCTTGGCCTTGCGACCCAAACGGCCTTCTTCCACCATCCAGAAGGTCACATCGTCGGCCACCGACTTGGGATAGGCGTCGCCCATCGCGGCCATCGTCGCCTTGGCGATCTTGGCACCGAGGTCGAGCGAGGTTTCGTCAACCAGCTGGATCGGGCCCACCGGGAAGCCGAGAAGCTGGGCCGCGTGGTCAAGGAGTTGCGGCGCAACACCTTCGCCAGCCATCATCACGCCCTCGTTGATGTAGGGGATGATGCAGCGGTTGGCGTAGAAGAAACGCTCGTCGTTGACGACGATCGGGGTTTTGCGGATCTGGCGGACATAGTCCAGTGCCTTGGCCACGGCGCGGGGGCCGGTTTCCTTGCCTTTGATGATCTCGACCAGTGCCATCTTCTCGACGGGCGAGAAGAAGTGGATGCCGATGAACTGTTCCTTGCGGACCGAGGCCTGTGCAAGGCCGGTGATCGGCAGGGTCGAGGTGTTCGATGCAAAGATCGCGTCCTCGGGGATGATCGCTTCGACCTTCTTGGTCATCTCGGCCTTGACGCCGGGATCTTCGAAGACGGCCTCGATGATCAGATCAACATCGGACAGCGCCTGAAGGTCGGTGGTGGCGTTGATCTTGGCCAGCATCGCCTCTTTCTGCTCGGGCGTCGCCTTCTTGCGCGAGATGCCCTTGTCCATGAAGGTTTCGGAGTAGGCCTTGCCGCGGTCTGCCGCTTCCTGGCTGGTGTCGATCAGGACAACATCCATGCCCGCCTTGGCCGAAACCAGCGCGATGCCTGCGCCCATCATGCCTGCGCCCAGAACGCCGACTTTCTTGACCGACTGATCGGGGACGTCGGGACGGTTGGCGCCTTTTTCCAGAGCTTCCTTGTTGATGAACAGGCTGCGGATCATCGCCGAGGAAGAGGGGTTCATCAGGACGTTGGTGAACCAGCGTGCCTCGATCTTGATGGCGGTATCGAAAGGAACCTGCGCGCCTTCGTAGATGGCAGACAGCATCGCCTTGGCCGCCGGATAGACGCCCCAGGTGTTGCCGTTGACCATCGCCGATGCGCCGACAAAGGTCATGAAGCCAGCGGGGTGATACGGGTCGCCGCCGGGCATCTTGTAGCCCTTTTCATCCCAGGGTTTGACGATCTTCGGCTCGGACAGAACCCAGGCCTTTGCATCGGCCATCGGGTCGGCGCTGACTTCGTCGATGATGCCTGCCGACTTGGCTTTCTGCGGGTTGACCATCTTGCCCTGCAACAGGAATGGCGAGGCCGCCATGGCGCCCATCTTGCGGACCATGCGGGTGGTGCCGCCGCCGCCGGGGAAGATGCCGACCATGATTTCCGGCAGGCCGATCTTGGCCTTGGGGTTGTCGGCAGCGAAGATGCGGTGGCACGACAGGGGCAGTTCCAGACCGATGCCAAGCGCGGTGCCGGGCAGGACGCAGGCAATCGGCTTGCCGCCCTTGTTGGTCTTGGGATCCATGCCCGCACGTTCGATCTTGCGCAGGACGTGGTGCATCGACATCACGCCGTCGAACAGGCCCTGTGCCGGGCTGTCGCCTGCGCGGTCACGCATGGCGGCGAGAACGTTGAGGTCCATGCCACCGGCGAAAGAGCCGGGCTTGCCGCTGGTAATGATCGCGCCCTTGATGGCGTCATCGGACAGAACCGTGTCGATGATGGCATTCAGGTCCTGAAAGGCCTGTTCCGACATGACGTTCATCGACTTGCCGATGGTGTCCCATGTGATGATGCCGACGCCGTCTGCGTCTACGGAGAGGTTGAAATCGCTCATTATTCTTGCTCCTTACACGCGTTCCAGGATGGTCGCTGCGCCCATGCCCGATGCGATACACAGGGTGGCGAGACCGGTTTCCTTGTCCTGACGTTCCATCTCGTCCAGCAGGGTGCCGATGATGATGGCGCCGGTTGCACCCAGCGGGTGACCCATTGCAATCGAGCCGCCGTTGACGTTCACGACCGAAGGATCGACGTCAAAGGCCTGCTGGAAGCGCAGAACCACGGATGCGAAGGCTTCGTTGACCTCGAACAGGTCGATGTCGCTGATTGCCATGCCGCTGTCGGCGAGGATCTTCTGGGTCGCGGGCACCGGGCCGGTCAGCATGATGGTCGGGTCGAGACCGATTTTCGAGGTGGCCTTGATGCGGGCACGCGGGGTCAGGCCGTATTCTTCGCCGAATTCCTTGTTGCCGATCAGCACGGCTGCGGAACCGTCCACGATACCCGAGGAGTTGCCCGCGTGGTGAATGTGGTTGATGGCTTCGAGGTGCGGGTATTTCATTAGCGCCAGCTTGTCGAAACCGGGCATGACTTCGCCCTGTTCCTTGAAGGCGGGCTTGAGACCACCGAGGCTTTGCATGTCGGTGCCGGGGCGCATGTATTCGTCGCGGTCGAGAATGGTCAGGCCGTTCTGGTCTTTCACCGGGACGATGGATTTCGCAAAACGGTTCTCTTCCCAGGCTTGCGCGGCACGGAGTTGCGATTCAACGGCCAGTTCATCGGCCTGATCACGGTTGAAACCGTATTCGGTGGCGATGATATCGGCCGAGATGCCCTGCGGAACGAAATACATGTCCATGGCGACCGAGGGGTCAACCGCGATGGCAGCACCGTCGGAGCCCATGGGAACGCGGCCCATCATTTCGACGCCGCCTGCGATATAGGCATTGCCTGCGCCGCCCTTGACCTGGTTGGCGGCGATGTTCACGGCTTCCATGCCGGAGGCACAGAAACGGTTGATCGAGAGGCCGGGAATACGCTCGTCGAGGTCAGAGGCCAGAACGGCGGTGCGGGCAAGGCAGCCGCCCTGTTCCTTCACCTGGGTCACGTTGCCCCAGATCACGTCTTCGACGGCGTGGCCTTCGAGGTTGTTGCGCTCTTTCAGGGCGTTCATCACGGTGGTCGAGAGGCGCACCGAGGTCACCTCGTGCAGGCTGCCGTCCTTGCGGCCCTTGCCACGCGGCGAGCGCACGGCGTCATAGATATAGGCTTCGGTCATCAATGATCTCCTTTTCAGGCGCGGTCCGCAGGGGAGCCGGGCATCAGGTCGTAAGGGTGTTTCCAGCCCTTGAGGGCCGAGATGTTGTTGAGCCAGCGGTCGATGTTCGGCCAGTCGGCGCGGGAAAAGCCAAAAGGCTCGTCGTAGAACAGGTAGCCGCAGCAGGTGAGGTCGGCATTGGTGACGCTGTCGCCAACGATCCAATCGCGCCCTTCAAGGTGTTTGTTGAGGATGTCGTAAGCGCCCTGAAGGCGGCCTTGATTGAAGGCGATCACCTCTTTGGGTTGCTTGTCCTCTGGCAGGAAGTTCATGAGAAAACGGGTCATACCGGCAAAGGACGAGAGCTTGTGATTGTCCCAGAACTGCCAGCGCAGGATCTCTCGGCGTTCGGCTGCGTTGTTGCCGCCGAACTTGCCCGATTTCTCGGAAACGTAGTCTTGGATCACCGCGGATTGGGTGAGCGAGACATCGCCATCGACCAGAACCGGGGCTTCGCCCAGTTCATTGACGGTCGCACGGTATTCGGGGCTGCGGGTTTCACCGGCGAAGAAATCGACCTTCACTGGCTCCCAGTCGAGGCCCGACAGCTCGAGGGCGAGGGCGGCCTTGTAGGAATGGCCGCTTTCGCCGAAGCAGTAGAGTTTGATGGTCATGGTCTTGTCCTCCCCAACAAGATCAAAGGCTGCGTGAGATCAATTCCTTCATGATCTCGTTGGTGCCGCCATAGATGCGCTGAACGCGAGCGTCGGCCCACATTTCGCCGATGGCGTATTCCTGCATGTATCCGTAGCCACCGAACAGTTGCAGGCATTCGTCCAGAACTTCGCCCTGCGTGTCGGTGATCCAGTATTTCGCCATTGCCGCCTTTTCGACGGTCAGTTCGCCGGCGATCAACTCGCTGATGCACTCATCCAGAAAGGCCCGTGCCACCTTGGTTTTGGTCAGGCATTCCGCCAGTTTGAAGCGGGTGTTCTGGAACTGCATGATGGGGCCGCCAAAGGCCTCGCGTTCCTTGCAATAGGCGATGGTGCGTTCCACGGCGCCTTCCATCGACCCCATGGCGATACAGGCGATAACCAGGCGTTCCTGACCAAGCTGCTGCATCATCTGGTAGAAGCCCTGGCCTTCTTCACCGCCAAGGATGTTTTCGGGCGGGATCTCGACGTTGTCGAAGAAGAGTTCCGAGGTATCTGCCGCGTGGCACCCGATTTTCTCGAGGTTGCGACCGCGCGAGAAGCCTTCGGCGTTTTCGGTCTCGACAACCACCAGCGATGTCCCGCGGGCACCGGCGCTTGGGTCGGTCTTGGCAGCCACGATCACGAGGTTGGCGTGCTGGCCGTTGGTAATGAAGGTTTTCTGGCCCGACAGGCGGTAGGAATTGCCCTCTTTCAGAGCCTTGGTCTTGATGCCCTGAACGTCCGAGCCGCCCGAGGGTTCGGTCATGGCCAGCGCGCCGACGATTTCTCCCGAAACCATCTTGGGCAGCCAGCGTTTCTTCTGTTCTTCCGACCCATAGGCAAGGATGTAGTGAGCAACGATGCCCGAATGGATACCGTGGCCCCAGCTGGCAAGGTTGGCGCGGTTGGATTCCATCAGGATGACGGCTTCGTGGCCGAAGTCGCCGCCAACGCCGCCGTATTCCTCGGGGATCGAGGGGCAGAGCAGGCCAAGTTCACCGGCCTGTTGCCAGGTCTCGCGGTCCATTTCGCCCTGTTTGCGCCACTTCTCGAATTTCGGCGCCCATTCATCGTTGATGAATTTCGCTGTCATGTCAGCGAGCATCTGGTGCTCATCGGTCATCCAGGACGATGCCATGTCTTTCCTCCTCGGGCTGTCAGCGCTTGCGCGCGTCCAGCGTTGAATTGAACTGTCGCAGGCGGTGGGCAAAGCTTTCCTCGTCCACCACGGCGTCAAGATTTTCGAGCAGGAAGGACAGGGCCTCTCCTTCGTCCAGACCCGATTCGGCGGCGAAGCCTCGCAGCCGGCGATAGGCGTCTTCGGTCAGCGCGACCGGGAGACGGCGGGTCAGGCGAAAGCGTTTTGGCATCTGTCCTCCCTTAATGCCTTGAGGGGGGCGGGAGTGACCCGCCCAAGCCCTTAGAATGCTTCGGCGTCCAGAGCCATGACGGTGTCGGCGCCGGTCTGGATACGTGCCAGGTGCATGCCCGTGGCGGGCAGGCGACGTGCCATGTAGTAGCGTCCGGTGGCCAGCTTGGTCTCGTAGAACGCAGCGTCAGAGGTGCCGTTGGCCAGAGCTGACGTTGCGGCCTTTGCCATCTTGGCCCACATCAGGCCGAGGCAGACGTGGCCGAAGAGGTGCATGAAGTCATTCGAACCCGACAGCGCGTGGTTGGGGTTCTTCATGCCGTTCTGCATGAAGTACATTCCGGCGGCCTGAAGGTCTTTCGACGCGGCCTTGAGCGGGCCGATGAAATCGGCCATGGCCTCATCTTCACCGTTTTCCTTGCAGAAATTCTTGACCAGATCAAAGAAGGCCATGACGTGTTTGCCACCGTCTTGGGCCAGTTTGCGGCCAACCAGGTCGAGGGCCTGAACACCGTTGGCGCCTTCGTAGATCATCGCGATGCGGGCATCACGGGTGAACTGGCTCATGCCGTGCTCTTCGATATAGCCGTGGCCACCGTAAACCTGTTGTGCCTTGACGGTCATGTCGTAGCCTTCGTCGGTCAGGAAACCCTTGATGACAGGGGTCAGGAGCGAGATCAGGCCGTCGGCGTCCTTGTCCCCGCTGCGGTGCGCCTGGTCGATCAAGGTCGCGCCCCAGAGGATGAAGGCACGTGCGCCTTCGACAAAGGACTTCTGGTCCATCAGCGAGCGACGGATGTCAGGGTGCACGATCAGCGGGTCGGCCGGGCCGTCAGGGTTCTTGGTGCCGGTCACATCGCGACCCTGCAGGCGTTCCTTGGCGTAGATCACCGCGTTCTGGTAGGCGGCTTCGGCCTGGGCCAGACCCTGCATGCCGACACCGAGACGCGCTTCGTTCATCATCGTGAACATGGCACGCATGCCTTTGTTCAGATCTCCGATCAGGTAGCCGGTTGCCTCGTCGTAGTTCAGGACGCAGGTCGAGTTACCGTGGATGCCCATCTTTTTCTCGATGTTGCCCACCGAGACGCCGTTGCGTTGGCCCGGGGTGCCATCTTCGTTGACGATGAACTTGGGCACGATGAAGAGCGAAACACCCTTGATACCCTCGGGACCGCCGGGAACCTTAGCCAGAACCAGGTGGATCACGTTTTCCGACATGTCGTGGTCACCGGCCGAGATGAAGATCTTCTGACCCGAGACCTTGTAGGTGCCGTCGTCCTGCGGTTCTGCCTTGGTGCGCATCAGGCCGAGGTCGGTGCCGCAATGCGGCTCGGTCAGGTTCATGGTGCCGGTCCATTCGCAGGACACCATCTTGGGCAGGTAGGTGTTCTTCTGCTCTTCCGAACCGTGGGCAAGGATCGCCGAGGCCGCACCGTGGGTCAGGCCCTGGTACATGGTAAAGGCCTGGTTGGAGCCCGAGAACATTTCCCCGACAGCGGTGCCAAGCACGTAGGGCATGTTCTGGCCGCCGTATTCCTCGGGCATGTCGAGACCGGTCCAGCCGCCTTCTTTCACCTGTTCAAAGGCTTCCTTGAAGCCGGTGGGGGTGTAGACGATGCCGTTTTCGAGACGGCAGCCTTCCTGATCACCCACGGCATTCAGAGGCGCAAGAATGTCGCTGGTCAGCTTGCCGGCTTCTTCCAGAACGGCATTGGTGAAATCGGATTCAAGTTCGGCATAGCCGGGAATGTCGGATTTCGAAACGTCCAGAACGTCGTGCAGGACGAACTGCATGTCTTTTACAGGGGCGGTATAGCTCGGCATCAGTCTCTTCCCTAATTACTCTGCTGCTTTTTTCGTGGTGCTCAGCTGGGCAAGAACCTTCTCGCCCCATTTCAGCTGTTCTTTCAGATCGTCGATGGCCTCGTTCAGCTCATCACGCTGTTCAACCATGTCCTGCAGGCGTTGCTGCGCGACTTCGTAGGTGCGCTGCAATTGGGTCGCTTGCTGGTCGCCCATGTCGTAGAGATCGAGAAGTTGCCGGATTTCTTCCAGCGAAAAGCCAAACCGTTTGCCCCGAAGGATCAGTTTGAGGCGTGCGCGGTCGCGTTTCGTGAACAGGCGTTTCTGGCCTTCACGAATGGGAAACAGCAGTTCCTTGGCTTCGTAGAACCGCAAGGTTCTGGGTGTGACGTCATATGCGTCGCACATTTCGCGGATTGTCATTGTCGTATCGGTCATCTCATCACCCTCGTCTTTACGGTCGCTCCATGGGCAAGATTGGCATCTGCCGTCGTGGTTACAATGTTGCTTTACGTTGACGTAAGTAGAACGCTGCGTCACTTCAAAAGTTGACGTGGCGTATGTGAAGGTAAAGTGACGATCCTGTGAATGGGCTGCAAATTTTCGTGTGACCGGTCGTGATTTTCACATGTCGGAACGCAAAAAGCCCGGTGAAAGCACCGGGCTTGAGCAATTGTCGGGGGAGGCTGGTCAGACTTTGGCGAGGGAATCCGCGGTTTCGTTACGCAGTTGCATCAGCTCGTCCATGGCTTCCTCCAGCTGCGCTTTTTGCTCCTGGAGTTCCTCGTACTGGCGATCCGCCATGGCAACAAAGGCCTGCATCTGCGCTGCGCTTCCTTCGTGTTCGTAGATCAGAAGCCACTGTCGGATGTTTTCGAGTTTTATGCCAAAGCGACGTCCGCGCATGATCAAGGTCATGCGGGCGACTTCGCGCGGGCCGAAATAGCGCGACCGGCCTTCGCGCTCGGGCTCGAGAAGTTCGATGTACTCATAGTAACGCAACGTTCTTGGTGTGACGTCGAATCTCGCGCACATCTCTTTAAAGGTCAGACGGGTATCAGACATTTGCAACTCTCCTCGGGCATGAACTTAAAATGCTGCGCTGCAAGGTGCAACCGCCCCCTTGCCGTTGCAGAGAAATCAGGATCATAGTTGGCCGAAGACTAGGAGAGCGGATTATGAACCCGGAAAAAGCCCGAATGGCAGAACAGTTCATCAATGCGATCCCGCATTGCAAGGCGTTGGGGATGACGCTGACGGATATCGGTGACGGGATTGCCGAGATGGAATTGCCTTATGATCTGCGGATTGTAGGAGACCCGGAAACCGGGGTGCTGCATGGCGGCGCGGTGTCGGCTTTGATGGACACATGTTGCGGTGCAGCAGCGATGAGCCATCCGTCCTCTCCTGCTGGTACGGCAACGATTGATCTGCGAATCGACTATATGCGCGCGGCGACGCCGGGGCAGACCGTCCGGACGCGCGCCGAGTGTTATCACATCACTCGTTCTGTTGCCTTTGTCCGCGCCACGGCGATGGATGATGACACTGACCGACCGGTGGCCACGGCCACGGGTGCCTTTACAGTGGAGGGCAAACGGTAATGGCGCGTACACGTCCCGAGCCCGTCCAGGTGGTAAAGCAACGCCGAGACGCAGCATTGAATGCGCTGGTTCACGGGGTTCCCTATGTGCAGTTCATGGGAATCGAATTCGAGCGCCGCGGTGACGAGTTGACCGCGATCATGCCGTTTGACGAGAAGCTGATCGGCAATCCGATGCTGCCAGCGCTGCATGGCGGGGCCATTGCCGGTTTTCTTGAAACCACCGCCGTGATCGGTCTGGCATGGTCCGTCTTGTGGGAAGAGATCGAAACCGGTGTGTTGGATGCTGACGAACTGGCTTTGGGGTATCTGCCGCGTCTGCCCAAGACAATCGATTTCAATATTGATTACCTGCGCTCGGGCCTGCCGCGGGATGCCTATGCGCGGGCGCGGGTAAACCGTTCGGGGCGGCGCTATGCATCGGTGCATGTCGAGGCCTGGCAGGACCAGCGGGCAAAACTGTTCGCACAGGCGACCGGGCATTTCCTGATGCCCGCGCGCAAGGATGGCTGACGTCGGCGCAATCACCCATGGTCGGGTGCTGCGCACTGCAATCCCCATCGTGATTTCCAATGCCACCGTTCCGATCCTCGGGGCGGTGGATACGGGTGTTGTCGGGCAGATGGGCGAGGCCGCGCCGATTGGCGCGGTGGGGATCGGTGCCGTTATCCTGACCGGGTTTTACTGGCTGTTCGGGTTCCTGCGCATGGGCACCACTGGGCTGACGTCCCAGGCACAAGGCGCGGGGCGGCATGGTGAAGTGGCGGCCATGCTGACGAGGGCCCTGATGCTGGGCAGCCTTGCCGGCGTGGCGATTGTCCTGTTGCAGGTGCCGCTTTATGCGCTGGCGTTCAAGCTTTCGCCTGCCAGTGCCGAGGTTGAAGGACTTGCACGGCAGTACCTGCAAATCCGGGTCTACAGCGCCCCGGCGGCCATCGCGCTTTACGGCGTGACGGGCTGGTTGATCGCCCTTGAGAGAACACGCGCCGTTCTCGTGTTGCAGCTGTGGATGAACGGGCTCAATATCGTTCTGGACCTGTGGTTCGTTCTTGGGCTTGGCTGGGGCGTTCCCGGCGTCGCCTTTGCTACCTTCATTGCCGAATGGACGGGATTGGCGCTTGGGTTGTGGCTGTGTCGCAGCGCCTTTCGTCAGCCCGCCTGGCGCGATTGGGTGCGGGTGTTCGACAAGGCCCGTCTGCGCGAGGTCATGGCCGTCAACACGGATATCATGCTGCGTTCTTTGATGTTGCAGGCGATCTTCATGTCATTCTTGTTTCTTGGGGCGCGGTTCGGGGATGTGACACTCGCGGCCAACCAGGTGTTGCTCCAGTTTCTCGAGATCACGGCCTATGCGCTGGATGGGTTTGCCTTTGCCGCCGAGGCGATGGTGGGACAGGCTCTGGGTGCATACAATCGCGGGGCGCTCCGGCAGGCGGCGATCAAGAGCAGCCTTTGGGGATTGATCGTTGTCATGGGGCTTGCTGCGGCCTTTGCCCTGGCCGGTGGCGCGATCATCGACCTGATGGCAACCTCGCCCGAGGTGCGCAGTGAGGCACGCAGTTATCTGTGGTGGATGGTTCTGGCGCCGCCGATTGGGATCGCGAGCTGGATGCTGGACGGGATTTTCATCGGGGCCACGCGCACACGCGACATGCGCAACATGATGGCGATTTCCCTGGTGGTTTATGTCGTGGCGGTCGCTGCGTTCATTCCCCTGTTCGGAAATCACGGGCTTTGGCTGGCGCTGCTTGTGTCCTTCGTGGCGCGCGGGGCGACGCTTGGGTGGAAATACCCAAAAGTAGAAGCAGCGGCCTCGCGTGCGTAAGCGGGGCCGCAGCGCAGATTAAAGGATGTCGAGCACGTTTTCGGGCGGGCGTCCCAAGGCCGCCTTGCCATTGGCAAGAACAATCGGACGTTCGATCAGCTTGGGGCATTGCGCCATTGCCGCGATCAGCGTGTCATCCTCGTCAGTGCGCGAGAGGCCCATTTCCTGGAACTCGGCTTCTCGCGGGCGCATAATCTCGATGGCTTTGACGCCGAGCAGGTCGCGCACCGCGGTGATCTCTTCGACGCTTGGGGCATCTTCAAGATACTTGCGGATGGTGATGTCACCCTTGTCCTCGATCAGGGCCAGAGTCTGCCGCGATTTCGAGCAGCGCGGATTGTGCCAGATGGTGATCACAGCCAGTTCTCCCGTTTCGTGCCGACAGCTTCGGCGACATTGCTGAAACCGTCCTGTTCAAGAAGCGCATCAAGACCGCGCACGATGCCTTCGACCAGCGACAGACCGCCATAGACCAGCGCGGTATAGAGTTGCACGACGGAAGCGCCGGCGCAGATCTTGTCGTAGGCGTCCTGTGCGTTGCAGATGCCGCCGACACCGATCAGGGGCATCTGGCCGTCGGTCAGTTGCGACAGGCGGGCGAGAACGCGGGTGGATTTGGTAAAGAGCGGGGCGCCGGACAGGCCGCCCATCTCGTCACGGTGCTTGGACGCGAGGCCCTTGCGATCTAGCGTGGTGTTGGTGGTGATCACCGCATCGAGCCTGGATTCGACGGCCACCTCGGCAATTTCGGCGATTTCCGCATCGGAAAGATCAGGCGCGATCTTGAGGAAGACGGGGATCGGCCGGTCCAGCGCATCGCGGGTTTCCATGACACCGGACAGCAGCGCCGACAGGGCGGCCTTGCCTTGAAGATCGCGCAGTTTCTCGGTGTTGGGGGAGGACACGTTGACGGTAGCAAAGTCGAGGTGTGCGCCGCAGTGCGCCAACACTTTGGCAAAATCGCTCGCGCGGTCTTCGCTGTCCTTGTTGGCCCCGAGGTTGAGGCCGATCACCGCGTTCTTGGGGCGATTTGCCAGTCGCGCGGCGATGGCGTCCATGCCCTCGTTGTTAAAGCCGAACCGGTTGATGGCGGCGCGGTCTTCGGACAGGCGGAACAGGCGGGGCTTGGGGTTTCCGGGCTGCGGGCGCGGGGTGGCTGCGCCGACCTCGAAAAAGCCGAAGCCGGCCTTGGCCAGACCGTCAAGCGCAGTTGCGTTCTTGTCGAAACCTGCGGCCAATCCCACGGGATTGGGCAGGTCGAGCCCGGCAAAGGTGGTTTTCAGCCGTGGCGAGGTCAGGGTGCCCGGCGCATGTGCCATCCCCATTTGCAGCGCCTTGATGGCAAGGCCATGGGCGGCTTCGGGATCAATCTGGTGGAGGGCCTTGAGGCCGATGTTTTCAAGCAGTTTCATATGCAGAGACCTGCGGGAAATTGATGGGTGCCATTCTCAAGGGGCAGGGGCTGGGCCCAGGCCACATCCGCCAGCTTCAGCGGGCGATAAAGATGCGGGAAAAGCGCGCCGCCGCGGGAGGGTTCCCACTTGAGGTCTTCGCCCATGTCATCCGCTTCGAGGCCCAGAAGGAAAAGGTCATCCTCGCCCGCGAAATGCTTGGCGGCGGTTTCGGCAACCTGTTCGGCGGTCGAGAAATGGACAAAGCCATCGGCCACGTCCACGGGGGCGCCTACGGTCTCGCCGGCTGCGCGCAAATCCGCCCACTCGGGGGCGCGGAAGATCTTGAAAATAAGCATGGTCGTGACATGCCTTCATGCTGTCCCGAGGTCAAGGTTTGACAGGTGCCCGAAACCGAGTCACCGTTTGAGAGGAGCAACAAAAACGCGGGGAGCAATAAGATGTTTCACAAATTGATGGCCGGGGCGGCCACGCTGGCGATGACCGCTGGCATGGCCTGGGCCGATTACAAGATTACCATTCTGCATACGAACGACATTCACAGCCGGATCGAGTCGATCAACAAGTACGATTCGACCTGTAACGCGGAAGGCGAAGCCGAGGGGAAATGCTTTGGCGGCGTGGCCCGTATCAAGACCATGGTGGATGCCAAACGCGCCGAGCTTGCCGGTCAGAACTATCTGGTGCTGGATGCCGGTGACCCGTTCCAGGGCTCACTGTTCTATACCACCTACAAGGGCGCGGCAGAGGCCGAGTTCATGCAGGCCATCGGCTATGACGTCATGGCCGTGGGCAACCACGAGTTCGACGATGGCCCGATGGGCCTTGAAAAGTTCATCGACGCGGTCTCTTTCCCGGTGATTTCGGGCAACCTTGATCTGTCCTCGGAACCTGCGCTTAACGGCAAGGTGGGCAACCATGTGGTGCTTGAGGTCGGTGGCGAGAAGATCGGCATCATATCGGTTCTGGCCACCGACACCGTTGATACCTCTTCGCCGGGGCCGAACGTGGTTTTTCAGGACGAGATCGAAAGCCTGAAGGGCGATGTCGCGGCACTTGAGGCGGACGGCGTTAACAAGATCATCGCACTGACCCACGTCGGCCTGCCCAAAGATATGGATATTGCGGCCAACGTGCCGGGGATCGATCTGGTCGTGGGCGGACACTCGCATACGCTGTTGTCCAACACCAATGACCGCGCCAAGGGCGCTTATCCCGTCATGGTGGGCAACGTTCCGGTGGTACAGGCCTATGCCTATTCCAAGTACCTTGGCGAATTGGTCGTGACCTTTGATGACGCGGGCAACGTGACCTCGGCCATGGGGGAGCCGATCCTGCTGGATGCCTCGGTGACGCCGGATGCGGCGATTGCCGCGCGTGTGGCCGAGATGGGCGCACCGATCGAGGAGATGAAAAAGCGCGTGGTCGCCGAAGCCAGCGCGGCGATTGAAGGCGCGCGCGAAACCTGCCGTGCGGTGGAATGCCCGATGGGGAATCTCGTGGCCGATGCCATGCTGGACCGCGTGAAGGATCAAGGTGTCCAGATCGCGATCCAGAACGGCGGTGGTCTGCGTGCGTCGATTGATGCCGGCGAAGTGACGATGGGCGAGGTCCTGACGGTACTGCCGTTCCAGAACACGCTGTCGACCTTCCAGGTGTCCGGCCAAACCGTGATTGACGCGCTTGAAAACGGTGTCAGTCAGGTTGAGGACGGCAAGGGCCGTTTCCCGCAGGTGGCCGGGCTGAAGTTCACCTTTGACATGTCGGTGGCGCCGAACGAAGGACGGGTTTCTGATGTCATGGTGATGGAGAATGGGGCATGGGGGCCGATTGATCCGGCCAAGACCTACGGCCTCGTCTCGAACAACTATGTCCGCAACGGCGGTGACGGGTACAAGATGTTCCGCGATGCCACCAACGCCTATGACTACGGTCCGGACCTGGCGGATGTGACGGCCGAGTTCCTCGCCAAGAGCGGGCCTTATGCGCCCTACACTGACGGGCGTATCACCCGTAAGTAACAGGCGACTTGACCTTGGGCGCCCCCGCCGGAACACTGGCGGGGGTTTCATTTGGAGGCGGCATGGACCATCCGCTGATTGATCTTATCAACGCCAAGATCTCTGAGGCCGAGGCAGAAGGTGCCTTCGACAATCTCGAAGGTGCCGGCAAGCCTTTGCCGCGCGAGGAAGACCCCGAAAACGCGATGTTGAACCGCCTCGTCAAAGAAGCGGGTGGTGTTCCCGAATTCGTATCCCTGTCGCGCGAACTGGCACGTCTGCGCGAAGAGCTGCGCGAAACAGGCGACCGGACGCGCCGTCAGGACATCATGAAAGAGATGTCGATGATGGAGGCGCGGATCGACCTGGCCCGCAAGCAATACCGCTAGTCGAGCCGCGGTTTACCACTCAAGTTCCGGCCATAGATCACGGTCAAGAGCCTTGTTGAACGGGCGCAGAGCCTCTTCCATCCGACGCCAGCCCCCAAGCGATTTCTTGTGAACACCCTCGCGGACCTGCACGACGGAAGCGGTTCGTACCGAGGCCTTGTTGCGTTCGGGACTCATCATTGCCTCGGTCCAGTCGAGCCCCGCGAACTCTGCCATTTTCTTGCTGGTCGCCTCCAGATCGGACACGAGGTCATCGTAACGGATGGTCAGGAACTGACCGGGAAATTCCTTTTCCCAGTGCCGCATGTAGCGCCGGTAGAGATTGGCTTGCTGGGCGATATGCACCAGATCGTTGGTAAAGCGCAGCCCATCTGCCTTGAAACGCTCTTTCCACATGGAAAGGGCTACATCTCTTGGGTCACGTTCAATATGAATGATGCGAACACCGGGCAGACCATGTAGGAACATCCCGATGTGCCTGTAGTTCGAGGGCATCTTGTCGACGAAAGCGGGATGATGCAGGACCTGTTCGGGCAGGTTGCCAGTGTACTCACTTTCAAAGAGCTTGGGGTCGAACTCCAAATCCGCATCGATAAACTGCTTGGCTGCCACTGCGCCGTTCATCAGTTCGCCGCAGCTTGCTACGTCCGGATGGCTGGACAGGACCATTTCTGTCAGGGTTGTGCCGGATCGTGGTTGTCCGACAACCAGTATTGTCTTTGGCTGTCCATCCCTGGGTTCGGTCCATTCGCAGGGTCCGGCGGGCGTTGCTGCAAGGATTTTCTCAAACTTTGTATCTTCAGCTTCCTGGCGGTGGATTTCCAGTTTGGAAAGGCCACCGTTCGCCTTTTCATAGTGTCGCCCGGCAGCCTGGTAGTTCCGAGACGCGAAATACATATGTCCGAGGGCGAACTGGATGTTGCACCAGCCCGAGGATCCTTTGGGATGGGCTTTTAATGCCTCCTGGGCCTTAGGCATGTATTTCTGCAACACGTCACCTTTCAGAGATTTTGCGAGCAAAATCAAAGTCTCTGAAGAATTTGGATTAATCTTCATCGCTTCGTCCAGATGTGTGTGTGCGCTCTCCACCTCTCCTTGCGAGAAGTGTGCAGACGCCATGGCGGTGAGCAGACCGCAATCCTTAGGATGCCTATCCAGAGCATTCTCCAGAAGAGCAATCGCGTTTTCAGTTTGATAATTGTCGAGGAGCAGATTTGCTTTCAGTTGCAGTGCTCTGCAATTGTCAGGATCAATCTCTAACAATTGGTCAAAATCCTCTAGCGCGCGGCCGAAATCGTTTTGATGATCGTACGCCATCCCTCTCATTTCCAGAAAGGTCGTTTGGAGCGGTCCGTCCTGTTCTAGCCCCTTGGTTGCGGCGACGATGGTATCCTCGTGTTTTGCCTGAAGTTGCGCAGAAAAAGCCTTTAGGTGAAGCAGTTTGGAGGCATCTTTCCGCGTTGGTAGAAAACGCTCGATGAGCTCGTTGGCTTTCTCATGCTGTTTGGCGACGATGTAGGCGTGGATGAGGTTGTTTTGGTATTCTTCATGGCCGGGCGCGAGTTGCAGCGCCTTGGCAAAAAACGGCAGAGCTTCCCGCGTGCGATCCATGTTTATGAGCGCGGTGGCGGCAACGTTTGCAAAGTGGCTTTCTTTCGGAAACTGCTTTGTTGCAGTTTTTGCGAGCTTCGCTGCGGCACCAAATTGACCCGCCTGCAATTGGGATGCAAGTTTCTGGGCAATTTGTTGAGGAGATTTAGCCATTTTGCCTCTTCCTTCCTTTAGGAGCGGAGCTTTGGCTTTGAAAGCAGCTCGGGTCCGGTGATACGGTTTAAACATGTGCGGAAGATTTGCAATCACCTTACCCAATGACGCTATGGCGCAGTTGTTTTCAGCGGCGCCTGCGAATGACCTGCCTGATGTGCCTAACTACAACGTTTGCCCGACCACGAAGGTCCACGTTGTTATGGGCAACGAGGCCGGGCGCAGGCTGGTGGCGATGCGTTGGGGCTTTGTGCCGCATTGGTACAAAAAGCCTGATGATGGCCCGCTGCTGATCAATGCCCGTGCCGAGACACTTGCCGAGAAACCCGCTTTTCGCGCGGCCTGCCGGGCGCGGCGGTGTCTTATTCCGGTGAGCGGGTTCTATGAATGGACCAAGGATGATGAGGGCGTGCGCTGGCCGTGGTACATTCAAGGGGATGGGCCATTGGCGCTTGCCGGGGTCTGGCAGCACTGGGAAATGGGGGACTTATCGTTTGATACCTGCGCGATTGTCACCACGGGCGCCAACAAGCCGATGTCGACGATTCACCATCGGATGCCGGTGATCGTGGACTGCGAGGATTGGGGGCTTTGGCTTGGCGAAGAAGGTCACGGCGCCGCGCGGTTGATGGTGTCAGCCGAAGATGACCTGTTGCACTTCCATCAGGTGGACCGGGCGGTGAATTCGAACCGCGCGAGTGGGCCGGAGTTGATCGAGCCAATCTGATTATCAAATATTCCAAGGGGATGTTTCAGCAGCGATCTCCCGCCATTGCCGTTGGACCTCTGTCGCGAGAGGGGGCAGAATAAGACGACCTCCGACAACCGGGAACCACCATGACCACCTATTATGCCCCCAAGGGCGGGTTGCCGCCCCAGACCCAGTTGCTGACTGATCGTGCCATGTTCACCGAGGCCTATGCGGTCATCCCGAAAGGCACGATGAGCGATATCGTAACGTCGCTGTTGCCGTTTTGGGACAAGGCGCGGTTCTGGGTGTTGGCGCGGCCATTGTCGGGGTTTGCCGAGACCTTTTCGCAGTACATCGGCGAGGTGTTGCCGGGTGGCGGGAGCGAGCGGCCCGAAACCGATCCGCGCGCGCAGGCCGTTCTTTTCGTGGTGGAAGGGCAGATGGTTCTGACGCTGGCGGGTACACGCCACGAAATGGGCGAGGGGGGCTATGCCTATATCCCGCCCGGAGCAGTTTGGACGTTGAGCAACGAGAGTGCCGAGCCGGTACGGTTTCACTGGGTCCGCAAGGCATATGAGGCCGTAGAAGGGCTGGATGCGCCAGAGGCCTTTGTCACGAACGAAAAGGACGTTGCGCCGACGCCGATGCCTGACACCGAGGGTAAATGGGCCACGACGCGGTTCGTGGAGTCCGAGGACCTGCGCCATGACATGCACGTCAATATCGTGACCTTTGAACCCGGCGCGGTGATCCCCTTTGCCGAGACGCACGTCATGGAACACGGGCTTTATGTTCTTGAAGGCAAGGCGGTGTATCGGCTCAATCAGGATTGGGTCGAGGTAGAGGCCGGGGATTTCATGTGGCTGCGCGCCTTTTGTCCGCAGGCCTGTTATGCGGGTGGCCCGGGACGGTTCCGTTACCTGCTTTACAAGGACGTGAACCGGCACATGACGCTGAGCTGAGCCCATCGAATTGCGCATTTCCGGGTGATTTCGCCGTAAATCACCTGCCTCCTTGATGCGATGTATCACAAAAATGCGCTGGTCTTTCGGCGGCAAACACGCTGAAAACAGGCCAACCGAAGGAGGCGCACATGAGTGACCGCAAGATTCGCATCTTTCTCAACGGCTTTGGCCGCATTGGCCGGACGCTGCTGCGCATTCTTGCGCAGGGTCGGCACGAAGATATCGAGATCGTCGGGATCAATGACATCGAGCCGCTTGAGACCTGCGCCTACCTATTCGAATACGACAGCGTGTTCGGTACCTTCCGGGGATCGGTGGAAACCGGCGCGGAAGCGATCATCATCAACGGTCAGAGGTTTCCTTTTCACGGGGTGACCGATCTGCGTGATCTGGATTTGTCTTCGGTAGACGTGGTTCTGGAATGTACCGGCATGGCCGGAACGCGTGCCGTGGCCGAGCGCGGGCTTGAGGCAGGCGCAGGGTCTGTCCTGATCTCGGGGCCTTCCGACCAGGCGGATATCACACTGGTCATGGGCGCGAACGAGGACGAGATGGGCGATCACAAGATTATCTCGAACGCCTCGTGCACGACCAACGCACTGGCGCCGTTGTTGAAGGTTCTGGATGCGGAATACGGGTTGATCTCGGGGCACATGACCACGGTGCATTGTTACACTGGCAGCCAGCCGACGGTGGACAAGCCGCGCGGTGACCTTGCGCGCAGTCGAGCAGCGGCGTTGTCTATGGTGCCGACCACGACAAGTGCGGGGCGCTTGATTGACAAGGTTCTCCCGAACCTTGCGGGACGGGTATTGGCGCGGGCGATCCGGGTGCCGACGGCAAGTGTGTCGGCGATCGACCTGACGATCCAGACGGACGCGGCGACCTCGGTGGAGGCGGTGAACGCCTTGCTGAAGGCCGAAGCCGCCAAGGCGCACCTGCTGGGCTGGACGGAAAAGCCGCTGGTCTCGACCGATCTGCGGTCGCGGCCAGAGTCCCTGATCCTTTCGGGGCGCGAGACGTCGGTTTCGGTTGGCGGGTTGCTGCGGGTCTTTGGCTGGTACGACAACGAGTGGGGCTTTTCCGAGCGGATGCTCGATATGGCCCGCCTGATGGGGCGTCGCTAGAGCGGCCAGAACAGCAGGATCGACGGCACGGATACGGCAACCACGAGGATTTCCAACGGGAGCCCCATGCGCCAGTAGTCTCCGAAGTGATAGCCGCCGGGGCCAAGGATCAGGGTGTTGTTCTTATGCCCGATCGGGGTCAGGAAGGCGGAAGAGGCTGCGACGGCCACGGCCATCAGGAAGGGATCCGGCGAGACACCGAGGGTGTGGGCCATCTGGATGCCGACAGGGGCCGCAACGATGGTTGTCGCGGTGTTGTTCAGGACATCCGAAAGCGTCATCGTGACCAGCATCAAAACGGTGAGTACCGCCCATCCGGGCAGGCCCTCGGTCAGCCCGATTAACGAATTGGCAATCAGCGCGGTTCCGCCTGCATCTTCGAGAGCGGCGCCCAGTGGGATCATGGACCCCAACAGAACCACGACCGGCCATTCGATGTGATCGTAGAGTTCCGAAATCGGCACGATCTTGGTGAGGACATAAGCAATCACCACGAGGCCAAGGGCGATGGGCAGGTAAAGCAGCCCAACAGAGGCCGCGAGGACGGCGGCGGTGAAAAGACCGATGGCCAGCCAGACCTTGGTGTTGTCGGTGACGACAAGACCGCGATCTGCAAGTGGCAGGCAGCCGAGCCAGTCGGTGACATCCGGGCCGCGGTCCTTGGGGACCAGCAGGAGGAGGATGTCACCGGGTTTGACCACGGTGCGGCGGATGTGTTCGGTGATGCGACGGCCCTCGCGGGAAATGCCCATGAGAACAGAGCCCTGTCGCCATGCAAGGCCAAGGGCCTGCGCGGTCTTGCCCGCGATACGCGCGGTTTCCGGCACAACGACTTCGATCATGTCGAGACCTTCGCCAGCCGCCTTGAGGTGTTCTTCGCGTTTTTCGTCAGAGAAGTTGAGGGACAGGGACGCGCGGAATTCGTCGAGGGCATCCGGCGTTGCCTCGAGGATCAGAGTGTCGCCTGCGTGCAGGCGCGCATTGCGGGAAGACCCATAGCGGCGTTTGCCATCGCGGATCAGGCCAAGTAGGGCCACATCGGCTTCGTCGGCCTGCGTTTGTAACTCCCCCAATCGCTGACCGATCAGCTTGCTTTCTGGAGGTACGGTCAGTTCGGCGAGGTATTGGCCAAGGTCAGAGACGGATTTGCCCGCATCTTCCCGAGAGGGGATCAAGCGCCAGCCGATCAGGGCAACAAAGACGAGCCCCGCAATGGCGGTGAGGCCACCGACAGGAGCGAAATCGAACATTTTGTAGGGTTCGCCAAGGGCCTCTTCGCGGATCGACGCGATAATGATGTTGGGCGGAGTGCCGATCAGCGTCGCCATGCCGCCGAGGATGGTGGCAAAGGACAGCGGCATCAACGACAGAGCAGGGCTGCGGCCGGCCTTGCGCGCGGTCTGGATGTCGACGGGCATCAGGAGGGCAAGGGCCGCGACGTTGTTCATGAAGGCGGAAAGGACGGCGCCCACGCCGCCCATCAGCGCGATGTGACTGCCGAGGCCACGGGCGCTGTCGACGAGTGTTCGGGTGATGAGCAGGACAGCGCCGGAGCGCATGAGGCCCGCCGAGACCACGAGGACCAGTGCCACGACGATAGTGGCGGGATGGCCAAAGCCTGCGAAGGCGTCATCAACCTTTACGACGCCGGTCACCACGCCGACCATCAGGGCGGCGAAGGCCACGAGATCATAGCGGAAGCGTCCCCAGAGCAGCAGGGCAAAGACGGCTCCGAAAAGAGAAAACAGGATGATCTGGTCAGTGGTCATGCGGCACCTTTTACGCGTTGTCCCTACCCAAACGCAGGGCGCGCAGGATGGCAAGCGGGCTTGGTAAGCGAAAATTCCCCGCTGTCGGCGGGAAAAGCCCCCAAAAGTGCATGGATTAAGAGGCGTGCTCAACTTGCAGGCCCCTGTGGCGTTGGGCTATATGAAGCGAAATTCAGGTAACAGAACAGGGCACGCACACATGGCCGGCCATAGTAAATGGGCAAACATTCAGCACCGCAAGGGACGTCAGGACGCCGCGCGGTCGAAACTGTTTTCGAAGCTGTCGAAGGAAATCACCGTCGCGGCGAAGATGGGCGACCCTGATCCCGACAAGAACCCGCGGTTGCGGTTGGCGGTGAAGGAGGCGAAGTCGCAGTCGGTTCCCAAGGACGTGATCGAACGGGCCATTAAGAAATCGACGGCGGGTGAAGGCGACGATTACGAGGAAATCCGTTACGAAGGCTATGGCCCGAACGGTGTTGCCGTGATCGTGGAAGCGATGACCGACAACCGCAACCGGACCGCGTCGACCGTACGTTCGACCTTTTCCAAGAACGGCGGCAACCTTGGCGAGACGGGCTCGGTCGGGTTCATGTTCGAGCGCAAGGGCGAAGTGACCTATCCGGCGAGTGCCGGCGATGCGGATGCGATTTTCGAAGCGGCCATCGAGGCTGGCGCGGAAGATGTGGAAAGCTCGGAAGATGGCCACATCATCTGGTGCGAGGACACCGACCTGAACGACGTGTCGAACGCGCTTGAGGAAGCCCTGGGTGAATCGGACTCGACCAAGCTGGTCTGGAAGCCGACCACCACCACCGAGATGGACCTGGAAGGCATGCAGAAGCTGATGAAGCTGATTGATGCCCTGGAGGATGACGACGACGTTCAGCGTGTGACCGCGAACTTCGAAGCGTCCGACGAGGTCATGGAGCAGCTCTAAGCCGCTTACCAACCCGTTAGGAATGGTTAAGACCGGTGCGCTAAGGCGCGCCGGTTTTTTCTTTGGGAACCCTCGAAAACCAACGTCGGTATTGCGTCGGTATTACGGCTGTATTGCGGAGGTGCCGGTTCAGGCAGGGATCGGCGGCAGCACCTTGCGGGCGGCCTGTTTCACGGCGCGGGTCAGCGGTTCGACCGCGTCGCGCAGAAGGCGGGTGGATTGCCAGTAGAGCGGCGTGTTCAGCAGGGTGTCGGGCAAAAGCGGGACGAGGCGACCTTGGGCGATGTGATCCCGTACGAGGAGTTCGGGGTTCATGCCCCAGCCAAGGCCAAGACAGGCGGCATCAACGAAGCCTTGAGAGGAGGGCAGGCGGTGACTGGGCGGTGTGACCTTGTTGCCAAGGTGCTGTTGCATCCACTGTGCCTGAAGCGCGTCTTTTTGATCGAAGCGCAGCATGGGCGCGTGTTGCACCGCGTCAGACGTGACGCCATTTGCAAAGTGGCGCGCGAAGAAAGCGGGGCTACAGGTCGCGATATAGGCGAGATTGCCCAGCGGGGTGCTATCACAGCCCGCGACTGGCCGGGCATTGGCGGTGATCGCGCCGACGACCTCGCCTTTTCGAAGCCAGTCGGCGGAGAAATCCTGATCGTCGACCAGAAGATCGAAGAGAAGACCGGGGACAGAGGCCAGAGCAGGCAGGAACCATGTGGCGAGGCTGTCGGCGTTGACAGCGATGCGCAGGGGGGTGTCGCTGCCGGGGGTCAGTGCGCCGAGATCGCTTTTCAGTTGGCCCTCAAGCAGGCCGACATGATCCATATGGGCGGCAAGGCGACGGCCCGCATCCGTGCCTGTGCAGGGCTGGCCCCGATGCACCAGAAGGGCCCCGGCCTGATCCTCGAGGGCCTTTAAGCGTTGCGAGACCGCAGATTGCGTGATGCCCAGTTCGGCGGCTGCGGCTTCGAAGGAACCGGTGCGCAGAATGGCGGACAATGCGCGAAGCTGGCCATAGTCTAGGTGCATTAGGTTTCCTAATGTCAGAACAATCACTTTAATTTGTGTAATTCAGAGGGGCCGCGTACTCAAGCCGGGACTGGACAAAGGAGACGGCCATGATGCAGGCGGCAATGGCAGGATTTGCACTCGGATTTTCACTTATCCTCGCCATCGGGGCGCAGAATGCTTTTGTGCTGCGGCAGGGGCTGCGCGGGGAATACGTGCTGCCGCTGGTGATGACCTGCGCGGTCTCAGACGCGATCCTGATTGCCGCCGGTGTGGCCGGGTTCGGCATCATCGTCGAGCAGATGCCCACGGCGGTCGAGGTCGCGCGTTGGGGCGGGGCGCTGTTTCTCTTAACCTACGGCGCAATGAGCCTGCGGGCGGCGATGAAGGGGGGCGAGGCGCTGGAGGAAGAGGGGCGCAAGGCGTCGAGCCTCTGGGCGGCGGTCTCAACCTGTCTTGTACTGACTTGGGCCAATCCGCATGTCTATCTGGATACGGTTGTGTTGTTGGGCGGCATCTCTTCGCAATACAGCCCGGCCTGGGGCTTTGGTGTCGGGGCGGTCGTGTCGAGTTTCGTGTTCTTCTTCTCGCTGGGCTTTGGGGCCCGTCTGTTGCGGCCGCTGTTTGTCAGCCCGCGGGCCTGGCAGGTGCTGGACGTGGTTGTCGGGCTGACCATGTGGGCGATTGCGGCCAAGCTGATCTCTGGGTGAGGTGCACAAGCCCTGTGCACGGGTGTGCATTGGCGGGGGGCGGGAATGCTCTAGGTTGATCTGTAGGCCCGCAACGCGAGGAGGCGCAGATGAGCTGGAACCCCTGTATCGACCCCGACCATGTCACGCCCGCACAGCTTGACGATATTGAAACGGTGATTTTGCCCCGTGCCAGTGACCTTGGCGATTTTGAGGTGCGCCGCGCCTTGCCCGCGCCGGGGCGGCGGATGGTGGGGCCCTTCATCTTTTTCGACGAAATGGGACCGGCAGAGTTTGTCACCGGGCAGGGCATCGATGTGCGCCCGCATCCCCATATCGGGCTGGGTACGGTGACCTATCTCTATGATGGCGAGTTCGAGCACCGCGACAGCACGGGCGCGCATCAGATGATCCGCCCGGGCGAGGTGAACTGGATGATGGCTGGACAGGGAGTGACCCATTCCGAACGCACCAGTGAAGAGACGCGCAGAGGGGCAAGCAACCTGTTCGGCATCCAGACCTGGATCGCTATACCCGAGAAACACGAAGACGATGCGCCGTTCTTTGAGCATCATGGTGCGGGGGCGTTGCCGTCTCTTGAGGCCGAGGGCAAGAGCGTTCGGCTGATCCTTGGATCGGCCTGGGGCGAGGCTGCGCCAGCGACGATGTTGTCGGAAACATTTTATGCCGATGTCGTGCTTGAGGCGGGGGCAAAGCTTCCTTTGCCGGTCGAGCATGAGGAACGCGGGCTTTACATCACGCAAGGGTCGGTCGAGATCGCGGGAGACGTCTTCGAGGCGGGGCGCATGATGGTGTTCCGCCCCGGCGACGCGATCACCGTTCAGGCCGGTCCACAGGGCGCACGCTTGATGGCGCTGGGCGGGGCGGCGATGAACGGGCAGCGCCATATCTGGTGGAACTTCGTGGCCTCGTCACGCGAACGCATCGAAGAGGCCAAGGCGGCCTGGGCGGCTGGTGACTGGACCCACGGCAGGTTCCAACTGCCTGCTGGGGATGATCAGGAGTTTATTCCACTTCCTTAACGTGTTTCCGATCTCGACATTCCCCGGCGAACGGGTGTTAATGCCGGCATGAGCGAGACAACAACTTCACGGCCCCTGATGGGGGTGTTCTGGATGCTGGTGACGGGGGCCTGTTTTGTTGCCGTCACGGCGCTGGTGAAATACCTCGGGCCACGGGTGCCTGCGGCTGAGGCGGCCTTTCTGCGCTATCTGCTGGGGCTGGTGTTTCTCTTGCCGATGGTGCGCCCGATGCTGCGGGCGGGGCTGACCAAGCGGCAGTTGGGTCTGTTCGGGACGCGGGGCGTGGTGCACACCGCCGGGGTTGTCTGCTGGTTCTACGCAATGACGCAGATCCCGATCGCCGAGGTGACGGCGATGAACTATCTCTCGCCGGTCTATGTGACCATCGGGGCAGCGCTATTCCTTGGGGAAAGGCTGGCGGCGCGCCGCATTCTGGCGGTTGTCGTGGCGTTGATCGGGGCGGTGATCATCCTGCGTCCCGGATTTCGCGAGGTGAACAGCGGCCATATTGCAATGCTGTTCACGGCGGTGCTTTTTGCAGCCGGGTATCTGATTGCCAAGATTATGAGCGAAGAAGTGAGCCCGTCCGTGGTGGTGGGCATGTTGTCGGTGACGGTGACGATCGGGCTGGCGCCGATTGCGGCCTCGGTCTGGGTGACGCCGACGCTCTGGGATTTGCTGATCCTGTTCGGTGTGGCCAGTTTCGCAACCGCCGGACACTATGCGATGACACTGGCCTTTGCCGCGGCGCCGGTGACGGTGACCCAGCCGGTGACCTTTCTGCAATTGGTCTGGGCGGTGCTGCTGGGGTGGCTGGTGTTCAACGAAAGCGTGGACGTCTGGGTTGTGACGGGGGGCCTTATCATCATCGGGTCGATCAGTTTCATCACCTGGCGCGAAGCGGTGCTGAAGCGGCGGCAGGTCACGCCGACGGACACGGCGACGAAGGTTTAGAGTTCACGCCGCCATCATTTTCTTTTGCTAGGGT
This sequence comes from Shimia sp. CNT1-13L.2, assembly GCF_024331145.1. Lineage (GTDB taxonomy): Bacteria > Pseudomonadota > Alphaproteobacteria > Rhodobacterales > Rhodobacteraceae > Shimia. Next base: position 79,254 of record NZ_JANDJO010000010.1, on the reverse strand, counting down.
GTCAACGCAACGCCGTCGACGGTGATCCGGTGCATCAGGCGGCGGAAGCCGTGGTAGTCGTTGATGGCCTTATGCCAGGTGGCGCGGTTGTCCCACATGGTGATGTCGCCGGCCTGCCAGCGGACGCGGCACTGGAACTCGGGTTGTTTGCAGTGGTCGTAGAGCATGGCGAGGATGGCGTCGGACTCGTCTGGCGTCAGGCCCTCGATGTGGGTGGTGAACACGGGGTTCACGAATAGCCCGCGCCGGCCGCTCATGGGGTGGGTGATGACCACCGGATGCCGAGCGTCCTGCGTGGCGGCCTCGGCGTTGCCAAGCCGCCCGCTTTTTGAAGCCTCGCTGTCTTGAACGCTGGCGCCAAAGACGTGGCGCGAGGAGTGGATCGCGTGGAGACCATCCAGAAAGCCGCGCATGGTGGGCGACAGGGCATCGTAGGCCGCCCCCATCGAGACAAACAGCGTGTCGCCGCCAAAGGGCGGCATTTCGATGGCGTGCAGGATGGACCCCATTGCCGGAACCTGATCGTAGGAATGATCGGTGTGCCAGCCTTCGCCAACCGCTTCTTTCTGGTCCTTTTCCTTGAGGACCATGGCGATCTCGGGGTGGCTTTCTACCGGTTTGAAGAACCTGTTGACGTTGATTGGGCCAAAGCGACGGGCAAAGGCGAGGTGGTCGTCCGGGCCGGCGATCTGATCTCGCAGCACGATCACCGAGTAGGTGGCAAAGGCCTCGTGAATGGCGTCGAAATCCTCGGCATTTCGAATGTCTGCCCCATGGATTTCCGCGCCCAATCCGCCGGTCAGTGGCCTGATGTCCATTTGCTTCCTCCCGTTCCTACGTTGTCAGGTATAGGGGATTGCTGAAGATCGGAAAAACTGAATTAATTGACCCAAAGGAAAGGTTTTTCTGATGAATGGGTTCACGCTGCGCCAGTTGGCACTTTTGGTGGAAACCGCCCGCAGCGGCGGGATCGCCCCGGCGGCGCGGATTTTGAATGTCTCTCCGGCGGCGATCTCATCGGCCATCGACAAATTCGAAGAGACCACCGGCCTGATCCTGTTCGACAGGTTTCCCGCGCGCGGGATGCGTCTGACACGCGCAGGGCAGGATTTCATCGTCGAGGCCGAAGCCCTGCTGACGCGTGCAGATGCGCTGGGCCGGCGAATTTCTGATCTTGTCGAAGGCGCAAGCGGGACCATTCACATCGGTACCCATTATGGCATTGCCCACAAGATCGTATTGCCTGCCGTGCTTGCCTTTCGGGAAAGCCATCCCGGTGTGCGGATCGAGGTTGTCGAAGATGATTATCCAAGCCTTATCGCTTCGCTTGATGCCGGGGATGTCGACGCGCTGGTGGTGTTCGATCAAGGATTTGATGAGGCTAGGCACGTGGTTGCCCCGCTTGCGGACTTGCCGACGCTTGTTCTTTTGTCGGCGACACACCCGCTGGCGCAGGATGATCGTGTTCCGTTGGAGGCCCTGTCCGGCCTGCCTTATATCGCGGTGTCCCGTGCCGGGCCGGGGCCGAGTTACCTTAGCCTGTTGCAGGCGGCGGGGCTTGATCCCGAGGTGCCCTTTACCTCGCAGTCTCGCGAATTGGTGCAGGCCTATGTTGGCAAGGGGCTGGGATACACTTTGGTTGGTTTTCCGCCCGACAGGAACCTGACCATCGAAGGCGACGCTGTGGTTGCGCGCCCGCTTGATAGGGACATTGGCCGGTTCAGGGTGGTGATTGCGCAGGCGCGGGCCGTGACCGGAAGCGCCTTGCTTGAGGCTTTTCTGGATGCGTGTCGGGCGCAGGTGGCCTGATAACGCGCAGGACGCCTCTCGATTTCTGAATGTTTATTTTGATTGACTCGTCAATCAATAAAAAATTAACGTCCCCTTCAACGCAGTTGGGAGGGGTCCGATGCCCAAGGTTGGGATGGAACCAAAACGACGCCGCGCCCTCGTGGATGCGGCCATTGCCGAGATCGGGGATGCGCGGTCGCTGGACGTGACCGTGGCGCAGATCGCGCGGCGCGCAGGTATGTCGAGTGGTCTTGCGCACCACTATTTCGGCGGCAAGGAGCAGATGATGCTGGCGGCCATGCGCCACATCCTGACCGTCTATGCCAGCAAGGTGCGGGACGGGTTGCGGGGAAAGCGCGCTCCGCGAGAGCGGCTGGAGGCCTTGATCCGGGCCAACTTTGAAGACCACGTTTTTGACCGCAGCAAGACAAGCGCCTGGCTGAGCTTTTACGGCATGGCGCAGGGCAATCGACAGGCGGCGCAGCTGATGCGGATGTATCAATCGCGCCTGCGGTCGAACCTTTTGTATGACTTGCGCGCCCTGACGGACCGCCCCGAAGAGGTGGCGACCGCCATCGGGGCGATGATCGACGGGGTTTACCTGCGGGCGGCGCTGAAAGGCGCGGGGCCGGACCCGAAAGCGCCGGAAACGGTATTGATGACGTTGGACGCATTGCTGGGAGAGGCGAGATGAGCAAACCCAATATCCTGATCTTCATGGTGGATCAGCTGAGCGGGACCCTGTTTCCCGATGGCCCCGCCGACTGGCTGCATGCGCCGAACCTCAAGAAGCTGGCGGCACGGTCGACCCGGTTCGAGAACGCCTATTGCGCGTCGCCGTTGTGCGCGCCGTCGCGGGCGAGCTATATGACAGGGTTGTTGCCGTCCAATACGGGTGTTTATGACAATGCCGCCGAGTTTGCGCCGGACCTTCCGACATATGCCCACCACCTGCGCCGTGCGGGGTATCAGACAAGCCTGTGTGGCAAGATGCACTTTGTCGGGCCGGACCAGATGCACGGGTTTGAGGAGCGGCTGACCACGGATATTTATCCGTCTGACTATGGCTGGACGCCGGATTATCGCAAGCCGGGCGAGCGGATCGACTGGTGGTATCACAACATGGGGTCGGTGACGGGGGCCGGGGTGGCCGAGATCACCAACCAGATGGAGTATGACGACGAGGTGGCCTATAACGCCACGCGCAAGGTGTATGATCTCGCGCGGGGGCATGACGAACGGCCCTGGTGTCTGACGGTTTCGTTTACGCACCCGCATGATCCTTATGTGGCGCGCAAGAAATACTGGGACCTTTACGAGGATTGCGAACATCTGCTGCCGGAGGTCGGGGACCTTGGCTATGACGCGCAGGATGCCCATTCCAAGCGGATTTTCGATGCCAATGACTGGCAGAATTTCAATATCAGCGAAGAGGATATCAAACGGTCGCGGCGGGCGTATTTTGCCAATATCTCGTATCTGGACGACAAGATCGGCGAGGTTCTGGAGGCGCTGGAGAGCACGCGGCAGGAGGCGGTGATCCTGTTCCTGTCAGATCACGGCGACATGCTTGGCGAACGCGGGCTTTGGTTCAAGATGACCTTCTTTGACGGGTCTTCGCGGGTGCCGCTCATGGTGTCGTCACCGGACATGGAACCGGGGAAGGTTTCGGCGCCGGTGAGCCTGTTGGACATCTGCCCGACGCTTTGTGATCTCGCGGGGATGGACATGGCAGAGATCACGCCGTGGACGGATGGCGAGAGCCTAGTGCATCTGGGGCAGGGGGGAGAGCGCACGGCGCCGGTGATGATGGAATATGCGGCCGAGTCCTCTTATGCGCCGCTGGTGTCGCTGCGTTATGGCAAGTGGAAGTTTAACCGCTGTGCGCTGGATCCCGATCAGCTTTATGACATGGAGGCCGATCCGCACGAGTTGACCAATCTGGCAGAGGTGGCAGAGCACCAGGGAACTCTTCAAAGCCTGCAGGCGAAATGCGAGGCGCGGTGGGATCTCGGGGCGTTCGATGCGGAGATCCGCGCCAGCCAGGCGCGGCGGTGGGTTGTCTACGAGGCGCTGCGGCAGGGCGGATATACGCCGTGGGATTTCCAGCCCAAGAAGGACGCGACCCAGAGGTACATGCGCAACCACATGGACCTGAACGTCGTGGAGGAAAACCAGAGATACCCGCGTGGCGAATAGCCACAAGTAAAATGGAAGGGTCAGCGCGGAGGCCGTGCTGATCGTCCCCTGTATGTGTGAGTGCCGGTGAGATGGCATTGGGAGAGTAACCAAGTTCCAAGAACAGGGAGTAAGTAATGTCTATCGAACCACCGGTAACAGAGTTGCCGATCAAGACGGCGGAGAAGGGGTTTTACTCCGGCTTTAGCGTCGATGTCACCGTGACCTCCAAACTGGCAGTGGGTGGCCTTGTCATCTGGGCCGTTGCCTTTCCGGAGCAGGCAGGAACCGTTCTTGCCGGTTTCAACAAATTCATTCTGGCGAACTTTGCCAGCTGGTACATCTACGTGATGGCGTCTTTCGTCCTGGTGTGCCTCGGGCTGGCGTTGTGGCCCGCCGCGGGGCGCCTGCGTCTGGGACATGACGGGGACCGGCCCGAGTTTTCGAATTTCTCTTGGTTCTCCATGATGTTTGGGGCGGGGATCGGGGTCGGGATGCTGACCTGGGCGGTGGCCGAACCCGTGTATCACTTCAAGAACAACCCGGACGTGATCCAGGGCCTGGCCACGGGGAGCAGCGCGGATAACGTCATGAACGCCTACAAGTGGTCGTACCTGCACTGGGGATTCTCGGCCTGGGCATCCTATGCCATTGCCGGTCTGGCGTTGGCCTTTTTCTCGTACCGTCGCGGTCTGCCATTGACGATCCGGTCGTCGTTGACGCCGCTGTTCGGATCGCGCCTATCGGGGCCGCTGGGGCATGTTGTCGACATCGTCGCAGTGATCGCAACCATTCTGGGCGTGGCACAGACCCTCGGGTTCGGCGTCGAGCAGTTTGTTGCCGGCATGAGCCGCATCGGGATCGGCGGCTGGCTTCTGAACGAGGCAGGGACCGCTTCGACCACCGGGATCATTTTTGCCCTGCTGATCATCATGGGGGCTTCGACACTGTCGGCGCTTTCGGGTGTTGGCAAGGGGATCAAGTGGCTGTCGAACCTGAACATGGGGCTTTCGATTTTCCTTCTGGGCTTCTTGATGCTGTTTGGCTCGACGTGGTTCGGTATTACCGCGCTGTTCCAGGGCACCTATGAATACGTGCTCGCGTTGCCCGGTATGCTGTTCGATGTGTTCCGTGGCGATGGCACTGGCGGCGTGGCCGACAAGCTTGAGGGCTGGCAGGGCGGCTGGACCGTGTTCTACTGGGCTTGGTGGGTGGCTTTTGCGCCCTTTGTTGGCCTGTTCCTGGCGCGTATTTCCCGTGGTCGCACGATCCGCGAGTTCGTTCTGGGGGCGATGATCGTTCCGGCCATTATGTGCTTTGTCTGGTTCTCGTTTGCCGGTGGAACGGCCATCGAAATGGAGATGTCGGGCGTTGCGAATGGTGCGATCTTCTCGGCCACGGACGGCGACAAGATTTTCGCAATGACGGGGCTGATCCTTGGGGATGTCCTTGGGTGGGCTATGGCAGTGATCATCGTGATCCTGTTGATGACCTACCTCGTGACATCGGCGGACTCGGCTGTCCTGATCGTGAACACCATCAATGCCGCCGGGGACGAAGGTCCGAAGGCGCGGCCTCACATCATCTTCTGGGGCAGCGCACTGGGACTGGTCGTTGCGGCGCTCTTGCTGGTTGGCGGCCTGAAGGCGATCCAGACCGCGATGGTGATCGGAGCACTTCCGTTTTCACTTGTGATGGTCCTGATGTGCGTGGCGCTGATCAAGGCGATCTATCGCGACAGCAAGCGTGCGGCGCATGGCTTGCCGACGACAATGGCGGAGAACACGGACGCCTGAGCAAAAAGCCAGTTGCAAGACGGCCGGTGCCCACGTGGTGCCGGCCGTTCCTATTCAGTGGTCGCCGTTCAGGAGCAGGCGGGCAACGCGCCGGGCTTCGGAACGGGCATAGGCCGGATCCAGCGGGGCCGCCGACTGCGCCGCTTCAAGCCAGACACCGTCCATGTAGCATTGCAGCGCATCGCGCACCGTCTCGCGGCGGCAGTCTTCGACAAGCGAGCGCAACTCGGCGCGGAAATGCGAGGTCACACGGGCACGGTTGATTCTGTGCAGGCGGGCGAGTGGGGGGGAATAAGGGGCGTTTGCCCAGAACTGCATCCAGAAATTGCAGTGCTCGACCGTATAAAACCTGTCGTCAAAGTTGGCATCAAGCACGGCAATCAGGCGATCCTGCGGTGATTTTGCCTCTGCGTAGCGTTCGAGCATTGCGGTTTTCAGGAGCGACAGTAGCCGCCGCATGGTGGCCTCCATCAGTTTTTCCTTGGACCCGAAGTAGTAGTTGATCGAGGCGGCCGTTGCTCCGGCCTCGCGCGCGATTTCCGCCATTGTCACAACAGCATAACCACGCTGATGAACGGCTTTAAGGGTCGCCTGGATCAGCTCGTCGTGGCGGATGTCGCGGATTCTTCTTCTGCTCATGAAATTCAGTTTGAACCTTGGCGGATCATGTCGCAAGCGCGATTGTGAATGTGGATTTATTAAATAGCCGTTTAAAAAATTGCTTTGGAATTTCAAAAATTGCTGATAGCGTCCGCTTCCATCATCAATTGGGGTGCGGAGGATGCCCCGGAATGAGGGACCAAAAACAATGACTGCACTGATTTCATTCGGGATCCTGCTGGCGCTGGCGCTGGTGGTTTTCTGCGTGATCAAGTGGTGGAACGTTCGCAACATCGGACCGACACCCGTTCACCTTTTCACTTTCATCGCTATTCTGTTCACGTCCGGGCTGGACGTGGGCCTGATCATGTTCCCGCTGGCCTGGGACTTTCCGCTCTACGCGGATACGGCGGCGGAACCGGCTTATGCCTTTACCAACCCGCTGGCGCTTGAGTTCGGCTTCTGGGGCTTCCTGATCTGGGGCTTCTACTTCCTGACCACCTTCTACTTCTGCGTCATCGAACCGCGTGTGAAGTTCTTCGAGATCCCGCTGGTCAAATGGATCAACAACATCGTCATCATTGGCACCTGTGCCTTCACCGGCGCGCTGTTCCTGATCTACCTGCCGTACTATGCAACCTTCATGGGTGACGGCGAGACCGTGATCCCGGCATTCTACGTGGTGACCTTCCTGGTGATCCTGTTCGCGGCCTTCTCGTCGACCGACATCAAGTATGTTCGCATCCTGTCGGTTGGCTCGACCGTCATGTTCGCGGCGCTGATCCTTGGCATGTGGGCTTATGCAGGCATGGGTCTGGGCGAGTTCTTTGGCACCGCATCGAACATTGGTGGCTATTTCTCGAACATCCACAAGTTCATCCTGCCGCTGACCGACTATCACGAATTCTACCTGTTCTGGTGGTTCGCTTGGTCGATCATGATCGGACAGTTCACCTCGCGCTTTGTCGGCGGCCTGAAGACATGGCAGGTTCTGGCAGCGCTGCTGGTGTTCCCGTCGATCCCGCTGGGCGTCTGGTTCTCGGTGCTGTACTACTACCACCTGAACGAGATCCCGACGACGCTGATGATCAACGTCGCCATGGTGATCGTGGGCGTGACCTTCGTGATCAACTCGTTTGACTCGCTGATCCGCCTTTACACCGACAACCTCAACCTGACCGCCAAGCGTTTCGGCACCGTGCCTTACGTTCTGGGTAACGCTGTTGTCCTGTTTGGTCTGACCGTGGCCTTCAAGAGCCAATGGCTGCAGATTCAGTGGATCGGCGCGGTGGTGATCGGCATCTACGTGGCCTGCATCGGCTACATCGTGATGACCAAGCGCAAGGAAGTCATGGCGATCAACTCTTCTCCGGAAGAGCGTGAGCTGGACTTCCACAAGATTGAGACCGTGCACTAACTGCGGTCTTTGCCCGGCGCCCCTGTTTCCTCTGGGGGGTGCCGGGCCTTTTTGATTTGTTTGGACCTTTATTCGATCAACCCGGGCCAATTCCAAAGGCCCACTCAAGAACCGAGGCGCGCATGGAATTGCAACCCAAAGCCAGTCACTTCATCAACGGCGAATACGTCGAGGATACGAATGGAACCCCGATCCCCGTGATCTATCCGGCCACCGGTGAGGTGGTCGCAACCGTTTATGCGGCGACGCCGGAGATTGTTGAGAAGGCGATTGTCGCGGCGAAAGAGGCGCAAGGGGCCTGGGCCAAGATGAGCGGCACCGAGCGGGGGCGTATCCTGCGCCGGGCGGCGGACATCATCCGCGAACGCAACCACGAGCTTTCGGTTCTGGAGACCTATGACACCGGCAAGCCGCTGCAGGAGACGCTGGTGGCGGATGCCACCTCGGGTGCGGATGCGCTTGAGTATTTCGGTGGCATGGCGGCGACGCTGACCGGCGAGCACATCCCAATGGGCGAGGACTGGGTCTATACCGTGCGCGAACCGCTGGGGGTCTGCGTGGGGATCGGGGCGTGGAACTATCCGACGCAGATTGCCTGCTGGAAAGGCGCACCTGCGCTGGCCTGCGGCAACGCGATGATTTTCAAACCCTCCGAGACCACCCCGCTTTGTGCACTGAAAGTGGCGGAGATTCTTGTCGAGGCGGGGTTGCCGGCAGGTCTTTACAACGTCGTGCAGGGCATGGGCGAAGTGGGCGGTGCGCTGGTCAACGATCCGCGTGTCGACAAGGTATCGCTGACAGGGTCCGTACCGACCGGCAAGAAGGTCTATGCGGCGGCAGCAGCTGGCATGAAGCACGTCACCATGGAACTGGGCGGCAAATCGCCCCTGATCGTCTTTGAAGACGCCGATATCGAGAACGCCGTGGGTGGCGCGATCAACGGCAACTTCTATTCCTCGGGGCAGGTCTGTTCGAACGGCACCCGCGTGTTTGTGCACAAGGACATCAAGGAGGCCTTCCTCAAGCGCCTTGTGGAGCGCATCGGTGATGCGGTGGTGGGTGATCCGCTGGACGAGAAGGTCAGCTTTGGCCCGATGGTCAGCGAGAACCAGATGAACATCGTTCTGGGCTATATGGCCAAGGGCGTTGAAGAGGGCGCGACACTGGTTTGTGGCGGCAAACGTCTGGACATGGATGGCTTTTACCTCGAGCCGACCGTCTTTGCGGATGTGACTGACGACATGACCATCGCCCGCGAAGAGATTTTCGGGCCGGTGATGGCGGTTTTGGACTTCGAGGACGAGGCCGAGGTGATTGCGCGGGCCAATGACACCGAGTTCGGGCTGTCGGCGGGCGTGTTTACCCGCGACATCCAGCGCGCGCACCGCGTGATCGGCGAATTACAGGCGGGGAGCTGTTTCATCAACTCCTACAACGATGCGCCGGTGGAAGCGCCGTTTGGTGGCGTGAAGGCCTCGGGTGTTGGCCGTGAGAATTCGAAGGAAGCCATCCAGCACTATAGCCAGGTCAAATCGGTTTACGTGCGCATGGGAGATGTGGAAGCGGCGTTCTAAGCGCCCTTTCGGACAACGCCCACCCACCCACCCCGTTGCCCGAAAGGGCGCTGATCGGCGGTGTGGTGGGCCAGCTGGAGGAAAGAAATGCAAGCAGATTACGTGATTGTCGGGGCCGGTTCGGCGGGCTGTGCAATGGCTTACCGCCTGTCGGAAGCGGGCAAGAAGGTGTTGATCATCGAGCATGGCGGCACGGATGCCGGGCCGCTGATCCAGATGCCCGGGGCCTTGAGCTATCCGATGAACATGTCGCTATACGACTGGGGATACAAATCCCAGCCCGAGCCGCATCTTGGTGGCCGTGAACTGGTGACGCCGCGCGGCAAGGTGATTGGCGGGTCGTCGTCGATCAACGGCATGGTCTATGTGCGGGGACACGCGGGGGACTACAAGCACTGGGCCGAAAGCGGTGCGCAGGGATGGGACTATGCCGACGTGCTGCCCTATTTCAAGCGCATGGAGACTTGGAACGACCGTGGCCATGGCGGAGACCCGGATTGGCGCGGCAAGGATGGCCCGCTGCATGTGACCCGTGGTCCGCGGGACAACCCGCTGCACGATGCCTTTGTGAAGGCGGGGGAACAGGCGGGATACCCTGTCACCAAGGACTATAACGGCGAGCAGCAAGAGGGCTTTGGCCCGATGGAGATGACCGTCTACAAGGGGCGGCGGTGGTCTGCGGCAAATGCCTATTTGAAGCCTGCGTTGAAGCGCGACAACTGTGATCTGATCCGTGCGTTTGCCCGCAAGGTCGTGATCGAAGATGGCCGTGCCGTTGGCGTCGAGGTGGAGCGCGGTGGCAAGATCGAGGTGATCCGTGCCGACGTTGAGGTGATCCTCGCGGCCTCGTCGCTGAACTCGCCCAAGTTGCTGATGCTGTCGGGGATTGGCCCGGCCAAGCATCTGGCGGAACACGGTATCGAGGTGGTGGCAGACCGTCCGGGTGTTGGCCAGAACCTTCAGGATCACCTGGAGTTCTATTTCCAGTTTGCCTCGAAACTGCCGATCACCCTGTTCAAATACTGGAACCTCTTCGGCAAGGCCTTTGTCGGGGCACAGTGGCTGTTTACGAAAACCGGTCTGGGCGCATCGAACCAGTTCGAAAGCGCGGCCTTTATCCGGTCGGACAAGGGGGTCGATTATCCGGACATCCAGTACCACTTCCTGCCGATTGCCGTGCGTTACGACGGTCAAGCGGCGGCCGAGGGGCATGGCTTTCAGGCCCACGTCGGGCCGATGCGCTCGCCCTCGCGGGGCGAGGTCACGCTCGCCAGCGCCGATCCCAAGGACGCGCCGAAGATCCTGTTCAACTACATGTCGACCGAGCAGGACTGGATCGATTTCCGCAAGTGCGTGCGCCTGACCCGCGAGATTTTCGCACAAGACGCCATGAAGCCTTTCGTGAAGCATGAAATCCAGCCGGGCACGGATTTGCAGACCGACGATGAGATCGACGGTTTCCTGCGGGAGCACGTCGAGAGCGCCTACCACCCCTGCGGTACCTGCAAGATGGGCGCTTTGGACGATCCGATGGCCGTTGTCGATCCGGAATGCCGTGTGATCGGTGTTGAAGGATTGCGGGTTGCCGACAGTTCGATCTTCCCTCGCATCACCAATGGCAACCTGAACGGGCCGTCGATCATGACGGGCGAAAAGGCCTCGGATCACATCCTTGGTCGCCGTCTTCCCTCGTCGAATGCGCAGGCGTGGTTCAATCCGAACTGGGAGACCTCCCAGCGTTAAAATATTGCCGCTGGCGCCGGTTTTTTGATCCCTGTCAAAGAGCCGAGCGCCGGGGGCGGATAGCGTTTCTGTGAACTTAGAAAGAGGAGCGCAAACATATGTCTCACGTCCCGCACGAACTGGCTGAAGAATTTCCGGAATTCGTCGAGAAAATGAGCAGCCTGAAGGTTTCGGACAAGCATTTCGCGAAACTGTTCAACGACTACCACGAGTTGAATCGCAAGGTGCATTCGGCGGAGACCAACGTGAAGCCTCGTGAAGAACTGGCTGAGGTTGATCTGCGCAAGCGCCGTGGTGCGCTGAAAGACGAAATCTACGCCTATCTCAAGGCAAACTGATCGACGAAGCGCCAAAGGCGCGGCAGGGTCTCTGATCGCCAAAGATCGGTGTGACCCGCGCCTTTGACCGCAACAAAGACTTTCTCTCCAGATGGGGCGGCAGCGTAAATCTGTCGCCCCATTTCTATTGGGATCAGATCATCTGCGGTGCCGTGGAGGACGAGAAGCGGCATGGTCAGGGCACGTGCGCGGGACAGGCTGGGCCACTGGTTGTCGAGACGTTCGGCAAGGGCGCGGGTGCCGGGGTAGTGGTGCTCGGAAAGGTCGGCAATGGCGGTGAACGGTGCCTCCAGGATCACGGCCGCGGGCGGGCCGAAGCCCTTGTCGGGGTTAGTGGCCGGGGTGTTCAAGAGGCCGAGCGACACAGCGGTGCCGATGCTTTCGCCATAGAGCACGACCTTGTCCGGGGGCAGGTCGGGGAACTGCGTGAACATCGCGTGATAGGCGGTTTCGGCGTCCCAGATGAGGGCGGCTTCTGACGGGGTGCCGCTGCTGCCCGAAGAGCCGCGATAGGCCGGGGCAAAGAGGCCGTAGCCCCGTTTGAGGAGGCGGCGGAAGCGTTCGGTGCGGACCGCGAGGTTGCCTGCGTTGCCGTGGAAATAGAGGATCACGGGTTTTCCTGCGGCGGGTTTGGCAGCCCATGCGACCAGGGTTTCGCCATCGTTTTCAAACGTGACTTCCGTGACGGATGCCAGGCCCTTGTCGGCTGGTGTCACCCGCGTGGGATCGAGAGGGTAGATCATCCAGCGTTCGGCGAGGTTGCCAAGGGCGACCGTGGCGATGCCGAGGGCCGCAAGGATCAGGGCGAGGCGAATGACAATACGCAAGGTCTCTTGCTCTTTCTGCACTTTGGGCGCTGGAGGTTTTTGCGCGGAGAAGCGCCTTCGAAGGCGCTTCAAAGCCGTTTCGAAACGGCTTGTGCGGTGCTAGCCGACCTCGTAGGGCAGGACGCCGCGTTGGTTTTCGTCGATGGTGAGGCGGCGTTCCAGGGGTGGAACCGAACGCTGGTGGCAGTGGGTGCGCTCGCAGATCCGGCAGGAGATGCCGATCGGTTCAAAGGCTTCGGCGGTGGAGAGGTCCATGTGGTCGGCGTAGACCAGCGCATCGACATGGCGGATCTCGCAGCCCAGAGCGATGGCGTAACGGCGCACGGGCGCCCCGTAGTGGCCGCCGGTTTTTGAAACGTCACGGGCAAGCGAGAAGTAGCGCACGCCATCGGGGGTTTCGGCCAGTTGGCGCAGGAAGCGGCCCGGGGTTTCAAAGGCGCGGTGGACGTTCCAGAGCGGGCAGGCGCCGCCGAAACGGGCAAATTGCAGGCGGGTGGCCGAGTGGCGCTTGGTAATGGTGCCGGCCTGATCTACGCGGACGAAGAAGAAGGGAATGCCCTTGGCACCGGGGCGTTGCAGGGTCGACAGGCGGTGGGCCACCTGTTCGATGGAGGCCCCAAACCGGTTGGCGAGGACTTCGAGATCGTGTCGCGTGTCGCGGGCGGCTTCGAGAAAGCGGCCATAGGGCATCATCGCGGCCCCGGCGAAATAGTTGGCAAGGCCGATCTTGGCGATGGAGCGCGCCGCTTCGGTCTGGAAACGGGCGAGATCAAGGGTGGCTTCCAGCAGCTTGTCCGATTGCAGCAGCGCGATCTGCATCAGCATCTGGAAGGTCTGGGTTTCCGGCGTGCTGCGCTCCGAGATGAAAAGGGTGCGGGCGGCTTCGTCATAGTGGCGCAGGCGGTCTTCGTCGGCGTACTCGAGCGATATGCCCTTGTCGTTCAGCGCCCGCAGGGCGGCGTTACGGATGCCACCTTCGGCCACCGCACGATTTGCAAAGTTTTCGGCGGCGTGATCGACCGCGTCGATGTAGTTGTCGCAATAGTGGAAGAAGTCGCGCACTTCGTCCCAGGGCGAGGGCTGCATCTGCACGTCTTCCCGGCCCAGGGCCTCGTCAAGTGAGGCAAGGCGTTCATGGGTCTGCCGGTAGGCGCGATGCAGTTCGAGGAAGGCACGCGCAAAGGCGGGGGCGTTTGATGCGGTCAGGCGCAGGTCGGCCAGAGGGGCCGTGGTGTCGGCGAGGATCGGGTCGGCCATGGCTTCGCGCATGTCGCTGACAAGGCGTTCGGAATCGCCGGTGCTGAGTTCGGTGACGTCGAAGCCGAATTCCTGTGCCAGCGCGAGGACAACCGTGGTCGAGACCGGGCGGTTGTTGTTTTCCATCTGGTTAAGGTAGGGCAGGGAGACGCCGAGCTTTTGGGCGAATTCCTTTTGCGTCAGCGTCAGGCGGGTGCGGATTTCGCGCAGCTTGGCGCCGGCATAGAGTTTCTGGGTGGCCATCTGGGTCTCGCGAGAGTTTGCGTTCTTGCAAATATAACTTTGCAAACTCTCGCCGTCAGCCCTGTTTTGATGCGCCTTATGCCGCGCCCGGCGTCAGGTGGCGTTCGATTTCCCTGTTGAAGGCATCCAGCGCGCCTTCATAGCGGCCGAAAGTGAGGCTCTCGTTGGCACCGCTCAGGAGGCCGGATTGCACCTCTTCGTTGACTTCGAAATCTTCGTTCAGCGTCACCGACGTGATTGCGTGATTGCGCTTCCAATGCTCTTCTTTGTCGGGCGTAATCTCGGATTTCGGTGCAAGCGTGGTGAGGCGCAGGCGGGTGAGATCGGGGGCCAGCGGGATCAGTTCGATCCAGCCGATGTGGTCCTGCATCACGAGAAACTGCGAGGTGGGAAAGACCGTGTACAGCACGTTGGCCTCGGTCCGGATATCCCATTGGGCGGGGTCGGTGCCGTTCAACTCGGGCAGGGAGCTGCGCGGCAGGACCGAGCGCATGTGCGATCCCAGGGTTTCGTAGGAGGACAGATTGTCGAGGAAGTGCGGGCCGATGGTGTCGCGGTGGGTGACCTTGAAGTGATAGGCTTCGATGCCGCCCTCGGCGAGCAGTTTCCAGTTGGCCTTGCGTTCAATGGTATCAGTGGCCGCGATGGCGAGGGTTTCCATTTCCGCCCATGCAAACTCGCCTGCCAGCGGGGTGAGGAAGCTGTCGAAATCGGGCTGTGCATCGGTGTTTGCGACGACCCAGACAAGGCCATAGCGTTCCGTGGCCGGCAGCCGCTTGAGGGCGTGGGCGTCGCGGTCTAGGCCGGGAAAGCCCTCTTTCTGGTGCGGGACGCCGCGCAGGGTGCCGTTATTGCCCCATGTCCAGGCATGGTAGGGGCAGCTGAAGGCGTTCTTGCATCCCGATCCTTCGCGCACCAAACGCGCGCCACGGTGGCGGCAGACGTTGATGAAGGCATGCACGGTGTTGTCGCGGTCGCGGGTGAGCAGAACCGGCAGGCCAGAGAGTTCGCGGGTCATGAAGCTGCCGGGCTCGGGCAGTTCGCTGGCGTGGCAGGCGATGATCGGCACACCCCGGAAGATGTCGCGCATTTCGGCATCGAAACGGTCTTGCGAGGCGTAGCGCGTGATCGGCGACTTTGCGACCTCGTCATCGAGAAAGAACAGTCCGTTGTCCTTGAGACCCTGCAACTCCTCAAGCAGGGCAATCTGTTTGGCGCGTTCCATGATCGGGCTCCCTTGGTTAACTTACCGATTGGTAAGTTGATACTTTACGACTGGTAAGTGAGTCAATTGAGGGATAAAGTGACGTTATGGCAAAAGACGAAAACCCCCGGCAGAAATTCATCGACGTGGCCTATAAGCTCTTTTCAGAGCGGGGTTTTTACGGTGTGTCCCTGAATGACGTTGCAAAAGAGATAGGCGTCAGCAAACAGGCGATCATCTATCATTTCCGCACCAAGGAGGCGCTTTATGCGGCGGTCCTGGGCAAGATGGCCGGCCATTTCGATGAGGTTGTCGGGCGCGTCAGGGCGCAGGAAGGCACTGGTGTTGCGCGGCTTGAGGCGGTGCTTGGGGCATTGCATCGGCACATGCAGGACTGTCCCGAGGATGCCCGATTGATCATGCGCGAGTTGCTGGACAATCCGGATCGCGCCAAGACCAGCCAGAAGTGGTTTCTGCGCGGGTTCCTTGATGACATGGTCGAGGTGATGCGCGAGACGCCGCTTTACGCGGGGCAGTCGGACGACGCGGTGGCGTCGGCGGCCTATCAGGCGATCGGGGCGATCAATTATTTCGCGATTTCAGATGCGACGCTGGTTGGCGTTTGGGGGGAGGGGCGTCTTGCGGGGATGAAAGAGAGCTTTCTGTCCGCGCTTGTTGCGCGGGAAGGCCGTGATTCCTAGAGGCCGAGGCGGCGTTCGCGCCATACGACATAGGTTATGGCCCCTATGGCGGCGGCGGATGTGGCAAGCATGATCCAGAGCAGGGGATAGGCCCCGCTGCCGGGTGTCAGGAGGGCGCCGGCCAGGGCCGACAGGGCCGCGCCACCCCCAAGCATGATGGACCCACTGAGGCCCGAGGCCGTCCCGGCAAGGTGGGGGCGCACGGAGAGAGCGCCTGCGGTGGCGTTGGGAATGCTCATGCCGTTGCCGATGCCCACAAGGGTCATGAAGCCAAAGAAGCTCTCGGCGGTTCCAAAGCCCATCTGGAAAACAACCATCGACATGGCGACGCCAGCGGCGTTGATATAGCAGCCCCAGGCCACCATGCGGTTGACACCAAGGCGCACCGAAAAGCGCCCCGAGGCCCAGTTGCCAAGGAAATAGCCCACGGCGGGGGCGCCAAAGTAGATGCCCATCATCGCCGGGGACAGGCCAAACAGCTCTGTTGCCACGAAGGGGGCACCGCCGAGATAGGCAAAGAACGCGCCGGAGGACAGGCCCGAGGCGAGGGAATAGCCCCAGAAGCGGGGGCTGGTCAGCAGTTCGGGGAATTCGCGGAACTGCTGGGTCAGGGAGAGGCCGCTTTTGCGGCTGGTCTCGCCAAGGTCGAACCAGGTGAGGATCAGGATGGCGAGGCCAAGGATGAACAGCATCCAGAAACTAGCGCGCCAGTCGAAGGTCGAATCGAGAAAGCCGCCGATCATCGGCCCGATCATCGGGACAATCGACATGCCCATCGTGACATAACCGATCAGGGCAGCGGCCTGTGCGGCTGGTGCGATATCGCGCACCACGGCGCGGCTTAGAACCATGGCGGCAACCACGACGGCCTGCGCCATTCGGAAGGCAAGGAAGACCTGTGCATTGGGGGCATAGATACAGCCCAGCGTGGCCAGCAGGAAAAGCCCGACGCCCCAGAGAATGACGGGGCGGCGGCCCATCTTGTCAGAGATCGGGCCGACGATGATCTGGAGGACGGCGTTGACCGCGAGGTAGACCGCCACCGAAAGCTGCATCAGGCTGTAATCGGCATCGAAATAGACGGCCATGCCCGGAAGCGATGGCAGGAACACGTTCATGCAGAGGGCAGAAATCCCGGCGAGCAGGATAAGCGTGCCAATATGTGGTGGGGTGGTGCGGTCTAAAAAGCGCACCTCGGGACGGTCCGTCATGCAGACAGAGGTAGGGGGAAAGGCTTAACAGATCAACCTTTGAGCGTGATAACGTCGCGGCGTCTTGCCGGGGCGTTGCGCCCCGGCGTTTTCAGATCAGACCACAATCAGATCGTCGGTGATGTCGGCAATCGTCATGTTCTTGATGTTGATGATGTCGCCACCGCCGAAATCAAAGATGACATTGCCGTTCTGTTCCTTGGCAAGGCCAAGAATTGCGGCCTTGGTGCCGTGGCCTGAAATCTGGAGGGTATCGATGTCGTCGGCAAAATCGTGGATCACGTCCTTATGGTAACCGGCCTTGTAGATGAAGGTGTCGGCGCCGCCGTTGCCATAAAGCTGGTCGGTGCCTTTTTCGCCCCTGATCTTGTCGGCACCTTGGCCGCCCTTGATGGTGTCGTTGCCCTTGTTGCCAAAGAGGTTGTCGGCCCCCTTGCCGCCCAGCAGGTTGTCCTTGCCGAGGCCGCCAAACATGCGGTCGTTGCCCTTGTTGCCGTTCAGAACATCGTTGCCGCCATTGCCGAGGATGGTGTCATAGCCGCCATTGCCGGTCAGCACGTTGCGGACATCGTTGCCGGTGATCTTGTCCCCCTTGCTGCCGCCCTTGGCGTTTTCGATCGTGACGCCATAGCCGATGACGACGTCGTCATAGGTTCCAAACTGTGAGAATTCACCTTCACGCAGGTCGAGGATCACCTTGGTTGTCTTGGCAGAGGCATTGAGTTCATCCGTTCCGCCGGTGTCCCAGATCAGATCAACCGTCGAATTGCGCGGGGCCGTATAAGACGTATTGCCGGTGTTGTAGCTGGCAGCGCCCCACATGTCCTGGAGGGCGAACACGTCGAACAGCATCATCGCGTCGCTGTCGACGCCGTTGTCGGGGTTCGCGGTATAGGACATCAGAGAATATTTGTTGCTGTCGTATCCGGAAGGCACGGTTGGGCTGCTGAACGGGTGTTTGAGGCCCATTGCATGGCCGAGCTCGTGCAGCAGGAGGGACATTTCGCCTTCGAGTGCCAGGCCGTTGTCGTACACAACATATGAGTCGTAGCGCGAAATGGTGTTGCCGATCGAGGAGGCGGAGTATCCGCCGGTGCCCGCGGTAGAGCCCGGAAGGAACACGTTGCCGATGTTCATGTCGGGGTCGGAGTCACCGGTCACTTCGACAAAGCTGACGTTCAGGAAGGTTTCGATGTGGTCCATCGCGTCGCGGATCGCCGCTTTCTCGGCCGCGGTGAATGCGGTCCAGCCGGTGTAGGTCGAGCTCGTTGGCAGGTCGGCGGGGGCGGAGGTGCCCGCGTATTGATAGGTGATCGTCAGGGCGGGGGCCCCGGTGGTGTTCATCGGGTCTTTGCCATTCAGGAATGAAAATTGCATTCCATCCAGAATTTCCGTTTCGGTGACAGTCATCTATGCGTCCTTCCTCGGATGTTGTGTTTGTGGGATTATACCATAGGCTGATTGCTTCGTGCGCCCGAGATTTCTTGTCGGAGAAAAATTGCCAATCTCTTACTGCTTCGGGAAAGTTAGCTGATTTGCAATTCGCAATCACTTGATTTTCTTTGATTTGCAAATTTGCGGGTTTTTGCTTTGAGCGAGTCACCCTTTTGCTTAGTGTCGGTCCAAATTTAAGGGGACCACACATGAAAGATATCCTCCAGGAACTGGAAGACCGCCGTGCCGTTGCCCGTCTGGGTGGCGGTCAACGCCGCATTGACAGCCAGCACGCCCGTGGCAAGCTGACCGCACGCGAACGTATCGAACTGCTGCTCGACGAAGACAGCTTTGAAGAGTTCGACATGTTCAAGGCGCACCGCTGCACCGACTTTGGCATGGAAAAAGACAAACCCGCAGGTGACGGCGTTGTCACTGGCTGGGGCACCATCAATGGCCGCATGGTCTATGTGTTCAGCCAGGACTTTACTGTATTCGGTGGTTCGCTGTCCGAGACCCACGCCGAGAAAATCTGCAAGATCATGGACATGGCCGTTCAGAACGGCGCGCCCGTGATTGGCATCAACGACTCGGGCGGTGCACGTATTCAGGAAGGTGTGGCTTCGCTTGCCGGTTATGCGGAAGTGTTCCAGCGCAACATCATGGCCTCGGGCGTTGTTCCGCAGATCTCGGTGATCATGGGCCCCTGTGCGGGTGGTGCCGTGTATTCGCCCGCGATGACCGACTTCATCTTCATGGTGAAGGACACGTCCTACATGTTCGTCACCGGCCCCGACGTGGTTAAGACCGTGACCAACGAAGTTGTCACCGCCGAAGAACTGGGTGGTGCATCGACCCACACCAAGAAATCGAGCGTTGCCGACGGGGCGTTTGAAAATGACGTTGAAGCGCTGGCCGAAGTGCGCCGCCTGGTGGACTTCCTGCCGCTCAACAACCGCGAAAAGCCGCCGGTGCGCCCGTTCTTTGACGAGCCGGGCCGTATCGAGGAAAGCCTCGACACCCTTGTGCCGGAAAACCCGAACACGCCGTACGACATGAAGGAACTGATCCTGAAGATCGCGGATGAGGGTGATTTCTACGAGATCCAGGAAGACTACGCCAAGAACATCATCACCGGTTTCGTCCGTCTGGAAGGGCAGACCGTGGGTATTGTTGCCAACCAGCCGATGGTTCTGGCGGGCTGTCTCGACATCGACTCGAGCCGCAAGGCCGCGCGTTTCGTGCGCTTCTGCGACTGCTTTGAAATTCCGATCCTGACGCTGGTTGACGTTCCGGGCTTCCTGCCGGGCACCTCGCAGGAATACGGCGGTGTCATCAAGCACGGTGCCAAGCTGCTGTTTGCCTATGGTGAAGCCACCGTTCCGAAAGTGACCGTGATTACCCGTAAGGCCTATGGTGGTGCCTATGACGTTATGGCGTCCAAGCACCTGCGCGGTGACTTCAACTATGCCTGGCCGACTGCAGAGATCGCGGTGATGGGGGCCAAGGGGGCAACCGAGATCATTCACCGGGCCGACCTTGGCGACGCCGAGAAGATCGCGGCGCACACCCAGGACTATGAAGACCGTTTCGCCAACCCCTTCGTGGCGGCAGAGCGTGGCTTTATCGACGAGGTGATCATGCCGCAATCGACCCGCCGCCGCGTGTCGCGTGCCTTCGCCAGCTTGCGTAACAAGAAGCTGGAGAACCCCTGGAAGAAGCACGACAACATTCCTTTGTAAGAGGCTTACCGACATGGCGGGCAACTGTCCGCCATGTCATTTCCGCAGGTTCCGCCTGCCAAGTTCCGTTCGCCCAATTGTTTCAGAAACCGCAATCCCCACGAGGACGCAGCCGAGTGACCCGCCGCCGCTGGCATATCCTGGAAGAGGCCGACTGTCTGACCATGGCACGTCGTCTGCCGGTGCGTTTCGACGTTTCGGCCGAGACGGTGTTGCCGGCCGGATCGCCTGTGCGCTTGGCGCGGCAGGTGCGGCAGGACATGTGGCGGCGTCTGCAGGGGATGCGGGGCTTTTCGCCGGTGGTGAAGGTCGAAACCAAAGGGGCGCTGTGCCGTGTGACGGCAGGCGGTTCGGTTGAGGGCACGTTCCCGCGTGCCGGTACCGAGGCGGCGATTGCCGAGGTGCTGGCCGATCCGCAAAACCGTGCGCGCTGGAGCGCATGGGCGGGCAAGGGGGGGCAGGCTGATGGCTGATGTGTCCCGTTTCCGCAAATGGGCCCTTGGGGCCGCAACAGTTTTCGCCGCGATAGGAGGGGCCCAACAGGGCGCGGCCACGGCCGGGGATTTGGAGGAGTTCCCGGCTGTGCCTTCCGGTTTCGAAGTCTACCTGCAAGAGATGCTTTTCGAGCTGCGCCAAGACCAGTCGCGTGTCGCGCGGTTCCGGTACGTGATGCCGATCATCGGGCAGGAGGGCGTGACCTTTTTCCATGTCGAGCAGGATTTCCCTGTTCTTTGCGAATCTCACGCCGTGCCGAGCATCGAAAAATCAGATGAAATTGTGGACCAGGTGATTATCTCCCTGGCCGACCGCGAGCTTGAATTCGGGGTATCATCCAGCGTCGCAACCCAGTATTTCGAGGCTTTCCGTCTCGAAAACGGTTCCTGTATCTGGGAGGGTTTCTGATGATACCACAACATCTTGCGGCATCCCGCATCACGCGACGCCATTGTGCGTCTTTCCGGCCACAACACATTAGCCTCGGCGGCTATCTATGTATTTTTGCGTCGGAATCCGCTATTCTTCCGTTCGGTTACACCCAAGTGACCTCGTACCAAAAAGTGGGGCAGGCAGGGCCGCATGGCCTTGTTGCAAACGAACAAAAGAACTGGAGAAGAACATGTCGAACAGCATCAAAGCGCTGGTGGCACTCGGTCTCGTCGCGCTTGTCGCGGCCTGCGTGGACACCGCACCGGTCGAAGAATACGTCGTCGTCGATCCCGAGCCCATCTCGGAAGAGCCGACCTACACCGGCAAATACAAGTAATTCCGCCCATTCGGGCTGGCGGGCTTCACGGCCCGCCGCTTTCCCCACGTCTCCGGCACCGATTGCACAGGAGGGCGTGGCATGCTGAAGCATCGTGGCTTCCCTGGCCGTCTCACCGGCACCGACTTCCAATTCGTTATCCGTCGCGCCAACCCCAAGGGCGTCACGCCGATCACACGGCGCGAGCGTTTCCGCGACCGCAAGCCTGCCGACCGGCGCGCCGATGCGGCCTTCATGCAGGCGCTGTGGGCCTATTTCGGCGATCAGCCGTTCGAGCGTGGCAATCTGGATGCGGGGCGCCTGAGCTGGCTGTTCGGCCGCGAAGTGGTGGCCGCAGAAGATCCGTTTGATCCCGAAAGCTATGATGCCCTGCTGGTCATCAACGAAGACGTGGCCCGCGCCTCGTTTCCCGATGCCTTCGAAGAGGAGGATTGGGCATGATTTCGCCGATCGCCCTCGGATTTGCGCAAGAAGCGGCCAAACTCCCCGTTATCGCAAACGTGGTGGTTGCACGAGCGCGATCGGCTTCCAATATTCGTTACATGGCGATCAGGCAGACCAGGGCCTCCGCCTGTAACTGTGTATTCCGTTACCCTTCCCCTCGCGGGTGGTCCAATTGCGTCCCTCTTGGATCACCCGCCTTTTCCCCTTTGCGTTATGCATCTGAACCGCATCGGCAGAGCCATGCCGATCTGGCAGGCACGATGTCGCAAGGCCTTTCCAACGCACGGTTTGCAGCCCATGTAGGGGCTAACGCAAACCCATCGAAAAGGGGAAAGACATGGGCAAACTCACACTCGCAGCATTTGCCGGGCTCGCAGCGGTATCGCTCGCGGCCTGTGGTGACACAGCGGCCGAGCAGGCCGTCATCGGCGCCGGTGCCGGCGCAGCCACAGCCGTTGTTCTGGACGGAGACCTTGCAACCGGTGCCATCATCGGCGCGGGCGCAAATGTGCTCTACTGTCAGCAGAACCCGGAAAAATGCTAATTCGCTGAATTCGTCGGCTGCTTTCGCGCAGCCCGACAATGAGACCAGAACCACCGGTGGCCTTGCCGCCCCGGTGGTTTTTTTGTTGCCACAGCCCGGCGGCCGTCCGGCGGGCCAAGAACCAGAAGGGACATGAAATGTTCGACAAGATTCTGATTGCAAACCGGGGCGAGATCGCCTGCCGTGTGATCAAGACCGCCCGCAAGATGGGCATCAAGACGGTCGCCATCTACTCGGATGCCGACAAGCAGGCCCTGCACGTCCAGATGGCGGATGAAGCGGTTCATATCGGCCCGCCGCCGGCCAACCAGTCGTATATCGTCATCGACAAGGTGATGGACGCCATCCGCCAGACCGGCGCACAGGCGGTTCACCCGGGCTATGGCTTCCTGTCGGAGAACTCGAAGTTTGCCGAGGCGCTGGAAGCCGAAGGCGTTGCCTTCGTAGGCCCCCCGAAAGGCGCTATCGAAGCGATGGGTGACAAGATCACCTCGAAGAAGATCGCCCAGGATGCCAACGTGTCGACCGTTCCCGGTTACATGGGCCTGATCGAAGACGCCGACGAGGCCGTGAAAATCTCGAACGAGATCGGCTATCCGGTGATGATCAAGGCCTCTGCCGGTGGTGGCGGTAAGGGGATGCGGATTGCATGGAACGATCAGGAAGCCCGCGAAGGATTCCAATCGTCAAAGAACGAAGCCGCAAACTCGTTCGGTGACGACCGTATCTTCATCGAAAAGTTCGTTACCCAACCGCGCCACATCGAAATCCAGGTGCTCTGCGATGCACACGGTAACGGCATCTACCTGAACGAGCGTGAATGCTCGATCCAGCGTCGGAACCAGAAAGTTGTCGAAGAAGCGCCGTCGCCCTTCCTTGACGAAGCCACCCGCAAAGCCATGGGCGAACAGTCGGTCGCGCTGGCCAAGGCCGTGGGCTATACCTCGGCCGGTACCGTGGAATTCATCGTCGACGGTGACAAGAACTTCTACTTCCTCGAAATGAACACCCGCCTGCAGGTGGAACACCCCGTGACCGAACTGATCACCGGTGTGGACCTTGTCGAACAGATGATCCGCGTGGCCAACGGTGAGCCGCTTTCGATCACGCAAGAAGATGTGGGCATCAACGGTTGGGCCATCGAGAACCGTGTTTACGCGGAAGATCCCTATCGCAACTTCCTGCCGTCGATTGGCCGTCTGACCCGCTACCGCCCGCCGGCGGAAATCGCGGCTGGCCCGATGCTGGAGAACGACAAGTGGGCTGATGACGCCTCCAAGGGTGACGGGTTCGCCGTACGCAACGATACCGGCGTCTACGAAGGCGGCGAGATCTCGATGTACTATGACCCGATGATCGCCAAGCTGTGTACCTGGGCCCCGACCCGTGACGAGGCCATCGAGGCGATGCGCAACGCGCTGGACGGTTTCGAGCTGGAAGGCATCGGTCACAACCTGCCTTTCGTCAGCGCCGTGATGGATCACCCCAAGTTCATCTCGGGTGACATGACCACCGCCTTCATCGAGGAAGAATATCCCGAGGGTTTCGAAGGCGTTGAGCTGCCGGAAGAGACCCTGCGCAAGGTGGCGGCCGCTGCCGCAGCCATGCACCGCGTCGCCGAAATCCGCCGCACCCGCGTGTCGGGCCGCATGGACAACCACGAGCGCCGCGTTGGCACCGAGTGGGTTGTGACGCTGCAAGGTTCGGACTTTGCCGTTCACATCGACGCGGATCATGATGGTTCGACCGTGACCTTCGACGACGGTTCGTCGATGCGTGTGGCCTCGGACTGGACGCCGGGTGACCAACTTGCCGAGCTGACGCTGAACGGCGAGACGCTGGTTCTGAAGGTCGGCAAGATCTCGGGCGGTTTCCGCATCCGCAGCCGTGGTGCGGACCTCAAGGTGCACGTGCGCACCCCGCGTCAGGCCGAACTGGCCAAGCTGATGCCGGAGAAACTGCCGCCGGATACATCGAAGATGCTGCTCTGCCCGATGCCGGGTCTGATCGTTAAGGTCGACGTGGAAGTGGGCGACGAAGTTCAGGAGGGGCAGGCGCTCTGCACCGTCGAGGCGATGAAGATGGAAAACATCCTGCGCGCCGAGAAGAAGGGTATTGTCTCGAAGATCAACGCCGCAGCGGGCGACAGCCTTGCCGTGGACGACGTGATCCTGGAGTTCGAATAAGACGATGTTGATGCGCGCCGATATCATGGGTTTGCGGGAGGGCCATGTGCCCGCCCGTGCCTCGGCGCGCTCGTATCATTGTTCGGGAGCGGTGCGCCGGTCCCGGATTTCCTGCTGGCGCAGTGGGAGTTTGTCGATGGAACGCGAGATTTCGCGGACGTTCCATGGTAGGGGTTTGCGCAGGTACACTGTGCCGTCCTTGGCCATCAGCACCATCATGAAGCCGCGCGGGCGCAGTTTCTTGCGCAGGGCGGATTTGGCCGCAGGATCGGCATCTGTCAGAACCACCACGTCGCGTTCACGCAGCTCTTCGGGCAATGCTTCGAGAAGGGCGATCTGTTGCGAGAACCGCGGGTCGGCGGTGCTGTCGGCAAACACGACGATGACGCGTTTTTGCCAGAGATACATGTCGGTCGGCACAGCGGTGCCGTCGACGAACAACGGGTCCGGCGCGGTTTCAGCGGTTTCCGCTGCAAAGGCCGGAAGCCCGAGAAATGCAATCAAAACAAATGCCAAGCGGCGCATGAGAGGTCTCCTGTCATGTTCAATATAGGCCGCGTTCAGGCATTTCATAGTGGAAAGCGACCCTGATCCGGTGCGGATTGGGTGAGATCAAGAGGACTGGGATATGACCAAGAAAGAAGACTGGTCGGCGCTTGCGGAGAAAGAGCTTCGTGGCCGCCCGCTGGAAGACCTGAACTGGAATACGCTGGAAGGGATCGAGGTCAAGCCGCTCTATACGGCGGAAGACACCGAGAACCTTGACCACATGGGCACGCTGCCCGGTTTCGGCCCGTTCACCCGTGGTGTGAAGGCCACCATGTATGCCGGTCGTCCCTGGACGATCCGCCAATACGCGGGCTTTTCGACCGCCGAGGAATCGAACGCCTTCTACCGTCGCAACCTTGCTGCGGGTCAGCAGGGCGTTTCGGTGGCCTTCGACCTTGCGACGCACCGTGGCTATGACTCGGATCACCCGCGCGTGGTGGGCGACGTCGGTAAAGCGGGTGTGGCCATCGACAGCATCGAGGACATGAAGATCCTGTTTGACGGTATTCCGCTCGACAAGGTGTCGGTCTCGATGACGATGAACGGCGCCGTGATCCCGATCCTGGCGAACTTCATCGTCGCCGGTGAAGAGCAGGGGCACGACAAATCGGTCCTCGCGGGCACCATTCAGAACGACATTCTGAAAGAGTTCATGGTGCGCAACACCTATATCTATCCGCCCGAACCCTCGATGCGGATCATTTCGGATATCATCGAGTACACCTCGAACGAGATGCCCAAGTTCAACTCGATCTCGATCTCCGGCTATCACATGCAGGAAGCGGGTGCGAACCTTGTCCAGGAACTGGCCTACACGCTGGCGGACGGTCGTGAATACGTGCGCGCGGCGATGAACGCGGGCATGGACGTGGACAAGTTTGCCGGTCGCCTGTCGTTCTTCTTTGCCATCGGCATGAACTTCTTCATGGAAGCCGCCAAACTGCGCGCCGCGCGGACCCTGTGGCACCGCGTGATGACCGAATTCGGCGCCAAGAACGAGCGTTCCAAGATGCTGCGGACCCACTGCCAGACATCGGGTGTGTCGCTTCAGGAGCAGGATCCCTACAACAACGTTATCAGGACCGCATACGAAGCCCTTTCGGCGGTTCTGGGGGGTACCCAGTCGCTGCACACCAACGCGCTGGACGAGGCGATTGCCCTGCCGACCGATTTCTCGGCACGGATCGCACGGAACACCCAGCTTGTGCTGCAGGAAGAAACCGGCGTCACCAACGTGGTCGATCCGCTGGCTGGCTCTTACTATGTCGAGAGCCTGACCAACGACCTGATTGAAAAAGCCTGGGCCCTGATGGAAGAGGTCGAGGAAATGGGTGGCATGACCAAGGCTGTTGCCAGCGGCATGCCCAAGCTGCGCATCGAAGAGTCGGCAGCGACCCGTCAGGCGATGATCGACCGTGGCGACGAAGTCATCGTGGGCGTCAACAAGTACCGCAAGGAAAAAGAGGATGTGATCGACATCCTTGACGTGGACAACGTCGCTGTACGCGAGGCACAGGTTGCGCGGCTTGAGAAGATCCGCGCCGAGCGCGACAACGCGGCCTGCACGGCGGCTCTGGATGAGCTGTCCCGCGTGGCCAAAGAGGGGGGCAACCTGCTTGCCGCCGCTGTCGAGGCAGCGCGTGCGCGGGCATCTGTTGGGGAAATCAGCATGGCTATGGAAAAAGAGTTCGGCCGCCACCGCGCCGAAGTGAAGACCCTGGCCGGTGTCTATGGCGCCGCCTACGAAGGGGACGAAGGCTTTGCCGCGATCCAGAAGTCGGTCGAGGACTTTGCCGAGGCCGAGGGCCGCCGTCCGCGTATGCTTGTTGTGAAGATGGGGCAGGACGGTCACGACCGTGGTGCCAAGGTCATCGCAACCGCATTTGCCGACATCGGTTTCGACGTGGACGTGGGCCCGCTGTTCCAGACGCCGGACGAAGCGGCGCAGGATGCGGTGGACAACGACGTGCATGTTGTTGGTATCTCGAGCCAGGCTGCCGGCCACAAGACGCTGGCTCCGCAGCTGATCGAGGCTCTGAAGGAAAAGGATGCCGAAGATATCATCGTGATCTGTGGCGGCGTTATTCCGCAGCAGGACTATGACTTCCTGAAAAACGCTGGCGTTAAGGCGATCTTTGGTCCGGGCACCAACATTCCCGAAGCGGCCCAGGACATTCTGAACATCATCCGCGAAACCCGCGCCTGATATCAGGTTTCAAGCTCCAGACATGAACGCGGCCCCGATTGGGGCCGCGTTTTTTGTTTATTCCGCTGGTTGCGTGGCTTCCTTGGTGCTTGGCCAGGCCAGCAGCGCATAGCCAAGGATGCCCGAGATCAGGGAGCCACCGAGAACGCCAAGGCGGGTCTGGTTCATCAGATCGGGGTCGGCAAAGCTCAGCCCGCCGATAAAGAGCGACATGGTAAAGCCGATACCGGCCAGACAGGCCACGCCATAGATATGGCGCCAGTTCACCCCATGCGGCAGCTGCGCCGCGCCGGTTTTGACGATCAGCCAGGTCATGCCGAAGACACCGATCTGCTTGCCGATCACAAGGCCGAGGATGATGCCAAGCGGCAGCGGCTGGGCCAGCGCCTCGATCGAGATGTCGCCAAGCACGACGCCCGCGTTGGCGAAGGCGAAGACGGGCACGATGAAGAAATACACATAGGGCGTCAGGCCATGCTCGAGCGAGTGCAGCGGGGATTTGCCCCAGCGGTCGTAGAGCGGAATGAAGAAGGCGGCGACAACACCGGCCAAGGTGGCGTGGACGCCGGATTTCAGCACCAGAACCCAGAGCACGATGCCCAGCAGGATGAAGGGCGCAATGCGGTGGATCTTCATCTGGTTCAGGATGAACATCGCCACCAGCGGGATCAGCGCCATGCCAAGGAAATGCACCTTGAGATTGGCGGTGTAGAACAAGGCGATGATGAGGATTGCGCCAATGTCGTCGAGGATGGCCAGTGTCAGTAGAAAGACCTTGAGAGGAGCCGGAGCCCGTGCGCCGACAAGGGCGAGGATGCCAAGGGCAAAGGCGATATCGGTGGCCGCCGGAATGGCCCAGCCGGTCAGGGTTTCAGGGCTGTTCCAGTTCAAGGCCACGAAGATCAGGGCGGGAAGGGCCATGCCGCCCACGGCCGCCGCACCTGGAAGGATGACGTCGCGCGGGTTCTTGAGCTTGCCTTCAAGGATTTCCCGTTTCAGCTCGAGACCAATCAGGAAAAAGAACACGGCCATGAGGCCGTCGTTGATCCAGAGGATCATGGGCTTCTCGATGCCCTTGCCATTCATCGTGATGGCGCCCATCGTGTCGAGAATGAAGTTATAGGACGGGGCAAGAGCGGAGTTGGCCACCAACATGGCAAGCACGGCAGAAAGCATGAGGAGGATACCCCCCGCTGCTTCGTGTTTGAAAAAGCGGTCAATCGCGGCGATCAGCATTTCATTTCCTGAGTTAAATGGTCATCATAGCTCCAGATGGTGCGCAAAGGGCCGCTGACAATACCAAAGATTGGGGATTTCGATGATTTTTGACCATTTGGCCGTGGCCGGAGAAAAGCTTGAGGCGGCGGTGGCGCATGTGGAAGAGGCGTTGGGCGTGAAAATGGGGCTGGGTGGACAGCACGTACACTTTGGCACCCACAACCGCCTGATCGGGCTGGAAGAGGGGTTGTACCTTGAGGCGATCGCCATTGATCCCGATGCCGCGCCCCTTGGATATGCGCGGTGGTTCGATCTGGATCAGTTCGCGGGTGCGCCGCGGATCGGCAACTGGATTTGTCGGGTCGATGATCTGGAGGCAAGCCTGCGCGATCTGCCGGAAGGTGCGGGGCAACCGGTGGCGCTGACGCGGGGAGACCTGCGCTGGCTGATGGCGGTGCCGGAGGATGGGATTCTGCCCTGCGACGGGGGCTTTCCGGCCCTGATCGAGTGGCAGGTGGACAAGATCCCCGGTGAGAGCCTGCCGTCTTCGGGGTGCCGGTTGACCCGGTTCGAAGTGGCCCATCCCGAGGCGGCGTGGCTGCGCGCGGTGCTGCCGCTGGACGATGCGCGCGTTGTCTTTACCGAAGGCGCGCCGGAGATGCGGGCAACCTTTGACACGCCGCATGGCACGCGGGTGTTGCTATGAATATCCGGCAGGCAGCGCCAAAGGACGCGTGGGCCATTGCCGCGATCTGGAACCGGGAAATCTCGGACGGGGTCAGCACGTTCAACTCGGTCGAGAAATCGGATGCCGAGATAGTACGCATGATCGCGGAACGCGGGACGGCGGTGCGCGTGGCGGAAGATGAAGGACAACTCATCGGTTTCGCGACCTATGGTCCGTTTCGCGGCGGGATCGGATATGCACAGAGCATGGAACACACCATTTACCTTGATCCGGCGGCCCGTGGGCACGGGGCGGGGCGTGCCTTGATGCGGGCGATTGAGAAAGTGGCGCGTGCGAACGGTGTTCATGTGCTTGTCGCGGGGATCGGGGGCGAGAATGCCGCAGGCATCGCCTTTCATTCTGCACTAGGCTTTGAAGAGGTTGGGCGGATGCCCGAGGTCGGGCGCAAATTCGGGCGCTGGATGGACCTTGTGCTGATGCAGAAAATTCTTTGAGGATGTCCTGACATTGTCACGGACAGGGTTTAAGTTGGTGCCATGTCGATTTGGACGCGAATATCAGATGCCATTGCTGCCCTGACCAAGGGCGAGAGCCTCTCGGAGGTTTTCGAGCGGTTGAAAACACCGCCTGAGCGTTCGGTTGCCTTTGCAATCGCGGTTGTGGCGCTCGGCGCGAAGATGGCCAAGGCCGATGGCTTGGTAACGCGAGACGAGGTGACAGCCTTTCGCGAGGTTTTCCAGATTGCCCGCGAAGATGAGGCCGGTGCGGCGCGCGTGTTCAATCTCGCCCGTCAGGATGTGGCGGGTTTTGAAGAATATGCCCTTCGTATCAAGGGGTTGTTCGGCGAAGAGCACAGTTGTTACTGCGACCTGATGGAAGGGTTGTTCCACATCGCGATGGCGGACGGCACCTATCATCCGAACGAGGATGTGTTCCTTGGGCGGGTGGCCGAGATTTTCGGCATGGCCGAGAATGAGTTTGTTGCGATGCGGGCGCGGTTCGTGCCGGATGCGGAACCCGATCCCTATTCGGTCTTGGGCGTATCCCCCGAGACGCCGATTTCCGAAATCCGCAAGGTCTGGCGGCGTCTGGTGCGTGAGACCCATCCTGACAGCATGATTGCCCGCGGGGTACCGGAAGAGGCGATCCGCCTTGCCGAAAAGAAGATGATCGACATCAACCGCGCCTGGGACGAGATCAACGGGGCGGCGGCCTGATGCGCTTTGCGACGTATAACGTCGAGTGGTTCAACAATCTGTTTGATGATCATGGTCACCTGTTGATGGACGATGGCTGGTCGGGCCGTCACGACATCAAGCGGGCGCAGCAGATCGAGGCGCTGGGCATTGTCTTCACGGCGCTGGATGCGGATGTGATCGTGGTGGTGGAAGCGCCCGACCAGAACGGAAAAAGGTCGACAGTTCAGGCGCTTGAGACATTTGCTGCGGCTTTTGATCTGCGGGCGCGCAAGGCGTTGCTGGGGTTCGGGAATGACACCCAGCAGGAGATTGCGCTGTTGTACGATCCGGATGCCGTCACGGCGCGGCATGACCCGATTGGGCAGGAGACCGGCAAGAAGGGGGCCACAGACGCGCCGCGGTTTGACGGGGTGTTCCGGATCGATCTCGACATTGATGCGACCGAAGACATGGTGCGGTTTTCCAAGCCCCCCTTGGAGGTGGCGTTGCGCACCGCCAAGGGATTTGATCTGCGGCTGATCGGGGCGCATCTGAAATCCAAGGCACCGCACGGGGCGCGGGGGCGGGACGAGGTGATGCGCATGTCGATTGCCAATCGCCGCAAGCAACTGGCGCAGGCGATCTGGCTGCGGCGGCGGGTCGAGCAGCATCTGGCGGCGGGAGAGCCGTTGATGGTGCTGGGGGATTTGAACGACGGTCCGGGGCTGGATGAATACGAACATCTTTTCGGGCGATCTTCGGTCGAGATCATCATGGGAGAAGAGGGTGGCCCCTGTCTGTTCGATCCCCATGCGCGGGCGGCGTTGAGATCGAAGTTGGGAACGGCGATTTCCACCTCGCGGTTCTATTTGTCGAAGGAAAAGAAATACTTACAGGCGTTGCTGGATTATGTGATGGTGTCCCAGGACCTTCGGGGGCGGGCGCCGGAATGGCGTATCTGGCATCCGTTCAACGACCATGACTGCTGGTCCGTGCCCGAGTTGCGTGAGGCGCTTCTTGCGGCATCGGATCATTTCCCTGTTACATTGGATCTGGATATCTGAGCTTTGCATTGTCGCGGGAGGATCCCCACATGACACGTATGAAACCACTGGTTATTGCAATATGTGCCTGCCTTGCTGCGGGCCCAGTCTGGGCCGAGGAGCAGGCCGAAAATGGAAGCGAAGACAGCGGGTTAACCCTGATGGAGCGGGGCGCTTTGCTGTTTTTCGAAGGTCTGATGGACCAGATGGAACCGGCGTTGGACGAGTTGGGGACACTGGCCGAGGAGGCAGGCCCCGCGCTGCGCCAGTTTGCCGAGGAAATGGGGCCGGCGCTGGCGGAGCTGATGGCGGAGGTCGAGGACTGGAGCGTCTATCACCCGCCTGAAATGCTGCCGAACGGAGACATTATCATCCGCCGCAAACAGCCCGAGCCGGCCCCCGAGACGGGGACGGAAGACGGGGCGGTGGACCTGTAAAACCGGGCATATGTATCGCGTCGGTATTACGTCGGTATTGCGACGGTGCGGGTTTTGCCCCTAGGCCTTGCGGATTTTCACGAAGGTTTCGGCCTCAAGCGCGTCAGCGAGGGATTGCAGGCGCGCCTTGGCCACTTCGCCAAAGAGCGGTTCGGCCGAGGCGGGCAGCGTCAGTTCGAGATGCCGCTTTTTGGGGCGCCATTTCATCGTGCCCATATCCGCGGAACTGTCCATCCAGAGCATGGCACCAAAGCGCATGGCCTTACCCAGAACCTCGGCGCGGGTGAGGGTTTTCTCGTCCAGAAGCTCGAACAGGTTCTCGAACCGTGTGCCTTCGCGCTTGTTGCGGTAGCGGTGCATCAGGGCAAGGCCGAGGAAAATCCGTTCCGAATGGCGCATGCCGCCAAGGTTGGCGCGGGTGGCGTTGTCGAAACAGACTTCGGCGCGATAGTCGGGGTGGGCGCGCCAGCTTACGTCATGCAGCAGGCAGGCCGCTTTGACGAGGCGCTTTTGTTCTTCCGGCTGGTTGGCGAACAGCGGCAACACGAACTTGTAGAGCGATTTGCCAAAACCGGGGAGGCGGGCGTCCTTGGCTTCGGCAAAGCGGCAGGATTCGATCAGGGGATCGCGCTGGCGCAGGGCGTCGGGCATCTGCTCATACAGCATGCCTTCGCGGATGCCATAGGAGCTTACGGCGATGTCATAGGGTTTGAAGCGGCGCACGACACCCTTGAGGACGTCGATGGCAAGCGGCACCAGTGCCATACGCGAGGCAGAGACCCCGCAGCGCTGGCGCAGTTCTTCAAGGTCGTGTTGCTTGATGTATTTTGCCGTGGCAGAAATCGCCGAGGCGCTCATCCGGTATTCGTGCAGGACGCGCAGGGGATAGCCGCGACGCTCCATGTCGATCCGGGCAATGGCGCGCCAAGAGCCGCCGACAAGGAACAGGCGGTTGCGCTGCGAGCCCATGGTTTCCTTGAGCTGGTCCAGCGTGTCGTTGATATAGGCGCGGCGGCCTTTCTTGCCGCCCTTGATGTCGCGCAGCTTGAGGGGCCCGAGCGCCGAGGTCACCCGGCGGCCGACCTTGCCGTCGTTGATTTCCGCCAGTTCCATCGAGGAGCCGCCAATGTCACAGACCAGACCGTAAGAGCCGGGCCAGCCAAGCAGTACGCCCTGCGCCGAGAGGCGGGCCTCTTCCTGGCCGTCGATCACGTGGATATTGAGGCCGGTTTCGCGCAGAACTTCTTCGCAGAAATCGGGGCCATCGCTGGCTTCGCGGACGGCGGCGGTGGCAACGGCGGTCAGGTCGCCGTGGCAGATCTGACGGGCGATTTCCTGAAAGCGGCGGATGGCCGAGAGGGCGCGGGCGCGGCCTTCGGGGTTGAGGTGTCCGGTTTCGGACAGACCCGCGCCAAGGGCACACATGATCTTTTCGTTGTAGAAATAGGCGGGGCTTCGGGCGGCGCCGTCGAACACGACGAGACGCACCGAGTTTGAACCGACATCCACGACGCCGACGCGCGACAGGGCGCGGGCAGATGCGTCATTGAACAGGGGCCGGCCAAAGGGCCCCCAGTCGCCTGCGGGGTCAGTATTCCCGTCCATATTCCATCCCAAGACTGTTGGTGCGTCCCATTATCGGCAGTGGCCGGTGTGGGTCAATCGTTGGTGTGGGTCAGCTTGGGAACATCCGAGGCACCGGCCGAGCCACGGCCAGACAGGGAAGGGTATTCCATGAAGAACCTGTGGCAATTAAACGCGAATTCACCTTCAGGAACTTCGGCGCGATCAAAGCTGCCATCGGCGTTCATGACCCAGCTTTGGGCTACGTCGGCCAGATTCGCGGCCATCACCTGACTTACGATCTGGGCTTTCACGGTGGCGTTCTTGATCTCGACAAGGGTTTCGACGCGACGGTTGAGGTTACGGCCCATCCAGTCGGCGGAGGAAATATAGACCTTGGCCTTTTTCGAGGGCAGGCCCTCGCCGTTGCCGAAACAGACGATGCGCGAGTGTTCGAGGAAGCGCCCGACGATGGATTTGACGCGGATGTTTTCCGACAGGCCCTTGATGCCGGGACGCAGGCCACAGATGCCGCGGATCACGAGGCTGATCTTCACGCCCGCTTGCGAGGCCTTGTAGAGAGCGTCGATCACCTCGGGTTCGATGAGCGAGTTCATCTTGGCCCAGATTTCCGCGGGCCTGCCAGCCTTGGCGTGTTCGATCTCGGCGTCGATCTTTTCGATCAGGCGCGATTTCAGCGAATGGGGCGAAATCGCGAGGTTATCGAGCTTTTCGGGCTCCACATAGCCGGAGAGGTAGTTGAACACCTTGGTGGCGTCGCGGCCAAGGTCGGTATCGCAGGTGAAGAAGCTGAGGTCGGTATAGATCTTGGCGGTGATCGGGTGGTAATTGCCGGTGCCGTAGTGGGTGTAGGTGACCAGTTGGTCGCCTTCGCGGCGCACCACGGTCGAGATCTTGGCGTGGGTCTTCCAGTCGGTGAAGCCGTAAACCACATGCGCGCCGGCGCGTTCAAGGCGGCGTGATTGGTGGATGTTGGCGGCCTCGTCGAAGCGGGCCTTGAGTTCCACCAGCGCGGTGACGGATTTGCCGTCTTCCGCCGCTTCGCAGAGGGCCTCGACGATGGGTGAGTTCTTGGAGGTGCGATAGAGGGTCTGCTTGATCGCCACCACGTTCGGATCGCGGGCCGCCTGTTGCAGGAAGCGCACCACCATGTCGAAGGTCTCGTAGGGGTGGTGCAGCAGCATGTCCTTCTGGCTGATGGCGGCGAACATGTTGCCGTCGAAATCCTGTACGCGCTCGGGAACGCGCGGCGCAAAGGAGGGCCACAGCAGGTCCGGGCGTTCGTCGAGGACCAGTTCGCTCAGGTCGGCGAGGCCGATCATGCCGTCGATCTCGACCACCTCGTCATCGCGCACGTGCAGCTCTTCCATGATCAGCGAGCGCAGGGCCTTTGGCGCATCGGCGGAAAGCTTCATGCGCACCACTTCGCCCCGGCGGCGACGTTTCAGCGCCACTTCGAATTCGCGCACGAGGTCTTCGGCCTCGTCTTCGACTTCGAGGTCGCTGTCGCGCAGGACGCGGAAAGAGCAGTGACCCTTGGCCTTGTAGCCGGGGAAGAGGCTGTCGAGGTGCAGAAGCAGCAGTTCTTCCAGCGGCAGGGCGCGGGTGGTGCCTTCGGCAGAGGGGAGGAAGATGAAGCGGTCGATCTGGTGGGGGATCGGCAGCAGGGCCTTCAGCGAGGATTTGTTCTTGTTGCGCTCAAGCTGGAGGGCGAGCGAGTAGCCGAGGTTGGGAATGAAGGGGAAGGGGTGTGCCGGGTCGATGGCGAGCGGCGACAGAACCGGGAACACCTTGTTGAGGAACACGTCGGCAAGGAAGGGTTTGTCGTCTTCGGTGATCGACTTGTGGTCGAGGATGACGATGTTTTCCGCTTCCATTTCGGCGCGCAGGCGGCCGTACATTTCCTGCTGTTTCTGGAGCAGGTTGCGGGCGTCTTCGTTGATCAGCACCAGCTGTTCGGCCGGCGTCAGGCCGTCCTGGGCGGGGTGCGAATTGCCTTCACGCACCAGTTCACGCAGGCCGGCGACGCGGACGGTGTAGAATTCGTCAAGGTTGGTGGCCGAGATCGACAGGAAACGCAGACGTTCGAGGAGCGGGACACGCGGGTTTTCGGATTCTTCCAGAACACGCCAGTTGAATCCCAGCCAGCTGAGTTCGCGGTTGTAGAAGCGGCCCGGTCCAGTCAGGTCAACATCTTGCAACTCGACGGGGGCGGGAAAATCGGATTTCAGGAAGTCTGCGTAAGTCATGGGGTGTCTATGTCATCAACCGGTAACGGAGAGATGACACTATCTGCCTGAAATCGCAGGAAGTCCAGACGCGGGAGCCAGTCGGTCAGCGTTCTTCCAGAACGCGACGGGCCAGAGCGCGGGTTATTGGGCGCTTTTCGCTGAGCGAGAGGGTGTCGAGGCGCTCAACGAGATCACGGGCGGCTTCGAAGGAGCGGTCCATGTTCTTGATCAGGAAGGGCAGGGTGTCTGGCGGTGGGGTCAGTTGCCGGTCGTTGAACATCTTGGCCATGACCACGGTCAGCAGGGTGTCATCGGGCTGGTCCAGCGCGGCGACGGTGGTGCCCTGCATCCGGCTCATGAGGTCTGGCAGGGTGAGGCCCCAGTGTTTCGGCTCGCCCGCGCCAGTCAGAAGCAGGGTATGGCGTTCGGCCAGCACGAGGTTGTGCAGGTGAAACAGGGCATCCTGGGCGGCTTTGTCGCCTGCGATCAGGTGCACGTCTTCTACCGCGACAGGGCCGGTGGCGAGCGCCGGAATATCCTGATCCGGCAGCGAGGTCGCAGGCACGATGCGCGCATTGCTGATCCCGGCCCATACGTGGGTAAGGTGGGTTTTGCCCGACCCGGCGGGGCCGGACAGCACAAGTTTGCCACCGGGCCAGTCGGGCCACATATCGACCAGTCCCAATGCCATCGCGTTGGCCGGGCTGACGAAGAAATCGTCACGTCCCAACGCGGTTCGGACCGGTAGGGTAAGGTTCAGCTGCTCTGCCATGTTATTCGTCTGGTTGTTTTCCGGCGAGGCCCTTGTAGAGCCGCGACTCGGTATACCGCTCGGCGCCGAAACGTGCCAGTACCCCGATGGAGGCCGCGACGGGAACCGCGACCAGCATACCGACAAAGCCGAACAGCGCGCCGAACACGGACAGGGCGAAGATCAGCCAGACCGGGTGCAGGCCAACGGAGGAGCCGACCAGTTTGGGGGTCAGGATGTTGCCTTCGACCACCTGACCAATCACGAAGATACCGGCCACGAGGCCGAGCGAGACCCAGTCGCCCCAGAACTGAAACAGGCCGAGGCCGATGGCGAGGGCACCGCCGAGGATGGCGCCCACGTAGGGAATGAAGGTGATCAGGCCGGCAAAGGCACCCACAACAAGGCCGAATTGCAAGCCCACCAGCATCAGGGCAACGGCATAGTAGGTTCCAAGGATCAGGCAGACGGTACCCATGCCGCGAATGAACGAGGCCAGCGTGTGATCGACCTGGTCCGCGAGTTTGCGGATGATCGGGGCGTGATCCAGCGGCAGGAGGCGATTGATCTCGGCGATCATGTTGTCCCAGTCAAGCAGCAGGTAGAAGGCGACAACCGGCACGATCACGAGGAGCATCACCACGTTGAGCAGCGACATCGCCCCGGAGAGCACGCCCTGAAGCAATTGTCCGCCACGCTCTTGAATCGCCTGCCCCAGGTTCAGGAGGGTCTGATGAATGGCAGAGTCGGGCTGGAGGATTTCGGGAAAGCGCGTGGTCAGGAAGTTTTGCAGATCGCGGGCGATGTCGGGGGCCATGTTGAACAGCGAGACAAGCTGCTGCACGAGCGTCGGGATAACGGCCAGCACGGCAACGACGAACAGGAGGATTGCCAGCAGCGTGATCAGGACAGTTGCACCAACGCGGCTGAGCCCCATGTCTTCGAGGCGGTCGGCCACGGGGTCAAGGAA
Organism: Shimia sp. CNT1-13L.2; assembly: GCF_024331145.1. Classification (GTDB taxonomy): domain Bacteria; phylum Pseudomonadota; class Alphaproteobacteria; order Rhodobacterales; family Rhodobacteraceae; genus Shimia. The sequence continues at coordinate 41,905 of NZ_JANDJO010000010.1, read as the reverse complement.
ATAGGCAATGGCGCCGCCAAGGATGAAGGGCAGCATGATGTCGCCCAGGAACCAGAGCGCCAACATGAAGATTGCAAGGGCCAAACCCCAGTATTTCATCTGATCGCGGATCGGCAGGGCCATGAATTACCTCTTAAACTGAACGTGTTTCAGACATTGCGCACCTGTCGCGTCAGTTCAAGGGGGCGGTGAAAAAAGAAGGCCCGCCGAAGGGGCGGGCCTTGGTCTGGATTTGTGTCTGGTTCAGTGGCAGGCTGGGCGGCTGCCGGGCAGCAGGACTTTGTCGATCACGTGGATCACGCCATTGTCGGCCTTGATGTCTGCGATGATCACATTGGCGCTTGAGCCGGTACCATCGGCAATGGCAACGCCGTCGGACCCTTTGGTGATGCACAGGCGTTCCGACGCCAGAACCGGCTTGAAGTAGGTGGACCCTGCCGGGATGTCACCTGCGGCCAGTTTGCGGTCATCCACGTGATAAAGCAGGATGTCGGTCAGCTGGCCCTTGTTCTCGGGCTTGAGAAGGGTTTCCACCGTCCCTTCAGGAAGGGCGGCAAAGGCATCGTTGACCGGGGCATAGACGGTGAAGGGGCCTTCGCCTTGCAGGGTGTCGACCAGACCGGCGGCCGAGACGGCGGCGACGAGGGTCGAGAAGCGATCGTCCGAGGCGGCGATGTCGACAATGGTGCCTGCGGCGCTTGCCGCGGTGGCGGTCATGGCTGCGAATGCGGTGGCGATGCTGAGTTTGCGGATCATGTTTGGTCCTCTCCGTTGAAATCCCCATGCGGTTTGCATGTGCGAAGGTTACGGCGGCATTTGGCAGTTGGATGAGTGCAATCACCGTCCTGTGATGTCGCGTGAAGACAAGACGGGGCGAGGGTGGCATGGTGGTCTGCGGAAACGGGCGAGGGAGAGACGCATGAACGAGAGCTTTGATATCGACGCGATGGTTGACCGGTTGCGCGACGCGGCCGCAGGCGAGGATGCTCCGCGCAGGGTGCGGGCGATCATCGAAGAGGTGGTGGCCGATCCCGACCTTCTTGCCGCGGCGGTTCCGCATTACGGCAAGGACGTGGTGCTGTTCGAGGATGACACCGTGTCGATCTGGTACGCGCATTTCGACCCCGGCAAGATGGTGCCGGCGCATGACCACCAGATGTCGGCGGTAATCGGCGTCTTCCGCGGGCAGGAGCGCAACAATTTCTACGAGGCCGACGGTGAAGGCGGTTTGCGCAAGAGTTCGGATGTGGTGCTGGGGCCGGGGGATGTCTTGTCGATCGGGCCAAGCGCCATTCATTCGGTGGCCTGTGTCAGCGCGGTGCCCTGCAACGGGTTTCATGTCTACATGGGCGAGCTGACAACGGTCGAACGCAGCCTGTTTGACGTCAAGGCGGGCAAGAGGTTGCCGTTTGACGAGGCCTCTTATGCCGCGTTGATCGGGGCGGACGACGGGTAGCGCGCTGCGACACGGGCTGCGCTGTGTTTTGCGCTCTTGTCTGGCAGGGCGCAAAGCCATAAACGGGTGCAGACCCAAGAGACACTCGCAGATGGAGCCCACATGCGCCTCAGCCGTTATTTTCTGCCCGTTCTGAAAGAAACGCCCGCCGAGGCGCAGATCGTGAGCCACCGTTACATGCTGCGTGCCGGCATGATCAAACAGCAATCCGCCGGCATCTATTCCTGGCTGCCGTTGGGGTTCAAGGTCCTGCGCAAGATCGAGAACATCGTTCACGAAGAGCAGGTGCGTGCCGGTCACGTGCCGATCCAGATGCCGATCCTGCAAGGTGCCGACCTGTGGCGTGAATCGGGCCGTTACGACGATTATGGCCAGGAAATGCTGCGTATGCAGGACCGCCATGGCCGCGACATGCTTTATACGCCGACCGCGGAAGAGATGGTGACCGACATCTTCCGCAGCCACGTGTCGTCGTACAAAGACCTGCCGCTGACCCTCTACCAGATCCAGTGGAAATTCCGCGACGAGATCCGCCCGCGTTTCGGCGTGATGCGGGGCCGCGAATTCTATATGAAGGACGGCTACAACTTTGACCTTACCAAGGAAGACGCGCTGCACGCCTACAACCGTCACCTTGTGAGCTACCTGCGGACCTACGAACGCATGGGCCTTCAGGCGATCCCGATGCGAGCTGATTCCGGCCCGATTGGTGGCGATGACACCCACGAGTTCCTTGTGCTGGCGGAAACCGGTGAATCCGAGGTCTTCTATGACAGCGCCGTCACCGACCTGACCTTTGGCGACCGCGAGATCGACTATGACTCGCACGAGCAGTGCCGCGCGATCCTCGAGGAGTTCACCTCGAAATACGCGCGTACTGACGAAACCCACGACGAAGCCCTGTTCAACGCGATCCCCGAGGAACGCCGCCGTGTGGCGCGCGGGATCGAGGTTGGCCAGATCTTCTATTTCGGCACCAAGTATTCCGAGCCGCTGGGCGCAACCGTTCAGGGCCCCGATGGCAAACCGACCCCGGTTCACATGGGCTCGCACGGGATTGGCGTGTCGCGTCTGCTTGGTGCGATCATCGAAGCCAGCCATGACGACAAGGGCATCATCTGGCCCGAGGGTGTCACGCCGTTCCATTGCGGCATCGTGAACCTCAAGCAGGGTGACGAAGAGGCCGATGCCGCCTGTGACGCGCTTTACAAGTCGCTGACCGCGCTGGGCCTCGAGCCGCTTTATGACGACCGCAAGGAACGTGCGGGCGGCAAGTTTGCCACCATGGACCTGATCGGCCTGCCGTGGCGCATCACCGTTGGCCCGCGTGGTCTCAAGAACGGTGTTGTGGAGCTGACCTGCCGCCGGACCGGCGAGAGCGAAGAGATGACGCCGGAACAGGCTGTTGCCAAGGTTGCGGGCATCTACGAAGGCCACTTGGTGCGCGGGTTCTGATACCGACACTGTTTCGGCAAGAGGAATTGAAGGGGGGCAATTGCCCCCCTTTTTTCTTTGTCGAATTGACAGGCTGCCAAGGGCTTTGCAGGGTGGCGGAAACGGCGCGACGAGGTGCGATATGAAAACGGTTCTGGCATTTGGCGACAGCCTGACATGGGGCAGTGATCCGCATACGGGCGGGCGGCATCCCCGTGACTGTCGCTGGCCGGTGGCATTGGCCGAAGGTCTGGACGGGGTTGAAGTGATTTCCGAAGGGCTGCGCGGCAGGGCGACGGTGTATGATCGCCCCTCTGCCTCGTCGGATATGAACGGCGGGCGGATCTTGCCCGCGTTGTTGCACAGCCATGCACCGCTGGACCTTGTGATCATCATGCTGGGCAGCAATGACCTTTACGAGGGGTTCTCGGTGCAGAATGCCCGCGACGGGCTGATGCGGCTGGTCGAGATCGTGCGCAGCCACCCTTACCGGCTGCCGGAGCCGCATGTGCCTGACGTGATGCTGATTTCGCCGCCGCTGGTGAGCCTTGGGGATGATCCCTTCGTGACCGAGGCCAAGGTGGCAGAGACCGCCAAGATGGCCCCAGTGGTTGCGGGGTTGGCGGAAGAGCTGGGCACAGGGTTCTTTGATGCGGCCACCGTGGCGCAGGGCAGTCCGGCGGATTGCTACCACCTTGAGGCAGAGGACAGCCGCGCGCTGGGCCTTGCCCTGCAGGCGCCGGTTCGGTCGCGTCTTGGGCTTTGACGCATGATCGGACGTGTCTTGGCCCTTGCCGGGGGATTGAGTGGGGCGGCGGGGCTGTCGCAGTTTCCCGAGTATGCCCAGCAATATACCCAGCGTCTTGCCGGGGCCGTGGATGAGTTGACCCTTTTTGTAGAGGAATTCGACAGGGATGCGCGGTCGCTCGGGCTTGGGCGCAGTGAAGCCCTTGTTGAGCTGGCTCAGGGCGGCGAAATGGGCGCGACGCGGGCGAAAACCGTGGCGGAAACCATTGATCGGCGCGAACGATTGGCGCGGGATCTTGAAACCCTGCGGACGGCCGGGCCGTTTACGCGGGCGCTGAATGCGCGCCGGTTCAGCGACGGCGACATCGCGCGCAAGGCCTGGCAGGATTTTCGGCCGGCCCTGCCGTTTACCTTTGAGGGGGCGGTGTTCGGCGGGACGGGCTTTGTTCTTGGAATGCTGGGCATGGCGATCATGGTCTGGGGCCTGCGATTGCCGTTTCGCAACAGAAACCGTGACGTATCGGACTCGGATCGGCCGAAATCGGCGTGAATGCGCGGCAAAACCGCTGCAAAGCTTGACCTTGCAGGGGGATTTCAGCAGGTTCCCCGAAAAAGAGCAGGAAAACCGATGGCCAAGACGCCACCCCCCTTTGCCGCTTTCGAGTGGATGATTGCCTGGCGCTATCTGCGTGCGCGGCGCGCGGAAGGTGGCGTGAGCGTGATGACCTGGATCAGCCTGATCGGGATCACGCTGGCGGTGTTTGCCCTGATCGCGACCCTGGCCGTGCGCTCTGGGTTTCGGGCGGAATTTGTCGACACGATCCTTGGCGCCAACGCGCATGTGACGGTCTATCAATCCGGCGTCGTGACCGAGAATGGCCGCATCGACCGTACCATTGCCGACTATGACGGGATGGCAGCACGCTTGCGCACGGTCGAAGGCGTGACGCGGGCCGCGCCGTTGGTCAAAGGGCAGGTTATGGTCAATCTGCGCAACCGTAACGCCGGCGTGGAAGTCTTTGGAATCCAGTTGGAAAACCTGAAAGAGCTGCCGCGTATTGCGGACCCTGACACGGGTCGCGGTGATATTGAACGGTTTGGCGAAGGCATAGCGATTGGCTCGGGTGTGGCGCAGGAACTGGGTGTGCTGGTCGGGGATCGGATCAAGGTGATCTCGCCCAATGGGGTGAAAACCGCCTTTGGCACCTCGCCCCGGATCAACGCCTACGAAGTGGTCTATATCTTCTCGGCGGGCCGCTATGACATTGATCGCACACGGGTTTATCTTCCCTTTGCCGAGGCGCAGAATTTCTTTAACCGCGATGGCGTGGCCGACGAGATCGAGGTCATGGTGGAAGAGCCCGAACACGTGGATCGTCTTGTGCTCGACCTGTTGCAGGCGGGCGGGGACCGGACGCTGATCTGGACCTGGCGGGACGCTTCGGGCGGGTTTCTGAGGGCGCTGGAGGTTGAAGACAACGTGATGTTCATCATCCTGTCGATCCTTGTTCTCATCGCGGCGATGAATATCGTTTCGGGCCTCATAATGTTGGTAAAGAACAAGGGTCGCGACATCGGAATTTTGCGCACCATGGGATTGGCTGAAGGGTCTGTTCTCAGAGTCTTCTTTATTTGCGGAGCCTTCACGGGCTTTCTTGGCACGGTTCTTGGTGTGGCCCTTGGATGCCTGTTTGCGATCTACATCGATCCATTGTTCGCTTTTGTAAACTACATGATGGGCGGTGGTGTGTGGGATCCCTCTATCCGTGGTATCTATCACCTGCCTGCCAAGCTTGAATCCGGCGATGTTCTGAGCGCGGTTTGCCTGTCGCTTGGCCTGAGTTTCGTGGTCACGATCTTTCCGGCGCGGCGGGCGGCGCGGATGAACCCGGTGGAGGCGCTGCGATATGAGTGATGTGGTTCTGGGCCTCAAGGGCATAGAAAAGGCGTATAACAAGGGGTTGCCGGGCGAGGTGCAAGTGCTTCGGGGCGCGGAGTTGACGCTGAACGCCGGTGAAGTTGTGGCGTTGGTTGCGCCGTCGGGCGCGGGCAAATCCACGCTCCTTCACATCGCCGGATTGCTAGACCAGCCGGACAGTGGCGAGGTGCAGATCGGCGGCGAAGTGATGTCGGGCCGGTCTGATCGCAAGCGCACGGCGGCACGGCGGCGTGACATTGGTTTTGTCTATCAATTCCACCACTTGCTGCCCGAATTTAATGCGCGTGAAAACATCGTTTTGCCGCAGCTGGCGAACGGAATGCCCCGCGCCAAGGCGGACGCACGGGCCGATATGCTGCTGGATCGTGTTGGCGTTGGAGCGCGTGCAGATCACCGTCCTGCGGCGCTTTCTGGTGGCGAACAACAGCGCGTGGCCTTCTGTCGGGCGCTGGCGAACGCGCCAAGGCTGCTTTTGGCGGACGAGCCGACGGGCAACCTTGATCCCGGAACCTCCGACCAGGTGTTCGGCGCGTTGATGGAACTGGTGCGCGAGACCGGGTTGGCGGCGCTGATCGCCACCCATAACCTTGACCTGGCCGCGCGGATGGATCGCGCGGTGCGGCTTGAGAACGGAGTGCTGACCGAAGCCTGAGTTCAGGCCTGTTGCGTCATCCATACCCCCGCGGCCATGAGGCCAATCCCACCGGCACGGCTTAGCGAGATGGGTGAAATCTGTGCGCCGAACAGGCCGAAGTGGTCGATGGCGGCGGCCGAGATCAACTGTCCGAGCAGAACGAAGAACACCGCGTTACCGACCCCGAACTTGGGGGCCACGAAGGTGATCGACAAAACGTAGAACGCCACCAGAAAACCGGCGAGAAACAGATGCTTGGGGGCGGTCATGGCCTGCGTCAGGGCCGAGGCGGTGCCGCTTAGGAAAAGGGCGACAACGGTTGTTGTGAGGGCCACGAGAAACAGGATGGTGCTGGCAGCGATCGGGGCGCCGATGCGTTGGCCAAGGGCGGCGTTGAGCGCGGCCAGAACGGGGATGCCGATCCCGGCGGCAAGCATGGTCGCGGCATAGATGGTGGTGGGCGGCATGTCAGGCTCCGGGTTTCAGGGCACAAAGAAGGTGGCGGTGGCAGTGGCAACGACCTTGTCCGAGGGCAGGGCGGTCATGGTGGCGCGGGTGAAGATCAGCGCCTTGCCGGCGCGAACAATCTCGGCATCGCACCGAATTGTGTCGCCGGTTCCGGGGCGCAGGAACTGCGTATCAAGGTTCGTGGTTGCCACGGGGCGGGGTTCTTGCAGGTGGCCAAAGGTGGCAAAGACCATGGCCGTGTCGGCCATTGCCGCCAGAGCCTGACCGGAAATGATGCCGCCAACGCGGGCCAAATCCTCGGTTATTGGCATGGTGAGCGTGGCGCCGTCGCGCGTGATTTCAGTGATCGTGAGATCCAGTGCCTTGACCCAAGGCGCGAAGTTCTCCTCGAGAAACCGCTGCGCGTCTGCCGGTGTGAGAGCCATACGTCGTTTCCTCCCTTGTCCTTTCGGCGAGCATGGCCGTTGCCTTGGGGAATGTCACCTCAATATGATCCGTATCAAGGAGAGATCGTTGCGTCAGTGCCAAGCTGTTTCCTGAAGATCGCAGAAGCGATGCAGGAGGTGCCGCCGCAATGAGACGGGTATTGGGGAGCTTTGTTGTTGTTTTTCTTGGGGTTCTGCTTGCGGGCTGTGCGCAGGTCTGGAGCCCCGGCAAGGCAACCTATGACGCGCATTGCCTGTCTTGTCATGGCGCGCGCGGGCAGGGGGACGGACCCTTCGCGGCGCATCTCCTGATCCCGCCAGCGGATTTGACGGTGCTGGCGGCAGAGAATGGCGGCACTTTTCCGCGCCTTCGGGTGCGCCAGTCGATCGAAGGGCTGGGGCGTGGCGAACACTTTAGCGGCGCGATGCCGGAGTTTTCCGAAGTGGGCGGGCGCGGATCGGCCGCCGATGCGCAGCTTGAGGCGGTGGTCGACTATTTGGAACGCTTGCAACAGTAGATTGGGGCCAGGGAGGCCCCGAGAGGAGGCGAGATGAACAAGAGATTGGGAATGGGACTTGGCCTTGCAGCGGTCTGTGCGGCTTCGGTTGCCTATGCCGGACCGGCAGAGCGCGGTGAATTGCTTTACAATGAACACTGCGTGGCCTGTCACGGCGTGGATCTTGACGGACAGGGGCCGATGGCTGGCGTCATGGTGATCAAACCAGCCGATCTGTCGATGTTGGCGGCGGGCAATGACGGGGTGTTCCCGTTGGTGCGGGTGATCAAGCGGATCGACGGGCGCGATCCGTTGGTGTCACATGGCAGCCCGATGCCGGTTTACGGGCATTTCTTCGAGGGGCGTGACATGGCGCTCAAGACGCAATCGGGGCAACCGATCATGACAAGCGGGGCGGTGGCTGATCTCGTGGCCTATCTGCAAGAGGTGCAGAAATGAAGATTACGGCAGGTCTCGTTGTTGCGGCGGGTCTGGTTGCGGTGTGCCAGCCGCAGGACATGCCCGACCAGATCGACGGCGCGCGGGTCTATGAGGCGAATTGCGCCATGTGTCACGGGGCGGATGGCACGGGTGTTGCCGGCGTGTCACCCCGTGCGGCGGATCTGACGCGACTGGCGCGGAACAACGGCGCGGTGTTTCCGACCAACCGTGTGCTGAGCCAGATTGACGGGTACCTGCGGTCCGAGGAAGACGGCATGCCGGAGTTCGGCCTGCTGTTGGAAGGGGATCTGGTGCCAGTTGAAACTGACGACGGGGCCTTGACCCCCACGCCACGCCCGCTTGCCGCCTTGCTTGAGTATCTGCGGACGATCCAGAAGTAGGGCTTACTTTGGAAAGGTGAAAACGGCGGTACGGCCCGGACCGAAACGATGGTTGTGCCAGTCCTGCTGCAACTTGGTGTAGCTGAGTTTACGTGCGCGGCTGCGGCTGATGTCGGGATCGCGGATAAAGACAACCTTTTCCTGATCGTCGAAGCCTTCGACAACAAAGGTGTGGCCTTGACCAAGATGGACGTCGATCAGCACCGGGCGCTGCTTGCGCAGACTGGCCTTGATTGCACTTAGGCCTGAGCGAAAACCTGCGTTTGTCCTTGGGTATGTGCGCATCTTCCAACCATATCCGTGCTGTTTCACGGCGTGGATCATGTCGACGAAATAGGTGAAGTTCCGGTTCCTCTGGCTTTTGGGTTTATGGCCTTCGGCCAGTGCCTTGAGATCGGTGGGCCTATGTTTGTCACCATAGTAGGCAAGGACCATGGCGCTGGATGTCGGCACGCAGAGATAAGGCTTCTGGCGCATGTGCGGCACGCCGAGGAAGACCGATTTTTGGCTGACATGCGGGGCAGGCAGTTTGCGGGCCGGGATGATGGCTTCATTGTATTTGAGTTCAGCCAGAGCTGGGGCGGCAAGAGCAAGGCACAGTATCACCAACCAAGAACGCAGAATGACCGTCATGAAAACCCCTCCTGGAATGAAATGAGGGTAGCATCTGGCTGGTGAGGCGGCAAATTCTAGAGCGTGAAGGCCAGTACGCGGGAGATTTCGGTCAGGCCGCGTCCGGACTGGTCCATCCATGTGTTGAAGGCGGCCTGAACGGATTTCATGGCGGTCTTGGAGGTCGGTTGCTTGTCGACCACGCCTTCGGCGATCAGGCGGGCGGTGACATCGCGTGACAGGATAAAGGCATCGCGTCCGGCAAAGCGCAGGGCATATTGGCCGGTCATGCCGCCAAGGCGGCTGCCGTTCTTTTTCATCATCTCCAAAAGGCCGATGAAATCGGTGGAGGGCCAGCCGACGATCACCTGTCCGGCACCGCCCTGTTCGCGCAGGGATTGGAGGAAGTGGGCGTTGTCGATCACGGTGCGGATCTTGGGCCCGTTTCGCACGATGGCGGTGTTCGACATCAGGCGATCCATGTCTTCGTCATGCATGAAGGCACAGCGATCGACGTTAAAGCCGTGGAAGGCCTCTTCGAAGCCTTCCCATTTGTTTTCAATGACTTTCCAGTTGAAACCGGCCTGGAAAATGCCCTTGGTGAAGAGAGACAGCCAGCGATCTTCGGGGAGGGCAGTGACGTTCGGATCGGGGCGCGGGATCAGGTCTTCCAGCGCGTCGGGACCGCCCTTGCGATCCGCGGCAATGGCGTAGAGATCGTCAAAATGGCGCATGGATGCCCCTCGTGATTATTCGGCGGGTTGGAAGCCTTCGATCAACTGGCGCAGGCCAAGCGCGGCCCCGGCAAAGATCGCGATGAAGGTGACGGGGGCGGAGACTGCCAGCAGCGAAAAGGCGGTGAGGCCCTGTCCCACGGTGCAGCCGATGGCCAGAACGGCCCCCGCGCCCATGATCATCGCTCCGACGATCTGACGGCGCAGTTCGCGTGGGTCTTCGCAGGCTTCCCAGCGGAAATGGCCACGGATCATCGAGCCGATAAAGGCCCCGACCCAAACGCCGGCGACGGAGCCGACGGCGAAGGACAGCGGCCGGACCGAGCCGTTCATGGCAAAGAGGATGGTTTCGCCCACGGGGGCCGAGAAACTGTGCGAGACCACCTGAAGCCCGTCAAAGCCGTTCGAGGCGACCCATTGGCTTCCGGCCCAGCCGGAGACGATGGCAAGGCCCACGACGGCGGACCAGAAGATCGATTTGAAATCGCTGCGCATTTCGCGCGACCACAGGGCCGCGACCATCATCAGAACGCCTATGGTGATGCCGATGGGAACCGGGGAGAGGCCCAGCCAAGCGCCCGTGTAGTGGGCGATGCCGGGGGGCACAGGATTGGTGACGTCGATCTGGGGAAAAGCCCAGTTGCGCAGCGGAGCGAGGGGGCCTGCGAGGACGACATAGGCCGAGACACCCATCACGAGGACAATGACAAAGCTGCGCAGGTCGCCGCCGCCGAGGCGGGCAATGGCGCCGTAGCCACAGTTGCCGGACAGGGCCATGCCGTATCCGAACATGAGGCCACCCAGGATCGAGGCCAGCGGCATCCAGCGGATAGAGAAGTAGAAAGAGGTTTCGGCTTCGAGTGAGCCTGTGCCGATCAGGGCGAAACTGCCGATGATGGCGATGCCGATGGCGATGCCCCACATCCTGATGCGCAGGTCCGAACCGCCGTAGAGCAGGTCTTCGATCGCCCCGAGCGTGCAGAATCGGCCCAGACGTGCCGCCAGCCCGAGAAGGATACCGCCAAGACAGCCGAAGAGGGCGACAAGATTGCTGTCGCCAAGTGTTTCAAGCAGTGTTTCCAGCATTGCCAGCATGGCCGGTACTCCTCCCTAAGAAACCGGTGTGCTGGTCCAGATCGAATGCGCGATCAATCGTCGTCGTTGCAGAAAAGATCGTAGACCACTTCCAGTATACGACGCGGTCGGTGATCCGCCAATCGATAATAGATGGTCTTGCCTTCGCGGCGCGGGATCACGAGACCCTCAAGGCGGAGGCGGGAAAGTTGTTGGGAAACAGCGGCTTGGCGGGCCGAGATCAGCTCTTCCAGTTCGGTGACAGATTTTTCGCCACTTACGAGGTGACAGAGGATCATCAATCGGCCTTCGTGGCTGATGGCTTTGAGGAAGTTCGACGCACTGGTGGCGTTGTCCACCATGCGGTCCATTTCTTCTTCTGTTATGTCGTCCGTGAACACCGGAAGTGCCATGGCGGTTCCCCTTATCTTCCTTTCACAGCCCCTTTGATCCGAAGGGCGCTGAAAAGCGGTCAAGAGAGCCTTTGGGGTGTCCCTGACCACCAACCCTGATGCGGCGTTTTTGTTGTTGTCCGCAGGGTTTGGGGCCGCATACACCAAACTCTACCGTATTGGAACCTTTTGCAGGTGCAAAAAGGCGTGTGTTGTTATCGGGTGGCCCCTTCAAAGCCTGCTTTTTCGGCAAGCAGGGTCTCGATGTGCCACCAGAAGAAATCTTCGCCCGGATAACCTTCGAGGCGTGCGATTTCCTGGCCCTCGTCAATCAGGATGAATGTCGGAGTGAAGTTGACGGCGCGCGCATAGGTGAGGTCTTTAGGGGGATGACGCAGTTCAGCGCGACGCAGCGGGGCAAACTGGCCCGCCTCGGTCTTGGGATAGATCGGTGCGATCTCCTGGTTCCAGAGGCGGCAGGTATAACAGCCAGGCTGTTCGACCATGACAAGCTCTACCGCCCAGGCGGGCAGGGAGGTGCAGAAGGCAAGGGCGGTTGCCGCGAAAAAGGTGCGAAACTTCATGAGACACCAGATTGACGAATTACGTACGCACAACTTAATCTGAATATGTGCATAAATCAAGGAGCGCGGGCATGTTGGACATATCATTTGCGGGGGCGGCACTGGCCGGGATGCTGTCGTTTTTTACCCCCTGTGTCCTGCCGATGGTCCCCTTTTACCTGTGTTACATGGCCGGAATCTCGATGTCGGAACTTCAGGGAGACGGGGGAATCGCCCCGGGCGCACGTCGACGCCTTATCGTCTCGTCGGTGTTCTTCGCCCTTGGGGTGACGACGATTTTCGTGCTGCTTGGAATGGGGGCGACCGCGCTGGGGCAGGCCTTTGCACAGTGGAAGCAGCCGTTGTCATACGTGGCTGCGGCCCTGCTGGCGCTGTTTGGCCTGCATTTCCTGGGCATTCTCAAGATCCCGCTGCTCTATCGCGAGGCCAAGATTGAAAGCACGGCCGAGCCGACAACGATTGCGGGGGCCTATCTCATGGGGTTGGCCTTCGGGTTTGGCTGGACACCCTGTGTCGGGCCGGCGCTTGCCTCGATCCTGATGGTGGCAAGTGGCATGGGGGATATTTCGCGCGGGGCGCTGTTGTTGATGGTTTACGGGCTTGCCATGACCGCCCCCTTCATCATTGCCGCGCTGTTTGCACAGCCATTTCTGCGCTGGATGCAGCGCAATCGCAAATTCCTGCCGTATGTTGAAAAGGTCATGGGGGCGATGTTGCTCATCTTCGCCATCCTGATCGCGACAAATACGGTGAATCGTCTTGCGGATCTGATGATCCGATATGCGCCGGGGCTGACCGGATTGGGCTAGCGTCGGGCACAACCTTGGAGGAGGAGTGAACGATGACCAAATGGATGATGGCGCTTGTGGCGCTGGTGATGGCTGTGCCGCTTTGGGCGGCAGAGCTGGGCGATGACGGTTTGCACAAGACCGACTGGTTCCGCGATACGTTCAAGGATTTGCAGGAAGACTATGAAGAGGCGCGCGCCGAGGGGAAGCGTTTGCTGATCATCTTCGAGCAGCGGGGCTGCCTGTATTGCAAGGATATGCACGAAGGCGCCTTCAAGGATGAGCGCGTGCTGAAGCATCTGACCGAAACCTACTATCCGGTGCAGCTTGATCTTTATGGGGCAAACGAGATGGTGGACACCGATGGCGAGAGCCTCGAAGAGCGCCTCGCGGCGCGCAAGTGGGGGGTGATGTTCACGCCCACGATGGTTTTCATGCCGCCGGAGATCGACCTGGAAAAACCGGCCAATCAGCAGGCCGTGGCGATCATGCCGGGGGCCTTTGCGCCGGGCACAACATACGACCTCATGACATGGGTCGCAGAGCAGCGTTACCTGGATCAAAGTGAGGAAGATTTCCAACGCTACCACGCGCGCATGATTCGAGAACGCAACGACGGCGACACGCGATAAGCCTTTCGGCATCTGTTCATATTCGTTTGTTGCGCGTGAGGTAAATTGCGCGTAACAAATGGAAATCCTTAACATCTGCGACAAAACGCACTCAATAATTCATTTTAATGAATTTGTTGTTGCGTTCAGCCTCCCCGGTAGCCTACGGTATACAAAGCTAACCTGATAAATACGGTAGCCATGGGAGGAAACATGAAGCTTTCGACACTGACACTGGCGGCAACTTTGACCGCTGGCGCGGCAATGGCAGGCCCGGTTGCGCCTGCGGATGTGGTCTTTGATGACGCGGGGGCCGTTGCGGCCTCGCTGTCCGGCGCGGCCGGAAACGCGGAAAGCGGCGCAAAGATCATGACGACGAAATCGCTGGGCAACTGCATCGCGTGTCACGAGGTTTCCGCTCTGAGCGAAGCCCCGTTCCACGGCGAAGTTGGCCCCATGCTGGACGGCGTGGCTGATCGTTGGAACGAGGCCGAACTGCGCGGCATCCTCGCCAATGCAAAGCTCACCTACGAAGGTACCGTGATGCCGGCTTACTACAAGGTCGACGGATTTACCCGTCCCGGCAACGGCTATACCGGCAAGGCAGCCGAAGGTCCGCTGGATCCGCTTCTGAGCGCGCAGCAGATCGAAGACGTAATCGCATTCCTGATGACTCTGAAAGACGAGTGATCGGGCCTCAAGACTTTACCCCAAAGGAGAAACCGATGGACTTCACGAGACGTGAAACTCTGGCACTCGGTGCAGGGGCGGCGGCACTGACCGTTCTTCCCTTCCGTGTGCTGGCTGCCGCTGACGAGGCGATCGCAGCATTCACCGGCGGCGCAGATGTCGCTGAAGGCGGCGTTGAGCTGACCGCGCCGGAAATCGCAGAGAACGGCAACACCGTTCCGGTTGGTGTTTCGGCACCGGGCGCAAGCGCGATCCTGCTTCTGGCAACCGGCAACCCGACCCCGGGTGTCGCACAATTCAACTTCGGTCCGCTGGTCGCAAGCCAGGCCGCATCGACCCGTATCCGTCTCGCAGGCACCCAGGACGTGGTGGCCATCGCGAAACTGGCGGACGGTTCGTTTGCCAAGGCATCGTCGACCGTAAAAGTGACCATCGGCGGCTGCGGCGGCTAAGGCATAGGAGAACACAAACATGGCATCTGGTGTAAAACCCCGCGTCAAAGTCCCGAAAAAAGCCGCTGCTGGTGAGGCGATCACCATCAAGACCCTGATTTCGCACAAAATGGAATCGGGTCAGCGCAAGGACAAATCCGGCAACATCGTTCCCCGTTCGATCATCAACCGTTTCACCTGCGAGTTTAACGGCCAGTCGGTCATCGACGTCACGCTCGAGCCGGCGATCTCGACCAACCCGTACTTTGAATTCGACGCCACCGTGCCCGAGGCCGGTGAGTTCAAGTTCACCTGGTACGACGACGACGGTTCGGTCTACGACACTGCGAAAAAAGTCGCTATCGGCTGATCCGCCGGTGGACCAAGGCACATCTGTCCTGCCCCCGAACAGACGGGGGCAGGGCGGTACCAAGGGAGGAAATGCGATGAAATTCAAGGCAATGGCAACAATTGCCGCACTTGCGGTCTCGGTTCCCGCGCTGGCAACGGCAGATGCGGATGACGACGTACTGGTCGTCAACGGCGAGATCGAAATGATCACCAAGGCTCCGGCTCCGGCGCACCTGTCCGATGTCCTCGACGAGGTTATCTCGGGCTGGCACATGCGTTCGGACGAGACCCAGATCATGCAGGCGGACGACTTTGACAACCCCGGCATGATCTTTGTCGAGCAGGCGCTTGATGACTGGAACACCGTCGAAGGCACCAAGGGCAAGTCCTGTGCGTCCTGCCACGGCGATGTTGAAGAAAGCATGGTTGGCGTCCGCGCTGTCTATCCGAAATGGAACGACAGCAAGGAAAAGGTCTATACCATGGAAATGCAGATCAACGACTGCCGCGAAACCGGGATGGGTGCAGAGCCGCTCAAGAAATCCGGTGCGAAAATGGCGCGCATGGAAGCCCTGATTTCGGTTCAGTCGCGCGGTATGCCGGTGAACGTGGCCATCGACGGCCCGGCCGAGGCAACCTGGGAACTGGGCAAAGAGCTTTACTATACCCGGACCGGCCAGCTTGATCTGTCCTGTGCGTCCTGCCACGAAGAAAACTATGGCAACCACATCCGTTCCGACCACCTCAGCCAGGGCCACATCAATGGCTTCCCGGTGTATCGCCTGAAGAATGCCAAGCTGACCACAGCGCATGGCCGCTTCAAGGGCTGCGTACGTGACACCCGTGCCGAAACCTACAAGCCGGGTTCGGACGAGTTCATCGCGCTGGAACTTTACGTCGCTTCGCGCGGCAACGGTCTTTCGGTCGAAGCACCGTCGGTCCGCAACTAATCGAAGAAACCCGCCTCGGCAAAACCGGGGCGGGTTTTGTTTACTTTAATAAATTCACACATGCGAATGTAAGCTGAGTGTGGAACGCAATCTTAGAAAGGCGCTTCGTCTATGATCTCTCGTCGCGATTTCCTTCAGGTCTCCATGGCGGCATCGGCCATGGTTGGCGCTTCGGGTTTCGGCAATTGGGCCCGTCTGGCCGCGCAGCAATCGCTGACCCAGGACGACCTGTTGCAGTTCGACACCTATGGCAATGTCTCGCTGATCCACATCACCGACATCCATGCGCAGCTCAAGCCGATCTATTTCCGCGAGCCCGAGATCAACCTTGGCGTCGGCGATGCCTATGGTCACGTTCCCCACATCACCGGTGCGGATTTCCGCAAGCTTTACGGCATCGCGGACGGGAGCCCTTCGGCTTACGCCCTGACTTATAACGACTTTACCGCGTTGGCCCAGACCTATGGCCGTGTTGGCGGTATGGACCGTGTGGCTACCGTGGTTGACGCGATCCGCGCCGACCGCCCGGATGCGCTGTTGCTGGACGGCGGTGACACCTGGCACGGGTCCTACACCTGCTATCACACCGAAGGGCAGGATGTTGTGAACGTCATGAACGCGCTCAAGCCGGACGCGATGACCTTCCACTGGGAATTCACGCTGGGCACCGACCGTATCAACGAGCTGGTCGAGAACCTGCCGTTTGCGGCACTTGGCCAGAACATCTTTGACGCCGAGTGGGATGAACCTGCCGAACTGTTTAAACCGTACAAGTTCTTTGAGCGCGGCGGCGTCAATATCGCTGTTATCGGTCAGGCCTTTCCCTATATGCCGATTGCCAACCCGCGCTGGATGTTCCCCGAGTATTCCTTCGGTATTCGTGACGAGAACATGCAGGCCATGGTCGACGAAGTGCGCGAAATGGGCGCGGAATGCGTTGTCGTCCTGTCGCACAACGGTTTCGACGTGGACAAGAAGATGGCGGGCCGCGTCAAGGGCATCGACGTGATCCTGTCGGGTCACACCCACGATGCGCTACCCGAGCCGGTTCTGGTGGGTGAAACCATCGTTGTGGCCTCGGGCTCGAACGGCAAGTTCGTCAGCCGCGTTGACCTCGACATTCGCGACGGCCGCATGATGGGCTTCCGTCACAAGCTGATCCCGATCTTCTCGGACGTGATCGCGCCGAAGGCGGAAATCACGCAGCTGATCGACGAACAGCGCGCGCCCTATAAGGACAAGCTGGAAGAGGTGATCGGCCAGACCGACTCGCTGCTTTATCGTCGTGGCAACTTTAACGGCACCTGGGATGACCTGATCTGTCAGGCGCTGATCGAAGAGCGCGAGGCCGATATCTCGATGTCGCCGGGCGTGCGCTGGGGGCCGTCGATCCTGCCGGGTCAGAACATCACCCGCGAGGATATCTGGAACGTCACCTCGATGTCCTACGGCGAAGCCTATCGTACCGAGATGACGGGTGAGTTTATCCACGTGATCCTCGAAGACGTGGGCGACAACCTGTTCAACACCGACCCCTACTATCAGCAGGGCGGTGACATGGTGCGCATCGGTGGCATGGGCTACCGGATCGACGTCTCGAAACCGCAGGGCGAGCGCATCAGCGATATGACGCTGCTCAAGACCGGCGAGGCTATTGATCCTGCAAAAACCTATCAGGTTGCCGGTTGGGCCTCGGTCAACGAGGGCACGGAAGGTCCGCAGATCTGGGATGTGGTCGAGAACTACATCCGCCGCAAGGGCACCGTGAGCGTGGAACCGCATGAGAATGTGAAAGTCGCAGGTGCCTAATTTAGCGCCTTGGAATTTAACGGAATTTCGGCTGGTTCCCCGCCAGCCGAGCAAGAGGATTAACAGGAGGCATAGCCAGATGACAATGAGCTTCAAAGGCAAGCCCTCGCGCCGCGCGTTCCTGAAGGGCGCTGTTGCGGCCAGCGGGACGGTTGCCGGTGCCAGCTTTGCAAACGCAGCGGGAGATCCGCTGATCACAGAGGTCCAGGAATGGGCATCGGCCACGGGTGACGGGGTTGACGCAACCCCCTATGGTCTGCCGATCCAGTACGAGTCGGACGTGGTGCGCCGGAACGTGGAATGGCTGACGGCTGACACGATTTCGTCGATCAACTTTACCCCGATCCACGCGCTGGACGGTACGATCACGCCGCAGGGCTGTGCGTTCGAGCGTCACCATTCGGGTGCGATCGAGCTGAAGAAAGAAGATTATCGCCTAATGATCAACGGTCTGGTCGACACCCCGCTGGTGTTTACCTACGAAGATCTGGAGCGCTTCCCGCGTGAGAACCACGTGTATTTCTGCGAATGCGCGGCGAACACCGGCATGGAATGGGCGGGTGCCCAGCTGAACGGTGCCCAGTTCACCCACGGCATGATCCACAACATGGAATATTCCGGCGTGACCCTGCGCACCCTGCTTGAAGAAGCGGGTCTCGGCGCGGCGGGCGACCTCAAGGACAAGTGGGTTTACGTCGAAGGCGCGGATGCCTCTTCGAACGGCCGCTCGATCCCGATGGAAAAGGCGCTGGACGATGTGCTGGTGGCCTTCAAGGCCAACGGCGAAGCCCTGCGCAAGGAGCATGGCTATCCGGTGCGTCTCGTGGTTCCCGGCTGGGAAGGCAACATGTGGGTCAAATGGCTGCGTCGCATCGAAGTGACCAACCAAGCCATTGAATCGCGTGAAGAAACCTCGAAGTACACCGACACGCTGGAAGACGGTACTTCGCGCAAATGGACCTGGGTCATGGACGCCAAATCGGTTGTCACCTCGCCCAGCCCGCAGGCACCGATCAAGCACGGCCATGGCCCGCTGGTTATCACCGGTCTGGCATGGTCGGGTCGCGGGTCGATCACCGGTGTCGACGTGTCGACCGATGGTGGCAAAACCTGGCAGGAGGCACGTCTGGCGGCTCCGGGTACCGACAAGGCGCTCACCCGCTTCTATCTCGATACCGAGTGGACCGGCGAAGAGATGCTGCTGCAGTCGCGTGCCCGCGACTCGAGCGGCTATGTCCAGCCGACCAAGGCACAGCTGCGCGACGTGCGCGGTCTGAACTCGATCTATCACAACAACTGTATCCAGACCTGGTGGGTCAAATCGAACGGGGAGGCAGAGAATGTCGAAGTTTCTTAATCTGGTCGCCGGCACCGCGCTGGCTTCGACCCTGATCGCTGCCCCGGCGCTGGCCGAGAAATACGGCCTTGGACGTCCGGCCACGGCGGATGAAATCGCCGCCTGGGATCTGGATGTGGCCCCCGATGGCACCGGCCTGCCGGTTGGCTCGGGTGACGTGTTCACCGGTGAAGAAGTTTTTGCCGACAACTGCGCGATCTGTCACGGCGATTTCGCGGAAGGTGTTGATAATTGGCCGAAACTGGCCGGCGGCGCTGACACGCTGGACCACGAAGACCCGCTTAAGACGGTGGGATCTTACTGGCCGTATCTCTCGACCACATGGGACTATGTGAACCGCTCGATGCCCTTTGGTGCCGCGCAGACGCTGAGCCCGGATGATGTTTACGCCATCGTGGCCTATATCCTCTATTCCAACGACCTCGTGGATGATGAATTCGTGCTGTCGAACGAAAACTTCCTGGATGTCGAAATGCCGAACGCAGGTGGTTTCATCATTGATGACCGCGAAACTTCGGAAGCGCATTTCTGGACGGATGCGCCGTGCATGGAGAACTGCAAGGACAGCGTTGAAATTACCATGCGCGCGCTGGTTCTGGATGTGACCCCGGAAGAGGAAGGCGCGGCCGAAGCCAAGGTTGAGGAAACCGCCGCAGAGCCGGTCGAGGAAGCCAAGGTTGAGGAACCTGCCGCCGAACCTGCCGCAGAGCCGGTGGTCGAGTTGGCCGCGCTTGACCCCGAAATGGTCAAGAAGGGCGAGAAGGTCTTTAAAAAGTGCAAGTCCTGCCACCAGGTTGGCGACAGCGCGAAGAACAAGACCGGTCCGATCCTGAACGGTATCGTTGGTGCCTCGGCGGGTGCTGTTGATGGGTTCAAATACTCTAAGCCGATGAAGGCCGCCGCCTCTGGTGGTCTGGTCTGGAGCGAAGACGAACTCTCGGCCTTCCTGTCGCGCCCCAAGAAGTACATGAAGGGCACCAAGATGTCGTTCTCCGGTCTGAAAAAGGAGACGGACATCGAGGCGGTCATCACATACCTGAAGTCGTATTGATCTGATGCGGTTTCTGGGAGGAGTAACATTGGCACTGGTCGCGCTTGCAGGCGCGGCCATGGCCGAGGAAGAAGCCACCCTGATCGGCGATGTCGATCGGGGTGAAATGCTGTTTCAGCGGAGCTGTGGAAGCTGTCACCAGGTCGGGGAGGGCGCCGTTCATGGCGTTGATCCGGGGCAGGGCCCGCACCTCAACCACATCTTTGACCGCGAAGTCGCGCAGTTCGAGGATTTCTTCAAGTATTCCGAGGGGATCGTTCGGGCACGCAAGGATGGCATGGTTTGGGATCTGGAGCATCTGGACGCCTACCTGACCAACCCCAAGCTGTTGGTGTCAGGCACCAATATGGACTTCCGGGGCATGAAAAAGCCGGAGGATCGCGGTGACGTGCTCGCCTATCTGCGGCAGTTCTCGTACAGCCCGCAGGACATTCCGGAAGCGGCCCCGACGGCCTATGCCGAAGAAGTGGAGCTGACGCCCGAGATCCTCGCGATCGTGGGGGATCCGGACTATGGCGAATACCTGTCGACGGAATGCACGACCTGCCACCAGATTGACGGCGATTACGACGGTATCCCGGTGATCACCGGCTGGTATGAAGAGGACTTTGTTCTCGCCATGCATGCCTACAAACGCGAAATCCGTCCGCATCCGGTGATGCAGATGATGGCCGCGCGCCTGTCGGACGAAGAGATCGCGGCGCTGGCGGCCTATTTCGGAAATTTGGAGTGAGATGAAGACGTTAGATCAAGGGAGGACGATCTATGAAATTGAATAGAAGGATGTTTATCGGGACAGGGGCCGCTGCGGCGGCAAGCCTGTCGGCCCCGATGGTAATGGGGGCTGGTCACGGCAAGCCCCGTGTTGTCGTTGTTGGGGGCGGCGCCGGCGGTGCCACGGCCGCGCGCTACATCGCAAAAGGCTCCAAGGGTGAGATCGACGTGACACTCGTCGAGCCAAGCCGCACCTATTACACCTGTTTCTTCTCGAACCTGTATATCGGTGGCTTCCGTGATCTTTCGTCGATTGCGCACAGCTATGGCACGCTGGCCAGCGAGTATGGCGTGAACGTGGTGCACGACTGGGCCGTAGGCATCGACCGCGACGCCAAGACCGTATCGCTCGCGGGTGGTGCCAAGCTGCCTTATGACCGTCTGATCTTGTCGCCGGGTATCGACTTTGTCGAAGGTGCGGTTGCCGGTTGGGACGTGACCAAGCAGAACAAGATGCCCCACGCCTATAAGGCGGGATCGCAGACCGAGCTGCTGAAGGCGCAGATCGAGTCGATGCCGCAGGGCGGTACCTTTGCCATGGTCGCCCCGCCGAACCCCTATCGCTGCCCGCCCGGACCTTACGAGCGCGTGTCGATGGTGGCGCACCTGCTGAAGGAAAAGAACCCGACCGCGAAGATCATCGTGGCGGACCCCAAGCCGAAGTTCTCGAAAATGGCGCTGTTCCAGGAAGGCTGGAGCAACCACTATGACGGCATGATCGACTGGGTTGGCCCCGACTTTGGTGGCGACAGTGTCGAAGTGAATGCCGACGAGATGACGGTGACCATTGATGGCGAAGCGACCAAGGTTGACGCCTGCAACGTGATCCCGGCAATGAAAGCGGGCCGTATCTGCGAGATGGCGGGCATCAACGAAGGCAACTGGGCACCGGTCAACGGCCACACCATGCAAAGCCGTGTCGATGAGAACATCCACGTTCTGGGCGATGCCTGTGCGCAGGGTGACATGCCGAAATCGGGCTTCTCGGCCAACAGCCAGGCCAAGGTTGCCGCGATGGCGGTACGTGGCGCGCTGACCGGATCGAAAGTGTTCCCGGCCAAGTTCTCGAACACCTGCTGGTCGCTGATTGACACCAATGACGGCGTGAAGGTCGGGGCCACCTATGAGGCGACCGACGAGAAGATCGCCAAGGTGGATGGCTTTATCTCGAAGACCGGCGAGAGCGCGGACCTGCGTCAGCAGACCTTTGAAGAATCGGTGGGCTGGTACGCTGGCATCACCTCCGACATGTTCGGCTGATCCCCGAACATCGAGCAGTCTGGGCCGCCCTCGTGGCGGCCCTTTTTGCGTTCAGGCACCTGTTTCGCGGGTCTTGATGCTGCGCAGGACAAGGTTGGTCTGGGCGCTGGCGACGGCGGGAATGCGGAACAGGGTGTTTTCCAGAAAATCGTTATAGGCGTTCAGATCGCGGCAACGGACAATCAGGTGATAGTCGGCCTGACCGGTGGTCGCATAGCAGTCGCGGATTTCTTCCTGAAGCTGTACGACGCGCAGGAAATCTTCTACCAGTTCCGGATCGTGACGGGTGAGGTGGACATGCACGATGGCCTGAAACGTGAGGCCCATCTTCTCTTCGTCGAGCACGATCGAATAGCGTTGCAGAACGCCGCTGTCTTCCAATGCCCGCACGCGCCGCCAGCAGGAGGACGATGAAAGCCCGACCTTGTCGGCGAGGTCAGCGTTCGAAATCCGGCTGTCCTGTCGCAAGAGGCGCAGAATCTTCAGGTCTGTCTGGTTGAGGGTGTCCATGGTTCGGTTGTCCGGAATGGGCTGCTGTTTTGGGTAAATTATTCGAAAATTCAATTCGAGGTCCAGTAATTTGGTCAAATTTGCCGGTGCTTGCGGTGCAAAATAAAGGGAGCAGAACAGGAGCCCGCAATGTCTTCGCATGACCGCCAGCTGGATAGCTACAAACTCAACGACCGATATGACCGACAGGAAGGCCGTGTCTTTCTGACCGGGACACAGGCCCTTGTTCGGGTCATGCTGGATCAGGCGCGGCGTGACCGTGATGGCGGGAGGAAGACGGCGGGGTTCGTGTCTGGCTACCGCGGGTCACCGCTTGGGGGTGTCGATCTCGAGATGTGGCGCTGTCGCGAACAATTGGCTGCGTCAAAGATCGACTTCATGCCGGCGGTGAACGAAGACCTTGGCGCCACGGCGGTTCTTGGGGCGCAGCAGGCGGCATTGGATCCCCATTGCGAGGTCGAGGGCGTGTTCTCGATGTGGTACGGCAAAGGCCCCGGCGTTGATCGGTCTGGCGATGCGCTCAAACACGGCAACGCCTATGGGTCATCGCCGAAGGGCGGCGTGCTGGTCGTGGCGGGGGATGACCACGGCTGTGTTTCTTCGTCCATGCCGCACCAATCGGACGTGGCCTTTATGTCGTGGTTCATGCCGACGCTGAACCCTGCCTCTGTCGCGGAATACCTCGAGTTTGGAGAATACGGCTTTGCGCTTTCGCGGTTTTCCGGCGCATGGGTCGGGTTCAAGGCCATTTCGGAAGCGGTCGAAAGTGGGCAGTCGGTCGAGTTGCACGCGGATCGCGCCTTTGTTCAGCCGGACTATACCGCGCCGCAAGGGGGGCTGCATGTGCGCCTTGCCGACCTGCCAAGCCCCGAGATCGAGGCGCGGATCGGTCACAAGCTTGAGGCGGTTGAAGCCTTTGTCGAGGCCAACCCGATTGACCGGCGGATATATGACCTGAAGGACGCCAGCTTTGGCATCGTGACGACGGGCAAGGGGCATCACGACCTGATGGAAGCCCTGCGCCTCTTGGGGTTGGACGAAGCCAAATGCCGGGAACTTGGCATCGATATCTACAAGGTTGGCATGGTCTGGCCGCTGGCGCGGCGCGATGCGCTGGCCTTTGTGCGTGGCAAAAAAGAAGTGCTGGTAATCGAAGAGAAGCGGGGCATCATCGAAAGCCAGTTCAAGGAATATTTCTATGACTGGCCGGGGGACAAGCCCGAGAAAATGGTGGGCAAACACCGCGCGGCGGGTGATCCGTTGTTGCCCTGGACTGGTGAGCTTAGTCCCCTGAAGCTCGTGCCTGTCGTTGCAGAGCGCCTGGATCGGTTCTTTCCCGAAGAAGGGCTGGTTGAGAAGGCGGCAAAGCTCACCGAGACCCCGCCGCCGGTGTTGCACCTGCCGGGGGCGACACGCACGCCGTATTTCTGTTCCGGCTGCCCGCACAACACCTCGACCAAGGTGCCCGAAGGCAGCAAGGCGGCGAGCGGTATCGGTTGTCACGTGATGGCCAGCTGGATGGACCGCGAAACCGTTGGCTATGCCCAGATGGGGGGCGAAGGAGTGCCGTGGGTGGTGACCTCCAAGTACAACGGCGGCAAGCATATTTTCCAGAACCTTGGCGAGGGGACGTGGTATCACTCGGGCTCGCTCGCGATCCGTCAGGCCGTCGCGGCGGGGACGAATATCACCTACAAGATTCTCTATAATGATGCGGTGGCGATGACCGGTGGACAGCCGGTGGATGGGCCGGTCAGCGTTCAGGGTATCGCCTTTACCTGTCGCGCCGAAGGGGTGCAGCGGATTGCGCTGGTGAGTGATGACATCAGCAAGTTCAAACACGAGAATTTCCCGCCCGGCACCACGTTTCATGCGCGCGAGACACTGGATGCGGTGCAGCGCGAATTGCGTGAGGTGAAGGGTGTGTCGGTTCTGATTTACGAACAGACCTGCGCCACCGAAAAACGCCGCCGTCGCAAGCGCGACAAGATGGAAGACCCGGCCAAGTTTGCCTTTATCAACGATCTGGTGTGCGAAGGCTGCGGGGATTGCTCGCTGGAGAGCAACTGTCTTAGCGTTGAGCCGAAAGAGACGGTGTTCGGCCGCAAGCGCAAGATCAACCTGTCGAGCTGTAACAAGGATTTCTCTTGCCTTAACGGGTTCTGTCCCTCTTTCGTGACCATCGAAGGCGGGCAGCGTCGCAAACGCAAGGGGGCGGATTTCGATATTGCGGAGGTGGTGAAATCCCTGCCTGATCCGCAATTGCCTTCGCTGGAGACACCGTTTGACCTGCTGGTTGCCGGCGTCGGCGGGACCGGGGTTGTGACCGTCGGGGCGCTGATCACCATGGCGGCGCATCTTGAGGGCAAGGGATCAAGCGTGTTGGATTTCACCGGTTTTGCCCAGAAGTTCGGCACGGTGATCGGCTATGTGCGTCTTGGCAAAACGCCAGAGGCCATCCATCAGGTGCGGATCGAAACCGGGGCGGCGGATGCGCTGATTGCCTGTGACGCGGTGGTGGCTTCGGCGCCCAAGGCATCGGTTCATTATCGAAAGGGCACCAAGACCGTTGTGAACCGGGCCGAGATGCCGACCGGGGATCTGGTGTTGCGCCGGGATGCCGCGCTGAAGATCGACGAACGCGAGGCGATGATCCGCGGCGTGGTTGGTGATGAGAACGTGATCGGGATGGATGCCAACAAGGCGGCAGAGACGTTGCTGGGCGATGCGGTGTTTGCCAACATCATGATGCTGGGCGCGGCCTGGCAGCAGGGGCTGGTTCCGGTGTCCGAAGAGGCCATGAAACAGGCGATCACCCTGAACGGCGTGGCCATCGCGCGCAACGAACAGGCCTTTGACATGGGGCGGATCATGGCGGCGGCCCCGGAGAAGGTGGCGGGGTTCCTTGCAGGGGATGCACCCGCCGAAGACGGGTTGGAAGAGGTTCTGGCGCGCCGCAGCGATTTTCTGAAGGACTATCAGGATCAGGCCTATGCGGATCGCTATCGGGCGCGCATTGAGGCCATTGCGGCGAAAGTGCCGGAGGCGCTTGCCATTGCGGCCGCCAAATCGCTGTTCAAGCTGATGGCCTACAAGGACGAAT
Organism: Shimia sp. CNT1-13L.2; assembly: GCF_024331145.1. Classification (GTDB taxonomy): domain Bacteria; phylum Pseudomonadota; class Alphaproteobacteria; order Rhodobacterales; family Rhodobacteraceae; genus Shimia. The sequence goes on along the minus strand of NZ_JANDJO010000010.1, from coordinate 16,382 downwards.
ACGAAGTGGCGCGCCTGCAGGTTGGACCGGATTTTGCCGAGCAGATCGCGCGGGAATTCGAGGGGGATTTCAAAGTGGTTCACCACTTTGCGCCGCCGATCCTGAGCTTTGAAAAAGATGGGCGCGGGCGGCCGAAGAAACGCCGCTTTGGGCCTTGGATCACACCGGTTCTGCGGGGGCTTGCCCGGATGAAGGGGCTGCGTGGCGGCGTGTTCGATCCGTTCCGCTGGTCCGCAGATCGCAAGCTGGATCGCGACTTGCTGGCGTGGTTCGAAGGCGTGCTGTCCGAGGTTGAAGCCCGATATTCGGAAGCCGAGGCCGAGCGGTTCGAGGCGATCCTGTCGGCCCCGATGGAAATCCGCGGCTATGGTCCCGTCAGGGAGGACGCCGCGGAAAAGGTTCTTGCGGAGGTGGGCACGGCACTCAAGGCCTAGAGCGTGCGGGCCGTGCCGGAAACGCGGATGCCACTGCCTTTGGTGGGGGGGATGTCGACCCGCAGCAGGGAGCGTGCCCCCATGTCTTCGCCCTGAATGATGTCGATGCTGCCGTCATGCGGCCAGCCGAGATCGCGCAGGTAGCCACCAAGCGCTGCGGCGGCGGCCCCTGTGGCCGGGTCTTCCAGAGCGCCGCCGATGGCAAATGCATTGCGGCTGTGGAACAGGCGCGGGGTTTCGATGGAGAGAAGGTTGATGGTGGTCAGACCATGCTGTGCCATCAGGGCGGCGCCGGCATCGAGATCATAGGTGATCCGGGCCAGGAGATCGCGAGACTTGAGGGCCAGAACGAGGTGATAATTACCTGCGTGGGCCAGACCCGGAGGAAAGCCCTCGGCAAGGTCGGATGAGTGCAATCCGAACAGATCGAGAGCCGCAGACACAAGTGCGGGATCTGCCGGGGCGCTGCGCGTCGGTGGTGAGGTCAATGAGGCCTGCGCGCGACCGTTGATCTGGCGGCTTTCGACGGTGATCTTGCTGTCGTTCAGGGTGAGGGCGTAAGTGCCGGGACCCTTGTGTTCGGCCAATCGCGTCGCCAGCGCGATGGTGGCGTGGCCGCAAAAGGCCACTTCGACGGTGGGCGCAAAGTAGCGCACGCGCCATGCGTTCCCTTCCGGGGCGGCAAAGGCGGTTTCGGAATAACCGACCTCGGCCGCGATACGCTGCATTTCGGTTTCGGAGGGCAGGGCATCGGCGATGACCACGCCTGCGGGGTTCCCGCCGGTTTCGCCGTCTGAGAATGCGGCGACACGTTCGATTGTCAGGGTGTCGGGATGTGTCATGGTAAACTCCTTTCGGGCAGGTCCGCCCGCATGAGGGGGCGGACCCGTGATCTTAGTTGGCGGTGCGGTCGAGGAAGGCCAGCATCTCGGTCGCGATTTCGTCGCCGTATTCTTCAAGCGCGAAGTGGCCGGTGTCGAGGATGTGGAAATCCAGATTGGCGAGGTCACGCTTGTAGGGATGCGCGCCGTCCTCGGGGAAGATCACGTCGTTCTTGCCCCACATCAAAAGCGCAGGCGGCTGATGCTCGCGAAACAGGGCCTGCCACTTGGGATATTCCCCGACGTTGGTGCCATAGTCGAGGAACCATTCCAGCTGGACCTCCTGATTGCCCGGACGGTCCAGCAGGTATTGCACGTGCCAGAAGTTGTCGGGGTTGATGGCCTCGGGGTTCTGGGTGCCGTGGGTGAATTGCCACTTGGTCGCCTCGAAGGTCAGGAAGCCGCGCAGGGGATCGGCGGTCTTGTCCGAGGGCGATTTCCAGTAGTCGCGCATCGGATCCCAGAACTCGCGCAGGCCTTCTTCATAGGCGTTGCCGTTCTGGATGATGAAGGCAGAGACGCGTTCGGGATCGTTGGCAAACATCCGGTAGCCCACGGGCGCGCCGTAATCCATGAGGTAGACGGCATAGCGGTCAACGCCCTTGAGATCGAGCAGGCGGGTCACGAGTTGCGCCGTGTTTTCAAAGCCATAGTCATAATCTTCGGCCTTTGGCATGTCCGAGGCCCCGAAACCCGGATAGTCGGGGGCAATCACGTGGTAGTCGCGCGCTAGAACCGGGATCAGGTTACGGAACATGTGCGACGATGTCGGAAAGCCGTGCAACAGAAGGACGGTTGGCTTCGACGGGTCACCCGCTTCGCGGTAGGCGATCTTGAGGCCATCGAGCATGACTGTGTTGAAATCTACCTTGGGCATCATGGAAGAGGCTTCGGTGGCCTCGGCCCCACCTGGCAGGGCCATTGCTACGACCATGGAAGTTGTCAGGAGCGCGGCGCGAAGTTCGGCAATAATCGTTTTATTCATGTCGTTTCCTTTCAAATTTAGGGGGTTTCCCTGTCAGCCTTGGGCCTTCAGGGCTTCGTTTTCGGCCTGCAACTCGGCAATCCTGTCGTGCAGCGGGGCCAAATGGGGGGCGAGTTCATCAGGGGTGAACCGCATGGGAATATTGCGGGGGCAGTTCCAGTCGAACCCTGCCACCTTGATCAGAACCGCGCGTTCAGGGGCCATTTTCTGGCCTTCGGGCATCAGCCGCGCGATCAGGTCGGGGTCATCGGCGGCATCGACGAATTCCACACGCCCCATCAGCTTGAGGCGGGCGCGGTTGGGATAGTCCATGAAGATGATCGACACGCGGTCGTTGCCTTGCAGGTTGCCAAGGCTCACGTACTGGCGGTTTCCGCGCAGGTCGGCATAGGCAATGGTCTGCGGATCAAGCACCTTGAGCCAGCCTGCGGGGCCGCCGCGAAACTGCACGTAGGGCCAGCCGGTTTCCGAAACCGTCGCCTGGTACATGCCGTCGCGGGCCTCGATGAAGGCTTTTTCGTCGGGGCCGATTAGGCGACCGCCTTCGACCTCGGGCGCGAGGAACTTGGCATAGCTGCCGGCACTGCCCATGCGGGTTTGTTGGGCCTGTACGGCGGGGGTGAATGCGATTTCTGCAAAAGCGCGGGGCATGGGATGTCCTTTCTTTACAGGCCGAAGTCTTCGAGGCCGGGGTGGTTTGCGGGGCGGGGACCGAGCCGCCACTGGAACAGGCGATCCCGGGGATCGATGCGCATGTCATTGATCGACGCGATGCGGCGGCGCATGCGGCCATCCTCGGCGAATTCCCAGTTTTCGTTGCCGTAGGAGCGGTACCATTGGCCCGAGCCGTCGTGCCATTCATAGGCAAAGCGCACGGCGATACGGTTCTCCGCGTAGGTCCAGAGTTCCTTGATCAGGCGATAATCCTGCTCGCGTTGCCACTTGCGGCTCAGGAACGAGATGATTTCCCCGTGGCCACGCAGGAAGGTGTCGCGATTTCTCCAGACGCTGTTGTCGGTATAGGCGGGAGCGACACCCTGCGGATTGCGGGTGTTCCATGCGTCTTCTGCGGCGCGCACTTTTTGCAGGGCGGTTTCACGGGTGAACGGGGGAAGAGGAGGGCGGGTCATTGGATGTCCTTCGGGATGGTGATTTCTCCCCGACCGGGCCGGGTACGAGAGTCTAGGAGTGTTGCCCGGCCGGGGAACGGGCCTTAGCGCGTCGCCCGTGTTGGTGTTTCGAGGGTGTCGCTGAACGAAAGCGCACAGGCGCCCTTGTCGAGCATGGGATCAATGGTGGCCTTGGCGCCAAGCGGTGCCGTGTCGGCAACGGTCGAGAGGCCGGCAATCATCAGGCCTGCCAAAGTGACGGAGGTGGTCAAAGGTATTTTGGTCATGAATTCGGTCTCCAAATATTGGGTGTACCGATCTGTTCACCCTGTGTGGCTATAAGTGTACCGATCGGTACTTTTTGGCAAGGAAAAATTTTGCCCTCTTGCTTTGAGGTGCTTTCAAAGCTTAACAGTCAGCCAAATTTTTCGTGATTTCTCAGAGGTTTCTTGACATTCGTGCTCAGGAAAAATATTTACCGATCAGTACAGTTTGGAGGCGATATGCGGCCCAATAAGCGTGATGAGTTGATTCGGCAGGCGTTGAAGGTGTTCTATCGGAACGGATTTCACGCCACGGGCATGGATATGCTGGTCAAGGAGACGGGGGTCTCCAAGACGTCGATGTACAAGCATTTTCGCACCAAGGAAGAGATCATCCTTGCCGTGCTTCGCCTGCGGGACGAGAATTTTCGCAACTGGCTGTTTCGTCGGATCGAAGCCCTGGGCGACACGCCGCGCGAGCGTCTGCTTGCGATGTTCGATGCCCTTGGGGAGTGGTTTGATGAACCGGAGTTCCGCGGTTGCATGTTCATCAAGGCCAGCGCCGAGTTCCAGGAACCGGATCATCCGATCCATGTGCAATCGGGCGAACACAAGCGTCTGCTTCTTGACTACGTGACATCCATTGCCCGCGAGGCGGGGGCCGCTGATCCAGAAGCTCTGGCGTGCCAGCTGATGCTTTTGAAGGAGGGCGCGATCGTGACCGCAGTGATGAAATTCGGCTGTGATCCGGCGCAGGATGCGAAGGGCGCGGCCACGACCCTGATCAATGCGGCCCTGAGTGACGGCTGAGGAAACTGCCGAAATTTAAGGCAGACAACCTGCAACTGCGTCCTTTTCAGGAGGAATGCGGCAGGCGTATGCTTGAAGTCCCGCGGCAAACCGTGGCTTTTGCCCGCAATCAAATGCAATGCGACTGGATCCGAAATGGAACATCTTCCCGTTTTCCTTGGCCTGAAGAACAAACTTGTCGTTGTCGATGGCGGCGGCACGGTGGCGGCGCGCCGGGTGGAAAGGGCCTTGTCCGCCGGGGCGAAGGTACATGCCTTTGATCCTGAGCCGGGTGCCGAGTTGTTGGCGCTTGTGGAGAAGGGCTATGCGAACATGTCGTTTGAGGCCCGACTGCCAGAGCGGAAAGACGTTGAAGGCGCGACGGTTCTTTACGGGGCATCCGAGGTCGATGAGCGCGACGAGCGGCTTTATGCGTGGTCGCGCGAGTTCAAGATACTCTGCAATATCGCCGACCGTCCCGATTACTGCGATTTCATCACCCCTTCGATCGTGGACCGGTCTCCGGTGGTCGTCGCCATTTCGACGGGAGGCGCGGCCCCCATCATTGCCCGCACCCTTCGGGCGCGGATCGAGGCGACCCTGCCGTCCGCCTATGGGCGGCTGGCCTCGTTTGTTGGTGAGTTTCGCGAGCGGATCGCAGAGGCGATCAGCGGTGGGCGGGAACGGCGCCATTTCTGGGAGAGGATGATCGACGGGCCTGTTGGTGATCTGTTCCTCGAAGGGGACACGGATGCCGCGAACGCCCGGTTCGACCACGATCTCGAACAGGCACGCACCGAAGGTCAGACCCCGATGGGCGAAGTCTATCTTGTCGGGGCAGGGCCGGGCGATCCCGACCTGCTCACGTTCCGGGCGCTTCGCCTGATGCAGCGGGCAGATGTGGTGCTTTATGACCGCCTGATCGGGGATGACATCCTGTCTCTCGTGCGGCGCGATGCGGAGCGGATCTATGTGGGCAAGAGCCCCAACAATCACGTCATGGCGCAGGAAGACATCTCGGAGCTGATGGCGCGGCTGGCCTCCGAGGGCAATCGCGTTCTGCGTCTGAAGGGCGGTGATCCCTTCATCTTTGGGCGCGGCGGGGAAGAGATCGAGGTTCTGGCCAAGGCCGGCGTTCCGTTCAAGGTGGTGCCGGGGATCACGGCGGCGGCAGGCTGCGGGGCCTATGCGGGCATTCCCCTGACCCATCGCAACCACGCGCAATCCTGTGTCTTTGTGACGGCGCATGGCAAGAATGGCGTGCTGGATCTCGACTGGGAGGTTCTCGTGCGGCCATCCCAAACCGTCGCAGTTTACATGGGTTTGGGTAGCCTTGGCCAATTGACCGATGGATTCGAGGCACATGGCGTGGAAATGAGCACCGAGGTCGCGGTGATCGAAAATGGCACAACGCCACAGCAAAAGGTGGTGGTTGGAACCTTGGCAACAATCGTCGATGAGGTCGCGAAGGCAGGGCTCAAGGGGCCGGCGATGATTATCATCGGCGGCGTGGTTGCCCTGCGTGAAACCCTATCGGGAGCAGGGAAATCCGGGGCCGAGGGGCTTCATGCCCTGTCGCTGTCCGCTGGTGAAGTCGCCAAGCTCTGACAGGTGTCTGCGGGACGATTTTCGGATCATTTTCTCTTTCTTGGAAACATGTTCTTTCCAGATGTCTATCTGGGACTATAGTCCCCTTGTGACTGGCCTTATGTCGGGAAGGCTTTTCCGCGCATTGTGTCGAAGACGAACAGGGAGGACCAAGCGTGAGCCAGGGGACCAAGATTGCGGCGCGTCCGTCGCCGAAAGTGTCGGACGAAATCCGCAAAACGACCTGCTATATGTGCGCATGCCGCTGTGGGATCAACGTCCACCTGCAGGACGGCAAGGTCAAATACATCGAGGGCAACCGCGACCACCCGGTCAACAAGGGTGTGTTGTGCGCCAAGGGCTCGGCTGGAATCATGCAGCACTATTCGCCCGCGCGCCTCAAGGCGCCGATGAAGCGGGTGGGGCCGCGGGGGTCGGGCGAGTTCGAGGAAATCAGCTGGGACGAGGCCTATGACATCGCGGTGGGCTGGATGGGTCCCCTGCGTGACAAGACGCCGGAAAAGCTTGCCTTCTTCACCGGACGTGACCAGTCGCAGAGTTTCACCTCGCTTTGGGCACAGGCCTATGGCACGCCGAACTATGCCGCGCACGGCGGCTTTTGCTCGGTCAACATGGCGGCGGCTGGTATCTATACCATGGGCGGTGCGTTCTGGGAGTTCGGCCAGCCGGACTGGGACCGTGCGAAGCTGTTCATGATTTTCGGCGTGGCGGAAGATCACGATTCGAACCCGATCAAGGCGGGTATTGGCCGTCTCAAGGCGAATGGCGGCAAGGTCATCGGCGTGAACCCGATCCGTTCGGGCTATAACGCGGTGGCTGATGAATGGATCGGCATCACCCCCGGCACCGACGGGTTGTTCATCATGGCGATCATGCACGAGCTGCTGCGCGCCGGTAAGGTCGATCTGGAATACCTCTGCCGCTATACCAACGCCGGTTTCCTGGTGAGCGCGGATGAAGGGGCCGATGATTTTGGCCTGTTCCTGCGCGATGCAGAGGGCAAGGCGCAGGTGGTGGATCGCGCGAACGGCGGTCTTGCGGCCTATGACGCGAAAGGTGTGACGGCGAACCTTGCCGCCAGCTACTCGCAGGATGGCAAAACCTATCGCACGGCCTTCCAGCTTTTGGCGGAAACCTATCTGGATGCGCGCTATTCGCCGGACGCGGTGGCCGAGACCTGTGGTCTGACCGCGGCCAAAATCAGGGCAGTGGCGGCGGAACTGGCGCGAGTTGCCTTTGAAGAAGAAATCACCATTGATCAGCCGTGGACGGACTGGAAGGGCGAAAAGCACGACAAGATGATCGGCCGTCCGGTCGCCTTTCATGCCATGCGCGGGATTTCGGCGCATTCCAACGGTTTCCAGACCTGTCGCGCGCTGCATCTCTTGCAGATCCTGCTGGGCAGCGTCGAGGTGCCCGGTGGGTTCCGCTTCAAGCCGCCCTATCCCAAGCCGCCCGAGGCGCATCCGAAACCGCATGCCTGCGACAAGCCGGGACAGCCGCTGCCGGGGCCGCACCTTGGCTATCCGATGGGGCCGGAAGATTTGCTGATTGACGACGACGGCAATCCCAAGCGGATCGACAAGGCCTTCAGCTGGGAGAACCCGTTCTCGGTGCATGGGTTGATGCACATGGTGATCTCGAACGCCCATGCCGGTGATCCGTATAAGATCGATACGCTGTTCCTTTATATGGCGAACATGGCGTGGAACTCGTCGATGAACACATCCGAGGTGATGCGCATGCTCACCGACCAGAATGACAACGGCGACTACGTGATCCCGCATATCATCTACTCGGATGCCTATTCCTCGGAGATGGTGGCCTATGCCGACCTGATCCTGCCGGATACCACCTATCTTGAGCGGCACGACTGTATTTCGCTTCTGGATCGCCCGATCTGCGAGGCGGATGCGGCGGCGGATGCGATCCGCTGGCCGGTGGTCGAACCCGACCGCAATGTCAAAGGCTTCCAGTCTGCGCTTTGTGATCTGGGCGCGCGCCTTGGTCTGCCGGGCTGGGTCAACGAGGATGGCAGCCAGAAATACGCCGACTATGCCGATTATATCACCACTCACGAACGCCGCCCCGGTGTGGGGCCGCTGGCAGGTTGGCGTAACGAGGACGGTTCGGGCGAGGGGCGTGGGGCCCCGAACCCGGATCAGCTGGACAAATACATCGAAAACGGTGGTTTCTGGATGGGGCACGTTCCGGAAGAGGCGCTGTATTACAAGCCCTGGAACGCGGCCTATCAGGACTGGGCAGTAGGCATCGGCCTGTTCGACGCGCCACAGCCCTATGTGTTCAACCTTTACCTCGAACCGGCCCGCAAGATGCAGCGTGCGGCCGAGGGGATTGGTGATAGCCAACCGCCCGAAAACATGCGCGAACGGATCAAGGCGGCCTTTACGCCACTGCCCGAGTGGTACCAGCCCTTCGAGGACGCAGCTGTGGATCACGATGAATATCCGCTGCATGCGCTGACCCAGCGCCCGATGCACATGTACCATTCGTGGGGATCGCAGAACGCGTGGCTGCGCCAGATCACCAACGTCAACCGCCTTTATATCCCCGGCAAGGTCTGGGACGAGAAGGGGTTTGAAGAGGGGGACTGGGCCTATGTCACGTCGGTGCACGGCAAGATCAAGGTGCCGGTTGCCCGCATGGACGCGCTGAATGGCGATACGGTCTGGACCTGGAACGCGATTGGCAAGAAACGCGGTGCATGGGCGCTGAGCGAAGATGCGCCCGAGGCCACGCAGGGCTTCCTGTTGAACCACCTCATTCACGAGTTGTTGCCGGACAAGGGAGACGGCCTGCGCTGGGCCAACTCGGATCCGGTGACGGGGCAGGCGGCGTGGTTTGATCTTCGCGTCAACATCGAGAAGGCACCGGCTGGCGGACCTTCGGAGCCCGCACATCCGGCGGCGAAATCGCAGGTGGGCCAGGGCCCGGCACATGTGGCCTATGGGGAGGACTTCTGATGACCGCACTTCCCGAAAAAACCGAAAAGAAACTGGGCCTTGTGATCGACCTCGATACCTGTGTCGGCTGCCATGCCTGCGTGGTGAACTGCAAGGAGTGGAACACGTCGAACTATGGCACGCCCCTGTCGGACATGGATGCCTATGGGGCCGCGCCCGAAGGGACGTTCCTGAACCGGGTGCATTCCTACGAGGTCACGCCGCAGAGTGGCTGTGCCCAGACAGTGCATTTTCCGAAATCCTGCCTGCATTGTGATGATGCGCCCTGCGTGACGGTCTGCCCGACCGGGGCAAGCTACAAGCGCAGCGAGGACGGCATTGTTCTGGTCAATGAAACCGATTGCATGGGCTGTGGCCTCTGTGCCTGGGCCTGTCCCTATGGCGCGCGCGAGCTGGACCAGCTGGCGGGGATCATGAAGAAATGCACCCTCTGCGTGGACCGGATCTACAATGAGAACATCCCCGAAGAAGATCGCGAACCCGCCTGCGTGCGGACCTGTCCGGCAGGGGCGCGCCACTTTGGCGATTTCGCCGATCCCGACAGCAAAGTCTCGCGCCTTGTTGCCGAACGTGACGGCATGGACCTCATGCCGGAAATGGGCACGGCACCCGTTAACAAGTACCTGCCGCCACGCAAGAAAGACGTGCTGGTTGGCGAAACCAAGCAGCTTGACGCCAAATCGGAAGAGCCCAAGGGCTTTCTTGCATGGCTCGACAAAGCACTGGAGGCGATCTGATGCATCCGGCCCCTTCCGTTATCATCTTCACAACCCTGTCTGGCCTCGGTTTTGGTCTCCTGGCCTGGCTGGCTCTTGGCTATCCAGACGTTTCCGGTGTCGTGGCCTTTGTTTTCTATGCCATCGCCTTTGCGCTGGCGGTGGGCGGGCTTCTGGCGTCGACCTTTCACCTTGGCAACCGCAAGAACGCGATCAAGGCCTTCAGCCAGTGGCGCACAAGCTGGCTCAGCCGTGAAGGCGTGGGCGCGGTAACTTCGCTGATCGTGATGGGCGTCTACGCGGCGGGCCATATCTTCCTTGGCGAAAAATGGGGTGCGCTGGGCGTTCTGGGTGCGGTGCTGAGCCTTGGTACCGTGTTCACCACCTCGATGATCTATGCGCAGCTCAAGACAGTGCCGCGCTGGAACACGCCCTGGACCTCGGTTCTGTTCATGCTGCACGCGATTGCGGGCGGTGCGCTTCTGGCCGGTCAAGTGACCGTGGCCGCCATCCTGCTTGCGGTGCTGGGTCTTGTTCAGATCGTGGCGTGGCAGCAGGGAGACGGCGCTTTTGCCGCGTCGGGCGCTTCGCTCGAGACGGCAACCGGGCTGGGCCGCATCGGCAAGGTGCGCCAGCTTGAAGCGCCGCATTCGGGAGAGAACTATCTTCTGAAGGAAATGGCCTTTGAGGTGGGACGGAAACATGCCCGCAAGCTGCGCGCGATTGGCTTTGTGCTGGCGATTGGCCTGCCTGTGGCGCTCTTGCTGCTGGCTCCGGTCAATCACTTCGTCGCGCTTCTGGCAGTGGTGTCGCATATCGCGGGCGTGTTTGCGACGCGGTGGCTTTTCTTTGCCGAGGCCAAGCACGTGGTTTCCCTCTACTACGGTCGTTAACCCCATCTGCGGGCAAGCGCGTCGCCATGTTGTTTTCGTATCGGCAACATGGCGAGGGTCCAAGCGTGTTGGTGAGGCGCATTTGTCGCGGCAGCGCACTTGTGACGTAGGGGTGAAAAAGCGTATGGCTTGGCAAACTTACTAGCTCGACGCCATGAAGAAAAAACGACCTCCCAAGTCTGCGGCCCTGGCCCGGATTGACGCTGCTGCCCGCCCGACACTGAAACGCGCTGCCCGGATGCAGACCTTTGCCGGGGTTCTGTGGCCCGCGCAGGCAGCTGCTGCGGCGTGGAGCCTCAAGGAATGGGTGGACGGCACCTATACGTGGTTGTGGTTTGCGGCGGCTGTCTTCGTGGTGGTTGGCATTCTGCGGGCGGTGTTGATGCACCGCTCTGGCGCGATCCTGTTCGATACCGCCGACCGGGTGATTGCCGAGGAGCGACAAGCGCTTTTGGCGCGCGAGATCAAGCGCACCGAGCAGGCGGCAAGTTCGGCGGAAATCGCGGCGCTGGTGGCGCAGAAGTTGTCGGTACTGACGCCTTACCTCACCCAGTTCCAGCCCGTCATGGCGCGGGTGCGGGTCATTCCGCTGCTGCTGGCTGGGCTGACGTTCTACTTTAGCTGGGCTGCTGGTCTGGCCTTGCTGATTGCTGGCCCGCTGGTGCCGGTTTTCATGGCGATCATCGGCATTCGCGCCCAGAAGGCGAGCGAGAAGCAGATGGTCGAGATTGGCGACATGAACCGCCTGTTGATCGACCGCCTGTCGGCGCTGGCCGATATTCGTTTGCTGGATGCGACTGAACGCGCCGAGGCCGATTTCGAAAACCGCGCCGAGGGGCTGCGGGCGCGTACCATGGCCGTTTTGCGGGTGGCCTTCCTGTCGTCCACCGCGCTTGAACTTTTTGCGAGCGTCGGAATTGCGACAATTGCCATCTTTGTCGGCTTCTCGCTTTTGGGCGAGATCGGCTGGGGCGCGTGGCAGAGCGGGCTTTCGTTCTACGAGGGCGTGTTCATCCTCTTGCTGGCGCCCGAGTATTTCCAGCCGCTGCGCGACATGGCGACAGCTTGGCATGACCGGGCCGGGGCGCTTTCCGTGGCTGCGGAGCTTGACAAGCTTGAGGCGATGGAAGGCGATGAGGTGCCGGGGCATGGTGACAAGGTCGCGCCGCTTGCGGGCAGGGCATCGGTTGCCACGCTGGGTGCCCTTGTCTCGCGTGGCGGCAAACCTGTGACCCTGCCGGACTTCGAGATGCAGCCGGGCGAGGCGATTGCCCTTTGCGGCGACAGCGGCGCGGGCAAGTCGACCTGCCTGATGGCGCTTGCAGGGTTGGTGCCGGTAAAGGGTGGCGAGATCACGGTGGCGGGCGCGGCCCTCACCGAAGGGACCGCGGATGCCTGGCGCGCGCGTGTCGCGCTCATCCCGCAACTGGTGCACATGCCGGATGTCTCGCTGAGGGACTTCCTGTCGCCTGACGGGACGGGTGACATTCCTGCGGCGCTGAAACTCGCACGTGCCGAAGGGATCGTGGCGGCCCTGCCCGAAGGACTGGCAACCCGCCTTGGCGAAACCGGTGCCGGTGTTTCCGGGGGCGAAGCGCGCCGCCTGTTGATTGCCCGCGCGATCCTGCGCGGTGCCGATGTGGTGCTGGCAGACGAACCAACGGCAGACCTTGATGCTGCGACCGGTGCCGATGTTGTTGCGGCCCTGAGGGGGCTGGCCGATGCTGGTGCGTCCGTGCTCGTTGCCTCGCATGATCCGGCGGTGATCGCGGCGATGGACCGATCCGTTTTCGTGGAGGGCGCGGCATGAAACACCTCTGGCAAGCTTTCCGATTGATCTGGTCCGCGGCTCCGATCTCGATGTGGCAGGGCGCGATCATGGCGGTTATGGTGGCCCTGATGGGGACGGCTCTTCTTGGGCTTTCCGGCTGGTTCATCACGGCAACCGCCACCGCCACCGCGGCGGGTGTGACCCTTGGGTTCAAGCTGTTTGGTCCGCGTGCTGCAGTGCGCCTCTTGGCGCTGGGGCGGGCCGGTGCCCGCTATGGCGAGCGGGTTCTGACCCATGACGCCACCCTCAAGGCCCTGTCGAAGTTGCGGGTGAGCCTGATGCGCCGCCTGTCGCGCCTGAGTCTGCCTGAGATGCAGCGTTTGCGTGGCCCGCTGGCCCTGACGCGGATCACGGCGGATGTTGATGCGCTGGATGGCATCGTGTTGCGGCTGGCGCTGCCGGTGATTGCCGGTGTTCTGACCCATGTGGCCGTGTTCTTCATGCTCTGGATGCTGGTTGCCCCGTCGATGGCGATTGCCATTGCGGTGGGCTATGTCGGTGGCGGTGCGGTTGTGCTGATCCGTCTGACCAAGGCGACCTTCGGCCCCTCGCGGACCGCCGAGCGCGCCAATCAGGCGATGCGCCGTGACACCATCGGCATGATGCGTGGCCGCGCCGATCTGTTTCTGCAGGGGCAGGTTCAAAGCCGTCTGGCTGATATCCAGCAGACCGAGAGCGAAATGCGCAGCGCCATGCGCCGCCTTGACGAGGTTGATCGCCGCTCTGGCCTGATCCTGTCGGTGGTGATTGCCCTTGTGTCGGGGGGCGCTCTGGCACTTGGCGGGCAGTTGATCGCCACTGGCGCGGTCTCGCCCGCACATGCGGCGATCGGGTTCTTCGTGGCGGTTGCCCTTGGTGAAACCATCATGCCCCTGCGCCGTGGCATCGCCGAGATCGGCCGCATCCGCGACGCGGCAGAGCGCGTTCTCGCGCATGATGAGCAGGGCCTTGGTGCGCCGCGCGTCGGTGGCGGGGCCACGGGCAGCGGGCTGAGTGCAACAGGTGTTGGTTTCTCGCGCAATGGCGCAGATGCGCCGCTCTTGCGCGGTGTTGATCTTGAGGTGAACGCGGGCGAAACCGTCGCCCTTGTTGGCCCAAGCGGTTCGGGGAAATCTACGCTGTTGGCCATCCTTGCAGGCACCGAAATGGCCTATGACGGCGAGGTTCGGATCGCGGGGCAGGACCTGCGCGCCTTTGGCGAACGCGAGTTGCGCGGCCTTCTGACCCTTGTTCCCCAGCGCAGCGCTTTGGTGAGCGGTAGCATTCTGGCGAACCTGTCCCTCGCCAAGGAAAGCCTGTCACGCGACGAGGCCGAGGCCGTTTTGCAGGCCGTTCAGCTTGACCGCGTGGTCGAGAACATGGGTGGCCTTGATGCGGAGCTTGGGGAAAGTGGCGGTGGCCTGTCGGGCGGTGAAACCCGCCGTCTGGTTCTCGCGCGTGCGCTGCTGCGGCATCCCAAGGTGCTGTTGTTGGATGAGCCGACAGAAGGTCTTGATACCCAGACCGCGAAGAACGTGCTTGAGGGTATTCGGGGCTGGCTTCCCGAGGCTGCGATCATCACGGCATCGCACCGCGAGACCGAGATTGCCATGGCACAGCGCGTGGTGACCCTGACGCCGGCGGCCTGAATGTGCCGGCGAAAAAGTGCCGAGGCGCTGCCACACGCAATTAACGAAAGTCAAGGCGGCGATTCGCGCCTCTGGCTATTTCACCTGTATCAAAAGTGATCGGTTCGCATCCCTTTGGACCAGGTCACTTCGAGCTGAATGGACGGGTCGGATTCGTCCTGTGTCGGTTCGAAAAAAGTTGGATCCGTCTGTTCTGCGTCCCTGACGGGTTTGGACTGGGGCGGGTACGTTGACTCCGGCGTGCCCGCCTTTTTACTGCATAGGCAAGACCAGAGGGAGAGTACCATGCAAGGAAACGCCACCCGCCCGGGGGAAAAGGAACTGGATTTTGATCCCGGTGCCGAGGATGACGCGCGCCTGTCGTTCATCGGACGTATCCGCACCCCATGGTCGCGTGAGAACTGCCCCAAGAACGTGCGCAAGGCGCGGGAAACCGGGCAGGGGGCGTGTATCGAATTCCGCCCCGAGTTGATCGAGGGGCTGGAAGGCTTGCAGGTCGGGCAGGGCTTGATGCTGATCTACTGGATGCACCAGGCGCGGCGCGACCTGATCAAACAGACGCCCCGCCATGTCGAAGGCGCACGCGGCACTTTTGCCCTGCGCTCGCCGAACCGTCCCAATCCGGTGGCCATGTCCGCCGTGACCATCACCGGTCTTGATCTGGAAAAAGGCCTGATCGAGATCGATGCCATCGATTGTTTCGACGGCACCCCGCTTGTGGATCTCAAGACATGGTTGCCGACCGTCGACATGCCGGAGAGTGCGTTTCTGATCTACGATGATGCGAAAAATCATTCCGCTGAGTAATGAATGAATGCGGAGATCGGTGTTTTTCTGAATGGAAAGCTGGTCTAAACCTTGTGGGATACGCCCGTCCCAAAGGGGTTCACCTCATGCCTGCTGCCAGTTTCAAACGTTCCCGCCGCGCTGCCTCGCTCAGCCTGTCCGAAATCGTCCGCATTTCCGAGGCCGCGCGTGCCTTGCGTGCCGAAGGACGGGATGTCCTGACCTTCGGAACCGGAGAGCCGGATTTCCCCACGCCGCCGCATGTGATCGAGGCCGCACATCAGGCCGCCTTGGGTGGCCAGACCTCTTATCCGCCAACCCAAGGTACGCCCGAATTGCGCAAGGCCATTGCCACGCAGGCCGGGTTTGACTGCGATCCGGCGCAGGTGATTGTCTCGACCGGGGCCAAACAGGTGCTGTCGAACGCCTTTTCCGCAAGCCTTGATCCCGGTGACGAGGTGATCGTGCCCGCACCCTATTGGACAAGCTATGGCGATATCATCGATTTTTGCGAGGCAACACTGGTGCCGGTTGCCTGTTCGGCCGAGGAGGGGTTTCTTCTGACGCCGGCCGCACTTGAGGCTGCGATCACCGACAAGACCCGCTGGCTGTTGCTGAACACGCCGGGCAATCCGTCCGGGGCGATGTATTCCGAGGCCGATCTGAAGGCGCTGGCCGAAGTGCTGCGCCGGCACCCGCATGTCTGGGTGAT
This sequence comes from Shimia sp. CNT1-13L.2, assembly GCF_024331145.1. Lineage (GTDB taxonomy): Bacteria > Pseudomonadota > Alphaproteobacteria > Rhodobacterales > Rhodobacteraceae > Shimia. The sequence continues at coordinate 763 of NZ_JANDJO010000010.1, read as the reverse complement.
TGCCGACGAAATCTACCAGCACATCGCCTATGCGCCTTTCACCAGCTTTGTCGTGGCCGCGCCCGACCTTGCGGAGCGCACGCTGATCGTGAACGGCGTCTCCAAGGCCCATGCCATGACAGGCTGGCGTCTGGGGTGGGGGATTGGTCCCGTCGATCTCGTTAAGGCGATGGTGGCGGTGCAGGGGCAATCGACGTCCGGTGCTTCCTCGATCTCGCAGGCGGCGGCGCTGGCGGCCTTGCAAGGCCCACAGGATCACCTGCCCACCCGCAACGCCGCCTTCCGCGAGCGACGCGACAGGGTGGTGGCTGCGCTGAACGCGATGAAGGGGATCGAATGCCCCGAGCCGCAAGGGGCCTTTTACGTCTTTCCCTCCTGCAAGGGCGCGATCGGCAAGCGCCGCCCCGACGGCAGCGTCATCACTGACGACGCGGATTTCTGTGACTATATTCTGAACGAAGCAAACGTGGCGCTGGTCCCCGGCCGCGCCTTTGGATTGCCGGGGCATTTCCGCCTGTCCTATGCCTATGCGATGGCAGACCTTGAAACCGGTCTGGCGCGTATCGGGACGGCGGTGGATGCCCTGGCTGAATGAAAGGACAAGACCCATGGCAAAAGATCTAGCCCCGCAATCGCAACCTGGTTTGAGCGGGTTTTCCTGGGAGGATCCGTTCCTGCTGGAAGGCCAGTTGAGCGAAGAAGAGCGCATGGTGCGGGATGCGGCCAAGGCCTATTGTGACGAGAAGCTGATGAGCCGCGTCAC
>NZ_JANDJO010000001.1 GCF_024331145.1 Shimia sp. CNT1-13L.2 | reverse complement strand
CATCCGCGTTCCCTGCATAAAAGTAGACTTGCTCAAAGCCCGAGAACTCGGTGCCGTCGGCGAGTTGGATCAGACCGGGCGTGCCAGCATCAAAGGTGACATTAAACTGGGTGTCGTGTGTGCTGCGATCCAGTTCGAGGAAGTCATTGCCCGCCCCGCCGATCAGCGTGTCATTGCCATCGATGTCGCTGACATAGACCTTGTCATTGCCCGCCCCGGCATCAATCGAGTCATCGCCGCCGTTGCCGTAGAGGGAGTCGTTGCCGGTGCCGCCAAGGAGTGTGTCATCAAAAACGCCGCCATAAAGAGTATCGTTGCCCGCGCCGCCATCGATCACATAGTTGCCGATGTCTCCGGTGCGGTTGATGGTGTCATTATTGGGGGTGCCGTTTACAAGAATGGGGGGCATCGAAATCTCCAAAATCAAATGGCGTTATCTAGCGTCAACTATCGACAAATCAGATTGACCGCGCAAGCCGAACTGACTTTTCCGCTACGTGTATTTGTATGAAATTGGCCACCACCTTTGTTTCCGCACTGAAGACAATATTCCCGTTTGAGGCGAATATTTCCACATGCGGCCAAATTCGCGCCACATTTCTCCTTTTAGATGAATCACAAGGCCGCCAGAGTCGGGTAAGCGCGAAAACCGACAGGCGGTGAGCCCTGAAAGGGCCGGCGACGGATCAAAAGCAGTGTGCAGAAGCAGGTACTGGGATCCGGTTTGTTGGAGACAGAGATGAAAATTCTTGTAGTGGATGACGATGAGCTGATCCGTGAACTGCTGGTCGAGATTCTGACCGCGCACGGTTATGAGGACGTCACCCAGGCGGAAAGCGGCGAAGACGGTCTCGAAAAGATCCAGGCGGCGGCGCAGCCCTTTGATTGCTTCATGTTCGATATCCAGATGCCGGGCAAGGACGGGATCGAGCTGTGTGGCGACGTCCGGAACATGGTCCAGTATAAGGACACTCCGGTCGTTATGATCACCGCGATGAACAACCAGGATTACATCGGTCGCGCATTCTCGGCGGGTGCCACGGACTATGTGACCAAGCCGTTCGATACCACCGAATTGATTACACGCATCCGGCTTGCGGACCGTCTTCAGGCGGAAACCAAACGTGCCAGCCAGGCGGCAGTTACTGCACAGGCCAAGCCGAAGCCGCCGTTCTCCGAACCGATTGCGATCACGGAAATCCGTGGCTTCGTCAATAGCGCGATCCTTGAAAACTATGTGCTCATCAACCTTGAGCAGAAGCATTTCCCGCTGGCCGCGGTTGCGATCAACATTCCGGAGCTTAGCGCAGTGCACGCAGGATCGGGTGAGGGTGAGTTCACCTATGTGCTTACCGACATCGCAGAGGTTCTCGCGGACCTTCTGTGTGGTGCGCAGGCCTTCATGTCTTATGTGGGCAACGGCACATTCCTGTGTGTGGGCAATCGCCACAAGATTCCGGCCACGAGCGAGATGCAGAGCGATCTGATCGTCATGCTGAACGATCCTGACCTTGTGTACTGCGACGAGGTTCAGACCAGCTTTACCGCGCTGGTTGGCGAGAAATCGGCCCCGAAGCTGTTTGAGAAGCGCGAAGACCTGCGGTTCCTGAACCGTGCCTTGGAAAGCCTTTCGGAAGCGGGGGCGGCCAATCCCGGAGCACGGACAAAAAAGCTTGGTGACCGACTGGGTGTTCCCTTCGCGGCGTAACCAGATCGGGAAAAGTGACGCAGGAAATAAACCTATGGGCGTGCGTGGGGGCGCTGGCCTGTTGGGAACTGTGGTGAAATGATCCCACAAACCGGAAAATGAGAGAGAAATCTTCGAAAACGTTAATCCAGATTTAACCTTTTGAAGAAAATCTTCACGTTTTCCTTGAAACTGATGTAAGCTGCCGAAAAGAACCAAAAAAGCGTCAAACGACGCAAAATCGAGCGGGTTGCAGTTATGACTCATGGCGTGGGAGCGGCAGGTGCCGCCACTCTTGAATCTGGCATAGCCAGGATCAGAGAACGTTTTATCTTGGGCTTGGAGGATCGTGAGGACGAGTTTCTGGACTATCTGGAAATCGTCGATGACCCCGCCCAATCCGAAAATGCGATTAACAGTATCCGGGCCAAGGCGCACAAGCTGCATGGCCTTGCCGGAACAGTCGGTTTTGCGCGACTGGGCAGTCTGGCGGCCCAGTTGGAACACCACATCGACTTGCTGCTCGCCGGTCCGCGTCCATTGGAGGTTGGGTTCGCCAAAGAACTCCTGAATGCCCTGCTGGACGAGATAGAGACAATCCTCAATAGCGAGTGAGGCTGTGATGCGTGTCAAAGATCTCGGCACAAAACTAGCTTCCTGGCTTGGAAGAGGTACCTGGGTTCTAGTTTTCAGTATTTTATGTTTGGCCCTTTTGTTTGGGCTGGGTGGGCCGCTTGCAACGGCGCAGCAGGCGGAGACGTCTGTTGAGCGCGAGGAATTTCAGATTGGCATCCTGGCTACCGAGGGCGCAACGCGTGCGCTTGAGGCCTGGCAGGCTACTGCCGATCTTTTGAATGCCGCTGCTGATGAACAGAAATTGCCGTATCGCTTTACGATCCAACCGCAGACGCATGGCACGCTCTACAAATCGATCGAAGACCAGTCGGTAGATATGCTGTTGACCGATCCGGCGTCGTTTGTGGCCGCGGAAGTTGAGTATGGCGCGCGCTCGCTGCTTTCCATGGCGCATATGTGGGAAGACCGTGCATACGACATGACCGGTGCCTTGGTCTTCGTGCGTTCGGACACAGCAATTCGCTCGCTTGAGCAACTGGAAGGCCGCAAGGTCATGGCCGTCGCTCAGAACGACTTTTCGGGGTGGTGGCTGGCCGAGCAGGAGTTCCGCAAGCACCGTCTTGAGCCTAGTGACATCCTAGGTGACTTGGTGTTCTCCGGTGGGAACGAGCGGGAAGTGATCTATGCGGTTCAGTCAGGTCTGGTTGATGCAGGCGTGGTTCGTGCGGGCATCCTAGAAAGCCTTGCCCGCAAGGGTGTTGTCGATATCGGTGATTTCGCGCCCGTTGGTCTTTTGGCCCACAGCGAGTTTCCTTACTGGGCGAGCACGCCGCTTTATCCGGAATGGGTGATGTCGGCGCTTCCGGGAATGCCGGAAGATGCGCTTGCCCTGACGATCAACACGTTACTGTCGGTTACTCCAAGCAGCCCGGCTTCGATTTCGGCAAATGGCGCTGTCTGGCAGGCGCCGCAGAACTATCACGCTGTTCATGACTTGCTGATCTCCCTTCGCGCGCGCCCCTATGAGAACTACATCATGCAGGCGGTCGCCCGGATTTTCCGCACCTACCGCTGGACGATCCTAGGGGTTCTGGCACTGAGCCTCGTCTCGCTGGCGTTCCTTGTTTATGAATTGCGCCGCAACGTGCAGCTTGCTGAAGAGCAGCGCGATGTTCTCCAGTCGGAAGTGCGCTCCAAGAAGTTCTATCGCAGCGCCATCGAGGAACACACGGTGTTCTGTATGCTCAATAAGGATGGCGTGATTTCGCACGTCAACGAACGGTTTATAAAAGCCAGTGAGCGCACGCGTCAGGGTCTGGTGGATCGCCCCTTGCGTGATCTTCTGAATGAAAACGACCAGACGCTTCTGGAAGACGAGATCATGAGTAGCATGGAACTGGGTGTGTCCTGGGCTGGGCCGCTCAAGCTGACGCGCGAAGACGGGTCGGCTGCCTGGATCCAGTGTACGTTTGTTCCGGTGACCAGCACGTCGGATCAGTTGAGCGAAGTCGCAATCGTTGCAACAGACGTTACCAAGACGCGTAAAGGCGCGTCGGAAGCGCGGTTCCAAAACACGCTGGAACTTATCCAGGATCAGGTCTTTGTCATGCGTCCGGGCTCTTTCGAGTTGCTGCATGCCAACGAAGCTGCCGAGCGTACCCTGTCGCGCCGCAGTGCCGGGGATGACTGGCGCGGTAAGAAGGCGAGCGATCTGATCACCGAAGACGACTTTAAAGAGTTGAAAACGCGCGCGGATGCGATCATCGCCGGACCGCAACGTCGGATGACCTGGGAGACCGAGGCCAAGGGTGGCATTACCTATGAAATCAGCCTTGAATACGCCGAACCAGAGCAGGACGAACCCCGCCTGATCGCAATCTATCGTGACATCACCGAGCGCAAGGTGGCGGAGAAGGCCAAGAACGAATTCATCGCCACGGTCAGCCACGAGTTGCGGACGCCCCTGACATCTATGAAAGGGGCGCTTGGCCTCGCGCTTTCGGGCAACCTTGGCGAAATGCCGGAGAAGATGAACAAACTTGTCACGATGGCGAATACGAACTGTGACCGCCTGGTGATGCTGATCAACGATATTCTCGATCTTGAGAAAATCGAGGCCGGCAAGATGGAATTCAACATGGAGAGTTTTGATCTCCGTGATCTGGTTTCCGCCGCCCTTGAGGCGAACCAGTTCTATGCAGACAAGTTCGGTGTGAAGTTCCGCAGCGATGTGCACGAAGAAGATCGGGCGCATTTGACGCTTGGGGACGTTGGGCGCCTGCGCCAGGTGATGGACAACCTGATGTCGAATGCCGCGAAGTTCTCTCCCAAGGGGGAAGAGATCATCGTGTCTCTCTATCAGAACAACGGATGCTGGCGGATTTCGGTGCGCGACTTTGGGTCCGGCATTCCCAAAAATGCGCAGGACAAGATTTTCGACAAGTTTTCGCAGGCTGACAGCTCGGATACCCGTTCGCAGGGTGGTACCGGACTTGGGCTTGCCATCGTCAAGCAGATTGTCGAGAGCCATGACGGGCGTATCTTCTTTGTGAGTGAAGAGGGCACAGGCACCGAATTCTACGTTGATCTGCCACGCATGGATGGTGAATCGCTAGTCGCCATTCCGGCTGAGTTCTCCCACGACGACGAGGCCGTGTTCTCGGCGCTTCGCGAGGAAGAGGCCGTGGCCGTTGGTTCTGATGCCGAACACGCGGTCAATCAGCTTTTGAGAAGCGCACGCAAGCTGAGTGGTTCCGTCGAGGTTGAACTGGGCCGCGTCAACGCGATGCAGGTGGCCAAGGGCCGTGGTGTTCTTTCTCAGTCTTCCATCCTCAACTGGCTGAGTGCCGATGGTCGTTCGCTTTTGTCGGAACTGATCGAGCGCAGCATGATGGAGAACCGGGAAGCCATGATCGTCGAGGTTGCGCTGGAAGCTGCAGCTGATGGCGCGAAAAAGCCGACGGCAGACGAGGTCTTCCCTCTGGCGCACGAGTGGCTGGCGGGCATCAAGGGCGAAGCAGAAGGCGAAGAGGCAAAGATCAACTGTATCCTGATCTCGGGCAATCCGGTCATTTCGGATTGGGCAAAAGAACAAGGTTACATGGTTGTGGATGACGCGCTGCAAGCCGTCAGCCTTGCCGAGCAGGAAGACCACGCTGGCGATGCGATCGCCCTTTATCACGAAGCCAACAACACGAGCATCGTAACCATCTTCCCGCTTCAGGGTGGCAAGCTTCCTGAGGGCCTGCCGCTGTCTCTGGTGGTTGCCCGTGGGCAGGCACCACAAGCCGAGCGCGGCGTGGTTTCGAAATTCACAAGCACAGATGGGGGTGGCCGGGGCCGCGCACGGCGCCGCAACACATCCTGATACCACAGAAGTGGCACTCACCTATTGGGGAGGATCGAATGAGCGAACTGACCAAAATTCTTCACGTTGAAGATGACCCGGAAATTCTTGAAATCGCCGAAATGGCGCTGGGTCTGATTGGCGGATTTGAAATCGTACAAGCTGATCGTGGCGAGAAGGCTTTGGACCTGCTGGAATCCGCAGCGCCGCAGCTCATTCTGAGTGACGTGCAGATGCCGGGTCTGACCGGCCCCGAGACGCTTGCGGCCATTCGCGCAACGCCCGGATTCGAGACCATCCCCGGAATATACATGACGGCCAAGCTGTTGGACGCGGAAAAAGGGGCATTGTGTGGCCCTTATGATCTTGGCGTGATTGCAAAGCCATTTGATCCGACAACGCTGCCTGACCAAATCCGGGAGCTATGGGCCGCAGGGCTGGAAACGGCTGCCTGAGAGGCGCTCAGCGCTGTCTGTGGCGCAAATAGATGTTCTGGGCGACTTCGGCGGTTTCAGCCGTCTCGCGCCGCTGCTCGGCAAGCTGGTCCTTGGTGCGGGCCATGTCCAGAACAACCTCGTTCTTCTTTGAATCGATGAAGGCAGACTTGAGTTCTTCCTCGATGTCGTGTGCTGCCTTGGCCAGGTCCTCGAGCCGTAGGTTCAACGCCTTTCGCCGAAGCTCCGTGGCCTGAAGGAAATCGGACAGGAAGGGCAGGGTTTCGGTGGTGGCGGCTTCTACCTCCCGCGAGGCAAGCTGACTCAGGCTCACGAGTTGTTCGTTGATCCAGGATTGCTCTGTGCGGATGTCCGACAACCGTGCGCCGATGCCGTCGAGTTCCTGCTGCTTGATCCGTTGCAGCACTTCCAAGGCGGCTATGCGGCGGTTTCTGCTCACAGGTTCATGCTGCCTCGGTCAGGTCCTGACGGGCTTCTTCCATTTCGTAGAAGGTTGGTTGCAGGCTGGTCGGAATGTTGCCGCGGCCGATTTCAACACAGATGGTGGGCGAGTGGTTTTGAAGAATGGCGACAAAGATGTCGCGGATTACGGTGTAGAACACACCATCCTGTTCTTCGATAGCGCTCAGGCGATCTGATACCGGTGCCACGAAAAGATAAGCAAGGAAAACACCAAGGAAAGTACCCACAAGCGCACCACCGATCAGGGCACCCAGCACGGCCGGCGGCTTGTCGATCGAGCTCATGGTTTTGATAACACCCAGAACAGCGGCAACAATCCCGATCGCGGGGAGCGCGTCTGCGACCTTGGTCAGGCTGTGCGGCGGCACCAGCGCTTCGTGGTGGTGCTTCTTGAGCTTCTTGTTGATCACGTCTTCGGCCTGGAACGGGTCATCGAATTGCAAGGCCAGCATCCGGAAGCTGTCGGTAATCAGATCAATCGCGAAGTGGTCGTTCTGGATTTTCGGAAACTGCGAAAAGATGCTGCTTTCCTTGGGGTTTTCGATGTGTTCATCCAAGGCAAGCATGCCCTGTTGCTGATACATCTTGGCCAAGGTGAACATCAGGTTGAGAAGATCGAGATAGTCCTTTGCGGCCCACTTGGGCCCCTTGAATGTCTTCAGGATCGCCTTGCCGGTTGCCTTGATCGTTCCAAATGAGTTGGCGGCAACAAAGGCACCGAGCGAGGCTCCACCAATCATCATGCCTTCGAATGGCAGGGCGTGCGTGATCACCCCCATCTCGCCGCCAGAGAGCAGGTAGCCCCCGAAAACCATTCCCATAACAAGGACAAAACCGAGAAGAATGTTCATTGTGTATCGCCTCTGGGTGACCGTCTCTCTTTCATATCACCCAGTTTTACGCATTTTTCAAGAAAATCGTGTCGGAAAAGCAAGTACAATACAATTTACACAAGAATAATTGACAAGAATTAACCTTGTGATAACCATGAGGAGAAACATGTCCTGATCCTGGGGGATTGTCATGCTGCATTCCGAGAAAGTTTTGGCTGTTCTTGCAGAAGCAAGAGAGATGTCATCGGTTTTCGATGCCTGGCCCTCTGACATGAGCCTGGCAATCTGCCTTTTCGCAGACGGTGACTGCCGTTTGATTGTGTTCCGCGAAGAAGAGCAGCGCAGCGTACTGGCACGCCTGTCCCGTCACTTTGAGATCGAGCCGAGCGACATGTGCGTTGTGCCAAAGGCAGACGGATATCCGACCCGGGTTCTTCATTATTCAGATCAACAACGTCTCATGGCGCTTGTCGCGGAGCAGCAGGATATCGTGGATGAGGCCGCCGATTATTCGGTCAACTTTACCTTTGCCTTGGAAGAAGGGCTGAATCCCGAAGTTCTGTTAGGGGCGGTCGAGACTGGTGCGGTTGAAGACCCTGGCGAGGAAGATCACGAGGACGCGGGCCTTGAAGACGAACAGATCGTTTTGTCCTTCAAATCGTCGCTGGCATCGAAAATCAAGGAGGCGCCAGAAGAGGGCGCAAAGCTTGCGACATTGCCAAGTTTCCTGCGCCGCCCAAAACCATCGCTTCCGGGGCCGGGGTTTCGGTCGTTGATCGAGATCGAGGCGGAAGACGCGGCGTTTGAGACCTTTCAGCTCTACAAGTCTCAAGGCGGATGGATCGAAGTTTCCAAACCGGGCGCAGATGGCTCTGAGCTGCGGGTGGTAAGCCCTGAGAAGATTTACTTGCGGGACGATGGCAAGGTCGTGGCGCTGGCGCGCGAGAAGAACACCCTCCGGTTCCAGGTGCCGCCGACGCGTTTCCTGATCGACGCCGGAATTTTGCCGGAACGTCTTCGCAAGCTGTTCGAACAAGGTGTCGGGGCGGTGCAAGTGCGCAAAACGGCAGATTTTGTTTACCTGCGGATTGAGGCGCGGGCAGATGAAAGACCCGTTGCGAAGCCCAAGCTGGAAGACATCAAGATCGAAGTTGATCCGAAGTTGTTGCAACCGGAAAAGCCGGAAATTGTCGAGCAGGTTGAAGTGCCCGTCGCAGCTCCTGCCAAGACTGTGAAATCCTCCAAGAAGGGCGCGCTTCTGGCGACAACCGTGGCCATTCTTTTTGGCTTGTTTGGTTTGGGAATCGGAATGTTGACGGGCTTGGAAAGAGCGGCTGAAACTCAGTCGGAACAGCCTGTGGGCAAAGAGCCCTTCCAGCTTTCGAAGTTTTTTCCCCGCGCGGAATGAACCGCACGGGGATAATGCTTAGCGCAGGGCGCTGCGCAGGTTTTCAAACACCGCTTCATCCAGCATCTGCGCGGTTGTAACCGGCTCGGGTTTTGCTTCTGCCTTTGATTCAACAGCCGCAGGTTTGTCTGCTGTCTTTGTGGTTGCTGCTGCTTGCTGGCTGTCCGAGGCCTGCGATTGCGATTGCGATTGCTTGGGTGCCAGAGGTTTTTCGAACTGCAACAGGATGCTGATCCGACGGTTGGACGCGTGCTTGGGATCATCCTTCACGAGCGGATCCGTGTCAGCCATGCCGGATACCCGGATGATGCGGCTCCGTTGGACACCTGCGGTTTCAAGGAACCGGCGCGTTGCGTTGGCACGATCAGTCGACAGGTCCCAGTTGTCGTAGGCTTTCCGGCTGGTGAACGGAACCGAGTCGGTGTGGCCAGTGATAACCATCTTGTTCGGCAGACCAGACAGGGACGTGCCCAGTTTATGGAGCAGTTTCTCGGTTGCGCCTGCCATCTTGGCCTGACCGCTGGCAAACATCGGGTTGCCTTCCTGATCAACGATCTGGATGCGCAGACCTTCTGGAGTTTTCTCGAAGATCACGTTCTCTTGCAGCGGGCGCAGGTCGGGGTTGTCTTGCATGGCCTGGACAAGTTCTTCGTGAAGTGCTGCCAGACGTGCGGCATCAGCAGCCTGCTCGGCTTCTTCTGCTGTAATTTCGCTTGCTGCAGCACCACCTGCTTCTGTTGCGTCACCGGCATCGGCCATTGCAGCCGCCGAGGTCTCTTCCTGCGGATCCGTAATGTCGGCATACTCCGTGGTGGACGCCCCAGCTGCGGGATATTCGTGCACGCCAATGTTGCTGCCTTTCACCTTTTCCTGCGGATCGGCCGTCGGAGTGACGTCGCGCACTTCCCATTGAGCGGGAGAGGGGTCATCGACCTTGCCCAGATCGGCGCCGCGGGCAACGACCGCGCCATTTGATGCCGTCAGGGTGCCGGGAGGGCCCAGCGTCGCGCCATCGAGAACACCACTGCCGCCGGGTAGGGTTGCATTGGTGAAATACTCGGCAATGCCGCGCAGTTTTTGTTCGTCGGAGGACGAGAGAATCCACAACAGCAGGAAGAATGCCATCATGGCGGTCATGAAGTCCGCATAAGCAACTTTCCAGGCACCGCCGTGGTGCCCGTGGCCTTCGGTGACCTCGATCTTGCGGATGATGTTTACTTTTGCGTTCGCCGCCATTGTCTCTGCCTCTCACGCACCATTGAACTTGGTAACTTCGGAACCGGGCGCAATGCACCTAGCCCTTCGAGGCAATTAATGAACGGTGAATCCGCCCCCACATGGGCGCAAATATGACAAAAGTCAGGCGTTTGACCGCTTAACGTGTGGTGGCGGACGGCTGTTCGCGGCGATATTTCCCCAAGCCAACCTCTTTTGCATAGGCGGCTTTGCGCTGGGAATAGTTCGGAGCCACAAGCGGGAAATCCTCTGCCAAGCCGAACTTGATGCGATATTGCTCTTCCGTCAGGCCATGTTCGGCCATCAGGTGGCGCTTGAGCATGGTGAAGCCACGACCGCAGCAAAGACAATAGACGGTGTCATCCGTCACGGCATCTTCGATCGGGATCGCGGGAACGCCATCAGCGATGACTTGGGTTGCCGCCTGGCTGGTTGACGAGCGCAGGGCGGATTGGGTTTTGGTTTCAGGTAGGCCGGTGAAAGTTTGGGACAGGCGGTTCGCCAGTTCGACAACTTCTTCCACGGTCGCAGCCTCGCGTGCGGCAAAAGCGGCAACGATACGGGCAACGGAGTCGGAGAACTCTTGGGTCGCGTCATCGTTTTCGGTTTTCGCTACGCTGATCTTGCTGTTCGACATTTTGGAACACTCACTCGCTGAACACCCAGTATTTACAGAAGTACAAGGACTTCGGGACAATCCTTAACAGGATCGCGAAGAACTCTGTCAAGGAAAGATGCAAATATGGTGTTATTTTAAATCTTAGGGGAGACAGTCTGTTCTTGCTGTTCCCCTATAGGTAGTTGAAACATCAGTTAATGCTTGCGAAGCAATCCTTTCGGAATATTCGCCTGCACCGTTGATGTGCGAGTGTCGAGCCCCGAGGAATGGTCCCTGATCTCGTGATTCTGACCAAGATCTCCAAGCAGTCCGGCCCTTTCGACCACCTGCTGTGCGCTGTTCAGAACTTCTTTCAAAAATGCGTCGTCTTCGACGAGGTGAAGAAGAGCCTGCATTCTGGCGACTGCCTTGATCGCGTCTTTGCGGGGCAATGATGCCTCGCTCGCGCCTGTAATAACGCCTGTCATTTTTAGCCACTCCATTTCAAAGTGCTTATTAGGCGCTTCTGCGGCCCTTTTGATTACCAATATTAGGGGCAAGGTTAAATTTTGGTCAAAGAAGCAGGGGAAAGGAAAATTTGCCGCTATTTCTAAACATTCCTTTAACTTGGATGGATAAAGTTCGCTGATTTTTCATGGATGTGGGCAGTTCAACAGTGTGTCTTTCAGCATTTCTTGCACCTCTGAGGGGAGTACAAAAATGGCGATAAAAGTTGTAAGTTGTGTTGATCTTTAACTCTGAATCGGTTGATATTGGGCCTTCCCGATAAGCCGTGAGTTGTGGCTCGCCTGGGTTTGGAGGGGGGATTCTTTCGCAAGGGAGCGTTGCTCTTTGGAGCCAATGAACACATACGACAACAGGATTTCAGTTGTTTTAGCCGTAGAAGATGCAAGCATCCGCATGTCTCTTGGCTACCTGTTTTCCGTGGTTCTCGAGTATGACTTCAAGGCCACCTCAATCCTTGAGGATGCTGCCTCCCTGTTGCGCCCGTCCGGCTCAGGCCGGGTTCTGATCATCAGTGGTGATCAGGACAAGAGTCTGGAGCTCGTGCGCAAGGTTGCGAAAACGGATACGCCTCCTGTCATTGTCGTTCTGGATCATTTGTCGGATGGCCAGTTCGGCGCCCAATCCTTCAGGGCCGGCGCCACCGATGTTGTACGCCCGCCATTCGCGCTCAAGGAGATGGCCTATCGTATTCAATTGCGTGTCGACGAGATGCCCGCGCTTGAGGAATTCTCGCAGGAACGCGTGAATTGGGATGCTGAAGCCTATGTCGCGAACGAAGCCCAGCTGACAACGGCAGAGGCGCAAGTGGCACGCATTCTGATCCGTCATGACGGGGAAATCGTGTCGAGGGACGATCTTAGCTATCAGATCGATCAGCGCCCCTGGAAATACGGGGACCGTAAGTTTGACGTTCACGTCGCAAAAATCCGCAAGAAATTCCAAGCCGCTTTCGGCGCAAAGATCGAAGTCGAAACAGTGCGTTCCGCCGGCTACAAGCTGACATTTTTGGAGGATGGCCTAAGTAGCGACGTCCACTGACGGAATAGTTGCTGGCACCAGATATGGTATATGTCGCAATTTGGGGCGCAATCTAGGAGTGCAACAATCAATTGTGGTCAACTTTTTGGCGTCAACAAGATATATGTGAACGCACAAAATGTGTTGTGAAACAGACTCGGTTAAGTTGATTTTTGAATGCTCCTTTTACCCATGTGGACAGATACCTATCCAAATTGGGAAAATTGTTATTTTTCAGACATTTGAGCCGTGCATTCTGGTGCCTAAAAATTAGGCAGGTCAGGTTTTGGAGTAAGGGGCCATCTTTCTGCAGGTGCACACGGCTAAGAAGGATTAACAATTCCAAGGTTCTACTAAAGCGGGTGGCGGTCTAGTCTACATATAGGGGAAAAACGATAAAAACGGATCTGCAGAGATGGAAACCTCAAGTGTTCTTGCGCAAATTTGGAGTGACTTTCTTGAGCCGCGTGACGACACGGATGTGACGCCGCTGGCCGAGGTTCTTGGCGCGCTTCTCAAGGTGCCTGTTGTTGGCTTCGTTTCAAAATCGGACGTCTTTGAACCCATCGCAATATTCGAGCATGAAGAGCTTTTCCCGGGCGCTACTCTGGGTGACGTGCTGGACGAAGAGATGGGCGTTTTCCTTGAAAGCGGTGCGGTTGTTGTGTTTGAACCGGCAAGTTTTGCCAATGCAGATGGTGTGTCCGGTCAGGAATTGGGCCGTGTGCTGGGCAATATCCTGGTGAAACTGGCAGGTCGCGAATTGAAAGCCCTTTCGGCGGCGCAGGTGCAACCGGGTGTTGCCAAGGCGCGGATCGGGAAATCGAAATCCAAGGTGTCAGCGGAGTTCGTTGATGCAAAATTCAGCCTTGAATCACACGCATACCTGATCTGATTCCGCAACTTCAGGGTGTGTGGGTTGCGTCATTATTGATTTGAAACGGTCGCCAGATTGGGTGGCCGTTTTCCATTTTTGAAGGAAAAATTTATAATTAACTGAAATGAAAAGATAATTCTTAGAGGTTTGTTTTCTCTTCTCGATATGTGCGCAAAACCTGAGGTTGTTCGCTGCTTCAAAAAAGAAGTGACAGGCCGCACAAATTACTAAAAGGTTAATCCGGCTTTAACCACTCTCCCGTAAAGTGAAATCGTGAGGCAGAAAACCTAACGATAAAAAACGGAAGAAACCGAATGACTATAGCTGCGTACAAGCGCACTATCTCCGAGACGGAAGCGCCTCGGCAGATCGAGCGTCGTATTCTAGCGCAAGTGACCGCTGAACTGGAGCGGGAGCACCTCAAATTTGATGAGGCTGAGCGCAGGATCGACAAACTTCAACTTCTTGCAGACGGACTTCGACACTCGTTGTGGAAGAACGAGCAAATCTGGATGGCTTTCAAAGCTGATCTCGTGGAAGAGGGCAATGCCCTTGATCCCCAGCTCAAGTCCTCCCTTTTGTCCTTGGCACTCTGGGTGGAAAGACACACCCAAAGCGTTATGGCCGGCTCTCTCAAGATCAAACCTCTGATTGACGTCAATCGAAGCGTTTTCCAGGGCCTGGAGGGACGGGCATTTCAGGCGGTGGAGTGACCCATGGGACTTAGACTTACGCTCAAGCCAAATGAACGCATCGTGGTAAACGGTTGTGTGATCCGCAACTCGGATCGCCGGCAGATGCTGATCATTGAAAACCAGGCCGATGTCGTGCGCGAAGCGGACCTTCTTGACGATCAGGAAGAACGGACACCCGTGAAGGAGGTCTACTTCTTCATTCAGTCCGCGCTTCTTGATCCGAATATCCGCGACAAGGTCGTGCCGATCGTTCAACAGAAGCTGGGCAAGCTTGCACCCGTGTTTCACGATGACATCACGGTGCATATTTTCGAGGCGGCAAACCACGTTTCCTGTGGCAACTACTACAAGGCGATGCGGGCCCTGCGTCCGGTTGTTGAGTATGAGGCGTCGCTTTACGAGATGATCAACGAAAAAATGTCCGTGGCAGCGGCCGAGTAGGGGGCTGCCATGGTACTGAGCATATCCGGTCTTGGAAGCCAGCTTGCGCTCAACCTGATTGACTCCACGAAGGATCGTCAGATTGAAAACATGCGCAATGAAGCCGTGCATAAGCGTGCGGAAGCTGACTTTCGAGAGCGGATCGGCTCGATTTCTTCACCAGAAGAATTCGTCAAGGACTACGAGGTTTACAGCTTCGTCATGCGTGCCTTCGATCTGGAAGACCAGATCTTTGGTCGGGGTATGATGCGCAAGATCCTTGAAAGCGATCCCTCTGATGAAACATCGCTGGTGAACCGTTTGACGGATTCACGTTTTGGCGAAATTCATGGGGCGTTGGGCTTTACGACGGCCTCGGGGCCACAAACCCCGAATTTCGACAGTGCTTTCTGGGTTCAGGGCATCGTGGATCGGTACTACGAAACCGTCTTTGTTGCCGAAAATGACGCCCAGAACGAAACAGTTGGTACTGTCCTCCACTTCCGCGAGAAGGTTGGCGAAGTCGATAGTTGGTACGACGTCCTGAAAGACCGCGATCTCACGCAGTTCTTTCAAGTGGCATTGGGCCTGCCTTCCGAGATGTCCGGCCTTGAAGTGGATATGCAAAAGGGTATTCTCGAGGGCAAGTTTGACCTGGCCAAGCTGGCTGATCCTGCTGAACTGGAGCGCTTGGAAAGCAGATATGTTGCCATCTCCGATGCGCTGAATGCGCAGACGACTGTGAGCAGTGCCGCGCTGTCCATCCTTCAGAATTCGAGTATCAGCGGCCAATTCGTGCCGATCACGATCGATTTCTCCGCGATCAACTATGCGCCTTCAACGCTTTATAGATAAGGGTCTGCGCGCCTAGTCGATCATCTCGTCGTCATCGTCGCTGGGCAGTTCGATCTCGCCTTCCGCGGCAAGGCGCATGGCAATCTCAACCATCTCGGACTGCGCCTGCTTGACGTCTTTGGACTTAACCGCGCCCATATCCTTCATCTCATCCTGAAGCATATCGCGGGAGCGCGCCGGGAGTGAGCCTAGGAAGTGTTCGCGGACTTCCTTTTTTGCGCCTCTCAGAGCAAGGGGAAGGGTTTTTCCAGTGATCTCGCGCATGATCTTGCCCAGCATCGTCGGGGCAAGCTTCTCGAGGTCGTCGAATACGAACATCTTTTGCTTGATGGCGCGGAATTGGTCAGGAACGCGCTTTTCAAGCTCGCGTGAAAGGTCCTGGAAGACACGTTCATCCAGCTTGTTGAAGATCGATACCAGTTGCTTTTCGACCTTCGCGTCAGAGCTCCGTTCAACGCTTGCGAGGATGCCCGTGCGAAGGCTTTCCTCGATGTTCTGCATGGCTTCTGCAGGAAGTTCTTCGGTCGCCAGCATCCGTTCGATCAGGTCCGTGGCGCGTTCCTCACCCAGAAGCGGGATAAGGCGAGCCACAGAGTCAGATTTCAGGTTGGCGAGGATCACGGCGATGGTCTGATTGTGTTCCTTGCGCAGGAAATCGGCGAGCAGCTTTTCGTCGAGCTTGGACAGCTCTTCCCAAACTGAATTTTCCGACCGGGTTTCGATTTCTCCCAGGATTTCGCCCACGCGATCCTCGGGAAGGAAGCCCATCAGAAGGTTTCTGGCGGCATCGGCGTTGCCTGTCACACTGCCATATTCGCCGACCTTATCGCCGAACTCTTCCATGATCTCTTCGACAACGTCCGACTGGACCTCGCCCATTGATGAAATGGCGGTCGTGATCTTACGAATTTCGGCGACGTCCAGTTGCTGCATGAGGGCACCACCGCGTTCTTCGCCAAGGCAAAGAAACAGGATTGCAGATTTCTGCGCTCCGCTAAGCTTTGGGCGTTTCCTGAAGGGTGTATACTGGTTCATGTCTTCCGCAGGGTTGTTGTTGGGCGGTCGCATATTTCTTTTTAAACTAACGTAAACCATCCTTGGTGATCAAGGATAATGGAGATGAAGTGAAGGATAAAAGTGGTGGATGGCGTGGCTATCCGCCAGCTATTGATGAATAGGACTGCATGAGAGAGCCCGCAAGCAGATACCATCCATCGATCAGCACAAAGAAAATCACCTTGAAGGGAAGCGAAACGATCACCGGTGGCAGCATCATCATACCTGCGCTCATCAGCACTGAGGCGACAATCAGGTCAATTGCGATGAATGGCAGATAGAGCAGGAAGCCGATGGTAAAGGCGCGGCGCAGTTCGGAGATCATGAAAGACGGAACAAGAACGCGCCAGCCGATGTCTTCCGGGCCTTCGATGGTATCCGGAATCTCGGTGCCCGAGATTTCCTGAAAGAGCGCCAGATCCTTGTCTCTGGTATTGGCATACATGAACTCCTGGAAGGGTTCGGAGATCTGGGTCAGGGCCTGCTCTTCGGTGATGGTGTTTTCAAGAAGGGGGCGCAGGCCACCCTCCCAGGCGTCGTCGAACACGGGCTGCATCACGAAGAACGTCATGAACAGCGCCATCGCGTTCAACACCATGTTGGGGGGCGTCTGATTGAGGCCGAGCGCGAGCCGCAGCATGGAAAAGACGATCACGAAGCGGGTAAAGCTTGTGGCAACTACCAAAAGCCCGGGCGCGATGCTGAGCACCGTGATCAGGGCAAAGATCTGAATCAGGCGGCCAGACAGGCTTGTGTTGGTGTCTCCGCCCGGCTCTGTGCCACCGATGCTTGAAGAAAGATCGCGGATCAGACCGCCGATATCCGCCTCCTGCGCAGACACCATGCCAGGGATGGCTGTCGCGAGAACTGCGCAAACCGCAATGCCTGCGGCGACTGGGAGGCGGATGGGAGTGGACATTGAGGTTTAGGCGCCCGAAACGAAGTCTTTGACGATTTCCCTCAGGGCGACACCAATCATGTCGCCTTGAACCTTCACGAGGTCTCCGCGAGCGATGACGCGATCGTTGATCATGACGTCAACGGGTTCGCCAACCTTGCGATCGAGTTCAATGACCGAGCCCTTGGTGAGCTTGAGAAGCTCGGATACGGGCATCTGGTTGCGGCCGAGTACAATCCGCACATCCAGTTTGACGCCGAAGATGGCCTCGATGTTGCGCCCGTCTTCTTCGATGATGGGGGCCTCGGAGGCCGGGGCCTTTTCTTCCGCCTTTGCCTCGGCGTCTACTTGTTCGGCTTGGCCTTGGGTTTCTTGTTCCAGCATTTAGCTTACCTTCTTTGCTTGGGCCGTCATCTGATCACTTGCGCTGCGCAAGGCCGTGAGAAGTTCCTCGCACACGTGATCAAGGTTGTATTCGAGATAGCCGTGTTTCCACTTCAGGCGGGCTGAGCCGTCTGACATTTGGTCATTAGGGATAACGGCGATATCGAGGTTTTCGAATTCGGTCTTTTGCCAGGACACAACAAGGTCCTGAATGCTGGGGGCCATGTCTTCTGACACGTTGATTTGCAAGGTTGCGTTGCCGGAGGCAATGCGCATTCCTGACTGGATCTTGGCGATCACGAGGTCGGCGCCATATGTTTCAAGGAACTCGGGGATGACGCGTTCGGCGACGCCTAGAGAGAGCTCAATCATCTCTTTCTCGAGCTGCTGAAACTGCATGTCTACTTGAGACGAGAGGCTTGCCAAATCACCACCGACGGCAGCCAGGGTTTCTTGCAGCGCCGTGGCGGCAGCTGTTTCCAACTCTTCCCGTGTCTCTGCAACGCCCTGGGCGTGGCCTTCTGCAAAAGCCTTGTCGCGTGCTTCGTTCAGAAGGGTTTCGACCTCGGTTTCTGTAAAGTGGCGCGGTGCTTCGACGGGGTGATCGAAGGGTTCCGATGGCAGGGGCTGATACGCAGCGTGCCCCAGTCCCGGATCTTCATCGAAGTTGCGTTCGAAGAGGCTGATCATGCTTCAGCCTCCGTTACCAGCCAGGAGCGCAGAACGCGCAGTACGTCATCGGGCTGTTCGTCTGCCATCTTCTGGATGGCTTCGACGCGTGCTTTCAGAAGGTTGCCGCGAATACCCATTGTTTCGATGTATTCATGCGGTCCGTCGTCGTTCGCAGGGTCAAAGACGTTGACGCGTGCGGCCTGTGGTTCAAAGCCGGGTTGTCCGGCGTCGCCCGCCATTGTGCCATCCTGCGCGCCATCGGCGACGGTGCCCGGCAGGGCGGCCATATCCGCGCCTTCAGGCGCGTCCAGTACGGCGGCCTCATCGGTTTCGAGTTCCGGTGTTGGCTCGTCCGGGGTGTTCAGTTGGCGCAGCATCGGGCGGACGCCAAGGATCAGGATGAGGCCAACGATAATGAGGGTCAGAAGTCCGCGTACGATCGGAACGATGTTCTGGGCAAGTTGCTGTGTGAGCGAAAGGGAAACAGGCTCGCCTACGTCCATCGAGTAATCCATGAAGCGCATGCTATCGACCGAGACGCTGTCGCCGCGGTTTCCGTCAAAGCCAACTGCGGTTTTCACGAGCTCGGAGAGGCGGTTGAGTTCTTCGGGGGTGCGTTCGCTATAGGCGACGTCGGAGCCGTCCACGCTGTAGATACCGTTGACGAGAACAGCCACCGAGATGCGGCGCACTTCGCCCGCTTCGCGGACGACTTCACGGCGGGTGTTGCCGATTTCGTAGTTCACGACCTCGCCCGATTTGGAGCGTTGCGACGTGGCGCCGGCGTTGGGATCGGCAAGGGCTGCGGGAATGTTGTTTTCAACCCCGACGTTGCCGCCACCTTCTTGGCCCGCCTGGCTTTCGTTTTTGTTTTCCGTCGAGCGCACGACCTGCTGCTCCGGGTCGTAGCTTTGCTCGATGATCACTTCGCGTTCGGATGTCAGGTCTACATTCACGCGTACTCGCGCATTTCCGGCACCTACGCGTGCGGTGAGGATTTCCTGAATTTCCTGCGCCAGCCGATCTTCAATCGAAACCTTGTTCGACTGCATGGAAACCTGTCCATTGCCGTCGGGGGTTTCGGACAAGATGGTTTCGCCGTTGGCCGAGAGCACGGTAACGCGGGTCAGTTCAAGTTCGGCAACGGCCGAGGCGACCAGGTTGCGGATGGCCAGTGCTTGCTTGCGAGATATGGCGCGGCCGGGAACGGAACGCACAATGACCGAGGCGCGTGGCGATGGGGTCTCGCGTGTGAAGGCTTCGCGTTCGGGCAGGACGAGGTGCACGCGTGCGCTTTGGACGCCGTCGAGTGTCTGGATCGAGCGAGACAGTTCGCCTTCCATGGCGCGCAGGCGGTTCACCTTTTGCAGGAAGGAGTTCATCGTCAGGCCGCTGGCCTCGTCAAACAGTTCCCAGCCAGGTTCGCCATCGATCGGGATGCCGGTTTCGGCCAGGACCATGCGGGCGCGGACGATATCCTCGCGCGGGACGAGGACGCCAGTGCCATCGTCGGAGAGTTGAACCTGGAAGCCTGCGCTGGACAGCGTGGACTCGATCGAGCTCGCCGTGGACAGCGAGAGGTTCTTATACAGCGAGCTGAAATTCGGCGACGATACTGCGTTCAGGCCAAGTACAAGGGCGACGACAAGCGCCACCATCGTTCCGCCCATGATCATCAGGCGTTGGCGTCCAAGTGCAAGAAGATTGTTGATCAGCTCGGGCACTATACTCTCAGTCCTCTGAGGTGTTTCGTTTATTCTTAATTGAGACTTACTATACTTGATTGAGGCAAGTAAATATATACTTCTATTCTTGCGTTGAGAGCAAAAATAAAAGATTATGCCTTAAGGAAAGAGCAAAGGTTAATCTGCGATGGCCAAGGCCGCCAAGAAACGCAAGGAAGACGCCGAGGCGTCAGGCGAAGAGGCCCCCGTCAAAGCGAAGGCGAGAAGCGCCAAAAAGCTTTTGATGGCAGCCGTTCTTATGTGCGTCGCCTCGCTGGGCGGCGGCTTTTTCCTTGCGCGCATGGCCTATCTCGAGGACGTGTCGTCTTATGAGCCGGATTATGTCGATGAACAGTCCGGGGCGGACACCGCTGCAGCCAAGGATAGCGGGGACTCCAAGAAGGGTATTGTCGATCCTCTGGCCAAGGATGGCCACCCCGCCGAAGACGCCTTGGCGTTGAAGAAAGACAAGGACAAAGCCAAGGACGAGGGTGAGGCCAAGGAAGGCGAAGCTGTTGCTGACAATGGCCTGTTGGACTTTGGGGATTTGTTGACCAATATCCAGGGTGTTGATGCGCAGGGCGCGCCGACAAAGGCCTTTCTGAAAGTCGCGGTGGTTCTTGTCTATCGGACCGACCCCGGCGCGGCCGAGCTGGTTCGGTCGAGAGAGCCATTCATGCGGGATCTGTTCAACGGGTATTTGCGCGGTCTTCATGAGGCTGACGTCCGGGGGATGGCGGGCGTGCTGCATGTTAAGGCGGAGCTGTTGAAGCGCGCCCGTGCCGCGGTAGGCAGTGACCTGCCGCAAGAAATCCTGATCAACGATCTGATCGTGCAATAGGGGGCGGGGATGAACAGAATTTTGACGCCTCAGGAAATGGAAGAGCAGAACGGCAATCTGATCGACGAGATCATCCGGCTTTCGGACTTCAGCTTTGAACGGCTGCCCATGCTGGACATCTTGGGAGAGCGTCTGGCCGAGAACATCTCGATCGCGGTACCGGATTTGACGCGGGTGATCTGTGAAACGTCATTGGTTCAACTGGACTATGTGACGGTCGCGCAGGCGGTTGAAGCACTGCCCGCGCCGGCGATCCTTGCGACCTGTACGGGTGAACCCTTTGACGGAGACATCCTTATCGCGATGGATTCGACGCTGTTGATGACATCGCTCGAATTGATGCTGGGGGGTGAGGTCAAGGAACTGCCCAAGCGCGACAGTGCCGATTTCACGACAATCGAG
Organism: Shimia sp. CNT1-13L.2; assembly: GCF_024331145.1. Classification (GTDB taxonomy): domain Bacteria; phylum Pseudomonadota; class Alphaproteobacteria; order Rhodobacterales; family Rhodobacteraceae; genus Shimia. Next base: position 775,933 of record NZ_JANDJO010000001.1, on the reverse strand, counting down.
CGTGGATTCAGCCGGCGGCTTGCAAGGCTTATCCTTGATGAGTTTCAGAGAAGCCTGTCGGTTGTCGTGGACTCGGATATGGAGTGCGTCGACATCGAGTCTGATCCCGATGCGGTGAATTTTGCGCAGCCCGCAAGTCTTTGTGTGCGGATGAAGATTTCGGCGTTGATGATGGGACATGCCGGGGCTCTTGAAGTGCTGGTTCCCTATGACGCGCTGGAACCGATCCGGCCCAAGCTTGGCAAAATCCATTTCGGGGAGCGCAGTAATGGCAATGACAAGTGGCATGACCAGTTGTCGATCCAGATCGAGCGCGCGCAGCTGGGCATGGAAGCCGTGTTTGCCGAGGTGACTTTACCCATCGACAAGATACTCAACTGGAAGCGTGGCGAGACCTTTGATCTGTTCGTTGAGGAAGATCAGGAGGCAACAATCGTCTGTGCCGGGGTGCCAATGTTCCGTGCGGCGCTGGGCAAGAAGAACAATGGAAACGTGGCAATTCAGATCACTGAAGAGCTTGAAACAAAGGGGGAATTCGAAAATGGCCGCAACGATCATTGACGCAGTCATCATCATCATGCTGGCAGGAGCCATTGCCTATGGTTTCATGATTTCCGCGAAGGTGCGCCGCCTGATGGCGGTTCTCAAGGAGCTTGAGCCCCTGGTTCAGGAGTTCTCGCAGGCTGTCGACAAATCCGAGCAATCGGTCGAGCAGATGAAAGACAGCATCGAAGCCAGAAAAACGCAGGATCAAGCCGACTGGCAGGAAGAAGAGGTGCGTGCAGAGGATGACGCGCCTGCATTTGCAAGCCGCAGGCAGCCTTCGAGCAAGATGCCGGGTATGCAGATCGTGCGCGACAAGAAAGACCTTGTGCGCATGTTCTTTGAAGCATCGCGTGTTGAATCGAGGACCTGATAGATGCTGCGTGGGGCTTATGGAAAAATCCTGATCGTCGGGCTGGGCGTGACGCTGTTTGCGAAGGCGGCGGTATCGGTGCCTTTGCCCCCCTTCAGAGCGGAAACCCCACAGGCGCCGGAGATCCTGCTACAGGCTGCTGCGAAGGATGAAAAAGCCGAAGCCGAACCGGAAGAAACCGTGCCACCGCTTGTAGAGGGCCTGTCGCAAAAACCTGCGCAATGTGAAACCCCTGAAGAGGTGCTTGCTGCCCTCGCCATTGAGCGAGAGGTCATCGAAGAACAGCGTTTGGCCGTGAGTGCGCGGGAATCCGAGCTGGCCCTTGCTCGTGAGAAGCTGCAGATTGAAAAGGCCGCGCTTCTGGAGTTGCAGAGCGCGATTACCGATCTTCTGGCACGGGTGGAAGCCGCCAAGACGGATGACCTTGATCGCCTGATCCAGTTCTACAAGAACATGAAGCCCGCGGATGCGGCCAGGATCATGGACGACATGGATATTGAAACAACCATCATGATCCTGGGCACCATGAAGCCGCGTACGGCGGCCCCAATCCTGGCGAAGATGTCGCCGGTGCGCGCCCGTGCGGTTTCCAAGATTATTCTCGAACGCTCGCAGTTGCCGGGAGATCAGGATTTGAACGGGATTCGTTTGAACTAGACTCAGACAGAAAGTCGAGCAGAAGGCCGGGGTAACTGTGAGGGTTACCTCGGCCTATTTTATTGGCCGAGGTCCGAAAACCAGTTGGCATCGTCCGCTTCTGGGAAACCGTGTTCATCGCGTTGCGCCAGGGACTGTTTAAAGCCTTGAATCGCTTCCAGTGCGGATTGGTTGGTCCAGACGCTTTTGCGAGAGAGTGCAGACACCGCCAGATAAGGTGTCTTGATCCCGAAGGTCGCGTCAGGGTTCCATTGGACATCGAGCGCTTTCTCGATGCGGTCTTCGACCTGCATGAGGTCGAGCCGATCGCGGCCTTGCTTCACGCATAGAAAAACGCCTTTGCCAGCGTATGTAATGATCGTTTTGTCGCCTGAGAGGCTTTCCGAGAGGATCGAGGCGATTTTCTTCAGGTAGCCAACAAAGTAGGGCGGCGCGACGCGGTCATAGACATCCTTTGCCGACATGGCTTCGATCGAAAAAATCGACATCGCATAGCAGGCACGGGCCATGCGCAGCAACATGTTCTCGAGAACCGGATAGTCGACGACGCCTTCGATATTGGGCAGCGAGACCATCTCGTCGAACTGCACGCGGGTGAGTTCGGTCAGATCTTCCAGCGTGTACATCGCCCGCTTCTCGCGGATGATACTGTCGTTCAGCATTCCGGCGATCTTGACGCGGGTGCCAAGCTCGAGGCCGTCGATTGGCTTGCCGACGAAATCTGTGGCGCCGGCCTCGAACGCGCGTTCCATGAGATCGGATTGCTTGCTGGCCGTGATCATGATGATCGGCGTCATGCGGTAGTTTGGCAGGAGACGGATCTCCCGGCACAGGTCCACGCCATTCTTGTTTGGCAAGTTGATGTCGAGAAGAAAGGTGCTGAAAGGTTCCCGCTCTTGTATGGCCAATTGCAATGCTTCTTCCGCGCTTGATGCGCAGACCGGCATTTGAAATCCCATACTGGTGAGAGCTGTGCAGATCAGGTCTACGAACAGTTCATCATCGTCCACAACCAAAATGCGCATACATGCGGCTCCTGGATTCGCTGTGCAGTCTCCGATTCTTCGGGAAAGACCGATTCCAGTGATCGCAAAAAAATGGGACGAAAATGGGGCTATCGAGTCAATTCTTTAAGGAACAGTCCGGGAGGGTGGATTACTCATCCGCCAGCGTCCTCAGGGACGAGCCGTCAGGTGGTTGGCGATGCACGTTGTTTTCCAGGTCGAGTACAAAGCTGATGATTTCTGCAACAACGGCCCAGTGTTCAACAGGGACAACTTCATCAAGGTCCACCGTGTCATACAGCAAGCGCGCCAGTGGCTTGTTTTCAACAACCGGGATCTCGTTGTCGAAGGCGAGTTCACGAATGCGTTTGGCCATATGGTCGGCGCCCTTGGCCACACATTGCGGTGCAAGGTCGGTGCCGGGCTCGTATTTCAGGGCAACGGCATAGTGTGTCGGGTTGGTGAGAACGACACTTGCCTCTGGCACGGCAAGTGCAACCCGTTTCTGGGATTGCTCGCGACGTACCTGGGCCCGCTTGGCCTTGAGTTCTGGCGAGCCTTCCGCCTCTTTCATTTCGTCGCGCAGTTCCTTGTGGGACATCATGTGCTTCTTGCGCCATTCAAACCGACGCCAAACGATGTCGAGCAGGGCGAGTGGAATGAGGAAGATCGACATTGCGACAAGCAGGCGACGGGCTGCTTCGAGCAGGTAGTTCGGCAGGCTTTCGGGGAGGAAGCCCGAACTGTCCATCATGCCGGCTACGACCTTGTTGGTCACCCAAAGGGCAAGCGCGCCAGCGACAAAAACCTTCAACAGGCTTTTCCCGAACTCGATAAGGGCACTGCCGGAGAAGAGACGTTTGAAGCCCTGTTGCGGCGAAATCTTGTTGAGCTTTGGCGTGATGCGTTCAAGTGAGAAGACGGTCTCACCCTGGATCATCACACCGAACAAGCCGCCGAGAGCCAGAAGTCCGAAAATCGGCGCAAGAACGAAGCCGAGGGCGATCATGAATTCGAACATCACCTCGCCCAGGCGGGTAACGCCCGCCTGGCCTGTTCCAACAGAAATTCGGCCCGAGTTGTCGATCAGGATTGCAAGCGACTCGGCGAGATCTGCTGACTGCCAGGGCAGTACAAAAATCGTGATGCCGAGAAGGGACAAAACCACCATCATGTTGCCGGTCTCGCGTGACGACGGCACATCCCCTTTCTTCCGCGCGTCCCGAAGGCGCTTTTCGGTTGGTTCGTGTGGTTTGGAGTCGCTTGTCTCTTCCTGGCTCATGGTGCCTTAGACGGTGAAGTTGGCAAACCAACGGATGAAATCACGTACAAAGAAGTCTAGCACGCTGGGGATTGCAGCGGCGAGGATAAGTAGGCCGACGGCGATAAGAATAGAGGCTGCAACGAAGAAAACTGGAAGCTGGGGCATCATCCGATTGGCCAGGCCCATACCGAGGTTCAGTACAACCCCCATGACAAAGAAGGGGGCCGAGATCATGGTGCCAATGTAGAGGCTGTGCGCCCCTGCCTTCACGATCTGTTCGGCCAGATCTCCGGTCATAATGCGGCCCAGGGGGAACACGTTGTAGCTGTCCAGAAGGGCCATCAGGATGACGTGGTGCGCATCCGTGGCGAAGATTGCCGCGACCCCGCCCAGCAGGATGAGGGTTGAGACAAGCGTTGCGCCTTCGAAAGAGCCAAGCGAGGGGCCGAAAGCGTTGGCAAGGCCCGAGACCTGTCCGACCTGGTAGCCTGCAAACTGAAGGGCGGCGAGCAGGACGCGGGCCGTCAGTCCGATCCAGAGACCCACCGTGACCTCAAGGCCGAGAAGCACAGCTGCTGCGGCGGGGGATTCCGGAATGAAAGCCGGGACGGGGGTGACCGGGTAAAGTGCGGCGCAAAGCACGAGTGCAAAGGATAGCCTTGCGCGCACGGGTATTTGGGTTTCACCAAAACCGGGCATAAACATGAGGGCCGCGCCAAGCCGGGCCACGACCACGAAGTAGCCGAAGATCTGGGCGGAGACGATGTCCTCCAGCGACATGGTTACTGTCCTACGGTGCCCATCGTGCGCAGCGAGGCTTTGCGGTGTACCTCGTTGTGCGAGATGATTTGGGTCATTGGGCTGACGCGTTCGAAGATCGAGCGCACGTAGGGTCGGACGGAGGGCGAAACCAGGAGCGCCGGCCAATGATCACCGCTCGAGAACCGCTGGATTTCCTGACGGGCGGCAAGAACGAACTCCTGAACTCGTTGGGGCGACATGATGAACGTTTCTTCGCCATTGACGTTCGAGACCGAGTTGGTCAACTCGCGCTCCCAATCTGCGCCAAGGGTGATCACCGGCACGTGGCCTTGGGGATCAATTAGAGACTGGCAAATCTGCTTGGAGAGCTTGCCGCGGACATGTTCCACAACCTGACGAATGTTCTGAGTTGTCGCAGTGGCTTCGGCAATGGCTTCGATGATACGCGGCAGGTTGCGGATCGAGATTCGCTCGGCGAGCAGCGCCTGAAGAACGTGTTGCAGCATGACGGCGGAAGAGGAGCCGCTGTCGGACAGGAGCTTCTGGTATTCCTTGCTTTGGCCTTCGATCAATTCCTGAGTTGCCGAATAGTTCAGGATTTCCGGCATGTGCTCTTTGATGATCTCCGTCAGGTGCGTGGTGATGACGCTTTCGGGGTCAACTACTGTCAGACCCATCAGCTCGGCTTCGGATGCGCGGGTTTCGTCCACCCAAACGGCATTCAGGCCGAAGGTGGGTTCGCGAGTCTGTTCGCCGGGAAGGTCAATCTGGCTCCCTTCCGGGTCGATTACCATCATCATCATCGGACGCACGTCGCCGCGGGCGGTCTCGACCTCGTTGAGGGAGACCGAATAGGTGTTGGGTGGCAGGGTGTTGTCGTCCTTGATGCGGACGGGTGGAAGAACGAAACCGAAGTCCTTGATGAAAAGATTGCGCAGGCTTTTGACCTTGCCGGGCAGGGCTGCGTTTTGCGAGGTGATCAGGGGAACAAGGCCGGTGCCAAGGTTCAGCCGGACATCATCGACTTGAAGAAGATCGAAGACGGTTTCTTCTTTGGATTGTTCCTGCGATTCCGCAAATTCTGCTGCGGCCTGTTCTGCCTGTTTCACGCTTTCCGCGTGCTTTTGCATCACGTAGCCCATGGCTGCCATGGCTGCCGACAGGGGCAGGAAGACGGCTACCGGGAAGCCGGGAAGCCAGCCGACGCCAAAGCAAAGGGCGGCGGCCATGTAGAGGGCCTTGGGAAAGCCACCGAGCTGGGCCAGGACAACTTCGTTTGCGGCACCGCGGGTTCCGCCCTTGGTGACAAGAAGACCTGCGGCCAGCGACACAACAAGCGCGGGGATCTGCGTGATAAGCCCGTCACCGATTGTCAGAACCGTATAGTTCGCGGCGGCCTGGCTGATGCTGAGCGAGTGGCTTGTCATGCCGATCAGGATGCCGCCGATCACGTTGATTAGGGTAATGATGATACCGGCGACGGCGTCGCCGCGTACGAACTTGGATGCACCATCCATTGCCCCGAAAAAGGCGCTTTCTTCTTCCAGAACCTTGCGGCGGGCGCGTGCCTCGTCTTCGTCAATGATACCGGCACCCAGATCGGCATCAATCGCCATCTGCTTACCGGGCATCGCGTCGAGCGAGAAGCGGGCGGCAACTTCGGCGATACGGGTCGAACCCTTGGTGATCACGATGAAGTTGATCGTCACGAGGATCGCGAAAATCACGATACCGATGACATAGTCGCCCCCGACGATGAAGCCTGCGAACCCCTCGATGACCTTACCTGCGGCACCGGTCCCCTGATGGCCTTCACTCAGGATCAGGCGGGTCGATGACACGTTGAGCGCAAGGCGCAACATGGTGACCACGAGAAGCAGCGTCGGGAAGGAGTTGAAGTCGAGAGGGGTCTGAATCCAGAGCGACACCATGAGGATCAACACGGCGAGTGACAAGGAAACCGCAAGGCCGATATCCAGCAGGAACGGCGGCAGCGGAATGAACAGCATCGCAAGGATCAGCACCACGCCAATGGCAAAGGCAATATCCCGGTTGCCCACGGTCTGGCGCAGCCAGCCGGGCATCAGGGATTGGGGGGTGTTAACGTCACGTGCGCTCATTTTTGTCAGAACATCTCTTTGTAGTCAGGTATGATCGGCCGCATCGGGCTGTTGGAGTAGATCGTGAAAGTTGCAGCAGTCTCTTCGGACTGATAGTTGCCCCAGAACACGGCGGGTGGGGTCACGGGGGCGACCTCGGCCACCAGAACAGTATTCGCGATGGTTTCATCGACGATCATGTCCAGAAACCCATCCAGATTGGCATTGGCGACCCCCTGGTTGCGAGACAGCTTGTCGAGATAGATCTTCTGGTATTTCTCGGTGCCGGAGTGGTAGCGGCCGGCAGCTTTCCACCAGTCTCCCTCACTGCGGTACAGGTCAAGCAGGTAGCGGGCGGCATAGTCGACGTTGATGGCGGGATCTGTTGCGTCCTCAAGCGAAGCAAAAGCCTTGCCGTGCCATTTCTGATTGATCTGCATGCAGCCGACGTCGATAGATCGCACGCCCTGGGCCATCTGGTTGCGCACCCAGTCAAGCATGGCTGCGCGGGTGGGAAAGAAGGCGCCTTTGCCCTCGGCGTTGACCGACCAAGGCCAGACTGTGAGGCCGCGTTTCCCGACCCGTCCGGCCTCTTGGATGCCAATGGACAACAGAAGATTGTCGGGAATCCCATAGCGGGACTGTGCTTCGAGGATTTCGGCAAGGCACACCGCGTCGTCGCCCAGCTCGAAAATCTCCTGAGGCGTCGGCTCAGGTTGAGACGGCTTGTAGAACCCTGCCCAAAGCTGGGCCTGTGCCGATTGCTCTGACCCGCCTGTCGAAACGACAAAAAGCGCCGTTGCCAGCGCCAGAAGGGATGTACGTCGGCGCGCCATGGCTACACGCTACCGCTGGCGATCAGGTCGAAGATTTGCTCCGACAGGCGCGACAGCGTCCCATAGATGAATGGAAGCGTCAGGACCAAGGTTCCGAAGATCGCGATGATCTTGGGAACGAAGGTCAGCGTCATTTCCTGAATCTGGGTCAGGGCCTGAATGAATGCGATGATCAGACCCACGGCCAGTGCAACCGCAAGAACGGGCCCCGATCCCTTGAGAACGGTCATAATGGTGAGACGAAGAATTTCGTATGTGCTGACCGCGTCCATATTGGGTTCCTGCTGAAGCGCCTGTTGCGCGGGGTTAGATCGGCATCCGCATGATTTCCTGGTAGGCCTCGACGAATTTGTCCCGCACCGCGACCGAAACGCGGACCGTGCTTTCCATCGCCATCGTGGCCTCGACAACTTGTTGAATGCCTGCTTGGCCCGTCAGGCCCGCCATGGCCGTCTGGTCGCCCTGACGAACGGTTTCCGCAGCGTTGGAGGCCGCCTTTGACACCATCTGGGAAAAGTCGGGGCCCTGGGTAGTATTGCCCTGATCGGCCTGGTTCGTCTTGTCGCTCTGAAGACTGCGCGTCTTGTTGTAGGCCGATTGAACGGCGCTTGACGAACGAATGGCAGCAAAATCCGTCATCTCTTACCTCTTATCCCAACAGATCAATCAGGAGCGAACGCATCTCGCGTGCGCGTTCCATCATCGACAGGTTTGCTTCGTAACCACGTGCGGCCTCGCGCATGTTGCTCATCTCGATCAACGGATTGACGTTCGGCATTTTGACGTAACCGTTGTCATCCGCCGAAGGGTGGGCCGGATCGTAGAGAACTTTGAAATTGCTCAAGTCGCGCGAGATTTCCGAAACAGTGACGATCGCTGCGCCGGTGGATTCATCCGTGCCGGTGCCAAACGAGATGACCTTGCGGCGATATGGATCGTCGCCGGGGTTCTCGGCTGTGGTGGCCGAGTTGGCAACGTTTTCAGAAACCACCCGCAGGCGCTCTGACTGTGCCCGCATGCCGCTGGCGGCGGTGGCTGAAATCGATCTTAGTGAATCCATCGTTCAGCCCTCCTAGTTTCCGGAAACCGCAAGGATAAGCTGATGGGCTTTCTTGTAGAGGCCTGCTGCCATCTTGTACTGGCCAGATGTTGAGCCGGCTTCCATCATCTGTTCCTCGAGAACGACGTTGTTGCCCGAAAAATCCTCGCCCCAGGCGGTCTTGGTTTCGACAATCTGCGCACTTAGGGGCAGACTCGTGTCTTCCGTGTTGCTCAGATAGCTTTGAAAGCTCTCCACATCCCGCGCGCGGTATTCGGCGGTATCGGCGTTGGCGATGTTTTCGGAGAGCACTTTTTGACGGTCCGAGAGCCATTGCAGGCGCTTGGATGCAAGGTCAAAAAGGTTGACGTCACCAAAGTTCATCATGGACTCCCGTCGCTATTTAAGCAAGTATAGCACCGTATCCAAGAATTAATAAAGGGTTTATTCTTGATATGAATGCGCTCACATCTCTGCAGAAATCGATTTATTCCTTGAGTTCATCAAGGATAGTCGGGCATGTGAGCGCAATTGTTGGCCTTACCCTAAGTGCCTCGGGCCTGGAGAGGGCTGCGGGCATTGGTCAGCGGTGCAGAGTTCATAGCCGTTTGGGTGTGATTGACTGCGAAGTTGTTGGCGCGCGCAATGATGATCTCCAGCTTTTGCCCTATGGGAGTTGGGACGGAGTTGCCGTAGGCGATCCGATCGAACTGGTTCAGCATGACGATGCGATTTCGCCGGACGAAAGCTGGATCGGTACGGTGGTTGATGCGCTGGGCCGGCCGCTGGATTACACGCCCCGACGCCCCAGAAGTGGCAAGCGCCTTGCCCGAAAGGCGCATCCGCCGCGCGCGTTCGAGCGCCGCCGTGTTGGGGAAAAGCTCCAGACCCAGGTCAAGTGTATCGACGTCTTCACCCCGATTTGCCGTGGTCAGAGGATGGGCATTTTCGCGGGTTCAGGTGTCGGTAAGTCCACCCTGATGGCGATGCTGGCGCGCAATACGGATGCCGACGTTGTTGTGTTCGGGCTTGTCGGCGAACGCGGCCGGGAAGTGCGCGAGTTTATTCAGGAAGATCTTGGTGAGGAAGGCATGGCCCGGTCCGTGGTTGTTGTTGCCACGGGGGACGAGGCGCCCTTGTTGCGCCGGCAGGCGGCCTGGACGGCGACATCGGTTGCGGAATACTTCCGGTCGACGGGCCGGCAGGTTTTGTTGCTTCTCGATAGCGTGACGCGATTTGCAACTGCGCAACGCGAAATCGGGCTGTCCAGTGGCGAACCGCCAACCACGCGGGGCTATCCTCCAACCGTGTTCTCCGAGTTACCACACCTACTGGAGCGGGCCGGTCCCGGCGTGGAGGGGCAGGGCGACATCACCGGAATCTATACCGTGCTTGTGGATGGTGATGACATGAACGAACCGATCGCCGATGCCATTCGCGGCATTGTTGATGGCCATATCGTGCTTGATCGTCGTATTGCCGAGCAGAGCCGCTTTCCGGCCATTGATGTTCAGAGATCCATTTCGCGGATGCTGCCGCAGTGCCATTCGCCGGAAGAATACGAGGTCATGTCGGCCGCCCGAAAGGCGCTTGCGCGGTATTCGGACATGGAGGAGTTGATCCGCGTTGGTGCCTATCGGCCGGGCTCAGATCCCGAGCTGGAGGCGGCAGAGCGGTTCTTCAAGGCGGCAAATGCGTTCCTTTCTCAGAAGAGATCCGAGAAAATGACACCCGATCAGAGCTTTGCGGAAATTTATAGGTTGCTTTTGGAGGCCGGAATAGACGATCCTCTAAGAGAGTTCTTTGACGATAAACAGGTCAGCTGACACTCTTGATGCCGGCCGCTATTGCGCAGCGACCGGCTCAACCCGACTGGAGGGCGTCGAGGCTGGCTTTCTCTGGCGAGAAAGAAAACAAATCACTCGTTACTGTCACTCGCTTTGGGGCCTAGTGGAAACCACTAGGCCCCTATTGCGTTTAACGGAACAAGCTCAGGATGTTTTGAGGTGCTTGGTTCGCGATGGAGAGAGACTGCGTCGCAAGCTGTTGCTGGACCTGATAGGCCTGCAAGCGGGCGGCTTCTTCTTCCATGTTCGCGTCGACCATTGCGCCGATGCCCGAGTCCAGTGTGTCGGTCAGGCTGCCGAGGAATGCCTGCTGGCCTTCAACGGTCTTTTCGGTAACACCCAGCGAAGTCGCTGCCGCGATCGCGCTCGACAGGAGGCCTTCCGCGGTCGCCAGATCGGCGGCCAGGTCGGTCGAAGTCGAGACGTCGATGGCTGCAAAGCCGGTGTCGGTGTTGGTCATATCGCCACGGATCGATGCGAGGTCGACACCGGTGAACGAAATGGTGGTGGTGCTGAACGAACCGCCGGCGCGAGACACACCAGAAATCGCGGTGACACTTACGGTTGCGGCGTTGCCGGTTGCACCGTCGCTCGATGCGTTGACCAGGTCGTCACCGTTGAAGGTGGCTTGCTTGATCGCGGAATCCATCCGCTTGACCAGTTCGCCCAGTTCCGACTGAACTTCGCCAAGGTCGATGCCGTTACCTTGTGCAAAGGCAACACGCTCAACAAACTGTTCAGCAAGATCAGCAACGGTTTCTGCGCCAAGGCGTGCGGTTGCGACCGAGTTCTTGGTCGAGGTCAGGCCTTCGTTGATGGCCTTGAACATACCGCTGTCGCCCTTCATCGTTTCCGAGATGGCGAAGTATGCTGCGTTTTCCTTACCGGAGCGAATGGCAAGGCCACTCGAAACGCGGTTTTGGGTTTCATTCAGGCCTGTATTGACCATTTTCAGCGTGGACAGGGCGACCATCGCCGAATTGTTTGTGAGAATGGACGACATTTAATGCTCTCCTCAACTTCTCATTATTGTCAGTCTTCTGACTGATCTGATTTTCTAATCAGTAACACGAATATTGAGCGTGAGGTTAAAGCGCGGTTAAGAAACCTGTGTCAAAATTAAGGCACCCAGCCTCAGAACTCGCGATCAATGCGCAAGTTGCCCTCTGATGCGGCGCCGAGTTTCTGCCCGGACTTGCCGTAGATACCACTCAAGCCATTGCGATCACTTGCTTTTTCTATCTCGCGCACCACACTTCTTGCGGCAATAGACATGCGGGACAGTAGTTCACCATCGGTGGCGGCGGCTTCTTTAAGTTCCTCAAGGTAAAGGTGAATCTTTTTTTCGCGGGCCGTTTGATGTGGCAAAAATGGCTCAATAAGGGGGGTCTTGAGCTCCAACCATTTCATCAATTTGGATTTTCGTTCGAAAAATTCGCTCACAACGCCGAGTTTGCCGCTGTTAATTGCTTCGATTTCCTCTCGAAGCAGTTGAATTGTTTCCTTCAGAGTCTCAGCGAAGGCATCAAGGTTTTGTTCGTCCTCATTGGTCAGGACGACGTCACCCGACGAGGTTGCGTTCTCTCGTGCCTCGCGCCGTTCACCAAACCTGAACTTTCGAATACCTGCCATCGTTTGTTCTACAAATGCCGTCAGCTACCGCCCGACAACTTGCTCCCTTGTTGGTAGGATGAGATCGCCTGTTCGACGCTTTGGCCAAATCCGAACCCGCCCTGCTCGGTGAGTTTTTCGGCAATTGCTTCGGAGAGGAAGGACCGCCAGATTTCAGCTTGCTTCTCGCCGCCAAAGGCGTTGGGGTCCACCGTTTCCATCATCTGTTCCACGAACTGGGTGAGGAAGACTGTTTCAAAGCCTTCCGCCACGTTCTTTTCACGCGAGGCCTGATTGGCCTGCGCCTTGGCCGCTTCCAGCGGAGAGATAGGGGGCATTTCAAGATTGGACATCAGATAATCTCCAGATCTGCATGCAGTGCCCCCGCGGCCTTGATGGCCTGCAGGATCGCAATGGTCTGACGCGCACCAACTCCAATGGCGTTCAGGCCATCAACGAGCTCCTGAAGGCTTACGTCCCCCTGCAGGATTGTGAAGCGCCGGTCGCTTTCGCGAATGTCGATCTCGGTCTCCGGAACCACGACAGTTGTGCCGCCGATGCTAATGGGCTCACCTGCAATGACCAGTGTGTCACCGCCCGCGCTCACGGGGTTGGGTTGGCTGACGTTGAAGCTCTCGTTCACCCGAACCGTCAGGCCGCCCTGGGTAATGGCGACGCGGCTGATGCGAACGTTGGCGCCCATCACGATCGTTCCGGATTTTTCGTCAACAACCACGCGGGCGGTTGTATCCGGTTGGATGGCAATGTTCTCGATGTCTGCGATGAGTTCGGGGATCAGTTCCGGATCGCGCCCTTTCTTACCCGGGAAGCTGATTTCCACCGTGCCGGAATCCAGAACTTTGGCGGTGGCTTCGCCTAGGGCACCGGAAATCGCATTGCGCACACGGCGGGCGGTGGTGAAATCCGGGTCGCGCAATGAGATGCGCAGGCTGTTCATATCGTTTAGTTCAAACTGAACCTCACGCTCGACAATTGCACCGTTTTCGATTTTGGCAATTGTCGGCACGCCTTCGACTACGCTGCTGGCGTTGCCTTGAGCCAGAAAACCGGAGGTGGCAATAGCGCCTTGCGCGACGGCATAGATTTCTCCGTCAGCCCCGGAAAGCGGCGTGACCAAAAGTGTGCCGCCGCGAAGGCTTGAGGCATCACCAAGCGACGACACGGTCACGTCCAGCGGTGAGCCGCGGCGGGCAAAGGGCGGCAGCTTTGCCGTTACCATGACGGCGGCCGTGTTCTTGGTCTTGAGTGAATCGCTGTCGAGGTTCGCGACCCCAAGGCGTTCAAGCATGCCCTTGATCGACTCGCGAGTGAATGGGCTGGACGAGAGCTTGTCTCCGGAACCCAGCAGGCCCACGACAAGCCCGTATCCGATCAGGTGGTTTTCGCGCACCCCTTCAAACCCGGCGATGTCCTTTAGGCGCACTTCTGCGCCGGCCGTCGTCGAACCCAGGACGACAGCCAAAACCATAGCCGCAGGGGCCAGGTGTTGAAGGATTTTTGGCGCTTGGAAGAACAAATCTCCACCTTTCCTTCGTCTCGAGTCATGATTAAATTTCCATTAAGTAAGTATTAATTCATCTATCCATGAATTTACAAGAATAATATGTTGAATTGTTTTTCTTGCTATTTATACTTGGTGCCCATGAGCAGTGTAGCGAAACGAAGAATTGCCGGAGAAGTTCATGCGCGTCTTTGTGTTTGAACCGCGAGAGGAACGCCACGAGGCCTTGGCCAATCAATTGAGCCATGTGGGCATTGAATCCCACTTTGTTGGGCGGGATTTCTTTCAGGCAGGTTTGTCGGCGCTGCGCCAGCCCGGTTTGGATAGCCGTCCAATCCTGATCGGCGAATCCGAGGATGTCCATGAGAACATTCGCGCACTTCGCAAGGCGGGGTGCTCAAATCCTGTTATTGTTCTACGTGACTTCCGGAACTTCCGTGATACTTCGGCCCTCCTCGATAACGGCGCTGATGATGTGATTGTCAGCCCAATCAAGGGCGGTGAAGTTCTTTCCCGCATCAACTCGATCATTCGCCGGTTTCATGGTCATGCGGCTGACAGCGTGGTCTTGGGCGAAATGACAGCCTATTTTGACGGCCGGGACCCGATTGTGTCGGGCAGCCGCATCAAGCTTTCCAAAAGAGAGCATTCGATCTTTCGCCATCTCGTGCTGAATTCGCATCGCGTTACTTCAAAGAGTGCGATCTATGATGCGGTGTACGGCATGAGCGCGGATCAGCCGTTTGACAAGGTGATTGACGTGTATATCTGCAAGCTGCGCAAAAAGATCGCGGCGGCAGCAGAGAGTGGATGTCAGTATATCGAAACGGTGCATGGCCGCGGCTACAAGCTGTCGCCGCCGGACCACATGGACATGATGCACCGGGCGTCCTGACGTCCGCGCTATATCAGGTCAGATCCTGTTAAGTATGGATAGTGAAGAGAGCCTCGCGGCAACTTCGTAACTTGCTTGCAGTTGCGTTTCCAGATTTGTCATCCGGGTGACAGCTTCGTAGGGATCCACTGTCTCATACGCTGAAATCTGGGTTTGCTGGACAAGGGAAAGGTCGGTCAGGCGGGTCTTTGCTGTTTCGACGACCTGTTGATTAAAGCCGATCTGCGAAGAGATTGCCAAAGCGCCTTCCTGCCCCTTTGACAGCGAGTCGATGACGTTGCCCATCCAATCCTTATATGCCGCATCGTCATTGATGGTGCTGGCGTCGACGGCGATCAGCATCGAAAGCCCTTGTAAAATGTCACGCAGGCCGTCGTCGTTGGCTTGCGCACCGTAGCTCAGTTCCTGACCTGCGCTCAGCCGTGCCACGACACGGTCATAGGGTTGATTGGAACCATCAAGCTGCGGAGACCCGACGTAGAATGTCTGTTCAAAGTTGCGGTCCGGATTGCTGGCATCAGCAGAGGCAAAAACAGTGTCAAACTCGGCCGCCATTGCCTGTGCTGTGGCTAGGTCCGTGATCCCTGGCGCCACGATGCCCGTTGCAACACCTTCGGGTGAAAGCCCCGTGTCAGGGTTGGTTTGTTCCCAACGCATCAGTGGTGCGTTGTCACTTTGAGTGCCGGCAAACAGGTGTTCGCCGTTGTATTTGATATTGAGCGTTGCAACGACGCTCTCCATTGCCGCGCGTGCCTGCAATTGAAGAGTGTGGCCGCCGTTGGCGGGGCTCGAAGCATTGGCCAGGGCCATTTCCAAAACGCCCTGAACCTGGTCGCGAACTGCGTCGACCGAGGTCAGCATGGCTGACAGCTTGTTGCCAAGCAACTCGTTCGATTTGAGGTAGTTTTGAGTTTCTTCTTCCCTTGCGCGCAGCTTGATAGTGCCTGCTGCTCGAGGGCCCAGATCGGCAAAGACGTCGGCGCGCCGACCCGTAGACACTTCCTCTCCAGCCCGCTGCAAATCCATAGATGTGCGAGAGACATGATACCTGTTTGTCAGGTTGAACTGTAAAGTTGAGAGGCGACCCACTGACCAGGGCATGGTACCGTTCCTTACACTGCAGCGATGAGCGTATCCATCATTTCAGATATGGCCTGAAGCATGCGGGAATTCGCTGCAAAGCTTTGTTCGATGAGCATCAGCTTTTGCATCTCTTCATCGATGTTTACGCCTTCTGCGTTTTGACGGGCCGATTGAACGACAGCCGCCGCAGAACTTGCCGCGTTGTATTGGCTTTCGGCCCTGGCGCGGGCATTTGACTGGGCGGTGACCATTTCGGCACCAAAGTCGGCAAGCGTGATTGACGATGGCAATCCTGTTCCCGGGTCTGCGTTGGCCGCCTGCCTCATCGCGTCGAGGAATGCCTGAATCTGGGTTGCATTCGAAGCATCGCCTTGCTGTGCGGCGCCAATCCCGTCACGTAAGCGCCAGACTTCGCTACCAACGCCAACTTCTACGGCGTCATTGACATGCAGCCTGCCGGCCAACCCTGACAGGTTCGCAGGATCATAGGCTGAACCATTGTCGGTAAAGAGACCTGCCTGACCGGCAGTCAGGGAGGCGTCGGCATCTTCAAACGCCTCGATCAAGCTGCGCGCGTATTCGTCCAGTTGGAGTTGGAACTGTGGCAGTATCTCTTGGTTGAGGGCTACAAGGCCGGCAAGGCTTCCTTCGCGCAGTCCCCGGACACCGTCGCGGTTGGGCGTAATGTCCTGCTCTCCGGCCAGCAGCGTACCGGTGCCCTGGTTGTAGGTGACATCGTTGACGCGCTTGCCTTCCAGAAGCGCGGTTCCGGCAGAGGTATACACGCTGAGGGTGCCGTCGTTCGAGCGGGTGGTGCGGATATCGATGATGCCCGAAATCTGGTCCAGCAGCCCTTCGATCTTGTCTTCAAACTGTGCCGCTTCCAGTGATCCACTGGAAAAGTCCCGGCGGGTTTGATTGAGAGAAGCAAGGTCGTATAGCGCCTGGTTCAGATCCGCGACCTCGTAGCGGATTTCCATGTGAACTTCGGATTTGGTGTTGGCAAGCGTGTTGCTTGCCCCCCTTATTGAAGCTGCCAGATCTTCGGCGGCAAGGACGGCTCCGGATTGGGCACCGTTCGATGCTGGCGAATTCGCAAGCGTCGTCATGGCGTTTTGAAAGGCAGAAAACTTCTCAGCCGGAGAAATCCCGTCTCCGGGTTGCCCCAAATAGATGGTATATCCTCGCAATCCCTCGTGAATGGCTTCCTGATGCGCCATCTTGGAGTTTTCAAGGCGCGACATGCGCACGAGTGAGCTATCTACTTCCCTGCGGATTTCCTTGAGAATGGCTCCGCCTTGATCTGGCCCACCTGAAACCAGAACGGCTGTACGCCGAGCATAACCCGGCGTTGTCGCGTTGGCGACGTTGTCTGCAGTGATTGCCGAAAGCGACTGGGTGGTCGACAGTCCGTTCTTTGCAGAATAGAGGGCGGTAGTGAGACTCGTCATCTCATGCCTTACTTATTGTCAGATCAATTATCGTTTCAGACGGGTCGTTTCTTCCATCATTTCATCCACGGTGGTAACCACCTTTGCGTTGGTAGAATAGGCGCGTTGTGCCTCGATTAGATCTGTCATTTCCTTGGAGATGTCGACGTTTGCCGCCTCCAATGCACCGGCGTTAATGGCACCAACCGAGCCTGAGTTCGCTTGGCTCGCCAGGAAGGCCCCGCTTTCGCCGGAGAGACCGTAGGCATTGCCCTTCATCTCGATCATTCCGTGCGGGTTGGCGACAACTGCCACCGGAATCTCGTAGAGGGGGCGGCGCTGTCCGTTGTCAAAAACGCCAAACAGTGTACCAGCTTCGTCGATCTCATAGCGGATCAGCCCCCCGACGCTTGAGCCGTTACGATCAAATGTCATGCCGGAGTCGCCTGCAAACTGCGTGATGCCGTTGTAGGTGCCGGGTGCGCCGAGGTCCAGCTCAAGGACTTGAGGGTCGGTGCCATTGTTCAAAGTTAGTGTGGCAACCCCGGTCGTCGCGTCAAATGCAAAGGAGCTGGGTGCCGTGGCAAGATTTGTAATATTTGAGTAGCTGGCTGGCGTGCCGCCCGTGTCTCCGGAATCGTGGAATTGAACTGTGACGCTACCAAGTGGCGCGTTGTTGGTGTCTTCCAGGGTCAAGACCCATTCATTTGGGTTCGCCGTCGATTGCCAGCTGAAGTTGATGTATTCCGACGCCCCAAGCGTCGTGTAGTATTCAGTTTGGCTGATGACCGGATCGGCTGTCGGGTCGCCCGACACATTCGAGGGTAGGTTTCCCCTTGCCGAAATGCTGGTCGTGGCGGCTGCAGACAGGCTGATGTTGCCAACGTTTACGGTTTCCATCTGCGCAAAAGAACTGCGGTCAACCTGGCCGATCGAACCGCTGAGGTCGTAAGGGTAGCCTGCCAGGTAGTAGCCGGCGGCATTTACCAGATTGCCATCGGCGTCGGGCAGGAACGAGCCGGCCCGCGTCAGGAGATAGTTGGTTTGAATGGTTTCATTGGGACGGAGCGAAACCGAAAAGAACCCGTTGCCGCCAATGGCCATGTCTGTTGGCGAGTTTGTCGAGATCAGGCCGCCCGAGCTGTTGATGTCGAGCCGCTGCACCGAGGCGACGGATAGAACACCGGTCCCGCTTCCGCCCGATGCGGTGGTGGTTACCATTTGCGAGAAACCGCGGCGATAGCCGATGGTATTTGCGTTCGCGATGTTTTCGGAAATGCCGCCGACTGCCCGGGAGTTGGCTTGAAGGCCGCTTACGCCAGTTTGAAGCGCGCTGGAAATGCTCATGCCGATCTGCCTCTTTGTTCTTGTCGCAATTCTTATTTTATCAAAGTATTACTTTGAAATTTAAGGAGAGTTAAAGAATTGAAGAATTGCAACAATTAAAAGAGCATTTTCCTTTTCATGCACGTTTAACTAGAGTCCTGATTTTTCTATTTTTTCCAAAGTCCTATCCAGGCTGTTCAGGCGGCTTTGCGCTGAATCCTTGCGCAGTGGAAGCAAGTCGGCGGGTACTTCTTGTAAACCTTTGGCAAGGTCTATCCATTCCCTTGACGCCGTAAGGCCAGGGAAGTCGGCAACGATTTGTTCTTCGATTTTCAGGTTTCCTTGCCTCTTGGCTGCGATCAGCAGATAGGAGGCATCTTCAGCCATGAACTGATCCGGAAACTCTGACTTCAAGCGCTCGTAGAACTTGATGGCTCCCCCCCAATCTTCGAGATCTAGAAACGCGCGCGCCATGTTGCGAAGCTGTTCGGCGTCTGGATTGGCAACATAGGTTCTCATGAACCTGTCTCGATCCCCCATCTCGGCGAGGATTTCGGCCTTGAGAGCAAATACGTCTTCGCGAAAGCTGCCACTTTCCTTGACGTCGATCCGGTCCAGCGTGTCACGGGCTTCTGCCAAGTCGCCCATCATGTTTTGTGACCTTGCCAGCTTTAGAAGAAGGCGGTGCTTCTGATCTTCCGGGACTGGAATGTTGAAGTAGTCAAAGTTTTGCTCGAGCAACAGCAGTGCGCGCTGATATTCGGAGCGCGCGAGGCTCGAGCCTCCAAGCGAGAGTGCCTTGTCGGCAAGAATTTCCACGTATTCGGGAAAGGCCGGGTATTCCTTGTAAAGCGGCAGGATCTTGAGGTGGACGTCGACCCAGACTGCTAGGGGAATTTCACCATCTGCACCCTGCTGGTAGACCTTGCCCAGAAGTTCGGTTCCGTTGGCGCGGGCTTCCTCGCTGGCATTCGATACCGGAAACCGAACGTTGATCTTGCCATAGGTTTGAAGGGCGCCCTTGGCGTCGCCCAGTTTTGTGTAGACCGAGGCCAGTTTTTCCAGCGCTTCGAGCTCATAGTTATCGCCCCGCCACGAGTCTGCGCCGTGCGCGAGCACGTCTCGGGCGGCCAGAAGTGCGCCGCGACCCTTGTCGCGCAATGCCATATCCGCAAGTGCCAGCCGCGCACGGGCGGCTGATCTGTCCCACCCTTTTGACGCCTCAAAGTAGGCGTCCAGCGCTGTCTTCTCATTCCCCTTCAGCTCGGCGACGCGGCCAAGCAGAAAAAATCCTGTGGGAGCGGTCGACAGGTCCGGCAACTCATCGATCAAGCGGATGGCCTCACTGGCGAGTGTTTTCTTGTCGAGCGCGACCGCGGCTTCGATGAAGAGGGGGAGAACGACGCGCAGAACCGGCTTGGGTAGATGCGCCATGCCAATGAAGCCCTCGACAAGGTTCTCGTCGAGCAACGGGCCATCTCCAACTGCGATTGCATGCAGGGAAAGCCAAAAGGCGCGATCAGGGCGCGATCTTGAGAGCAGGGGCGTCGCGTCTGGGTCTTCCAGGGGATCGCCTTGGAGGAGATCGATTGCTTGCAGCATGACAAGGCGTCGTGTCTCCTGCAGCGAGTTCGCCGTCTTTATGCCCTCCAGAACAGAGCGCCCCTCGTAGAGCATCATCTGGGTCAGATAAATCTCGGCGAGGTTCAGTAGGATTTCCGGTCGTTCGGGACCGTGGGCGCTGCTCAACGTAATGATCTGCTGAGAGAAGTCGGCGTGGAACGTGTTCCAAGGCCAGTATTGCAGGTCCATGTGGCGCAACCGCTGGCGTTTGGGAAGTCTGTCAGTCAATTCGGGCGCTGAGACCGGGTTCTCTGCGGCCACAGCTTTTTCCGTGGCGGGAACGCCAGCGCTAGGGGCCACGAGCGAGGCGAGGCCAAGGAGAGTGCCGGTTAGCTTTTTCATTCTTTGGGTTGTGCTTGCCGAAAGAAGTTACTGCTTGATTTATTCTTGTATCAATGGATAGATATTCATGCAATAAATGAATTGGAGTGTTTGTTTCCTTGATGGCACTCTCGTTGAGCATGGATCTGTAAGAATGGGCAACATCAGTTACGTTTCACTGTCCTATGCTTCAGCATTGGAGCGGAGCCTTGATGCGACGGCTCATAACCTCTCGAATGCCTCCACCGCAGGCTACAAGGCCTTTCGCCCTGTGTTCGAAACCGTTGATGCAGAGGCCGAGACGGTTGGTGGTGATGCAATCAGCTATGTTCAGGATCGCGGCAGCTATCTGGATGCGACCCAGGGTGCGATCATGCCCACCGGAAACCCGCTTGATCTCGCGGTGTCCGGCAATGGCTGGTTCGGCTTTGAAGTGGATGGCGAGCAAGCCTATGGCCGCAATGGCCGGCTGGTTGTCGACGTAAACGGACGGCTCACTACGGCATCCGGGCACGCTTTGATGGACGCCGGTGGCGCGCCCATCATTCTGCCCAACGATGTCGGGCAGGACATTACGATTGCACCGGACGGAACGATCTCTGGACCCGATGGCGCGGTTCTGGGGCGGGTCGGGCTTTATGACATTCAGGCCGATGCGCTCATGCACCCCATTGGGCAGGGACTCTATATTTCACCGCTTGGAGTCGAAGCGGCCCAGCCCGCCGAGAATTCACGTGTGGCGCAGGGCTTTGTTGAGTCCAGCAACGTCGAACCGGTGATCGAGATGACACGCATGATCGACATCCAGCGTGCCTATGAAAATTCGCTCCGCCTGATCGGCGAAGAAGACGACCTGACCAAACAGGCCATTCAGCGATTGGGTCGCGTGTAAACTAGAGGCAGGAGAGCAGTGACATGAAAACACTGGGAATTGCAGCCACGGGCATGCTGGCGCAGCAGACAAACGTTGACGTGATCGCGAACAACATTGCGAACGCCAACACCACGGGTTTCAAAAGCGGGCGGGCTGCTTTTCAGGACCTCATCTACCAGACGATGCAACGCGAAGGCGCGCTGACCTCCGAGGATGGCACCTCGCGGCCGGTTGGCACCGACATTGGCCTGGGTGTGCAGGCCGCCGGCGTGATCCGCCTCAATAGCCAGGGCGGGCTTATCCAGACGGAAAACCCGCTTGATCTCGCGATCGAGGGGCGGGGTTACTTTATCTTGAACCGCCCTGACGGCTCACAGGCTTATACCCGTGCAGGCAGCTTTCAGTTGAGCAGTGAAGGTCAGCTTGTGGCGCTGAATGGGTTCGAGGTCGAGCCGGCCATCGTTATCCCGGAAAACACCCGGCAGGTCGAAATCAACCAGCAGGGTCTTGTCATGGCCTATGTGGAAAACGATCCGACCCCAGTGGAGTTGGGCCAGATCACAATGGCGACCTTCCTGAACGAGGCAGGTATGAAGCCGATCGGTGACAACCTTCTCGAGGCGACCACGGCGTCCGGTGAGGCGACAGAGGTGGTGCCGGGAGATCCCGGTATTGGCATGGTTCGGCAAGGGTTTCTCGAGGCCTCGAACGTGAACATCATCCAGCAGATCACCGACCTGATCTCGGCGCAGCGCGCTTATGAAATGAATTCGAAAGCCATCGAAACCGCCGACCAGATGATGTCGACGGTCAACCAGATCAAGTAAGATGAAACTGCGCGCTCCCAATTTCCCTAGACGGATCAGGGCCATCGCGACGATGGCGGCCTTGGTATGTTGCGCGGGGTTGGGCCATGTTCTGCCGGCACAAGCCGCGAGCGTGTCCGACCTTGTTGCCGAACGTGCCGAGCAGGAGTTCGGAGCGGCCATGCCGCAGCGCGGGTATTTCGATATCCGTATGCAGGACCTTGCGATCGACCAAGGCGAGTATATTCGCGAATTCTGGATTGATCAGCAAACCGGAAAATTCATTGCCAATGTCGTCACCGAAACGGCTGATGTCTACCGTGTCTGGGGGGCTGCTGTCCTGACGGTTCCGGTGCCGGTACCGATGGAACGAAAGATGCCCGACGAAATCGTGACCGAAGCAGACATCAGGATCGTCGAGATGCCGTGGGGACGTCTGGGTGCCTTTGCTATCGATGACCCAGAAGAACTGGTGGGCATGCAGGTGCGCCGTATGCTTGTACCCGGCCGCCCGGTGCCACGTCATTCGGTGATCCCTCCGATCATCATCGCGCGAGGGGACAAGGTGAAGATCAAGCTCAAGCATGGCGCGTTGCAACTCGTGGCTAAGGGACGTGCCGTGACAGATGCGCATCTCGGGCAGGACGTGCGCGTGGTAAATCTGTCCAGCAACAAGACGATAACGGCAATCGCCAGACAAGAAGGCATCGTGGAGGTTCTTCAGTGACAGGAAAGTTGAGCAAGTACCAACGTAACGTGGGGCGTGCCGGGATGGCACTGGCTTTGGCCACGGGGTTGGTCGCTTGCGCGCAATACGAAGAGGCGCGCGATCCGACAATGGCGAACCTGGTGCTTGACGAGACAACGGTCCCGGAAGCAAACCGGATTAGCATCCCGATGCCTCAGCGACAGCATGCGCGCACACCCCAGCGCGCGGAAGCCTCTAGCCTTTGGCAAACCAACACCAGCAGCTTTTTTGGCGACCGTCGCGCAAAGGATATTGGTGACCTTCTGACGGTTGAAATAGAAATCAACGACAAGGCGCAGCTTAGCAATACGTCGGAACGCTCTCGGAGCAATGCACAGGGTGCTGCTGATCCTTCGTTCCTGGGGTATGGATCGCAGATCGAGAAGCTGCTGCCAGGTGTTGATGAGACCGATCTTCCAACCGGCGGCAACATCATCGATCTGAGCTCAAGCTCTTCGACACGTGGTGACGGGTCCATTGATCGGAATGAGAAGATCAGCCTGCGTGTGGCCGCTGTGATCATCAAGGTGCTGCCCAATGGCAACTTTGTCATTGCCGGGCGTCAGGAAGTGAAGGTCAACAAGGAGCTCCGCGAACTGAGGATTGCCGGGATCATCCGGTCCATGGACCTGAGCCTCAACAACACCATCAGCTATGAAAAAGTGGCCGAGGCACGGATCGCTTATGGTGGTCGCGGACAGCTCTCGGTGGTGCAACAGCCGCGCTATGGACAGGATTTCCTCGAGGTCATCCTGCCGTATTGATGAGGTAAGATGCTTAAGTTTGCCTTGATCTCTGTGGTCGGCGCCGTGGTTTTCGCGGCGGCCGGCTTCTTTGCGGAGCCCTACCTGTTTCGCCCTCCGCCACCGACGTCACCGTCGGAAGTGGATGGCGGGAAGCCTGCAGAAGTTCTTTATAAAATGCCGCTTGGCAAGTTCACGCTTCAGGTTGTTCAACGCAAACGGAGCGTGCATCTCTTGTTCGACATTGATGTCTACATGGCGGGTTCCGCGAACTTCGAGAAGATGAACGGCGCGATGGGGCGCGCAGAATTGCGCGACACCACGATCCGAGAAATCGCCGAGATGGCGGAAACGGCCCTTTGGGCGAATACAGAAGATCTCGAGACCCTCGACAAACGCTTTCTCGCAGAAGAAATCGTGCGCCAGCTATATCAAACCTATCCGATGGTTCGCACGGCGCGTGTCAACCAGATCACGGCAAGCGTCAGCGTGAGAGAGTGATACGCTTTACTGGATGCTCAGGACGGATTCTGACGACAGTACTTCGCCACCGGAGACACCATAGTAAAGGTTGCCCTGATCCAGCAGGGTTTCCTTAACCTCGGCGGTCCGGAAAACGTAGACGGGTACAGACTCGCCCGCAGCATCCTTTGCGGTGAAAGACACAGAGTATTCCCCGGGCAGTACTTCCTGACCAATATTGTCACGGCCATCCCAATCGAACGCGATTTCTCGTCCCGCGTCACCTGAGAGGTTCGAGAGAGTCCTGAACTCGTGGCCTTCCGCATCGGAGATCACGGCCTCGACCTCTACGGCTTCCACCGGTAGCTGATAAAATGTCTGATTGCTTCCTTCGGCATCCAGTTCAACGAGGTTGGAGCCAAAGGTGACGTCTCGGCCAATCATGTTGACGCCTGTCATAGCGTTCAAAGACGCGATTTGCGCAGCAACAGTCTCTAAATTTGCGTTCGTTTGGACGGATTGTTCCACCTGGCTCAACTGCGCGAGTTGAGAGACAAACTCGGTACTGTCCATCGGGGAAAGTGGGTCTTGGTTCTGAATCTGGGCCGTCAGCAACGTAATGAAACGCGTGTAGTCTTCACTCAGGTTGGAAAGCGCGTTTGCGCTTGCCTGCGTCGTTTGCTGAGTGCCAGTGGATACGCCGTTGATGTCCATCTCTATCTCCGTCCTCTACGTGACGATATCAAGCTGATCACCCTGGATCAGGTCTTCATGCTGTTGCGTGGGGCCTGTTTCAACAAAGTCCTCCTCGCCAGTTCCGCTCCGGTGTCCGCGCGATTGATCCGCCATTTGCCAGCGCTCTTCCTGTGAACGCTGTTGGAATTCGAATGACGTCTTGTCCGACATGCCAAGCGCCTCGGATAGAATGGTCTGGCCGTCGCGAAGGCTGTTCAACACCGCCGGGTTCTCGACCCGCACAGTGACTTTCAGGTCTCCGTCAGCGTCCGCGATGACATCGATGTCGATGTTGCCAAGACCCTTGGGATTCAATTCGACACGCGTCCGGCCTTCTGTCACTTCGGCGGCCCGAATTTGTGATGTGATAGCCTCAGCGAACCGTTTCGGGCCCGTTGCGGCTTCGGGTTGAGACGCGGTTTCGATCGGCTGGCTGCCTTGAACACTATCGACGGTCAGTGGAGCCGGCGTGAGCGGGTCCGGGCGCACGGCGCTTTGCGGGCTCTCCGCGTTGACATTGGCAACTGCAACAGGCGCTGCGCTGGCAGATTGTGGGGCCGTATTGGTGGGGGATTTTGCGAATGCTAGATCCCGCACATCCACACGAAGGCTCGTGTCTGCGGCGTCGTTGCTCGTCACGATTTCCACGTCAGAAAGCGTTTGCAGAGCGCCTTCAGTTTCGCCCGCGTGGGCGGGTGTCATGCCCTGTACCGTGGCATCGGCTACGCGTGAGACCTGCTGGCCCTTGCCCTTAACGGGTAAGTCTTTGGCTGACGATGTCTGAGTCGGAACAGGTGCCAAGGGAGTGGTAACTGGACCACTGGTCGCGGCTTTGGGTTGAGCGTCACCTATAAGAGGGGCCGGGGTTTGGTTTGTGCCCGCTAACTGGGTTGAGGGAGCACCCGGTACTTCAATTTGCGGCGTTGTTGCAGTTGGTGGAGTGGTAACCAGCTTAGGGACGTCTCCGAGAGGCTTTTGCGTGTCAGCTTGGACAGCGATGGTCACCGCCTTAGCGGTTTGGTCAGGAACGCCAAGATCTCGTGTTGTGTTGGCAGCCACCTGAATGTTGCCTATTTCCATGCTCGAAACGTTCCCTGTCGTCCCGACAACCTGATCTTGCGAAACCGCGGCTGGGGGGGGGATGTTTACGGGCGTCGAGTTTGGCTGCATGACGGGTGCGGCCACCACGATTGGCAGGCTTGCAGTATCGCTTGTAGGGGGCTCACTCTGCTGGCTGGTTGATGCAGTTACCGGTTTCGAGGGGGTGCCATTCGGTATGCCTTTGGGCTGAGACGGGGTGACCATAGCGCCGAAACCGGTCTGGTTCGCAGCCTGCGTGCCTGCGTCGCCGGCTCCTTGACCGGCCTGTCCAACCAAAAGTGCGCCAACACTGTTCATTTCTTATCCAACCCTGACCGACGATATTCCGCGTGACAGAAGCTCGTATTTCAATTTCGCCATAGCCCGCCGTTCAAGCTGCCGGAGACGCTCACGGCTGACATTGTAGCGCCTTGCCAAGTCCTCAACCGTGGCCGGGCGTGCCAACAGGCTACGCGAGACCACAACATCCCGTTCCATCTCGCAGAGGTTCTCCATCGCGTGAACGATGTGTTCCCGCATTCTGAGACGAGACGATTCCACGATCATCTGCTCTTCCGGTGTCGGATCAGGAGATTCAAAGGCATCGACGCCCTCGTTTTCCATATCGATATAGGCAAGGTCCTTGGGCATGAAGGTCGCGGTGGTGCCATCGTCGTCTTTGGGTTGATACGGAACATCAACTACGGAATTCAGACGGGCGTTCGCGGCGGCAACCGAGTTGCGCACCCACCAGCGTGCATAGGTCGAGAACCTGACATCGCGGTCGAGCTCAAAGGCGTTGGCGGCTTTGATTAGTCCGAACAGCCCCTCGGAAATCATTTCTTCCTGATCGTTTTGCGAGCACTTCAGTTTGCGCACAATGGTATAGACGAGCCTTGCGTGGGAAACCACGAGCTCCTCCAATGCGGCTTTGCTGCCCTTCTGTTGCCACTCACGTAACAAATAACGCTCTTTCTCGCGTTCCAAGAGTGGGGCCGCCCGGGCCTCCACGTAAGAAATAGTCATTGCCTGCCTCATCGAAATCATAACGTTTCGTTGATGCTAAAAGACCATAACTCCCCGAATTGGCAAAGATATATGTGATTAAAGAATAGTTAATTCTTGTTTATTCTTAACTAAACTGTCCTTGGCTGCGCGGTTTGTTGTTGTCGGATCAAGTGAATAATACGGCACCTTGGCAAAAGCAGGCCCATCCAAAACAAGAAAGCCCCGCTACCTGATCGGCAACGGGGCTCTAAAAGAAGACTGTGAAATGGCCTAGAAGTCGAGGTTCTCCACGCTCAGGGCGTTCTTCTGGATGAACTCGCGACGTGGTTCCACGACGTCGCCCATCAACTTGGTAAAGAGGTCATCTGCATCGGCCATGTCTTCGATCTTTACCTGAAGCAGGGTGCGTGCATCCGGATCCAGCGTGGTTTCCCAAAGCTGATCCGGGTTCATTTCACCCAGACCTTTGTAGCGTTGCAGCGACAGCCCCTTTTCACCCTCGGAGAGGATCGCCTGAAGCAGGTCCAGAGGGCCGTGAATAACCTGACTGCGGTCTTTGCGCACAAGGGTCGCGGGCGTGTTGTAGACGTCCTGAAGGCTCTGCGTGAAGCTGCCTGTCTTGCGAGCTTCGCCTGAACGCAGCATCGGGCCGTCAAGCGTGCGAACCTCTTCGACGCCGCGCAGGATACGGGCAAGGCGAATGCCGTGATCTTGGGTGATACGTCCCGCCCAGCCGCGTTCGTATTCCAGCGCGATCAGGTCGAGGCGTGCCGCAACCTTATCGGCCACGCCTTGCAGGTCGGCGTCGACAGCACCGGGGACAAATGCACCGGCAATTGCCGCCTGCTCAAGAATGTGGCGCGGATAGTGCGTTGGGAAGGCATCCAGAACACGTTTCAGCTGACGCGCTTCGTTCACAACGCGGGCAAGGTCTGCACCAACGATTTCTTCGCCGCTGCCAAGTCGCAAGGACGCCCCGTCGATCCCTTGCTCGACAAGGTAATCATCCAGCGCGGCCTGATCCTTGAGGTAGACCTCGGATTTACCACGCGCGACCTTGTAAAGCGGCGGCTGTGCGATGAAGAGGTGCCCCTTCTCGATCAGCTCGGGCATCTGGCGATAGAAGAAGGTCAGGAGAAGCGTACGGATGTGCGCGCCGTCGACGTCAGCATCGGTCATGATGACAATCTTGTGGTAGCGCAGTTTCTCAAGATTGAATTCGTCCCGCCCGATACCGGTGCCAAGCGCCATCACGAGGTTGCCGATTTCCTGGCTCGACAGCATCCGGTCGAACCGTGCCCGTTCCACGTTCAGGATCTTACCGCGCAGGGGCAGGATCGCCTGGGTGCGGCGATCGCGGCCCGTTTGCGCCGAACCACCAGCCGAGTCACCCTCGACGAGGAAAACTTCGGTCTGCGACGGGTCTTTTTCGGAGCAGTCCTTGAGCTTACCAGCGAGGAAATTCACGTCCATCGCGGTCTTGCGGCGGGTCAGTTCACGGGCCTTGCGCGCCGCTTCGCGGGCGTGGGCCGCTTCGATGATCTTGGTAACGATGATCTTGGCGACGTTCGGGTTCTCTTCGAACCACTCGGCCAGCTTTTCGTTCATCAGACCTTCGACCGCAGGACGTACTTCGGACGAAACCAGCTTGTCCTTTGTCTGCGACGAGAACTTCGGGTCCGGTACTTTGACCGAAAGCACACATGTCAGGCCTTCACGCGCATCATCTCCGGTGAAGCTGACCTTCTCCTTTTTCGCGATACCGCTTTCCTGGGCGTATTTCTGAAGCGTGCGCGTCAGGGCGCCGCGGAAGCCCGCCATGTGCGTGCCGCCGTCGCGTTGGGGAATGTTGTTGGTAAAGGGAAGGACCGTCTCGTGATAGCTGTCGTTCCACCACATTGCCACTTCGACGCCGATGTCATCCCGTTCACCCTTCACGTAGATTGGGGTTTCCATCATCGGGGTTTTGTGGCGGTCGATGTACTTTACGAACTCATTCACGCCACCATCATAGAACAGTTCGGTCCGCAGCGGTTCTGCCGGACGTTCGTCTTCCAGGATGATCCGAACACCGGAGTTCAGGAAGGCAAGTTCACGAAGACGTTTTTCGAGGGTCTCGAACGAGTATTCGAGGTTCGAGAACGTGTCGGTTGATGCAAGAAAGCGTACTTCGGTTCCGGTGCGATCACCGCAGTCGCCCACAACGCGCAGATGTTCGGTGGTTTCCCCGTGCTCGAACTTGGCATAGTGTTCCTTGCCGTTGCGCCAGATGCGCAGTTCCAGCCAGACGGACAGCGCGTTCACAACCGAAACACCAACGCCGTGCAGACCGCCGGAAACCTTGTAGGAGTTTGAGTCGAACTTACCACCGGCGTGCAGCTGGGTCATGATGACCTCGGCGGCCGAAACGCCTTCTTCGGGGTGAATGTCGACGGGGATACCGCGGCCGTTGTCGCCAACCGAGACCGAGTTGTCGGAGTGGATTTTCACCATTACGGCGTCGGCATGACCTGCCAGGGCTTCGTCGATACCGTTGTCGACAACCTCATACACCATGTGATGCAGGCCAGACCCGTCATCCGTATCGCCGATATACATGCCCGGACGTTTGCGAACGGCTTCCAAGCCTTTGAGAACTTTAATGGAATCCGCGCCGTATTCCGGATTGTTCTGTGTCTCTTCGGACATGCAGTGTTTCCCCTTATCAGTCGTTCCAAATTATTGGTTTTGGCAGGGAATGTCACGCAAATGAGGCAAGAAAAATGACAGGGAGTCTGCCGAATTTTGCCTATGGTGTTCTTAGATCGATGTTGGAAATCCCGTCTTTGTCGGTGACTTCAAGATACTGGGCCCTGTCTCCGAGATCGGAAAAAAGTTCCGGGCCTGTACCCGTCATCCAGGCCTGCGCGCCAAGGGCGCAAATCTCGTCATAAAGGGCGGCCCGGCGGTTGGCGTCAAGGTGGGCGGCGACTTCGTCGAGAAGCAGGATCGGAGGAGCCCCAAAGCCCTCTGCCAGGGCGCGGCCGTTGGCGAGGATCAGGGAAATCAGCAGGGCTTTTTGTTCGCCGGTAGAGCAATCCTTGGCGGGAACCCCCTTGGCCGCAAAGGTGCCTTCCATGTCGCTACGATGCGGCCCCACCAGCGTTCGGCCTGCAGCCATGTCGCGAGACCGGTTTGCGCTGAAGGCGGTGCGGTAGTCGTCTGCACTGCCTGGCAGTTCCCCTTCTGCCTGAGTTAGTCGCAGCTCGGCAACGGGGAAGGCTGTTTCGGCATCTGCCTGCGCGGCGGAAAGCTGGGCAAGGGCGGCGGCGCGGTTTGCATCAATCTCGACAGCGGTTTGCGCCATCCGTCCTTCGAGGGCAGCAAACCATGCGCCGTCCTGAACCTGATCCTTCAGCAACCGATTGCGTTGCCGCATCGCCTTTTCATAATCCAAGGACAATTCCGCGTGCTTCGGAAAGAACGAGAGGGTCATCCGGTCAAGGAAACGCCTGCGCCCCTCTGCACCCTCGATCCAGAGACGATCCATTGCCGGGATAAGCCAGAGAATGCGGGCAACACGCCCCAAGGTCGTTTGGGGCGCGGTCTTGCCATCAATCCGCAGTTGCCGTGCGGCACCTTCCTCGGACCAGAACTCGATTTCGTGGATGTTCTGAAGCGATGTGAGGTGCCCCGTGACCTTCCAGCCTAGGGCTTCGGGGCGGCGGGTCATGTCCTGGGCGCTGGATCTTCTGAGACCCCGACCAGGAGAGAACAGTGAGATGGCCTCGAGGATATTGGTCTTGCCCGCTCCGTTGGGGCCATAGATGGCCACGGGGCGGGCGTCGCATTCAAACTCGCCGCGTTTGTGCGAGCGGAAATGCGAAAGCGTCAGCCGGGTAAGGGCAAGCTCTGTCATGCGCTTTGCGCCCGTCTATTGGCCCGAGGTTTGGGCCGGAGTTTGTCGAAAGCTCCGGCTCCGGTCACACGCGCATCGGCATGACAACATAAACGGCGCTCGTGTCATTGCCTTCGCGCATCAGGGTCGGGTCGCCGGCCGAGTTGAAGAGGAAAACAGCGTTTTCGCGGTCTACCTGGCTTGCGATTTCCAGCAGGTACTTGGCGTTGAAGCCGATTTCGAGACGCTCGTCACCATAAGCCACGGCGAGCTCTTCTTCGGCGGCGCCGCTGTCAGGAGCGTTGACGGACAGGATCAGACGATCCTCATCCAGTTGCAGCTTCACAGCCCGCGAACGTTCGGACGACACGGTGGCCACACGATCAACCGCCTGCGCGAATTCGCTTGCGTCCACTTCGAGGCGGCGGGTGTTGCCGGTCGGGATTACGCGCGTGTAGTCGGGGAAGGTGCCGTCAATAACCTTGGAGGTCAGTGTGATGTCGGGGGTCGCAAAGCGGATCTTGGTTTCCGAGACCGACACGGCGATCTGCATCTCATCGTCATCAAGAAGCTTGCGCAGCTCACCAACGGTTTTGCGCGGAACAATCACGCCCGGCATGTCGCTGGCGTTTTCAGGCAGGTCGGCATCGATACGTGCAAGGCGGTGGCCATCGGTTGCCACGGCGCGAAGCACTTTGCCACCGTCTGCGTCCGAGACGTGCAGGTAGACGCCGTTCAGGTAGTAACGGGTTTCTTCGGTCGAAATCGCGAATTTCGATTTGTCGAACAGACGGCGCATCACCGGGGCGGGGGCCGAGAAGTTAGACTGATATTCCGAAGATGCCATGACCGGAAAATCTTCTTTCGGCAGGGTCGCCAGCGAAAAGTTCGAACGGCCCGCATCAACGGTCAGGCGACCGGTGGCGCTGTCGTCCGTCAGGGTCACGAGGGCACCATCGGGCAGTTTGCGAACGATTTCGTGCAGTGTGGTCGCAGAAACGGTGGTGGCGCCGGCGCGCTCAACCATTGCCGCGGCCTTGTCGACAACCTCGATATCAAGGTCGGTTGCGCGAAACTGAACCGTATTCCCTTCGGCCTCTATCAGGACGTTGGCCAGGATCGGAATGGTGTTGCGACGCTCGACAACCGATTGCGCTTGCGAAACCGCCTTGAGCAGAGTGCCGCGTTCGATGCTGATCTTCATCCCAAAGTCCTCCGATTGCAGGGAAGGGCACCCTATCGGTTTCCTCCCGTTGCGCAAGTTTTTTTGTTTTTGTCGACCTTATAGGCCGGAGGGTCAAGGTGACAGGCCACCTCTGGGCGAAGTATTTTGGAAACAAGTGAAAAAAGCCGCGCAGAATGACTGCGCGGCGGATCATTTCGAGGATACGAGTGCGTCGATCAGGCTTCGAGCGTCCGGCGCAGAAGTTCGAGATCTTCCGCGATCTGGCCGTCTTGGGCGCGCAGTTCTTCAATCCGCTTGACCCCGTGCATCACGGTCGTGTGGTCACGGCCGCCAAACCGCCGCCCGATTTCCGGCAGCGAACGGCTGGTCAATTGCTTGCAGAGATACATCGCGATCTGACGCGGGCGGGCCAGCGTACGGACCCGCTTGGGGCCGATCATGTCGCTCAGGCGAATGTTGTAGTGCTCTGCCACGCGACGCTGAATTTCTTCGACAGAGATCTTGCGCTCGGAGGCACGCAGAACGTCGGACAGGCAGTCCTGGGTCAGCTCCATCGTGATCTCGCGGCCGACAAGCGATGCGAAAGCGAACAGGCGGGTCAATGCGCCTTCCAGAACACGCACGTTGGTAGAGATGCGGTGCGCAAGGAACTCGAGTACACCATCTGCCAGTTGCAAATCCGGATACTGTTCGCGGTACTGATCAACCTTCGACTGAAGAATGCCAAGACGCAGTTCGTAGTCGGTCGGGTGGAGGTCGACCACCAGGCCACATTGCAGACGCGAGCGAATGCGGTCTTCCAGATCCTTGATTTCGCCAGGTGCCCGGTCTGCCGAGATGATGATCTGTTTGTTCTGATCCACGAGCGCGTTGAATGTGTGGAAGAACTCTTCCTGAGTTGAATCCTTGCCGGCGATGAATTGGACGTCATCTACCATCAGAACATCAACGGAACGGAAAAGCTCTTTGAAGTCCATCATCTTGCGGTCACGAAGCGCCTGAACAAAGCGGTACATGAATTGTTCGGCCGACAGGTACAGAACGTTCAGATCGGGGCGCTGTTTCTGAAGTTCCCAGGCGATTGCGTGCATGAGGTGGGTTTTACCCAAACCGACGCCACCATAGAGGAACAACGGGTTGAATGTGACGGGGCCGCCTTCGGCAACGCGGCGGGCCGCGGCGTTTGCAAGTTCGTTCGGCTTGCCGACGACAAAGCTGTCAAAGGTAAAACGCGCATCCAGAGGGGCGCCCGGGAGCTCTTCCTTTGCCGCAGCAGCAGGCGCGGCGGATGGGGCGCTTGCGGTGGGGCGGGACGACGGCCGTGCAGGCGTATTGGCCGGGACTTTGAAATGCACGCGCTGGACATCTTCTCCAATGCTGGAGAGCTGGTGCATGATCAGGTCGCCAAAGTTCTGGGAGACATAGTTGCCAATAAAGTTGGTAGGAACGTGAAAGGTTGCCACGCCTTCGCTCAGCTCGGCGAATTCAAGTGGTTCAATCCAGGTTTTGAAATTATTCTGCCCAACTGTCCTTAGCAAATCCTGCTTCAGTTCACCCCATTGTTCCTGCGTCATGTGTCCCCGCATCAAGCCTTCCGCCGTTCCAGTGGGGCCATTGCGACCCCTGTATTTCTGCCTTCCCGTAATCCAACTTCGCCTTCGAGCCAGCGACACCCAGATTGCCTTGAGCACAAAAGTTTCGGAGCCGCCAAGAGTCCCCACTCCGGCAGATAGCAAAACATTCGTGCGCAATTTGCGCTGGCGATTTAGACAGGACAGCAGCAATCAGGCGACACGCGGCGCTCCAATTCAGAGCGGTTGCGCACGAATTTCTTCCGTGTCGCAAAGCTGCGCGTGTGGCTCTCACCATATCATGGCCTTTTGGCCTTATGGTTTGACGTCTGTCCCCCCGAAGGCGATGTGAATCGCAAGATTGAAACTAGCAATTCGAGGTGCGGCCGGGCAACCGATCTTCGATCTTGACTCTGTCTTTTGTGGAAAAGAATCTCTCGCCCTGTTTCGGCAGGTCAGAAAAGCAAAAGGCACCCCGCGCTGGAGGTGCCTTTCTGTTCAATGGTTTGGCCAGTGAGGCCAGCGTCCCGAGACTTAGCCCAGAGCCTTCACGCGTGCGGCGAGGCGCGACACTTTACGCGAAGCAGTGTTCTTGTGGTAAACGCCTTTGGTAACGCCACGCATCAGTTCGGGCTGAGCGGCGCGCAGAGCGGCTGCGGCTGCTTCCTTGTCGCCGGAAGCAATTGCTTCTTCGACTTTACGCAGGAAGGTGCGGATGCGCGAACGGCGGGCTTTGTTAACTTCGAGGCGACGCTCGTTCTGACGGGCGCGTTTTTTTGCCTGGGGCGAATTTGCCATGAATCTCAGGTCCTTAGTTTTGGTTCGTTCAGGTTTTACACGTGCCAGACCCGAACGGGACCTCT
This sequence comes from Shimia sp. CNT1-13L.2, assembly GCF_024331145.1. GTDB lineage: Bacteria > Pseudomonadota > Alphaproteobacteria > Rhodobacterales > Rhodobacteraceae > Shimia. The sequence goes on along the minus strand of NZ_JANDJO010000001.1, from coordinate 741,745 downwards.
CCGAAAGGGAGAATCGATTCAAGCCAGAGCGGGCTGCACGCGCATGTATGACGGCGGCGTATACCTTATTCTGAAGGGATTGCAAACGAAGAATCTAAAGGGCTCTGGTAGCAGAGGAGAGTCTCGTGCGATTTGGTTTGGAGATCCCGGTTCTTGGTTTCAGGACCTGCCGTAGAAAGATGTTCGCACTTTGAGCAGGGTCAAAATCGTACCCCAACAATATCCGAGGTCCTTTGTTGCACGCACCAAGTGGCCATTGGCGAACAGACAGAACAAAAGGTGCTCTGCTGCATAGCAAAGCTTCAGGAGACCGATGCGCGTCATTTTCAGGCGAACCTTTTCTTCGGGTTCGTCAAGATGCCGCGCTATTTCGGCGGCCATCACGGCAGTTCTGACACCTTCGCGAAAAAAGTACCTGAGCTTTCGGCGTTCGGGCGGAACATGTTCGTAAACCAGGGCCTCGGTAGAGGATGCAAATCGGGCGCCGGAGCTGCGAAGGCGATTTTGCAAGTCCCAGTCTTCGCCGCCAATGCGGGAGAAACGAGGGTGAAACAAGCCTCCATCCTGATCGGGAAGGGCAGAGCCTCTTATTAGGACATTGTGTGTACCAAAGGTTGTTTCATCCTTGTCGAGAAAGTCGGTATCGCGCAGCCAACGTGGCAGATGCCCGTCCAGCAGTGGCAGACAGGGGCCGGTTACAACGTCGGCTTTCTCCTGCAATGCGGTGCTGACATGTGCTTCCAACCAGCCGGGAGATGGAAGTTCGTCATCGTCGATAAGGGCAAGGTATTCGTGACCACCTGCCATCGCCATTTCAAAGACGGCATTGCGAACAGGAACCAGCCCGGTTTCCTGAACTTGTGCGTAGTGAATGGTCAGACAATCACCAAACCGTTCGATAACGCGGTTGGCAGGTTTTTCGCCATTATCGGCAATGTAGATCGGAACTGAATTTGCGTAGGGTGCCTTGGCAAAATGTGCCAGCAACGTGCCAAGCATCTCGTGGCGGTCGCAGGTGCAAATCAAAATGCACACATTTGCCGACTTCAGTAGCTGTTCCATGCCAATAGCAACCCGCAGAGGATGAATTGCAAAGGCCGCCCGTTTGGGCGGCCTTGCCGAGGTTACTTGTCGCGGAACTGCGCCTGTCGTTTTTCTAGGAAGGCACCCATGCCTTCCTTCTGGTCCTCGGTCGCGAAGAGCGAATGGAACAGGCGGCGTTCGAAGAGAAGGCCTTCCGACAGGGTTGTCTCGTAGGACCGGTTTACCGCTTCCTTGACCGCCATCGACGTCAGCACCGACTTCTCGGCGATCTTCTGAGCGGCGCCCATGGCTTCGTCCATCAGTTTCTTGGCAGGCACGATACGCGACACAAGGCCGGAGCGTTCTGCCTCTTCGGCATCCATAAAGCGGCCGGTGAGGTGCATGTCCATCGACTTGGACTTGCCTACAAACTTGGTCAGGCGCTGAGTGCCGCCAATGCCGGCAACAACGCCAAGGTTGATTTCGGGCTGGCCGAACTTGGCCGTATCCGAGGCAATGATGAAATCGCACATCATGGCGAGTTCGCAACCACCGCCAAGGGCATAGCCCGAAACAGCAGCGATGATCGGCTTGCGCGTACGGATGACACTGTCGCCTTCGCGGCCGAAGAAGTCAGACATGAACATGTCGACAAAGCTCTTCTCCGACATTTCCTTGATATCGGCGCCAGCAGCAAATGCTTTCTCTGAGCCGGTGACAACGATGCAGCGCACCTTGTCGTTTTCGTCGGCTTCTTTCAGAGCCTGTACCAGTTCACCCAGCAGCTGAGAGTTCAGCGCGTTCAGGGCATCAGGGCGGTTTAGTTTGATGAGGGCAACGTGATCCTCAACTTCGACGATGATCGTCTCAAAAGCCATGAGTGATGCTTTCCTTGTTTCCGGTCAGGAACGATTGATTACCAATGTTCACATGCTGATCAAGCTATCTTTGGCATTGCGGACAATAGAAGGATGAGCGTCCCGACTGAGTGATTCGGGCAATCGTCCCGTCGCAATCGGGGGTGTGACAGGGGTCTCCCTCGCGTCCGTAAACATCGAAAGAATGCTGAAAATATCCAAGTTCTCCATCGGCTTGGCGGAAATCCTTGAGGGACGAACCCCCTGCCGCAATGGCGTCACTCAGAACTTGGCGGATGATGGGGACGAAGGTGCGAATTCGGGCGGCAGAAATATTGTCGGCTTTGCGACGTGGCGACACACCCGCCCGATAGAGTGTCTCGCAAACGTAGATGTTTCCAAGTCCCGCGACGATCTGTTGGTCGAGAAGTGCCGACTTAATCGGTGTTTTTCGTCCTTTGAGTCGATCCACGAGATAGGCCTCGTCAAACGCATTGCCGAGAGGTTCGGGGCCGAGTTTCGCGAGAAGGGGATGGTTGTGCGCACCATCGGTCGCCAAAAGGTCCATCGCCCCGAACCGCCGCGGATCGTTGAAGGTAATGCGCGCGCCATTGTCCATATCAAAGATGACGTGGTCGTGCTTCTCGATGGCTGGGTGTTCATGGACGAATTGGCCCAATGGGTCGCCCGAAACCGTCATGCGTCCGGACATCCCAAGGTGGATCAGGAGAGTTTCACCACTGTCGAGATCCGCAAGGACATATTTGGACCGCCGGCGAAGTTGCAGGACCCTTGCACCGGTCAGGCGCTGGGCCATGTTGTCGGGAAAAGGCCAGCGCAGATCAGGGCGATTAACCTGCGCCTTGGCAATAACGGCCCCGGACATGGATGGCTCAAGGCCGCGTCGAACGGTTTCTACCTCGGGAAGCTCGGGCATAGGTCGTAGGGGTCCTCATCCAATGCGTTTCTCAGAGCTTTATATAGGGTTTCTCGACCTTGAACATATTGCAGCACATGCGCTTTTTTCCCGCCGGTGAATTCGAGACGGTAGAAGCCGCTGGCGTCATGTTCAAAGTGTTTGAGTTTGCGCAGGGGATATCGCTCTTTGCCTAGGAGCCATGTGGTGTTGATTAGATCGCCATCGAAGATGATGACCTTGTATGTGAAAATATAGAAATTGTAGTAGATCCAGATAGCAACCGCGCCAAGGAAGAGGAAGGCGTCGTTTCCTGCCTTGCCGGTCAGCATATCTGTCAGAACGCTTTGGCCCAGCATGAACAAGAGACAACTGCTTAGGGCGAGGCCGACAAGGCGAATGCCCCAGGTCGAGCGGAAGATCGTGCGCTGATAGAGGGTTTCGGGAGTGAGGCCTGTGCCGGAACTGGCGATGATGTCGACATAGCGCTCATTCTCTTTCTTGCGGGCGGGTTTTTCATCGTAGTCGCGTGACCCCAGCAGGCGGCGGAAGATCACCGAGCGGCCAAATACAAGCGAGAGAATCCCAGCAATCGCCAGATAGAAGAAGAGCATTTTCAAATCGGTCATATGAAATCCCGGTGCGTGGGCGAGCCACGCGGCAAAAGGTGGTTTGTGTCTTCCCTTGCAACTGTGTATCCCGAAGCGGACGGAAATATGGCGAGGTTGGGAACTTCCAATGTCCGGTGCAGACGACAAGACCACCCATTTTGGTTTCGAGACCGTGCGCGAGGCTGACAAGGCCGGCAAGGTGCAGGGTGTGTTCAATTCGGTGGCGTCAAAATACGACGTGATGAATGACGTGATGAGCATGGGTATCCACCGCGTCTGGAAAGACGCGATGATGGATTGGCTTGCTCCGCGCCCCGGCCAGCGCCTGCTTGATGTAGCGGGCGGAACCGGCGACATTTCTTTCCGTTTTCTTGAGCGCGCAGGACATGGCCATGCCACTGTCTGTGACCTTACCGAGCCGATGCTGGTCGAGGGGCGCAAACGTGCCGAGGCGGCGGCGATGGCCCAGAGCCTTGATTGGGTGGTTGGCGATGCGATGGCTTTGCCGTTCGAGGACAACACCTTTGACGTTTACACAATTTCCTTTGGCATCAGGAATGTCACCCGTCCGCAGGAGGCTTTGAACGAAGCGTTCCGCGTATTGAAACCTGGCGGTCGCCTGATGGTTTTGGAGTTCAGCCAGATCCCCAATGACATGATGCAGAAGGTCTATGATCTTTATTCGTTCAACATCATCCCGCGTATGGGGCAGATGATCGCGAACGACCGTGACAGCTATCAGTACCTCGTGGAATCGATCCGCAAGTTCCCGGATCAGGAAACCTTCTTGAACATGGTCAAGCAGGCCGGGTTTGAGAATGCGAAATATCGCAACCTGTCTATGGGCATTGCCTGCCTGCATTCGGGGTGGAAGATTTGAGGGGGCCGCACAATATCTGGCGGCTGATCCGTACCGGCGCAACGCTGGAGCGGACCGGTGCGATGAGCGTGGTGATGGATGCGCTGGACGCGCCCAAGCCGCTGCGAATCGTGGCACGCACATTGGTCTGGCCGTTCCGGTGGATCGGGATCAAGGGCGACCAGAATATGCCGCCAGTGACCCGTGCTCTGACAGCTTTGGGGCCGGCCTACATCAAGTTCGGGCAGGTGTTGTCGACACGCCCCGACGTGGTAGGCACCGATTTGGCGACACAGCTGCGGGTGTTGCAGGACAAGCTGCCGCCCTTTGATGTTGAAACCGCGAAACAGGCCGTTCAGGACGAATTGGGTGTTTCCGTCGACGAGGTATTCTCTGAGTTTTCCGAACCCGTAGCGGCGGCGTCCATTGCCCAGGTCCACAAGGCGCGGTTGGCCGAGACGGGCCGGGAAGTGGCGGTCAAGGTTCTGCGACCGGGAATTGAACGCGCTTTCCGCAAGGATGTGGATGCCTTCTATTTCGCGGCGGATGTCATCGAGTTCCTGTCGCCGGCATCGCGTCGGCTTCGTCCACGTGACGTTATTGAGCATTTCGACGGTGTGGTCGCGGGTGAGTTGGACCTGCGGTTGGAATCAGCGTCTGCCAGCGAGTTCGCGGCCAACACCGCACAGGACGAAGGCTTTCAGGTGCCGGATGTCGTCTGGGATCTTTCCGCGCGCCGCGTGATGACGCTGGGATGGGCAGAAGGGGTTTCTCTTGGCGACAACGAAGCGCTGGATGCGGCCGGGCACAACCGGCACGCGCTGGGCAGTCGAGTTCTGACGCTGTTCCTGAACCACGCGCTGCGCGACGGGTATTTCCACGCCGACATGCACCAGGGCAACCTCAAGGTCGCCGCGAACGGCGACATCATTGCCTATGACTTTGGCATCATGGGGCACATCGACGAGTACACTCGCCGGGTCTATGCCGAGATTCTCTTTGGCTTTATTCAACGCGATTACCAGCGCGTGGCCGAAGTGCATTTTGAAGCTGGTTACGTGCCTTCTACTCAGGACGTAGATGAATTTGCCCGTGCCCTGCGTGCGGTCGGTGAGCCGATTTTTGGTATGGACGCGACCCGCATCTCGATGGGCCGCCTCCTGAGCTATCTCTTCGAAGTCACCGAACGTTTCGGCATGGAGACACGCACCGAGCTGATCCTTTTGCAGCGCACCATGGTTGTTGTCGAAGGGGTGTCTCGTTCGTTGGACCCCGAGGTCAATATCTGGGACGTCGCCAAGCCCGTCGTTGGGGATTACATCAAGACGAGCCTTGGACCCCGTGCGCTTGGCCGTGACCTGTTCAAAACGGCCCGCGTCATGGCACGCTTCGGACCGCGCTTGCCGGGGCTGGTCGAGAACATCCTGATCCAGCAGGCCACCAAGACCGAGGAAACCCGACGCCGTGCATGGCCTTGGATTGTCCTGAGCGGTTTGGGGGGCTTGATTGTTGGGGCGGGAGCCGCAGCAGCAGCGTTCCTCGTTTTCTGAGGTTAACCCCGATTGCGTGAAGAGAGCGCTTCGGCCATCGCGAGGTAGGACACAAGTTCGGGCACGTCGAGACCCGGCACCTTGGCTTGGTCGTCGATCCGGCGCAACTGTACCCCTTCCTGCCAGAACGGTTTCTCTTCGAACGCCCTGACCTCGTCGGTCAACATGAGGCCACCTTGCAGTTCAAGACTGACGCGTGAATCTGTTGAGAGTTTTGAAAAATAGTCGTTCTCGACGGAGCACAGATATCGCTTTGCCGCGACGTGCAGGCGCACTGGTTCGGAAACCATAGGTCCGAACAGGGGCATAAGCACATCCGCGCTGCTGTCTTCGTGATGATCATTTACACCAAGGCTTGCGAGGTCGACGTCCTCTTCGGAGAACAGGTGGCCAATGTCATGGAACAGGGCTGCAATGATCATTTCATCTGACAGGCCAAGCCCGGAAGCAAGCGCGGCCGACTGTATCGCGTGCTCGACTTGGTTCACGTCCGAAAGCCCGTATGCCCCCGTGCCGCGACTCGCCATGCGTTCGAAAAGGTCTCTAACGGTGGTGTGATGCATGACAGGCTTCCTGAAGAATGAGTTTCAGGGTGGCCTAATCCGAATTTGCGTAACTCTCGTGACAGCCACGAATAAACCCGGCTAGTACACCAGCCGGGTTTCGAGTGTTCTTTGTATTGATTGGGGTCAGAGCAGACCCGCGTGCACCATCGCCGCGTCGATCTGTTCTTTGACGCCGTCGCTCAGACCTGTCAGCGGCAGGCGAACCTCTTCATTGCACAGGCCAAGTTTCGACATGCCGTACTTGGCACCGACAAGACCTGGCTCTGCGAAGATCGCCATGTGCAGCGGCATCAGGCGATCCTGATACTCAAGCGCTTTGGTGTAGTCGCCGGCAAGGGTGGCCGCCTGGAATTCCGCGCAGAGTTTCGGTGCCACGTTTGCAGTCACCGAGATGCAGCCAACACCGCCATGTGCGTTAAAGCCGAGCGCGGTTGCATCCTCACCCGACAGCTGGACAAAGTCCGTGCCGCAGGTGATGCGCTGCTGCGGCACGCGGCTCAGGTCGCCGGTTGCGTCCTTTACGCCAACAATGCGCGGCAGTTCCGCCAGCTTGCCCATCGTTTCCGGGCTCATGTCGACAACGGAACGGCCGGGGATGTTGTAGATGATGATCGGCAGATTGCAGCAATCATGCACGGCGGTGAAATGAGCAACCAGACCATGCTGGGTCGGCTTGTTGTAGTAGGGGGTCACGATCAGGATCGCGTCGGCCCCTGCCTTTTCCGCAGCCTGCGCCAGACGGATGGCTTCGAGGGTGTTGTTGGACCCGGCACCGGCGATGACCGGCACGCGACCGGCCGAAGCGCGCACCACGGTTTCAACAACCGCGTCGTGCTCTTCGTGCGTCAGGGTCGGGCTTTCACCGGTGGTGCCAACGGGAACGAAGCCGTTCGAGCCTTCACCGATATGCCATTCAACCAGTTTCTTGAGCGTTTCCAGATCCAGCTCGCCGTTCGTGAACGGCGTGACGAGTGCGGGAAGAGACCCTTTGAACATGACACGCTCCTTTTCTTTGCGTAGCTGGGCGCAAACGCCCGGATGATTTGTCAAACGCGCGGACCCTAGCGGGAAGATGCCGGTTTGCCAAGTTTGTGAATTGTCGGCTGGCCGGTGCGCATTTATGGTTGGGTTCTATCCTTCCTCGCATAGGAAATTGCAAGTGATGTTGCGCTTTTGTTTTCTGCTTTTATCCGGGTTTTTGATGATCTGCGCCGATGCGGCGCAGGCACAGACGGCGATGTCGCGTGCTTTGAGTGAAATCAGGGTCGAGAACTGGCGGCAGGCCGCAGCCGAGGTGCGCAACTCGGGACCCGTGGCAAAAGACATCGTTGAATGGCATCGGTTGCGTGCTGGTGAAGGCTCGGCACGGGACGTGCTGAAGTTCCTTGAGCGTAACGGTGACTGGCCGGGCTTGGCCTATCTTCGCAAGCAGTCGGAAGAGGCCTTTGAGGAGGCCAACAGGCGTGAAGTGAACACGTTCTTTGCCTATGGAGATGCGCAAACCCCGCAGGGTGTCCTGCTTCAGGCGCGTGCCATGGAGCGGTTGGGAAACCGTACCGGGGCCGAGGCACTTGTTGTCAAGGCATGGCGCGAATTGGCAATCGGGCCGCAAACACATGCAAAGTTCCTTGATCGCTATGGCAAGCTGCTGCGGCCACATCACGTTGCGCGGATGGATCACGTCTTGTGGAAAGGTTGGGAGAGCAACACCAAGCGTATGTTGCCATTGGTCACTGACGGTTGGAAAAAGCTGGCGGCGGCGCGGTTGGGGCTGCGTGAACAGGTGAATGGCGTCGACGGGTTGATCGCGGCGGTGCCCAAGGCGCTGCAAGGCGATCCCGGGCTGGCCTATGAACGGTTCGTCTGGCGCGCGCGTAAGGATCGGGACGATTCGGCGATTGAGCTTCTGCTGGCACAAAGTGGATCAGGCAAGCTAGGCCGCGCAAAGGAATGGTCGGGACGTCGCCGCGCACTGGCTCGTGAAAAAATGCGGGCCGGGGCGTATCGCACGGCCTATCAGGTGGCGGCGACCCACGGAATGACACCCGATGCCGGCTATGCCTATTCCGATTGCGAGTGGCTGGCGGGCTACATCGCGTTGCGGTTTCTGAACAAACCCAAGGTGGCGCTGGGCCATTTCCTGCGCTTCGAACAGTCGGTCGAGACACCGATTTCGCTTGGGCGGGCCGGATACTGGATCGGACGCGCGCATGAGGCGTCAGGTGACAAGGCCGCGGCGAAAGCCGCCTATACTGCGGGTGGCGCACATCAGACGAGCTTTTACGGACTGCTCGCGGCAGAAGAAGCCGGGATGCGGTTTGACCTGACGCTGCGCGGGGACGAGGTCTTTGCCAATTGGCGGCGGGCCGAGTTTACCAAGTCGTCGGTCCACAAGGCGGCGATGATGGCCCTGGAAGCCGGCGATCTTGATCTGGCCGAACGCTTCTGGCTGCATCTGTCTGAGGGGTTGGATCGGGACGAATTGGGCCGCTTGGGCACGATGGCACAGGAACTTGGCGCGCCGCATGTGGCCGTGATGCTGGGTAAGAAGGTTGCGCGCCGCGGGATCGTATTGCCTGCGGCCTACTATGCGTTGCATCCGATGGTGAACAGCCGCCTTGCCGTATCAACCGAGATGGCGCTGGCGATTGCGCGGCGCGAAAGCGAATTTGATCCCAAGGTGGTCAGCGGTGCAGGTGCGCGGGGTCTGATGCAGGTCATGCCCGGAACGGCGCGGCAGGTCGCGGGGGCGATTGGCACGGCCTATAACTTCAGCGCACTGACGTCGGACCCTGACTACAACATCCGTCTGGGCACCTCGTATCTTGCGGGTTTGGCACGTGAGTTCGATGGCAACGTGATCCTTGTATCGGCGGGGTACAACGCTGGTCCCAGCCGCCCGGAGCGGTGGATGCGCCAGCGCGGCGACCCGCGTCGGCGCAATGTGGACGTGATCGACTGGATCGAACACATCCCGTTTTCGGAGACCCGGAACTATGTGATGCGTGTCGCCGAAAGCCTGCCGATTTATCGCGCCCGCCTTGGCCGCGAGCCTCTTCCCGTGCCTTTCAGTAAGGAGCTCGTGGGCAAATCGGTGCGGGCCACACGCTAGGCCGACTGGCGTTCCCGCCAGAGGGTAAACAACCCGGCACCGACAACCACGACAGCGCCGATGGCAACGTTGACGCGGAGGGTTTCCCCAAAGGCCAACATGCCAAGGGCGGCGGCGAAGGGCAGTTGCAGATAGGCGAAGGGCTGAACTGCGCTGGCTTCGGCGTGATCGTAGGTTTTGATCAGAAGCCAGTGACCAAGAATGCCCGTGCAGCACAAGAGCGCCATCCAATATAGGTCGGTGCCGACAATCGGCTCCCAGTAGAACATGCCGATGGCGGTCATCACGACCATGCCGATCGTGCCGGTATAAAAAAAGCTGACAGCTGATCCATCCGTGCGGGCGACATAGCGGGTGAGCAGGCCGTAGACAGCAAACATCAGCGCCCCAACCAGCGGTACAATGGCCGCGGGTGAAAACACCCCGGCGCTTGGTTTCAGGATGATCAGGACGCCAATCATGCCGATGCCGATAGCCGCCCAACGTCGCCAGCCGACTTTCTCGCCGAGGATCGGGCCAGACAGGGCGGCGATGATCAGCGGATAGCAAATGAAGATCGCATGGGTTTCCGTCAGGCCCAGCAAGGTGAAGGCGATCACCGTAACAACGATTTCGAGCGCTAGCAGTGCACCACGAAACACCTGAATGAACGGATGCTGCGTGCGTACGACAGCCCGCAGGCCACCGGGCCGGCGGGCCGAGAGGGCTATCACGAAAGCTGCGAAGAACCAGTAACGGATCATCACCACGACATAGACGTTGTAGGCATCCGCAAGGTGGCGCGAGATACCGTCCTGCATGGCGAAGACAAAGGTTGTCAGGCACATCAGCAGGATGCCAAGGCGTGTGTTCTGATCGCTCATGTCCGTTTCCTCGCGGTGGTCATGTGACGTTTGCGGCCGTAGCCGGGGACGCGGGTGACATCAAAGCCTGCGGCCTCGATGTTGCGGCGTACGAAACCGGCGGCGGTGTAGGTGGCTGCCGTGCCATCCGGTTTGGTGTGCTGGCCGACTTGCTGAATCAGGTCAGCGTCCCAAAGTTCGGGGTTCTTGGCGGGGGAAAACCCATCGAGGAACCAGGCGTCGGCCTGCCAGTCTTGCGCTGGGAGTGTCTCGCGGGCATCGCCGATCACGACGCGGGCCTCAATCCCGTCAAGCGTGGCGAGGGTGTTGTCCTCTGCCCAGGCGGCGACTAGGCGGCGAGCATACTCGGCAAGAGAAGGAAAGGCCTCCAGTGCGCGGGCCATTTCGTCTGCGCTCATCGGGAAGCCTTCGAAGCTGGTGAACCGCAAGGGCGTGGTTTGTCCGGAGGCGTCCCAAGCGGCCCATGTGGTCAACAGGTTGAGACCGGTGCCGAAACCCAGTTCCGCGATGTGAAACCCAGGGGAAAAACGGGCAGGCAGGTTGTTGCCCGCGAGAAAAACATGACGGGTCTCGGCCAGACCGTTTTCAAGGCTGAAATACGGATCGTCAAACCGTGTCGAGACGGGAACGGCGCCGTCGCGCCACTCGAGATTTGCCTTCTGGTCGCTCATGTCAGGATGCCTTAGAGAGGTCGTCGGATGAGCATTGGGCAAAGGCGGGTGATTTGGCAATGGGTGATGTGACGGTTGTAGGCGCCGGGGTGTTCGGGCTGGCGACGGCATGGGCCTGTGCACGGCGAGGCGCGAAGGTGCGCGTGATCGACCGCACAGGCATCGCCGCCGGATGCAGCGGCGGCGTGGTTGGCATGTTGTCCCCACACGCGCCGGAGCGTTGGAACGAAACAAAGGAATTCCAGTTTCAAAGCCTGATCGCGGCAGAATCCATGTGGCGCGAGGTAGAAGATACCAGCGGTCTGTTAACAGGATATGACCGCGTGGGACGCCTACAGCCGATCGACACCGAGCGCGCGCTGGAACTGGCGCGAGAACGGGCGGTGAATGCCGATGAACATTGGCAGGGCAAGGCCCTCTGGCGCGTGATCGCGGCGAAGGACGCGGAGGACTGGTGTCCGAAAAGTGAAACGGGGTTGGTGATCCACGAGACCCTGAGTGCGCGGGTGCATCCGCGCAAGGCGTGTCTGGCGCTGGCGGAGGCGATCCGGCGCAAGGGGGGCGTGGTCGAGGTCGGGGACGCGCAAACCCTTGAGGGCAAGGTGATTTGGGCGACGGGTGTTGCCGGGTTGCGTGAGTTGTCGGCGCATTTCGGAAAGACGGTTGGCAATGGGGTCAAAGGGCAGGCGGCGGTGCTGGGCCTGGATGCGCGGGGGGTGCCGATCACCTCGGCGGGCGACGTGCTGGTGGTGCCGCATGCTGATGGCACGGTGGCGGTTGGATCGACCTCCGAGCGAGAATTTTCATCGGAAGATCAAACGGATACGCAGCTTGACGATCTGATTGCGCGGGCCTGCGACGTTTTCCCGATGCTGGCATCCGCCCCAATCGTTGAACGCTGGGCCGGGGTGCGTCCGAGGGCGAAAAGCCGCGCGCCGATGCTGGGGGTTCATCCGCTGAATGGCGATCAGTACATCGCGAATGGCGGGTTCAAGATCGGCTTTGGTATGGCCCCGAAAGTGGGGGAGGTGATGGCCGATCTGGTGCTGGAAGGCATTGACACCATCCCCGAAAGGTTCCGCCCCGAAGCCTCGCTCTGATGGCGTCGGGCCGGCAAAAACCAACGTCGGTATTACGTCGGTATTACGACTGTATCGCGGAGGTGGAAAATCACATTTCCATCGCTTCAGCGACTTCGATGGTGCCGGACCCGCCTTCGAGGATCGGACAGCCCTTGGCCATTTCGCAAGCGGCGGCCATGTCCGGTGCGTTGACCAACGAGTAGCCCGACACCGGGTTGGCGCCGCCGTTGTCTTCGATGCCGGAGGCGGTGACGGTCTTGGACATGCCGGCGGGATTGCCGCCGTCGACAAGGGCGTCGCCCATGTCGGCCATCCATTTCATCCAGGCCGCCATGACGCGCTCGCCTTCTTCCGGGGTCTCGGGGCGTCCGCCGCCGTGATAGATAAACATGAATTTGGGCATCTTCGTTTCCTCCCTGTGAAATGCCGTTCAGGACAATAGGTTCGTCAGTTTGTTCAGCGTCGACGTCCAGCCGCGTTCGTGGCTGGCGCTGGCCTCGTCATCACCGAGATCGCGATGGTCGATCACCAGCCGTGCGCCGGTGTCGGTTTTTTCGATGGTAAAGGTGACGTGGCTTTCCGCGCCGCGTGTGTCGCTGTCGTCGTGCCAGGCCCAGGTGAACCCGACCGAGCGGGGTGGGGTGACGTGGGTGACCTGACCGGACACCTTGTACCGCTGGCCCTCGGAATTCCGCATCACCGAGAACCACGGGCCGGTGCGGGAAAAGTCGAGATGTTCCTCGGGCAGGTCCATGCCTTCCGGGCCCCACCAGCGCAACAGATCGGCGCGGCGGGTGATGGCGTTGAACAGGCGTTCGGGTGTCACGTTGAAATCGCGGGTCAGGCGCAGGTCAGGCATCGGGGTCCTCCTGTAGAAGGGCGTCAAGGCGGTCCAGGCTGGCCTCCCAAAAGGCGCGGTGGTCCATTGTCCAGCTGGCAATGGCCCGAAGGGAGTCGGGCCGGACAGAATAAAGGCGGCGGTTGCCGTCGATCCGCTGGTCCACGAGACCGGCGTTGCGCAGCACCTTGAGGTGACGCGAGATCGCCGGGCCGCTGATCGTGCTGTCGGAGGCGAGGTCACCTGCGGGCAGCTCTCCCTGTGCCATCAGGCGTTCGACTATGCCTAGGCGCGTGGCATCGGAGAGGGCGGAAAAAGTTTCGATCAGGCGGGTCATGATTTCAATTTAACAAAAATGTTAAATTGATGCAAATGGCGCTGCGCGAGCGAGGATTATCTTAGTAAAAACAAACGTTTGTTTGAAAGTGGGGGCTCTGCCCCCATCTGTGCAAGGGGCTTGCACCGATTCCCCCGGGGGTATTTGGCCAAGAAGAAGCCGGGTCAGGCCGCGAAGTCGCTTTTCTTGTAGCCCTGGATGTAGAGCAGGGCGGTGAGATCGCCGTGGTTGATGCGGATGTCGCATTCGGCGGCGACCGAGGGTTTGGCGTGCAGGGCAACGCCTGCACCGGCGAGGCCCAGCATGCCGAGGTCATTGGCCCCGTCGCCGACGGCCATCACGTCGTCATGGGAAAGGCCGAGGCGGGTGGTGATTTCCTTGAGCGCCTGTACCTTGGCTTCGCGTCCGAGGATCGGGCGGCCGACATCGCCGTTCAGCTTGCCATCTTCGACAAGCAGGGTGTTGGCGCGGTTTTCGTCAAAGCCCAGTTCGGCGGCGACCTTGGCGGTGAAGGCGGTGAAGCCGCCAGAAACCAGCGCGGCATAGGCGCCGTTGGCCTTCATCGTGGCAAGCAGGGCCTTGCCGCCCGGCATGAAGGTGATGCGTTCGGCCAGAACCTTGCCGATCACGCTTTCGTCGAGGCCTTTGAGCAGGCCGACGCGTTCGGTGAGCGCGCCTTCGAAATCGAGCTCGCCGTTCATGGCGCGGGCGGTGATGTCCTTGACGTGCTCACCCACTCCGGCCTCTTCGGCCAACTCGTCGATGCACTCCTGCTGGATCATGGTGCTGTCCATGTCGGCAAGCAGCATTTTCTTGCGGCGGCCCGTGGCGGGCAGGATGATCAGGTCGACACCCATATTCTGGAGGTCGGCCCAGACTTCCCATTGATTGGAGGGCAGGGTTTCCAGCGGGAACTCGGCGGCTTCGTCCACCGCCAGCCAGTCGGCATCTCCGCCACCCCATGCATTGCGAAGCGAGTCGACCAGTGCCGGATCAAGCGAAGGAGCGGTCGGGGAAGTGAGCAGAGTGGCGAAATACATGGGTCTCTCCTATGAGTCGCGAAGGCTCCTAGCAAAGCCGGAACGCCGTGGGAAGGGTTTCGCGGGAGGTTTCCCAAGTTTCCGATAGGCGTCATTTTGCGTCGGTTTTGTTTTTCGAAGGGTCGCAGTTGTTGCATTTTGCATGTTGTGCAGCCGCAGCAATGGCCCTATGTCCGTCCGTGGGACACCTCTCCCCAACGAGAGGCAGATATCTGGAAGGATAGCATTTATGGCTACTCAGCAACCGGCAGCGCGGCCGGCCAACCCGCGTTTTTCTTCTGGCCCCTGTGCCAAACCCCCCACATTCTCCCTGGACAAGCTGGCTGATGCCGCTCTTGGTCGTTCGCACCGTGCCGCCGTTGGCAAGGACAAGCTGAAGGCCGCGATTGAAGGCACCCGCGAGGTTCTGGGCATCCCTGCTGACTACAAGATCGGCATCGTTCCCGCCTCGGACACCGGTGCGGTTGAAATGGCCCTCTGGTCGCTCTTGGGCGAGCGCAAGGTCGAGATGCTGGCTTGGGAATCCTTCGGCTCGGGTTGGGTCACCGACGTGGTGAAACAGCTGAAGATCGATGCAGACGTGAAAACCGCCGACTATGGTCAGATTGTTGATCTCGCTTCGGTCGATTGCAACAATGACGTTGTCTTTACCTGGAACGGCACCACCGCAGGTGTCCGGGTTCCGAACGCTGATTGGATTGCAGACGACCGTGAAGGTCTGACCATTTGCGACGCCACCTCGGCCGCCTTTGCGATGGATCTGCCCTGGGACAAGCTGGATGTGACCACCTTCTCCTGGCAGAAGGTTCTGGGGGGGGAAGCCGCCCACGGCATGCTGATCCTGAGCCCGCGCGCCGTTGAGCGTCTGGAAAGCTACACGCCTGCGTGGCCGCTGCCGAAAATCTTCCGCCTGACCAAAGGTGGCAAGCTGATCGACGGTATCTTTACCGGTGCGACGATCAACACGCCGTCGATGCTGGCGGTAGAAGACTACCTTTTTGCGCTGGATTGGGCGCGGTCGGTGGGTGGCCTCAAGGGTCTGATCGCCCGGGCCGATGCCAATGCGCAGGCGGTGTTCAACTTCTGTGCGGCCAATGACTGGATCGACAACCTCGCCGAGGACAAGGCGCTGCGGTCGAACACCAGTGTCTGCCTGAAGTTCACCGATGATCGCATTCAGGACGGTGCCGCCTTTGCCAAGGCTGTCGCCAAGCGTCTGGAAGCCGAGAACATCGCGCTGGACATCGGGGCCTATCGTGATGCGCCTGCCGGTCTGCGGATCTGGTGTGGTGGCACGGTCGAGACGTCGGATGTCGAAGCCATGCTGCCCTGGCTGGCATGGGCCTTCGAGGCCGAGATCGCTGCACAGACCGTCGCGGCATAAGCTATTTTCCGGGCCGGAGAGTGCAGAGTTTTCTAGAAAACTCTGCGTCCGTGAAATTCTTCCAGAAGAATTTCCCTTTTGGCCCGGCCCTTCAAATCTCTGAATTCAAGGACCAGACCCATGGCTCCCAAAGTACTCGTTTCTGACAAGCTCAGCGAAACCGCCGTTCAGATCTTCCGTGATCGCGGCATCGACGTCGATTTCCAGCCGGACCTCGGCAAGGACAAGGACAAGCTCGCCGAAGTGATCGGTCAGTATGACGGCCTCGCGATCCGTTCGGCCACCAAAGTGACCGAGAAGATCCTCGAGAACGCGACCAACCTCAAGGTGATCGCGCGCGCCGGGATCGGCACCGACAACATCGACAAGGAAGCCGCGTCGAAAAAGGGTGTGATCGTGATGAACACACCGTTCGGCAACATGATCACCACCGCCGAGCACGCCATCGCGATGATGTTCGCCGTGGCCCGCCAGATCCCGGAAGCCAGCGAATCGACCCATGCCGGCAAATGGGAAAAGTCGAAGTTCATGGGTGTTGAACTGACCAACAAGACCCTTGGTGTGATTGGTGCTGGCAACATC
Source organism: Shimia sp. CNT1-13L.2 (assembly GCF_024331145.1). Taxonomy (GTDB): domain Bacteria; phylum Pseudomonadota; class Alphaproteobacteria; order Rhodobacterales; family Rhodobacteraceae; genus Shimia. Next base: position 725,454 of record NZ_JANDJO010000001.1, on the reverse strand, counting down.
GGTGGCATCGTCTGTGACCGTGCCCGTGGCCTGAAGATGAAAGTCATCGCCTATGATCCCTTCCTGAGCGAAGAGAAGGCCGACACGATGGGTGTCGAGAAGGTCGAGCTGGACGATCTGCTGGCCCGTGCCGACTTTATCACGCTGCACGTGCCGTTCACCGAGGCCACTGCCAATATCCTGAGCCGTGAAAACCTCGCCAAGACCAAGAAAGGCGTGCGCATCATCAACTGTGCCCGCGGTGGTCTTGTTGACGAAGAGGCCCTGGCCGAAATGCTGCAATCGGGCCATGTGGCCGGTGCTGCGTTCGACGTGTTCAAGGTTGAGCCTGCCAAGGAAAACGCCCTTTTCAACCTGCCCAACGTTGTCTGCACCCCGCACCTGGGCGCGGCAACCACCGAAGCGCAGGAAAACGTGGCGCTGCAAGTAGCCGAGCAGATGTCGAATTACCTGCTGACCGGCGCGGTTGAAAACGCGCTGAACATGCCGAGCGTGACCGCGGAAGAAGCCAAGGTCATGGGGCCGTGGATCAAGCTGGCCGATCACCTGGGCGCGTTCTCGGGTCAGATGACCGACGAGCCGGTCAAGGCCATCAACATCCTTTATGATGGTGTTGCTGCCGAGATGAACCTGAACGCGCTGAACTGCGCCGTTGTGGCCGGTATCATGAAGCGCGTGAACCCGGACGTGAACATGGTGTCCGCGCCGGTGATCGCCAAGGAACGCGGTATCCAGATCTCGACCACCAACCAGGACAAGTCGGGCGCCTTTGCCGGTTACATCAAGGTGACCATCGTGACCGACAAGCGCGAGCGTTCGATCGCCGGGACCGTCTTCTCGGATGGCAAGCCGCGTTTCATCCAGATCAAGGGCATCAATATCGACGCCGAGATTGGTGCGCATATGCTCTATACCACCAACGAAGACGTGCCTGGCATCATCGGTGCGCTGGGTCAGACCATGGGCGAAAACGGCGTAAACATCGCGAACTTTACCCTTGGTCGTGCCGATGTGGGTGGTGAAGCGATCGCCCTTCTGTACGTGGACGAGCCGGTGCCCGCCGAAGCGCGTGCCAAGCTGGCCGAGACCGGGCTGTTCACCCAGATCAAGCCGCTGCAATTCGACGTGGCCTAATCCCGCCGAATTGACAAGAAAACCAACGCCGCCCCTGTTCCGGGCGGCGTTTTTGTTTTAGTTGTCTTGTTATGTAATTCCTGTGGGGGCAACCGATGACACGTCCGATCTATGCCGTTGGTGACATCCATGGCCAGAAAACCATGCTCGAAGACGCGTTGGAGCGGATCGAGAAGGATGGCGGCACGGATGCCAAGATCGTCTTTCTGGGGGATCTGGTGGACCGGGGCCCGGACAGTGCAGGCGTGATCGAACTGTTGCGTTCGGGCATCGAAGCGGGGCGCAACTGGACCGTGCTGCGGGGCAATCACGACCGGTTGTATTCCTATTTCCTCGAAGACCTGCCGCGCCCTGATCCGCAGATCCTTTTGGGCATGGACTGGTTCTGTGACCGGATTGGTGGGAGGGGAACGCTCGAATCTTACGGGATCGAGGTGGCGGACAACGCGCGATACTATCAAATCCATCCTGTCGCGCGTGAGGTCATTCCCCGCACGCATGTCGATTTCATGGCCAACCTACCCGCCTATCATCTGCATGATGATCTCCTGTTCGTGCACGCAGGTATCCGGCCAGGTGTGCCGCTGGAGCAGCAGACCGAAGACGACATGTGCTGGATCCGGCATGATTTCCTGAATTTCGAAGAGCCGCATCCCTGGCTTGTGGTGCATGGTCACACGCCTGAGAAACAGGCGGTTCACAAGGGCAACCGGGTCAACCTCGACAGCGGTGCGGGATACGGGCGGCCGATCACCGCTGCGGTGTTCGAGGGGCGTGACGTTGCAGTGCTCGGGGAAAACGGGCGGGTGGCGTTACGGCCCGACACTTGACGCTTTAACTCAACGTTAACCAAACTTCCCGGTTTTGCCGCAATTCCGGCACCTCCGCGCGCCGCTTTCCGGGCAGCGTGGATCGGGTGGGGGCGTGTTGAGTATAGGTGAAGCCATGCAAGTAGCACGTCAATCGCAGACTGCGGAACATACCTCGGGAGCCTTCTCGAAGTTTGTATCAGCTCAGAAAGAGCAGACCCCCAGCGTTGTCCGCCTCATGCGCGGGCTGGAGGATTCGGCGCTGTTCAAATCGTTCCAGTACTGAACGTACCAAGAAAGACGGCGGTTTTGGCCCGCCGTCTTTTTGACTCTACGACCAGAGATCGGTCGACAGGTACTTGAGGCCGCTGTCGCAGATGACCACGCCGATGGTACCGCCTTTTTCCGGGCCAGCCAGCAGATCGAGGGCTGCCGCCACGTTGGCGCCAGAGGAAAAACCGGCAAAGATCCCCTCTTCGCGGGCCAGCGCCTGTGCGGTTTCACGGGCCGTGTTGCCGTCAACCTGCAAGTGGCCGTCTGGCTTTATGTCGCGCAGGAACTCCAGATCCTCCATCACATAACCGCCGCCCTGGATCGGGTGATCGGGATTGGTGACGGTCTGTCCGGCAATGGCCGCGGCTCCGGCGGGCTCAACGACATAGCCGCGGATATCGGGGTTCAGGGCACGAAGGCCGCGCAGCGTGCCACCAAAGGTGCCTCCCGATCCGGCGAAATCGGCAAAAGCGGTCAGGGTCTGGCCGCTGTCGGCCCAAAGCTCGGGGGCCGTCGTATCCGCGTGGGATTGCGCATTGCCCGCATGGTGGAACTGGTCGGCGCGAAAGGCGCTGCGCTCGGCAACGATCTGTTGTGCGACGCGGTCCACTTCGGCAAGATCACCCCCCGACACCTGCCCGGGACGTGAGCCGGGAAGCTGGTCGACCAGCACCACTTCTGCCCCCAGTGCCTGCATCATGCGGGCGCGTTCAACCGAGTTGCCACGGCTCATCACCGCCACAAACGGATAGCCCTTGAGGCCACAGACGATAGCAAGGCCGGTGCCCATATTGCCGCTGGTCAACTCGACAACCGTCTGGCCGGGGCGCAGGCTTCCGTCGGCTTCGGCGGCCTCGATGATGCCCTTGGCGGCGCGATCCTTCTTGGAAAACCCGGGGTTCATGTAGTCGAGTTTGGCAAGGATACGGCCCTCGAGACCGCGTGCTCTGACCATGCGGTCAAGCCATACCGCCGGCGTATTGCCGATCACGTCGAGAAGCGAAGGTGCCGCCATGTCATCCTCTTCAATGCACACCAAAATACTCCGGGATGAATGGGCGCCGGAGGCGGCCAGAGGGGCTGGCCCCTTTTGCTACCGCCAGTTCAGCACCACCTTGCCCGATAGTCCCGATTTCATGGCGGCAAAGCCCTCCCTGAAATCGTTGACGGGGAATTCGTGCGTTATAACGCGCGATACGTCCAGCCCGTTTTGCAGCATGGCGATCATTTTGTACCAGGTCTCGAACATCTCGCGACCGTAGACGCCCTTGATGGTGATGGCCTTGAACACGATGCGGGACCAGTCGACCGGGGATTTGCCGGGCGGGATGCCCAGAAGCGCGATCTTGCCGCCCATGACCATGGCTTCGACCATCTGGTCGAGGGCGATCTGTGAGCCGGACATCTCGAGGCCGACGTCAAACCCCTGGGTCATGCCCAACTCATGGATGACGTCGTTCAGGTCTTCCTTGGTGACATCCACGGCGCGGACGCTTGGGACAACGTGTTGAGCCAGCGTCAGGCGGTCGGGGTTGATATCTGTGATGACAACGTTCCGGGCACTGGCGTGACGGGCGACGGCCGCGGCCATGATGCCGATCGGGCCGGCGCCGGTGATCAGCACGTCTTCGCCCAGAAGGTCGAAGCTGAGCGCGGTGTGCACGGCGTTGCCGAGTGGATCGAGGATGGCACCGATCTCGTCGGGGATGTCCGCGGGCAGCGGCACCACGTTAAAGGCGGGCAGGCGCAGGTATTCGGCAAAGGCCCCTTGTTCGTTGACGCCGATGCCGCGCGTGCCGGGATCAAGGTGGAACTGGCCTGCGCGGCTTTGGCGGCTGTCCATTTCGACAAGGTGGCCTTCCCCCGAACACCTCTGGCCGATTTCCAGACCGGTCACGTTGCGGCCCAGTTCCACGATTTCGCCCGCGAACTCGTGGCCGGTGATCATCGGCACGGGCACGGTGTGGGCGGCCCATTCATCCCAGTTCCAGATGTGAATGTCGGTGCCGCAGATGCCGGTCTTGTTGATGCGGATCAGAACCTCGTCCGGCCCGATTTCCGGCACCGGGGCCTGCGTCATCCATAGCCCTTCCTTGGGAAAGGACTTTTCAAGGGCTTTCATCGTGTTGGCGCGGGACATCAGATCACCCCCAGCTCTTTGCCGACCTTGCCGAAGGCGGCAAGCGCGCGGTCAAGGTCGTCGCGGGTCAGGGCGGCGTTCATCTGGGTGCGAATGCGGGCCTGACCACGCGGCACGACCGGGAAGAAAAAGCCGGAGACATAGACGCCCTCGTCGAACAGGCGGGCGGCCATGTCCTGCGCAAGCTGTGCCTCACCCAGCATCACGGGGATGATCGGATGTTCGCCGGGCAGGATGTCGAAGCCCAACGCTTCGAGGCCGTCGCGCCAGTAGCGGGCGTTTTCGAACAGTTGCGCGCGCAGGTCTGCGCCTTCCTCGACAAGGCGGATGGCCTCGAGGCCCGCGGCCACGATCGAGGGCGGCAGCGAATTCGAGAACAAGTAGGGCCGCGCCCGCTGCCGCAGGAGGTCGATCACTGGCTGCGGCCCGGCGATATAACCGCCGATGGCCCCCCCAAGTGCTTTGCCCAGAGTTCCGGTGAGAATGTCAACGTCGACGCCGAAGTGATCGGGCGTGCCCGCGCCATGTGGCCCCATGAAACCGGTGGCGTGGCAATCGTCGACCATGACAATGGCGTCGTATTGCTTGGCCAGTCGGGCGATCTCGGGCAGGTTGGCCAGGTATCCGTCCATCGAGAAAACGCCGTCGGTTGCGATCATGACGTGGCGCGCGCCTTCGTTGCGGGCGTGTTTCAGCATCTCTTCGAGATCACTAATGTCGTTGTTGGCATAACGATAGCGTTTGGCCTTGCACAGGCGCACGCCGTCGATGATCGACGCGTGGTTCAGGCTGTCGGAGATGATCGCGTCTTCCGGCCCGAGGAGCGGTTCGAACAGCCCGCCATTGGCATCGAAACAGGCCGCAAAGAGGATAGCATCATCCTTGTTCAGAAACTTGGCGAGTTTCTGTTCCAGATCGCGGTGTATGTCCTGTGTGCCGCAGATAAAGCGGACCGAGGCCATGCCAAAGCCCTTGGGTTCCATCGCGTCGGTGGCGGCGCGGATCAGGTCGGGGTGGTCGGCCAACCCGAGGTAGTTGTTGGCGCAGAGGTTGATGACCTCCTTTTCGCCCACCGTGATTTCGCCCCCCTGAGGGGAGGTGATCATTCGCTCGCGCTTCATCAGGCCCTCGGCCTCGATCTGCTGAAGGGTTTGCGAAATGTGGGTCAGAAAGGATTCGGACATTGGTGCCTCCATGATTCTGGAGGCATATCTACCATAGTGGATTAATTTCCGGAATAGGGGAAATTCAGGATAGCGGAAAAATTTCCGTCATTCGGGAATTACTAGGGCGTCAGGCATCCTTCACGATCAGAAACACCCGCGCGGGTTCGACGGCTTCTATGCAATGGGCCACGTCGGCGGCGTAGCGCGCGGTGTCGCCGTCGCCCAGTTCCTGCGTCGCCGAGCCGCTGGTGATGCGCACCTTGCCCTCAAGCACCGTAAGCTGCTCGGTCGCGCCGCGTTTGTGCGGCTGGCTGTTGAGGCTGCCTGCCTCCTTGAAGCGGATGTCGTAGACCTCGTGGCCGCCCACATCTTCGGGCGGCGACAGGATACGGATGCGACAGCCTTCCCCGCGATTGTCGATGGTCGGCACCTGGGTGTCGCGCAAAACGTCGATCCGGTCGGCGGTTTCGCCATCTTCCAGAAGCCCCGCGAAATCCACCTGAAGGGCGCGGGTCAGGTTCCAGAGCGTGGCGATGGTGGGTGAGGATTCGCCGCGTTCGATCTGGCTGACCATCGAGCGGGACACGCCGGAAAGTTTGGCGACCGCGTCAAGCGACAGCCCCTGGGCTCGGCGGGCTTCACGAAGTCGGGCGGGCAGGCGGTCGAGGATCTGGGTATCTGTGTTCATATGCTCATTCCTGCTGTTCCGCCGCGTCGGTGTCAATGCACGCAGCGTCATGCGTAGTTTTGCGGTCTTGAGACGTGTAGCGCTGCGGGTAGGCTATGAGCACTTGAGATACCCCCCGAGGAGGACACAATGACCGATATCGTAATTCTGGACGGCGCACGGACCGCCATTGGCACTTTTGGCGGATCGCTTGCGGGCACCGCGCCCATCGACCTTGGTGCAACCGCGGCGAAAGCGGCGATGGAACGCTCTGGCGTGGAAGGTGGCCAGATCGGTCACGTGGTCTTTGGCCATGTCATCAATACCGAACCGCGCGACATGTACCTGAGCCGCGTGGCAGCGATGGATGCCGGCATCCCGAACACCACCCCGGCGATGAACGTGAACCGCCTGTGTGGTTCCGGTGCGCAGGCGATTGTTTCGGCGACCCAGTCGCTGATGCTGGGGGATGCGGATTTCGCGCTGGCTGGCGGGGCCGAAAGCATGAGCCGGTCGCCCTATATCATGCAGGCGCAGCGCTGGGGCCAGAAAATGGGCGACGTGAAGACGCTGGACATGATGCTGGGCGCGCTGAACTGCCCGTTTGGCACCGGTCACATGGGTATCACCGCCGAGAACGTGGCGGACGAGCACGACATCACCCGTGAACAGATGGATGCCTTTGCGCTGGAAAGCCAGCAGCGCGCGGCGGCTGCGATCGAAGCAGGCCACTTCCAGAGCCAGATCGTGCCGGTCGAGGTCAAGAAGCGCCGCGAGATGGTTGCCTTTGACACCGACGAACACCCGACCCCGTCGACCGAAGAGTCGCTCGCCAAGCTGCGCGCCGTGTTCAAGAAAGACGGTCGTGTGACCGCGGGTAACGCCTCGGGCATCAACGACGGTGCCGCGGCGATTGTGCTGGCGCGGGCAGAGGCCGCCGAGAAAGCCGGTTTGAAACCGCGTGCGCGGGTTCTGGGCTATGCCCATGCCGGTGTACGCCCCGAAGTGATGGGCATCGGCCCGGTTCCGGCGGTGGAAAACCTTTTGGCCAAAACCGGATTGTCGATCACGGATTTCGACGTCATCGAATCGAACGAGGCCTTTGCCGCACAGGCGCTGGCCGTGAACAAGGGTTTGGGACTGGATGCGGCCAAGGTGAACCCGAACGGCGGCGCGATCGCGCTGGGCCACCCGGTGGGCGCGACCGGCTGCATCATCACCGTTAAGGCGCTCTATGAACTGGAGCGCATTGGCGGTTCGAAGGCGCTGATCACAATGTGTATCGGTGGTGGCCAGGGCATCGCGATTGCCATCGAGCGCATGTAAGCGTTTTTGAAAAAGTGTTTTGCAAAGGGGCTGGCCGTCGGGCTGGCCCTTTTCTGTTGGTAGCCTCCGGCGGGAGTATTTTCGGTGCATTGAAGCCGGGATCAGTCGATCCAGATCGCGCTGCGGGCGGAGCGGCCCCTGGCATCGATGACGGTGAGGGTCGAGGCGCCCTTTTCGGTGAGAGGCAGCAGGATCTCACGGCGATAGAGGCGCGTTGCGAGGGGGGCGCCATTGGCGAGGAGGGTGAAGGGGGCCGTGCCATCGCGCAGTTTCACGGTGACGCCGTCGCCCATCGCCTGAAGGCGGGCCCCGTCGGGCGGGAAGGCGAGTTTGGGGGCATCCGGGGCGGCGGTGAAGTGGGCATTGCGCCCCCGAAAGCGGCGCAGCGGTTCCGGTAGGTCAGCCGATCCGACAAGCAGGGTGTCCGCTGGCGGGGGGGCAAGCGGGGTAAGGTCGGGTTTCAGGCGCTGGAAGGCTTCGAACAGGATCGGGGCGGCGAGGTCTCCGCCGAATGCGCCGGGTACGGGGGTGCCATCGGGGCGGCCGATCCAGACGGCGGCCACATGGGTGCCGTCATAACCCACGGCCCAGGCGTCGCGGTGGCCATAGCTTGTGCCAGTCTTGTAGGCGAGGCCCGCGTTTGGCGCGCCGGGCGGCGGGGCAAGGGACGAGAGGATATGGCCCACCTGCCAGGCCGCGCTGGGCGAGAGGACGCGGGGGCCGTTTTGCGCGGTGTCCTGTTGCCGCCAGTAGAGCGGGCGTGATTGGCCGCGGTTGGCCAGCATCGCGTAGAGGTGGGTCAGGTCCTGAAGCGTGACGCCGACGCCGCCAAGGGAGATTGCGAGGCCGGGTTTGCCGGAGGGAATGACGGGGGAGGCGCCGGATTTGCGCAGGGCCGACATCACCCGCGCCGGGCCGATCTGATCGGTCAGGCGGACGACGGGGATGTTGAGCGACAGGCGCAGGGCTTCGGCCACGCGCAGCTCGCCGCGAAACTGGCCGTCGAAGTTCTGTGGTGCGTAGGTGTCGAAGGCGACGGGGCTGTCGTCGATCAGGGTTTCGGGGTGAATCAGACCCTGATCAAAGCCCATTGCATAGACCAGAGGCTTGAGCGTAGAGCCGGGAGAGCGCAGGGCGCGGGTCATGTCGACAAAGCCCTGCCGGTGGGTTTGACCGAGGCCCGCGGAGCCGACTGAGGCGAGGATTTCGCCGGTCTGGTGGTCGGCCACGAGGAGGGCAATCGAGAGCCTTTCGCCTTTGCCGCGCAGGGAGGTTCGGGCCAGGGTTTCGAGGCTGGTTTGCAGGGCGCGATCCAGCGTGAGATCGTGGCGCGGGCTGTCCGGGGCGGCGGCCAGAGCACGGTCGGCCATATGCGGCGCGAGCGATGGAAAGGGACGGCGCGCGCGCGGTACGGGATCCCGTTTTGCGGAGTGGCTCGTGTCTTTTCCGAGTATCGCGGACAGGCGATCCAGAACACGGTCGCGGGCGGCACGGGCGGTGGGATAGTCTCGGTCGGGCCGACGGGTTTCGGGCGCTTGGGGCAGGGCGATCAGGAAGGCCGATTGGGCCGGTGTCAGCCGTGTTGGTTCCTTGCCAAACCATGCCAGCGTCGCGGCGCGGATGCCCTCGAGGTTGCCGCCATAGGGGGCATGGGTGAGGTAGAGCGTGAGGATTTCGTCTTTGCCGAGATGGCGTTCGAGAGCGACGGCTAGGCGGAGCTGGCGCAGTTTTCCCTGCCATCTTCCGGTGCCGCTGTTTTCCAGCAGGCGGGCGGTTTGCATGGTGAGGGTGGAGCCGCCGGACACTACCTTGCCGTTCCAGAGCGCCTGCCAGGTGGCGCGGAGCAGGGCGCGGGGGTCAACGCCGGAATGGGAGCGAAACCGCTTGTCCTCGTAGGCGATGAGCATGTCGAGAAAGGCCGGATCGACCTGATCGGGCCGTGCGCCGAGACGCCAGAGGCCGTCTTCGACCGTGTAGGCGCGCAGGAGATCACCGTCGCGGTCGCGTACTTCGACCGAGGTTTCATGCAGCAGGTTGGGCAGCGGTGTGGCATCGACCCAATCGTCAAAGGCATCCCTGCCGGCGGCGCCCGCGAGGAGCGCCGCAACAAGCAGGAAGGGAGCCGCACGCCGCATGGGATCAGTCGGAGATCACGATACGGCCCGCAGCGGTATTGGCGCGGTATTGCGGGCGGTACATGTCTTCGACAGAGGCGGCGGGGTGGTGGAAGCTGCCGGGCGAGATGGCGCGGACAACATAGGCCAGTTCGAAGGCGTTGCGCGAGGTCCAGTCGACCGCGGCAAGGAAGCGATCCGAGCGGAACTCGGCGTTCTGTGCGTTGGCCGGTTTGAGCCAGTCGAGCGATTTGATGTCGCCGCTGCTAAGGAGGTTGGGGTTGTCGATCTCGAACCCGGCAGGCAGGGGATCGTTGATCATCAGCCGTGCGCCGGTGTCGGAGATCGGGGAGATGCGCAGCACGGTGACAAGGCGGTCGCCGGTCTTGATGGTGGCCGGATCAACCTCAAGCCCCTCGGTCGTGTAGTAGCTGCGGTCGATGCTGTAGCCGTAGCCGCCTTTTTCCACCGGGTAGTCTGGCACACCAATCGAGGTGAGCGTGAGGCGGGTGGCGTCCTTGCCATCGTTGCGGATGGCGAGCGGTGCATCGGCGGTGTCATCTGCAAGCGCGCGGATCAGCGGACCGGTTTGCGGGGTGCCGTTGACCGAGAGGGTGTTGCTTGTTTCGTCCGTCAGCAGTGCATGGGCCGCGAGGAGCGACCAGACCGACTCTTGCGTCGAGAGGGAGCGGTCGACGCCGCCAAGACGTGCCGAGAGGCGATTGCGGTCAACCCGCTCAGAACCGGCTTCGACGGCGAGCGTCAGGAGGCCGGCGGTATCGCGCAGGTGGGTGCCATAGTCGGCACGCCAGTAGCTGCGGGGGGCGTCCTGCCACTTGTCTTCCATCTGCGTGTAGGCTTTGGCGAACATGCGGTCGGCGCGGGTTTGATCGCCGTAGAAGGCCAGAGCGGCGCCAAGTTGTGCGGCGGCGAGGGGCGTGGTGAAGGCGTCGGCCTTGACGTCGGCGTAGTAGCGCAGATCGCCCATGTTGGCGGCCCCTTCGCGTGCCAGAACCATCAGCGCATAGGCGACATCGCCGCCGCCCTGATCGAAGTCGGGGGCATAGTTGATGCGGTTGCGCAGGTTGTCGAGGGCGGTGCGGAATGCGGTTTGTGGCACCGCGTAGCCCTTGGCGCGGGCGCGTGAGAGGAAATCACTGACGTAGGCATCAAGCCACATGTCGCCGGTGTCAGGGTACCAGAGGCCAAAGGCCCCGTTCGAAGATTGCCGGGTCAGCACCTTGGCAATCGACTGGTCGATACGCTCCTGGATGCGATCCCGTTCGCCAAGGCCAAGGGCCGAGGTGATGGTGTCGAAATAGAGCAGCGGCAGGGCCTTGGAGGTGATCTGCTCGGTGCAGCCATAGGGGTAGCGGTCGAGCGATTGCAGTAGGCCGGGGGCATCGAAATGCGCGAGGGCCCCTGCCGATAGAACCGCTGCGCCGGTGCCGGGGCGGAAGTTGGCGAAGAGGTTGTCATCCAGCGTGAAGGTCGCGCCAGCCGCCAGAGAGAGGCGCTGTGTGACGCTGATTTCGGGGTCGTTGGCGCGGACGGGGAGTGTGAGGGATTTGACCAGCTGCATGCCGTCGGGCGTGGTGAGTGCGATGCGCAGGCTGTGATCGCCGATGGTGCTTGCGGTCAACGGGATGGTGAGGCGGGTGGTGTCGCCGTCGTCCAGCGTCAGGCCGGAGGGAATTTGGCCGGCGAGGGTGATGCCGCCGCTGCTGACGTCGAGGCCCATGCGGCCAGAGGGGCCTTCGAGGTGGGCAATTTCAAGGAGCAGGCGGGTTTCATCGCCGGGTGCAATGAAACGCGGCAGTGTGGCGGTGACAACCACGGGATCGCGGACCAGCACGTCGGCCTCGGCCTGTCCGACGCCGGTGTCGCTCCAGGCGACGGCCATCAGGCGGACGGTGCCGTTGAATTCGGGAATGTCGAAGGTCACGCTGGCCTTGCCATCGGGGCCGATGGTGACCGGGCCCTGGAAGTAGGCGACCAGTTCCTCGGTCGGGGGCGGGGATTCGAACGAGCTGCTGCTGCCGGCATCACCGCCAGAGCGCAGGGCGCCCATGTTGCCGTTCATACCGTCGATCAGGCGACCGTAGAGATCGCGGATGTCCATGCCGAGGCGGCGTTGGCCGAAATAGTGTTCGGAAGGATCGGGCGACTGGAAGCCGGTGATGTTGAGGATGCCGACATCGACCGCCGCGAGTGTGACGTGGGCGGTGTCGCCCTGGGTGACGCCGTCAACGGTGATCCCAACGGTCAGCGGGCCGCGCGGGGCGATCTGGTCTGGCGTGTCGAGCGAGACAGAAAGCTGTTTTGCGCCGGGATCAATCCTGGCGTAGCTGAGGCCAAGGGCGCGGGCCGGGTTCATGCCGGCGGGCGCGTCTGCGGGCCGGATGACCGAAGCGGTAACATAGGCACCCGCCCCCCATTCATCGGTGACGTCCAGCGGGATCAGGTTTTCACCTTCGCTGACCTCAACCGCTTTCATGGCGATCAGGCGGTTAGACATCACCGAGATGAGAGCGGTTCCGGCATAACGCGGCACAAGGCGCAGGGTGGCGGTATCGCCGCTGTGGTAGCCGGGTTTGTCGAGAGACACTTCGAGGGTATCCGGGGTCTGGGTTGCATCGGCAGGAGCGTACCAACCGGCGTAGAAATCGGTGGCGCTGGCGACATAGTCGCCGTCGAGGCGTTCGACGACCAGTTCATAGCGTCCCCAGTCAACATTGGCACTGATCTCGGTGGGGGTGCCGTCAATCATGGTGTCGCCACTGGCCACGGTGGTGCGGCGGGTGATCGGCTCCCAGGCCCAGTTGCCGTACTGGTTGTACCATTGATAGTGGGTGCGGATGCGGTTGAGGCTCCAGCGCACTTTCATGGGCGCGCCATCAAGGGTGGGGGACAGGCCAACCAGATGGAAGGCGGCTTGGGTGCCTTCGCGGACCACGTCTTCGCCGAACAACGGGCGGATGCCGATCATCGGGCCAAGCGCCGTCGCGGGGTGCGAGACGCGGCGTTCAACCGGGCGGCCGGACCCTTCGTAGACGCGAGTGGTGATATCCGCCTGGAAGGGGCGGCCGCGTTGATTGGTGTCGGGCACGGGAAGGAAGATATCGGTCAGACCATTCGCATCCGTATTGGTGGCCGAGAAATACTCGGTACGCGGGTTGAACCGTTCGTCGTAGCGACCGAAGCGGTAGGCCTCGTATCCCTTGACGGTTTCACGCGCCCGCAGGGTGACCTGACCCTCGACGCGGAACCCTGCGCCGGGGGCACCAAAGAGATAGCGGGCTTCCAGCGGCAGGACAGGTTCGCCCGATTGCAGATCAAACGGGGCGTCGGGCAGGGTGACGTCAAAGTCGATCCGTTCCGGCAGGAAATCTTCGACAAGGAGTTTCTGCGTGGCCAGCGGGGCGGCTTCGGTATCGGCCTTGATCGCCAGTTTCCAAGTGCCGCGTGGAACCGTACTGCCGAGAGGCAGGGCAAAGACGTGGCCCCCTGTGGCAGCGGCATTGGACAGGAGGCGTTTGTATTCCACGCCGTCGGGGCGGGTCAGGATTGCGGTGACCGGCAGGTCCGGCAAGGCCTGGGCAACGTCGCCGCGCACAAGCGCCGTGGCGTGGATGGTTTCACCCGCGCGATAGGCACCGCGATCGGTGGTCAGGAAGACATCGACGGGTGGTGCGGGCGGGCGACCTTCGACGCCGCGATCCGAGAGATCGAAGGCGGGATCGGTGAGGGACAGGAACGAGAAGTCATCCCCCTTTTGCAACAGAACCATTGCCGGGGCGGCGGCGTTGGAGCCGCGGGTCAGACCGGCATCGAAGCGCGCATATCCGCGTGTGTCGGTGGTGGAGGTGCCGAGCACACGGTTGGCACGCGACAGGAGGGTGATTTTGGTATCCGGTAGGGCAGAAGTGTCTGCGAGGCTGCGGACAAAGACGTGCAGGCCATCGGCCCCCGAAAAGGTGGTGGCGCCAAGATCGGACAGGACGAACCACTGTGTTGCGCCGGTTTCGTCGTATTTGTCGGCCCCCGGCAGATCGGCCGTGAGCGCATAGACCCCTGCGGGCAGGCCGGAGATGATGTCGCCCATCGGCAGGCGGGTGGTCATGTCGGCGTTCAGCGTGTTCTGAACCTCGCCTTCGCCGCGCCAGACGGATTCGGCCACTTCATTGGAGAAGCTTTCAAGCTGCCAGTAGGAGAGCGGCTGGCCGAAGTAGTTGTCCTGAATCGCGCGCAGGAGATTACGGTCACTGACCCGTTGCAGGTGCAGTTCGACAGTGTCGAGGTTGACGGTTTCAATGGGCAGGCCGGCATCGGCGGTGCGGGGCAGGACATAGGCGCGACCGGGGAAATTCACCGAGGCGGCGCGGTCGCGGACATAGAAGGTGAGGTCGGTGTCGCGGGCAAGGGTTTCGCCACTCGCGGCGGGCAGGCCTTTGCGGAAGGTCAGGGTATAGCGGTTGCCGTGTTCGACACCATCGATACAGATGCGGCGCTCTTCGGCTTCAACAGCCAGACGCTGATCGGGTAGGCGCAGGTAGGTTGTGTAATCCACGCCAGCCTTGACCAGCGGTTCGTTGAAGTCGGCGCAGATACGGGGCTGGGCGAGATTGTTCTCGACCGTGTGTTCATTGATGCGGAAGCCGTATTTCGCCACGACATCATCAAGTGCGGCGATCACGTCGTCGCGGGGCTGAATGGACTCGGCCAGACGCAGCGCAGACAGGGCGCGGCGGCCTTGCCCGTCTTCGACGAACAGGTCGGACATCAGCATCAGCGCGGACACTCGGGCAGGATCAGTCGGTGCGCGCAGATAGGCATTGATGCTGGCCTGAAAGGCGCGGCGGGTATGCAGGGATTTGTTTTCCCCGGTTGTCTTGAGTTCCTGATTCAGGCGCGCGTATTCCAGCCAGAGGTCGCTGACATCGGATTTTCCGACGGCGGCACCGGTCCAGCGCATGGCATTCAGCACATCACCACCGGCGCGGCGGTCCTGTGCGGTTTGCACCATGTCGAGAACGCTCCAAGGGCCACCGCCGTGCGTGCGCCCGATCGTCTGTGCCTGTTTCAGGGCGTTGGCAAAGTCATTCGGGCGGAGAAAAGTCAGGTCGGCAGCACGGGATTGCGCGAGGGTCATCGTGGCGGCAGGGGTTTCGAAGACTTCGGCGGAATAGGCGCCCTCATAGGGTTGGCGATCGCTGATCTCGGTTTTGGGGAAACAGGCGTTGGCGCGGGAGTTGAAGGTGAAGGCCTTGCACTGGGTGTTGTCGGTACAGGCCTTGATGCAGGCGTCCAGGGTGGTGTCGAAAATCTGGGTCAGATCGGCGCCGTAGAAATCCACGTCAAAGCTCAGCACGGCACGTCGTTCGGGGACAACCTGTTCCTGTGCAATCGAAGAATGGGCAATGAATAGGCCCGCCACGGCCATGAACAACCAACGCATTTGTCTCTCCCTAAAAATATACCGTCATGGTGCCATGTGGCGGGTCGCGCTGGCAACGGATTCGAAAAATTGTTGGTTTAAGCGGATGTTCACGCGCCTTGCGGATGATCAGCGCAACACCAAGAGAATATGGCTCCTGTTCATGACCCTGACCCGCCAACTTGCCGAGGAACGGCGTGCCCGGCTTGCTGCTGAGCGTCTGCTTGAATTGAAGCAGGCCGAGTTGTTCAAGGCAAACCGCAAGCTGGGGCGGCACGCGCGGCAATTGTCAGATGAGATCGTGGAGACGCGGGCCGAAGTTGAGACGGTGCGCGGCGAAAACCAGCGTGTGAAGACTGACCTGGAGGTCGCCAATCAAAAGGTTGAGGTTGCCGAGCGGCGGTTGTGGCAATCCATCGAAACCATCCGTGACGGTTTTGCCTTTTTTGACAAGGAAGGGCGCATGATCGGGGCCAACCGCGCCTATCTCGCTGCCTTTGATGGGCTGGACGAAGTCGCCGTGGGTATTCCCTATGCGCGGATTCTGGAGCTTGTGACCGACGAGGGAATTTTCGATCTGGATGGCGAGACCCCCAAGGGCTGGCGCAAAAAGATGATGGCGCGTTGGGGCCATCCCAAGCCCGACCCCATCGTCGTTAGGATGTGGAACGGCCAGTATCTCAAGCTGATTGATCAACGGGGATACGGTGGTGACATGGTCAGTCTTGCGCTCGATATCACCGAGACCGTGCGCCACGAAGAAGAGTTGCGCCTGGAGCGGGAAAAGGCGGAAGCTGCCACCCGCGCCAAATCAGCGTTTCTGGCAAACATGAGCCATGAAATTCGCACGCCCATGAATGGTGTGGTCGGGATGGCTGATCTTCTGCTGGGAACCGATCTTTAGGACGAACAGCGGTTGTTCGTCTCAACCATCAAGAACTCGGGTGAAGCACTCTTGGCGATCATCAATGACGTGCTGGATTATTCGAAAATCGAGGCGGACAAGCTTGTTCTGCATCCGGATGTTTTTGATCTCGAACGCTGTATTCACGAGGTGCTGACGCTGCTGCAACCCACAGCGCGCGAGAAGGGGATCGCTTTGATTGTCGACTATGATCTGTTCATGCCGACGATGTTCATCGGAGATGTCGGGCGCATGCGACAGGTGCTTACCAACCTTGTCGGCAACGCCGTGAAGTTCACCGAGGAAGGCCATGTTCTTGTGCGGGTCGTGGGGCGCAGCGTTGAGGAAACTGGGGCGTGCGATCTTCATGTGACGGTCGAGGACACGGGGATCGGCATCGCGCCCGACAAGACGCAGCACATCTTTGGCGAGTTCAACCAAGTTGAAGACGAGCGCAATCGCGCGTTCGAGGGGACGGGGCTTGGGCTTGCGATCACGCGCCAGCTCATCGGGTTGATGAACGGCGACATTTGGGTGGATTCCGCTCCGGGTGAGGGGGCAAGTTTCGGGTTCAGGGTTTGTCTGGACGTCGATGAGGATATGAGCCTTGCACCGCCGTGTTTGCCAGACAGCGTGCAGCACGTGTTGATTGTGGATGACCATGCTGTGAACCGGGCGCTGTTGCAAAAGCAGATGGAACAGATGGGCGCGCGCGTGACCCTGTGCATGTCGGCCCACGAGGCATTGGGCACGTTGCAGGGTGTCGATCTGGTGTTGTGCGACCATCATCTGGCGGCGCCGGATGGCGGCACGTTTGAACAGCAGGCGCGGGCGGCGGGACATGCGGTGCCTGTAGTGAAGCTGAGTTCGGTGCAGGCCGGAAGGGGTGCCGAAGATGCCCAGCAAGTCGTGCGCAAACCGATTTCGCGGCGCGACCTGTTTCACAAGATCGCCGAGGCCGTGAACCGGGAAGGACAGGCTGGGCCAAGGCAGTTGCGGGTTCTGGCGGCCGAGGACAACAAGACCAACCAGTTGATCCTGTCGAAGATGCTCAAGACTGCTGATCTGGAGCTGCGCTTTGCGAGCAATGGCCACGAGGCGGTGCAGGCGTTCGAAGTGTTCAGGCCCGATCTCGTGCTGATGGATATCTCGATGCCGCACATGGACGGCAAGGAGGCAACGGCGGTGATCCGGGGCTTGCCCGGAGGTGCCGAGGTGCCGATTATTGCCCTGACCGCGCATGCGGTGGGTGGAGACCGAGAGAACATTCTGGCGGCCGGGCTGGATGACTACCTGTCAAAACCCTTGCGCAAAGCGGGTCTTGTCGACGTTCTGAAGCTGTATCTTCCGGATGGTGTGCGAAGCCCGTTCGCAGAGAACTAGGCCGTCTCGGCCACGGTATCGCGTAGGAAAACCCAGCGGTCGCCTTCGGACATGTCGGGTTGATAGGCATAGCCGCCGAGGTCGAACTCCTTGATGCCCTCTGCATCCGTCAGGCGGCGCTGGATGATGTAGCGGGCCATGGAACCGCGCGCCTTCTTGGCGAAGAAGCTGACGATTTTCGGGGTGTCGCCCTTCATTTCCATGAAGACAGGCGTGATCACCCGTAGCTTGAGCGCCTTGGGATCAACCGCGCCGAAGTATTCCTGGCTGGCGCAATTCACCAGCGTATCGGTGCCCATGGCTTCGGCCTGTGCGTTCAGGGATTTCGAGAGGCTATCACGCCAGAAATCATAGAGGTTCTTGCCGCGCCGTGTTTTCAGGCGGCTGCCCATTTCGAGGCGATAGGGCTGGATCGCATCCATCGGGCGCAGGACGCCATAGAGGCCAGAGAGAATGCGCAGGTGATCCTGTGCCCAGTCCATCTCGTCGGCGTCCAGCGAGGCGGCCTCGAGACCGATGTAGGTATCACCGGCAAAAGCGTGTACCGCAGGGCGGGTGGCGAAGGTGTCGGGCTCGACCTCGTAGGCCTTGAAACGGTCGCGGTTCAGCTTGGCCAGATCGGGGCTGAGGGACATGAGTTTTTGCAGGTCACCCAGTGTCAGGTTGCGCGCGGTTTTCACCAGTTTCAGGGCCTCGTCCGAGAAATCCGGCGTGGTGGTCTGACCCTCCACTGGATCCCAGTTCAGACGTTTGGCAGGGGAAACGACGATCAGCATGTCAAAGGCTCCTAGGTTCGCGCGTGACGAGAGATTTAGCTTGCCTCACGCAGCACGTCCAGAAAGGCGGCGCCGAAACGCTCGGCGCGCTTGTCGCCCAGCATCCGGTTGAGGGTGTTTTCATCGGTCGGGCGGGTGCTGGCGACCTTGGCCAGCAGGGAGGCAGAGCAGCTAAGCGGTTTGTCGATCCCGTCGGACCCGCGTGCGAGATCGGCCTGCACTTCGAGCAACCGGTCATAGAGCGTGCCCGCTTCGCGACCGGCGAGCTTGCGGCGGCTGGGATGCAGGGCCTCGGCCTCGCCATTGATCACTTCGAGAAAGGCATCCCCGTAAGAGGCCAGTTTCTTGGCACCGACGCCGCCGATCCGCGAGAGATCATCGAGGGAATTGGGGCGTTTTTCGGCCATCTCGATCAGGGTGCGGTCGTTGAAGATGATGTAGGCGGGCACCTTGGCCGCTTCGGCGAGGGCACGGCGTTTGGCTTTGAGTGCAGAGAGGAGGGGCGCGTCTTCCTCGTTCACCAGCGCCTTGGCGGCGGGGCGCGAGGTGGCCTTGCGGATCGTATCCTTGCGCAACTCGATGCTGGCCTCGCCCTTGAGGATCGGCAGGGCGGCATCGGTCATGCGCAGGCCGCCATGACGCTCCGGATCGGGGCGCATGAGGTCGTGGCCCATCATCTGGCGGAACACGGCCTGCCACTGGCGTTTGTCGTATTCCGTGCCCACGCCGAAGGTGGGCAGACCATCATGACCGCGTTCGCGCACTCGGTCGGTTTCATTGCCCAGCAGGATGTCGATCAGATAGCCGGTGCCATAGCGTTCACCGGTCCGCAGCGCCGCCGAGAGCGCCTTGCGCACGGCGGTGGTGGCGTCGAAGGTTTCGGCGGGCGTGTCGCAGAGATCGCAGTTGTCACAGGTGACTTCGGTCTCGCCAAAATACCCGAGAAGGGTGGAGCGGCGGCATTTCAGGGCCTCGGCCAGACCCAGCAGGGCGTTGAGGCGGGCATGGTCGGCAAAGCGGCGTTCGGGAGGGGCGAGGCCCTCGTCAATCTGGCTGCGGCGCAGGCGGATGTCATCGGGGCCGAACAGCGTAAGGGTTTCGGCCGGCGCGCCATCACGTCCCGCGCGGCCGATTTCCTGATAATAGGCCTCGATCGACTTGGGCAGGTCGGCATGGGCGACCCAGCGGATATCGGGTTTGTCGATCCCCATCCCGAAAGCAACAGTGGCGACCACGATCAACCCGTCTTCGCGCTGGAACCGCATTTCGGTGTCGCGGCGTTCTTCGGGGTCCATGCCGCCGTGGTAGTGCAGGGCAAGGTGTCCGGCCTCGCGCAGCGCCTTGGCAAGGGTTTCGGTCTTGGCGCGGGTGCCGCAGTAGACGATGCCGGACTGACCCATGCGGGCGGCGGCGAAGTTCATGATCTGGGCGCGGGGATTGTCCTTGGCGGCAAAGGCAAGATGTATGTTCGGACGGTCAAAGCCATGCAGGAAGGTATTGGGCGTGGTGCCGTCAAAGAGACGGGTGATGATTTCTTCGCGGGTTTCGGCGTCGGCGGTGGCGGTGAAGGCCGCCAGGGGCACATCAAGCGCGCGGCGCAATTCGCCTATGCGAAGATAGTCGGGGCGGAAGTCGTGGCCCCATTGGCTGACGCAGTGAGCCTCGTCGACGGCAATCAGCGACACGCCAATGCGGCGCAGCATGTTCATCGCGGCCCCCGAGGCAAGGCGTTCGGGGGCGATGTAAAGCAGTTTGAGGCGGCCCGTGTCGATCGCCTCCCAGACGGCGGCGGTTTCCTCCTCGGTATTGCCCGAGGTCAGCGCGCCGGCCTCGACCCCGGCTTCGCGCAGGGCGCGGACCTGATCGCGCATCAGGGCAATGAGGGGGGAAATGACCACTGTGATGCCGTCGCGCACAAGGGCGGGGAGCTGATAGCAAAGCGATTTGCCGCCCCCGGTTGGCATGATGGCAAGCACGTTTTCGCCGCGCACAACGGCATCGACGATGTCCTCCTGCCCCGGACGGAAGGCGTCGAATCCGAAAACATCCCGCAAGAACGTGGCGGCGGCCATGAGAACCCTGTTGATTTGCTGTTACTGCTCGCGTGCCAGTGTTTCACAAGCAGACTCGCACCTCAAGCTAGGGCTGAGGAGATAATGGTCGGTAAACGTGGTTTTGAAGGGCCGGTCTCTAGAACAAGAGCGCGGGCAGGATGTAGTCGCGCAGAGAGATAATGATGATGAAGGCCACCAGCGGTGCGAGATCGAGCGGACGGGTGTCCGGCAGGAAATTGCGGATCGGCGTGTAGATCGGCTCAAGCAGACGGTTCAGGCCATACCAGATCTGGGCCACGAACTGCTGACCGAGGTTCAGGACCTGAAAGCTGATCAGCCAGCTCATGATGATGTGGATCAGCATGATGAAGAATGCCACATCCAGAATGAGCCGCAGCGGTCCGTAGATTGCCATCATGATCAGGGGTCTCCGTCTTTTCCTGCTTCACAGTTAAGCGCGGGCGGCGCAAAGGGCAAGAGTGGCGCGTGGTCATGGTTGACCTTTGCGGAAGCGGGGCACAGAAGGCAGGCAAAGGAGACGCCGATGTACCCCGTCATTCGCATGATCAAGGAACTGGTCAAACATCGCAACGCCGCGCCGTTGCCGATCACGGGCACACATGTGTCACAGCATGTGTGCTGGCCGCATGACATTGATCTGTGGATGGAGTTGAACAACGGTCGCACGCTGACGCTGTATGACATGGGGCGCATCCCGCTGGCGCATCGGATCGGGCTGATCTCGGTTCTGCGGCGCAAGAAGTGGAGCCTGACGATGGCAGGCGTGTCGGTGCGGTATCGCCGCCGTATCCGTACCTTCGAGCGGTTCGAGATGCGCAGCAGGGCGGTGTTCTGGGATGACAAGTTTGTCTATCTTGAGCAATCCATGTGGAAGCAGGACGGCGAATGCGCCAACCATGCGCTGTATCGTTCGGCGGTTACGGATTCGAAGGGGATCGTCGCTCCGGCGCGTGTGCTGGATGCGATGGGTTTCGATGCGGCGCCACCAGAGGCACCGGAGTGGGTGCAGAAGTGGATTGACGCTGACGCCGTGCGGCCGTGGCCCCCGATGCAGGATTAACTTGCGTCATACCGCTTGCCCTGTTTTTAGTGAAACAAAGGCATGGGGGCAGGCATGGCAGATATTTCAGCACGCAAACGCATTTGGGGGTGGTGGTTCTTTGATTGGGCCAGCCAGCCATACAACACGCTTCTTCTGACGTTCATCTTTGGCCCCTACTTTGCGAAAGTGGTGACCGAACTCCTGACCGAAAGCGGGATGAGTGCGGGCGAGGCCAAGGCGCAGGCCCAGGCGTTTTGGGGCTACGGGCTGACGGTGTCGGGGATCTGCATTGCCCTCTTGGCACCGATCCTTGGCGCGGTGGCGGATAGCACTGGCAAACGGATGCCGTGGATCTGGGTGTTCTCGGTCATGTACGTGGTGGGCTCGTTTGCCCTTTGGTACACCGCGCCGGCGCAGTTCGACGTGACCCTTACGCTGATCTTCTTCGGGATTGGCCTGATCGGTATGGAGTTTGCCACGATCTTTACCAATGCGCTGCTGCCGTCGCTTGGCAGCAAGGAAGAGCTTGGGAAAATCTCCGGTTCGGGCTGGGCCTTTGGCTATATCGGCGGGGTGCTGGCGCTGGCGATCATGCTGCTTTTGTTTCAGGCGGGTGGCAGTGGCAAGACGATGGCCGGTATTGCTCCTCTGTTCGGCCTGGACCCGGCGACGGGGGCAGATACCCGGATCGTGGGGCCGTTGACGGCGGTTTGGTATGTTTTGGCGATGATCCCGTTTTTCCTGTGGGTGCGTGAAATGCCGGATCCGAACCATGAGCCCTACAAGGTGGGCAAGGCGCTGCGGGATCTTGGAAAGACGATCAAGGGACTGCCCAAGCATGTCAGTCTTCTCAGCTATCTGACGTCCTCGATGTTCTACCGCGACGCCCTGAACGGGATGTACACCTTTGGTGGCATCTATGCGTTCGGGGTGCTGGAGTGGAACATCATGATGGTGGGCATCTTCGGCATCGTTGCGGCGCTGACCGGGGCGCTGTTTGCCTGGATTGGGGGCAAGGCGGATACGGCGTTCGGGCCGAAACCGGTGATCGTGGTCTGTATTCTCGTGTTGCTGGGGACAGCGGTCTTTGTCGTGGGCCTGTCGCGCGATGCGGTGTTTGGTGTGCCGGTGGCAGAAGGGTCGAGCCTGCCGGATATCCTGTTCTTCGTGGCCGGTGGTCTGATCGGGGCCGCGGGTGGGGCGCTGCAATCGGCGAGCCGCACGATGGTGGTGCGCCAGTCGAACCCGTCGCGGATGACCGAGGCCTTTGGGCTTTATGCGTTGTCGGGGAAGGCGACGACCTTTCTGGCGCCGATGCTGATTGCCGTGGTGTCGGATCTGAGCGGAAACCAGCGCCTTGGCATCACGCCGATCGCCGGTCTCTTCCTTATCGGGTTGATCCTGCTAATCTGGGTGAAACCGCAAGGAGATCACAGCAAATGGTCCGAGCAGTCCTCGTAATTCCCCTTGTTCTGTTGGGGCTGGCGTCCTGTCGGGCCGAGCCACCGCAGGCCACGGTCTCGACGCAGACAGAGGTTCCGGTGTCGATGCAGGGCGTGGAGGCGCGGCAGTTGTTCGGGGCCCATGCCAACGGATCGCGGCAGGATCCGGTGCCGTTCGGGGGTTATGGAAAGGGCTGTCTTGCTGGTGGTGTCGAGCTTGAGGAAACCGGGCCGACCTGGCAGGCGATGCGCCTGTCGCGCAACCGAAACTGGGGCCACCCCGATGTGATTTCCTTTATCAAGGACCTGTCGGTGAAGGCGGCGGCGCAGCCCGGCTGGGAAGGGCTTTATGTCGGTGACATCAGCCAGCCGCGCGGCGGGCCGATGCTGTCGGGGCATCGCAGTCACCAGATCGGGCTCGACGTGGATGTCTGGATGTTGCCGCCCAAGCGGCTGAACCTGAGTGTGCAGGAGCGCGAGAACCTGTCGTCGATCTCGACCCGTCGGGCCAAGGGGGCCTATGTGAACGAGAACTGGACACCTGGGCACTATGAGGTGCTGAAGGCGGCCGCGAAAGACCCGCGGGTGGCGCGGATTTTCGTGTTTCCCGGTGCCAAGGTCGAGATGTGCAATGCCGCCAAGGGCGACCGCAGCTGGCTCAGGAAAATCCGTCCCTGGTGGGGGCATCACTATCATTTCCACGTGCGCCTGAACTGTCCCAAGGGGGCGTGGGCCTGTGTTGATCAGGATGCGCCGCCGCCCGGAGATGGGTGCAAGGATGCCGAAGACTGGGTGCAGGACATCCTGTATCCGCCGCCGCCTGATCCGAATGCACCCAAGCCCAAACCCTATCGTCAACCCGTCATGGCCGATCTGCCCCGTCAATGCGTAAACGTCTTGCAGTCGCAGTAACCGCGGCCTGTCTCATTGCTTTTGCCGGTTGGAAAGCCGGGAGTGCGGACGCCGTGGGGCGGGCGCAGTTGAAGACGGTATTGCCGTGGCAGGTGGCCGAAGGATGGTTTGGTGGTTTCTCGGCGATCGAGGTGGCTGCGGACGGGCGGGCGTTTACGGCGCTGTCGGATCGGGGGCATTTCGTTCAGGGCCTGCTGGTGCGGGAGGGCGGTGATATCGTCGGGGTTTTGCAGGGCGAGGATGAGGCGCTTCTGGATGCCAAGGGCAAGGTGCCGCGCAGTTACCGGCGGGATTCAGAAGGGCTTGCGCAGTTGGGTGATGGGCCGATTTACGTGTCTTTTGAAGGGGTTCACCGGATTGACGCCTACCGCGAGCTGAACCAAGCCGCCCTACCCATCGCGCGGTTCCCCAAGCACGAGGGCCTGCATGGCAACGGATCGCTTGAGGCCCTGGCGGTGGATCGTCGGGGGCGGCTGTTCGCGATCACGGAGGATGCGTTAGGGGCCGAGGGAGAGGCGACGGTTTTTGTTTTTTCCAACGGCAACTGGAGCACGCCTTACCGGATTTCACGTTCGGACGGGTTTCATCCGGTGGGGGCAGACTTTGGGCCGGATGGCCGGTTCTATCTGCTGGAGCGGGGGTTCAATGGCTTCGGGTTCCGGTCGCGGGTGCGGCGGTTTGATCTGACGGCGGCGGGGCTGGTGAACGAGGCCGAACTGTTTCGCACGCGCACGGGCACGCACGACAACCTCGAAGGGTTGTCGGTCTGGCAGGACAGTGCGGGCAACATGCGGCTCACGATGATCTCGGATGACAACTTCCGGTTCTTCCAGCGCACCGAGATCGTGGAATACGTGGTGCCACAAACCCCTTGATTTGTTGAACGCGGGCCGTTAGAGACCGCCCGTTCCGCAATGGTGCGGGACCGAGTTGCCGTCACCTTGCAAAAACGGAAAGTTACATGAAAACGATCCACCTTCCTGGCATTCTTGCCATGGCCACCATCGTGGTGGCGTCTAACATCCTTGTTCAGTTTCTCTATGGCCAGTGGCTGACCTGGGGTGCCTTCACCTATCCTCTCGCCTTTCTCGTGACCGATGTCATGAACCGCGTCTATGGCGTGGCCGCTGCGCGCCGCGTGGTTGTTGCCGGTTTCGTCGTCGGCGTGATCTGTTCCGTTATCGGCACCCAGATCATGCTTCAGGGCGACGGGTTTACTTATCCCGCCGTGACCCTGCGCATTGCATTGGGCTCCGGGCTCGCGTTTTTGACCGCTCAGCTTACCGACGTGGCGATTTTCAACCGCCTGCGTGAAGGCTCATGGTGGCGTGCGCCGCTGGCGTCGACCCTGGTCGGCTCGTCGCTTGATACCGCGATCTTCTTTACGATTGCCTTTTCGGGCGCGCTGACCTTCCTGGAGCCTGCAAACGACGTGAGCTGGGCCGGTGACATGCTGCCGCTTCTGGGTGCAGGTCCGGTGGTTCCGTTGTGGGTGAGCCTTGGCTTTGCCGACTGGCTGGTCAAATTGAGCCTTGCGCTGCTCGCTCTTGTGCCATTCCGCATCATCGTGGGGTATTTAATACCTCGCACCACATGATTTTGTTTGACTTATCCACAGGCTGTGGCAACCTGATCATGCGAAACAGCTTGAAAGGAGGTGCCCATTGTCTAGAGAAGTCATGGAGATTGGTGTTGGAACAGTGTGGAGGAAATGCGGCTGAGGCAGCCCTTGGCTGACATGAAATCCAGATTGGTGCGAACCTAACCTACGCACCTCCTTACATCTCGAAGGGCTGTTTCCGCTGCGGAGACAGCCCTTTTCGTTTGCCGTCTGACATGGACTTGGCAAACATGGTTAATGCCCAGAAAAGCGGCAATTTTGTACGTCGGTGCCACGTCGGTATCATGTCGGTATTGCGACGGTGCGATTTTGATGAAATTCCGGCGTTAACGCACCGTGCGACGGTTAAGTCGCCGCGCTTTGGAACATGGAAACGGCAAGGGCCGGAACAGGGTATGCTGAGGATCGACGACACCATAAGCCTTGAGGACTGGGAGATCACGGAACAGTTCGTGCGCGCCTCGGGGCCGGGGGGGCAGAACGTCAACAAGGTGGCAACCGCGGTCGAGTTGCGCTTTGAGGCGGCGCGGTCGCCTTCGCTGCCCGGACCGGTGAAGGCGCGGCTCAAGCGGCTGGCGGGGCGGCGGTGGACCAAGGAAGGCGCCATCGTGATCCAGTGCGACGAGACCCGCAGCCAATCGCGCAACCGCGAGATTGCGCGGGAACGTCTTGCCGAACTTGTGCGCAAGGCAACCGTGGTGCCCAAGCGCCGGATCAAGACCAAGCCGACCTATGGCTCGCAACAGCGACGATTGAAGGCCAAGAAGGAACGCGGCGAGGTCAAATCCCTGCGGGGACGTGTGCGTGGTGACGAGTAAACGTCTTGCCCCTACGGCAAGAAACGGGAAACATATCAGACAAACGATAATGGTTGGCTTATGGACGACTTAGCTTCCGCACATCGCGGTGCCACGAAACGCTTCATCTTTCTGCTTCTGCCGAATTATTCGGCCATGACCTTTGCCATGGCGATGGAGACGTTGAAGACAGCCAACCGTATGGCGATGGGAACGCCGTTTTCATGCGTTGTGTGTTCCGAGGGCGGTGTGCCTGTCACGGATTCACTTGGGGCGGAATATCCCATCGATCACGGGCTTGAGGATGTAAGCCGCGACGACATCATCGTGATCTGCTCGGGTGCGGATGTGCGCAAGAACTGTACGCCGGCGGTACTCCAGTGGTTGCGCAAATGCGCGCGGCAGGGCTGTGAGATCGCGGGGCTTTATACTGGGGCCTGGGTGATGGCCGAAGCGGGGTTGATCGGCGAAGAGGCGATCACCATCCACTGGGAAAACCGCAACAGCTTTGCCGAGAAGTTCCCCGACGTGGAGCTTTCGGACTATACCTATACGGTGCGCAACAAGCGATATTCGACGGCGGGTGGCACGGCGGTGATCGACTTGTTGCTGACCCTGATCTCGGAAGCGGAAAGCCCCGAGCTGGCAAACCTCGTGGCGGACCAGCTGATGTACACCAACATCCGCGTGTTGCAGCATTCGGCGCGGGTTCAGGTGGCGGAACGGATCGGGATGCGGCATCCCAAGCTATCCGAGATCCTTGCCCTGATGGAAACCAACCTGGAAGAGCCGCTTCGGCCGGGGGATCTTGCCAAGACGGTGAATATCTCGACCCGACAGTTGGAGCGGTTGTTTCGTCGGTATCTGAGTGCGACGCCGAAGAAGTATTACATGGACATGCGGTTGCAGCGGGCGCAGCATCTGTTGCTGCAGACCTCGATGTCGGTGACCGAAGTTTCCGTGGCCTGTGGCTTCAACTCGTCCTCGCATTTCTCGCGGCTGTTCCGGGCGCGTTACGGCATGTCGCCACATCGTCTGCGGGGGGAGCCGGAGAAAGGCTAACTTGGGGTTGTATCCCAAATCCAATTTGGCAACAAAGGCGGCATGGACGTGAGGGAGTGACCATGACCACCGCATTGGACCGCCGTGCCCGGCTGTTGGGGCCGCAGATGACCACCTTTTACCGCGAACCCGTGCATGTGGCGCGCGGCGAGGGGGCCTATCTCTGGGACAAGGACGGGCGTCAGTATCTTGACTGCTATAACAACGTGCCGCATGTCGGGCATTGTCACCCGCGCGTGGTTGAGGCCATTGCCAGGCAGGCGGCCGAGTTGAACACTCACACGCGCTATGTGCATGACATGATCCTCGACTATGGCGAGGCGCTGACCGCGAAGTTTGGTCACGATCTGGAAAGCATGGTGATGGTCTGTTCCGGATCGGAGGCCAATGACGTGGCCCTGCGTATGGCGCAGGCGATGACGGGCAAGACGGGGATCATCGGCACGGACAACACCTATCACGGCAATACCACGGCTGTTTCGCAGCTGAATTCCTCGAAAGTGCCGGTTGGCGGTTATCAGGATCACGTGCGGCAGGTGCCCGCGCCGGACAATATGGAGCCGGTCGGTGGCAGCCGCGAGGCGCAGGCCGAGGCCTTTGCCAAGGGTGTTGAACAGGCGGTGGCCGAGTTGGAGGCGAATGGGCACGGGGTGTCGGCGCTGATTGTCTGCCCCTATTTCGCCAACGAGGGCTTTCCGACGCTTGAGGCGGGGTTCATGGACCGCGCCATCGAGGTGGTGCGCAAGGCCGGTGGCCTGATCATCGCGGACGAGGTGCAGCCGGGGTTTGGCCGGATCGGCAGCCACTGGTGGGGGCATGACAAGCTGGGCTTCCGTCCGGATATCGTGACGTTGGGCAAGCCGATGGCGAACGGGCATCCGGTGGCGGCCGTGGTGACACGGCATGAAATCCTCGCCTGCTTTCAGGATGCGTTCAAATATTTCAACACCTTCGGCGGCAACCCGGTGAGCGCGGCAGCAGCGATGGCGGTGCTGAACGTGATCGAGGATGAAAAGCTGGTCGAGAACGCGGCGGATGTCGGG
Organism: Shimia sp. CNT1-13L.2; assembly: GCF_024331145.1. Taxonomy (GTDB): domain Bacteria; phylum Pseudomonadota; class Alphaproteobacteria; order Rhodobacterales; family Rhodobacteraceae; genus Shimia. Next base: position 697,331 of record NZ_JANDJO010000001.1, on the reverse strand, counting down.
GGCTATGCGCTTGGGCTGCTGCAGGAGGTGGCCACGCGCCATGACGTGATCGCGGATGTGCGCGGATCGGGGCTGTTCTTCGGGGCCGAGCTGTGGCGGGACGGCAAACCGGCGACCGATCTGTGCGCGAAGATGGTGGATGAAATGCGCGACCGTGGGGTGCTGCTGCATTCGGTGGGGCGGTATGACAATACGCTCAAGGTGCGCCCGCCCTGTGTGTTCAGCCGCGCCAATGCCGATCACCTTGCCGAGGTGATGGATGCGGCGCTGGGGGCCGTGGCGTGAAGGACGTCGAGGCCCGGGATTTCGCGCGCGCGGCGATGCGGCACTGGGGTGTCGAGGATGAACCGCGCCTGATCAAGAACCGCGAGAATGCGGTGTTCGAAACCCGCACGGCAGAAGGCGCGCGGGCGGCCCTGCGGCTGCATCGTCCGGGTTACCAGAGCGATGACTCGATCCGTTCGGAACTGTGGTGGTCCGAAGCGCTGGTGGCGGCGGGGATGGATGTGCCGGTGCCGGTGCGAACGCTGGCCGACGACGTGCTGGCCGAGGTGCCCGAGGCGGGGCGGATGGCCTCGTTGGTGACGTGGGTGGACGGTGCGCCGATGGGCGAAGGGGATGTGCCGCTTGAGGGGACGCCCGATGCGCAGGCGGCGCTGCATTTCGCGCTGGGCGCAGAGCTGGCGCGGCTGCATCTGGCCAGTGACGCGGCGGATCTGCCGGAGGGGTTCACACGCCCGGTTCTGGACAGGGACGCGCTTGTCGGGGACGATCCGGCGTGGGGGCGGTTCTGGGAGAATGCGTCTCTAACACGGCCTGAAATCGAGATTCTTCAGGCGGCGCGGGCGCGGTTGGCGGAGATCCTGGAGGGGCAGGCCGGGGCGGATTTTGGCCTGATCCACGCCGATGCGCTGCGCGAAAACGTGATGGTGAAAGACGGCGCCGTGCAGCTGATCGACTTTGACGACGGCGTGTTCGGGTTCCGCATGTACGAGCTGGGCGTGGCGATGTCGCAGAACTGGGACCAGCCCAACAAGGATGCGCTGGGCAAGGCGCTGCTGACGGGATACGCCAGCCTGCGCGAATTGCCCGACGGGGCCGAGGCACTGCTGGAAGCCTTTACCGTGATGCGGGGGCTGGCAAGCTGTGGCTGGGTGATCGGGCGCTATGCAGACGACCATCCGGCGACCCGAACCTATGCGGTGCGGGCGGTGGAACTGTGCCGGGGGTGGCTGGGTTAGTCCTTGTCGCCGGTGAACTCGGCCCAGACCGTGGAATAGGCAACTTCCTGACCGGTGTTTTCATCGATCACCTTGGGGGCAAGTGGCGTTCGACCCTCGCGCGAGACCATCGTGTAGGGCGGGGGCTTGTCGCTTGGAATATGCGCGTTTGCCCATGAGATCAGAACCTGCATGACGGGCACGAAATCCTTGGCCGCGGCGGTTGGCCGGTATTCGTAGCGGGTGGGACGTTCCTGATAGGGGCGGCGTTCCACGAGGTCGGCGGCTTCGAGTTTCTTGAGCCTGTCGGCCAGAACGTGCCGCGTGATCCCGAGATCCCCCTGAATCATGTCAAAGCGGCGCATCCCGAGCAGGATGTTGCGCAGGACCAGCAGCGTCCAGCGGTCACCGATGACGGACAGCGCCCGGGCAACGGGGCAGGCTTCTTCTGAGAGATCGTTCCATTTCATGGGTGTCATATAGCACGCATTGACAAGTTCTAAAAGGGAACTCATATTAAGTTCTGTTTTAGAACTGACTAGAGTTTTGCCAGATTGGAAGGATCGGGACGATGACGGATACAAGCCAAGCCTCCCTTGCAGGGCGTGTTAAGCCACGTCGCACCAAGCCTGCGGTTGGGGTGATGGCCCTGCGATTGGGCATGTCGGCCGTGTCACGGATTGCGCCGGATCGGGCGGCGGCGTGGTTGATGACGATTTTCACCACGCCGCGTCGCCACAGGGTGCCTGAGCGCGAGGTTGCATGGATGGCCGGAGCGACCCGCAAGTGGATGGCTTTTGACAGCAAGCGGCGCATACCGGTCTACGAATGGGGCGAAGGGCCAACCGTTCTGTTGGCGCATGGGTTTTCAGGACGGGCGAGCCAGATGGGCGCCTTTGTTGCCCCCTTGGTGGACGCCGGTTTCAGAGTTGTCGCGTTTGACGCCCCCGCGCATGGGCAGGCCGAGGGCAAGCAGACGGCGTTGCCGGAGATGATTGACGCGATTGTCGACGTGGCCGGGGTAGAGGGGCCGTTGGAGGCCATTGTCGGGCATTCGCTGGGTGCGGCGTCAGCGGTGTTTGCCTTGCAGGCCGGTGTGGCGGCGAAAAAGACGGTGTTGATTGCGCCGCCGGACTATCCCGGAACCTATCTCAAGAAAGTGGCGCGGTTTGTCGGGGCGTCGGACCGCGTCGAGGGGCGGGCGCAGGCGCGGATCGAACGGACCTATGGCCGTGCTTTCGAGGATTTGCAGGTGGTGCCCGTGGCGCGTGGGATGGCGCAGGCTGCGTTGGTTCTGCACGATGCAGGGGACAGCCAGGTGCCTTATGCGAGTGGGCGGGGCGTGGCCGAGGCCTGGCCGGATGCGGAACTGGTGACAACCGAAGGATTGGGCCACAACCGCATCCTGCGCGACCCGGAAGTCGCGGCGCGGATCGTGGCCTTTCTGACCCGGGATTAGACGATCACGTCCATTTCCTGCTGTTCGCCCACGCCGAAGACGCGCTTGTAGCGGTCGATCTGGTCGGTGGGGCCCATTGCCTTGTTGGGGTTGTCCGACAGTTTGACCGTTGGGGAGCCATTCGCCGCAACCGCCTTGCAGACCAGCGAGAAGGGCGCGAGTGCGTCGCCGGGGGTGAGGCCGCGGAAATCGTTGGTCAGCAGAGTGCCCCAGCCAAAGGAGATCTTGGCGCGGCCCACGAATTGCTCGTGCAACTCGATGATCTTGGTTTCATCGAGGCCGTCGGAGAAGATGATCAGCTTGTCTCGCGGGTCTTCGCCACGTTCTTTCCACCAGCGGATCGCGGTTTCGGCGCCAGCGGCAGGGTCACCCGAGTCGATGCGGATGCCGGTCCAGCCTGCAAGCCAGTCGGGCGCGCGTTTCAGGAAGCCTTCGGTGCCGTAGGTGTCGGGCAGGATGATACGCAGGTTGCCCTCGTGTTCCTCGTGCCAGTCGGCCAGCACCTGATAGGGGGCCTGGGCCAGCGTGGCATCGTCCTGCGCGAGTGCGGAATAGACCATGGGCAGTTCGTGGGCGTTGGTGCCGATGGCCTCGAGATCGCGCTTCATGGCGATCAGGCAGTTCGAGGTGCCGACGAACTTGTGGCCCAGCCCTTCGGTCATGGCCTGAACGCACCAGTCCTGCCAGAGATAGGAGTGGCGGCGGCGGGTGCCGAAGTCGGCAATGCGCAGCCCGTCGACGCGGCGCAGCTGTTCGATCTTTTCCCAGAGCTTGGTCATGGCGCGGGCATAGAGCACCTGAAGTTCGAATTTGCGCATGTCGTGCAGCACGGCGCGGCCGCGCAGTTCCATCAGGACCGCCAGGGCCGGGATTTCCCAGAGCATGACCTCGTGCCATTTGCCTTCGAAGGTGAGCTCGTACTGGCCGTCACGCTTTTCGAGGTGGTAATCGGGCAGGCGCAGGTTCTCGAACCAGTGCATGAAGTCGGGGCGGAACATCTGGCGTTTGCCATAGAAGGTGTTGCCGCGCAGGAAGGTGCTTTCACCGCGGGTGAGCGAGAGGGAGCGGATGTGATCGAGTTGTTCGCGCAGTTCGCCTTCGTCGATCAGTTCCGCCAGCCGTACGCTGTCGGAGCGGTTGATGAGCGAGAAGGTGACCGTGGCATTCGGCTTGTTGCGGAAGACCGACTGGCACATCAGGAGCTTGTAGAAGTCGTTGTCGATCAGCGAGCGCACGATCGGGTCGATCTTCCATTTGTGGTTCCAGACGCGGGTGGCGATATCGACCATGATCTGCGGCCCCAAGTTTTGTTTCGGAGATTTTGATACCCAATTCCCCGGAGAGGGCCAAGGCCCTTAATCCGCAGCGTCAGTTTCCGGTAAGAGGCGGGTCAGGAGGTCGGCCTTGCGCACGGGTTTTGACAGGAAGTCGTCCATGCCCGCCGAGAGACAGGCCTCGCGGTCGGTGTCGAAGGCGTTGGCCGTGAGGGCGATGATACGGGGCTGGGGCAGGGTGAGGGCGCGGATTTCCTTGGTGGCCTGAAGCCCGTCGATTTCGGGCATGGACATGTCCATGAGTACCACGTCGGGGCGGTAGGATTTGGTCTTGTCGACAGCCTGACGCCCGTCATGGGCGGTGATCAGGCTGATGGGGTAGTCCTGCAGCAGCTTGCGGATCACAAGTCTGTTGGTCTGGTTGTCCTCGGCCAGAAGGACGGTGAGGCCGGTGAACTGTTCCGGTGCGGGCAGGCGGGCGCTTTGCGGGATGCGGGTGGCCTTGTCGGCGGTGCCCATGCGCAGGGTGATGGTAAAGCACGAGCCCTTGCCCGGGGTGCTGGTGACCCGGATGCTGCCCTGCATCTTTTCGATCAGCAGTTTCGAGATGGCGAGGCCTAGGCCGGTGCCGCCGTATTTGCGGGTCGCGGCGGATTCGGACTGGGCGAACTGTTCGAAGATATGTTCGAGTTGGTCCTGCGCGATGCCAAGGCCGGTGTCGGTGACGCGGATGTTCAGGTGTTGCTGGCCCGCGATTTCGGTGGCGGCGATCACAACCGAAACGCCGCCTGTCTCGGTGAACTTGACGGCGTTGCCGATGATGTTGACGAGGATCTGGCGGAAGCGCCCCTCGTCGCCGATCACGAACTCGGGCAGGATGCCGTCGGGGGTGTACTCAAGGCTGAGGCCCTTCTGGCGGGCCTGCGGTTCCAGCAGGCGGATGATGCCGATCATGCAGTCGTGCAGGCGGAAGGGGACGGGGTGCATTGTCAGCTTGCCCGCGTTCAGCTTGGAGAAGTCGAGCACGTCGTTGATGATGGTCAGAAGCGCGTCGGCGGATTGCTTGATGGTATCGACGTAGAGTTGGTTTTCCTGTGACAGGCCCGCTTCGGAGAGCAGGTCGGCCATCCCGACGATGCCGTTCATCGGGGTGCGGATTTCGTGGCTCATGTTGGCAAGGAAGTCGCTCTTGGCCTGCTCGGCCTGTTCCGCGGCCTGCTTCGCGGCGTCCAGTTCGTCCTCGTATGCCTTGGCTTCGGTGATGTCGCGTTCAATAGCGATGACCATGTCCACCTCGCCCGCGTCGTTGAAGACGGGGGTGAGGTTGGTTTCGATCCAGATGCGGCGGCCATCCTTGGTATAGTTGATGATCTCGGCACGGAAGGGGCGCTGTTCGGCGATGGCGCGGGCGATGTCGTCGCTGACGTCCAGATCGGTGTCCGGTCCGTTCAGGAGATCGGCGGGCTGGCGTCCGATCGCTTCTTCCGCGGGGTAGCCTGTGATACGGGTAAAGGAGTCGTTGACCCAGAGGATTGTCCCGTCAATGTCGGAGACCAGAACGCTGTCGGTGGCGCGTTCGGCGACAAGGGCAAGTTGCCGGAGCCTGTCCTGCTGTTCGTTGAGGGAGGCGTGGGCCTTGGCGATCTGGAGGCTTTGGGCAAGCAGGCTGCGGCTGTTCCTGAAGTGCCGCCGACGACCTGCGACGGCGTAGGAAATGAAGGCACCGACCATGTAGGTCATCATCATCGCGGCGAGCAGGTTGAAGAAGAAATCCTTGTTCACGCCGTGATCGTCAAAGAGGTGGATGGCGAAAAGCACCGGGCAGGTCAGACCGTAGACCAGCAGTTTGCCAATGGCGGCATGGCGGTGGAACGGCAGGATGATACCGCCGTTGATCGCCGCGCCGGTCAGGTAGGCCATGCAAAAGAAGGTGCTGGCGTGATCTTCGCTTGAGACCCATGCAAGGGCAACACAGGCGGCGATGGTCAGGGCCTGAAACATCCCGGATACCGTGGTCAGCCGTTGGACCCGGGTAAAGCTGGCCCCCTTGGCGAACATGGCAGGGACGCGTCGCAGCAAAAGCACATCCAGCACTTCGCCGACCAGGGCGATGCAAAGCGCGATCAGGCCGATCTCGAAAGAGACAAGCAGGCCGAGCGTCAGGGCGCCGGAAAGCGTGACGACCTGGCGACCGGGAAAATGGCGGACACGACCAGCGGCATAGCGCTTCAGCAGCCCTTCCGGGCTGTGCTCGGCATCGAACTCCGCCTGCCGGCGTTCAATGTCGCGAATCTCGTCGCTCATTCCGGTCTCGCTTTGAATTCAAGGTTCCTCACCCTAGCGTAAGAGCACGAAATATGGGTGAAAATTTCACCCCTGATCAGAGAATTCTGACGCCCGCGTCTTTCATGCCGGTGAGGGATGCGGTGAGCGAGCCGTCGAGGTCAATGGCGCGGCAGAGGTCGCTGCGGACGGTGACGTCAAAGCCAAGACGGGCGGCATCCTGCGCCGAGAAGGCCACGCAGAAATCGGTGGCGAGGCCCACAAGCGTGAGGGCGGTGATGCCACGGGTGTTCAAATAGCCTTCAAGGCCGGTGGGAGTGGTCTGGTCGTTCTCAAAGAAGGCCGAGTAGCTGTCGATGGCGGGGTTGTAGCCCTTGCGGATGATCAGATCGGCGCGGGTGGTGTCGAGATCGGCGTGAAAGGCGGCACCTTCGCTGCCCTGAACGCAGTGGTTGGGCCAGAGCACCTGTGGGCCGTAGGGCATCTCGGTCATGTCGAAGGGGGCCTTGCCCGCGTGCGAGGTGGCAAAGGAGGAGTGGCCGTTGGGGTGCCAGTCCTGGGTCAGGATCACGGCGTCGAAATCCTGCATCAGGGCGTTGATGCCGGGCACGATCAGGTCGCCTTCGGGCACGGCCAGCGCACCACCGGGGCAGAAATCGTTTTGCACGTCGATCACGATCAGGGCGTTGGACATCGGAAGCTCCTTGAAATGCTGCTCAGGGATAGCGCGGGGGGCATACATTTTTCTAGAAAAATGTGCGCGTGGGAAAACCTTCGAGAAGGTTTTCCGGGGGAGGTGCGGTGTGTTCAGGCAAAGAAAAACCCGCCGGGGAGAGACCGGCGGGTTTTCCTGTTTCGGGTGAAGTGCGGCTTAGCCGGTGAACTTCTTGCCTTTGACCGGCGCCCAGAGCTTCTTGTTCGTCAGGAACAGGAGCGAAGCCAGGACAACCATCATCAGAACGCCAACAAAGCCAGCCTGTTTGCGTGCCATCATCTTGGGCTCGGCGGCCCACATCAGGAAGGCAGACACGTCTTCGGCTTCGTGGTGCAGCTCGTTCGAGTGACCATCGGCAAATTCCACGTCCTCACCGTAGAGCGGCGGGGCCATGGCGATCCAGCCACCCGGGAAGGCGGTGTTTTCGTAGAAGGTGGTGCCCGCTTCTTCTTTTTCCTCGCCGGTGTAACCGGTCAGGATCGAGACGATGTACTCGGGGCCACCCATGCCTTTGAACAGCTGGTTCATGCCGGTGCCGGCCGGACCGTGGAAGCCTGCGCGTGCCTTGGCCATCAGGCTGAGGTCAGGCGCGTTCGGATCACCACCTTCCGGGAAGTGATCGGTCGGGCGTGCGGGACGGAAATCATCCAGCTCGGCGTCGAACACCTCGAAGTTCTGTTCGGCGTAGGCACGAACCTGATCTTCCGGCAGGTGCGGACCACCTTCGTCGGCCAGTGTGCGCAGCGGCACGTAGCGCATGCCGTGACATGCGGCGCAGACTTCGGTGTACACCTGAAGACCGCGTTGCAGCTGGTTCTGGTCGAACTTGCCAAAGGGGCCTTCGAAGGAGAAGTCGACGTCATGGACGTGACCTGCGCCACCGGCGGCCGATGCGGCGCCTGCCGAGAGGGACAGGGCAGCGATTGCAGCGATGCTAAGTTTCTTAAGCATTATCCTGTTTCCTCTTATTCAGCAGGTTTGCCGTAGTGGTTGTTGAAGTCTTCCTCGATGGTGGCCGGCGGAGTCGTCGGCTTTTCGATCACACCGAGGATCGGCAGGATCACGAGGAAGTAGCCAAACCAGTAAGTTGCACCGATCAGCGAGAGAGTCGCATAGGGCTCTTCCGCGGGCATGGCACCGAGCCACATCAGGAAGATGAAGTCGATGACGAGGATCAGGAACCACCATTTGAACTGGGGACGGAAACGGCCCGAGCGCACGCGGCTGGTGTCGAGCCACGGCACGATCGCCATGACTGCGATGGCGCCGAACATGGCCAGAACGCCCACGAATTTCGCGTCAACGATGCCACCGGTGATCCAGCTCAGGAACTGAACCAGCCAGACTTCGGAGGTGAAGGCACGCAGGATCGCGTAGAACGGCAGGAAGTACCATTCCGGAACGATGTGTGCGGGCGTTACCAGCGGGTTGGCTTCGATGTAGTTGTCGGGGTGACCGAAGTAGTTCGGCATGAAGCCAACAACGGCGAAGAAGAACACCAGAACGATGGCCAGGCCAACAAGGTCCTTGACCACGAAGTAGGGCCAGAAGGGCAGGGTGTCTTTCGCAGCTTCTTCTTTCGAACCACGGCGGACTTCAACACCGGTCGGGTTGTTGTTGCCGGTGGTGTGGAAGGCCCAGATGTGAACGATCACAAGCGCGGCGATCACGAAGGGCAGCAGGTAGTGCAGCGAGAAGAAGCGGTTCAGGGTGTAGTTGTCCACTGCCGGGCCGCCGAGCAGCCAGGTCTGGATCGGTTCACCGATGAACGGGATCGCGCCGAACAGGCCGGTGATCACGGTTGCGCCCCAGAAGGACATCTGACCCCAGGGCAGAACGTAGCCCATGAAGCCGGTGCCCATCATCAGCAGGAAGATCAGCATGCCGATGATCCAGGTGATTTCGCGGGGCGCCTTGTAGGAACCGTAGTACAGGCCGCGGAACATGTGGATGTAGACCGCGAAGAAGAACAGCGACGCGCCGTTCATGTGGATATAGCGGATCATGTGACCGCCGTTCACGTCACGCATGATGTGTTCGACCGACGCGAATGCGTGATCAACATGCGGGGTGTAGTGCATCACCATGACAACGCCGGTGGCGATCATAAGCGCCAGGCAGAAGGCAAGGACGATGCCCCAGATCCACCACCAGTTCAGGTTCTTGGGGGTGGGGATCATGATGGTGTCGTAGATCAGGCCAACGACGGGAAGACGCTTGTGCAGCCACTTCTCGGCGCCGGACTTCGGCTCGTAGTGATCGTGGGGGATGCCGGACATCTGGGTACTCCCTTAACCGAGTTTGATGGTGCTGTTGTCGACCCATTCCGCCGGCGGAACAGGAAGGTTTTCAGGCGCGGGGCCTTTGCGGATACGGCCGGACAGGTCGTAGTGCGAGCCGTGGCAGGGGCAGAACCAGCCGCCGAATTCACCCGCGTCACCGAGCGGAACGCAACCGAGGTGCGTACATACGCCCATCTGGACGATCCAGGCCTGCGGTGCTTCGCCTTCCGGCGAGGGCATGGTGCGGTTGGCGTCGGAGGCCGGTGCCGCTTCGTCACCCAGGTTCACGTTGCGCGCAAACGGGTCGATGACCGAAACGCCAGCTTCGAACTCGGCGTCCTGTGCTGCGGCTTCCTGGATTTCCGCGCCGGTGCGGTGGCGGATGAAGACCGGTTTGCCGAGCCATTTGACGGTCAGCTGCGTGCCGGGCTCAACGCCCGAAACGTCAACACGGATCGAGGCCAGTGCTCGAACATCTGCCGAGGGGTTCATTTGATCGACCAGAGGCCAGACGGCTGCACCTGCGGTCACTGCACCTGCGCCAGCGGTGGCGTAGTAGAGGAAGTCTCTGCGGGTGCCTTCGTGATCTTCTGCGTGGGACACGAGGTTCTCTCCATTTTTCAGCCGAATATCCGGCCAATATCGTTGGGGCCGCGCGTGGCGCAGCCTCTCCACGCCGCTATTTAGCCGAGGTGTTGCAACCCGTCCAGCGATGTTTCGCTTATATGAAGGCCTCGCGTCCCTCTGTCGCGCCAAATCCCCATATGCGTGATTTTCGATGTATTTCCGCAGGTTTTGGGCGATTCCGGAGGTGGACAAACAGTCCTTTGCAGGGGTGGGAAGGGCAAAGCTGTCCTTCCCGGGGCGCATGACGTGGCACGCGCTTTGAAAAGCGGGGCGACTCAGTCGTGCGGCATGGTGGCCTTCATGCTGTCGCGCCCGGAGAATTCGGCGTGCCATGCAGCGAGCGAGTCGTTGTCGGCGCGCCAGTTCCGGCCGTCGTGGCGGAAATCGAGATAGTCGAGCGCACAGCCCACGGCGATCTGGCCCATGTCGAGCGGGCCGGCAAGGTGGCTCATCCAGCGGGCGTTGAGAACGGCAAGGGCGCGGGCGATCTTGTCCCATTGCGCTTCGAGCCACTCGGCCGAGCGTTTTTCCTCGGGGCGCAGCGCCTCTTCGTAGCGCATCAGGACCGCGGCCTCCATGATTCCGTCGGCGGTGGCCTCGATGGTCAGCACGTCCCAGAGCGAGGACTGCGGGTAGAGCGGGTTGCCGGCGCGGGCATCGAGGAAGCGACAGATCACGCGGCTGTCGTAGATCGCGGGGCCGTCGGGGCGGATCAGGGCCGGGATCTTGCCGATGGGATTGGCGGTGAAAACCTCGTCGGGGGTGGTGAGCGGGGTGGTTTTCACCGTGATCAGCTCGACATCGTCCTGTTGTCCGGTTTCCAGCAGCAGAACGTGGACCTTGCGCACGAAAGGCGAGGCGCTGGCATAGGTGAGTTTCATGGGGTGTCTCCTGTTGCGGCGTGCATGAGATCGGCCAGAAGATCGGTCTGGGCGCCGATTCCGTCACTGGCCACGTGGTTGGCGGCGCCCTGGCGGGCGGCATCGGGTTTGTTCTGGTTCAATTTCCAGGTGCCCTGGATGTCGGTGATGGTCAGCCGGAAGGGGCGGATCATGCGCAACATGCGGGCCAGGGCCTCGTCCTGCATCTTGTCCATGGTCCAGACCGGTTTCGGGGCCAGCCGGGTTTCGAAGAAGGTGGAAAGCCGCTCAAGCAGCGGCGGCAGGTCCGTATCGGGCAGGGGCGCGAGGGTGCCGGTCAGGTGGACGGCGACATAGTTCCAGGTCGGGACCTGATCATCGAGGGCGTACCAGTCGGGCGAGATATAGCTGTCGGGGCCGGTCACCGCGAGGGTGGCGGGCTGCGGGTCTTTCAGGCTGCGCGAGATCGGGTTGGACCGCACGAGGTGCAGGTCGGCGTGGCTGCCGTCTTCGGCAAGCAGGAACGGCACATGCGAGAGCATCGGGGTCTCTGCGCCGTTCAGCGCCAGGGTGCCGAAGGCGCGGTCGCGGGCGAAGGCGATGTTGGTGTCGGCGGGCGTGCCGCGAAAAGCGGGATTCGGGTGCATTTGGGCTCCTGTTGGTCGCGAATGGATGTTGCAGGGGGGCGATGATCTTGGCAAGGTCGCCGTGTTCTCAGGGCGGGGTGAAATTCCCCACCGGCGGTGAGCGGGTGAACGCCTGCAAGCCCGCGAGCGGCTTTGGCCTGTGCCAAAGTGTCAGCAGATCTGGTGCGATTCCAGAGCCGACGGTGATAGTCCGGATGGAAGAGAACGTGCGGATGGGACGCCCCTTGGGGTGGACCCTGTTCGTTCGTGATCGCCTTGGGTGACGTGTCTGTACCAAAAGGAGATCCGATATGACACACACCCGTTTCGCATTCATCAAGGCCCAGTGGCACGCCGATATCGTGGATCGTGCGCTGGAAGGTTTCTGCGAGATCATCCCCGATGCGCAGGTGGACGTGTTCGACGTGCCCGGCGCCTTCGAGATGCCGCTGTTGGCGCGTGACCTTGCCGAGAGTGGGCGTTATGGCGCGGTGGCCTGTGCCGCTTTCGTGGTGGATGGGGGCATCTACCGGCATGACTTTGTCGCGCAGGCCGTGGTGGACGGGTTGATGCGGGCCGGACTGGATACCGGCGTGCCGGTGCTCTCGGTCAGCCTGACGCCGCACCAGTACCAGGAGACCGAGCATCACAACGCGATCTACCGCGCCCATTTTGTCGAGAAGGGCCGCGAGGCTGCGCGGGCGGCACTTGGGGTGCTGGCGGCACGGGCCAAGGTGGCAAAGGCCGCGTGAGGGTATCAGGGGCGGATGATCCCGCCCCTGTTCCGCCTCCGGCGGGAGTATTTGGGGTGCATTGAAGCCCTAGGGAAACAGGGTCGGGGCGTCGCCCGCTTCCCATTTCGGATATTTCGTCATGATCGAGGTAAAGCGGGGCGAGGCGATGAAGCCTTCGAGCCAGGCGTGCAGGTGGGGCCAGTCCTGTGCGTCGAACCAGGGTTTGTCGGTGAAGGCGAACTGGCGCACGAAAGGCAGGATGGCGAGATCGGCGAGGCGTGGGCCTGTGCCGAAGAGCCAGGGTTGGCCGTTCAGTTGGGCGTTGAGGGCCAGAAGATGCCGTGAGGCAGTGGCGCGTTCGGCCTCGCGGTCGGAGTCATAGCGGGTGTGGTACTTGTAGCGGTCGAGCGCGGTTTTGAACGGGCCGTCGGTGGTGGCGATCAGGTCATGGCCGGAGACGGGCATGTCCATCAGGCCTTCGGGATCGTTTTGCGCCAGCGCCCAGTGCATGATGTCGAGGCTTTCGTCGATCACCGTGGTGTCGGTTTGCAGGCAGGGGACGGTGGCGCTGGGTGATGTTGCCAGAAATGCGGGGGCCTTGTCGCGCAGCAGGATTTCCCGCAGCTCTACGGTGATTCCGGCGCTGGCCAGGCCAAGGCGGGCGCGCATGGCATAGGGGCAGCGGCGGAAGCTGTAGAGGATTGGGCGCGTCATGCCAGCAGCTGGCCGTTGCGGATGCCGGAAATCGGCGCGGTGACGATGGCGCCTTCGGTCTGCGGCGTGTCGAAATGCACTTCGGTGAACTGTTCGGTGCGTCCCATGTGCGGGTTTTCCATCAGGATGTGATGGGTTTTGCCCATTTGCGCGGCGAGGTGTTTTGCAACCTGTGCGTCACCGGCGGCGCGAAGGCGGGCAGCGCGATCCTTGATCACGTTGCCGTTGACCTGGTTGGGGATCTTGGCGGCGGGGGTGCCTTCGCGTTTGGAATAGGGGAAGACGTGCAGCCATGTCAGATCGCAGTCAGTAACCAGCTTGAGCGAGTTTTCGAAATGCGCATCGGTTTCCGTGGGGAAGCCGGCGATGATGTCGGCGCCGAAGGTCATGTCGGGGCGCAGGCGGCGGGCCTCTTCGCAGAAGGCGATGGCATCGTCGCGCAGGTGGCGGCGGGCCATGCGCTTGAGGATCAGGTCGTCGCCGTGTTGCAGCGACAGGTGCAGGTGCGGCATCAGGCGGTGTTCGGTCGCGATGGCCAGCATCAGCGCGTCGTCGGCCTCGATAGAATCGATCGAGGAGATGCGCAGGCGGCGCAGGTCGGGCACGAGGCGCAGGATGCGCATAACCAGATCCCCGAGACGCGGGGTCATCGGCAGGTCTGCGCCCCAGGAGGTGAGATCGACACCGGTGAGCACGACCTCGTTGAAGCCCTTGTCGACGAGGCGTTTGATCTGATCGACCACGACGCCTGCGGGCACGGAGCGCGAGTTGCCGCGACCGTAGGGGATGATGCAGAAGGTGCAGCGGTGATCGCAGCCGTTCTGGACCTGCACATAGGCGCGGCTACGGGTGCCGAAACCGTCGATCAGGTGGCCTGCGGTTTCGGTGACGGACATGATGTCATCAACCTGCACCTTTTCGGTGTCGCCGATGAAATCGGGGCCGCGGGCGATGTCGTGCCATGTTTCGGGCTGCATCTTTTCCGTGTTGCCGATCACGCGGGTGACCTCGTCCATCCGGGCGAAGGTCTCGGGTTCGGTCTGGGCCGCGCAGCCGGTGACGATGATATTGGCGTCGGGGTTTTCGCGGCGCAGGCGGCGGATTTCCTGACGGGCCTTCCGCACGGCCTCTGCGGTGACGGCGCAGGTGTTGACGATGACGGCGTTGTCCAGCCCTGCCTCTTGCGACATGGCTTTCATCGCCTCGGTTTCATAGGCGTTGAGGCGGCAGCCAAGCGTGGTGAACTTGGGCGGGGTTTTCAACGTGTCAGCCATCAGACGGAGTCCAGGAAGTCCTTGGTGAATTCACCGGAAAAGACGTGGGTGGTGCCGCCGGTCATCCAGACGCCATCCTCGGCCCAGTTGATCCAGAGGCTGCCACCGTCGAGATCGATCTGGACCTTGCGCCCGGTGAGGCCACGACGGGCGGCGGCCACGGCGGTGGCGCAGGACGACGAACCGGAGGCCAGCGTGATGCCGACGCCGCGTTCCCAGACGCGCATGCGGATGTGGTCGGGGCCGATGATCTGGGCAACCTGCACGTTGGTGCGCTCGGGGTAGAGCGGGTGGTGTTCGTGCGCGGCGCCAAAGGCGGCGAGGTCGACCGATTCGGCGTCTTCGACAAAGAAGGTGCAATGCGGGTTGCCCATGCCGGTGGCCGTGGGCGAGCCGTCGATGGGCAGCTCGAGCGTGTCCATCTCTTCGGCCAGCGGCACCTCGTGCCAGTCCAGCTGGGGATGACCCATGTTGACCGAGGTCAGCCCGTCACCGGCATCGCGCGCCATCAGCAGGCCGCGGTCGGTTGTCAGGCGCAGGGTGGTCAGGCCCGATTCGTCCATCAATTTCCGTGCGATACAGCGCGTAGCGTTGCCACAGGCGGCGGAAAGCGAGCCGTCGCTGTTGTAGAAGGTGAGGTGCGCGTCATGGGTGCCTTTGGAGATCACCGCAAGCTGATCAAAACCGACGCCGCGATGGCGGTCTGCAATGGCTTCGACGAGCGCAGGCGGGAGGGGGATGTCACGCGTGCGTGCATCCACAACAACGAAATCGTTGCCAAGCCCATGCATCTTTTCGAAGGGCAGACCTTTGTTTTTATGAGCGATCATGGGCGCCATATACGCCTCTTGAGAAAAGGTTTCCAGCCATGTGCATTTTTTATGAAGAATCGACTTGACCCCCCCCGCGCACAACACTAGAACCCGCCCTCACAGAGTGGGCCGTTAGCTCAGTTGGTAGAGCAACTGACTTTTAATCAGTGGGTCGTAGGTTCGAATCCTACACGGCTCACCACTTCTTCCAAATTGGAAATGTTGGTGAAATGCAGGGCGGATGCCTTGCCTCTCTGTCGCGCGCAAGCGCGTCGACGCACCGGGGAGGTGCGCCGCGCTGATGTTCTCAGAAAATGAAATCCGAGCCCGAAAAGTTCCCGATCAGGGTATTTTCGATGATCACGCTGCCGGAACCACCGAGGGCGTCGAGGTCGAGCACCACGTCTCCTCCGGCTGATTGGAGGGCGAGGGCGGTCGAGATGTCCGAGAAGCCGCTGAGGCCGTAGGCGGAGAGGTTGATCTTGTCCGATCCGTCGACGAAGTCGGTGATCACGTCATTGCCCGCGTCGCGCTTGAAGACAAAGCGGTCTGCACCGCCGCCGCCGGTCAGGGTGTCGTCGCCACGGCCGCCGTTCAGCGTATCGTTGCCGCCACCGCCAAGCAGCGTATCATCGCCGAGGTTGCCAAGCAGGGTGTCCTTGCCGCTGCCGCCGTTCAAGTAGTCGTCGTCGCTGCCGCCCCAGATCTTGTCATTGCCATTGTCACCACGCAGATCGTCGTCGCCGCCTGCACCGCGCAGGGTGTCATTGCCTGCCCCGCCAAGCATCGTATCGGCCTGGCTGGCGCCGATCAGCTTGTCATTGCCGGCTTCGCCCTCGATGTCGCCGTCAACAAAGCCGTCGCGGCGACCGCGATAGGTATCGTTGTCGTTGCCCATCTCCACGTCGCCGACGATGATGCCGCTGTTGACGACGAGGTCGTTACCCTGCTTGAGCAGGATGCGGCCGTGGATGTCACCGTGGTTGAAGACCGAGACATCGGTGGCCCAGGCCGTGGTGCCCGCACCGTCGATTGTATAGGTCGAGGATCTGTCTTCGATGGCGACGGCGGAGAGTTCCCCATAGTAGGAGTAGCTGACACCGCTCATGGAGCCGAAGTTGGTGACGGATGCCTTGTGGTTTTCGGTAGGGGCCGTTGTGACCTCTGAGTCGATGTAGAAGACCAAGGCGGCATTATAGTAGTAGTAGCCCTGACCGTGTCCTGTCATCGTGCCGTGATTGATGATCTGGGATTGCGCGCCACCGATCCATGCCCCGATTGTGCCCGATATCTCACCGGAGTTGGTCACCAAAGAGTGGTAGCCCGCGAGCACGAGAGCGGCATAATCGCCATAGTTGGAGTTCGTCAGTTTGCCGGTTTGTCCGACAAGAACGGAGCTGTAGTTGCCTTGCAGGCTCACGGCATTGCTCGTGCTCCAGACCGTGCCATGAACATTGACGTTCTGGTAGCCCGCATCGCCGATCACCGTGATGCCGCTGTCGTTGGCGATGGTGACATCCGTGTCAACAAACGTACGGGCGCTACCGTCCGTGCTCATGTCAAAGCTGGCCGAGCCGATGCTGTCGGCAAAGAAATGGAAATGGGGCATGGGTTCCTCCGATCAAATTGGGTCTTTAAAGGGCCGGCGCGGGGAACGTGGTAAAAGTTGCTCGGTATTCTTTTGGTTGGAAAATCGAAAAAGTCGCGCGGGGTTGAGGAAACCTTAACAAAAAATGTGATTCTTTGCGACTTTCCTGAGATTCGGTCCCGTCGAGCAAAGAGAAACGCCGTGGCGCGGGCCACGGCGTTTTCGGTTTTCAGGCTGACGACCGGGATCAGAGGAAATCGAAATCGTCTGCGGTCAGCTTGTTCAGGGTTGCCCCTGTGATGGTGATCGTGTTCAGGCCATCGTTATTGAAGTCGTAGACCACGTTGCCGCCGACCTCGGTCGAATTGGCGATGAAGTCTGCGAAGGTTTTCACCTCGACGGTGTCCGCGGCAAAGCGGATCACGTCATGCGCGGCGTTGAACTTGGCGTGGGTAAAGCCGGTGATGACATCGTTGCCGTGGGTCGCGCCCGAGAAGACAAAGACATCGGCGCCACCGTTGCCGGACAACTGGTCATCGCCGTCGCCACCGTCGAGAACATCGTTGCCGGTGTTGCCGATCAGGGTGTCGTTGCCAAGATCGCCGAAGATGGTGTCGTTCGCGGCACCGCCGTCGATGCTGTCGTTGCCGAAGCCACCCTCGATGGTGTCGAGACCGCCGTTGCCCAGAAGGGTATCGCTGCCGGAGCCGCCTTTCATGATGTCGTTGCCGATGCCACCGTCAAGGAAGTCGGTGCCGTCGCCGCCGCTCATGTCGTCGTTCTCGGAGCCACCTTTCATACTATCGTTGCCAGTGCCGCCAAGCATGGTGTCGTTACCGGCACCGCCTTCGAGCGTGTCGTCCTCGGAGCCGCCGTGCAGGCTGTCGGCACCGTTGTCGCCGAACAGCTGGTCGTTTTCCGAACCGCCAACGAGTTGGTCGTTGCCGCCGCCGCCACGCAGGCTGTCAGCGCCGGCGTTGCCGATCAGGGTGTCAACTCCGTCGTGGCCAAAGAGGGTGTCAGCCCCGCCGCCGCCGTCCATGCTGTCGGCACCCAGGTTGCCTTGCATGGAGTCGTTGCCATTGCCGCCAAGCAGGGTGTCGTTGCCGTTGCCACCCAGCATGGTGTCGTTGCCACCGCTGCCAAACAGTTTGTCGTTGTCGGCCTCACCTTTCATGTTGTCGTTGCCGGCCTTGCCCTTGAGCACGTCGTTGCCGGCGCCACCGATAAGAATGTCAGCACCGCCCTGACCGTCAAGAACGTCGACCCCATCGCCACCAAGCAGGCTGTCGTTGTTCTGGCCGCCGAGCAGGGTGTCGTTGCCCGCACCGCCCGTCAGGGTGTCGTTGCCGCCACCACCGTTCAGCTTGTCCTTGCCGCCATCACCCTTGATCGAGTCGGCACCGCCGCCGCCGATCAGCGTGTCGTTGTCATCGCCGCCGGACATGGAGTCGGCACCGGTGTCACCCTTGATCGAGTCGGCTCCCGCACCGCCGTTCAAGGTGTCGTTGCCCTTGCCGCCGAGGAGGGTGTCATTGCCATTGCCACCAAAGGCCTGGTCGTTGCCATCGCCACCCAGAAGGCTGTCGGTGCCGTCGTCGCCAAACAGGCGGTCGTTGCCAACGCCGCCGTTGACGGTGTCGTTGCCCGCGTCGCCGTTGATGGTGTCATGGCCGCCATCACCGGTGATCTGGTCGTCGTGGTCACCGCCAAACATGCTGTCCTGACCGGCGCCACCGTGCATGGTGTCATTCTCGGTGCCACCGTCCATATAGTCGCTGCCGTCGCCGCCGAACATGCTGTCCTTGCCGGCGTCACCGGACATGCGGTCGTCGCCGGCATCCCCTTTCATGGTGTCGTCACCCGACCAGCCGATCACGGTGTCATTGCCGTCGTTGCCTTCGAGGCTGTCGTGGCCCTGACCGCCCTTGACGTCGTCGTTGCCGCCGTTGCCAAGGATGGTGTCATTGCCGTAGCTGCCGAAGAGAACATCGTCGCCGTCCGGTAGGCCTAGGCTGGAGGGCAGCACGATATCATACCAAGAGCCAACGACGTTGGGGTCGTAGAAGGCGGGTTTGATGATCATGTTCTCGAGGTCGAAATAGCCGGACGAATGCACAAGCGGATCATAATCGTCGACCGAGGGCAGGTTGTAGTAGACGGTGATAACCCACTCGCGGAATTCCTCGAGCGAGAAGCTCTCGTCGCCGCGGATGTAGTCATCGCCGTGCGAGCCGTCGATCGCGTCGTTGCCCGAGCCGCCAACGATCTTGTCGTTGCCGAAGTCGCCGGTGATTGCGTCGTCGTCGGCACCGCCGTCGAGCCAGTCGTCGCCGTAAACGCCGCTGAACACGTCCATGCCCGCGCCGCCCCAGATCATGTCGTCGCCGCGGTTGCCGCCGCCTTCGTCGTTGCCGTCGCCGCCGTCGATGAAGTCGGGTTTGTCGTCGCCGAAGAAGGCGTCGTCACCTTCGAACATCAGCATGATGTCGCGACCTGCACCCCCGGCGATCTCGTTGCCCTGAATGTTGTCGAAATAGATGTCGTCGCCGAAGGTCAGCGCCAGCGCGGTGCCGTTGAGGCCGAGCTGATCATCCATGTCATTGGCAGAGACGTACCAGATGTGGTCGTGTCCACGGGACTGGCCGATGTCTTCGAGGAAGGTTTCGTCAGCCAGAACAACGTTCACGTCCGGGCTTGGCGGGGTGTCGTCGATCTCGTGGGGCACGTCCGACTGGATGAAGAGATCCATGAAGGGCGTGATGCCGTCGGCGGCCATGCCGTCGAGGTTGAAGATGTCGACGGTCAGGTCGGTAAGCTGAACGTTCTTGAGGATCAGGGTGCCGCGTGCCGTGGTCAGGTTCACGTCGGTGCCGTCCTGCACCATCAGCGAGAAGAGGTAGTCGGCGGAGAAGCCGATGGCGCTCATGTCCAGCTTGTCGAGGAAGGGATCGAAATCCCAGATCACATCGGTGCCGTCCAGCGGGGCCGTCGAGATCGACGGGCCGGTCACTTCGTCGCCACCGTTGAACACGTGGTTCCGGCCAATCTGATAGATATCGGCATAGGCGGTGACCGGGATGCTCATGTCGATCTCGCCGGTGACCAGCGAGCGATCGGTGTTGAACAGCCACTCGACGTTGGCCAGCCATTCGGCAGTGAGATCATCTGCGCCGACAAGGCCTTCGAGGGCGAAGAGGTTGGCATGCAGGCTGGCTTCGCGGTCACCGTAGAAGGTGTCGTCGTGGGCCGAGGACTTGAGGATGTCGTTGCCCGCACCACCCAGAAGGCGAGCGCCGCCGTCGAGGTAGAAGGAGCCGCCAAGGCTGTCCTGGATCGAAATCCGGGTTGTTGCGCCGTCGACAAAGTCGTTGCCGTCGCCACCGTTGACGAAGCCGACCATGCCGGTGCCGCGCACCACGTCATCGCCGCTGCCGCCGTGGGCGCCGTTGAAGCCCCAGACCGGGCCGCCATCGGTGACGGTGATCAGGTCGATGGTGAAGTCTGCCTTGGGCTGGTAGGCGAAGATGACAACGTCGTCGCCGGAGCCGCCGTCTGCATAGAAGTCCATGCCGTTGTTGGTTTCGATATAGTCGTCGCCGTCACCGCCAAAGACCGCGTCGTTGTCCACGTCGCCGAAGACGAAGTCGTCGCCCGCACCGCCGTGGGTGAAGTCGTGGCCGTGGTTGCCGCCGATGTGGTCATCATCGTCGCCGCCGAGGATCATATCGTTGCCGATATTGCCCGACAGGATGTCTTTACCGGCGTTGCCGAACAGCGTGTCGTTCTCTTCGTTGCCTTCGATCGAGTCGACGCCGTCGCCGCCGACCAGAAGGTCGTTGCCGACGCCACCGATCATGGTGTCTTCGCCGTCGCCGCCATAAAGTTTGTCGTTGCCGTCGCCACCGTTCAGCGTGTCGTTGCCCGCGCCGCCAAAGATGGTGTCGTTGCCTTCGTTACCTTCGAGATAGTCGGCAAGGTCGACGCCACCGGGCAGGGTGTCGCTACCGCCGAGGATGCGGTCGCCGCCGGTGCCACCGATGACAAAGTCGCTGCCGTCGCCGCCGATGATGGTGTCATACCCTTCGTTGCCAAGCAGAGTGTCGTTGCCGGCACCCCCGTCGACGAGGTCTTTGCCAAGGCCGCCGGAAAGGTCGTCGTCACCGCCATTGCCTTGAAGCGTGTCGGTGCCGTCTTCGCCAATCAGCGTGTCTTTCTGTGCGCCACCAACCAGCAGGTCATTGCCGGCGTTGCCGTTCATGATGTCGTTGCCGCCCTGACCCAGCAGGGTGTCGTTGCCGTCGCCACCAAACAGGCTGTCGTTGTCGTCGCCGCCTTCGATCGAGTCGTCGCCGGCACCGCCAAGCAGGGTGTCGTCGCCGGCTCCGCCAAGAAGTGTGTCGTTGGCGATGAACTCGTTGTCTTCGATATAGTCGTTGCCCGCGCCACCGATCAGCAGGTCGATGCCATCGCCGCCCTGGATCGAGTCGTCGCCGATACCGCCGTCGACGGTGTCGTTGCCGGTCCCTGCGAGAACAGTATCATTGCCGTCGCCGCCAAGCACGCTGTCGTTGCCGTCGCTGGTGTCGATGCTGTCATGACCAACGCCCGCATCGACGGTGTCGTCTTCGCTGCCTGCGAAAATCGAGTCGTTGCCTTCGCCCGCGTCGATGCTGTCTGCGCCGGCGTTGCCGTGCAATTCGTCGTCGCCCGCGTCACCGATGAGGCTGTCTGCGCCTTCGCCGCCCGAGAGGCTGTCGTTCAGCAGGCCGCCGATCAGGGTGTCGTCACCGTCTTCGCCGATCAGCGTGTCATTGCCGCCTTCGCCCATGATGCTGTCGTTGCCGGCGTTACCGTTCAGGGTGTCGCTGCCCGCGCCGCCCTTGAGGGTGTCGTCGCCATCACCGCCGAACAGGCTGTCGTCATCATCGCCCCCGTCGACCGAGTCGTCGCCCGCGCCGCCAAGCAGGGTGTCGTTGCCCGCGCCGCCCAAGAGGGTGTCGTTGGCGATGAAGTTGTTGTCCTCGATATAATCGTTGCCCGCGCCGCCGATCAGAAGGTCGATGCCGTCACCGCCCTGGATCGAGTCGTGGCCGACGCCGCCGTCAACTGTGTCGTCACCAGTGCCTGCGATGATGGTATCGTCGCCGTCATTGCCAAGGACGCTGTCGTTGCCGTCGCTGGCGTCGATGTTGTCGTTGCCAAGGCCGCCATCAACGGTGTCGTTTTCGCTGCCTGCGAAGACCGAGTCGTTGCCTTCACCCGCGTCGATGTTGTCGGCGCCCGCGTTGCCGTGGATTTCATCGTGGCCTGCATCGCCAACAAGGCTGTCAGCGCCTTCACCGCCCGAGAGGCTGTCGTCGTTGATGCCGCCGATCAGGGTGTCGTTGCCATTCTCGCCGATCAGGGTGTCGTTGCCGCCTTCGCCGAGGATGAGGTCATGGCCCGCGTTGCCGTTCAGGGTATCGTTGCCCGCGCCGCCCTTGAGGGTATCGCGGCCGTCACCGCCGAACATGCTGTCGGCTTCCGTGCCGCCTTCGATCGAGTCGTCACCCGCGCCACCCAGCAGGGTGTCGCTGCCTGCGCCGCCAAGGAGGGTGTCATTGGCAAGCGAGTTGTTGTCCTGGATAAAGTCGTTGCCCGCGCCACCGATCAGAAGGTCGATGCCGTTGCCGCCCTGGATCGAGTCGTCGCCGATGCCGCCGTCAACGGTGTCATCGCCGGTGCCCGCGATGATCGTGTCATTGCCATCGTTGCCGAGAACGGAGTCATCGCCATCGCCCGCGTCGATGTTGTCGTGTCCGAGGCCGCCATCGACGGTGTCATTTGCGCCACCCGCGAAAACCGAGTCGTTGCCATCGCCTGCATCGACGATGTCGGCACCCGCGTTGCCGTGGATTTCATCGTTGCCCGCGTCGCCGATCAGGCTGTCGGCACCTTCGCCGCCCGAGAGGCTGTCATCGTTGATGCCACCGATCAGGGTATCGTTGCCGTCTTCGCCGATCAGGGTGTCATTGCCGCCTTCGCCAAGGATGCTGTCGTTGCCGGCGTTGCCGTTCAGGGTGTCGTCGCCGCCACCGCCCTTGAGGGTGTCGTTGCCGCCGCCGCCAAACAGGTTGTCGTTGTCGTCGCCGCCATCCAGCGAGTCGCCGCCGTTGCCGCCCTTGAGGGTATCGCTGCCCGCGCCGCCAAGGAGGGTGTCGGAGACGACATCGGTGGATTCCTCGATATAGTCATTGCCCGCGCCGCCATCGACATAGTCCGCGCCAGTGCCGCCGAACAGGGTATCGTTGCCGCCGTCGCCGAACAGACGGTCAAGGCCCGTGCCGCCGAGGATGCTGTCGTCGTTGTCGCCGCCGCTGAGGCTGTCATTGCCCGCGTCGCCGCTGATGATGTCGTTGCCGGTGCCGCCGTCTGCGGTGTCGTTGCCCGCGCCGCCGATGATGCTGTCCAGGTCGGCATCGCCAAAGAGCGAGTCGGCCCCGCCACCGCCGGTCAGGGTGTCATTGCCCGCGCCACCGCGCATGGTGTCGTTGTTGACCACTGCGGTTTCGAACAGGATGTCATTGCCTGTGCCGCCATCATAGCTGTCGGCGCCATCGCCGCCGAGCATCGAGTCATTGCCGGTACCGCCCTCAAGGGTATCGTCGCCGGTGCCCGCCACGAGGGTGTCGGCATCGCCATCCCCCGCGACATAGTCATCGCCGCCGCCGGCGGTGATGCTGTCGTTGCCTGCACCGCCCATGAGCGAGTCGGCCTCGTTATCTGTCGTGTCGGTGATGGTGTCGTTGCCGGTGCCGCCTTCGACGGTGTCGAGGCCGGTGCCGCCAATGATGCTGTCGTCGCCTTCGTCGCCGCGGATGAGATCGTTGCCCGCGCCGCCAAGCAGGGTGTCATTGCGGTTGCCGTCTTCGGAGAGGGGGAGATCGGTGTCGAGTTGGGACTGGTCGCCAAAGATGATGTCGTTGCCCGCATCGCCGCTGATGTAGTCGCCGCCGATGCCGCCGAAAATCTGGTCGTTGCCCGCGTTGCCGCTCAGGCTGTCGTCGTCCGCGCCGCCTTCGATGTGGTCATGGCCGCCGCCGCCGCCGATGGTGTCGTTGCCAAGGCCGCCCAGCAGGGTGTCGTTCTCAACATCGGTGGTTTCGATGATGCTGTCGTTGCCCGCGCCACCATGCACGCTGTCGGTGCCGGTGCCGCCAAGCAGGGTGTCGTTGCCCGCGTCGCCTTCGAGCGTGTCGCTGCCGGTGCCGCCGAGCAGGCTGTCGCCGCCGTCACCACCAAGGAGGCTATCATCACCAACGGCGCCGACAAGCGTATCCGCGCCACCGAGGCCGGAGAGGGTATCGTTGCCACCGAACCCGGAAATCGAGTCATCCAGAGCCGTACCCGGCAGGTTATCGTTGTTTCCGTTGCCGTTGATAATATTCGCCATTTTACAATCCCGATCTCAATTACCGCACAGGGCATCCATTTACAGCGTTCCGCATCAGCGAGTAGCAATCGAAAACGGCGAAAATAGGACCGGGAATTGCCCGTGTGCCCCGATTTTCGCCACAAATAACACCGAGAATATGACCTTGCTGCGAAAGCTGCCTCATTTTAGACAAAAACCTAGAGCTTTTACACCCTGTTTCCAGATCGGAAACAGTTGACGGCCGTTCGTGCAGAGGATTGCGAAGGTGCCGCGACAATAGCGCCTGCCGTGCGTGAATGGCCTTTTTTCGGGGATCGGTCTAAGACAGGTCAATTCGGGCGATGCCCGAAGCGGGATGAAGGAGACAGCCATGACCGGATCGCATCGTCACGGGTTTGACCGCGCGCGCCTGGACCGTTTGAAGGGCTGGATGGAGCGTTATGTCGATGAACGGAAGTATGCCGGATCGAGCCTCCTGATCCGTCAGGGCGGGCAAGAGGTGATGTTCCATGCCGCCGGAATGCGTGCGCTGGAAACCGGCCTGCCCTTTGAACGCGATACCGTGGCGCGCATCTATTCGATGACCAAACCCGTGACCAGCGTGGCGCTGATGATGCTTGTCGAGCGTGGGCTGCTGCACCTGGACGCCCCGGTCAGCGCCTTCATACCGGCGTTTGAAGAGATGACGGCGCTGGTGCCGGGCGCGGCGCGGATCGACGAGGTCGAAGCTGCGCCCTCCCCGACACTGCACCAGTTGCTGACGCACACTTCGGGGTTGAGTTATCCGTTCAACCCCGGCGTTCTGGCGCAGGCGATGGATG
The DNA here is from genome assembly GCF_024331145.1 of Shimia sp. CNT1-13L.2. Classification (GTDB taxonomy): domain Bacteria; phylum Pseudomonadota; class Alphaproteobacteria; order Rhodobacterales; family Rhodobacteraceae; genus Shimia. The sequence goes on along the minus strand of NZ_JANDJO010000001.1, from coordinate 672,625 downwards.
CGCAGGACCTGATCTTTCGCGCCAACCAGGGCGCGCTTGCCGATATGGTCGACAAGGTCGCCGCCCTACCGCTGGCGTTCCAGCCGGGCAAGGCCTGGGAATACTCCGTGGGGATCGACGTGATCGGGCGGGTTGTCGAAGTTGTGTCGGGCAAAACGCTGGACCGTTTTTTCGCCGATGAGATCTTTGCGCCACTCGGGATGGTTGAAACCGGGTTCTCGGTGTCCAAGGGAACCGAGGCGCGATTTGCCTCGCTTTATACGCCGCTTGCAGGCAGTGCGATGGATTTGAATTCTGCCGAGACCGGGGGGGATAGCCTGCGGTTCGTGGATGGTGTCGAAGGCTCGCCCTTCCTGGCGGCGGACATGTTCTCGGGCGGTGGCGGGCTGGTGGGCACCATCGACGACTATATGGCTTTTGCAGAGATGCTGCGCTGTGGCGGGGCGCTGGGCGAGGCCCGGTTGTTGTCGCCCGCGACCGTGGATTTCATGATGTCGAACCACCTGCCCGGTGACATTGCCTCGATGGGGCCGCAGAGCTTTGCCGAGCAGCCGATGGAGGGCATGGGCTTTGGTATCGGGGGCGCCGTGGTGCTTGATCCGGCGCGCGCCCGCACACCGGGATCGGTAGGGGATTTCAGCTGGGGTGGCATGGCGTCGACCTTTTTCTGGGTCGATCGGGCGCAGGAGATGAGCGTGGTGTTCTTCACCCAGCTTTCGCCATCGAGCAGCTATCCGTCGCGCGCTGAACTGAAGGCGCTGGTGCACGGCGCCCTTGTCTGAACGGGGGCGCTGCCCCCGGACCCCCGGGGTATTTTCACCAAGAAGAAGATTAGCGCGGCGCGAAACGGGCGACGAGATTCGAGGCTGCGAAGATCGTTGCGGCTGTGCAGACAATGGTCGGGCCGCTGGGTGTATCGTAGAGGAACGAGATGCGCAGGCCGCCCAGTGCCGAGACCGCGCCGATCAGCGCGGCAATCACAGCCATGCCTTCCGGGGTGCGCGACAGCGGGCGGGCACTGGCGGCGGGGATGATCAGCAGGGCCACGATCAGGAGCGCCCCGATGACCTTGATGGCAACGGCAACGACGATGGCGAGGCCGAGGGTCAGCACCAGCTGTTCGCGTTTCGGATTGATGCCAGAGGCATAGGCGAGATCGGGGTTCAGGGTCGAGGTCAGCAGGGCGGACCAGCGCCACGTTGTCAGGGCCAGCGTCAGGGCCGCACCGCCCCAGATGATGGCGAGGTCGCCGCGGGAGACGGCGAGGATGTCGCCGAAGAGATAGGCCTGAAGATCAATGCGCACGCCCTGGACGAAGGAGACGGCGACAAGGCCGAAGGCGAGGGCGGAGTGGGCCAGCACGCCGAGGAGCGTATCCATCGCGTAGCCGCGTCCGGAAAGAGCGGTGACGGTGAGCGCCATAGCCAGTGCCACGGCCAGCGCTCCGGTGAAGACCGAAGCCGAGAGCGCCAGCGACAGGGCGACGCCGAGGATGGCGGCATGGGCGGTGGCATCGCCGAAATAGGCCATGCGCCGCCAGACCACGAAACAGCCCAGCGGGGCGGCGGCGATGGCCACGCCGACCCCGGCGATGATGGCGCGGATCAGGAAGTCATCAAGCATGGTCGCAGTTTCCATGTTCGTGGGAATCGGGCGCGTGGGCGTGGTGGTGATGGTCGTGGTCGTGCCGGTAGAGCGCGAGGGCGCCCTGGGTTCCCGAGCCGAAGAGCGCGCGATACTCGGGGGCGGTGGCGACGATGTCGGGGGTACCGTGACAGCAGACGTGGCCGTTCAGGCAGATCACGCGATCCGAGGCGCTCATCACGACGTGGAGTTCGTGGCTGACCATGAGAACGGCGCTGCCGAGTTCGCGGCGCACCTGTTCGATCTGGCGGTAGAAGGCAGCCGAGCCGGGTTGATCAAGGCCGGTGGTTGGTTCGTCAAGGATCAGGAGATCGGGTTTCCTGAGCAGGGCGCGGGCCAGCAGGACACGTTGGAACTGGCCGCCGGAGAGGGCGGACATCTGGCGATCCAGAAGGCCGTCTGCGCCGGCGTCGGCGAGGGCTTCGAGCATCGTGGATTTGGAGTGACGGACCGGCAGGCAGAGGAAACGGCGCACGGTCAGGGGCAGGGTGGCGTCGATCGAGAGCGACTGCGGCACGTAGCCGATGCGCAGGCCGGGGGTGCGGGAGATGGTGCCGGCGGTGGGTTTCACGGCGCCGATGATCGAGCGCATCAGGGTGGTCTTGCCGGAGCCGTTCGGGCCGACAACGGTGACGATCTCGCCCTTGTCGATGGTGAAGTCGACATTCGACAGGGCGGAATGGCCGCCGAGGTGGACGGACAGGTTGTTGAGGGTGACGAGGCTCATCAGGCGGCTTCCGGCTGGCAGCCCGGGCAGAGGCCTTCGACCTCGATCACGGTGTTCTCGATACGGAAGCCATGTTTGCTAGCGGCGTCCTTGAGGCTGGCGGTGGGCATTGTGGCTTCGGCGATTGCGCCGCAGTCGCGGCAGATCATGAACAGGGGCGAATGGGTGTCGCCGGGGTGGTTGCAGGCGAGATAGGCATTCAGGCGTTCGATCTTGTGCACGAATCCATGGGTCGTGAGAAAATCGAGGGCGCGGTAGACCACGGGCGGTTGCGAGCCCATGCCTTCGGAGGCGAGGACGGCGAGGATGTCATAAGCCCCCATGGCGCGGTGCTCTTCCAGCAGGATTTCGAGGACGCGTTTGCGGGCGGGGGTGAACTGCAACTTGTTGCTGGCGCAGAAGGTTTCGGCGTTTTCCATGGCGGAAGAAACGCAGATGTCATGGTCGTGCTGCCCGAAGCCGATGTCATGCATTTTCGTATCCTCGTGATGAGAGGGGTTGATATAGTATAACATATCAGGATATGCCAGCGTCCTGTGATATGACCACTTTCCAGGAGTGAAGCAAGTGAAACAGGGTGTAATCGGGGGCGTCTTGGCGCTTGGCCTCGGACAGATGGCCTTGGCAGAGGCCCCAAAAGTTGTAGCGGACATTGCGCCGGTGCATTCGCTGGTGGCGCAGGTGATGAAAGGTGTCGGCGAGCCGTCGCTTTTGATCCAGCCGGAGGTGTCGCCGCATGATTATGCGATGCGTCCGAGCGAGGCGCGCAGCCTTCAGAACGCGGATGTTGTTTTCTGGATCGGTCACGAGCTGACTCCGCAGCTGGAAGACCCGATCGAAACCATCGCGTCGAAGGCGCGTTCCGAGGAGCTGGTGGATGCCAAGGGGCTGATCCAGATGGACTTCCGCGAGACCGCGGTGTTTGGTGACGAATATCACGATGATCACGATGAACATGGCCACGACGACCATGATGAGCACGACGATCACGAGGATCATGCCGATCATGACGACCACGATGACCATCATGATGAACATGATGATCACGCCAAGCATGACGAACACGACCATGATGAGCATGACCACGAGGGTCATGACGACCACGACGAGCATGCAGAAGAAGGCCATGATCATGACGCGCATGAAGAACATGCGGATGAGGACGGTCACGATCATGACGAACACCAAGAAGCCGGTCACGATGATCACGGGCACGAAGGCCACGATCATGATGGTCTTGACCCGCATGTCTGGCTGGACCCGGAAAACGGCCGTGCCATGCTGGCGCACATTGCTGCGGTTCTGGCGGAGGTCGACCCTGACAATGCCGACACCTACCGCGCCAACGCCGCAGAGGCGCGTGTTCAGCTTGCCGTGCTGATCGAAGAGACGCAGGCGCGTCTGCTACCGCTTCAGGATCGCGGGTTCGTGGTGTTCCACGATGCCTATCACTACTTCGAAGAGCGTTTCGGCCTCGAGTCTGTTGGTGCGATCATGCTGGGTGATGCCTCGGCGGCAAGCGCGGCGCGGCTGGCGGACATCCGTGAGGCGATGAAAGAGCGTGGTGTTGTCTGTGTCTTCACCGAGCCGCAGTTCAACCCGAAGATCGTGCGTGCCGTGACCGAAGGGGCGGATCTGGCTTCGGCGGAAATGGATCCGGTCGGTGTGTCGCTGGAACAGGGGCCGGGGCTTTACCCGGAACTGATCCGGGCCTTGGCCGCCAGCGCGGAAACCTGCCTTAAAGGCTAAGAAAGATCAGGTTGCCCAGACCCCACAGCGTGAGCTGAAAGTGGGTGTTCTGGGCACCCTCGTGGCAGAACCAGTATGAAAAGTGGTTCCCCACCACGGTGAACATCGCCCAGATCGACGTGAACATGATTGCGCCAAGCATGGCGACTGTACGGGCGTTCTCCACCACCATCGATCCGAAAATCGACAGCAAGAGACAGGCGACGCCTGCCCAGAGGACGAGGGTTGTCAGAAGCTCTGCCGCGACGACAAGGCCGAAGGCGGCCTTGTGCAGCTTGCGGCTCTTGATGCTGCGGTGGGCGACGCGGGCGTATTCGTCGGGGTAGTCGGCTTCCATACGCTCCATCGTGAAGACTTGTGCGGTGTAGGTTTCATTCACGGAGGGGTAGAGGATGTTGTCACGGACGCCGAGGGTCAGCCATGCGGCGGGTAGCGCGAGGGATACGGTTTGTGCGAGCAACGTCATGTCCATGGGAACACCTATTGAAAAGTAGTTTGCATGAAAAAGGGCCGCCCGAGAGCGGCCCTTTTCGTGTCTGCGTAAGACTTAGGTCCAGTGCATTGCTGCCGGACGCAGTTCGAACGAGATGTGGTGATCGGCACCAGCCAGACCCTCGCGGGTGTGGTTGTAGAGCGAGCGCCAGTAGGGCTGGATGGTGACGGCGTCTTCCTGAAGGATTGCCTCACCTTTGGCCATCAGGGCGCGGCGTGCTTCCACGTCGGCGGTTGCCAGGGCCTGTTCGAGAACGGCGTCAAACTCGGGGTTTGCGTAGCCGAATTCGTTCCAGGCTTCACCCGACTTGTAGGCCAGTGCCCAGATCTGGACGCCCAGCGGACGGTGGTTCCAGTTGGTCGACGAGAACGGATACTTGGTCCAGTCGTTCCAGAAGGTCGAACCGGGCAGGATGGTGCGCTTGACGTTGAAGCCGGCATCACGCAGTTGGGCTGCGACGGCGTCGGTGGTGTTCTTGCGCCATGCGTCGTCGATCGAGTGGATTTCCATCTCGAAGTCGGCCATGCCTGCTTCTTTCAGCAGTGCGAGAGCACCGGCCGGATCGTGCTTGGGCATACCGATATCGGCATATTCCGGGTGTGCCGGGCCAACGTGGTGGTTTGCCGCCGCAACACCGCGGCTGTCGTAGCCCAGTTCCAGAAGCACGTTGTTGTCGACGGCCATTGCGATGGCCTGACGGACGCGCTTGTCGGCATAGGGCTTCTTGCCGTCAACTTCTGCCAGCTGGTTCGGGCGGATCACGATGGTTGCCATGGTGACAACTTCGTTTTGCTTCCAGCCGTCGAGCGAGCCGATGATGTCGATGAACTCACCGTCTACCGAGTAGAGCGCGTCAACTTCGTCGGATTCTGCTGCTGCAACCCAAGCTGCCGGGTCGGTGCCGTAGTCGACATACTCGATACGGTCGAGCCATGCGCCGTTGCCTGCGTTCCACCAGGTGTGGTTCTCGTTGCGGACCAGTGCCGATTGAACGCCCACTTCGAGCGATTCCGGCAGGTACGGGCCGGTGCCGATCGGGTTGGTCAGCATGTCGTCTGGGTTATGCGACGAGTGCACGATGGCAGCCGGGTAGTCAGCCATGCCCGGAACAAGCGAGATGTCCGGCTTGGGCAGGTTCAGGCGAACGGTGTGGCTGTCGACCACTTCGATTGCGCCGTCGATCGCCTTGTTGGTGTTCGGGTCGATCAGGGTGGCGAAACGACCGGCCATCGAGTTGCCCTCGACGTCCTTGTCACACCAGCCGGCGATGTTGCGTGCCACGTCTTCCGCGGTCAGATCGTCGCCGTTGTTCCACTTGACGCCTTTGCGGACGTTCAGGGTGTAGGTTTTCGCGTCTTCCGAGATGTCCCAGCTTTCCAGCAGCTGCGGCTGGAAGGTACCGTCGTTCTCGTAGGTGATCAGATATTCCAGCCAACCGCGCGAGAAGTTCGCGATCTGCGACCAGTCGTAGGTGCGCGGATCCTTGAGGGCGCGTACTTCCATCTGGATGCGGGCGGTGCCGCCCTGTTTCGCGTGGCCTGCGGCCTGGGCCGGAGCGGCCATGCCGAGCATCGAATATGCAGTTGCCGCGGTTGCACCGAACGCGCTGGCCATTGCCAGGAATTCGCGGCGGTTCACGGCGTCGTCACCTACCTTTGCCGCCTGATCGACGATCACTTTCGGCATCGGCTGTCCGTTACGCTTGAAAAATTCCATTGGTTTCCTCTCTGTTGGTTTTTTAGGGCTTTGGCCCCGTTTTCGCAGCGGTGCTGCATGGGTTAGACGGACCGAGTGGCCGGGCCGCCAATCTCTTATGGTTTTGCTCGCATCTCCTCGAAGCCGTCTTCGGGGCGCTGGTCTGCGCGGATGCTTGACGGATTGCTGGCCTTCCCGAAGGGCCGGGAGTTATTCCCGTGCGTTGCGGCCTGTTGATCCAAGATCAGGACGTTTTCCTCCTGCCAGTCGTGACTGTGCACATTCCGATCCAAAGTGCGAACCTTTCCTGTCTCCTCCAAAAGGTTCGTGCTTTCCAACTCCTTACAACCATCCACGGCATGGGCGCGGTATGCAACACATAAAGACTCTTTTTTATTAACTGGCGCGATCTGCGTCGGGTTCCAGTCGCGGGTCCACTTTGTCATGCCCTGCAAGCGCTTGGCACAGGCAGAGGCGAGTGTCGCAATGGTGTCGTTCAACACCTGCCAGATGATCTGGTTGAGGTGAAGAAACGGATGTGCGGAGGGGAGGGGCATAGCGGCAACATTTGCACGGGTCCTGCCGGTTCGGGAATGTCCCGGAACGGCCCGGGTGGACCGCTGCGCCGGAAGTGGCGAAATGAAATTGTTCGAATGCCCTCGCATAAGCAATTTTAGGTACAGCCGCCCTTGTTTGCTCTGGTCCGTTAACGACCCGTATGTGTGCAGATTCGACACGCAGCTACGAAATACCGTCGTTTTTGGACTTTTGTGGGCCGAAAGTGCCCTTTGTGAATCGCGCTTAAGTTGTGTTGTGTTCCGGCCAATGGGAAGCCCCTGCGGATGATTCTGTTCCGCCAGGGGCAACCCTTTGTTCCGACAAGAAACTCTTTCGCTCATCGGCATCCTGTTCAGCCCGGGATCATTGCCTCGATGGCTTCGGGGTCCATGTCCTTTACGTTGACCCATTCACGCGACTTTGCGGCGTTCAAAAGCCCCTTGGGATCCATGCGCTTTTTCCATGCCAGATGGCGGTAATCGGCGTTCTTGAGACCGCCGCCCTCGACCATGCAGATGTGGGCGTCGAAGATCGGGAAACCGTTGGCTTCATAGGTGGCTTCGATCTCGTGCAGGCGCTCTTCGGTCGAGTACCAGACGATGGGCAGATCAAAGGTCACGATCTCGCCGTCGAGAAGGGCGAATTCGTGGTGCTGCCAGACGTCATCGCCCAGTTTCGGACGCAGGTCGGCGATGGCCTGCGGATCAGGGGGCGTGGGGCATCCGACTTGCAGGTAGGTTGCCGAGCGGTCGGCCTTGAGGACCTGAAGCGTGGTGTGGTTGTAGGCGAACTCATAGACCAGCGGGATCTTGGCCTCTTTCAGCTCGGCCTCGGACATGGCGAGATCGACATGCCCACCCTGCTGTGCGATCAGGGCGCGGAAGGCCTCCATGTCTTCTTGTGGCACCAGCGAGACCAGCAGGTGCTTGTTCTTGCGAATGCGGCCTTCCAGTCGCGGATAGAAATCGCAGATACGGGCGTCCTGCGTGCTGACCAGCTTGCGGGCGATGTTTTCGGCGCAGGACAGGGCATAGCCGGCGGCATAGGTGTCGCGGTAGCTGTCGAAGGTCGCCATGCAATGCACCCAGTTGCGATGCGGGACGGTGCGCAGGGTCACTTCGGTGATGACACCGTTAAGGCCCCATGCGTGGTGGATCTGGTTCACGGCGTCGCCTTCGAAAAGGCGTTCTTCGGGGGTGTCGGTCACCGACATCGCCTTGAGCGAGACGATGTTACCGGGGTCGCGCAGCATGCCCTGGGCAACCGACCCGATGCCAGAGGAGCCGCCGGCGACAAAGCCGCCGATAGTGGCGATGTCCTGCGTCGAGGGGAAGATGGCCAGTTCCCATCCCTGTTCGTGCAGGGCGGTGTTGATGTCTTCGATGATCGCCCCGGCCTCGGCGCGGACAAAGCCTTCGCCGATTTCGAGGATGCGGTTCATGCGGGTGGTTTCGATGATCAGACCCCCATCGAGCGGAACGGCCTGACCATAGTTGCCGGTGCCGCCGCCGCGCAGGGTGATCGGTGCGTCATGGGCGTGGGCCGTGCGCAGGCAGTGGGCCAGTTCCTCGGTTGTGGAGGGCAATGCCACGAGGTCGCCGAAGCTCTTGCGCAGCTGTGCGTTCAGGATCGGGGAGTACCAGAAGAAATCACGGCTGCGTTTCTTGACGAGCACGGGTTCGGAGATGGTTTCAACAGGGGCGAGTTCAGCTTCGAATGCGGCCCAGTCGAGGGCGGTTTTGCCGGAGATGGAGTGTGTCATATCAGTCTCTATTCTTGCGGAATTGGCGCCAATGGGGCGCCGGAAATCAGGGTGGAAAGATCGCCGGCCTTTGCGTGCAGAAGGCGGGAGATCGGGGTGTTGTCGACGTACATCGGCGCTTGGCCGAGGGCGTGGGCAGCGTCGGTGGTGATGGCGGGAAGCCATTGGTCGAATGGTGGATCGAGATGCCCGGCAAGCACGGCCAGTTCGAGGGTGCGCAGGGGATCGTGACGGCCCACGGGGCAGAAGGCATCGCGCACGTTGTCGGCCCCGATCACGATGCGCACGCCTGCGCGGCGCAACTCGTGCAGCATGGTCAGGCCGCGTTGCCGTGGGGTGCCGTTTGTGCGCCCCTGAAGGTAAAGGTTGGTGGTGGGCAGGGCGGCAACCGTGATGTTGGCGCGGGCGAGTTTGTCGGCAATCCGCCTGACGTCGTCTGCCGGTTGGCTGGCGAGGCTGACCGCGTGCCCACAGAGAATTGGCCCGTCGTGGCGGGTGGCGATGGCCGTGTCGGCAATTTTCTCCAGCCCTCTGAGATCAGGGGCGAGGCCTTCGTCGACGTGGAAATCGAGGGGTAGATTCAGTCTCTGTGCCTGCTGAAATGCCTGTTCGATGCCGATGTTGTGATCGGGTTGGTTGAAGACGAAAACACCAAGGGCATGGCCATCGGGGATGGCGTCTGACGCCGTCTTGGCAAAGGCCGGATCGGCCATCTGGATGGCGCTGGTTAGCGAGCAGAGTTGCAGGCCGGGGGTGTCGGCGGCGAGTTCGGTAAGAACCTGCCAAGAGAGCGGCGGCTCGGCCTCGTCTCCCCAGTCCACATGGCTGCGGATCAGGCCGGTGCCGGCGCGGGTGTATTCTTCGATGCCACGCAGCGCGCGGTTGCGGATGTCGGCATCGGTCCAGTTTATCTTGTCGGCGCGCTGGGCTTCGATGGCGGCGGTCAGATCGCCGCCGATATCCTCCAAGCGGTCGACGGTGTGGCATTTGTCGAGGTGGCAATGCGGCTCGACAAGGGGCGGCATGAGGAGGGTGTCGCAGGGGCCTGAGGCGGGGCTTATGGCGCTGAGGAGCCCGTTTTCGAAGCGGGCATCGCCGCAGAGAAACGCACCCTCGACCGTGCCGCCAAGGCGATCCGGATCACGCAAGAGGATGCGCGGAATTTTGATATTTGGCAGTGTTAGGGTCATTTTTGCGGGTCGAAAGCAGCGAATTCGGGAAGGTAAGCGGCGAAAGAGCGGGCGGCTGTGTCGATGAGATGCGCGCCCTTTTCCGCGGTTGCGGCCGTGGCATCGCCACAGACGCCAGTGTCTGACACATCGTCGATGATCCAGCCGGGACGGGCAGGTTGTCCTGTGAGGCCGGCGGCCGTCCATGCGCGGCTTTTGGGGGGCGTGTTGGGTGCGCGGGTCATGTCGACGAGATCCGGTGCTACCGCGAGCATGGCGGAGGTTTCGAGGTCTCCGGCATGGATATCGTGCTTCTCGTCTTCGGGGGCCAAGAGGCCCTTGGTGTCGGAGAAGGCGAACCACGAGGCATGGGCGGTGATGAGGCCATGCGCGATGCGGATTTCGCGGCAGGCCACCTCAAGGACTGCCGTGTTGCCGCCGTGGCCGTTGACCATCAGCAGGCGGCGCACGGGGGTGCGGGCCACGGAGGCCGCGATGTCGTCGAGCATCGCCAGCAGGGTGCGGGCCGAATAGGTCAGGGTGCCGGGGTGATTGAGGTGTTCGTTCGACTTGGTCACCGTCAGCGTCGGCAGGATCAGCGCCGAGACCTCAGCGGGCCAGAGCGGCAGGCTGCGGGCGAGAACGGCTTCGGTCAGGGTGGTGTCAACCGACAGCGGCAGGTGGGGCCCGTGCTGTTCGGTGGCCCCAAGCGGCAGGATCGCGACGGTGTCGGGATCAAGAGTCGTGAAATCGGGGGCCTTGAGGTCGGCCCAATACCCCTGCTGGCGCATGGTTGTCTCCGGTCTGTGACGGGCGGACATGCGCAATCACCATGCGATGCCCATCCCGAGGGAATGAGTGCATGGCCCTTTGATCCGTCTGTGCCAGAGATAGGCAGAACCTAGGGCGGCTCGGGCGATCTGGCAAGGGGTGTGCCATTGCGGACCCAGTTTTGCGCCATTGGTGAATGGTCTTTGCGCGGGGCGGTGTGGGCGTGGTATCAAGGGACAAGCCCATGAAAAGGGATCAAGAGCAGGTGCGTATTCTTTCGGTGACATCGGTCCGCAACGAGGGCCCCTATCTGCTTGAGTGGATTGCCCACCACAAGGCGGCCGGTGTGACGGATTTCCTTGTGTTCTCAAACGATTGCGAGGACGGCACCGAAGAGATTCTGGCGGCGCTGGACGCGGCAGGGATCGTGACGCACGTGCCGCATGAGCGGGCGAGGGGCAAGTCGATCCAGTGGCAGGCGCTGCATGCGGCGTGGAAGCATCCTTTGCGCAAGGCGGCGGATTGGGTGCTGGTGTCGGACGTTGATGAATTTTTGAACATTCATACCGGGGATAGGACGCTTGGCGCGTTGTTGAAGGCGGTGCCGGATGATGCCGACGGGGTGGTGATTCCCTGGCGGCTGTTCGGGAGCAATGACGTGCTGGGGGTCGAGGATCATCCGGTCACGCAGCAGTTCACCCGCGCCATTCCCGCTGATGCGCAGTATCCGGTGGCGGCGAGTTTCTTCAAAACCCTGTTCCGCGCCAAAGGGCCTTTCAACCAGTTGGGGGTGCATCGTCCCAAGCAGAAGTCGGCCGAGAAAGCCGGGCTGCCGGTGTTCGTGGATGGGTCTGGAAAGGTTCTGCCCGAGGGCATGGTGGCCAACCAGAACCGCCTGTCGCTGTTCGGGATTTCGAGCGGGCGCAAGCTGGTGGAGATGAACCACTATTCCGTGCGTTCGGCGGCGGCCTTCCTGATCAAGAAGGCGCGTGGCTTGCCGAACCGGGCGAGCAAGCCGGTGGACCTTACTTATTGGGTGGAGCGCAATTTCAACACGGTCGAGGACCGGTCGATTGATGCGATGCGGGCGGCGACAGAAGCGGAACTGGCGCGGCTTTGGGCGGTGCCCGGTCTGGAGCGGCTGCACAAGCAGACGGTGGCCTGGCATCAGGCGCGGTTCTCGGAACTGGTGCTGGACCTCGAGAACCACAGTCTTCTGGTGCAGATCCTGACGGCGGGCGGGTCGCAGGTGGTGCCGGAGTATTTGCAGCAACAACTGGTTCGGTGGTATCAGGTTGCCCATAAGAACAACACATAAGTGCCGGTTCAAAGGCCGGCCGAGCAGGTCTTGAGTGAGATGGCGACGCCAGAATTTTTGACGCGTGAATTGAAGCACCAGCCGATCGGACGTGGTGTGGTGCTGGATGCGGTGCATCTGCCGGGTGGCGGGGCGCAGGTGTTTTTCAAGGTGGGAACCCGTGGTGACGAGATCACCGCCGGTTCGGGCACAACGATCACCATGATCCGCAGTGTTGGCGACGGTATGATCGTCACGACCGGGGAAAGCGCGCCGCGGCTTGTGGTGGATGGTGCCGAGGCCGAGGTGGCCGTTCACGCGTCGGAGCTTGATTTGTTTGCCGGGTTGAACGTGGGCCTTTCGATCCGCAATGGCGAGAGCGCCGAGGCGGCGGCAGAGTGGCTGCGGTATCATGTGGAAACGCAGGGCATGCAGGCGGCGCTGATCCTTGATCGTGCCAAGCCGGGCGAGGGATTTGCCAAGGCGCTTGCGAAGGCTGCGAAGAAGATCAAGGGCCTGCAGCGGGTGGTCGTTGTGCAATGGGACGTTGCGCTGGGCAATCCGGCGTTGCCCCCCGAGGCGCATCCGTTCAACGCGCCGGATGCGCCCGGCAAGGACCGGATGGAGATTCCAGAGGCCTCTCCGTGGGACAGCCCATTGGGCGAATTGCAGCTGTTTGAATGGGCGCGGCACCTGTTTCTGGATCGGGCGCGGGCGGTGGCCTTTCTCGAGGTTTGCGAGCTGGTGGAGGCGGGCGAAGACACGGTTTTTGACGCGGCCGTCAATTCGAGCAGCGGGGCCATCCAGCTTTTGGGGCGGCATTGCTATCCGTGGCGGACGCGCAAAGGCGATGCCGCGCGCTTTGCCGATCATATCTGTGTGCAGTTCGATGCGACCAAGCTGCGGCGGAAATGGTGTGTTGCGCCGGAACGTGTCGGGCCGCAGTCGGTGTGGCGGCTGGTGCGGATCGTCGGGGCCAATCCGACGCCGGAAGAGTGGAAGCCTTTCAACCGCTTCATGGCGCTGCGCCATCCGACCGAGACGGTTTCGCAGATCGTGCCGAAGACATCGCTTGTGGAAGATGACGGGCTTTTGCAGCTTTCGAAGGAACGCTTCGGCTACAAGCCCGTACGGATGCCGGAGATTGCCGCGCCAGAGGTTGATCCCAAGGCCAACCGCGTCTGCATCATCACCTGTATGAAAAACGAGGGGCCATTCATCCTTGAGTGGGTGGCCTATCACAGGGCGATCGGGGTGGAGGATTTTATCGTCTACACCAACGACTGTACCGACGGGACCGATGATTTCCTGGATCTGTTGCAGTCGAAGGGCATCCTTCAACACCGCGATAACCCGTTCAAGGGCACCGGCCTCAAACCCCAGCACGCGGCGCTGCATGCGGGGGAGAAGGAAGAGATCGTCAAGAACGCCAACTGGGTGATCTCGATGGATGTGGACGAGTTCATCAACGTGAAGGTGGGCAATGGGACGCTGCCGGAATTGTTCGAGGCCGTGGGCGACGCCAACATGATTTCCTGCACATGGCGCTTGTTCGGGAATTCGGACATTCATGCCTTTGTCGACGAGCCGCTGATCGCGCAGTACACGCGCTGTGCCGAGGAGATGACGCGCAAGCCGCATCAGGCGTGGGGTTTCAAGACGCTGTTCCGCAATATCGGGTTGTTCAAGAAGCTGGGGGTGCATCGCCCCAAGGGTCTCAATCCGCAGCTTTGGGATCATATCCGCTGGGTGAACGGATCGGGCAAGCCGCTGCCCAAGGACATGTTCCGCAATGCCTGGCGGTCGACCACCGAGACGGTGGGCTATGACATGGTGCAGCTGAACCACTATGCGGTGCGGTCGGCGGAGAGCTTCCTAGTGAAGCGGGATCGGGGGCGCGTGAACCACGTGGACCGGGATCAGGGGCTGGCCTACTGGTTCCGGATGAACAACAACGCGACCGAGGACACCTCGATCCAGCGGATGATCCCGGCGCTTGAGGCGGAAATGGCGCGGCTTTTGGCGGACCCCGAGATTGCCGAGGCGCATGCCTATTGCGTCGACAAGCACCGGGCCAAGATCGATGCCCTCAAGGCGACCGAGAACTATGCCAAGTTCTATGGCGATTTGACCGGCGCACGTATGGAAAAGCTGGCGCGGATTCACCGTATCTTTGGCGCCAACGTGTTCCTTGCCGGGCCGGATGTCATTCCGGACGAAGTTGTCGCGCAGGACCATCCTGAAGGGTTCTATTTTACCGTGGAAAAACAGGAAACAGCCCACTAGCTGCCGCAGCTTCGCCCCATTTTTCAAGGAAACTGGGGCAGATTGTGGTAGAGTTTAACGAATAACGAAGAGAGCAGTGTAACAATGGCGAAACTCCCGGAAATTGCGAGCCTTTGGATTGGTGGGCAGCTGACCTGGCTGGAACAGCTGTGTCTGAAGTCCTTTGCGGACGCAGGGCATCACATCACGCTCTATAGCTATGAGAAAATCCCGAACATTCCCGAAGGGGTGCACGCGGGTGATGCGAACGAGATTTTCCCGGGCAACCCGATGTATCGCCACGCCCGCACCGGTAGCCCGGCAATCCATGCGGATCTGTGGCGTCTGAACCTCTTGAAGAAGACCGACAAGATCTGGGTGGATGCGGATATTTACTGTTATCGCCCCTTCAACTTTACCCGCCAGTCGGTGTTCGGCTGGGAGAAGGACGATCTCGTGTGCAACGCGGTTCTGGGGCTGCCCAAGAATTCCAAGGCGTTGAACATGATGCTTGAGTTCTTTGAAGATGAATACGCGATTGGCCCCTGGCTGAAGCCCTGGCAACAGGCCGAGTTGCAGGCCGAGAAGGATGCAGGTCGTCCGGTGCACATGACCGAGCAGAACTGGGGATTTACCGGCCCTGCGGCGGTGACTTACTTCCTCAAGAAGAGCGGCGAGATCAAATACGCCGAGCCGGTCGAGGCCTTCTATCCGATCTCGTTCAAGCATCGGAACCACATGATCATGGGCAAGTTCAACATCGAGGATGAACTGACCGAGGACACCAAGGGTGTGCATTTCTGGGCGCGCCGGATGAAGCCGCGTCTGGAAGAAAAGGAAAACAACCGCCCGCGTCGTGGGTCGTTCATGCGCCAGCTGATCAAGAAGCACGGTATTGATGTGGATGCGGCGCTGATCCCGCCGAAGATCAACAAGCCCAAGGCGCCGGTGGATGATCCGGAGTTCAAGGCGAAGCTGGCGATCGAGGCCCTGCGTGGCGAGGCGTCGATTGAAAAGCTGTCGCACGACCACCTTGTCGAGCCGAGCTTTATCAAGGAGTGCCGGGCCAAGCTTGTCGAGGCGGCCCCGTCTTTGTTCGGGGCAAGCTGATCATGAGTTTGCGAGACGATATCCTTGCGAACTACCAGCACAAGCGGCACTTTCTTCAGACGGTGAATATTCCGGTTCTGGGCAGGCCGTTCCTTTATATGAAGAACCACAAGTCGGCCTGCACCACGGTGCTGGCGACGCTGATGGCGCAGCTTCTGGAGTTGCAGGGCGAAGGCACCGAAAGCATCGACATGGACAGCGTTCACACGCCGCCAAAGTCGCTGTTGCTGACCGGACCGCGGGGTCTCAAGGTCTGGCAGGTGATGGAGGCGTTGCGCGATCCGGAGGTCTTCAGGTTTACTATCGTGCGCGAGCCAACCGCGCGGACGGTCTCGTCCTTTGCGGACAAGATCGTGAAGGGGGACAAGCAGAAAGCCAAGCTGATGCGCTATCTTGGTCGCCCCGACGACAGCGACATTACACTGTCCGAGTTCCTCGACATTCTTGCGCAGGATGAAGGTGCACAGGATGTGGATCGCCACTGGCGGCCGCAGCGCAAGGAAATCAGCTGGGATTACATTGATTATGACTTTGTCGGGGACATGGCCGATCTGAACGGGGCGCTGGCGCATATCGTGCGCACCCTGTTTGATGCGGAACGCCCCGAAGTGCAGGACACGCGCAAGACGCTTGGACACAAGTCGCATAGCCGTGAATTGCTGGAGGGCATGACCGCCGAGGACAAGCGCAATATCGAACGTGCTTTCGGGCCGGACCTTGAGATGTATGAAACCATACGCAAGCGTCTGGCCGAGGCGGCCTGAGAGGATTTGCCATGAACGAGACCGTAGCAATTGACGCAAGCCAGGCGGAAACCCAGGCGGACTGGAAAGACAACCTGCGTGAGATCGGGGCCAGGGAAGGGTTCTATGAAGAGCTTGGCGCGCAGCACACCGCCTTGTTCGTAGAACGCGGCAAGACGCTGATCGTGACGTTCGAAAATCTGGACCATGTTTACGGGCGTGCGGCGGACCGGATGCCTTGGGGCTTTGGCTTTGTCGAGCAGCAGGGCTGGTCGATGCTGGGCATGATGGCCAGTGACTGGACCTGGTATCGCGATGATGCGGTGCATGACTTCTTTGACCGTCTGCGCGACGAAGGGTTCTTTGAGAAATTCGACAAGGTTGTGTTCTATGGCGCGTCGATGGGGGCCTATGCGGCCTCGGTCTTTTCGGCAGCGGCCCCGGGATGTCAGGTGGTGGCGATTTCCCCGCAAGCGACCCTGAATCGCGAGATCACCCCTTGGGAACAACGCTATCGCAAAGCGTGGCGGCGCGACTATACGGGCCGGTATGGTTATGGGCCCGAGATGTCGGCCTCGGCCGAGAAGGTGCACCTGTTTTATGATCCGCGCAATACGATGGATTCGATGCACGCGGCGCTTTTCCAGGGTGACAATGTCGTCAAATACCGCTGTCGTTTCATGGGCCACCGGATTGCATCGCTCTGGATTCAGCTTGGGCTGTTGAAGCCGATCGTCACGGAATGCGTGAGCGGCGAGATGACCACGACCAAGTTCTATCAATGGATGCGGGCGCGGCGCGAGAATTCGCGGTTCCAGAAAGAGATGTTGCAGACCTTGCAGGAGATGCAGCGCCCGAGGCTGTTGATCCGCTACTGCGAGGCCGTTCTGGCGCGCCGGCGGGCACCGCATTTCCGCAACGCCATGAAGGCGGCACGAGCCTCTCTCAAGGGAAAAAAGTAGGCGCCCCATTGGGACGCCTGTTGCCTGATCAGCGGCGCTTGAGGGTGTCGCCGAAGGAGATTTTCGGCGTCAGCTCGGTGATCATGTCGGTGTCTTCACCGTTCACGCGGGCGGCGATGATCTCGGCCGCCTTGGCACCGATCTCGCGGCGGCAGGCATCCATCGTGGCAAGCTGACGGGGCAGACCCTGTAGCAGTTCGACACCGTTAAAGCCCGCAAGACCGATCTCGCCGGGCACGTGATAGCCTTTTTCCAGCAGGTAAAGCAGGCCGCCGGCGCCGATCATGTCGTTGGAGTAGTAGAGGAAATCGAGCTCTGGGTTGCGTTCCAGCATGGCCGCCGTCATCTCGCGGCCCTTGGCCAGCGCAGAGCCGCCGGAATAGAACTCTTTCTCCTGGATTTCGACACCGTTCTTGGCAAGGGCCTCGGTGAAGCCTTCAAACCGTTTTCGGGCGCGGTGATCGAGCGGCATCTTGGTGCCGAGGAAACCGATGTTGCTGTAGCCCGCCTTGAGGATCGCCTTGGCCATTTCGCGGCCCGCGCGCCGGTGCGAGATGCCGACCATCGTGTCGACCGGCTTGCCGTCCACATCCATGATTTCGACCACGGGGATACCCGAGGCATTGAGCATGGCGCGGGCGGCTTCGGTATGTTCGAGACCGGCGATGATGACGCCAGAGGGACGCCATGACAGCATCTCGTAAAGGACTTTCTCTTCCTTCTCGGGGAGATAGTCCGAGACTCCGACAACCGGTTGCAACTCGGTGTCTTCCAGAACCTGGCTGATGCCGCCAAGCACCTCGGGGAAGACCATGTTGGAGAGCGACGGGATGATCACAGCCACGAGGTTCACGCGCTGGCTTGCCAATGCGCCGGCGATCTTGTTGGGCACATAGCCCAATTCCTTTGCCGCCCTCAGCACCCGTTCGCGGGTGGCGTTCGAAACGTCACCGCGGTTCCGAAGGACGCGGCTGACTGTCATTTCGGAAACTCCGGACGCCTCGGATACGTCGCGTAGGGTCAAAGAGCGTTTTTCGTCGTTGGTCAAAGGGAACATCCTGTTTGCAATGAAAAAATGTTATCGCGAACAGTTGGTGGTGTTCAAGAGTCACGATGGGTCTTGGGCCGTTTAACAAGAGGTCCTGTCTGCCAGAGTTCTGCAATATCCGGGGCCGGCAGTTTGGGGATAATGCGCCAAAATCCTTATAAACTTGATGTGTGGGCCATTCCACGGCATGCTTTCGGGACGAAGATTTGAAAGACCGCCTTTGCTAACGCGCTGAAAAAGCGAGGGCGTCCGGCCATGAGTGGCCTGATTTTGCGAACAGATACTGTGAGGAATAGAGAATGGCGATTTCGACAAGCCTGGCCCTTGGTTTCAACGATATCGGGCTGGGGAGCGGCCGCGTTTATCGTGTGGGGGACAACGGCGTTATCGTTTCCGGCAATCAGATTGCGGCCTTTGATGATGACGGGCTGGTGTTTTCCGCGGTCGAGTTCGAACCCGCGCCCGGTGGATTTGGGCGGATCACGCCCTTTCACGTGCATGACAACCAAGACGGCACGATGAATGTCTATTTCCGCCTGACAGGGTCGAGCCTGCCTCTCACGCACAGGGACGTGTATGTCACGCTGAATGCCGAGACAGGCGCCGTCACGGGGCCGCTCACGGACTTGCCCTATGCCGGGGTCGACGGATTGGGGGGCATGGGGCACACGAACAGTTCCGGACAGGCCGACGGGCAGATGTTGCAGCAGGCTGTATCGCTTTCTGATGGCACGATTGCCCTGATTGATACGGCGACGACGTTGAACCAGTTCCTGTTCAAGATCGTGAACCCTGACGGCACGGTGGTGTCGCAAAGTGCCTCGCTTGGCACGATGGTCAGCAGTTATGCGCAGCAACTGTTGTTTGACATGACCGAGGTGGGTGACAAGATCGCTGTTGCCTGGACGAATACGTTCGGAACGGGGGCGCCTGCGCATCTGCGTCTGTTGAACAAGGACGGCAGCTTTGCCTCTGCCCAGATCGACCTTGGCAATGCTACGTCCACCGTGTTTGGCGCGACGCCTGCGGTGCAGGTCGAGACGCTTGAGAACGGGAAATTCGTGATTGTCTGGGTGGAGAGCGACACCACGTCGGGGCCGGATCAGGACCAGTCGTCGGTTTGGTTCTCGATCAGGAATGCGGATGGCAGCGAGGCCGTTGCGGCGACGCTCGTCAATACCGAGATCACCCTGAAGCGGCAGGACACGCCCTTGCTTGTGGCAACCGAGAGCGGCTTTGTCGTCGGGTATTCGGTGCTGGACCTTGCCGGCACACAGGAAGGGCGGCTGAAGGAATATGACCTGACGGGCGCTTTGCTGGATACCGAGACAGGGGCCTATGCTTGGGGCTCGGACGATATCATCAGGACGGACAATAACTCGGCCTTCGTTGTCGGCGGCAACGTGACCGAGATTGTCCTGCCCGGCGCGGATACGCCGCTTGATCCGCCTGTGGTCAACGATGACGAGTTGCTGACCGGAACCGCTGGTGCGGACACGCTGAACGGTGGGGTGGGTGACGACACGCTTGTCGGTCTGTCCGGCAATGACCGGCTGAATGGTGGCACCGGTGCGGATGACCTGAAAGGCGGTCTTGGCGCTGACAAGCTGTTTGGCGGTGACGGGAGTGACACGATCGACGGTGGCAAGGGGCGCGATACCGTGCAGATGGGCCGTGGCAACGATCTTTATAATGGTCACCCGCAGGGCACCAATGCAGGGCGCGACACGGTCTATGGCGGTGGTGGCAAAGACACCATCGACGGTGGTGGCGGCAACGACGTGTTCTATGGCAACGATGGCCGGGATCACATCTTTGGCGGCACCGGCAACGACAGGCTGTTCGGTGGCGCGCAGGGGGATGTGCTGAACGGCGAGAAGGGCGCGGATACCCTTAACGGTGGCGCTGGCAATGACAAGCTGACAGGGGGCAACGGCAACGACGTCTTTGTTTTCGCGGATGGCTTTGGCAAGGATACGATCTTTGGGTTCAATGCTGCCGACGGAGAGGTGATCGACCTGCGCAATGTCACCCAGATCACCGATTTCACGGATCTCGTGAACAACCATCTGGTTGATGCAGGCGGGTTTGCCCGGATCGTGGACGGCACCGATACCATTCTTCTCAAGGGGGTGTCATTCGCCGATGTGGGAACGGGGCTGGCCTATTCCGAGGCGGATTTCCTGTTTGCCTGAGACATGAAATGATCCTTGCCCCGAAACGAGGTTTTCGGGTTGCAAGGATCGCGATTGTTGGGCAAGCATGGCCCGACATGACGCACGCCCAAGATGCTTGGGCTGGGTGCATGCAGGCTGGTCCCGTGGCTCAACTGGATAGAGCAGCCCCCTCCTAAGGGGCAGGTTGCAGGTTCGAATCCTGCCGGGATCGCCATCTTCAAATTTGCAGTGTGGGGAATTGTGGCTGGCCGTGATCGCGTGTCTGGCGATGTCCGGATAGTGCCGTGTCGGCAGGGGCCAGTGATGTCCGGGGGAGGGGGCGCCGGCAAATCCAATCAGGGGATTTGCCGGGCCGGGTCTTGTTTAGCCGCCGAAGTCGTCGAGCATGATGTCTTCGCGGTCAACGCCGAGATCAAGCAGCATGTTGATCACCGACGAGTTCATGATCGGCGGACCACACATGTAGTATTCGCAGTCTTCCGGCGCGGGGTGGTTCTTGAGGTATTCTTCGTAAAGAACGTTGTGGATGAAGCCGGTATAGCCGCCCCAGTCGTCTTCGGGCAGGGCATCGGACAGCGCCACGTGCCAGGTGAAGTTCGGGAACTCCTTGGCGAGTTCGTCGAAGTCCTCGACAAAGAACATCTCTTTCTTGGAGCGGGCACCGTACCAGAAAGTGATCTTGCGATCGCGGTTCTCGAGGCGCTTGAGCTGGTCGAAGATGTGGCTGCGCATGGGGGCCATGCCGGCACCACCGCCGATGAAGACCATTTCCTTGTCGGTTTCGCGGGCGAAGAATTCGCCGAACGGACCCGAGATGGTTACCTTGTCACCCGGTTTCAGGTTGAAGATGTAGGACGACATCTGTCCCGGAGGGATGCCTTGCGAGCCCGGAGGCGGCGAAGCCACGCGGACGTTGAGCATGATCAGGCCCTTTTCATCCGGGTAGTTGGCCATCGAGTAGGCACGTTCGATCGGCTCGGACACGGTGGATTGGTACTGCCACAGGTTAAACTTGTCCCAGTCCTCGTGGTATTCCTCGCCGATGTCGAAGTCCTTGTAGCTCAGCGCGTGGGCCGGGGCTTCGATCTGGATGTAACCACCGGCGCGGAAGTTCACGTCTTCGCCTTCGGGCAGTTCCAGAACCAGGTTCTTGATGAAGGTCGCGACGTTGTCGTTGGAGCGCACGGTGCACTGCCATTTCTTGACGCCGAACACTTCTTCGGGAACTTCGACTTCCATATCCTGCTTGACGGCCACCTGACAGGACAGGCGGTCGCCACAGGCGGCCTCACGCTTGGTGATGTGGCTTTCCTCGGTCGGCAGGATCGAGCCGCCACCCGAGTGGATCTTCACACGACACTGCGCACAGGTGCCACCGCCGCCACAGGCCGAAGGCACGAACAGTTTCTGCTCGGCCAGCGTTTGCAGCAGCTTGCCACCGGCGGGGACGGAGATCGTCTTTTCACCGTTGATGGTGATGTTGACGTTGCCCGTAGACACCAGCTTGGAGCGCGCGGCCAGAATGACCGCAACAAGCGCCAGAACGATCAGGGTAAAGAGGATGATGCCAAGACCAAAAGTTTCCATCTAACCAGCCCCCTTACAGTTTCACGCCGGAGAAGGACATGAAGGCCATCGCCATCAGACCCGCGGTGATGAAGGTGATCCCCAGGCCCTGAAGGCCGTCGGGAATGTCGGAATACTTCAGCTTTTCACGCACACCTGCCATGGCGGTAATCGCCAGCGCCCAGCCGAAGCCGGAAGAGACGCCGTAGGTGACCGACTCGGCAAAGTCATAGCCACGTTCCACCATGAAGAGCGAACCACCGAGGATCGCGCAGTTCACGGTGATCAGCGGCAGGAACACGCCCAGTGCGTTGTAGAGCGGCGGGAAGTACTTATCGAGCACCATCTCGAGTATCTGAACCAGCGCGGCGATCACGCCGATGTAGGAGATCAGGCCAAGGAAGGTGAGGTCGACTTCGGGGAACCCGGCCCAGGCCAGCGCACCGGGCGCCAGCAGGTAGGTCAGGATCAGGTTGTTGGCGGGAACGGTGATCGACTGAACGATCATCACCGAGATGCCAAGGCCAATCGCGGTCGAAATCTTCTTGGACACGGCGATGAAGGTACACATGCCGAGGAAGAACGAGAGTGCGAGGTTTTCAACGAAGATCGCCTTAACGGCGAGGGAGATGAGCGCTTCCATCAGTGTGCCTCAACCGTCTGGATTTTGTATTCGCGTTCTTCCACCTGATCCTTCTTCCAGGTGCGGAAGCCCCAGATGATCAGACCGATGATGAAGAAGGCCGAAGGCGGCAGCAGCAGCAGGCCGTTGGGCACGTACCAGCCACCGTTGTTGACCGTTTCAAGGATCGTGACGCCAAACAGGCTGCCGGAGCCGAAGAGTTCGCGGATCACACCGACCAGCATCAAGATCAGGCCATAGCCCAGACCGTTGCCGATCCCGTCGATGAAGCTGTCGATCGGCGGGTTCTTCATGGCAAAGGCTTCGGCGCGGCCCATCACGATACAGTTGGTGATGATCAGGCCCACGAAGACCGAGAGGGTCTTGGAGATTTCGAAGGCGAAAGCCTTGAGCATCTGGTCGACGAGGATCACGAGCGAGGCGATGATCACCATTTGCACGATGATCCGGATCGATCCGGGGATCTGGTTGCGGATCATCGAGATGAACATCGACGAGAAGGCCGTCACCAAGGTCACGGCGATGGCCATCACGAAGGCAACCTGCAACGAGGACGTCACCGCAAGGGCCGAACAGATGCCCAGCACCTGAAGGGTAATCGGGTTATTGTCGACCAGCGGGTCGATCAGCATTTCTCTGCGTTTATGGGCCATTATACGTCCCCCGCTTTGAGTTTTTCGAGGAAGGGCTTGTAGCCGGCTTCACCCATCCAGAAGTTCACCAGGTTATGCACGCCTGCCGTGGTCAGCGTCGCGCCAGCCAGTGCGTCTACGTGGTATTCGGCGCCTGCGGCAGGCACAGCTTTGGTGACGCTGATTTGCAGCTCACCGCTTTCGTCAGCCAGTTTCTTGCCGTTCCAGAGGGCTTTCCAGCGCGGGTTGTCGACTTCGGCACCAAGACCGGGGGTCTCGGCGTGTTCATAGAACTGAAGGCCGAAGATGTCGTTGCCGTTTTCTTCCAGCGCGATGAAGCCGTAGAGGGTGGACCAAAGACCATAGCCATGCAGCGGTAGGATCACCTTGTCGATCTCACCCGCATCGTCGCGCAGGATGTAGACGGTGACGAACTTGCCCTGGCGGCCGATGCCTGCCGGATCGTCGGTCAGGGCGACCGAGGTTTCCGGATCATCTGCTGCGGCGCGGTCATTGAAGTTGGCCGGGTCGAAACGGTCGCTGAACGAACCGGTGGCCAGTTCAAGGACCTTCGGTTCGAAGGCGGCAAAGGCATCGACGACGTTCTGATCGGGGTCGTAGATGCCTGCGACCTGCAGAATGTTGATCTGCTTGTCTTTCAGCGCGTTGATGGCCTGTGTCGGGCGCAGCGCCACGGCGGCGGCGGACACGATCATCGACGCGACGAGGCAGACTGCCACCGCGATGAAGATTGTCTTGGAGACCGAATCCGGCGGCTGTGCGAGGAAACGGCGGATGAATCCCTGTGGCGGGTTTTGGGTTTTGTTTTCGTCAGCCATTGCGTTTTGCCCTGCGTTTGATGTTGGCTTGAACGACGAAGTAGTCGATCAGCGGCGCAAAGACGTTACCGAAGAGAATTGCGAGCATCATGCCTTCGGGGAAGGCCGGGTTGATCACGCGGATCATGACCACCATGAAGCCGATCAGCGCGCCATAGATGTAGCGGCCCATATTGGTGTGCGCGCCGGAAACCGGCTCGGTCACCATGAAGACCAGGCCAAAGGCGTAGCCACCGATGACAAGGTGCCAGTACCAGGGCATTGCGAACATCGGGTTGGTGTCGGAACCGATCCAGTTCAGGAGCAGCGAGAAGCCGATCATGCCTGCCAGACAGCCGACAACCATGCGGTAGTTGGCGATCTTGGTGGCCAGAAGGAAGATCAGGCCGAGGATACAGGCGAGGGTCGAGGTTTCGCCCATCGACCCCGGGATGAAGCCATAGAAGCTGTCCCACCAGGTCATGCCGCGTGCGGCGAGTTCCTGGAAGCCGTCCGAGGCAGATACGGCCAGTGCGGTTGCACCGGTAAAGCCGTCAACGGGGACCCAGACGCTATCGCCCGAAAGCTGTGCAGGATATGCGAAGTAGAGGAACGCACGTCCGGTCAGCGCCGGGTTGAGGAAGTTCTTGCCGGTGCCGCCAAAGACTTCTTTGCCGATCACCACGCCGAAGATGATGCCAAGTGCCACCTGCCAGAGCGGTGTCGTGGCGGGCACGATCAACGCGTAGAGCATGGAGGACACAAGGAAGCCTTCGTTGACTTCGTGTTTGCGCACGGTGGCGAAGATCACCTCGAAGATACCGCCAGCCACCAGCGTCACGATGTAGATCGGCAGGAAGTAGAGCAGGCCGTGCATCATGTTGGCAAAGGGGTTGGCCGGATTGAAGCCGATGCCCAGCATGTCAACGATGGCAGCCCGCCAGCCCGACGCACCGAATTCGGCAATCGCGAGGTTGGTCTGGTACCCGGTGTTGTAAAGCGCCATCAGGATGCAGGGGATCGTCGCGATCACCACGTAGGTCATGATGCGCTTCATATCCACGTAAGAGCGCGCGTGCGGCGCAACCGTGGTCACCGTTTTCGGGGTGTAAAGGAAGCTTTCCACCATCTCGTAGATGGGGAAGTATTTTTCGTACTTACCGCCTTTTTCAAAGTGCGGCTCGATCCGATCGAAGAAACTACGCAGGCCCACGGTTTACCCCTCTTTCTCGATCTTGGTCAGGCAGTCGCGAAGGGCGAGCCCGTATTCATACTTGGCCGGGCAGGCAAACCCGATAAGCCCGAGGTCTTCCTCGTCCAGTTCCAGCGCGCCCAGAAGCTGGGCCTGATCGGTGTCCATGACCAGAAGGGCACGCACCAGCTGGGTTGGCAGGAAATCCTGCGGCATCAGGGCTTCGAAGGTGCCAAGCGGCACCATCGCGCGGCGACCACCGTTCAGGTTGCTGGTCAGCGGGAACTTGCGGTTCGACAGGGCCGAGCCCAGAACCGGCTGAACCGCGTATTTCGCGAACATCGGACGAATCCAGCCCATCGGGATCTGTTTGCGGTCTTCCTCGATCAGCGTGATCTGGCGGGCATAGCGGCCGAGATAGCCGCTTTCGCCTTCGCCTGCGCGGCCGCTGAGGACCGAACCCGAGATCATGCGCACCGGAAGATCCTGCGGCAGGTCGTTCTGTGCCACATCCGCCATCGACGCGCCGGCGACGGTGCGCACGAGGCGCGGGTCGGCGCAAACCGGGCCACCAATCGAAATGATGCGCGAGGCGTCATAGGTGCCGGTCAGCAGAAGGCGGCCGATCATGACCACGTCCTGATAGCCGATGGTCCAGACCGGCGTGTCTGCCGCGAGCGGTTCAAGGAAGTGGATGTGCGTGCCTGCAAGGCCAGCGGGGTGCGGGCCGGAGAAGGCGGCTGCCTCGACTTCGGGCAGATCGGCGCCGGGAATGGTCGCACCGTCAGCCTGACAGAGGTAGGTCTTGCCATCCGACAGGAGGGACACGGCCGCGAGACCCTTGGCAAAGGCCTCGGCATCTTCGGCGATGATCACCGACGGATCACCTGCCAATGGCTCGGTGTCCATCGCGGTGACGAAAATCGCCTTGGCGCGTGTCGCCGGGTCGGGCACCTTTGAATAGGGCCGGGTGCGGAACGAGGTCCACAGACCCGCAGCGCACAGGCGCTCGGCCAGGCCATCCGCGGTGGAGGCATCGCCGATCGACGAAAAGTCCACGGGCTGGGCCGCGGTCTCGTCGACTTCGATCTCGATGCTCACCAGCTTGCGGCGTGCGCCACGGTTGATGGCCTTGACCCGTCCGGAAACGGGCGAGACGATCTGCACCTGGGGCAAGCTCTTGTCGATAAGCACGGCGGTGCCGGCTCCGACAACATCGCCCTCAGCAACAAGAACACGGGGTTTCAAACCGATATAGTCGTCGCCTAGGATGCCACAGGTTTGCACCTTTGGGCCGACTTCGATTTCGGATCTGGGGGCACCCTGAATGGGAACATCCAAACCTTTTCTTAGCGGGAAACGCTTCAACGTACTTCACCTCTGCCGAAAATTTATTGGCTTATGCGACAAGCAGGCGTTGGGTGAAAGTGGAAATTCCGCAATAGGTACATTTTACCGCGTTCAGCCTTTTAGCTGTTGAACTGCTGGGCAAACTCGGTGAAAAGCTGTCCCGATAATCCGCATTGGCCGCGTCGACCCACAAAGGGAGTGCTTTCTTGTCCGATCTCACCACGTTGTCCCGCCGTTCTTTCATCCTGATGTCCGTGGCGCTTGCCGCGTGTAAACCCGGTGAAAACATTCTGAAAATCACGGGTTTGACGATGGGAACCACATATAATGTGGTGGCTGTCGACAAATCGGGTTCCGTGACCGAAGCGGAAGCAAAAAAGCGAATCGATGCTGCCTTGGCGCTTGTGAACCAGCAGATGTCGAATTGGGACCCGACCTCCGAGATTTCGCGGTTTAACGCAAAAACCGGAACCGAATCGGTTTCGGTCTCTTCTGATCTGGCCACGGTGATGCAGGCCGCAGAATCGGTGAACGTTGCCAGTGAAGGCCGTTTCGACACCACCATGGGCGCTCTGATCGACCTGTGGGGCTTTGGCGCCAACGGCGAAACCCGGATGCCGGAAGCCGCAGAGATCGCGGAAGCCAAGGCTCGCTCCGGCCATGCTGCGACGCTGAAGGTGGGCGCATCCAGCCTTCAGAAGAAACAGGGTGACGCACAGGTTTACCTGTCGGCCATTGGTAAAGGCTTTGGTGCCGACCAGGTTGGCCGCGCGCTCGAGACGCTTGGCATGACCGACTACATGGTCGAGATCGGTGGCGACCTCTATGCATCCGGCAAGAATGCAGATGGCCTGCCGTGGCAGATCGGTATCGAAAAGCCGGCGGCCCTGTCTGGCGGCGTCATGGGCGTGATCGGTGTTTCGGGTCTTGGCCTTGCCTCGTCCGGTGACTACCGCAACTACTTTGAAAAAGACGGTCAGCGTTATTCGCACCTGATTGATCCGGCGACCGGTCGTCCGATCACTCACAAGACCGCTTCGGCCACTGTTTTGGCGGAAAACGCCATGCTGGCAGACGCCTGGGCCACTGCGATGCTGATCCTGGGCCGCGAGCGTGGTCTGGAAATCGCCGAAGAGCAGAACCTCGCGGTATTGTTCGTTGAACGTGATGAAGATGCAGCTGATCTTCAGTTCAAATCGGTTGCCAGCGGCCGTTTCAACGCGCTGACAAGCTAAGGGCTAGTTCACGGGACAGGGCGATATGACCACGTTTCTCTTTGCATTCGGATTGTTGCTTCTCATCATGCTGGGCATGGCCCTTGGCGTGATCCTGATGAACAAATCGATCAAGGGAAGCTGTGGTGGCCTGAATGCAATCAGCGGCGCAGACAAATGCGTTGTGTGCAGCAAGGATATCGACCCTGACAGCCCCCTGCGCGAGCGTCTGCAATGCCCGCGCGCCAAGAAGATGATGGACCAGATGCAGAGCGAGGCGTAACGCGCCTAGCTCACCGTGGACAGCGGAACAAATCCAAGCACCAGAAGGGCGATGGCCGTAAACAGGCCATAGAGCCAAAGCTGCCAGCGCGGCCCTTCGGTTTTCCACACCCGGCGATACTGGTAGCCGGACAGGCAGGCCAACACGAACAGCACCGTTGCGACAAGGGGGGGCAGGGTTATCCCGGTCACGCCAATCTCCACTTTACCTGAGTGGGGGTTATGCGGCAGGCTGAAAGAAATGACAATCGTGAAGGAATAGCCGTATGCCAGCATCTTACCAGGCACCGAAGCGCCAAGACCAAGCCAAGCAAAGCAGCCAGAGCCAGAGCGCCTCGTCCAACACTCAGTCCGGCATGGCGACCGTGGCGGCCATTCTCGCGGGCAAGGGCAACGCGGTGTTCACGATCAATCCTGACGAAACGCTGCATCAGGCGGTTGAACTGCTGCGCGACAAGGGCATTGGTGCCGTGCTGGCCACGGATGCGAGTGGGGCCTTGTGTGGCCTGCTGTCGGAACGTGACATCGTGCGCAAGCTGGCGGATACGCCTGGCCAGACCCTGCCCCAGCTTGTCAAGGACGTGATGACCAGGGAAGTCGAGACCTGTAGCCCTGACGAGGCGCTGATCTCGGTGTTGCAGCGCATGACTGCCGGCCGTTTCCGCCACATGCCGGTGACGGATGACGGCAAACTGGTTGGCATGGTCACGATTGGCGACGTCGTCAATTTCCGGCTGACCGAGCTGGAACATGAAGCCCTTCAGTTGAAGCAGTTGATCGTCGGCTGATTTTGCGGTTCTTGCGATGACGCAAACCGGCTATTGTTCTTGAACGGGAAGCCGCGACCAGATGGGCGCGGCTTCTGTGGTTTCGGGCGCAGAGGTGTGCAAGATGCAATCGATAGACGCGTTGAATGGTTGGCTGATCTCGGACGGGCGGCTGCTTGGCGATGAAATCCAGATCGTTTCGACCTATTGCGAGAGCCTTCAGCGCATGGGCATTCCCCTGTCGCGGGTGCGGATCGGGCAACGCTATTCCAACCCTCTGATCAGCGCGTGGGGGATCATCTGGGCACCCGAGGGCACGCAGACCTATACGGTTGACGCCGGAATTCTGGATACGCAGGCTTGGAGGGGAAGCCCGTTCGAGCATGTCGTCGCAACGCGTTCCAGCCTGCGAAAGCGATTGATGGATATGGATTTGTCCGATGCCCACAGCGTCTATGTCGAGTTGGCGGAAAATGGGGTGACGGATTTCCTTGCCATGCCGCTGGAGTACGGCGATGGCGCGGTGCAGGGTACCAGTTTTTCTACAACAGGCCCGGACGGTTTCACCGACGCACAGGTGGCGATGATCGAAGCCACGCGACACGCGCTGGCCTCTGCGCTTGAGCCGATTGCCATGCGCAAGTCGCAGGTCAGCCTGTTGCAGACCTACCTTGGGGACGGTCCGGCGCGGGAGATCGGGCAGGGACATATCCGGCGTGGCGAGCACAAGACGGTGTCCGCGGCGATCCTGTTTGCGGATTTGCGGGGGTTCACGGCCAAATCGGAAACCTGGACGGAAGCGCGGCTGCTTGAAGTGATGGGCGACTATTTTGAGATGGTTGTTGGCCCTGTGCAGGATGCGGGCGGCGATGTCCTGAAGTTCATGGGCGATGGTGTGCTGGCTGTTTTCGAGGATAAAACAGGGGCTGCACAGGCCTGCGAAGCGGCGGTTTCGGCCGCGTCGCGGTCAATGGGCAACTTGCAGGAGTATAACGCGGCCCGCCGCCGTGACGGGGGCGAAGAGATCGCCTTTGTGATTGGCGTGGACTTTGGCGAGGTGACATTTGGCAACATCGGAAGCCCGGGCCGGCTGGATTTCACGGTTGTCGGCCCGGCGGTGAATGTCGCGGCGCGGGTTCAGGGCTTATGCAAGGAGAAGGACGAGACCTGCCTGTTGACGGCGGATGTCGCCCGGCATGTTTCGGCGCAGGTCGAGGCGCTTGGGGATCATGCGATCCGCGGTCTCGACCACGAGATCGGAATTTTCCGATTGCCTTTTCCCGACGGCTAGGTCTCCTCTGACCGTCGGGGCCGGATGTCGGAGACATCGGTCTGCTTTGGGTAACGGAATATCGGAAGAGGTTGGGATGGTCGCGCTTTCCAAGGATCAGATGTCGGCGTTGATCGCGCTGCGCCATGAGTTGCATCGACATCCGGAGGTTTCGGGAGAGGAGGCCTGGACCGCCGAGCGTATCGCACAGGAGCTTGAGGCGCTGGGGGCGGATCGTATCTGGCGGGGTCTGGGGGGCCATGGCGTCGCGGCCGAGTTTGCCGGGCGGGAGGATGGCCCGACGGTTTTGCTACGGTGCGAACTGGACGGGTTGCCGATCCGTGAGATCAGTGACCTGCCCTACGTGTCCGAGATCGAGGGCAAGGGGCATCTGTGTGGGCATGACGGGCACATGGTGTCGATCCTTGGCGTGGCGATGCATCTTGCCAAGCGGCCAGCGAAAGGGCGCGTTATCCTGTTGTTCCAACCGGCCGAAGAAACCGGAGCCGGAGCCAAGGCCGTGATCGAAGACCCGCGCTGGCCGGAAATCCGGCCGGACTATGCCTTTGCCTATCACAACGTGCCGGGTCGTCCGCTGGGCGAGGTCGGGCTGCGGGCCGGGGCAGGGAATTGTGCCTCTCGGGGAATGCAGATCCTGTTCGAAGGCCGCAGCTCTCATGCGGCCGCGCCCGAGGATGGGCTGTCTCCGGCGTCGGCGATGGCGTCATTGATGGCACGTCTGCCTGCCCTGAGCCAGGGCGTGATCGGGGAGGAGGATTTTGCGCTTGCGACGCTGACCCATGCCGCCTTGGGAGAGCCGACCTTTGGCATTGCGCCCGCGGATGGCGAGCTGCGCGTAACGCTGCGCACCATGTCGAACGAGCGGATGGAGACGGTTATTGCCGATGCGCTGGCCGAGGTCGAACGGGTGCGTGGCGACCTGCGGGTCGAGGTGCAGTGGCATGACGTGTTCCGGTCGGTGGTCAACGATGCCGGGGCCACCGAGATTGCCCGCACCGCAGCCAAGTCGATTGCGCTTGCGACGCACGAGATGGACGTGCCGATGCGCTGGTCAGAGGACTTTGGCCGGTTTGGCGACGACGGTGCCCTTGCGGCCATGGTCTATGTCGGGTCGGGAGAAGGGCAGCCGCAGTTGCACAATCCGGACTATGGTTTTCCCGATGACCTGTTGCCAGACGTGATCGGTTTGTTCCGGAAAATCGTCGATGACCTTCTGGGAATTTCTGCCGGAAAGACGCCAATCGCTCTCTGAAAAACAGGCTGCGAATCCCCCTTGGTCCGCGCATGGGCCGCGATCTCATTGGCTTAGCCGAGGGATGTGGTCATGGCGTAGGCATATCCTATTTCGGTGGTGTAGCCGCCGTGGCGGACCTCTGTCTCCAAAGTGATTAATTCTTGGAATACGTGGCGTTTTCATAGACTTATGAGGGCCATTAACTTGCTTAGTTAGCGCCTAACGTCGACTGCGAAACTTAGTAATTTCTGCGCCTGTCGCCCGTGAATTATTGTCATGTGAAAGGTTCGCGTGAGCATGGAGGCGCAATTGTCAGGAAACGACACGAACGCGATCGAAGTGAGAGATGCTGTGAAACGATACGGTGACTTCACCGCGTTGAAACAGATTTCGCTGTCGATCAGGGACAATGAGTTCTTCACGCTGCTGGGTCCGTCGGGCTGTGGGAAGACCACGCTTTTGCGGATGATTGCCGGTTTTGAAGATGTGACCGAGGGCGAGATTTTCCTCTACGGCGACGAGATCGAGAACCTGCCGCCCAACAAGCGGCCGGTGAACACCGTGTTCCAGAACTATGCGCTGTTCCCGCATCTGACCATTCTCGACAACGTGGCCTTCGGCCTCGAAATGCGCGGAAGCTCGAAATCGGAAGCCCGGGCGCGGGCGGGCGAGATGCTGGAGCTCGTGCAACTTAGCCAATTCGCTGCCCGCAAGCCGTCTCAGCTCTCGGGCGGCCAGCAGCAGCGTGTGGCGCTGGCGCGTGCGCTGGCGCCACGCCCCAAGGTTCTCTTGCTTGATGAGCCGCTTTCGGCGCTTGATCTGAAACTGCGCAAGGCGATGCAGCTCGAGCTAAAGCATTTGCAGCGTGAAACGGGCATCACCTTTATCTTCGTGACCCACGATCAGGAAGAAGCCCTGACCATGTCAGACCGGATCGCGGTAATGTCGGCGGGTGAGTTGCAGCAGCTTGGTGCGCCGACCGACATTTACGAACGTCCGCGTAACATGTTCGTCGCAGATTTCATCGGCGAGACAAACCTGCTGGAAGTGTCGGTCGACAAGATCGAAAGCGGGCGGGCGGTCTGTCATCTGGGTGGTGGGCATGAACTGACCTGTGATGCGGTTGACGGGATCGGCGTTGGCTCCAAGGTGCACATGTCGATCCGGCCCGAGCGTCTTTACATGTCGAACGAGCCGGAGAAAGACGGTAGCCTGCATGGGCGCGTCAAGGAGAACATCTTTATCGGCACCGACATCTCGACCATCGTCGAGCTGGATGATGCGCCCGATTTCGTCGTGCGGACGTCGAATTCGGATCGTGGCAACAAGCGGATTTTCGAACCGGGCACCGACATGTTCGTCAACATGGAGAAGGGGGCGGCGCGCCTCCTGATTGACTGATGGCGGGCGGGGCGGCAAGCGGCGGCAGCGCAACCACCGACACCTACAAGGAGGCGCGGACCTGGCTTTTGATGCCGGCATGGGTGACTTTGAGCATCCTTGTTCTCGCGCCCGTGGCGATGATGCTGGTCTATTCCTTCCTGACCAAAGAGTTCAGGGGCGGGGTGATCTGGGAGTTCAGTCTCGCGGCCTATGACCAGTTTTTCTGTGATCGGGGCCTGTTCGGGGATGAGCCTTGCACAATCGAATGGACCTATCTGCAGATCTTCTGGCGGTCGATCTGGCAGGCCGGGACGGCTACGCTTCTGAGCCTCGCAATCGGTTTCCCGACGGCCTATTTCATCGCAACGCGGCCTGAACATACCCGTCCGATGTGGGTGTTCCTGATCACCATTCCTTATTGGGTCAACCTTCTGATCCGCACCGTGAGCATGAAGTTCCTGCTGCGTGATCAGGGGCCGTTGAATGACTTTCTGATCAACATCGGGCTGATCGACAGTCCGATCCATATCGTCAATACCAACTTTGCCGTGCAGCTGGGCCTGTTCTATTCCTATCTGCCCTTCATGGTTCTGCCGATCTATGCGGCGGTGGAACGCTATAACTTCTCGCTGTCTGAAGCTGCGGCGGACCTTTACGCGACAAAGTGGGTCACGCTGCGCCGGGTGCTTTTGCCGGCGGTAAAGCCGGGGGTGATCGCGGGGTGTATCCTTGTTTTCGTGCCTTCGATGGGGTCGTTCCTTGCGCCTGACCTGCTGGGCGGTGCGAAGAACTTTATGATCGGCTCCTTGATCGAGGAACAGTTCAAGGGGAACGCAGGCAACTGGCCGTTCGGTGCGGCGGCTTCGATGATCCTGATGACAATGGTGCTGGTGCTGTTGCTGCTTTACGCGCGGCAACAGGCGCGGGCCGAGAAAGCGGAGGGATAAGCAATGGCGACGTCCAAATCTGCAAAGTTCGACATCAAGACCTATGGTGGCTTCAAGGCGATCACGATGCTTTGCCTGCTGGTGCTTTATGCCCCGCTGGTGGTGGTGACGATCTACAGTTTCAACGCCTCGGTCTCGTTGACCAACTGGGAAGGCATTTCGCTGCGCTGGTACGTGGATGTGTTCACCGGCCCGGAAAGCGAGAAGTTCAAGATCGCTGCCTTGAACAGCTTTGTCATTGCAATCATCGCAGCCACGGTTTCGACCATGATCGCGACGCTGGCGGCGACGGCAATGATCCGTGGCGGCAAGTTCAAGCTGCGCACAGTGTCCTTTGGCCTGATCAGCCTGCCACTGATGGTGCCGGAAATTGTGACGGCTGTGGCCACGCTGATCTTTTTCAACTCGATCGGGTTTGATCGGGGGCTGATGACGATCATCCTGGCGCATACGGCCTTTTGCATCCCCTTTGCCTATCTGCCGATCTCGGCGCGGATGCAGGGGGTCGAGGATACTTATGAACAGGCGGCGCTTGATCTCTATGCGACTAAGCGGCAGGCCTTTACCAAGATCCTCGTGCCGCTGATGATGCCTGGCATCATCTCGGGCTTCATCCTGGCATTCATCGTGTCGCTGGACGATTTCATCATCACGAACTTCGTCAAGGGCGCCGGTGTTGAGACCCTGCCCACCGCGATCTTCGGATCGGTCAAGCAGGGCATGAAACCCAATATCATGGCGATTTCGACCATGCTGCTGGGCGTGTCCGTCCTGATGGTCACGATCAGTTACTTCGTGAGCAAATCCGACAATACAAAGTAATCAACAGTGGAGAGAACAATGAAAACCCTTCTGAAATCGGGCGCTGCTGCCCTTGCCCTGACCGTCGCAGCAAGCGCGGCATCCGCCGAAGGCAAACTGGTGCTGTATCACTGGTTCGAATACATGCCGCAGGAGGTTCTGGACAAATTCACCGCCGAGACCGGCATTGAAGTGACCATGGACACCTACGACAGCAACGAAGCGATGCTGGCTTCGCTCAAGGCCGGTGCGATCGGCACCTATGATCTGGCGGTGCCCGGTGACTACATGGTGTCGATCATGGCCGGCGAAGGTCTGCTCGATACGATTGCCGACGGCGAGTTGAAGAACAAGGGCAACATCCAGGCGAACTGGGCAGACCCGAGCTTTGATCCCGGTCGCAAACACTCGATCCCGTACCAGTGGGGCTCGACCAGCTTTGCGGTCAACCGTGATGTCTATGGTGGCGACATCCAGACCACCGATATCCTGTTCAACCCGCCGAAAGAGCTGAGCGGCCGCATCAACATGCTGGATTCGCAGGGTGAAGTTCTGGCGATGGCCGCGCTGCACCTTGGCATCCCGCAGTGTTCGACCGACCGCGAACAGCTCAAGGCGCTGAATGCCATGCTGGTTGGCGCCAAGCAGCACTGGAGCTCGTTCAACTCGGACACCGCCAAGGAAGTGCTGGTGTCGGGGGATGCGGCCGTTGGCCAAATCTATGACGGTTTCGCCGCCAAGGCGCGTGAAGAAGGTGCCAACATCGAATACGCCTATCCGACTCAGGGCTATGTGGCGTGGATGGACAACGTGGTGCTGCTGAAGGATGCGCCGAACCGTGACAGCGCGATCAAGTTCATGGACTTCCTGCTCGAGCCTGAAAACATCGCCGCTGTGACCAACTATGCCCAGTACAACGCGGGCGTGACCGGCGTGGAAACCTTCCTTGATCCGTCACTGGCAACGCAGCCAGAAAAGAACCCGCATGCCAAGGCTGGTCCGGGTGTCTTTATCGAGGTGTGCTCGGAAGAGGTGCAGGAGGTCTATGACCAGATCTGGACCAACGTCAAAAAGTAACCGCTGAACTCCCCGTCAGCAGATCTGCCCCGGAAGGCTTTGGTCTTTCGGGGCTTTTTTTGTGTTGTGTCCGAGTGGGCGGGGACCCGTTCGGGGGGGGGTTAGAAGCTCAGGTCCCGAAGGATGCGATCCATCATGTCGTCGCAGGACTGGAGTTCTGACAGGGCCAGGTATTCGTCGGGCTTGTGCCCCTGACCCGCCATCGAGCCGGGGCCGCAGACGACGGTGGGAATGCCCAGCTCGCTGAAGAAACCGGCCTCTGTGCCGAAGGCCACCTTGGTGGTTTCATTGGTTTGCGCCAGTTTCTGCGCGAGGCCGATCACGCAGTCTGTGTCGGGCACATCAAGACCGGGGTAGGCGTTGTATTGTTCGATCTCGATCCGCGCACCGTCCCATTGGCTGCGGTAGGCGGC
The DNA here is from genome assembly GCF_024331145.1 of Shimia sp. CNT1-13L.2. Classification (GTDB taxonomy): domain Bacteria; phylum Pseudomonadota; class Alphaproteobacteria; order Rhodobacterales; family Rhodobacteraceae; genus Shimia. The sequence continues at coordinate 636,845 of NZ_JANDJO010000001.1, read as the reverse complement.
CGCTGCGCGCTCGCCTGCCTCTTCGATGGCACGCAGAATGGCCGGGGCGGGATCGGCGGCGAGAAACCGGTATTCGAAGGTGATCGTGGCCTGATCCGGCACGATGTTGAGGGCGGTGCCGCCGTTCAAAACGCCAGCGTGGATGGTGGTGTAGGGCACGGAATAGGCCGGATCGCGGTGTCCGTTGGTGGCGTAGTGCCGTTGCAGATCGCGCAGTTCGACAATGAAGTCTGCGGCAAGATGCAGGGCGTTGACGAAGGTCGGGGCAAGCGCCGAATGACCGCTCTGGCCAAAGCAGGTGGCGCGCAGGGCGGCCTTGCCCTTGTGGCCCACGGCGACCTGCATCTCGGTGGGTTCGCCAACGAAACAGGCACGTGGCTGGCCGACCAGAGGGGCAACACGGTCCAGCATTTCCTGAATGCCGACACAGCCGATTTCCTCGTCGTAGGACAGGACAAGTTTCAGGGGCTCGCGCAGGTTGGCCTTGGCGGCGCGTTCTGCGACCGACAGCATGGAGGCGACATAGCCTTTCATGTCGGTGGTGCCACGACCATAAAGACGATCCTGTTCGCGGGTGAGGCGGAAGGGATCGCGGGTCCAGTCCTGACCGTCGACGGGAACCACATCGGTATGGGCGGAGAGCATGACACCGTCTCCGGCGGGGCCGAGTTCCGCATAGAGGCCTGTTTTCTCTCCATTGGGGCTTGAGATTCGGGTGACGGCAAACCCGCAGTTTTTCAGGAGATCTTCGGCATAGGCGGCCAGCTCGAGATTGGAATTGCGGCTGACGGTGTCGAAGCTGATGAGGCGGTCGAGAATTTCGAGAGTGCGTGACATGGGGGAGCCGTTGAAAGTGAAAAGGGGGGATGTCCTCTAACCGGTCAGGCCGGGAATTATCTCGCTGGCAAGGAGATCGGGGCCGATCATCTCACGGCAGTGATCGGCGAAGGCTTGCAGGGTGTTGGTCGGGGTTTCATTCCGTGGGCGCAGCAAGCCGATCAGCATCGGGCGCGCGTCAGCGGGCAGCGGAATGAAGCGCAGAACCTTGCCGTCCGGCGACAGGTTGTTGAGCGGCAGGACGTTGGCAATGGAAAAGCCAAAGCCATTGGCCACGAGACTGCGCATGATCGACATGTCCTTGGTCCGTTCGGTCACGTTTGGCTTGAAACCGGCCTCGTGGAAGAATGACATGAAGTATTCACTGCTGTGCGGCAGATCGAGCAGGACCATGGGTTCGCCGCGCAGCGCATCAATGGTGATTTCCTTGAACTTGGCTAGCGGGTGATCTTCGGCCACCGCGATATAGGGCGGCAACGAGACCAGCGGGCTGAAATCGAGATCAGGGGGAATGTCGAGGTCATAGGTCAGGGCAACATCGAGTTCCCCTTTGCGCAGCTGGCTGAAGATGTCTGCCTGATTGAGTTCGCGCTGTTCGATGCGTGCGGTCGGGTGGGCATCTTCGAACTTGCGTCGCAGGGATGGCAGGACGATCTGGGCAAAGGTCACAAGGCAGCCGACCGAAAGGGTGCCCTGAATGTTTCCGGTGATCTCTCCGGCAAGATCGGAAAGGTTCTCGGCGTCTTTCAGGATCACTTCGGTGCGCTGCAGAAAGCGTTCGCCACCTTTTGTCAGCGTCAGCCCCTTGGCATGCTCGCGCACGAACAGGGGCAGGGCAAACTCGGCTTCCAGCTGGGCAATCGACGCCGAGATTGTCGGCGACGATACGTTCAGTTTCTCGCTGGCTGCAGCGATGCTGCCCGTCTTTCCCACGGCCACGAAATATTCGAGTTGGCGAAGTGTGAATCTGAAGGGCATTGCGCTGTCTCCCGGTGAAGTGGTCCGCTCAGGACTTGTACTTTATCCAAGTTGTCTTGAGAGCGGTGTATTTTTCGAGAGAATGCAGAGAGAGATCGCGACCAAAGCCCGATTGCTTCATGCCGCCAAAGGGCGTTTGCGCCGAAAGAGCATCGACCGTGTTGACGGAAACGGTGCCCACGTGCAGGCGTTCGGACACACGGCAAGCGCGGCTGAGGTTGTCGGTCCAGACCGAGGCGGCAAGGCCGTAGATGCTGTCATTGGCCATCGTCACCGCCTCTTCCTCGCTGTCGAAGGGGATGATCGAAAGGACGGGGCCGAAGATTTCATCACGTGCCAGCGGATCGTCGTGGCGGACATCGTCAAAGATCGTCGGCTGCACGAAACAGCCCTTTCCGTCGACCGAGACACGCTCGCCACCGGCAACAAGGTTGGAGGTCTGTTTGCCCGCCTCGATGAAGCCCATGATGCCCTGTGTCTGCTTTTCGTCGACAATCGCCCCCATCTTGGAGGCGGGGTCGAGCGGATCGCCGGGTTGGGTGGCGGTGGCGCGGGCGACCATCTTCTCGACAAAGGCGTCCTTGATCGAGCGTTCGACATAGAGACGCGAGTTGGCCGAGCAGACCTCGCCCTGATTGAAGAAGATGCCAAAGGCGGCCATGTCGGCAGCGGCGTCGAGATCTTCGCAATCGGCAAACACGAGGTTTGGGGATTTGCCGCCGGTTTCGGGCCAGACCTGTTTGAGGTTGGACTGGCCGGAATACTGCATGAACATCTTGCCGATGGCGGTGGAGCCGGTGAAGGCGAGGCAATCCACATCCATGTGCAGACCAAGCGCGCGGCCCGCGGTTGCACCGTGCCCGGGCACGACGTTGAAGACGCCGTCGGGCACGCCTGCTTCGGCGGCGAGTTCGGCAAGGCGCAGGGCCGAGAGGGGGGATTGTTCGGCAGGCTTCAGGACAACGGAGTTACCAGCGGCAAGGGCCGCAGCGGCTTTCCAGGTGGCCATATCGAGGGGGAAGTTCCACGGCGTGACAGCACCGACAACGCCAAGCGGCACGCGGCTGACGAGGGCGAGGTCACCGGGGCCGGTGGGCGCGACTTCGTCGTATACCTTGTCGATGGCCTCGGCGTACCACTGGAAGAAATGTGCCGAGCCGGGGGCGTCGATGGTGGCAGCGTCAGTCACCAGTTTGCCCATGTCGAGGCTGTCCAGAAGCGCCATCTCTTCGAGGTTGGCGCGGATCAGCTCTGCCAGCCTGAGCAAGACGGCCTTGCGATCACCCGGTGCCATGCGAGACCAACGGCCGTCTTCGAAAGCGCGGCGACCGGCGGCCACCGCCAGATCAATGTCTGCGGCATCGCCTTCCGCGACGGCGGTCAGAATCTCGCCGGTGGCGGGGTTGATGCTGTCGAAGGTTTTGCCGGATTGAGCATCGACAAACTTGCCGTCGATGAACGCCTGACCACGAAACGTCAGCGCGTCGGCACGGGATTTCCAATCGCTGCGGCTATAGTCCAGCATGCGTCTCTCCTGTTCTGGTTTTTTGCGTCTTACTCGTCGCCGGGCACGCCGTAGGACGGGGCTTCGCGGGGATCGAGGGCGCGTTGCACGTAGGCTTCGAGCTGCGGTTTGTAGACGTCCCATGCCGTTGCGATGGCTTCGATCGGGCAGTCTTCGGTCCAGTCACAGCGCAGGTCGGCGACGGGCCAGCTTACCTTGTCGACGATCTTCATGCCGGCCGAGTGAACGGGGCCGGCTTCGCCGCCCGCAGCGAGGCCGGCGCGCATCGCGGCGATCAGGCGGTCGCCGATGTGGCCGGATGCACCGACAAAGCCGTCAACGATGGCCTGACAGATGCCGTCATTGGCAAGAAGGTTGCCGCCCGACGCGACATTGTCGCCCTGGGCCTGCGTCCAGATCCCAAGTGAGTTGGGGCCGGAATGGATGGCCGTTGCGCCGTTCCGGTCAACCGCGAGGACCTGACGGTATTCGATGAACTTGCCGCGTGCCTGAACTTCGGCGATGGCGTCGGCGGCGCTCAGCCCGCTTTCCATGAGATCAAGCGCCAGCGGGCCGAGGCTTGGGTCGGTGACGTTCTGCGAGGCCACCGCGCCGACACCGGCACGGGCAAAGGCACAGCGGGCGGCCACTGCGGGGGAGGAAGATGAAATCGCCATACCGAACATGCCGGTTTCAGCGCAGCGGGCCACCAGGGAGAATGTCACGTCGAAGTCCTCTTAGGGTTGCTTGGGGGGAGGCTGACAAAGGGGCGCGTGGCCCCTTTGCAGATCAGTCGGGGATGACGGCGGTGCCGTCGATTTCCACCAGCCATTCAGGGCGTGCCAGCGCCTGGACAACAAGGCCTGTCGATACAGGGTGAACCCCTTTGATGTATTCGCCCATGGTGCGGTAGACAGCCTCGCGGTGGCGCACGTCGGTGATGTAGACGACCACCTTGACGAGGTGTTCCATCGAGCCGCCGCATTCTTCGATCAGCTGCTTGATGTTCTGCATCACCTTGTGGGTCTGTTCGACCGGGTCGTGGCTTTCGATATTGACCGCGTCATCAAGGTTTTGCGGACACTGGCCGCGCAGGTAGACGGTTTTGCCGCCCTGCGTCACCACCGCCTGACAGAGATCGTTGTCGAGATTCTGTTCAGGATAGGTTTCCTTGGTGTTGAACTTGCGAATGCGTGTGTGGGCCATGTTTGAGCCTTTGTTGAAGAAGTGTGTCTGGTGAGGGGGCCATCAGCGCTGTGACGGCGCCTTGTAGGCCATGTAGGCATGTTTGATGGCGATCTGGTCGGCCACGTGTTTTGCATCGTGCCAGACGCCCCAGATGAATGTCGAGCCACGACGCGATTGCCACGGCAGGCCAAGGAAATAGATGCCCGGCTCTTTTGAGACGCCGCGCTGGTGGATCGGCGCGCCACGGTCGTCGAAGGCATCGACCTTGAGCCAGCTGAAATCCTGACGGAAGCCGGTGGCCCAGATGATCGAGGTGATGCCTTCCTTGGCGAGGTCGAGTTCGCGGATCGGGTTGGTCAGGCAGTCGGGATCGGGAAAGGCCTTGCGGGCCTCGGGTTCCTCGGGAAGGTCAATCCCAGTGCGTGCGACATAGGCATCGGCCAGATCGAGCATTTCCTTGTAGTTGGCGTCGCCACCGGCGACGTTGGCCTGAAGGTCATCCTTGAAGGTCAGCTTTCCATTCTCATAGCTGTCCGTCAGACCAACCAGCGTGACGCCTTCACCGGCAAGGCGACGGAAATCCATCGTCTGCCCGCCATAGGCCCCGCTGACCGAGATGGTGACATGTTCGGTGCCGGGCTTCATGGCAGGGGCATCCCAGAGGCCGAGGACGCCCAGCCACCAAACGAAATCGCGTTCGCGATAGGCGCGTGGCGGGCGATCGTGCGGACCAACCGAGAGGAACACCTTGCGGCCTGCGCGGTTCAACTCGTCGGCGATCTGGGCACCGGACGAGCCCGCACCCACTACCATGACCGCGCCTTCGGGCAGTTGTTCCGGGTTGCGGTAGTGGAAGGAGTGTACCTGTTCCAGCTGTGCTTCTGCCGGAACGATGGGAGGGATCACGGGCGTCTGGAACGCGCCGGTGGCGGCGACGATGTGCTTGGCCTCGATCTGTCCTTCCGAGGTGTCGACCAGAAAGGCGCTTCCATCTGCGGTTCGGGCCGCGTTCGTGACTTCCACGCCGGTGCGGATGGGGGCGTTCACCTTGCCCGCATATTCGACCAGATAGTCTGCAACACGCTCTTTGCCGGGGAATTCGTCGGGTCCGCAATCGCTGAATTCGAGATTGGGGAAACGGTCGTGCCAGGCCGGGCCATTGGCCACGAGGGAATCCCAGCGGCCCGAGCGCCACGCTTCGGCAATGCGGTTTTTTTCAAGGACGAGGTGTTCGATACCGTTCTTGCCGAGATGTTCGCTCATGGCGATTCCGGCCTGACCGCCTCCGACCACAAGGGTGTCTACTTTTTCAATCGCCATATGCTGCATCCCTTTTCACAGGTTCATAGTGGTAGAGCGGGCATCGAATAGAAAAAGCATGTCGGCACTTGGCACATGGACCAAGCGGGCCGGGTGGCGCCGAAGCGGCCTACCATTCCAATTCTGAGCCTGAAGAAGCCTTTCGGCGTCCCTTGCGCGTCTTTCCAAAAACGTCCCACACGATCTTGTTTTGTTAAATTACCGTCTTTCTCATCCTTGCTTCAAATTTCTCAAAGCTAGTCAAATGCCCAATAAATAAGGGCTAAGGAGCGAGAATAGCTCGGCCTGGGATGAAATTTGACACTTGCGATAGAGCTGTTTGCGGATGACTTTCACGGTTTGCGGGCTGATGCCGAGATTGAGGCCGATCGAGGTTGAAGAGTGGCCACGGAGAATCAGCAGGGCGATTTCGGCCTGTCTTGGGCTGAGTGAGATTCCGCGGCTTTTGGTGAGGGTGGCGCGCAGGCCCTCTGCCACTTGGCTGTCGTCCTGCCCGCGTTCCGAGCGCAGGTTGTCCCAGTGGCGATTGGCAAGAGACACGACAATCGGGGCCACGTCCTGCATCATGGCACGGGCGCGGGCAGAAAACTTGCGGCGGGAAGAGGCATCCCGCCCTACGCAGATCGTCACCGATACACCGGGGGCGGGACGGGAGAGAAAGATCAACTCGTCAATCAGCGTGGTGCGCCGGTAGTAGTTCGCGAAGTATTCGTTGCGGGTGAACTGGTCGGGGGCGATGTCGAGCAACCGGTAGAGGCCCTCGCCAGCGGCCTCGGTGTGAAGTGTATAGACCGGATCAAGCAGATAGGCCCCGCGGAGATAATCGCTTTCCAGCTGCGCAAAGACCCGGCGCTCCTCGGCTTTGGAGAAGAAGACCTCGGGGCCGCGATCCTCGAAAAAGGCGATCATGGTGGCATTGTCGAGCGGGCAGACAGAGGCGAGCCAATCAAAGAGCGCGGCTTCGAAGCCGTCACCGGACAGCGTGTCGATGGCACGTGCCAGTTTGATTTGGGAAACGTCGGCCATCGGGCGGGTATACCTCTTAGGGGGTATATACCCCTCATTTTTCGCAACTTAGAAATAATAGTGAATTTGAGAGGTATAGAGAAGGGCCGTTTCGAAACGCCTTTCTTTGTGCCTGCCGACACAGTCTACGAAGGAGGCCAGGATGCGCGACCCACGTTACGACATACTTTTCGAACCGGCGAAGATCGGACCCCATACAGCCAAGAACCGCTTCTATCAGGTGCCGCATTGTAATGGAGGCGGTTATCGTGATCCCTCGGCCGCGGCGGCGATGCGCGGCATCAAGTCGGAAGGCGGCTGGGGGGTGATCTTTACCGAGCAGTGCGAAATGCACCACACCTCGGAGATCACGCCTTTCATCGAACTGCGCCTGTGGGAAGACAAGGACATTCCCCAGCTGCGCAAGATGTCGGAAAAGATGAAGGAACACGGGGCGCTGGCGGGTATCCAGCTTGCCTATTCCGGTGTGAACGGGCCGAACCTATACACCAAGGAAGTGCCCCTTGCCGTATCCGCCCAGCCGATCCGCACCTTTACCAACGATCCGGTTCAGGCGCGCGCCCTGGACAAGAGCGACATCCGGGATCTGCGCCGCTGGTTCGTGAATGCGGCCAAACGGTCAAAGATGGCGGGCTTTGATCTGGTCTGTCTTTATGGTGCGCATGGCTTTGGCATTTTCCAGCACTTCCTGAGCCGCGCCACCAATCACCGGACTGATGAATATGGCGGATCGCTCGAAAACCGATCGCGTTTTGTCAACGAGGTGATCGCCGATATTCGCGATGCGGTGGGCGACCAGATTGCCATTACATTGCGGGTCAGCCTGGACGAGACCATCGGGGATCTTGGGTTTTCCAATGCCGAGGTGCGCGACTTTGTCGAAATGAACAAGGACCTTCCCGACCTCTGGGATCTTGCGCAGGGCACCTGGGAAGACTGCTCTGGCCCCAGTCGTTTCAAGGAGGAAGCCGCGCAGCATGAATTGGTCAAGGGGATCCACGAATTCACGCAAAAGCCGATTGTAGGCGTCGGGCGGTTCACCTCGCCTGACGTGATGGTCAAACAGATCAAGTCGGGGGTTCTGGATTTCATCGGATGTGCGCGCCCGTCGATTGCCGATCCGTTTCTGCCCAAGAAGGTGGAAGAAGGCCGGATCGAGGACATTCGCGAGTGTATCGGCTGCAACATCTGCATAACCGGCGACATGACGATGTCGATCAGCCGATGCACCCAGAACCCGACCTTCATGGAAGAGTGGCGCAAGGGCTGGCACCCCGAGAAGATGAACGCCAAAGGCACAAGCGACAACGTGCTTGTGGTGGGCTCTGGTCCGGCAGGTCTCGAAGCGGCGCGGGCGTTGTCAGAGCGTGGCTATGACGTGGCAATCGCCGAGGCCAAGACAGAGATTGGTGGCCGTGTCGCACGAGAGCGGCATTTGCCGGGCCTGTCGGCCTGGGGGCGCGTTGTCGATTACCGCGAGTATCAGATCAGCCAGAAGCCGAACGTGGAGACCTATTTCGACAGCCCGCTGGACGCCGAGAGCATCCTTGAATTCGGGTTCGAAAACGTCTGTATCGCGACGGGAGCCAAGTGGCGCCGTGACGGGGTGAGCCGACAGCATGTCGTGCCTTTTGCCACCGATCCGACCATGCCGATTTTCACGCCGGATGACATCATGGATGGCAAACGGCCAAGTGGAAAGGTCGTGATCTACGATGATGACCACTACTATATGGGCGGGGTGCTTGCAGAGCTTCTGGCCAAGGAAGGCTGCGATGTGACCATCATCACGCCTGCGGCCTATCTGAGCGAATGGACCAACAACACGCTTGAGCAGCACACCATTCACAAGCGGCTTGCCGAGATGGGCGTGACCATCGTTCTCAACCGCGGTGTTTCGGAGATCGCCAAGGGGCATGTGAAATCGAACTGCAGCTTTACCGATACCAATGTCGATTTTGGCTGTGACGCCGTGGTCATGGTGTCCTCGAAGATCGAAAACAACGAGGTGTTTGTTGATCTCAAGGCGCGGCAGGCCGATTGGGCGGATGCGGGGATCAAATCGGTCAAGATCATCGGCGATGCCAACGCGCCCGGGCCGATTGCCTGGGCCACATACGCCGGTCACCGCTATGCCCGTGAACTGGATGGCGAGGACATCGGCGATGCCCTGCCGTTCCGCCGCGAGATCACGGAACTGGCGATAGATTGATCAATCGGAATGCGAACGGAAAGGGGCCGCCAGTACATGCTGCGGCCCCTTTTCCTTTGTCCGCTTGGACGGCGGGTTCACTCAGAACAGCAAAGGTCGGCCGAGACGGCGATGCAGGTGACGGGCGCAGGCACGTTGTGCAGGATCACATCCCCCAGCGCCTTGGTGGCGTTTTCCGGGGCATCGAAATCCGCGGTTGCCACGATACGGTGGCCACAGGTTTTACCGTGATCTCCAAGACGGGCGGCGACGTTTGCGGCGTGACCGATCACGGTGAAATCCAAACGCTCCTGCGATCCGACATTGCCATAGGTCACGCGGCCATAGGCCAGACCGATGGCGCATTCGACCGGAAAGGCGACATCCTCAAGCTTGGACAGGCGGGAGACGATCTCGCGGGCGGCGGCCAGGGATTCATCGCGCGCACGATCGGGATCCCCGTCTGCCGGGAAAACAGCCAGAACCGCGTCACCGATGAATTTCAGAACCTCGCCACCATGTTCGTGCACGGCATCCGTGGCGGTTTCGAAAAAGCGGTTGAGAGTATCGATATAGCTGCCCTGACCGATTTCCGTGACCAGCCGGCTGGAGCCGCGCAGATCGCAGAACATGATGGCGGCATCGATTTCGTCCCCATCGCCACGACGAATTTCGCCACCCAGAACGCGGGCGCCGGTACGTTTGCCGATATAGGTTTCCAGCAGGCTTTGCGAGTTTTCGCGCAGGGTGAACACCTCGAACAAGCGGCTGATGATGGCACTACATTCGAAGATCAGGCCGAGATTGGCCGTGGTGAAACCGTCCGGGTGATCGCAGGTCAGGGTCAGGACATTGGTTTGCCCGTCCGAGAACTGCAATGGCATGGCAACATAGTCGGTTGCCCCCTGTTCCCGCAGGTCGGCGATGATTCCATAGTGGTCGTCCTTGGCGTCGGGACCGATGCGCTGTCGCACGCCACCAAGACCCCGCGAGACGTGATCAAGCGGGCTGTCGACAAACGCGGGGTGATCATGGATTTCGTAGGACGGTGCAAAGGTCGAAAGCTCTTCCACGCCCTTGTTCCAGATGTAGTGACGGCCCGCGATCATCGGATGAAGGGACCAGATCATGATCGAAAGGCGGGATATGGCGACGCCGTGTTCAAGGAGCTTTTCCGCCAGTGCGCGGGTCAGGTCTTCGGGGGTCTTGTGGCTTGAGGCCCCGCGCATCAGCCAGTCAACGATCGGGCCGCTGATGTTGCCCTCTTTCGGCGGGTTCAGCGCGTTGCTGCCCAGATCGATGCGCAATTCGGTGTCTGACATAAAGCCGACATGGCCTGCGATCTGGAAGCTCTCAGGCATCGGGGAGTCGTAGCTCCAGACGCCGTTTGGCTTGGTCTTCTCAGCAAACAGGATATCGCGGTAGGTCGCCGTGCCCTTGAAGGGACAGAAGGTTTGCAGGCGGCTGGGGTCGGAGAGGTCGATGCAAACATCTTCGCGCGGGAAATAGATCGTCGGGCTTAACCGCGTTTCGTACATCACCTTGGCGTTGGAGCTTTCCGCAAGGAGCGTTTCCCCATGCCACGCCCGAACAACCCCCTTTAGGGGGTCAATGCGAATGGCATAGTCCTGATTGGTATCCCGGAGTGGAGCGTTCATGACCTGTCTCACTTTCGCAAGGGTGCCTGGGAACTTCAAAGATGAGGATCGCAAGCCTGTTTGCCAAGGGAGAGGATGTCAAAAGATCGTGCGGCGGCGTGATCCTAGAGGACGCGGATCACCTCTTTGTCGATCGAGAGCATGTATCCCTTGCGCGCGATATTCTTCACCAGCAACTCGCTGACGAGCTGGTTGCCAAGCCCGTCCCGCAGGCGTTTGATGCGGGTGGCACCGGCGGCTTCTTCGCAGTCGGCGGCCGATTTCCCCGAAATGATCGCCTCGATCTCTGCCCCGCTCAGAACGTCGTCATCCATCCGCGCCTCGGCCAGGATCGACAGGGTCTCCATCGCGGCCTCGGTCAGCTTGAAACCCATGTTGTTGAGGTAGACGGTTTTCTCTTCGCGGCTGATCAGGAGAGAACTGACCTGAATACCGGACCGTTCGATGGTGGCCATTCGGCGATTCATGACGATCAGCATCACGAGAAAGACCAGCGCGGCAATCAGCATGGCGGTGGAGAAAACCAAAAGGACGAAGATCACCACGCGGTAGGACATCAACACGTCAGAGAAGGCGGTGCCGGAGCGCGCGAGGATTTCAAGAAGTTTGATCTCGGCATCCGAGGTCAGGTTGTCATTCTCGACAAAAATCTGCTCGACACGGGCGTTGAAGGCGTTGGCATCAGGCAGGTTGAAGAACAGCAGGATCGCCGCGATGCCGAGGATCGCAACGATGGCCGCAAGCCCGCCAATCACGAGACGGTTGCCGGAACGGCGGGAATCGGCGGCTAGGATTGTCTGGTCGGCCAAGGCCTTCTCCCTTGTCTTGGTCAGCGTTCGGTGACGGACAGTACCTTGAGCAGGGTCAGGCCCTGCGAGGCAAGCTGGGCCTGCAGCTTGGCCTTGGCGGCCTTCTTGGTGCAGGGGCCGTTCACCTGGGCCACATCATAGACCAGGGTAAAGGGCGTGTCGCGCTTGGCCTTGTATTCGACGTAGCAGGCGGCCGATGCGACTGCGGGAAGAAGGGCCGAGAGGGCGACGGCAAGGGTTATGAGGCGGATCTGTTTCATGTCTGCAAACCTGCGCGGAAACGGCGGGTTATTCAATAACAATAGGGGCTTCAGGGGCGTGTTATCGGATAACAGGGCGCTGTTATTGCCTGTCTGGAGGGGGTGAGCGCAGGTTGGTTGCACAAGCTGCTGGCACGACACGCCAGCCCAACCTGATCCGCACCTGAAAGGACAAACAATGTTTCGCTCGATCTCTGGAAAGTTCATCGCCGCCGTTCTCGCAACCTCCATCGCCGTCACCAGCTTTAGCGCCGCCCCGGCCCGCGCGGATTCGGATGATGCCGCCAAGATCGCGGTTGGTCTGGCCACTCTGTTTATCATCGGCAAGGCGCTGAGTGACAACGACAAGCACACCGTGCATCGCCATCACCACTACAAACCGCACAAGACGCGCAACCGCCATCACCTGCCGGCCAAGTGCCATTTCGTACACAAGACATGGTCCGGCAAGGTCGAGATGGTGAACCGCAAATGTCTGAACCGGTACTACAGCTATAACGCAAGCTTGCCGCAGGTGTGCCGCACCCAGGCCAACACGCCGAAAGGCTTCCGCAGCGGTTACGATCCGCGCTGCCTGCGCAACAAGGGCTACCGCATCGTACGTTTCTAAGGTCGAGCAGAAGGGACAATCCCTCGTCCCTGAGACCCGGATGGCAGGCGCCGTCCGGGTTTTTTGTTGCGCTCGGCGCGGTGATCCTGTTTGTCGGACCGCATGACAACTCCTGACTTTTCCCTTGAACAGCTCGCCCTGAAGAACGGGGCAACCCGTGTTGCGGGCGTCGACGAAGTGGGGCGCGGCCCCTTGGCCGGACCGGTGACCGCGGCGGCGGTGGTTCTCGACCCGCAGAACATCCCAGAGGGGCTGAATGATTCCAAGGCGCTGAGCGCGAAGAAGCGGGAAGCCCTCTATGAAGTGATCTTCGAAGCGGCAGACGTTTCGATTGCTCATGCCAGCGTGGAAGAGATTGATGAATTGAACATCCTACGCGCCAGCCACCTCGCGATGGAGCGGGCCGTGGCGGGGTTGTCGGTGGCACCGGACCACTTGTTGATCGACGGCAATATGATTCCCAGAGGCCTGACGGGATCATGCGAGGCAGTGGTGAAAGGGGATGCGAAATCGCTTTCGATTTCGGCCGCGTCCATTGTTGCAAAAATCTGCCGCGATCGGATCATGTGGGGTTTGGCGCAACAGTTTCCCGGCTATGGATGGGAAACAAATGCCGGATATCCCTCGAAAAAACACAAAGATGCGCTGGTAGACCTGGGTGTGACACCACACCATAGGCGTTCCTTCAAGCCGGTACACAATATCTTGTATCAAGAGTAAATTGTAAGGTGCTGATTCAAAAAACAATTTGACGGCGAATCCGCTTTGACTCATCCTAGAGGCAACCAAAGAGCGCAAAAAATTGCGCCGGTTAATGAGGCAGAGCATGAATACCAAACCCAAAGCGAAGGGCGCATCCGCGCTCCCGTTGAATAAGATATTATCGGGTGACTGCATCGATGTGATGAACAGTCTTCCGGAAAATTCGGTCGATCTGATCTTTGCGGATCCGCCGTATAACCTCCAGCTCAAGGGCGATTTGCACCGCCCCGACAATTCCAAGGTCGACGCCGTCGATGACGAATGGGATCAGTTCGCGAGCTTTGCAGCCTATGACAAGTTCAGCCGTGAATGGCTCAAGGCGGCGCGCCGCCTGCTCAAGCCGAACGGTGCGATCTGGGTGATCGGCAGCTACCACAACATCTTCCGTCTTGGGGCGGAACTGCAGAACCAGGGCTTCTGGATCCTGAACGATGTGGTGTGGCGCAAGTCGAACCCGATGCCGAACTTCCGTGGCAAGCGGTTCACCAATGCGCATGAAACCATGATCTGGGCGTCGAAGGACGAGGGATCGAAATACACCTTCAACTATGAGGCGCTGAAGGCGCTGAACGAAGGTATTCAAATGCGTTCCGACTGGGTTCTGCCGATCTGCACCGGGCATGAGCGTCTGAAGGACGAAAACGGCGACAAGGCACACCCGACCCAGAAGCCCGAGAGCCTTCTGCATCGTGTGCTGGTTGGGGCCACCAATCCGGGTGATGTCGTTCTGGACCCGTTCTTTGGCACCGGCACCACGGGTGCGGTTGCCAAGATGCTGGGCCGTGATTTCATCGGTATCGAGCGCGAAGAGGCCTACCGCAAGGTTGCCGAGAAACGCATCAAGAACATCCGCAAGTTTGACCGTGAAGCCCTCGAGGTATCAACGAGCAAGCGGGCGGCGCCGCGTGTACCTTTCGGCCAACTGGTCGAGCGGGGCATGCTGCGACCCGGCGAAAATCTCTATTCGATCAATGGCCGCCACAAGGCCAAGGTGCGGGCCGATGGCACGCTGATTGGAGATGACGTCAAAGGGTCGATCCACCAGGTCGGAGCCCACCTTGAGGGGGCGCCGAGCTGTAATGGCTGGACCTACTGGTCCTACCAGCAGGATGGCAAAAAAGTTTCTATCGATGTTCTGCGTCAGCAGATTCGAGAGGAAATGGCCGAAAGGCCGAACTGATCTACAGATAACTTATACCGCCGGTGCCAGTGGACTGACTTACACGTGGCACCATGACTTGCCCCGCCGGTTCACGGCGGGGTTTTTTGACTCTTCAAAAGCGGTAGTTGCGTCCTATATTCGCAAGAACAACCGGCGAGGCCTACGCGATGGCGCGATCCCCACTTATGAGATTTTTTCAGGACCAGTCTTACGAACTGCCGGAAGAAGGAACGCCGGAATACGAATACACCGAAAACGTGATCGCCCATCACAAACGCGAAGGGCTTGTGATGGCCGTGCGGGCGCGCTGGTTCGCGATGTTCGTTGTCGGCATTCTGATGTTGTTCATGGTGCCCTGGCCAGAGGTTCTGTTCTACGAGTGCATCCTGCTGCTGATCGCTTTGAACGGCTTCCTGATGCTGCGTTATGCGAAGGTGGGCCTGTCGCGTGTCGAACTGCTTTTGATCTTCTTCGATCTCGCGATCATGACGATTGGTATGGTTGTGCCGAACCCGTTGAGTGTGCACGACTGGCCACAGGCGATGCAGTTCCAGTTCGACAACTTCAAGTACTTCTTCATTATCCTGGCGCTGGGCACCATGGCCTATTCCTGGCGCACGGTGATTGCGATCGGCACCTGGACGTCCGGTATGTGGGCCTTTGCGACCTTCGTGTCGTGGTGGTTCGCTGCCCCGCAGGAAGAGCTGAGCGC
The DNA here is from genome assembly GCF_024331145.1 of Shimia sp. CNT1-13L.2. Taxonomy (GTDB): domain Bacteria; phylum Pseudomonadota; class Alphaproteobacteria; order Rhodobacterales; family Rhodobacteraceae; genus Shimia. The sequence continues at coordinate 621,828 of NZ_JANDJO010000001.1, read as the reverse complement.
GGCCGTGCGCGCGGCATATGGCGAACGCGAGGCCATGGCCTATATCATGGATCCGACCAGCTTTCAGTTTGACCGCCGTATTCAGGAAATTGTGCTGTTCCTCCTTGTTGCCCTGACGCTTGCCGTTTCGGTGCGCCGGTCCAACCGTCTTTTGCGTTCGAACGCGGCGCTTGAACGCGAGCGCACCAACCTGTCCCGCTACTTCTCGCCCAACGTGGTTGAGGAGCTTTCGACAAACGATGAACCGCTCAAGCAAATTCGCAGCCACGATATTGCGGTTCTTTTTGTCGATATCGTGCATTTCACCGAATACGCGGCAGCGCGTGATCCGGAAGAGGTGATCAAGACGTTGCGAGAGTTCCACGGCTTGATGGAAAAGTCCGTGTTTGCCCACAACGGCACCTTGGACAAATACCTTGGCGATGGGCTTATGGTAACGTTCGGCACGCCCAAGCCGACCGAAAATGATGCCATCAATGCGCTGCGCTGCGTGCACGACATGATGGATGCGCTGGATGAATGGAACAACAACCGCATTGCCCGTGGCCAGACGCCACTGCGTGTCGGGTTCGGAGTTCACTATGGTCCGGCGGTTCTTGCGGATATTGGCGCGCACCGCCTTGAGTTCGCGGTCGTCGGCAACACCGTCAATATCGCGAGCCGTCTTGAGGCCCTGACCCGTGGGCTGAATGCACGGGTGGTGATTTCGGATGGAATGCGGGCCGAGGTGATCCGCGAAGGCGGCCACGAATGCCTGGCGGGCCTGCGCAGGTTCGAAGAACAGGACATTCGCGGGGTCGAGCAGAAGCTGACGGTTTGGGCGCTGGGCCGGCCCAGCGACCACGAGGTTTAACGCGGCATCGGCGTCTTTGCCTTGTTGTAGGCGTGCCAGTCCGTGATTTCCGGATAGTACATGCCCCGCCATTTGCGCACGCGCGGGTTCATCACACGTTTCCAGATCGGCGGCACCATCGCCGCCATGGTCATGATCGGATAGCCATAGGGCAACTGCGGCGCGTCGGCATCGGTATAGTTCTGTAGCAGCGGAAAGCGGCGGTCGGGCTTGTAGTGATGGTCAGAGTGGCGCTGAAGGTTGATCAACAGCCAGTTCGAGGCCTTGTGCGCGGCATTCCACGAATGGTGCGGCATGACGTGTTCGTATTTTCCCTCGCCCAGGTGTTTGCGGGTCAGGCCGTAGTGTTCGACATAGTTGACCAGCTCGAGCTGCCAGATCGCGATGTAGGCCTGCCAGAGGAACAGGAGAAGCCCGACCCAACCGCCAACGACAAGGGCAAGCACCAGCATCACGCCCTGTAGGGCCCAGTAGCGAAAGAAGGGGTTGGACAGGTCGGTCCAGGGCAGGCCCTTGCGGGCGAGTTTCTGTTTTTCAAGTGCGAAGGCCGATGCCGGCACCTGCCAGAGAACCCTTGGGAAATAGCGGTGAAAGCCTTCGTTGTAACGGGCCGTGACCGGATCGCGGGGGGTGCCGACATAGATGTGGTGCCCGTGCAGGTGTTCGGTGCGGAAATGGGAATAAAGCACCATCGACAACAGGATGTCAGCCAGCCAGCGTTCACGCTTGTCTTTCTGGTGCATCAACTCGTGTGAGTAGTTGATGCCGATGGTTCCGGTCACGACACCGACGCCGAAGAACAGGCCGATCTTGGCAGCGACCGACAGGTGATCTGTATGCGTGGCATACCAGATCAGGCCGAACAGCGTGAAGAACTGGAGAAACGGCCAGATCATCGTGACAGCGCGATACCAGAACAGATCTTCCTCCGAGGTGTCGAGATCGGCATTTTCAAGGTTCAGGCCGGTGACCTGATCAAGCGCCGAGAAGAGATACCAGGTGGCGGCGGGCACCAGCAGCACCCACCATGACCCAAGCGAGGCGGCGATCCAGATCAGCGGGATCAGGAGCAGCGACATCCAGAAGGGCAGGGCATTCTGGAATTTGGCGACTTGGGCAGACGGGATCATAACTCTCTCCAACTTGGCACGCGCGGGCACATAATGATTTGGCCCAAGGGCCTGTGCAATGCGTTTCCTCAAACTTTGGTCAGATCAAAGGCTTTGCGCATCACCGTGGGCAGGTCGGATGGGCGAAAATCCGCAAGGTCCACAAATTCACCGATCTTCGGGGTGCGGTCCATCGGGACAAGCGCGGTCTTGACGGTCAGGCGCAGGTGGAAGTGGGTGAAGGTGTGGCGGGCCTGGGTGGGAAGTGTTTTCCACTCGGCCCGGATCGGTTGCCTGTGCTCCGGCGTGTCCCCCTCGACCCATTCCGACCCCGGCCAGCCAAGCATACCGCCCAAAAGCCCTTTCTCGGGTCGACGTTCCAATAGGTAGGCACCATCTACGCGGCGCGCGATATAGGCGGTGCCGAACCGGATGGGTTTGGGCTTTTTTGGGGTTTTCTTGGGCAGGTTTGCCGCTGTGCCATTCACGCGGGCAGTACAGTTGTCGCGCCACGGGCAGATGCCGCAGGCCGGATTGCGCGGGGTGCAGATTGTTGCGCCAAGGTCCATCACGGCCTGCGCGTGGTCTCCGGCACGCAGGTGCGGCGTAAGTGCGGTCGCGTGTTCGGTGAGTTCGGGCTTGGCGGCGGGCAGGGGCGTGTGCACATCGAACAGGCGTGCCATGACACGTTCCACGTTGCCGTCCACCACGACCGCAGGGCGATCAAAGGCGATGGCGGCAATGGCACCGGCGGTATAGGGGCCAACCCCCGGCAGGGTCAGCAATTCCTCGACAGTGTCAGGGAAGACGCCCCCGCGTTCGTTCGCAACAACACGCGCGCATTTGAGCAGGTTGCGCGCGCGGGCATAGTAGCCGAGGCCCGCCCATTCCCCCATGACCTGCGCATCTTCGGCGGCGGCAAGGTCGCCGACGGTGGGCCAGAGCGCTGTGAAACGTTCGAAATAGTCCTTAACGGCGGCAACGGTTGTCTGTTGCAGCATGATCTCGGACAGCCAGATGCGATAGGGATCGGGTGTGATGCCGGCACGGCGATCAGAGGGGCCAACACGCCACGGCATTTTGCGGGCGTGACGGTCATACCAGTTCAGCAGATCCGAAGATTGCGGATGTTCACGCAAGATTTATCTCTCCACTTGGTCGGTTTCGCTGGCACCGCGCCGCGTGGACACTAAAATAGCGCCAAACCAAGGGATGCAAGATCATATGCGCCGCCCCACGACCAAAGGCTTTGCCCGAACGTCTTCACTGCTTCGCGAAACCATTCGCAAGGCAGGCGAAAGCCGTGGTTTCGCGGTGACGCGGGTTCTGACCCATTGGGCGGAAATCGTGGGGGATGACACTGCCGCGATCTGCAAGCCGGTGGATGTGAAATACAATCGTCAGGGCCTTGGGGCGACGTTGACGGTGCTGACCACCGGTGCCCAGGCCCCGATGCTGGAGATGCAGAAGGAAAAGCTGCGCGACAAGGTGAACGCCGTTTATGGCTATAACGCGATTGCACGGTTGCGCATCACGCAGACGGCCGCGACAGGCTTTGCAGAGGGGCAGGCCCAGTTTGCCCATAGGCCGAAAGCGGCGAAGAAAGAGATCAAGCCAGAAATCCAGAAAGAAGCCAGCGACATGGCGGCTTCGGTGCAGGATGAGGGGCTGCGCCAGGCGCTAGAGCGGCTGGCTGGAAATTACCTAACGAAAACGAACCGCTAGAAAGGTTTTGCGATGACCCGCATCATTCCCGTAGTTGTTGTTGCGCTGGCCGTTGTGGCCGGTGGCGCCTGGTGGCTGACACAGGGCAAAGAGACCGCCGACACCGTGGGGCAGACCCAGATCGCGCAGTCGAGCCAAACTGCAAGTGACGCAACCGATGCAACCGACACCTCGGGCGTGACCGAGATGGTGATGGGGGCCGAAGATGCGCCGATCACACTTGTTGAATACGCGTCGTTCACCTGTCCGCACTGCGCGACTTTCCACGAGCGTGTGCTCAAACCGCTGAAGGCGGACTATGTGGATACCGGCAAGGTCAAGTTCGTCTTCCGCGACGTGTATTTCGATCGCATTGGCCTCTGGGCCTCGATGGTTGCCCGTTGTGGTGGCCAGGAGCGTTTCTTTGGCATGACCGATCTGATGATGTCCAGCCAGAGCGATTGGGTGCGTTCGGGCGACCCTGTGACCATCGCGGGTGAACTGCGCAAGATTGGCCGTTTGGCTGGCCTGAGCGATGATGCCCTGACAGCCTGCATGCAGGACGAAGCCAAGGCAAAGGCGCTGGTGGCATGGTCGGAGAAGAACACCAATGCCGACAAGATTTCGGGCACCCCGTCGCTGATCATCGACGGCGAGAAGCACTCGAACATGAGCTACGCGGATCTCAAGAAGATCCTCGACGCCAAGCTGGGCGGCTAAGCGAACAGGGCGGGGCGTTTAGCCCCGCGCCTCCAGAATGCGGTTGAGACAGTCATCAATCGCGGACCAATCCGAAATCTGAAGACGGACCGGCAGCGTCAGGACCTTGCGGCGAAAGTCCTCGGGAAGGCGCACGGCGTCTTTTTCGGTGGTCACCATCTGCGCACCGTGGCGGCGTGCATCCGCTTCAAGACGCGCCAGCAATGCCGGGGTAAAGGGCTGGTGGTCGGTCAATGCTTCGCCGTGGATCAGCGTCGCGCCAAGGCCGCGCAGCGTGTTGAAGAATTTCTCCGGATGCCCGATGCCGGCAAAGGCAAGATAGGGCATGTCGGTCCAGTCCATCCCCATCTGCAACGGCTCGAGCGCCCCGGTGGTATGCGGCAGTTGAATGGCGTCTGCCCAGATGTCGGCGAATTTCGCCTGTGCATCGGGGGCACCGATGGAGAGCAGCACGTCGGCACGGGACAGCCCAACCTCAACCGGTTCTCGCAGCGGCCCGGCGGGCAGGCAGCGGCCATTGCCGAACCCCTTGTGGGCGTCCACCACGATGATCGACATATCCTTGTGCAGGGCGGGGTTTTGAAAGCCGTCGTCCATCAGGATCACGTCGGCACCGGCAGCCTCGGCCTGTTTGGCACCTGCCGCGCGGTCCTTGGCGACCCATGTCGGTGTGAATGCCGCCAGGAGCAGCGGTTCGTCCCCGACCTCGGCCGCGCTGTGGGTGCGTTCAACAACCTGAACCGGCCCTTCCAGGCTGCCGCCATACCCGCGCGAAACGACATGGGGGGTCAGTCCGCGAGCTTGCAGGTGCTGAGCGATCGCGATGGTGGTGGGTGTCTTTCCTGTGCCGCCCGCGTTCAGGTTGCCGATGCAGATCACCGGCACTTTGGCCCGATAGGCGGTGCCGGTGCCACGCGCGAGGCGTTTGGCCGTCTGGCTGGCATAGAGCTGGCCCAGCGGGGCGAGCAGCCTTGCGGGCAGGGCGGGTTTGTCGGGCGTGGTGTCCCAGAAAGAAGGCGCGCGCATCACGACAGCCCCTTTTCGTCCAGCGTGTCCTGCACAAGCGTGATGATCTGGTCAGACACTTCGGCCCCCTCTGAAACGGTTTCCCAACCCGCATGGGCCATTGTCGCCGCCTGATCGGGCGCTGTCAGGTGGCTTAGGGCGGTGGCAAGGCTGTCGGTGTCGCGCACAATACGGGCCGCCCCGGCCTTGGCCAAGCGGGTATAGCTGCCAAGATGGCGGCGCACCCCCGGTCCATAGAGCACGGCCGAGCCAAGCGCGGCAGGTTCAAACGGGTTTCGGCCTCCGTGGCCCGGGGCCAGCGAACTGCCCAAGAAAGTAACAGGGGCAACGCGATACCAAAGCCCGCGTTCACGAGGATCACCGCTCAGGACAACCTGTGTGTTGGTGTCGGGGAATTCGCCATCATCCCAGCTGGCCACGCGCCAGCCATCTTCGCGAATGGCCTCAAGGAACCTTGGCGCGTCGGCGGCGTTGTCGGGGATGACGACGAGCAACATCCGGTGCGTCAGGCGTCCGACCGCCCGGTGTGCCGAAAGGATGCTGCGCAGCTCGGTCAGCTGAAGCCGGGATGCGAGCCAGAGCGGACGGCCGGACAGTGTTTCCGAGAGGTCTTCGAGATCGGTTTCAGAATGGGGCAACGCCGGGCAGTCTTCGAGCAATGGCCCGCTTTTCTGGACCTTGTTGCCGGTCGGAAACAGGCGGCGCAGCCTGCCATAGGCTTCGGAAGAGCCTGCGAGGATCGTCTTGAAATGCGCCAGCGTTGCCTTGACCGGATCGGGAATGACCCGCCAGCGGCTGTTTTCGATCATCACCTGATCGGCATCGGCAAGGATAGTTGGAATGTCGCGCCGATGGGCTGCATCAATCAGGGCCGGCCGCAGGTAGGGGCCAAGCCAGAGGCTTGCATCCGGTTTCCAGTGATCGAGAAACAGGCGGATGTCGGCGGGGTTCTCGGACGGTCCTTCCTGCCAGATCACCTTGTCCGGCAGATTGGCAGGGCGTTTTGTGCCGGGCGAGGTGCTGAGCATCAGGGAAAGCCCGCCGCGCAGGCCGATCAACCGCAACCCAAGTTGGGCCAGCGCGGTGATACGTTCCGGCTCGGAGCAGTGCAGCCAAAGCAAGCCGCCATCCGGGCGTTGTTCTGATATCGCCTCGAGCGTGCTAGCCTGACGGCGTGCAAAGGCCAAGTAGGCGGAGAGACCAAGAGACCGCGTCATACCGTACCCACCATACATCTGCCCCTGCAGCAAAATGAGGTGTCGGAAAAGCGAATGTGCATTGATGTCTCCGGTCGGGCCTTGAGGCAAACTAGGGGTTTCGCCTGTGGGCTACAAGAGAGGGGGATGCGGCAATTTTCGGCAAGCCGCAGGCAGTGTGCACGGTTGACGCACGCCATGCGATACGGCACTTCGACGGGAAGCGAACTGCCATGAGGCCACGACGATGAAACCATTCCTGATCCTGCAACTGCGCCCGGAAACCGAAGCCTCGGATGACGAGTTTCAGGCGTTTCTGCGCAAGGGGGATCTGAAGGAAGAAAACGTGGTGCGCATCCGTCTGGATCAGGAGGCATTGCCCGATAACCTGTCGCTGGATGACTATTCAGGCGTGATCGTTGGTGGAGGGCCGGGGTGTGTGAGTGATCCGCTCGACAAGAAATCCCCTGTCGAGAAGCAGATCGAAGACGCGGTGCTAAGCCTGATGCCCGAGATCACCGAACGGGATTTCCCGTTCATGGGATGTTGTTACGGGATCGGTATCCTTGGCCATCACCTGTCGAAGGTGGTGAACAAGGACAACTATGGCGAGGAAGTCGGAACTGCGGATTGCAGCCTGACAGACGATGGGCGAAGCGATCCCCTGATGCAGGGTATTCCAGAGAATTTTCAGGCCTTTGTTGGCCACAAGGAAGCGGTGCAGCGTCTGCCGGAAGGCTGTGCGCACCTTGTCAGTTCACCGACCTGCCCTTACCAGATGATCCGCTTTGGCGAGAACGTCTATGCCACCCAGTTCCACCCAGAGGCGGACAGCGACGGCTTCGAGGTGCGGATCGGGATCTACAAGCATCGCGGTTACTTCCCGCCCGAGGACGCAGACAAGCTGGTGGCGATGTGCCGTGCCGCCGATGTTCATGCGCCAGAGGTGATCCTGCGCAACTTCGTGCAGCGGTATGCCACTGCCTAAATGCGCGGAACCGCGTCTTCCGGCACGAGGGCTTCGGTGATCTTGGGATGAATGCCCTGACCTGCCGCGACCATGCCTTTCTGGCGCGGGTCGCGGTTGTTGAAAACCAATGGCGCCCCGAAACGATCCGAGGTTCTGGCCCCTGCTTCGCGCAGGATCAGGTCGCCTGCGGCAATGTCCCATTCCCATGTCGGGCGCAGCGTGAACATCGCGTCATAGCGCCCCTGCGCCACAAGGGCGGTGCGATAGGCAAGCGACGGGCGATGGCTGCGGTCCATCGCTGGGGGCGCGTTGCGCCAATGCTGGCGGTCCATCGTCGGGCGGGCGGCAAGCACGCTGGCCCCCGTGATGTCGGCGCGGGTGGTGGGATGGATGCGTTCATAGTTGAGGAACGCCCCCATGCCGCGCGCAGCCGTATACAGCTTGTCGCGCATCGGCAGGAAAATCGCTGCCGCGATCACCTCGCCTTTCTCGGCGATGGCAAGAGAATGCGCCCAGGTGTTCGACCCTTCGATGAAGGAACGAGTGCCGTCGATCGGATCGATGATGAAAACGCGCTCTGCCGAGAGCCGGTCCTGGTTGTCGGCGGATTCTTCGCTGAGCCAGCCATAGTCGGGGCGCGCGGCCCGCAGTTCGTGTTCGAGCATTTCGTTGACGGCAAGATCGGCCTCGGTCACCGGCCCCGCGCCATCAGGTTTATCCCAGCTTTGCGCAACTGGCCCCGAGAAGCGGCGGGCAATGCGCCCCGCTTCCTCGGCGGCCTCGATCAGGAGTTTGAGGTCAGTTTCCGGCAAGGGTCAGACCTTCTACCAGAAGCGAGGGCACAACGCGCGACAGGTAACTCCTCGCGTCGTTGGCCGGGGTGATGCCGCGCAGCATCTCAAGCAGGTTGCCGGCGATGGTGCATTCGTTCACCGCATGGGCAATCTCGCCGTTTTCGACCCAGAACCCGGCCGCCCCGCGCGAATAATCGCCCGTGTTGGGGTTGATCGTGGAGCCGATCAGGGAGGTTACCAGAAGGCCGGTGCCCATGTCGCGCAAAAGGTCTTCACGGGATTTGTCGCCCTGCGTCAGGGCAATGTTCCAGGTTGAGGGCGACGGGGGCGAAGAGACACCCCGCGCCGCGTTGCCTGTCGGGTTCAGTCCGAGCTTGCGGGCGTTTGCCAGATCGAGGGTCCAGCCCTGCAACACGCCATCCTCGACAATTGCGCGCTTGCGGGTCGCAAGACCTTCAGCATCGAACGGGCGCGAGCCGCTGATGCGTGGGCGGTGCGGATCTTCCAGAATGCTCAGGCCCTTGGGAAGGACTTGTTCCCCCAACGAGTCGCGCAGCCATGACGCGCCACGCGCAATGCTGGCCCCGTTGGCAGCCCCCAGAAGGTGCCCGACCAGAGAGGCCGAGATACGCTCGTCAAACAGGACCGGATAGGCGCCGGTGGGCGGTTGAACGGCATCAAGACGGGCCACCGCCCGTTCACCTGCGGCACGGCCAATCTCGGCGGCATCGCGCATGTCGGACTGAAAAGTGCGCCCGTCGCCGTCGTGATCGCGTTCCATGCGGTCCCCTTCGCCGGCGATGGCGACGCAGGAAAGACCGCGGCTTGTTCTGGCATAGCCGCCCGCGAACCCGTTGGTGGCCGCAAGGAAGACCTCGCTGCTGCTAAAGCCTGCATTGGCGGCCTGCACCTGCGTGACGCCTTCGACGGCCTGCGCGGCGGCCTCGGCCTCTACGGCGTCTTGCTGAAGGGCTTCGGCTGCGGGTTCCGGGGTGGGGTCGTAAAGTTCGAGCGCCTCCAGATCCCAACCCGTGGCAAGCTGGCCCGGATCGGCAAGTCCGATGTGGGGATCTTCCGGCGCGACCTTTGCCATTGCCACGGCGCGTTCCGCCATTGTGGCGATGGTCTCTGCGCTTGTGTCCGAGACGGAAACATTGGCCTGACGTTGCCCGAGGAAAACTCGCAAGCCAAGATCGGTCCCTTCTGAGCGTTCGGCCTGTTCAAGAGCCCCGCCGCGCACGTCGATCGAAACAGAGGTGCCGCGAATGGCGATGGCGTCGGCCGCGTCTGCACCGGCCTTTTTCGCCGCCTCAAGCATCGCCTGCGCCAGGTTTTCCAAGTGTCCGCTCATGAGTGCCCCATCTTTTGTTGCTTAATCAGGTAGACCGTGCTTGCCAGTGGTGCAAGTGCGCGGGTACGAAAAGGGCGGCTCCGTGATGGTGCCGCCCCGATCGGTCCAAGTCGTGTGGCGCTTACTGGATGCGCTGGCCGTTGGCGAGGATGTGGCCCTCGGCGTTGATCTCCAGCGTCGATTCAAGCTGGTCGTCGCCAGTCGGGATCGCGAAGAGGCCCATCATCATGCGTGCGCCCATTGCCTGATCTTCGGGGACAAGACCCATACCAACCAGCGTGTCGAGCAGCTTGTTGCCGCCCACCAGTTTGAGCGAGAGGCTGCCTTCGGGACGGGGCATGCCGTCAAAGGTGGTGAGGTCCGTGTTGTCGAGCGTCGCCGCACCCGCGCCTGTCAGTTCCGCACCGGCGATGCGCAGCAGCAGGTTTTCGACGGTGACGGTGTTGACCTCGCCCGGAATGTCATCGCTTTCCATCACGTCCTCGGAGAGCAGATCGCCGAACAGTGTGGCCGTGCCACCGATGTTGATCGACACGGTGGCCGGATCATGCGGCAACTGTCCGGTCGGATCGATCATGCCCCAGAGCATTTCGGGAACGGAAAGGTCTGCAAAGGTTACGCCAAGCGCGAAGGGGGCGGGGGTTTCGGTCCGCGACAGCGGCATTTCGAAATTGGTGCTGGTGCTTGCCATCTCGAAGGACAGCGGGAAGGGGATGCCGCCGCCGAACATGGTCATGGCGATACTTTCGGCACCGGTGTCATAGCGAATGTGATCGCTGTCCATATCGAATTCCAGCGCGTTTGACGCGGCGCTGACGTCCATCTGGAAGGGTCCGTCGTTGTCCTGCCCCGACAGCGATACGGTCGAGACGCCCGAGGTGAACTTGGTGGTGCCCTGCATGCCACCATAGAACATGGCAAGGGGATCCGAGCTTGGCTCTTCGGTGATAGGAAGGCTGGCACTCGTGGACAGCATCGTATCGGCAAAGTTGCCGCTGACGTTCATGCTGCCTTCGCCCGGCTCGGAAAAGGCACCGGTAAAGGTGATGGCGCCGGACGTCATAGCCTGCATGGTTTCGATCATGTCACCTGCAATGGCGAGGCTGCTTGTGCCCTTGGAGCCAGCGAAATCCATGCTGAAGCTTGCGTTTTCAACGGCTTCGCCATCCACGACCACTTCGGTCAGGGCGAGTTTCATGTTGTCGGCGGTAAAGTCGTATTTCTGGTTGGTCGGTACGCCCGAAGCCACCATGTCGAGACCGATGTAGGACACCACCATCGATAGATCGAGCGGCTCTTCCCCGTCGGTCATGCTCATGGTGAGGGGCATGTTGTCGGCAAAGCCGATCTGCACGGTGCCGTCCTTGTTGTCGCTGAAGGTCATGGTGCCCATCTGGGCACTGAAGCCCCCCATGTCCTCGCCGTGATCCATCGACAGGGTCAGGTTGTCGACAATCAGAACGTTGCCGGAGGTCGAGGTGTCGGCCGACACCTCGTAACCGGAGGAGGTGAGGTAATCTTGCCAGAGGGCCCAGACATCCTCGGGCGTGACGTCTGCAAAAGCGGTGGTGCTGGAAATGGCGAGCGTGGCCGGAACCGTCCAGCCCATGTTTTTCAAGAAATTCATGAGTCTCTTCCCTGATGAAAGTTTCCCTAAGCTTCGGACTCCAGAAGGACGGGGTCAAGGGGCAACCTCTGGACGACCGGGGGATCGCGGTTTACCAGAGGAAGAGAATTCAGGGAGGGAGGTTACGATATGGTGGATTTGACTGGAAAAACGGTTTTGATCACGGGCGCCAGCCGCGGGATCGGGGAAAGTGCTGCGCATGTTTTCGCCGATGCGGGGGCCAACGTCGTTTTGCTGGCGCGTGGCGCCGAGGCAATCGAGCGGATCGCGGCGGAAATCGGTGACAAGGCGATGGCCGTCGCCTGTGATGTCGCCGACTATGGGCAGGTCGAGGCTGCGGTACAGGCGGCCGTCGCCCGCTTTGGAGGTGCAGATATCCTGATCAACAACGCAGGCGTGATCGAGCCGATTTCGCACCTTGATGCCTCTGATCCCGAAGGTTGGGGACAGGTGATCGACATCAACCTCAAGGGGGTCTACCACGGGATGCGCGCCGTGATGCCGATCATGGAGAAGGCCGGCGGAGGCAGCATCCTCACCATCAGTTCAGGTGCCGCGCATGGACCGGTTGAAGCCTGGAGCCACTATTGTGCCTCGAAGGCGGCGGTGAACATGCTGACCCGCTGTGTCGACAAGGAAGCCCGCGACAAGGGCATTCGCGCCATTGGCCTGAGCCCGGGAACCGTGGCCACCGAGATGCAGCGCGAGATCAAGGCCAGCGGAATCAACCCGGTCAGCCAGCTGGACTGGTCCGACCACATCCCGCCGGAATGGCCCGCCAAGTGCCTTTTGTGGATGTGCGGACCCGAGGCCGATTCCTGGCTTGGTGACGAGATCTCGCTGCGGGATGAGGATATTCGCAAACAAGTTGGACTGACATGATCGAACTGACCAAGGAAGAAAACGGGCTGTGGATTGCCACAATCAACCGCCCGGACAAGGCAAATTCACTGACCCATGCAATGCTTTCGGAACTGGCCGACATCGCCGAGGCCGCGCAGGAGGCAAGCGGTTTGATCCTGACGGGGAAAGGCAAGGTGTTCTCGGCAGGGGCCGACCTTGACGAGGCGCGCGCCGGTCTGGCGACGTCGGATGTGTGGGAGCGGCTCTCGGGCAATATCGCGGCGCTTCCGGGGCTGACGATTGCCGCGCTGAACGGCACGCTGGCAGGCGGCGCGATGGGTATGGCGCTGGCCTGTGACCTGCGTCTGTCGGTGCCTACGGCCAAGTTCTTCTATCCGGTGATGAAGCTGGGTTTCCTGCCTCAGCCGTCGGACCCGAAACGCATGGCGGCGCTGATCGGACCAAGCCGTGCCAAGCTGATCCTGATGGGCGGGCAGAAGATCCTTGCCGAGGAAGCGCTGCAATTCGGTCTTGTGGACCGGCTGGTTGCGCCCGAGGCGCTTTTGGAGACCGCACGTGACATCGCCGCCGATACGCTTGCGGCCAAACCCGAGATCGCGCGTGGCATCAAGGAATTGTGCTGCTGAGGCAATGGCATGAGGGGCGCTGCCCCTCTTGCCCCGTACGGGGCAATTCACCCCGGGGATATTTGGACCAAGAAGAAGCCATCATCGTTTGCGCCGTGGCCCGGGCGTCTTGGAATGAAAGCCCGGCGGACGTTTGGCGACCCAGCGAACGAACTTGGCTAGCCGCGGATGGGCGCGCAGGGCATCGATGGTGAAATAGGCGCGCGCAAGGTCTGCTTCGCTTAAGGTCGCGTGGATTTCATTGTGACAGATCTGGTGCAAGAGCACCGTTGGTCCATGTTTGCCGCCTTTGAGGCGCGGCACCAGGTGGTGCATGCTCTGGCGTGCATCCGGGGGGATAGGACGCCCGCATAGGGGGCAAATCGGGTCTGACACGGGGTTTTTCTTGTGTCCTTCGGAGTGGTCGGGCATGAGAATGACCCAAGTATTGGTAAGTTCAAAGGGTTAGGTAGCGTGGATCAGACGGAAATCCTCGAGAAGGCACAGGGTTACGCGGTGCAGGGATGGGACGTGGCCAAGGAATGGTTGCTGAGCCCCCAGGCCTGGACGCAGTTCGGCCTGTTGGTGGCGGCCTACCTGCTGGCGCTGTTCCTGACGCGCAGGTTGCAGCCGGTGCTGGACCGCCTGCTGACCCCGCCGGATGAAAAAACCAATGTCATCGCCAAGACACGCCGGTTCATCCTGACTTTCCTGCCGCTGATGCTGCCCCTCTTGGCCTATGGCCTCACCGGGATCGGTGAGACCGTGACCCGCTCGATCTTTGATGCCGGGGCGGTGATTGCCTTTGGCAAGCGGGTTTTCATGTTCCTCGCGGCGCGCATCCTGGTGAACGAGGTCATCAAGGACCCGCTTCTGAAGGTTCTGGGCAAGTACTTCCTGTTGCCGGTCGCTGCGCTTTACGCGGTGGGCTTTCTGGACGAGGTGATGACGCGCCTTGACCAGACGGTTGTGCCTTTAGGTAACCTGTCCTTCTCGCTCTTGTTCCTGATCCGCTTTGTTCTGGTTGGCGGCGCGATCTTCTGGCTGGGCCGGTGGTCGAATGACCAGACCGCGGCGGCGATCAAGCGGCAGGAAGAGATGCGGCCGGCGATGCGCGAACTGACGGCCAAGGCCGCAGAGATCGCGATCTTCGGCCTGGCCTTCCTGTTGGTCATGAACATCATGGGCATCTCGCTGACATCGCTTGCGGTTCTGGGGGGCGCGATTGGTGTGGGTCTTGGTTTCGGCCTGCAAAAAATTGCCTCGAACTTTATCTCCGGCGTGATCCTTCTTTTGGAGGGGCAGGCAACCGTTGGCGATTATGTCGAACTGGATGGCGGCGAGGCGGGGACCATCGTCAAGATGACCGCGCGGGCGGCGATCCTCGAGACATATGACGGCAAGTGGATTGTTGTGCCGAACGAGGATTTCATCACGACGCGGGTGGTGAACTATTCCGACAGCGGATCGGCCAATCGCTACGAGGCGCCGTTTTCGGTGAGTTATGACACGGATATCAACCTGGTGCCCGATATCGTTGAAAGCGCGGTGGCGGCGATGCCGGACGTTCTGAGCGAGCCTTTTCCGCCGGATTGCGAGCTGCGGGCCTTTGGCGACAGCGGCATCGAGTTCGCGGTCGAGTTCTGGGTGAACGGGATCGACGACGGGCGGCACAAGTATACCTCGGACGTCCTGTTCTGTATCTGGAACGCCCTGAAGGCGCATAATATCGAGATCCCGTTCCCGCAGCGTGTGGTGCAGGTGAAGGGCGAAATCCGAACCCGTATGAAATGAAAACAGCACTTGTGATCGGGGCCGGACCTGCGGGTCTGATGGCGGCGGACGAGATGTCTGCGGCAGGATTGCGCGTTGTTGTGGCCGAGGCGAAACCTTCGGTTGCCCGCAAGTTCCTCATGGCTGGCAAGTCGGGGCTGAACCTCACGAAAGATGAGCCTTTTGAACGGTTTATGTCCGTTTTCGAGGAGGCGGGGCCGGTGCTGCGGCCAATGCTGGAAGCCTTTGGGCCCAAGGAGACCGTTGCCTGGGCCGAAGGGCTTGGGCAGGAGATGTTCACGGGTTCCACCGGACGGGTGTTTCCGAAGATGATGAAAGCCTCGCCCCTTTTGCGGGCCTGGCTGGCGCGACTGGCGGGGCAGGGTGTGGAAATCCGCACCCGTTGGCGCTGGGTTGGGGGCGCGTATCGCTTCGAGACACCCGAGGGCGTGCAAGAGATAGCGCCGGATGTGACCGTGCTGGCCTGTGGCGGGGCGAGTTGGGCGCGGTTGGGGTCGGATGGGGCCTGGGCGGGGTTTCTGGATGTGCCGACAGCGCCGTTTCAGCCCGCGAACATGGGCTTTGTTGTCGACTGGTCCCTGCATATGGCGAAACACTTTGGTGCGCCGGTCAAGGGCGTTGCTCTGATGGCTGGTGATCAGAGGGTTCGTGGTGAATTTGTCGTTTCCGAACAGGGGCTTGAAGGGGGCGGTATCTATGCGGTGTCGCGCCGGATGCGGGAGGGGGAAACGCTTTTCCTCGATTTGTTCCCGGATCTTGACGAAGAGGCGTTGCGCCAGAGGTTGAACCGGCCGAGGGGCAAGGCAAGCATGGCGAACTTCCTGCGCAAAACGCTCAAGCTGGATCCGGTCAAACAGGCGCTGCTGATGGAGTTCGCACGGCCCTTGCCGACGGATTTAGCTCCTGTTCTCAAGGCGTTGCCGATCAGACATGCCGGTCCGCGACCGATGGATCAGGCGATTTCGACAGCCGGTGGCATCCGCCTTGAGGCGCTGGACAAGGGATTGATGCTAACTGCGAAACCGGGGGTTTTTGCCGCCGGAGAGATGCTGGACTGGGAGGCCCCGACAGGTGGCTATCTGCTGACGGCCTGCCTTGCGACGGGCAGATGGGCGGGGCAGAACGCGGCGCATTTTTGCGGCGTTTGAGGCTATCTGTATTACGTCGGTATTACGTCGGTATTGCGGAGGTGCCCCAAACGGGGCGCCCCCGGCCGTTTTAGGCGACTACTTGTAGCCCTTTTTCTTATATTCATCGACCAGCTTGAGATAATTCTCGCGGCCGCCGTCGTGTTTTTCCTTCTTCCACTTGCCGCCCTTTTCCTTGGTCTGAACAAGACAGCCGCTGTTCTTGCAATTGATGCGAAGCTTGTTGCCGTTGCCATCCTTCATGCTGGTGTTGCCAGCCAGAGCGGGAGTAGTAGCAAGAGCGAGGGAGACAAGAGACAGTGCAATGACGCGTTTCATTCGGAACTCCTTTGGGAAATCATACATTCAATACCCGCACTCTGGTGAGTGATCCGAGGCGCGTCAATGGCGGGTTTGCCTACTTGCCTGTCAGCTTCTGAAAGGCCGGGCGGCTCCGGCAGTTGCGCATGTAGGTTGCAAATGCTTCGTTGTCGGTTGGAAAGCCCGCAACCTTGGCCCAGCTTCCGCAATGGGTGAGAATTATGTCGGCAATCGTGAAGGTGTCGCCCATCAGGTAGGGGCCTTCGAGGCGGTTCATCAACCGTTCGATGTTGTGGGCGTATTCCCACATCAGCGATGGTTTCACATCAGCAACGCGATGCTCTTTGGGCAGGATGAAACTGTGGCGCGCCGCGGTCCACAGGACGGCGTCAATCTCATCGAGAATGCAATGCGTCAGCGCATCCTGACGCGCGCGGTCAGGCGTGCCGGCGGTGTGGGTCAGGCCGCCGTGTTTATCCGCGAGATAGGTCATGATGGCGGTGGAATCGGTCAGGACAAGATCACCATCCTTGAACACCGGAACCTTGCCCGACGGGTTCAACGCCAGCACCGCTTCGGAATGGGGGCCTTCTTTGACGAGGGTGTAGGGTTGGCCGAGCTCTTCCAGAGCCCACAAGACACGAAAGGCGCGTGTGGTGGGGCTGCCAATGACTTCATACATGATGTGATCTCCCAAAGTTTGCGCGCAGGTTTGCAGGCTTTCCCAAGGGGAACAAGAGAAGGGTGGTGTGACCTGCCGTCACTTATGGGTCAGCGGCGCGAGAGCATCGCGAGGCGCAGAAGCATCCGTTCGACAAGTGCCATTGCGGGGGCGCTTTGCCCTGCCGAGCGCAGTTGCAGGTCAGTATCGGTGAGAATGGTCAGTGCCTGTTCCAGCTTGGCAGCCCCCCAGCCCTGCGCCTGTCGCAACATGCGATCCCGGCGCGGGCCAAAGATCGGCGGGCGCATCCGGGCAATGCCGGCTGCTGCGCCGCCGGGATCGGATGCGGCAGTATAGAGCGCACGGAAATGACGGGTGGCGCTGATACAGAGGGTGACAGGGTTCATGCCCTGCGCTTCGAGCTTGCGCAGCACCGGGCCAAGTTCGGGAGCGCGGCCTTCGGCGGTGATATTCAGGACGTCATCCAGCGCGGCCTCGGTCGAGGTCGGGGCGCAGGCGACAATGTCATCGCTGCTGACGGGGGTGCTGTCGTTCAGCTTATAAAGCGACAGTTTCTCGAGGGTCTGGCGGAAATCGCCTGGATCAAGTTCCTTGGCGAGATTAGAGAGATCGGTCATCGCGTCACGATCGACTTCGCGCAGGCCGGAGCGGGCCAGTTCGGCCTCGATCTCTTCGCGTGAAGGTGGGTCGTTGTAGATGCCGACGGCATAGGCGTTGGGATGGTTTTCAAACGCCTTGCGGATTTTCGAAGATGCCTTGAGCTGGCCAGCGGTGACAATGATCTGCGCGTCGCCCGGCGCCCAGTCTTCGAGCGCGGCCAGAACGGCGGGAGCGGCGGTGTCATTGGCATCTTCGACAAAGGCCACGCGGGGGCCGGGAAAGAAGCTTACCGCCTTGATGGCATCGACAAGGCGGGCCGGATCTTTGCGCAGATCGCCACCGGGCATCCGCGACAAGCGCATTTCCTCTTCGCCTTGTGGGCCGATCAGCGATGCGACCAGTTCCTGGCGGCGCAGGGCAACGCGCATGGCGTCGGCCCCGTAGATCAGAACCCCGGTACGATCTGTTTCAGGCTTGGTCACATAGCGCGCGATGTCCCGCGCGTTCAGCTTCATGACGGGTTTTGGGCCGCATAGGCCATCAGGTTGGCCACGATCTGATCGGTCAGGATCACCATCAGCCGTTCATAGGCATCGGTTTCGGCGGCCAGCGTGGCCACCGTGGTGCCCGAGGCCGAATAGCTGACAAAGTTCTGTGTCTTGCCGCTGGTGAGCACTTCGCCCGAAGCGATGTCGCGCAGGGCAAAGGTGGCCTCGCCGGTGATGTCAAAACGGGTGATCACGCCGCGGATGTTCTTGGCGGCGGTTTCTTCCGTGGTTTTCACGGCGACGCTCAGGCCGTATGCCCCCTGCGACACGCGGCCAAGGCGATCTTCGAGTTCGCGCACCAGAACATAGGTGTTCTGATCCGTTGGCGCGTCGACGGCGATGTTGTTCAGGAACCGCGATGCGGTGCCCTTTTGCCCGTAGGTGGGGGTGAAACCACAGCCCGCGAGGGTGACCCCGGAGGCTGCGGCAAACAACAGGAAGCTGCGGCGGTTAAATGACGACATTCACGATCCGGCCGGGGACAACGATGAGTTTCTTGGGCTGGGCCCCATCCAGCGCACGAGTGACAGCTTCGTGTGCGAGGACAAGTTTTTCAACCTCTTCCTTCGCCATATCCTTGGGAACGCTGATTTCCGCGCGACGTTTGCCGTTGATCTGGATCGGCAGGGTCACGTTGGCCTCGACCAGCATGGCCTCATCGGCGACGGGCCAGGCGGCATCGATGACCAGACCTTCGCCACCCAGCATGGTCCAGACTTCCTCGGAGAGGTGCGGGGTCATCGGCGACATCAGCTGGGCAAGGGTCTTGGCGGCTGTGCGCTTGGCGTCGCCACCGGCCTTGGATTTGGCCAGCGTGTTGGTAAAGCCGTAAAGCTTGGCGATGGAGGCGTTGAAGCCGAAGCTTTCGACACCCAGGGTCACGTCGCGGATGGCCTTGTGCATTTCGCGCAACAGGTCTTCATCCCCATTGCCGGTGCCGGCAGGCATTTCGGCGATCTCGGAGGCGATGCGGTGGACGCGGGCAAGGTGCTTGGCGGCGGCTTCGGCCCCCGAGGCGGTCCATTCCACGTCACGCTCGGGCGGCGAATCGGACAGGACGAACCAACGGGCAGTGTCTGCGCCATAGCTGCTGATGATGTTCAGCGGGTCGACCACGTTGTTTTTCGACTTCGACATCTTGGCCGAGGGGATGACCTCGATCTTTTCGCCAGTTTCCTTGACGAAGGTGCCGCCATCACGTTCCTCGACTTCGGCCGGGTAGTGATAGATCGCGCGGCCGTTTTCATCGGTGCGCTCGGCGTTCTTGTAGATCGCGTGGGTCACCATGCCCTGCGTGAACAGCGCGTCGAAGGGTTCTTTCGACTTCTCAGGCAGGTGGCCGGTGATGTTCATCGCGCGGGCAAAGAAGCGCGAATACAAGAGGTGCAGGATCGCGTGTTCGATGCCACCGATGTATTGGTCGACGTTCATCCAGTATTCGGCTTCGGCCAGATCGGTCGGGGTGTCGGCGCGCGGCGCGGTGAAGCGGGCGAAATACCACGACGAATCGACAAACGTGTCCATCGTGTCGGTTTCGCGCTGCGCCGGTGCGCCACATTTCGGGCAGGAACAGTCACGCCAGTTCGGGTGACGGTCCAGCGGGTTGCCGGGGATCGAGAAATCAATCGCCTTGCCGTCTTCGTCATAGGGCAGTTCGACCGGCAGGTTCTCTTTCTTTTCGGGCACCACGCCGCAGCTGTCGCAGTGGACAACCGGGATCGGGCAGCCCCAATACCGCTGGCGGGACAGGCCCCAGTCGCGCAGGCGGTACTTGGTGACGCCTTCGCCCCAACCTGCCTTTTCGGCAAAATCGACGGTGGCGTTGATGGCCTCTTCGCCGGTGGCTTCATCCAGACCGGCGAAGTGATCGACCCATTTCACCTTTTCGGTTTTCGGCGGCACAAAGGCTTCGTTCGCGACCGGCGTGGCGTCGTCCAGCGCAAAGAAGGTGTCGATCACCGGCAGGTCATACTTGCGGCAGAAATCAAGGTCGCGCTGGTCATGCGCCGGACAGGCAAAGATCGCGCCGGTGCCGTAATCCATCAGGATGAAGTTGGCGATCCAGACCGGAAGTTCCCAATCGGGGTTCAGCGGGTGCTTGACCTTGATGCCGGTGTCATAGCCCAGCTTTTCGGCGGTCTCGATGGCTTCCTCGGTGGTGCCCCCCTTGCGGCATTCGGCAACAAAGGCCGCGACCTCGGGGTTTTCGGCCTCCATCGCCTTGGCGATCGGGTGATCGGGCGAGATGCCGACAAAGGACGCACCGTTCAGCGTGTCCGGACGGGTGGTGTAGACGGTGATCGGCTCTTCACCATCGGTGCGTTCGAACGAGAATTGCAGGCCGCGCGATTTGCCGATCCAGTTTTCCTGCATCAGGCGCACCTTGGCGGGCCAGTTCTCAAGCGTATCCAGCGCCGACAACAGCTCTTCCGACATCGAGGAGATGTTGAAGAACCACTGGGTCAGTTCGCGGCGTTCGACATCCGCGCCCGAGCGCCAGCCCTTGCCGTCGATGACCTGTTCATTGGCAAGAACGGTCATGTCGACGGGATCCCAGTTCACAACCGCGTTCTTGCGGTAGACAAGGCCCTTTTCCAGCATGTCGAGGAACAGCGCCTGCTGCTGGCCATAATATTCCACGTCACAGGTGGCGAACATGCGCGACCAGTCGAGCGAGAGGCCAAGCGGCTTCATCTGGTCGACCATCGTGTCGATGTTGGCGTAGGTCCAGTCCTTGGGGTGGCCGCCAGAAGCCATCGCGGCGTTTTCCGCGGGCATGCCGAAGGCGTCAAAGCCCATCGGGTGCAGCACGTTGTGGCCGGTCGACATCTTGTAGCGCGCGATCACGTCACCCATCGTGTAGTTGCGCACGTGCCCCATGTGCAGCTTGCCCGACGGGTAGGGGAACATCTCGAGGACGTAATACTTGGGCTTGGATTCGTCCCGGACGGCCTTGAAGGTATCGGACTTGGCCCAGGCTTCTTGCCATTTGGCTTCGATTTCGGCGGCAGAATAGCGCGACATAAACAGTCACCTTTCCTTAGAATTCAGGCAGTGCAGCGTTTTCAGCGGTGATATGCGCCCAAAAGCGCGTGGTCTAGGGCTTGGGGGCCTCAATTTGAAAAAATGACACGCTAGGCATGGGAATTTTTCGGATATACAAGGACGCACCGGGTTTTCAGAAAGCATTCCCAATGAACATTCTCTTCATTCACCAAAATTTTCCGGGCCAGTACAAGCATCTGGCCCCGGCGCTGGCTGCGCGTGGGCATCGGTGTGTTGCTCTCACTCTGCGCGTGAAACAGCCTGGCGCCTGGCAGGGCGTTCAGCTTCTGCCCTACGAGATTCGCCGCAATCCCAGCCAGAACCTGCACCCCTGGCTGGTGGACTTCGAGACCAAGCTGTTGCGCGGTGAGTCTTGCTATCTCGCGGCCAAGCAACTCAAGCAGCAGGGATTCGAGCCGGACCTGATCGTTGCTCACCCAGGATGGGGGGAATCGATGTTCCTGCGCGATCTCTGGCCCAAGGCGCGAATCGGGCTCTATTACGAGCTCTATTACACCACCCGCGATGGCGACATGGGCTTTGATCCCGAGTTCCCGCAGAAGATGCCGGAAGTCGAGGCGATGCGCCTGCGGCTGAAGAATCTCAACAACCTCATGCACCTGGAAGTCGGCGATATGGGCGTCAGCCCGACCGAGTTCCAGGCGGGCACCTTCCCCCAACAGTTCCGCGACAAGATCACGGTCATTCATGACGGGATCGACACCAACCATGTGATGCCAAGCCCCGATGTGGCGATGAAGGTGAACGACGATCTGGTGGTGACGCGCAAGGACGAGGTGATCACCTTTGTGAACCGCAACCTCGAACCCTATCGCGGTTATCATGTCTTTATGCGGGCGCTGCCGCGGCTGTTGAAGGAACGCCCGAATGCGCGGGTTCTGATGGTCGGGGGCGACGAGGTCAGCTATGGTGCCAAGCCGCCGGACGGCCGGACCTGGAAGCAGATCTATATCGACGAGGTGCGCGGCAAGATTTCAACGCCCGATTGGGAGCGCGTGCACTTCCTTGGCCGGATTCCCTATGACCAGTTCCTGCGCCTGCTTCAGGTCTCGAGCGCGCATGTTTACCTGACCTACCCGTTTGTCCTGAGTTGGTCGCTGATCGAGTCGATGAGCGCTGGGGCTCCGATTGTCGCCAGTGATACCGCACCTTTGAAAGAGGCGATCAAGCACGGTGAAACCGGACGCCTGTTCCCGTTCTTCGATCAGGACAAAATGGTCGAGGAAATCTGCACGGTTCTCGAGAATCGCGAGATGGCAGACGAGCTTGGCCGCGCTGCGCGAAAATTCGCCCAGGAGAAATACGATCTGCAATCCGTATGCCTGCCGCGGCAGATGGAATGGATCGATCAACTGGCCGCGATGGAGCCTGGCAAGTTCACACTTTGAGCAATGTGAAAGACGGCAGGCTTAAAGCTTGCCGTCTGCAACGCGCAACTGACGGGCGCGGGTGAGAATCGCATCTTCAACTGCACGAACCGTACCTGCGGAAACCGCACGGCCGCCACGGGTTTGCATCGCCACGTGCAGCGAGCGCGCATCAAGCGAGGGGTCGCGTACATAAACGGTGGCGCGATAGGAACGGCCACCACCCGGAGGGGTGCCATAACCTGTCACGATGACACCCGAGAAGGGGTCAACCGATTGAACTGGAAGGAAATCAAGGACTTCCAGAGATGCATTCCAGATATATTTGTTCACGCGAACGGTAACGTCCGAGTTGTCCGGCGCGAAGATGTCCCAGATGGTTTGTCCATCAACGTTCTGCTCCGTCGGGTTTCCGGTGTCCGCCCTGGCGAGGTATTCTTCGCCGCCGTACGTTCTATCGTAAGGGTCACTATTGCGGTTGCCGCAAGCCGCAACGGCTGCAACTGCGGTACACATGACAACAAGCTTCAGAACACCAGTCAGATTCATTATTTCTTGCCCAAATCTCAACGTTGGTACCGTCCTAGCCATAAGGACGCCTTGGAGCAAGGATATAGTGGGTCTGCCATTCTGATACCGTTTGAGGCGGTTTGCGGATGTGTGGCATCTCTGCACCATGTTGGGCGGCAATCTTGTTCACGAGTTTCGTTTGCTTGCAACGAAGGCCCGAAAGGAGTGAAAGACAGTGGCACACCCACTCTGGATTCTCCTGACTGGGCGCATGAATTGGAAAACCGAGGGAAAAACTATGAAAAAAGTTCTCTTCGCTACGACTGCTCTGGTTGCAACCGCTGGTGTTGCTGCAGCAGACGTAACTTTCGGCGGCTACGGCCGTTTTGGTGTACTGTACGTTGATGGCGCTGCAAACGAAGTAACTCTGTCGTCGCGTCTGCGTCTGATCGTTACTGCGACCGCAGAAACCGACAACGGTCTGTCGTTTGGTTCGCAAATCCGCTACCAAGCTGACGCCGACGAAAACGGCTACTCGTCCAACTTCGCCGGCAACATCGCGGCATTCAACACCCCGCGTTTCTGGGTTTCGACCGGCGGCCTGACCCTGTCGGTTGGTAACGTTCTGGGCGCACTGGAAAACATGCCTGGCATGTATGACGGTGGTGTTGGCTTCACCGGTCTGGGCTTCCTGGAAGCTGTTTACGGTGGCGGCGACGCTTACTCGTCGGGCGGCGCTGGCGTCTTCGGCGTTGACGTTCTGTACAGCGCAGGCGCATTCGGCGTTCACCTGTCGCACAGCTCGGACGACCTGATCGGTGCTACCGTAGTCGACCGTACCGCTCTGGCCGTTTCGTACACTGCAGGCAACTACACCGTTGCAGCAGCTATCCAAGATTCGGACAACGCAGCTGACACCGACTTCGCTCTGACCGCTTCGGGTTCGTTCGGCGCAGCAGACGTAACCGTCAAGTACGCTGACAACGGCACCGCAGACAGCACCTTTGGTCTGGGCGTTAACTACGCTGTAAGCGACGCAACCACCCTGGCTGGCTACATCAACCGCGACAGCGGCATTGACCAAACCGCATGGGGCATCGGCGTACGTCACAGCCTCGGCGGCGGTGTTTCGCTGCGCGCAGGTATCGTAGACAACTACGCTGGCGTTACCTCGGCGGACGCTGGTGTTGTATTCAACTTCTAATCTTAGAAGCTGAAAGCTACGCTTTCGAGGGCAGGTCTTCGGACCTGCCCTTTTCTTTTGCCCTTGGGTTTTCCCGAGGGCTTTTCTTTTTGCAGGTGATGGTGTTCTAGTGCGGCCAATTGGACCGCAACGGGGAAACGCCATGTCGCTTGCCGAAATCACCGCACGAATCCACAAGGCCGAGGAGCTGGCCGGGCGTCCTGTCGGGGCGACCGAACTGATCGCGGTGAGCAAGGTGCAGCCCAATGAGCGCGTCGAAGCCGTTCTTGAAGAAGGGCATCGGGTGTTGGGTGAGAACAAGGTTCAGGAAGCAGCCGGGAAATGGCCCGCCTTTCGCGAGCGTTTTGACGGCGTGAAAGTGCATCTTCTTGGGCCGTTGCAGACCAACAAGGCGCGTCAGGCCATGGAGTTGTTCGAGGTGATCCATTCCGTCGACCGCCCCAAGCTGGCCAAGACCCTGGCGCGGCTGGCGCAGGAGTTGGGCCACTGCCCCAATCTTTTCATCCAGGTGAACACGGGCGAGGAAGAACAGAAGGCCGGGGTCATGCCGGCCGATGCCGATGCCTTCGTGGCCGAATGTCGCGCGCTTGATCTGCCCGTGGTCGGGCTGATGTGTATCCCGCCGGTGGACGAAGAACCCTCGTTGCACTTTGCCCTTCTGGCAAAAATCGCCGCGCGAAACGGTCTTGAGGGGCTGTCGATGGGCATGAGCGGCGATTTCGAGAGAGCCGTGGCGCTTGGGGCGACCCATGTGCGCGTTGGCTCGGCGATTTTCGGGGCACGCGATTACGGCTGAACGCCGACCTAGGGCACGATCACCCGTGTGCCGGGTACAGCGCGGCAGGCAATCCAGTACATGTGGTCACGGCGAAAGGCGATGCAGCCCTCCGTCGGAAAGCCTTTGCGCCGGTACTGGTGCAGGAAAATGGCCGATCCCTTGCCTGCAATCGCATTGGGCCAGTTCCAGTTGGTCAGCAGAACCAGATCATAGAGTGGATCGGAGCGGCGCAGCTTTTCGTGGCTGGGGCCATAGGGAGCCTGAACAAGCGTGTTGTAGGCCGGATCATCGCTGGCATCTGACCAGAGATCGCCGTTGTGAATCGGTTCCGCCCAGGGGGTTGGTTGCGCCATACGGTCAGGCCGATACAGCAGGCCGGTGATGGTGTGGATGCCGCGCGGCGTGGCGCCGTCGCCCTCGCGTTTGTCGGTGCGGATACCGCCTTTGCCGATGGTGCAGGGAAACCGACGCCCCATGAACCGCAGGCCCGTCGGGGTGAGCACCATTTCAGAGGGTGTCACAGCAGGTGCCCCGACTTGGCCGCCTTGGTTGCAAGATAGGCGGTGTTATGGGCATTTTCCCCGACTTTCAGGGCGACACGTTCCGCCACCGTGATGCCCGTGCTTTCCATCATGGAAATCTTGCGGGGGTTGTTGGTGAGCAGCCGCACCGATGAGAACCCCATTTCGCGCAGAATCTTGGAGCCGATGCGGAAATCGCGCTCGTCATCCTCGAACCCAAGGCGGTGATTGGCCTCGACGGTGTCAAAGCCCTGATCCTGCAGCGAGTAGGCACGCATCTTGTTGGCGAGGCCGATTCCGCGGCCTTCCTGGTTGAGGTAGAGCAGAACGCCTGCGCCCTCGCTGCCCATCTGGGCAAGGGCACCATTCAGCTGCGGGCCGCAATCACATTTCAGGCTGCCAAGGACATCGCCGGTGAAACAGGCCGAGTGCAGCCGTGCCAGAACCGGTTCGTCCCGCGAGGGGCGGCCGATCTCGATGGCATAGTGTTCCTCGCCGCCGTCCTCGGGACGGAAGATATGCAGGCGGCCTGCCTCGGCTGCTTCCATCGGCAGGCGTGCATGTACGACCGAGTTCAGAGGGCTGGTGGTTTCAAGATGCGGCGCGGCAAGGTCGGCGGGAATGACCGTCAGGCCGTTTGCCATGGCAAAGGCGGCGGCATTGTCGAGCTCGACCACCAGCGCCGAGGGCAGAAGGCGCGCGGACTTTACCAGCTTGATCGCCGTGCGGTGCAGATCGGCCGATCCGTCGCGCAGGGATTTCAGCGGGCCCTTCATCGGCTTGTTGAGATCGTCCTGCGGATCGGCGACGCCCTTGATCCAGTTGATACCGGCATCCGCCGGCAGAGCGAGGCGCGCCAGATCGCCATCGTAGGCACGGGCCTTGAGGGTTTCGGCACGGCGGGACGTGATCGTCAGAACCAGCTCATGCCCGAGGCCGCGCACATCTTCCAGACGGTCCGCCTTTAGGGTTTCCGCCGACAGGACAAGGACGGCCTGTCCTTCCTTGATCAGAAGAATCGGAACACCCATGCGCAGATCAGAGCGGGCGCGGGCGAGGCGTTCAAGGATGTCGGGAGCGAAACTCATCGAGGGACCGGGGCGCAGTGTTACAGATGCAGGCCAAACATGTAGCCGCTTTTGCAACGAGATGAAACATATCGCACGAGATTTACACGAGGCCGTGAGAGAATTGCAGCAAATCTTGCCGTTGACGTCGATGCGCCTCACATGTTCGTACAGATGAACACGAAAACGGGAGGCCCGCATGGCTCAGCTCAAGAAAATCCTGCTGGTGGACGACGATGACGATCTGCGCGAGGCGCTGTCGGAACAGCTTATCATGACCGAGGATTTTGATGTCTTCGAAGCCGGCAACGGTGCCGAGGCGATGGTGAAAGCCAAGGAAGGCCTTTACGACCTGATGATCCTTGATGTGGGTCTGCCGGATACCGATGGCCGCGAGCTGTGCCGCCTGCTGCGCAAGCAGGGTGTGAAATGCCCGGTGATCATGCTGACCGGCCATGACAGCGATGCCGACACCATCCTTGGTCTGGATGCGGGTGCCAATGACTATGTCACCAAGCCCTTCAAATTCCCGGTGCTTCTGGCGCGTATCCGTGCCCAGCTGCGCCAGCATGAACAGTCGGAAGACGCGGTGTTCCAGCTTGGTCCATATACCTTTAAGCCGGCGATGAAGATGCTGATCACCGAGGACGAGCGCAAGATCCGCCTGACCGAGAAAGAGACCAATATCCTGAAGTTCCTGTATCGCTCGAACGATGGCGTGGTGGCGCGGGACGTGCTGTTGCACGAGGTCTGGGGCTACAATGCGGGGGTGACCACCCACACGCTCGAGACCCACATCTATCGCCTGCGTCAGAAGATCGAGCCCGATCCGTCGAACGCCCGCCTGTTGATCACCGAGTCGGGAGGCTATCGACTGGTCGCCTGATACGTGCAAGGATGGGAAATATTCTGGAAACAGTTGTGGCCCATATTCGTTGACATGGATCAAAGAAACATGCTGGCCGTACCTTTAAACATGTTGTCAGCCGCATGATTTCCATGTTGCACAGTCACCCGCGCATATCCGGGTATTGATATGCACCTCCCTGTTGGACTGGCCCGGACTTGCTCCGGGCCTTTTTTTGTCTGGGTCACAGGCCGGCGCTCGGGCGGGCCTTGATCGCCTCGTACCAGCGCAGCAGGTGAGGATGGGTATCGCTTACCCTGATCTTCACGACGCGGGCAAAATCGATCAGCACGAAGGCGGTGATGTCGGCCAGGGTGAAGCGATCGGTTGCCACGAAGTCACGCCCTTCGAGGTGCGCGTTCATCTTGTCGAAGAACAGGCCGATGCGAGTCATGCCCCGTTCGGCAAGTTCGGGAATCTGGTCAAAGTTCGCGGGGCCGGGAATGGCGCGGCCCTTCATGTGCGGGTTGGAATTGCGCAGGGCCTCGGCCACTGGCAGGCCGCCCTGCATCTCGGCAATCGCCGTCCACATCAGGATTTCGCCCTTTTCCTGTGGCGTCGTGCCCATCAGCGGCGGTTCGGGAAAGGCCGCTTCGAGATAGGCGGCGATCCCGAGGTTTTCCGAAAGCGTGGTTCCGTCATCCGTGACCAGCACCGGCACCGTGGCCGATGGGTTGATGGCAAGGAACTCGGGAGAGAGCTGTTCGCCCTTCAGAAGGGAGACCTCGCGGATGTCGATCTCCAGCCCTTTCTCGGCGATGAACATACGGGCGCGTCGGGGGCTGGGGGCGGTGGAACAATCGTAGAAAATCATATCTCTCTCCGGTGTGGTTTCGGCAAGTCTTGGAGGGATCGCCGCAAAAGTCGAGGGTGCCGTTACGGCGCGGGGGCGGGTGCCTCCGGCGGGAGTATTTGGGCGTGCATTGAAGCAGGCGGTTTTCGCAATGGTAACCGGAGACGGGCGCGGTTAGGGTGGCGCGAGAGACGAGACACGGGAGCGCGCGCATGTCCTTTACCCTGGCCACCTGGAACATCAATTCGGTTCGCCTTCGCGAACCCATCGTTCTGAAGCTGATGGAGGAAGAGGCGCCTGACGTGTTGTGCCTTCAGGAATGCAAGAGCCCGGTCGACAAGATCCCGCTCGAGGGGTTCAAGGCGCTTGGTTACACCCACATGGTGGCACGCGGACAGAAGGGCTATAACGGTGTAGCGATCCTGTCGAAAATCCCGATGGAGGAAGCCGGCAGCGAGGATTTCGCCTCGCTTGGTCATGCGCGCCACATTGCGGGACGGCTTGAGAATGGTGTCACGGTGCACAACTTCTATGTGCCGGCAGGCGGCGACAAGCCGGATCGTGAGATCAACGAGAAGTTTGGCCAGAAGCTCGATTACCTGACCGAGATGCGGGATTGGTTTCATGCCAACACACCCGAGAAGGCAATCCTTGTCGGGGATCTGAACATTGCCCCGCGCGAGGATGATGTCTGGGATCACAAGAAGCTGTTGAAGATTGTCAGCCACACGCCGATCGAAGTTGAGCATCTTGCCCAAACGCAGGAGGCGGGAAACTGGGTGGATATCACCCGGCAGGATATTCCCGAGGGGCTTTTGTACAGCTGGTGGTCGTACCGTGCGCGGGATTGGGACGCCGCCGACAAGGGTCGCCGACTGGATCACGTCTGGGCGACGCCGGATATTTCCAACGCGGGCCATGGCAGTCGTATCCTGCGCGATGCGCGGGGCTGGGAAAAGCCGAGCGACCACGCGCCGGTGTTTGCAACCTTCGATCTATAAGGTCCGGCCCCTTGCGCCGATGCCTTCCATACGCCATCTAGGCGGCAAGCTGATATACAAACGGGAAACGAACCATGCTGGAACTTGGACAAGGCACTGCGGCCCCGGCGGGCGATCTGATCAAGGACGTCTCGGAAGCGGATTTCATGGTGGAGGTTGTCGAAGCCTCGCAGACGGTTCCCGTGATTGTCGACTTCTGGGCGCCCTGGTGCGGCCCCTGCAAGACGCTTGGTCCGGCGCTGGAAGCGGCGGTGACGGCGGCAGGTGGGGCCGTGAAGATGGCCAAGGTCAATGTTGACGAGAACCAGATGATTGCCGGCCAGATGCGGGTGCAGTCGATCCCGACGGTTTATGCCTTCTGGCAGGGCCAGCCGGTGGACGGATTCCAGGGCGCGGTGCCGCCGAGCGAGATCGAGGCCTTCGTCAAGCGCGTGATCGAGGCAGGCGGTGGCGAGGCCGACGGTGGCCTTGGCGATGCGCTGGCCGCGGCGGAAGAAATGCTCGAGGCCGGTGATGCACAGGGCGCGGGCGAGACCTTTGTGGCGATCATCCAGCAGGATCCGACGATGGCGGCGGCCTTTGGTGGTCTTGTGCGGGCCAATATCGCGCTGAATGCGCTGGACCAGGCGGATGCGGTTCTGGACGGGGTGCCATCCGATATGGCCAATGCACCGGAGATCGAGGCGGCGCGGGCGCAGCTTGAACTGGCGCGTCAGGCCGAGAATGCGGGCCCGGTGGCCGAGTTGCGGGCGGCGGTTGAAGCCAACCCTGCCGATCAGCAGGCCCGTTTCGACCTTGCGCAGGCATTGCACGCGGCTGGCGATGCAGAGGGCGCAGTGGCTGAATTGCTTGAGCTGTTCCGCCGGGATCGCGAATGGAACGACGGGGCCGCCAAGGCGCAGCTGTTCACCATCTTCGACGCGCTTCAGCCGAACGATCCTGTCGTGCTGAACGGACGTCGCAAGCTGAGTTCGCTGATATTTGCCTGATCGGAAAAGCGCGCTAAGCTCTTAGCCATGTTCAAGGCCTCCGATCTGCCCGAAACCATTGCGGTTTTTCCCCTGCCGGGGGCGTTGCTTTTGCCGCGCTCGCGACTGCCCCTGCATATCTTCGAGCCGCGTTATCTCACCATGCTGGACGACGCCCTGAAGACGCCGGGGCGGCTGATCGGGATGGTGCAGCCGAACGAGGTGCCGGGCCGCGAAGGTATTGGTTTGCAGACCATTGGCTGTGCCGGGCGGATCACGCAGTTTTCCGAGACCGAGGACCACCGCTATCTTATCACCCTCACGGGGATTTCCCGCTTTCGGGTGCAGAAAGAGGTGGAGGGGTTTCAACCCTACCGGCGCTGCGAGGTGAGCTGGGACGGGTTTGCCCGCGATCTTGGCCCGAAGGAACACGACGCTTGCTTTGATCGGCCCGGTTTTATGGGGTTGCTGAAGCGCTATTTCACCGCCTTGGATCTTTCGACGGATTGGGAAACGCTTCAGGACGCGGATGATGAGTTGCTGATCAACTCGCTGTCGATGCTTCTCGAGTTCGAGCCGGAAGACAAACAGGCGCTTTTGGAAGCGCCCTCATTGGCAACCCGGCGCGAAACGCTTATCACGCTGATCGAGTTCGCGCTGCGTGGCGGCGCCGGAGAGGATTTGATGCAATGAGTGAAACAACCCCGGAATTCGATCGTCGCATGCTTGAGGCGCTGATCTGCCCGCAGACACGTTCGACCCTGCGCTATGACGCGGAGAAGCAGGAGCTGGTCTCGGATGCGGCGAAACTGGCGTTTCCCATTCGCGCGGGCATTCCGGTCATGCTGATCGACGAAGCGCGCGTGATCGACTAGCGCATCAGCTCTGGAAGGTCACCCGTCAGGCCCGCGGCTTCGCGCATGAAGGTGCGGCGCAGGCGGGGGGAGGCGTTGACCAGCCCCATGCCTATGTCGCGCCCGATCCGCAGCAGCGGGTTGTCGTTGGAGAACAGTTTGTTGGTGAGGTCGGTGGCCGCCACCAGCGCGTGGGTGTCGAAGCGACGCCATTCCTGATAGCGCCCCAGCACGAGGATCGAGGCAAAGTCTTCGCCGCGGCGCTGGGCTTCGCTGAGGATCTGTACCAACGCACCCACATCGCGCAGACCGGCATTCAGGCCCTGTCCGGCGATCGGGTGCATCCCGTGGGCCGCGTCACCCACCAGTGCGATGCGCTCGGCGACGAACTCGTTGGCGACGGTCAGGTTGAGGGGATAGGTAAAGCGCGCCCCGGCCAGTTCGATCTTGCCGAGGAAATCCCCAAAGCGCGGGCGCAGGACGGCCATATAGTCTTCGTCGGACAAGGCATTGATACGCTTGGCGTTTTCGTCGGTCTCGCTCCAGACGATGGACGACATGTTGCCGGGAAGGGGCAGAATGGCCAGCGGGCCGGGCGGCATGAAGAACTGGTGTGCGATACCGCCGTGCGGCTTTTCATGCGCGATGGCGCAGACCAGCGCGGTCTGGCCGTATCCCCAGCCACTGCGCTTGATGCCGGCACGTTGGGCCACGCCGCTTTGGCGGCCATCGCAGCCCACCAAAAGGCGCGCACGGATGGTTTTGCCAGAGGCCAGCGTCGCGGTGACGCCGGTGGCATCCACCGCCTGATCGACAACGCTATCTTCGGTGATCTTGGTGATCGCCTCTTCCGCGCGCATGGCGTCAAGGAAGGCGCGATAGAGGAAGCGGTCTTCGAGCATATAGCCCATCGGACCTTCTTCCAGTTCGGCCTTGTCGAAGTGCAGGAAGAAAGGCGAGGGGCCTTCACCGGCGCGCCCGTCCGAAACCTTGATTTCGTTCATGGCCTGCGCGTTGTCACCGACGGGTTTCCAGACACCGATTGCATCCAGCAGCCGCTTGGAGGCCAATGCCAGCGCATAGCCGCGCCCGTCGAAATTGTCATCGGCGCGGGCCGTCTCGGGGCGGGCGTCAACAACGGTGACGGCAAAGCCCGCCTGTGCAAGACCAAGGGCCAGGGCAGGGCCATTCAGGCCGCCGCCAGCGATCAGGATATCGGTGTCATAGCTCATGCGCTCAATATGCGCGTGGAAACGGGATTGTCCATGCTGCGCGGGGTCGCTACCGTCGGTTGCGAGGAATTTTTCCGGGGGTGGAGCATGTTCGACTGGCTTGAGATGAGCGCGGCAGATCTGGGGCGCGGTATTGGCAATGGATCGATTGATCCGGTAGCGCTGACGCAGGCCTTTCTTGGGGCGATTGATAGCCACGATGCCCGCGACCGCATTTTCAGTGCAGTGACACACGACAGGGCAATGGCCGAAGCCGAAGCCGCCGCCGAGCGCGCGCGCGCCGGGCATCGCCTGTCGTTGCTGGACGGTGTGCCGATCAGTTGGAAAGACCTGTTCGACAGCGCCGGTGTCGCGACCGAAGCGGGATCAAAGCTCCTGGAGGGGCGGGTGCCCGCGCGGGATGCCGAGGTGCTTGCCAATGCCACGGCGCTGGGGCTGGTGTGCCTTGGCAAGACGCATATGTCGGAACTGGCTTTCTCAGGTCTTGGCCTCAACCCGATGACGGCGACGCCACCTTGTGTGAATGATCCAAAGGCGGTGCCGGGGGGATCATCCTCGGGCGCGGCGGCATCGGTGGCCTTTGGATTGTCTGCTGTCGGCGTGGGATCGGATACCGGCGGATCGGTGCGTATCCCGTCGGCCTGGAATGACCTCGTGGGCTTGAAAACCACCGAGGGACGGGTGTCGGCAAAGGGTGTTGTGCCGCTCTGCGAGAAGTTTGACACCGTCGGGCCGTTGTGCCGGACAGTGGAAGATGCCGCGCTGATGCTGGCCGTTCTCGAAGGCGGGCAGGCGGCAGACCTGCGGGGCGCAACACTCAAAGGCATGCGGTTTGCGGTTCTCGAAACCGGCGCAATGGACGATGTGCGCGAGGCCCCGCTGGCGGGCTTTACGCAGGCGGTGGACCGTCTCGAGGCAATGGGAGCCAAGGTGGAACGGATCGCGGCACCCGAAGTGGCCCGCGCTCTGGCGCTGTCGGGGCCGCTGTTCACGGCCGAGGCCTATGGAACGTGGCGCGACGTCATCGAATCGCAGCCCGACCTGATGTTCGATCAGGTCCTTGAACGGTTCCGGTCTGGTGCCGGGTTTGACGGGCCAACCTATGTTTCCGCCTGGCAGGAACTCGAATCCCTGCGCGCCACCTGGCATGCGCGGGTGGCCGGGTTTGATGCGGTTCTTTTGCCGACCTCGCCGATTCTACCGCCGGATGCAGAGCGCCTGATGCAAGATCAGGACTACTATGTCACCGAGAACCTGCTGGCGCTGCGCAACACGCGGATTGGCAACCTGATGGGCGTCTGCGGCATGTCGCTGCCCACGGGCGTGCCAAGCTGTGGCTTGATGATGCTTGGCGCGCCGATGGCCGAAGAACGCCTGTTGCGCGTGGCCGCGGCTGCCGAAACGGCACTGAGGGCCTGACACCCGCAACGGGCTGGCGCAAAAGCAACAACCGCCGTTCAAAAGGGCATTTTTCTGGACGAAGCGGCCTGCCTTGGGTAGTTTAGGGACAAACGGGGCGCCAATGATCCCGAACCTTGAGGCAGTTGAATATGTTTCCCGAGCGGTTTTCGAACCTTCCGGCTTATGCGTTTCCGCGCTTGCGCGCGCTATTGGACCATCACGCGCCGGGTGGTGATATTGTCCACATGACGATCGGTGAGCCGAAACACGCGTTTCCGGCCTGGGTGACCGATGTGATCGCGGACAATGCGGCGGGCTTCAACAAATACCCCCCGAATGACGGCTGCCCCGAGTTGCTGACGGCGATTTCCGGCTGGATCAACCGCCGCTATGGCGTGGCGGTGCCCGAGACGCAAATCATGGCGCTGAACGGCACGCGCGAGGGGCTTTACAATGCCGCGATGGCGCTGATCCCCGAGGAAAAGAACGGCCAACAGCCCGTGGTGCTGATGCCGAACCCCTTCTATCAGGTCTATGCCGTGGCGACGGTCTCGGTGAACGCCGAGCCGGTTTTCGTGAACGCCGTGGCCGAGAATGGCTTTATGCCGGATTACACCACGCTGGCACCCGAGGTGCTTGAGCGCGTGGCAGTAGCCTATATCTGTTCGCCGGCCAATCCGCAGGGCGCAGTGGCGACGCGGCAATACTGGCGCGACTTGATCGCGCTTGCCGAACAGTATGATTTCCGCATCTTCGCAGACGAGTGTTACTCGGAAATCTATCGCAATGAGGCCCCTTCGGGGGCATTGGAAGTGGCGCGTGAAGTGGGGGCTGATCCCGAGCGCGTGGTGATTTTTCATTCGCTGTCGAAACGGTCGAACCTGCCGGGGCTGCGTTCGGGGTTCGTTGCAGGCGGGCCAGAGTGCATCCGCCGCATCCGCCAGTTGCGGGCCTATTCCGGTGCGCCGCTGCCCCTGCCGCTGCAACTGGCGGCGGCAAAGGTCTGGGATGACGAGGCGCATGTGGAAGAGAACCGCCGCCTTTACCAGGAAAAATTCGCCATCGCCGACGAGGTGTTTGCCGATGTGCCCGGATACCAGAGCCCCGAGGCGGGGTTCTTCCTGTGGCTGCCGGTGGACGATGGTGAAGCGGCGGCCATGAAGGCCTGGACCGAGACCGGCATTCGGGTTCTGCCTGGCGCCTATCTCAGCCGCGATACAGAGGCCGGCAACCCCGGCAAAGGATATATCCGGGTCGCCTTGGTGGCCCCAAAAACCGAGGTGCGGGACGCGCTGATCACGTTGCGCGACTGCATCTACGGATAAGAAGAACGAGGGAACGAGTATGGCATATCAGGCGCGTGGACGAGACCCGCTCTTTGACAGCACAACA
Organism: Shimia sp. CNT1-13L.2; assembly: GCF_024331145.1. Lineage (GTDB taxonomy): Bacteria > Pseudomonadota > Alphaproteobacteria > Rhodobacterales > Rhodobacteraceae > Shimia. The sequence continues at coordinate 586,876 of NZ_JANDJO010000001.1, read as the reverse complement.
CAGGCCGCGATTGAAAAACGCGGAAAGGAACTGATCGGCATCGCGCTCATCCTCCTCGGGTTGATGGCTGCGGCGATGGTGTTCTCCTATTCGCCAAACGACCCAAGCTGGCTTTCGGCGACCGATGCGCCGGTGGAAAACTGGATGGGGGCGTTGGGCGCGTCGATTGCAGCCCCGCTCTACATGATTGTCGGTGGCGGCAGCTGGGGGATCGCGCTGGTCCTGATCGCCTGGGGGCTGCGCTTCTCGCTTCATATCGGTGAGGAACGTGCGATGAACCGTGCGATCTTTGCCCCGATCGTTCTGGCCCTTGGCTCGGTCTATGCCTCGACTCTTGTTCCCGGAGACGGCTGGACCCACAGCTTTGGCCTTGGCGGTCTGTTCGGCGATACCGTGCTTGGTGCGATCCTGACTATCCTGCCGATTGGCGTGGGGTTTGGCGTCAAGATGATGTCGCTGGTGATGGGGCTAGGTTTTGTTGCATTGGCCCTTTTCGTGCTGGGCTTTACCCGCGAGGAACTGCGCAAGGTGGCGCGGTTCATGGTTGTGGGCGTGATCCTGTCCTATGCCTCGCTGATGACGCTTCTTGGCAAGGGCATGGGCGGAGCGGCACAGGCGGCGCAACGTGCGCAGGCCCGTCGTCAGGAGCGCAAGGCCGAGGCAGAGGCGCAGGCACAGACCGTTGCCGCGTCCGCTGCGCCCGAGGTCGTCGCAGCAGAACCCGCCCGTGAAGAGGTGATCGAGAAGCCGGGTATCCTCAAGCGGATGCCTGCCCTGATCAAGCGCGCGCCGGAACCGATGCCCGAGCCGGAACTGGTGGAAAACATCTTTGTCGAGGACATCGCAGACGCGCCGGGGGATGATCGTATCCGCGCCAAGATTGCCGATGTCATTCGCCACCGCAAAGCGCAGGAACAGGCCGCGCAGGATGTCGAGATTGACATCGAAGATGCCACGCCGCTGACCCGTGGCCGTGGTCGCGGCCCCGATCCGTTGATCCTTGACCCGATGCCGCACGGCGAACTGCCACCCGAGCCGCCGCTGACCGCCGCCTTCGCTGCGCCGATGGCCGAGGATGTGCCGCTGGTTGAGGATTTCATCGACAGCGAACCGGAACAGGCCCTGCCGCTCGAGCCGGTGGTGACACCGCCCGTGACAAGCGCCGCGATCCCGATGCAGGAACCCAAGAAGGTTGTGCAACCGCGCAGCCAGAAGCCTGTGCAACCGTCGACCCGTGCCAAGGCCGAGGCGCAACCGTCGCTGAACTTTGACGAGAACAGCGTTGAATACGAACTGCCGCCACTGAACCTGCTGGCGAACCCGATGGACATTCAGCGTCATCACCTGAGTGACGAGGCGCTGGAAGAAAATGCCCGTATGCTTGAGACCGTTCTTGATGACTATGGCGTCAAGGGCGAGATCGTCAGCGTGCGTCCTGGCCCCGTCGTCACCATGTACGAACTCGAACCCGCGCCGGGCCTCAAGGCCAGCCGCGTGATTGGTCTGGCCGACGATATCGCCCGCTCGATGAGCGCCCTGTCGGCGCGTGTTTCCACCGTGCCGGGCCGCAGCGTGATCGGGATCGAACTGCCGAACGAGAACCGCGAGAAGGTGGTGCTGCGCGAGATCCTCTCGGCGCGTGACTTTGGCGACACCAACATGAAACTGCCGCTGGCGCTGGGCAAGGACATTGGCGGTGACCCGGTTGTGGCCAACCTTGCCAAGATGCCTCACCTGTTGATTGCCGGGACCACCGGTTCGGGTAAGTCGGTTGCGATCAACACCATGATCCTGTCGTTGCTTTATCGCCTGACACCGGAAGAATGCCGGATGATCATGATCGACCCGAAGATGCTTGAACTGAGTGTCTATGATGGCATTCCGCACCTGCTTTCGCCGGTTGTGACCGACCCCAAGAAGGCGGTTGTTGCCCTCAAGTGGGTCGTCGGCGAGATGGAAGAACGCTATCGCAAGATGTCCAAGATGGGCGTGCGGAACATCGACGGCTATAACAGCCGCGTGAAAGACGCGCTCGACAAGGGCGACATGTTCTCGCGGACGGTGCAGACCGGCTTTGATGACGAGACCGGTGAACCGGTGTTCGAGACCGAGGAATTCGCCCCCGAGAAGATGCCCTATATCGTCGTGATCGTGGACGAGATGGCCGACCTGATGATGGTCGCGGGCAAGGAAATCGAAGCCTGCATTCAGCGTCTGGCCCAGATGGCGCGTGCCTCTGGCATTCACATCATCATGGCCACTCAGCGCCCCTCGGTCGACGTGATCACCGGCACGATCAAGGCCAACTTCCCGACCCGGATTTCCTTCCAGGTGACCTCGAAAGTGGACAGCCGCACGATCCTTGGCGAAATGGGGGCCGAACAGCTTCTGGGCATGGGGGACATGCTGTACATGGCGGGCGGTGCCAAGATCACCCGCTGCCACGGACCCTTTGTCAGCGACGAGGAAGTCGAAGAGATCGTGAACCATCTCAAGAGCTTTGGCGCGCCGGACTACGTTGGTGGCGTGGTCGAAGGGCCGGATGATGACAAGGCCAGCAACATTGATGCGGTTCTGGGGCTGTCGACCGGTGGCAACACCGATGCCGAGGATGCGCTTTATGACACGGCGGTTGCCATCGTCATCAAGGATCGCAAGTGTTCGACCTCTTACATCCAGCGCAAGCTGTCGATCGGCTACAACAAGGCAGCGCGTCTTGTGGAGCAGATGGAAGAAGAGGGGCTGGTCAGCCCGGCCAACCACGTTGGCAAACGCGAAATCCTGGTGCCCGAGCAATAAGGTGCCGACACACGAGACAGTGAGCGCCGCCGGGGTGTATTTCCGGCGGCGATTGCATATCTAGGGGGTATGAAAATGTTGCGATTTCTGAGCGTACCCGTGCTGAGCCTTGCATTGGCGATGCCTGCCTTTGCAGACAAGCTGCCCTTGTCCGAGGTCTCTGACTACCTGAACGACCTGAAGACGGCCGAGGCCAAGTTCACCCAGATCAACGACGATGGGTCGGTCTCGACAGGGCGGGTCTTTATCAAGCGTCCCGGCCGTGTTCGTTTCGAATACGATCCACCGGAAAAGGCGATGGTTCTGGCCAGTGCCAATACGGTTGCGATCTTTGATGGCCGGTCCAACCAACCGCCCGAAACCTATCCTTTGGGGCGCACGCCGTTGTCGGTTATCCTTGCCCGGAACGTTGATCTGGCGCGCGCCAACATGGTTGTCGGGCACGCCTATGATGGCACCGCCACGGTGGTGACCGCGCAAGACCCCGAGCATCCGGAATATGGCAGCATCGAAATGGTCTTTACCGGTGATCCGGTCGAGTTGCGCCAGTGGGTGATCAACGACAATTCCGGCGGTCGCACGACAGTGATCCTTGGCGAGATGCACACCGGCATGTCTTTGAAAAATTCGCTGTTCAACATCGACTTGCATCTGCCTCACAACAACTAGGCCCTGTCATGACCGCCACGTTGCATATCCTTGTCGGCAAGATTGCATCGGGAAAGTCGACGCTTGCCGCCGAACTGGGGCAGGCGCCGGCGACGGTTGTCCTGAGCGAAGATGAATGGCTTGCGGCGCTTTATGGGCCAGAGATGCGCAGCATCGAAGATTTCGTGCGCAACTCGCGTCGTCTGCGGGGCGTGATGGGGCCGCATATCCTGCGGCTCTTGCACTCTGGTGTCTCGGTGGTTCTGGATTTTCAGGCCAATACCCTGCCCGCAAGGGCCTGGATGAAGGGCCTTGTCGACGATGCCGGGGTGGCGCATTTGCTGCACTATCTGGATGTGCCGGACGACATATGCCGGGCGCGGATGCATGCCCGAAACGCGAGCGGGGATCACCCGTTTGCGCCGGACGATGCGCAGTTCGATGCGATCACCCGCCACTTTGTTGCGCCAAAGCCCGAAGAGGGCTTTGACATCAAGACGTATAAAGACGACTGGGATTAGAGCTTGCGGCAGTTGCGAAGTTGCGCGCGGTACATCTGCGAACGGTTTTCCACCTCTTGCGAGACACGCACCAGCCAGGATTTGCGACGCCAGGTCCCACGGCTATAGCCGGTATGGCCTTCGTGATAGGCAAGGTACTGGTGACGCGCATTGGTCAGCGAGATGCCGTTGCGATTGCGGGTTTCCGTCATGTACCAGCCGATGAAATCCGACGCGTCGCGAATGTTGTTGCGCTTGGCGCTGCGGCTGCGGGTTTCCTTCTGGTACTGCTTCCAAGTGGCATCCAGTGCCTGGGCGTACCCGTAGGCGCTTGACTGACGTCCCATCGGCAGCACGCCCAGAACGTATTTGTAGGGCGTCCGGGCGTCGGACTTGAATTTGCTTTCCTGGTAAATGAACGCCATCTGCACGTTGATCGGCACACCCCACTTGCGCTGGGTCGCCTTGAAGGCACGCTCGTAGGTGGGACGCTGCCGCAGGATCGAACAAGCATCATTCAGATTGCGCGGCGCGCTGTCGTATCCGCCGCCGCAAGCTGCAAGCAACAGAAGAAGTGTCAGGGCGCGAAAGTGTCTGCTCATGGCCTCTCGCCTTATAGGTGTATTCTTTGTTTGCCTGCATTCTACCGGATCAGACCGAGAGGGCAAATCACATTCCTGCGGTTCAGAGCAGGAGGCCCAGCAAAAGCGGCAGACCTGCCACGGATACCAGCGTTGAAACGACGACGAAGCCCGCGACTGATTGAGCGTCGGCGCCATATTTCTCGGCCAGAAGGTAAGCGGTGACGGCAACGGGTGTTGCGATTTGCAGGACAAGCACACCAAAAGAGATGTCGTCGAGATTGAAGGCGAGGCCAATGCCCCAGGCAATCGCCGCGCAGACAACCAGCTTGATGATCGACAGCACGATCGCCGTCGACACCCGCCCCGGGCTGAGGCGGCCAACAGCCACTCCAAGGGTAATCAGCATCATCGGAATCGCCATCTGTCCCGCAAGATCCAGCGTGTTGGTCAGGAACCGCGGGGTTTCCCAACCCTGCCACAGGAACAGCGCCCCCAGAAGCGTCGCGCCGATCATCGGTTCCTTGAGGATTTTCAGAAACGATCCGCGCCCCGCGACCAGCCAGATGCCAAAGGTGAAGGACAGAACCGCGCTGACCGCGAGAAGAACAACCGCGCGTTCTAGGCCCGGCTGCCCAAAGGCAAAAAGCGCAAGGGGAATGCCAAGATTGCCGGTGTTGCCGAAGATGAAGGGCGCAAGGTAGGTGCGCAGGTTCATGCCAAGCGCCTTGAACAGGACCCAGCCCGCCACGCCCACCGCAGCATAGGCACAGATCGAGGCCAGCGTCAGGTTGAACAGGGCCCCCAGATCGGCTTCGGTTTTCATCAGTGCGGTGAAGATCAGACAGGGGACAGCCAGCGTCATGGCAAGGCGTGTCACGAACTCGATCCGGTATTCGAATCCGGCTCGAACCCAGACGAAACCCACCCCCGCGAGCAGGAAAACGGGCGACACTATCTCCAAGACTGTCAAAGCAAGGTTCACAGACTGTTTCCTCGAAAATTGTGCCTAGAGTTGGACAAGTCCCCCTTGAAAGGGATACCGTTGAGGGGTAGGGGCTGCAAGCTATGTTGAAGACACGCGCAAAATATCACCTTGGCCAGATCGTTCGCCACCGGAAGCATCCGTTCCGCGGCGTGGTGTTCGATGTCGATCCGGAATTCTCGAATACCGAAGAGTGGTATGACGCGATTCCCGAGGACAGCCGGCCGCGCAAGGAGCAGCCGTTCTATCACCTGCTGGCCGAGAATGATCACACCTATTATGTGGCCTATGTGTCCGAGCAGAACCTGATCGCCGACTATTCGGGCGAACCGGTGGACCACCCTGACATCGGGGATCTGTTTGGTCCGTTCGAAGACGGGCAGTATCCGCTGCACTTCCAGCTGAATTGACGAAAGGCGGCCCGGAGCCGCCTTTTTTGTTGGTCTATTCGACAGGGCGCCCCTGTTTCTTCCAGGACCCGAAACCGCCTTCCATCTCGGCGATGTTCTCGACACCGATGTCCTGAAGCGCCTTCACGGCGAGTGCCGACCGCCATGCGCCAGCGCAGAACAGGATCAGAGTCTTGTCGGTATCAAAGACCGGCTTGTGATAGGGGCTTTCCGGGTCGATCCAGAATTCCAGCATGCCCCGAGGGCCGTGAACGGCGCCGGGCATCCGGCCTTCCCGCTCAAGTTCGCGAATGTCGCGAATGTCGACAAACATCGCTTCTCCGGCGTCGACCATCGCCTGCGCCTTGTCCTGATCCAAGGTCGTGATTTCTTTCTTTGCCTCTTCGACGAGGGTTTTCACGGGTGTAATTGCCATGTCTCAATATCCTATTGCGCAGCCATCTTTGCGGGGGTCCGACGCGCCGACAAGCACGCCGTTGTCATCAATGCGGATCGCCTGTGCGCCGCCAATCGGGCCGTCGGGAATGCTCACCTTATGGCCCATGTCTGCCAGTTCCTGACGCACCGAATTGGAATAGCCTTTCTCTACTTTCATGTCGCCCGCGTCCGAGAAGGCGCGCGGAGCGTCGATGGCAGCCTGCGGGTCCATATCGAAATCAACAAGGTTCGAAACAAACCGGGCATGTCCGTTGGGCTGATAGGCGCCGCCCATGACCCCAAAGGGCATGGTCACGCGGCCATTCTGGCGCAGCATTCCGGGAATAATTGTGTGCATCGGGCGTTTGCCGCCTGCCATCTCGTTCGGGTGCCCCTCTTCAAGGGTAAAGCCCGCGCCCCGGTTCTGCAGCAGGATGCCGAACTTTTCCGTGGCAATACCCGAGCCGAAGCCATGAAAGATCGAGTAGATCAGCGAAACGGCCATGCGGTCGCGATCAACCACCGTGATATAGATCGTATCCTTGTGCACCGCCTCGGTCAGTTTTGCCGGATTCGGCATGGCCTGTTTCAGGTCGATCAGCGCGGCAAGCTCGGCCGCGGTTTCCGGCGCAAGCATATAGTCCAGCCGTGCGCTCGCATCCGGATCGGCAAGGAACCTGTTGCGCGCATCATAGGCAAGCTTTGCCGCTTCGGCCTCGACATGGGCACGCATCGTGCCAAACGGAGCCATACCAGCGATGTCGAAATGGCGCAGGATGTTGAGCATCAGGATCGCCGTTGCCCCCTGTCCGTTCGGCGGATGTTCAACCAGTTCGGTATCCCCGTAGACGCCAGAGACGGGGGTGGTTTCCATGCCCTTGGTTGCCGCGAAATCCCCGGCGGTTTGGACGCCACCAAGGGCGTTCAGGGCCGCGATCATGTCTTCGGCGATTTCACCCTCGTAAAACGCATCGCGCCCCTTGGCAGCGATCCGGCGCAGCACTTCGGCCTGACCGGGGCTGCGGAACATCTGGCCAATTTGTGGAACCTTGCCGTCGATCAGATAATGCTGGCGTGCGGCCCCCTGAAGGGTCGCTTCGGCAGCGTTCCAGTCAAAGGCAACGCGCGGCGCAACCGGAACACCCTCCTCGGCATAGTGGATCGAGGGGGCAAGAATGGCCTCAAGGCCCAGTTTGCCGTGTGCCTCGGACAGTTGGCAAAAAGCGTCAATTGCACCGGGGATCGTCACCGCTTCGGGGCCCATGAGCGGCACCGTGGTTTCGCCACGCGCACGCAGGTCAGCGGCACTGGCCTTGGCAGGGGCGCGCCCTGATCCGTTGAACGCCTTGATGTCGTTGCTTCCGGGCGGCGTGAACAGGACGAAACAGTCGCCCCCAATGCCGGTCATCTGTGGTTCGCAAATGCCAAGCAGCACCGCGCCCGCAATGGCCGCGTCCATCGCGTTGCCGCCGCGTTTCAGAATGTCGATGGCGGTCTGGGCCGCCAATGGGTGCGATGTTGCGCACATCCCGTTGGCGGCGAATACTGCCGACCGTCCGGGCAAATGGAAATCCCTCATGAAGTCTCCCCTTCTCTCCACGAAGGGACTTTAGGGCGCAGTCTTGGGTTTGCCAATCACGTCGGGTGTGACGTCGCGACCGAGAAGTAGAGGATGTTGTTGGTCGCGATCCTTTCATAGTGCAGATCACGGGCCAGCATATGCACCAAGGCCCAGCCGAAGCCACCCTCGGGGAGATCGTGGAACGCGGTGTTGAGGCATGGCAAGCGCGGGCCGGGCACCCTGCCATCGGGCATCGCATCACCGTTGTCGCATACCGCAAAGCGCAGCATGTCCTCCCGCGGTTCACAGTTGAGCTGAATTACGCCTTCACCCGCTTCCTGTAGGGCGTGCTCGACAACATTGTTGAGGATTTCCGCCAGAACGATTTCGATCTGGCCCGCCGCATCGCCAGTGATGCCGATGTGACCAAGGTAGCTACGCATCTTCAGCAGCGCCCCGCGCACATCCTTGGCGGAACTTGGAAACTGAAGCGAGAATTCAGGGGCAAAACTGTCCATCGTGTCCTGTTGGATTGCGCTAGTCTGCGAGGGCGTCTCCTAATGTGTCGTGAATGCGAAACACCGTGTCCATCCGCGTCAGGCGGAACACCTTGTCGACGTTCGGGTTGAGGCATGACAGATCAAGGCGGCGCTGCTGCCCGAGTTGTTTCATCGCCGCAACGATGGCGCCAAGGCCACTGGAATCGATGAAATCCACCTTTGCAAGATTGAGAACCACCCGCGCCTTGCCCTGTTCCGTGGCACTGCGCATCCTGTCCTTGAACTGGATCGCGATGGCGGCGTCGATGCGCGGCTCATCCACCGTCACCACCAGCGTGCCGTTTTGCATGTCACTTGAAAGCTGCATGAAGCCCGTCCTTGTTGCCCATACCCGCAACGTTACGGCCAATCCCTTACCAATCCGTTGCCCCGTATTTTCGCGGGATGGACCTTGTCGCCTGCCAAGGGGATGATGCCGCCTGAAACATCCATGAAAGGATTGTCCTTCATCTGGAAGGCAGTCAGATGAATCGCCAGAGGAGGGCGACGATGAAAAACGTAGTGATCGCAGGCGCAGCGCGGACCCCGATGGGAGGGTTCCAAGGCATGTTCGACGGTGTCGAGGCCGCGAAACTGGGTGGTGTCGCCATCAAGGCCGCGCTGGAAGATGCCAAAACGGATACCGTGGACGAGGTGGTCATGGGCTGTGTTCTGCCCGCTGGCCAGGGCCAGGCCCCCGCACGTCAGGCCGGGTTTGCCGGTGGTCTTGGCGAAGAGGTTCCCGCGACCACGCTCAACAAGATGTGCGGCTCGGGCATGAAGGCGGCGATGGTCGGCTTTGACCAGATCGCGCTCGGCAATACCGACGTGATGATCGCCGGTGGCATGGAGAGCATGACCAATGCCCCCTATGTGCTTCCCAAGATGCGGGGTGGGGCGCGGATCGGCCACCAGCAGGTGCAGGATCACATGTTCCTCGACGGTCTGGAAGACGCCTATGACAAGGGCCGCCTGATGGGCACCTTTGCCGAAGACTGCGCCGAAAACTTTCAGTTCACCCGCGAAGCCCAGGACGAATATGCGCTGAAGTCGCTTTCAAACGCGCTTGAAGCGCAGCAGTCGGGCGCTTTCGAAGGCGAGATTGCACCGGTCGTGATCCAGACGCGCAAGGGCGACGTGACCTTTGCTGAGGACGAACAGCCCGGCAATGCCCGCCCCGAGAAGATCCCGCAGCTGAAGCCCGCCTTCCGCAAGGACGGCACGGTGACACCGGCCAACTCCTCTTCGATTTCCGATGGCGCGGCGGCTTTGGTTCTGGCCTCGGAAGAGGCCGCGAAAGAGCGTGGCATGAACATCCGCGCCCGCGTCGTTGGCCACGCAAGCCATGCGCAGGCACCGGGCCTGTTCACGACCGCGCCCGTTCCGGCCGCGCAAAAGCTTCTGGAAAACATCGGCTGGTCCAAGGACGACGTGGATCTTTGGGAAGTGAACGAAGCCTTCGCCGTGGTGCCCATGGCCTTCATGCATGAAATGGGCCTGCCGCGCGACAAGGTGAACGTGAACGGCGGCGCCTGTGCGCTGGGCCATCCCATTGGTGCCTCGGGTGCCCGTATCATGGTCACTTTGCTGAATGCGCTTGAAAAGCGTGGGCTGAAACGCGGCGTTGCCGCGATCTGCATCGGTGGTGGCGAAGGCACGGCCATCGCGATTGAGCGCGTCTAAAGTCGCCCGCAAATCTGACGAGGCCCGCCCCCAAGTTTCATTTGTGGGGCGGGTCTTGTTTCATTCGCTTTCCGATTTGCCTGACGGGGCGCGTTTGCGCAGCGTCTCCTGCGCTACGATCCGCGCGGCATCGCCCTCAAGATATGAGTAGACCCAATCGACCAGACGGTGAGCAAGCTCTTTGCGTTTGAGCAGCTGAGAGCTGTCTGCCGTAGGAATTTGGGGCTGGTCCTGGAAAAACGTCTCGTTGGCCCAGCGGATTTCGTCATCCATCTGGGCCCGGATGTGCGATTTGATGGCTTCATCCGTCAGCTCAAAGCGCGGCAAATCCATGATGCTGGGCAGTTCGCGAAGACGGCGGATCAGGTTACGGCGCCGTGCGACAAGCGGACGATCCGAGGCATCCTTATTGTGTGTCCAGTATTCGTTCATCATCAGCAGTGCAGCAACAGCCGCCCCCGGCAAGCTTTCGTTCGCCGTCGCTTCGCTTTCAACGAGCGTGATGTCTTCGCCCATCAGAGATGAAATGATCCCAGCAAAATCCTTTTCGAGAGACCCGTCAGGAAAGTTTGCCCGATCAAAATGCCGCACGATCATGGCCTCCTGGCCAAAGGCCTCGACGTACTGCATCAGGTTTGGTTTGAACTCGGGGACAAGCTTGCGCCGTTGGAGAATACCCGACAACGACTTCCCCCCGCGGATTTTCTGGTTAAATCCGGATGGAAAGCGGGCAACCGGATCACGCAGGTAGGCAACCACCGAGATAGAATCGAACATGGTTTCCAAGCGCGCGCGCAGGGCGTTCTTGTCCGGAACTGAAAAGAGGAACTCTTCCGAGATGATCGTCAGTTTCGGCTGCTTTTCCTTGATCTCTTTCTCAAGATTTTTCCAGTTCTCGGCACTCCATTCTCGCGCCTCTTTCGCAGAACCGAACTTCAAGATGACCGCTGCCTTCGTCATCTGTTCCTGTTCCATGAGATCCAGAGAAAGCGCCTGATTCATGAGGGATTTTTCGCAAACAGCAAAAATACCTTTTTGTGCAAGTTCGTCTTTCGATTGTTGCAAGCAGCTTTGGATCGCGGAGGTGCCGGACTTCGGGGGGCCAACATGGAGGAGAAGTTTCATAATTGTCTCAATTGATTTCAGAGTGAGTGGGATGAAATAGAAAACCGTTACGGTGGCATATTTAACATGCGGCTTTCGCATGCAGCAAGATTCCGTACTGGGTGTTTTTTGTCTCGGCATCGCTTTTGCCGCAAGACCGAGTCCTTGGTTGCCTTTTTCAGGCAATTGCAAATTTGGATTGCAATCGGCGAACGAGTGTGTCCCTTTCGACCGGATTTTGCAGGAGGGATGAATGCGGGTGAACTACGAAGAATTGGGGCGTGTCATCTCCGCGCTTACCGAGAACGAAACCGACACCGTGTCGCTGATGGCAACGGTCGCCTGCGAGGTGCATCACAGCGATGACCGGTTCGACTGGACCGGGTTTTACCGCGTGGTTGGCCCCGAGCTTCTCAAGATCGGCCCCTATCAGGGCGGGCACGGGTGTCTGGTGATTCCCTTCTCTCGAGGGGTCTGCGGCGCGGCGGCGCGTACCGGGGACGTGCAGTTGGTGGCCGATGTCGAGGCCTTTCCCGGTCATATTGCCTGTTCTTCGAGCACACGGTCGGAATTGGTTCTGCCTGTGCGAGATAGCGCGGGCAAGCTGCTTGGCGTCTTCGATATCGACAGTGATCAACCGGATGCCTTTACGCAGGAAGATGCTGATAAAATTACAGAAATTATCGAAAGAACCTTCGCGCAAGCGGTGTGATCAAAGGAGGCTTCGGCCTCCTTTTTCTTTGCAAGGAAACCTCTCAATTGGCGCTGTCACTACCGTGGCGTCATTTTTGCTGCGCTGCGTCGTGAAAAAACTCTTGGAAATTTCACGAACTTGAGGCACCGTGAAATTCATCGAGAAAATTTCACGAAATATCGCTTCACATGCTACACAAGACGCCCACCGATCTGGAAACCCTTGGCGCGGACATCCGCGCGCTGCGCAAGTCGCGCGGGTTGACCCTCGTCGAGATGGCCGAGCGTCTTGGCCGATCAGTTGGCTGGCTCAGCCAGGTGGAGCGCGACAAATCCGAACCGACGATTTCCGACCTGCGCCAGATCGGCGAGGTTCTGGGTGTGCCGATGTCGATGTTGTTCGGCCATTCCAGCGTACCTGCGGGTGAGCAGGGATATGTTGTACGTGCCGGCGCACGACGCCCGATGGGGGGCAGCACCGAGGGGCTCGTGGAAGAGCTGCTTTCACCCGATCTCACGGACGATTTCGAAATGGTGCATTCCACCTTCCAGCCGCTCTCGAAGATGCAATTGCCAGCCTGCCGTCCGACACAGGAGGTCGGCTACATCATCTCTGGCCGCCTTGATCTGCGTATTGGTGGCCGTGATTTCACCGTCGGTCCCGGCGACAGTTTTCGTATCCGCAATGAAGAGTACCAGTGGTCCAACCCCTATGAAGACCCCTGCGTGGCGATCTGGGTGATCGCACCGCCGGTCTATTGAGGGGCGCGTGATGCTTAAGGGATCCTGCCTTTGCGGAGACATCCGTTTCGAAACGTCGGCCCGGCCGCAAGGGCCGTCTATGTGCCATTGCAGCCAATGCCGCAAACAATCCGGTGGCGTATGGTCATCAGCCTTTGTTGCCGAAGACGATCTCAAGATCACGGGAGAGGTGCTTTGGTTTGCCGCTTCCGAAACGGCCAAACGCGGCCTGTGTCCCAAGTGCGGGTCTTTCCTGTTCTGGAAAGCCCATGATGAGGACACGATCAGCTTTTCCCTTGGAGCCGTCGACGGGCCAACCGGTCTCAAGCTCTCCAAGCACATCTTTGTCGCCGACAAGGGCGACTACTACGAGATTGCGGACGGCGTTCCGCAAACAGACTAACTAGGGAGTTCTCATGTCTGATTTTCCATCCAAGGCCCGTGTGGTCATCATCGGCGGCGGCGTTATCGGTGCCTCGACGTTGTATCACCTTGGCAAGAAAGGCTGGACCGATTGTGTGCTGCTCGAAAAGAACGAGCTGACCGCCGGTTCGACCTGGCACGCCGCAGGCAACGTGCCGACGTTTTCGACCTCCTGGGCGATCATGAACATGCAGCGCTACTCGACCGAGCTCTATGCACGTCTCGGCGAAGAGGTCGACTATCCGATGAACTATCACCAGTCGGGCTCGATCCGTCTGGCGCATACCAAAGAGCGTATGCAGGAATTCGAACGCGCCAAGTCGATGGGTCGCTACCAGGGTATCGAGATGGAGATCTGGACCCCGGAAGAGACCAAGGAGCATTACCCGTTCCTTGAAACCCATGACCTTGAAGGCGTGCTGTGGGATCCGACCGATGGTGACATCGACCCGGCACAGGTGACCCAGGCGCTTGCCAAGGGTGCGCGCGACATGGGACAGAAAATCATCCGTTTCTGCCCCGCCACCGGCGTGACCCAGAAGGAAGACAAGACCTGGATCGTGCACACCGACAAGGGCGACATCGAATGTGACTATGTCGTGAACGCGGCCGGCTACTATGCCCAGCGCGTTGGCGAATGGTTCCTGCCCTATGGCGGCCGCACCGTGCCGATGATGGTCATGGAGCACCAGTACCTGCTGACCGAGCAGATCCCCGAAGTCGAAGCCTGGTCCAAAGAGCACGGCAAGAAGCTTCCGCTGATCCGTGACGTGGATGTGTCCTACTATCTGCGTCAGGAAAAGAACGGCTACAACCTTGGCCCCTACGAGCCGAACTGCAAAGGCCACTGGCTGTCGTCGACCGATGACAAGATGCCCGAGGACTTCTCGTTCCAGCTTTGGCAGGAAGATCTTGACCGGATCGAAGACATCGTCACCGACGCAATGGAACGTGTGCCGCTGATGGCAACCTCGGGCGTCTCGAGTGTCATCAACGGCCCGATCCCCTATGCGCCTGATGGTCTGCCGCTGATCGGCCCGATGCCGGGTGTCGAGAACGCCTTCGAGGCTTGCGTCTTTACCTTCGGCATCGCGCAGGGCGGTGGCGCCGGTAAGGTCATGGCCGAATGGATCGTCGATGGTGCCACCGAGTGGGATATGTGGGCGGTCGATCCGCGCCGCTATACCGACTACACCGACCAGGATTACTGCGATCAGAAAGGCATGGAAGTCTACGGCAACGAATACGCCATGCACTATCCGCACCACGAATGGCCCGCAGCCCGCGACAAGAAACTGTCGCCGGTGCACGACAAGGTCAAGGCGCTGGGCGGCCAGATGGGGGCCTACAACGGTTGGGAACGCGCCAACTGGTTTGCCAAAGACGGTGACGACACTTCGGAAGAAGCAACGCACACCTGGGGCCGTTCTGGTCCTTGGGAGCAGCGCATCAAGGAAGAGGTCGAGAACGTCCGCGACAACTGTGGTGTGCTGGATCTTCCGGGTTTCTCGCGCTTCATGGTCAAAGGCGAAGGTGCCGCCGAGGCACTGCGCGGGCTGGTTGCCGGCGGTCTTCCGAAGGTGGGCCGTATCAACCTGGTCTACATCTCCGATCCGCGTGGCCGTATCCTGACGGAAATGTCCTGTCTGCGTCTGGGCGAGGACGAGTTCGTGATGATCACTGCCGCCACCGCGCAGTGGCACGACCGTGACATTCTGGTTCAGGCAATGCCCGCTGGTGTGACTGTCGAAGACGTCACCACCACCCGCGACACGCTGATCGTGACCGGCCCAAAATCGCGCGAGATCATTGGTGGCCTCAGCGACGATGCCGACCTTTCGCTGGGTTGGCTGACCCATCAGGCCGCCACTGTGGCAGGCAAGCCCGCCCATCTGGTGCGTGTGTCCTTTGCCGGTGAACTGGGCTGGGAAGTCCACGCGCTGAACGAAGACATGCCCGCCATCTATGACGCGATCCTCGATGCCGGGGCCAAGCCGTTTGGCATGTATGCGCTCAACTCGATGCGTCTTGAAAAAGGCTATCGTGCGTGGAAGGGCGATCTGTCGACCGACTATTCGCTGCTGGAAGGTGGTCTTGGCCGCTTTGTCAAACTCGACAAGCCGCAGGACTTCCCGGGCAAGGCCGCGATCCTTTCGGAAAAGCAACAGGGCGTGAAGAAGACCTTCGTGACCTTGATCGTGGACGCAGGAGATGCGGATGCACCTTACATGTCCTGTGTCTGGAAGGACGGCGAGATCATCGGCGAGACCACCTCGGGTGGCTACGGTCACCGCATCGGCGCATCCATCGCGCTGGGCATGATCAAGCCCGAACACGCCGAGCCGGGCACGGAACTTGAGGTCGAGATCTATGGCGAGAAGTATCGCGCCGTGGTTCAGAAAGACGAACCTCTCTGGGATCCGGCCAACGAAAGGCTGCGTGCGTAACCTTGGGTTAGCCTTGTCGGCAGGCGGAAAACTCCGTCTGCTGGCAGGGGCATCCAGGGCACAAGAAAGGACCTCTCCATGATACCAGAGCTGATGAAAGGCGTTTACCTGACCGGGCATGGCGGCCCGGAGGTGCTGGAATGGAGAGAGGACATCCCTGTCCCGCGACCCGTGTCGGGGCAGGTTCTGGTGCGGGTGTTGGCCGCCGGTGTGAACAACACCGACATCAACACCCGTATCGGCTGGTATTCCTCTGACGTGACCGGAGCGACCGATGATGTCGACCAGGAGGTCGAGGCCGGTGGCCATGCCGGAGCGCTTCAGTTTCCACGTATTCAGGGCGGCGATCTCTGTGGCATCGTTGTGGCCATCGGCGAAGGTGTCGATCTTCAGATCGGGGCACGTGTGACAGGGCCGATCAACCTGCCACGCCCCACGTCTGAAAACCCGACCGCCTATATCGCGCTGGGCTCCGAGGTTGATGGCGCATTCGCGCAATACTGTCTTGTCGAGGCGGCGGACATCTACGATGTATCCGCGTCCCCTCTGTCAGACATCGAAATCGCCGCGATCCCCTGTGCCTTTGGCACGGCTGAAAACCTGCTGACCCGCGCCGGGGTGCGCGACGGGCAATCGGTGCTGATCACCGGTGCATCTGGTGGTGTCGGTCTTGCGGCGGTTCAACTCGCGGCCTTGCGTGGCGCGCGTGTGACCGGTCAGACCTCGGCCGCGAAGGCCGATGTCGTGCGCAATGCCGGGGCGGCTGACATTCTGGAACGCGGGCAAACGCCTGCGCTTTCCACCTACGATGTGGTCATCGACGTTGTTGGCGGGCCTGTCTTCCCCGACCTGATCCGCAGTCTCAAACAGGGCGGGCACTATGCCGTGTCCGGTGCCATTGCCGGCCCGATCGTCGAAGCCGATCTGCGGGAAATCTATCTGCCGGACATCACGATCCACGGCTGTACTTACCAACCGCCCGAAGTGTTCGAACGTCTTGTCATGCTCATGAACGCAGGCCGAATTCGCCCATTGGTGTCGCAAACCTACGATTTGCGCATGATCGGGCAGGCTCAGGAGGATTTCATGGCAAAAACTCTTCCGGGCAAACTTGTCCTTATTCCGCCACAGGAGGCCACATGACCCAGATTACTCTGCTTGACGGCTCTATTGGTCAGGAACTCGTGAAACGGGCGGGTGACCGTCCCACTCCTCTCTGGTCGACCTCGGTTATGCTTGAATATCCGCACCTGGTGCGCGAGGTGCATGGCGAATATTTCGATGTGGGCGCAACCATCGCCACGACAAACACATATGCGGTGCATCGCGACCGCCTGCCGATGGGTGGCATTGAAGACAAATTCGACGAGCTGGTCGAAATGGCGCTGCAAGAGGCCGAGGCGGCAGTTGCCAAACACGGTTCGGGACGCATTGCCGCGTCGCTCGGGCCTTTGGGCGCGTCCTATCGCCCGGACATCTGCCCTCCGCCTGACGAAGCCGAAGTGCCTTATGCCGAGTTGGTCGGGATGATGGATGCCCGTGTTGACCTGTTCCTGATCGAGACGGCCTCGTCCGTTGCCCAGGCGGAAGGCGCCTTGCGCGGTTGTCGCGCCGCAAGCAAACCGGTCTGGCTTTCCGTCACGGTCAATGATGACGACGGGTCCTTGCTGCGGTCTGGCGAGGGCGTAGGCGATCTGGCTGGTATCGTAGAAACCTATGCGCCGGATGCGGTTCTCGTGAACTGTTCGCGCCCGGAGGCGATTGCTGCGGCGCTCGATATCATCAAGGGGTTTGGGAAACCTTTCGGGGCCTATGGCAACGGGTTCACCCGCATCTCCGACGGCTTTCTTCAGGACAGCCCGACGGTGGATGCCCTTCAGGCCCGGGTCGATCTGACGCCCAAGGCCTACACGGCTTTTGCAATGCAGTGGGTGGAACAGGGCGCGACCATTGTCGGGGGCTGCTGCGAAGTGGGGCCCGATCACATCGCCGAACTGGCGCGTACATTGCGTGCCGCAGGACATGAGGTGGTTTGAGATATGACGGCATCGGCACGTAAACGCGATTTCGAATCCGCGACACGCACCTTCCATTTTGACATCCTCTTGGCCGAGGAGTTCGTGCTGATCGAACTCGCGGGCATCGTGGATGTTCTCATGATCGCCAACCGGGTCAGTGTACAGCCGGTGTTCAGCTGGACCTTCCGGTCTCTGCACGGGGGGCTGGTGCGCAGCCGCACTGGCGTTCTGGTTGAAACCAAACCGGTCGAGCCACGCCCGACGGCAGACTATCTCTTCGTGCTTGGCAACTCTGACCCCAGCAACCCGGCGCTCTCGGTTGGGCAACAGGTGGATCGCTATACATTCCGCAATGCCCAGGTCTACCTGCTGGCCGAAGCCGCAGCGCGTTACATCAGCGAACGCGGCGGCAAACATGCGGCGCTGACCACCCATTGGGAAAACTCCGCCTTCATGCGAGAGAAGCAGGGCACCTTTGATGCCTACTCGCTCTTGGCCATTGAAGACGGACAGGTTGTCACCTGTGCCGGAATGGAAGCCACAATCGATGTGGCCCTTGCCGTGGCAGGTCGCCATATCTCGGCCGCCGCAAAGATGACGGTCGCCGACATCCTGCTGCACGAACGCATCCGCGACTTCTCGACCCCGCAGCCCTACAGCGGCGTGAAGGGCACCAACACGGGCGACAAAGAGCTGGATGACTGTATCGAACTCATGACGGCCAATATCGAGGAACCGCTGCCGATCCACGAGTTGGTGCGTCTACTGGGAATTTCCAACCGCTCGCTCGAGCGCAAGTTCCGCACCTTCCTGGATACCACGCCCAACACCTATTACCGCGAACTTCGCCTGAGCAAGGCCAACAACCTGCTATTGAACACCACCCTCAGCGTGCGCGAGATCGGCCTTGCCTGCGGCTTTGGCAGCGGCTTTTCCGGCCTCTACAAAAGCTTTTTCGGCGTGACCCCCCTGGCGATGCGCAAACAGCGCAGAATGAACGGGAAATAGCGACAAGGTGTAGAATGCGTCACATTTCGTGGCGTTTTTGGTGGATTTCCCGCCGCAACTCCGTGTCAGATTTTATCAGATTCTGAATTTCGGAGAGCATGATGGCTGATCTTCCTACCAAGGCCCGCGTGGTCATTATCGGCGGTGGCGTCGTAGGCTGTTCGGTGGCCTATCACCTGACCAAACTCGGCTGGGAGGATGTTGTGCTGCTTGAACGCAAGCAGTTGACGTCCGGCACCACCTGGCACGCGGCTGGCCTGATCGCGCAGCTGCGCGCAACGGCCAACATGACCAAGCTGGCAAAGTACAGCCAGGAACTCTATGGCTCGCTGGAAGAGGAAACCGGTGTGGCGACCGGCTTCAAGCGTGTTGGCTCGATCACCGTGGCGCTGACCGAGGAGCGCAAGGAAGAGATTTACCGCCAGGCCGCGATGGCCCGTGCCTTCGGCGTCGAAGTCGAGGAAATCTCGAACGAACGCGTGCAGGAAATGTACCCGCACCTGAACCTCGACGGCGTTGTCGGGGCTGTCTACCTGCCGCTTGACGGGCAGGGCGACCCGGCGAACATCGCCCTGGCGCTGGCCAAGGGGGCCCGCCAGCGAGGCGGCATCGTGAAGGAACGCATCAAGGTCACCGATATCGTCAAGGAGGGCCGCAAGGTCACCGGTGTCGACTGGGTTGCCGACGATGGTTCGGCGTCCGGCCATATCGAGTGCGACATGATCGTGAACTGTGCTGGCATGTGGGGGCATGAAGTGGGCCGCATGGCCGGTGTCAACGTACCGCTGCACGCCTGTGAACACTTCTACATCGTCTCCGAGCCGATCGAAGGCCTGACCCAGCTTCCGGTTCTGCGCGTTCCCGATGAATGTGCCTACTACAAGGAAGATGCTGGCAAGATGATGCTTGGCGCCTTCGAGCCGAATGCAAAACCCTGGGCGATGAACGGCATTCCCGACAGCTTTGAATTCGACCAGCTGCCGGAAGACTTCGACCATTTCGAACCGATCCTCGAAGACGCGATCAACCGGATGCCGATGCTGGCCGAGGCGGGCATTCACACCTTCTTCAACGGTCCTGAATCCTTTACCCCCGATGACGCCTACCACCTTGGCCTTGCACCCGAGATGGACAACGTCTGGGTTGCTGCGGGTTTCAACTCGATCGGCATCCAGTCGGCGGGTGGCGCAGGCATGGCGCTGGCGGAATGGATGGATACAGGCGAAAAGCCGTTTGACCTTGGCGATGTTGACATCAGCCGGATGCAGCCGTTCCAGGGCAACAAGCAGTACCTCTTCGAACGCTCCAAGGAAACGCTTGGCCTGCTTTATGCCGATCACTTCCCCTATCGCCAGAAGGCCACGGCTCGCGGTGTCCGCCGCACGCCGTTCCATCACCACCTGAAAGAACAGGGCGCCGTGATGGGCGAACTGGCCGGGTGGGAACGGGCAAACTGGTTCGCCAACGAGGGTCAGGAACGCGAATACCAGTACAGCTGGAAGCGCCAGAACTGGTTCGAGAACTCGGCCGCCGAGCACCGTGCCGTGCGCGAGAACGTCGGCATGTACGACATGTCGTCCTTCGGCAAAATCCGCGTCGAAGGCCCGGATGCCGAAGCCTTCATGAACTATGTCGGGGGCGGCGACTACTCGGTGCCCAACGGCAAGATCGTCTACACCCAGTTCCTGAACAACCGCGGCGGCATCGAAGCGGATGTGACAGTGACCCGTCTGACCGAGACGTCGTACCTCGTGGTGACGCCGGCGGCGACCCGTCTGGCCGACCAGACCTGGATGATGCGCAACAAGGGCAACTTCAACGTGGTGATCACTGATGTGACCGCTGGCGAGGGTGTTCTGGCCGTGATGGGACCAAATTCGCGCAAACTGCTGGAAGCCGTGTCCCCGGCTGATTTCTCGAACGCCGCGAACCCCTTCGGCACCGCGCAGGAGATCGAGCTGGGCATGGGCCTCGCCCGTGCACACCGCGTGACCTATGTCGGCGAGCTGGGCTGGGAGATCTATGTCTCCTCGGATATGGCGGGGCATGCCTTTGAAACCCTGTTCGAAGCCGGTCAGGACATGGGCCTGAAACTCTGCGGCATGCACATGATGGACAGCTGCCGGATCGAGAAGGGCTTCCGACACTTTGGTCACGACATCACCTGCGAAGACCACGTCGTGGATGCCGGTCTGGGCTTTGCCGTGAAGGCGACCAAAGACTGCGACTTCATCGGCAAGCAGGCGGTGATCGAGCGCAAGGAAAGCGGACCCAAGAACCGTCTGGTCCAGTTCAAACTGACTGACAGCGAACCCTTGCTGTTCCACAATGAACCAATCATCCGTGACGGTGAATACGTGGGCTACCTGTCGTCGGGTAACTACGGCCACACGCTGGGTGCCGCAGTTGGCCTGGGCTACGTGCCGTGCGAAGGCGAGAAGGCGGCGGATGTGCTGGCGTCGACCTACGAGATCGACGTCTGTGGCGTGAAGGTCAAAGCCGAGGCCTCGCTCAAGCCGATGTACGATCCCAAGTCGGAACGCGTGAAGGTCTGAGGCCGTTCCAAACACAGGGGCAAGGCTTTTGCAAAAGCCTTGCCGAGGCCATTTCGAAATGGCCTGGTCAAGCGCCTTTCAAGGCGCTTCTCCTGTCTCAGGCCCAGCGCACAAGGCCCAGGACAGCGGAACCGATGTAAAACCCCTGCAAGAGCAGGAAGGCCCAGCGACGGTCGATCACGGCCCAGGCGGCAAATAAGCTGGCCGAGATCAGGAGCAGGGTGAAGCCGAGGATTTCCATGCCGGTGTTCGAGGCGATGGCGACTGCGTAGATGATGGCCAGCGCCGATCCGGTAACTTCAAACAGTTTGGTGAGGCCGTGACGATCCAGCTGCAGGGTCATGGTGTAGATCCTTTTTTATCTTGGGTTTGCAATGGATGTGCCATTCCGCTTGCCGTGACGCAAATGGCATGATTTTATTGATTCATGACAATTTGTCATGGAGTGGCTTGTGACCCAGAGACTGGATATCGATGCGCTGCGCATGTTGTGCGCCGTTCAGGACAATGGCGGCATCACCCGCGCGTCCGAGCATCTTGCGCTGACCCAATCCGCCGTCAGCCACCGCATTCGACGGCTGGAGCAAAGCATCGGCTGCGCGCTGCTAACCCGACGACCGGGTGGTCCGATCATGACAGCGGAGGGGCAGCGCCTGTTGGACTATGCCCGCCGCATCGTTGCTCTGCACGACGAGGCCCTTGGCAGCATCAGTAAACAGCCGCTATCCGGCCGCATTCGCCTTGGCATGACAGAAGACGTCACCAGCAGCGATCTGTCGCGCATCCTCGGGCGGTTCACACGTCTGCATCCCGAGGTGACGGTCCGCACCCAGGTGCGCCAGAGCCTGACGCTTCAGGACGCGTTGCAGGTCGGCGAGATCGATCTTGGCATCATGCAGGTCTTCACACATCAGGTGATGCCGGGCGACGAGGTGGTCTATACTGACACCCTGCATTGGGTAAAGGCACAGGATCTCGTGATCGAGGAGGGAGGGAGGCTGCCGTTCCTTGCCTATGACGATGCCTGTTTCTTCTATCAATGGGCAATGCAGCTGCCTGACCTGCCGCTTGAAACCGTCCTGCAATGTGCAAGCTCGGCGGGGATCGCCTCGGCCGTGCAGGCGGGGCTTGGGGTGTCACTCTTGCCGGGGCGCTACGTGACGGGCGAGATGGCGATCCTCGACGACATGTTCCCGAAAGTGCCTGGCCTCAGCTATGTCGTGCGAACAGGTCCACGCTCCCGCACCCGTCACGTCAGGGCGCTGGCCCGCGAGGTGGTGGCAGGCGTGTCGCAGTTCGCCTCGCTGCGGGTGGCCTGATCCCACCCATCACGAAACGCGATCACCCGCATCACAGAATTCCGGTTCTGGGTTTCGGCAAGGTGTCGTAGGGTCCGCAGGTTGATTTGGAGCACCAACATGGCCAACACCCCGCAGACCCGGAACGAAGATACACCACAGGGCCTTGCCTTTGCCGTGACGGCCTATGTGCTTTGGGGCTTCCTGCCGCTATACATGAAGGCCGTGGCCCATGTGCCAGCGGTCGAGATCGTGGCGCATCGGGTGATCTGGTCGGTGCCTCTGGCCGGGCTGGTTCTGATCATCCTGCGCCGCACCAAAGACCTGCGGGCAGCGTTGCTCAATCCGCGTATGCTCATGATGGCTTGTGTGACGGCGGCGCTGATCTCCCTGAATTGGGCGACCTATGTCTGGGCGGTGACCAGCGGGAACGCGCTGGATGCCGCGCTGGGCTACTACATCAACCCCCTATTCAGCATCGCCCTAGGCGCCATCCTGCTGCGCGAGCCGCTGACGCGGATGCAACTGGTCGCGGTCGGCCTGGCGGCGCTGGGGGTTGCAGTGCTGATCTACAAGGCCGGATCACTGCCTTGGGCGGCGCTTGGAATGATGGTCACCTGGGGCTTCTATGCCTTTTTCAAGCGCTCGCTGCCGATTGGCCCCAATCAGGGCTTCCTTCTCGAGGTGCTGATCCTGCTTATCCCTGCGCTGGGATACGTGCTGTGGCTGGGTGCGACGGGAACCGGGCATTTCGGTGCGACCGCCTTTGATACGGCCTTTCTGGCCGGGGCTGGCATTGTCACGGCGGTGCCGTTGTTGATCTATGCAAACGGGGCCAAGCTGGTGCGCCTGTCGACCATGGGCATTCTGCAATATATCGCGCCGACGATGATCTTCCTGATTGCCATCTTCCTGTTCGGCGAAGAAATCGATCGCGGCCGGATGATCGCCTTCCCGCTGATCTGGGCCGGGCTTGTGGTCTATTCCGTGCCGATGGTGCGTCAGCTGCGCCGCCCGGCCTGATCCAGTACCAAATCGGCCAGCATCCCTGCCCAGACCGCATAGGCGGCCTCAGAGGGGTGGAACCCGTCGATGGCCGTGAAACGCGGCTCGTAGGGTAATGTCAGCTGCAGGTGCGTCACGCCGTCGTCAGTGCGAGCGATGTCTGCAAGCACGGTATCAAGACGGTCGGCGTGTTTCCCAAGCACCCAACGCAAGGGGTGCGGCAAAAGCGAGAAATGCCGCAACGGGGGCACTCCGGAAAGAACAAAGTGCCGGATGCCGTGTCGATCGCATAGGGCCTTGATCAGCGCGGACTGGCGGGCGTGGAACTTTTTTCGCGGCGTAAAGCGGGTGGTGTCGTTCACGCCATGGATCAGGATGGCGATGTCAAACTCCTGATCAGGCAAGCGGTTCAGTTTGGCCAAAGAGGTCTTGGTGGTGGCGCTGGTTTCGCCCTCAAGGTGCCAGTCAAGGTGGACATGTTCCGCCAGCACGCGGGTCAACTGCCCGCTGAGCGCGGTATCCTGCGACATTGCCCCAACCCCGGCCGCCGAGGAATCCCCGAGGATCAGCAGACGCAGGGCAGGGCCCTTGCCAACCATGCCCGCACGTGGGCCGGGGGGCTCTGGCAGGCGCATCGCCCGGACCCCGAGCCAGACGCCTTGTGCCACCAACACAGGCAACAGCAGGACGCGGGCGACTTGGTCCGGGGCAATGGCCATGTCAGGTCAGGGCATCTTTGAACTTGAGAAAGCGCGGGTCTTTCATCACCCGGGCCATGATCGCATCACGCAGCGCACCAACCGTCTTGTAGGGGCGCATGACCACTTCGAACTTGGCGATCTTGCCCTCGTCGTTCAGCGTGATCAGGTCGACACCCACGGCATCCAGATCGCCAACCCTGCATTGGAACTCGAGCGCCCAGTCGTTGCCCTCGCCCATGATGCGGCGATAGGTGAAGTCCTCGAAAATCTGACCGACGTGGCCAAGGATCGCGGCGGCGGGTTCCGCTCCGGTCCATGTCTTGTAGTAGGTCGGCGGCAGGAACTGCACGTCATCGGCAAGGATTTCTATGATCTTCGTATCGTCCCCCGAGGCAACAATCTCTTTCATGCGATCAATCGTTGGGTGCATCGTCTTTTCCTCCAATTTGCCCCAGCCTGCCAGATGCGCCGTCTCGGGCAAGCATGACGTCGGGTTGCCCCTATCCGCAACTGGCACTAAAGCGGGCGCATGGATACGTCAGCCGAATACAACCCGCCCCATGACCCGCTTGAGGTGCTGCACGAGGATCACGAGATCGTCGTGGTGAACAAGCCCTCGGGCCTGCTGTCGGTGCCGGGCAAGGGGGAACATCTGGCCGATTGCCTGCTGACCCGCGTTCAGGTGGCCTTTCCGACAGCACTTCTGGTGCATCGGCTGGATCGCGATACGTCGGGCGTGATGATCTTCGGTCTGACACCCCATGCGCAGCGCCATCTGTCGATGCAGTTCGAAAAGCGGACCACCAAGAAAACCTATGTCGCGCGGGTTGCAGGGCGGCTTGAGCCGAAATCCGGCACGGTCGATCTGCCCCTGATCGTGGACTGGCCGAACCGTCCCAAGCAGATGGTTGATCACGAGAATGGCAAGCCTGCCGTCACCGACTGGCGGGTGATGAAATACGGCGAAGACGAAACCCGCGTGCGCATGTTCCCCAAGACCGGGCGCAGCCACCAGCTGCGCGTACACATGCAGGCGCTCGGGCATCCGATCCTTGGCGATCCCTTCTATGCCGAAGGCGATTCGCGGGACAGTCATGACCGGCTGATGCTGCACTCCGAGGAACTGCGCGTGCGCCACCCTGACGGCGGGCGAGGCATGAGTTTCCGCGCCAAGGTGCCTTTCTAGGAAACACTGCGGCAAATCGCGATCCCGTGCCATCTTGCGCTTACCGCGTGAAACGCGTCTTCTTGGGCGGAACCAAGGAGAGCAACATGCAAGAGGGCGGGGTTTTTCAAAATCTGTGGCGTTGGGTGACGGACGCGGGCTATCGCGCCTACCGCTCTGATCTGCGCGCCTACCGCGCCGCCCATGGTCAGGACACCCCCGAGGGGTTCACCGGCCTTTTACCCGGCGACATGGTTTGGGACATCGGCGCCGAAACCGGCGACTGGGCCGACGCCATGACCGCGCGCTATGCGGTGACGGTGCATGTCTTTCCCAACACCCGGGACAACGCGTCTCGCCTGTCGCAAAAGTTCAAAGGGCGCTCGGACGTGGTGGTGCACGACTTCGGCCTTGGCAGCGCGTCGGACCAGTTCCTGAAAGATGTGGGCGAGGTATTTGAAACGCTGGGTACGCCTCGCGTGGCGTTGGCCAAGGTGCATACGCGTGGCGGCGAATACGATCTGCTGCCCGCGATGGTGGAGCGTGGACTGATTACCCGCGTGGACCGGATCACCGTCAAATTCCACAAGCTGAGCGAGGGTGACAGAGCCCGGCGCGACGCCATACGCTCGCGTATGGCGCTGACCCATGACTGCGTCTGGAGCTATCCCTTCATCTGGGAGGAATGGCATCGACAGGGTTTGGGGGTCTGAAAAGGAAAGCGCCGGGGACATGCCCCGGCGTTTCCTGATCTGTCAGTTTGGCTGGATCACTCCATCGGGCAGCCCGAGATCGCCTTGACCTCACAGAATTCCTCGATGCCCCAGACACCGCCTTCGCGTCCGTTGCCCGACTGTTTGTAGCCGCCAAAAGGCGAGCCGTTCTGGCGGCCGATACCATTGGTTTCCACCATGCCAGAGCGCACCCGACGCGCCACGCGCAGGCGTTTGTCGTCGTCCTGCGTCTGGATATAGTTGGTCAGGCCATAGACCGTGTCATTGGCCATTTCCACGGCGTGTTCTTCGCTGTCGAACGGCATGATCGACAGGACCGGACCAAAGATTTCCTCGCGGTAGATCGTCATCTCCGGGGTCACGTCGGCAAAGACGGTGGGGCGCACGAAGTAGCCCTTGTTCATGCCCTCGGGACGGCCCAGACCACCCGCCAGAAGCGTCGCGCCTTCCTTGATGCCGGTTTCGATCAGGCCCTGGATCTTGTTGTACTGCAATTCCGACACCACCGGCCCGATGTGACGGCCGGATTCCGTGGTTGGGCCAACCGAGGTGGCCTCTGCTGCTGCCTTGGCAATCTCGAGCGCCTGCGGGTAAAGCGAACGTTCCACCATCATGCGGGTCGGCGCGTTGCACGACTGGCCCGAGTTCTGCATGCAGTGGATCACGCCGCGTTTGACGGCCTTCTCGTCGGCGTCTGCAAAGATGATGTTCGCGCCCTTGCCACCCAGTTCAAGGCTCACGCGTTTGAGCGTATCGGCGGCGGCCTTCGAGATCGCGATGCCGGCACGGGTCGAACCGGTGAAAGAGATCATATCGACGTCAGGATGCGACGAAAGCTGCGAACCCACGCCCATGCCATCGCCGTTGACGAGGTTGAACACGCCCGCCGGGAAACCCGCCTGATCGACCATCTCGGCAAACAGGAGCGAAGACAGCGGCGAGATCTCGGAGGGTTTCAGGACCATCGTGCAGCCCACGGCCATCGCCGGGATCGCCTTGAGCACAACCTGGTTCATCGGCCAGTTCCATGGCGTGATCAGGCCACACACACCGATGGGTTCCATGCGCATCCGGTCTGCGCCCTTATAGGGTTTTTCGAACTCGAAGTTCTCGAGCGCGTCAAGGAACCCGTCAAGGTGCCAGCTGCCCGCGCCCCACTGGTTGTTGCGCGCAAGATCAATCGGCGCGCCCATTTCCATGCGGATCGCCTCGCCCATCTCGTCGCGGCGTTCCTTGTAAATCTCACCCAGTCGGCGGATCAGGGTAACGCGCTCTTCCAGCGGGGTTTCAGCCCACGACGGGAAGGCGGCCTTGGCAGCGGCAACGGCTGCGTCTGTATCGGCCTGATCACCCAGCGAGATCACGGCGCAAACCTCTTCGGTGGCCGGATCGATCACGTCGAAATCGCGGGCGGCGGCCGGTGAGACCCATTGCCCGTTGATATAGAATTGGCGTTTCTCAATCATGGTATTCCTCCCAGAATTTGCTGCACTGTGTCAGGCGGTCGTGGCTCTCGCAACCCCCCGTGCCGCACCGTCACAAGAAATTTGATCAAATTTCTCCAGAAGTCCAGAGCGCCAAGTTTCCCTGAGTTGCAAAGAAAGTTCTACTGCCCCCTATGCAGGCTCTTTCCATCACTTATGTTCATCTCAGTATGAAACGCATTTTCAAGGAGAGACACATGGGTTTGCGCATCAACGATACAGTCCCCGATTTCACGGCTGAAACCGATCAGGGGAGCATCTCGTTCCACGACTGGATCGGCGACAGCTGGGCCATCCTGTTCTCGCACCCCAAGGATTTCACCCCGGTCTGCACCACCGAATTCGGGGCCGTGGCACAGCTTGCCGACGAATGGGACAAGCGCGGCTGCAAGGTGATCGGCGTCTCTGTCGACGGCGTTGAAGACCACAAGGGCTGGAAGAGCGACATCGAAGGCTTTGCCGGTACCAAGGCAGGTTTTCCGATCATCGCCGACGAGGGTCTCGCCGTGTCCAAGGCCTTCGACATGCTGCCGGCGGAAGCCTACCTGCCGGATGGTCGCACCCCGGCCGACAGCGCAACCGTGCGCTCGGTCTTTATCATCGGCCCGGACAAACAGCTCAAGCTGTCGATGACCTACCCGATGAACGTTGGCCGCAACTTTGCCGAGGTTCTGCGCGCACTCGACGGTCTTCAGACCGCAGCCAAGGAGAACGTCGCGACCCCGGCCAACTGGACCCCGGGTGGAGACGTGGTGATCCCGGTCGCCGTCAGTGACGAGGACGCCAAGGCCAAGTACGGCGAGTTCACCACCCACTTCCCGTACCTGCGGATGACGAAGCTGCCTGAGTGATCTTCACCGAAGTTAGTCGTTATAGTCGATAAAGATCCATTTTCCGCCCATGCGCCGCGCGTGCAATCGGGCGGAAATCTCTTTCGCGGCGTCGACGAAGGGGCGCGACAATTCACGACGCAGCTTTGCCAAACCCTTGCGTTTCAGAACTTTACGGGCGCTGTCGAGACCAGATGCCTCGGCGCCGCTTGGGAGGAAGTTGTCTTTTGAGCGTACCTGCTGAACGCAAATCGCCGGAAACAACTGCCAGCGGTCCACATCCATCGAAAGGCCATGTGTCTGATCAAACAGTAGATAATCCACCGGCACGGAAAATTGCTCTGTGCGGTCGATCAACGTGGCGGCGAAGTCACGAGACAGGATATAGCCGCCCGCTCCCAGATGCAGAGATCCAAGGCGGCCAAGCTGGCGATTGGGGCCAACGGGCGCGTAAGGCGGCTCAACCAAAACCTTGCGAGACGTGGTTTCGATCTTGATGACACCAGCGCCCTCGGGCAGCCAGCTGTCATCGTTCAATAGCTGCGTACTGTCCTCGGCGAACTTCAGGTCATCTTCGAACACAGCGCCAAAGGGATATTCCCCCTCGGCGATCTGCTTCCAGGCAGCGCGGTGGCTGAGAAAACAGCCAATTTCAGGGCCGGACATGCGATGCATGCCAATGGCCGGTTCGTGCAGGGCAGCCTGTTCCGTTTCATCCAACTGTCTTCCATCAACCGCGGGCAATCGGGTCAGCGGCAGATCCAATCTTTCCGCCTCGGAGCGCATATGCGCGGCGCGTTGTTCAGCGCGATCAAGATTGATGAAGTAACCGGGTATTTTCATGGTTCGCGGCGCTTGTAGATCACCACATCGTCGGCGCTGTCAATTTGCGCAAAGCCCTGTGCGGCGAGGTGAGTCAGCATCCTGTCCAGATCCTCGAAGCCATCTGGATAGGCATGTGGATGGGTTTCCAGGATAACGGTTTCAAATCGTTCCAGCGCTGCGGTATCCGAAAAAATCAGACTAAGTTCCGCACCTTCGATATCACAAACCAGAACGGCCGGACCGCTCGGCAAGGATGCGGCAACAGTGCCCAATGTTGTCGTGGGGACTGGAACACCCTGATCGGAAACCCGTCCGGTATGGGCATTGTGCCCGAAGTCGAACATGACCTGCTCGGCGCCGGAATAATCCACCGCTGCTTCGATCACCTCGACGCAGCCAGGATTCGCAGTTGCGCTTGCATTGACCTTACATACGGCCGCCAGGGCGGGGTTCGCTTCGACAATGACATGCTTGGCCTGCGGTCCGATCGCTTTGCGGATCAAGGCGGAAACAACGCCGATTGAGCCACCAAGTTCAACCACGTGGGTACCCATTTCCACATGGGCCCGGACAAATCGGGCCTCCGGATCTTCGTACGGCCGACGTCGGGCCAGCAAATAGCGGATTTCAGGATCGACACTTAGAGGGACCGTCACCGTGACACCGTGGACAGAATACTTGTCGCCGACAATCAAACGCCGGGCTGCCAGCAAGAGTCGTCTGTTCAGCTTTGTCATCTTTGTGCTTCCCGCGTCGCGCCGCCATCCCAGAATGAGCTTAGGACACCCGTCAGGTAGGCGACTTGTTTGGCCCGCTTGCGTTTGGAAAACAACACGGCTGGAGAGAGCAGCTGCCGCATCGCGGAATGCAGCGCGCGGGCAAACGGAATCGGACGGCCATGCTTGCGTGTCGCATAGACCCGCGAACGCGCCATGTGCCATGCCTTTAGCGTGGCAATCTCGGGTGACCGCACTGACGAGCGCCCCTCGAGATGGGTGACACGCGCGTTGCTGACAAATCGCAAGGGTCCTACGCTCTGGCGCAATCGAAGGGCGAGGTCATCGTCTTCGTGGTACAGAAAAATATTTGGATCGAACCCTCCAACGCTTTCAAAAGCGCTGCGCCGAACAAAGAAAGCGGCGCCCGACAAAACCGTGACTTCGCTGTCCTGGGCGGGCCAGCCCCGCGGCATCTTGTGCGATTTGGGAAACAGGTGGCTATTGCGTTTGAACAGCTGCGCGCCTTGTGGAGACGCGATCTTGGGGTTGAAGGCCCCCGCGTCGGGATAGGCGTCGGCCGCTTCCAGCAATCGCTCCAGTGCGTCAGGTGCCAAAGCGGCATCCGGGTTCAGGAACAAGAGAAATTCGGTCGTGAGTTCTGCCGCGCCTTGGTTGCACGCCACGCCAAAGCCCCGATTCTTGCCGTTTACGATCAGCTTGGCACCATGCCGGGTGGCCAATTCAGTTAGCTCTGGATCGTCATCGCCTGCATTATCAATCAGAACGACGGGTACTTCATCAGAGATCGTTGCCAACATTTCCGGGAGAACCGCCATGCTCCGGTAGCAAACGGTGACAATGCCAATACGGCTAAGGTCTGTAGTCATAAGAATGCCAAATTCAGGAAAAAGCGGCGGACCGGAAAATCCCGGACCGCCAATTCTCAAATTTCCAGAGGAGATTACTCTTCGCGAGCTTTCTCTTTCTTCTCGATAACAACTTCTTCGCCGGTCTCCTGGTCGACAACTTTCATCGACAGGCGCACCTTGCCGCGGTCGTCGAAGCCAAGCAGTTTGACTTTGACTTCCTGACCTTCCTTCAGAACGTCCGAAGGGTGGTTCAGGCGGCGGTTTTCGATCTGGCTGACGTGTACAAGACCGTCGCGCTTGCCGAAGAAGTTCACGAAGGCACCGAAGTCGACAATCTTCACAACCTTACCGTTGTAGATCTCGCCCACTTCCGGCTCGGCCACGATCGCATAGATCATGTCATAGGCCTTCTGGATCGAGTCACCGTTCGGCGAAGCGATCTTGATCACGCCGTCGTCGTTGATGTCGACCTTGGCGCCCGAAACTTCCACGATCTCGCGGATGACCTTGCCGCCCGAACCGATCACTTCACGGATCTTGTCGGTGGGAACGGTCATGGTTTCGATGCGTGGGGCGTGGACCGAGAAGTCAGCCGCGCCCGAAAGCGCCTTGTTCATCTCGCCCAGGATGTGCATGCGGCCGTCCTTGGCCTGCGCAAGGGCTTTCTCCATGATTTCCGGGGTGATGCCGGCAACCTTGATGTCCATCTGCAGCGAGGTGATGCCGTTTTCGGTACCTGCCACTTTGAAGTCCATGTCGCCGAGGTGGTCTTCGTCACCCAGGATGTCGGTCAGGATCGCGTAGGAACCGTCGTCCTCAAGGATCAGGCCCATGGCAACACCGGCAACCGCCGATTTCAGCGGAACACCTGCGTCCATCATCGACAGCGAACCACCGCAGACCGACGCCATCGACGACGAGCCGTTCGATTCGGTGATCTCGGAAACAACGCGGATGGTGTAGGGGAAGTCGGTTGCTGCGGGCAGAACGGCCTGAAGGGCGCGCCATGCCAGCTTGCCGTGGCCGATTTCGCGACGACCGGGCGAACCAACGCGGCCAACTTCACCAACCGAGTAGGGCGGGAAGTTGTAGTGCAGCAGGAAGTTCGAACGGAAGTTGCCGTGCAGTGCGTCGATGATCTGTTCGTCGTCGCCGGTGCCGAGGGTGGTCACAACCAGACCCTGGGTCTCGCCACGGGTGAACAGCGCCGAGCCGTGGGTCCGCGGCAGCATGCCGGTTTCCGCAACAATCTGGCGGACGGTGGTGGTGTCACGGCCGTCGATACGCTTGCCGCCTTTGACAACGTCACCACGCAGGATGCCCGCTTCCAGCTTTTTCATGGCTGCGCCAAGGTTGGAATCTTCCAGCTGCTCTTCGGTCAGCGCTTCCTTGATCGCGTCACGTGCTGCGGCAACAGCGGCGGTGCGCTCTTGCTTGTCAGTCAGGGCAAATGCGGCGCGCATTTGCTCTTCGCCGGCGGCTTTCACGGCTTCAAACAGCTCGGTGTATTCCGGCGGGGTAAAGTCGAACGGCTCTTTCGCCGCCTCTTCCGCGAGGTCGATGATCAGGTCGATGACCGGCTGGATAGCGTCGTGGGCAAAGGTCACGGCGCCCAGCATTTCGGCTTCGGTCAGCTCGTAGGCTTCCGATTCCACCATCATCACGGCGTCTTTGGTGCCCGCGACAACCAGGTCCAGACGCTGGTCGGGGTTGTTGCGCAGGTCCTGCATGTCATCAACGGTCGGGTTCAGAACGTATTCACCGTCTTCGAAACCAACGCGCGCACCGGCGATCGGGCCCATGAACGGCGCACCCGAAATGGTCAGCGCGGCCGAGGCGGCGATCATCGCAACGATGTCGGGGTCGTTTACGAGGTCGTGGCTCAGAACGGTGCACATCACCAGAACTTCGTTCTTGAAGCCTTCAACGAACAGCGGGCGGATCGGACGGTCGATCAGACGCGCGGTGAGGGTTTCTTTCTCGGTCGGACGAGCTTCACGCTTGAAGAAACCGCCGGGTACTTTACCCGCGGCATAGTATTTCTCTTGGTAGTGAACGGTCAGCGGGAAAAAGTCCTGACCGGGTTTCGGTGCCTTCGCAAAGGTCACGTTGGCCATGACCGAGGTCTCGCCCAGAGTGGCGATCACGGTGCCGTCGGCCTGACGGGCAACCTTGCCCGTTTCCAGTGTGAGCGTCTCTTCGCCCCACTGCATGGATTTCTTGGTTACATCAAACATCATGTTATCCTAGTTGGGAGCACTCCCGGCCCTCCGGGTCTCCCGTTTCATATAGCGGCCCCATTGCCGCCGACCCCTTCCTTCTTCTGTCCGAGTGCCAGGGTCCAAGCACAACGTGTCGGATGCAAGGCCCTTACATGAGATTGAAGCGTTTTGAAAGCAGGGAGTTTGCATCGGCACAGAGTTGCCCTTGCTTTCCCCGCGCCGAACTCCCCATATGTGCCCACGTCCTTGATACTGCGTGAATAGAGCCCCTGAATTGATGCGCCTGCCCTTTTTGATCCTGACCCTGACAGCTTTGGTTTTGTCCGCCTGCGCGACAACGGCACCTGCCCCCAAGGGTGCCGAAGTCTCCCGTTCGGAGGGGCCTCGCATTCTTGCCATGGGCGACAGTCTCATGGCGTGGCATGGGATCAGCGGGCGGTCGATTGCCCATTCCGTTGCGCGCGAACTCCAGGAACCTGTGGTCAACCGGTCTGTCGGCGGCGCACGGATCCTCTACAGGCTCCCGATTTCCGGCGCGGCCGGGTTCCGTATCGAAAGCCAGTTCTCGAGCGACGGCTGGGATTGGGTTGTCCTGAACGGTGGCGGCAACGATCTTTGGCTGGGCTGTGGCTGCAAGGCCTGTGAACGCAAGCTGGACAAGCTGATTTCCCAGAATGGCCGCGGCGGGGCAATTGCCAAGCTGGTCACCGACATCCGCAAGACCGGCGCCCGCGTGGTATGGGTCGGTTATCTGCGGAGTCCCGGCGTCGGCTCGATGATCGACGAGTGCCGTTCGGAAGGCGATGTTCTCGAAGCCCGGATTGCGCGTCTGGCCGATCAGGTCGAGGGCGTCTATTTCCTGTCGAATGCCGAACTGGTGCCGCACGGGGACAGATCGTTCCACGGCGTCGACATGATCCACCCTTCGGTCAAGGCCAGCACGATCATCGGTCAGCGGGTGGCAGAACTTATCAAAGCCGAAGACAAAGACAGGTAGAGCGTTTCAAGCCGCGAACGGCACGCTCGGGTGTCATCAATCCTGGTGCGTCCCAACCGCCCCATAGTCCTCAAGCCGGTCCTTCAAGAACGTATAATCGCGCCGTGCCGCCTCTAGCGTGGCGCGGTCCATCGTGATCAGACGGAAGGTCTCGGCGGTGTTGTCAAAACGGACGGGAGCGATGGTTTCATCCATCCACGGCCAGCAAAACAGCGAATTGCCATAAGTCTGCCCCGCCCGGTTCAGCGAGAGAAAGAACACCTGGTTCTCAAGCGCCCGCGTGGTCGCGAAAGGGTGCCATGTAGCGAAGGATTCGTCGCGATAGTAGGCACCGCAATGCAGGATCACCTCGACACCATGATCCACGGCCAGCGTGCGCGACAATTCCGGGATGCGGATGTCGTAGCAGATGATCGGGGCCAGCCGGAAACCGTTGACCTCAAAGACCAGCAGGTGATCGCCCCGATTGAAATACTCTTTCTCCATCGACGCGCCGTATTGTGCGAGATGCAGCTTGTCGTAACTGCCGATCAGGTCACCGTTTGGGCCGACCACACCTACACTGATGAATGGCCCGCCGTCCCCCTTGCGGGCAAACCCAAAGGAAACGTGGCATCCGAACTCCTGCGCCACCGCCCGCCATGTTTGAAACGACGCGCCATCGACAGGCTCTGCCATCTCGTCCAGTCTGGAAAACGTGTCGCGCGCATAATCGATGCTGGAAAGTTCCGGCAGCATCACCAGATCGACCCGTCTGTCGGCGGCGGCAAGTTCGGCCCGCACCTTCGCCGCGGATCGGGCAAGGTGCGCGTCCCTCTCGGCGGCCGTGGTCATCGGGGGGATGTCGATCTGGCAGGCCAGAAAGGTCAGGGTGTCGGCGCTGGTCATTGGCGGGGTCCTGTCGTCGCAATCTCCGCCCAATTCACCCCGACGCCCGCCATTGCGCAAGGCTTTCCGGTGGCCACAAACGAAAACACCCGCTCCAAAGAGGAGCGGGTGTTTCTGGATCGGATGATCCGGAATGCTTAGCGACGGATGCCGAGACGCTTGATCAGGTCTTGGTAACGTGCTTCTTCCTTGCCCTTCAGGTAGTCCAGCAGCTTACGGCGCTGAGCAACCATTTTCAGAAGGCCACGACGACCGTGGTTGTCCTTCTTGTGGGTTTTGAAGTGCTCGGTCAGGGTGTTGATGCGCGAGGTCAGGATAGCAACCTGTACTTCCGGCGAACCGGTGTCGCCTTCTTTGGTTGCAAATTCGGCCAGAACGCGGGCTTTTTCTTCAACAGTAATCGACATCGGGGTCTCCCATGATTAAGGGTTGCGGGCACAAGCCGGGATGTCGTCCAGCAAGGTCCAGGAAAGTGTCCGGCATACGGATTCGTCCACCGGATGCGCGCGTATAAGAGATATTTCTCCAAAAGGGAAGGGCGAAGCCCCTCAAACGCGTAGCAACTCGGTTGCACCCGGTCCGCCCTGTGGCAAAAGCGTGATGTCTGCCGCAGACAGGCCCCCCCCTCCCATCACGACGGCGACGGGAATGCCATCCACCAGAACCTCGGTTCGGTTCGGGTCATTGGAGTCCTTGCGAATATCAACCTCTGGATCGCCATTCCCGCTATCTTCATACATCAGGACGAGGCTGTCTTCCGAGTCGTTGAAATCGACAATCGTGACCGGACCGCCCACCTGATCCCATTCACTAAGCAGGAAGGTGTCGAGCCCGTCACCGCCATGCGCCATGTCGCCGGCGCCCGCAGTGATCGTATCATCACCCTGACCACCATTGAGAAAGTCCATTGCACCATCGGCGTCGCGCCCGTCAACAAGATCATTGCCGTCCCCGCCGAACAGGGTGTCGCTGCCATCACCCCCTGTCAGGGTGTCGTCACCTTCATTGCCATGCAGCGCGTCATCATCGTTGCCACCCTGCAAAAGATCATCGCCCGCCCCGCCAAGGAGCGAGTCCGCGCCATCGCCGCCGGTAAGATGGTCATCACCAAGGTATCCGGCCAGCCTGTCATCCCCTGCCTCGCCAAGCAGGGTGTCAGAACCGTCCTGTCCGTGAAGGCGGTCGTTGTCGTCCCCGCCAAACAGCGCGTCTTCACCTTCGGCACCGAATAGGTGATCCTGACCGGTGCCGCCATACAGGGTGTCGTTGCCTTCATATCCGTTGATCTGGTCGTCGCCGGCAAGGCCATCAATGTGATCGTCCGTGTTCAGGCCAATCAAGGTATCTGCGCCCTCAGTGGCCTGCGTCGTGTCTTGTGGCGTGTCGACGTCCACCGGCTGCAATGGTGTGCCTGCAATTTCCAGAAGGTCGGTTGTGTCTTGTGCAGCGGCCTCTGCGTTTTCTTCCTCGGGCAGGTCGTTGTTTTCGCTCTCTGACTCGTCTTCGTCCGTGTCAAAACTGAAAACCGCCGTGGATCCGGCCGCCATGACACCAATAATTCCCGCAAGTAACCACATCGCACCAACCCCGTTTGTCCGGAACACAGGCCCCCGCCAAAGTAGGCCACAGGGCATCGCGCCGGTAAACGTCAAACAGGGAACTTGGTTAACGGGTCGTCTCTGGCAGGGTCCAGATTTCTGGCTGCTGGGCGTAGGCGATGTAAAGCGGGTGGCGGGGGTGGCCGGCTTTGGTCAGGCCAAGACAATGGATCGTCCGTCCCGTGCCGCGCAGCACCTCGCGCATGGCGTCGCCTTGTCCAAGGTGCTCTCCATGCGCGCCCCATCCGGCGAGGATCACATCCGCCCAAAGGCAGGCTTGGGAGACGGCGTCGTCATTGTCGGGCCCCTGCGGCTCGGGGTGGGTGCGCAGCAGTTTCGGATCGGTTTCACGCAGGGCAAAGATGTTCACCGCGCGAAACCCGCCGAACCCCAGCGCCCGCGCCCTGCGTTCGCAGCGTTCGATTGTCGGGTCGTTCTGCGCTTCGGTCGCCTTGGAAGGGTTGAGCATGATGAAAGCCACCTTGCGGCCCGCATCATCCCAAACGCGCGTCAGGGAATAGCGGTAGGTTTCGCAATCCGAATAGGTCGCGCTTGAGGCGGCATCGCCCTTTTGAAACTCGCGTGTGATCATCCCGCGTTTGTGCCGTGCCTAGGAACAAGAGGCAAGCGTCCGGAAAGAGAGGGCAACCACGGATCAGTCGACAAAAACCCGGCTGGGATGCAACTCGCCCGCCTTGAAAACACCCACGGCCACGGCCTTGCCCTCGAACGAGGCCCAGCACTCTTCGCCATAGTCGACGTCACTGGCCAGCACCATGCCGGGATTGCCGTGTTTCAGGCGCGTGGCCCCCTCGGCGGTGCACTTCACTTCCGGCAGGACGGCCAGCACCTCTTCCAGCGGCCGCAGGTAGGCGTCCAGATCAGTGGTCTTGGCCTTGGCGTCGATCTCTTCGATGCTGATCCCCTCCGCGGCGGTGAAGGGCCCCGACCAGATGCGGCGCAACTCGCGTACGTGGCCGAAACAGCCCAGTGCCGCACCAAGGTCCCGCGCGATCGAACGCACATAACCACCCTTGCCACAGGTCAGCTCAAGCAACACGTGGTCTTCGTCTTCGCGATCCAGCATCACCAGCGACTCGACCCACAGCGGCCT
Source organism: Shimia sp. CNT1-13L.2 (assembly GCF_024331145.1). GTDB lineage: Bacteria > Pseudomonadota > Alphaproteobacteria > Rhodobacterales > Rhodobacteraceae > Shimia. The sequence goes on along the minus strand of NZ_JANDJO010000001.1, from coordinate 549,315 downwards.
TGCGGCGATCTCGACGTCTTCGCCGTCGCGGGCAAGCTTGTAGGCGCGTTCGCCGTCGATCTTGACCGCGCTGAACTTGGGCGGCACCTGCATGATGTCGCCGATGAACTGGCCAAGCGCGCCCTTGATCTCGTCATCGCTTGGGCGTGCGTCGGATTGGGCAATCACCTCGCCCTCGGCATCGTCGGTGTTGGTGGCCTGCCCAAGGCGTACGGTGAACTCATAACACTTCAGGTCATCGGTCAGATAGGGCACCGTCTTGGTCGCCTCACCCAGCGCCACAGCGAGAACGCCCGTGGCCTCAGGATCGAGGGTGCCCGCATGGCCGGCCTTCTTGGCCTCCATCGCCCAACGCACCTTGTTGACAACCGAAGTCGAGGTCATGCCCGCCGGTTTATCAACCACCAGCCAGCCGGAAATGTCACGTCCCTTGCGTTTGCGTCCCATGATGCGATCCATTCTTGAGATGAGGCGGCGGCGTAGCGGATGCCATTCCGCTTGTCAATTTCAGTTGCCACGAACGCGGGTCTGACTCTAGCCTGAGAGACAATTGCAGCAGGAGCATTTCATGAAACTCATTCCCATTTTGGTCGCCGGTATTCTGGCCGTCTCCAGCGCGGGCGACGCTATTGCCAAGGAAAAACCGATCCGCAACTCGGTCCTCAAGAAGGTCAAGATCGAGGCACTTTCGCACAAGAGTAAATACCGCTTTGCCTTGGTCAAGGATTTCGCCCGCCGAGGCAGCAAGTCACAGCGTTTCGAAATCCGGCACGGTGATTGCGGAAAGTCGTCCGGTTGGAATGATTGCGACACCGATCGCGGTCGGGTCGAAATGAAGGAAAAGCCCAAGAACGCCATGTCCAAACCCGGGCAGGGCGTCTGGTACGGCTATTCGATGTTCATCCCGAAAAGCTTTCAAAGTCTCGGACGCGCAAACACCCTGCTGGGGCAGGTGAAAGCCGAAGGTTGGCTTACACCGATGTGGTGGCTTACCTTCAATGACCGCCCCTACCTGAAGTTCGCCGACGGTCAGGAATGCAAGCTCGGTTCGCTCTCGTCTTGGAAGGGGCGCTGGATCGACATCACGATCTATGCCCATTACGGCCACTCCGGTCAGAAAACCTATTTCCAGCTCTACAAGGACGGCCGGGTGATCTGCGAGAAACGCTCTCCCTTTATGCCGGCCGAGTACCGCAAAAAGAAACCGAAGCTGGGTTTGAAATACGGCATCTACAACAGTTTCGTCAGCCGATATCTCGCGGCGCGCGGCAAGACTCCAGCCGAAGCAAAGGCCTATAAGCAGAGCCACGAATCCGGAAAATCGAAAAGCCCGTCGCCGACACCGTTCAAGTTCGATTGGGGTGTCGAGTTGCCCACGCATGTCGTGTTTTACGATGAAATGCGATACGGCTCGCGGCGCGAAGACGTGGACGTAAAGATGCTGGAAGCGCGTGGTGTGCCGCCGGTGGATTGAGCGTCGGCGCGGGGTTCGAAGAAGACAGCTGACTTGCGACTTAGCGGGTGGGAACTACCCGGCGGCACCGCCGGGCTGCGCCTGCCTGCCCCCCGGCAGGCGCATTTACGCCCGCCCAGGCAGGCACAGCCCTTGAAAGGGCGTGCGATCAATCCGGATAAAATCTCAACTCTGAGGCCCTAAAGGATGGTCGTTGCGAAGCAGCCGAAAACCGGTGACCTATTCCACAACCCCAACGATCGGCCCCATCGGGAACCCTGCATCTGACCGGCCTAATGCCGGAGCGTGCAGGCGTGAGATGCGGCCATCGAAATAAAGCGCGTTGGGTGTCTGCAAGACGTCCCGGAACAGGCGGGCGAATGCGTGAAACGTCACTTCGTTGTTCGAGATGACAAAGATGGCGCGCTGCCCGTCATCCCGCGTGCCAACGCCATTGCGAATGCGTTTCGAGGTACTGTCGGGAAGGAAACGCGGATGCAGCGCCCCGTCAATGACCAGCATCGGTCCGGATTGGCTGGCGTGGCGGCAATCCGGCTGGGTCGCCGCGAAATCCAGTGTTTCGAAAACATCCGCGCGATCCTCGCCCACGCAGAAAACCCCGTTCGGCAACAGCCCGAAGTTCCCGTTGCTTGCGCCGGTCAAAAGGCGCATCTCTTCCTGCCCGTCCTCGACATAGTGACCGACAGGGCGGCGGTCGGGATGGTACATGCCGGCGTTCATGGCAAAGCTCAGAGTCTTGCCGTCACTCAGGCTGTCTTCGATGGTCTTGAAGGTGCCATAAGGCTGCCCCGCCCCGTCACGCAGGAACAGGCGTAGGTCTTCCTCTGCGGGCGCAACCTCGCAGAGGGAATAGCGATTTCCTTCGTGGGAAAGATCCCGACATTCGACCGCTGCCGCTTCCGTGGCCATCAGGGCAACGAAAAGGGCGGCCCAGCGGATCATTCGTCGGGCTCGATGTCCTGACGCACGTGATCCTGGTTCAGCATCCGGCGGGTCTCGTCCATCTGATCAAAGGTCTGATCCAGCTGGAAGCGAAGGTCGGGTGTGAACTTGAGGCCGGTCTTCTTGCCAATCGCGCGGCGCAACTCGCTCTTGTTACGGGCCAGAAGCTTGAGCACGTCATCCTGCCCCTTACCACCAAGCGGCAGGACATAGGCCGTCGCGATCTTGAGGTCGGGCGAGGTACGGACCTCGCCAACGGTGATGGACATGCGGTTCAGGTCGGGGTCATGCACGTCGCCACGCGCCAGCACGTCAGAGAGCGTGCGGCGGATCAATTCACCTACGCGCAGCTGTCGCTGCGATGGGCCGGGGCCGTCATGGAACTTGTTCTTTGCCATGGACCCCACTTATGCCTTTCACGAGGCTTTGCCAAGCGCCTGCGCTTTGGTTAAACGGGGCCTCGAACAATCGGAAATGCGCACCTCCGCAATACCGACGTAATACCGACGCGTTACAGACACGCCAAAACAAGGGAATTTCACCATGGAAGATCTTCCGGGAATCGTCATCACCGGGGCCTCTGGCCGGATGGGTCAGATGCTTATCAAGACCGTGGTGGATAGCGACAAGGCGCGCCTTGTCGGGGCGGTTGAGCGCGAAGGCCATCCCTGGGTCGGCATGGACATTGGCGAGGCCATGGGCGGTCAGGCGCTGGGCGTTGCCGTTACCGATCAGCCGCTGGAAGCCTTTGCCAAGGCGCAGGCCGTGATCGACTTTACCGCTCCGGCGGCCACGTTGCAGTTTGCCAAGCTGGCGGCGCAGGCCCGTGCGGTGCATGTGATCGGCACAACCGGCATGACGGACGAAGACATTGCCAAGCTCGAACCCTGTGGCCGCCATGCCGTGATCGTGCGTGCTGGCAATATGTCCCTGGGTGTCAACCTGTTGGTTCAATTGACGAAAAAGGTGGCTGCGGCGCTTGACGAAGACTTTGATATCGAAGTGATCGAAAGCCACCACAATCAGAAAGTCGACGCACCGTCCGGCACGGCCCTGATGCTGGGCGAGGCCGCGGCCGAGGGCCGTGGCGTGTCTCTGGCCGATGTTGAGGACCGCGTCCGTGACGGCATTACCGGCGCGCGCAAGAAGGGTGATATCGGGTTCGTGGCCATTCGTGGCGGCGACATCGTGGGCGAACACGACGTGATGTTTGCCGCCCCAGGCGAGCGCATCGTCCTGCGTCACCTCGCCAGCGACCGCGCCATCTTTGCCCGTGGCGCCCTCAAGGCGGCCCTTTGGGGGCAGGACAAAAAGCCCGGTGAATACGACATGATCGACGTCCTGGGCCTCTGATCTTGAAATCGACCCAATTATCAAATCCCCGCTTCCAGATGTCGTAGCGGGGATTTTTGATTCTCCCTCATCGCCGCTCACCCTTCCTTCGTATCGCCGAAATCGACTGGCTCTGGGCTTAGGCCAAGATCGGCGCAGGGCCTGCAATCAGAAATCGATTGCGATGCCCTTCTTCTCCCAGTCGCCGTAGCGGACCGGTTCGGGGCCGTCGCGGCCTCCAAGTTCGGTGGGCATCTCTGGGTCCTTGGCGTTCTTGCGGCGTTCTTCCGCTTCGGCAAGGGCGCGCAGTGCTGCGGGCGGCAGATCGCGCTTTTCAGGGGGATTCTGGGTTTCGTCGCTCATGGCGGGTTCCTTTCCGGATTGCCCCTTGATATACGCGCCCGTCCCTGTTGGACAAGAGAGCGAAGGAGCGTCCACATGTCCCAGACCGGAGTTCAGGCCCGCCGCAGTGCCGTTTACCTTTTGGACAAGGTCATCGGTGAAGGGCGGTTGCTTTCCGAATTGATTGGGGCCGGGGCCTTGGAACGGCTTGAGCCGGAGGATCGTGCACGGGCGCAGCGCCTTGCGCTCGAGACCCTGCGTGGCATGGAGCGCGCGGATCGCATTCTTCAGAAACACCTAGCAAAATACCCGCCGCTGACAGTGCGCAACACGCTGCGCCTCGCGACGATTGAGCTTTGTGCGGGCGGTGCGGCGCACGGTGTGGTGAATGCCGCGGTCGAGATCGTGGCGCGCAACAAGCGGACGGCTTCGATGAAGGGGCTGGTCAATGCGGTGTTGCGCAAGGTGGCGGCGAATGGCGAAGAGGTGTGGCCTACTTTGCGTGTGCCGCGCCTGCCAAAATGGCTGCGCAGCCCATTGGTTGAGGCCTATGGCGGTGATGTTGTCGGGGCGATGGAAGCCGCCCATTTTGCGGGTGCGCCGCTGGATTTGACGGCCAAGGGCGATCAGGGCGCATTGCAACGTTCCTTGGGTGGCGAGCTTCTGGACACCGGCACTGTTCGGCTGACGGATGCGGGACAGGTTTCGGTTTTGCCGGGGTACAAAAAAGGTAGCTGGTGGGTGCAGGACGCTGCGGCGGCGCTGCCGGTGAAAGTGCTTGCGCCGAAAGCGGGCGAGACAGTTCTTGACCTCTGTGCAGCACCGGGCGGCAAGACGATGCAGATCGCCGCGTCGGGCGCAACGGTGACGGCTGTGGATGATTCTGAAAGCCGCATGGGACGTCTCAAGGAAAACCTCAAACGTACGCGGCTTGAGGCAGAGCTGATCGTTGGCGACGTGATGGATCAGGAGGGGCAGTGGGACGCTGTCATCCTTGATGCCCCGTGTTCCGCGACCGGTACGATCCGTCGTCACCCGGACCTGCCCTTTGCAAAAGACGGCAGCGAAATCGGTGGGCTGATCGAGTTGCAGGCAAAAATGCTGAACCACGCACTCTCTTTGGTGAAACCGGGCGGGCGGGTTGTTTTCTGTACCTGTTCGCTGCTTCCCGATGAGGGGGAGTGCCAGGTCGAAGACCTTATTGAGGCGCGCGATGATGTCACCGTGGACCGAGAGGCATTGAATGTGCCGGGAATCGATCCCGAGTGGATCACCGAGGAAGGCGGCCTTCGCCTGCGCCCTGACTATTGGGCGGACAACGGCGGCATGGACGGCTTCTACATGGCGTGTCTGCGCAAGGCGTGATGCGTTTGCAGGTCTTTGCCGGTCTTGCCCATCGCGCCGATTCAATCGGTGACTCCTTAGCGGGTTGAGGCTATCATGCGCTGCAAAACGCCAACATGGCGTAGAGGCAGTACGACATGAGCAATCCCGACGGTGTTTCGGCGCGCTGGACGCGCTTCATGCATCGCGTGCATGCACGCAGGAGCACCCGTGCCCGTGCGGCCACTGCCTTTACCTCGACGCCTGAGCCACGCACGATCGGCAGCTTTGCCAAGGGGCGGCAGTTGGTGGCCGGCAACTACCTGTTCGCGGGTCATCTGGTCGCTGCGCCAGAGGCGGATCTTTGGTCGTTGAACGAAACCGATCCGGTGTTCTGGCAGGAGGTGCATGGCTTTGCGTGGCTGGATGATCTGGCCGCGGTCGGCGACATGGCAGCAAGAGAAAAGGCGCAGACGTGGTTGTGGCAGTGGATTGCCACCTATGGGCGCGGCCGTGGCCCCGGATGGACACCGGAACTGACGGGTCGTCGCCTGATCCGCTGGATCAATCACGCGATTTTCCTTTTGCGGGGGCGAGAGTCCGAGCAGTCGGAGGCATTCTACCGTTCTTTGGGCCAACAGACGATTTTCCTGTCGAAGCGTTGGCATACAACCCCAGCCGGCCTGCCAAGGTTCGAGGCGCTCACGGGTTTGATCTATGCCGGTTTGGCGCTGGAAGGCATGGAAATGCACGTTTCGCCGGCGTGCAAGGCGCTCGACAAAGAGTGCAAGGCGCAGGTGACGGAACAGGGCGGTATCCCAACCCGAAATCCCGAAGAACTTTTGGAAGTCTTCACCTTGCTGACCTGGGCCGCAGCAGCGCTGGGGGACAAGGGCCACGATCTATCGCCAGCACACCTTGAGGCGATTGAACGAATTGCGCCAACGCTGCGCACGCTGCGGCACGCGGATGGTGGTCTGGCGCGGTTTCATGGTGGCGGTCGCGGCCTCGAGGGGCGTTTGGACCATGCGCTGGCAGAGAGCCAGGTGAAGACGCGGCAGGCTGACGGTCTGGCGATGGGATTTGCCCGCCTTTCGGCCGGGCGCACCAGTGTGATCGTGGATGCCAGCCCACCGCCAACAGGTCCGGCGTCGATCAATGCCCATGCCTCAACTTTGGCGTTTGAACTGACCAGTGGCCGACGTCCCGTGATCGTGAATTGTGGTTCCGGATCGAGCTTTGGCGGAGACTGGCGAAGGGCAGGGCGCGCGACCCCGAGCCATTCCACACTTTCGCTGGACGGGTTTTCGAGCGCACGGCTGGGGGAAGCCGGTCGCGGCAAAGGGTGGCGCAACGAAGAGTTGGAAGACGCACCCGTAAACGTGCCGATCCAAATGGGGCAGGCCCCCGACGGGGTGCGCTTTCAAGGCGGGCATGACGGGTATTCTCAGACCCACGGGCTGACTCATGCGCGTACTCTGGAGCTTACATTTGATGGTCGGGGTATGGTTGGCGAAGACCTTCTGGTTGCCCTCGACGATGCGTCCAAGAGACGATTTGATGCGGCTTTTGACGCGACAAGCCTTCAGGGTGTCCCCTACCAGATCCGATTCCATTTGCATCCAGAGGCCGATGCGGCGCTGGATATGGGGGGCACGGCCGTGTCGGTTGCTCTTAAAAGTGGGGAAATCTGGGTGTTCCGGCATGACGGAACCGCCAATTTGACGCTTGAAGCCAGTGTTTACCTAGAAAAAACGCGTTTGAAGCCCCGCGCGACAAAACAGGTCGTTCTATCCGGCGTCGCAATGGAGTATGCGACGCGCATCCGGTGGTCCATGGCCAAGGCGCAGGAATCTGCAGTTGCCATCCGAGACCTCAACCGGGATGAGCTGGATATGACAACCTGACCCTACGGGACCCCTATACGATATGACCGATCTGACACCCATCCGCCGCGCACTGATTTCCGTTTCCGACAAGACCGGACTGATCGAGCTGGGCACCGCGCTTTCCGAGCGTGGCGTCGAACTGCTCTCGACCGGTGGCAGCGCCAAGGCAATGCGCGATGCAGGTCTGGACGTAAAAGACGTTTCGGAAGTCACCGGGTTCCCCGAGATGATGGATGGTCGCGTGAAAACGCTGCACCCCAAAGTGCACGGTGGTCTCTTGGCGCTGCGCGATAACGACGAACACGTTGCGGCGATGGATGAGCATGGCATCGGTGGCATCGACCTTCTGGTGGTGAACCTCTACCCCTTTGAGGCGACCGTTGCCGCGGGTGCGGATTATGACACCTGCATCGAGAACATCGACATTGGTGGTCCTGCAATGATCCGAGCCGCCGCCAAGAACGCGGCCTTCGTCAACGTGATCGTTGACGTGGAAGACTACGAGAAGCTGTTGGGCGATATGGACCAGCACGGCGGTGCGACCTGTCCGAAGTTCCGCAAGAAGCTGGCGCAGAAGGCCTATGCCCGCACCGCCGCATATGACTCGGCTGTATCGAACTGGATGGCGGGTCAGCTCGAGCTGGAAGCAACCAAGCGCCGTGCCTTTGCCGGTGAGTTGAAGCAGACCCTTCGTTACGGCGAAAACAGCCACCAAAAGGCCGCCTTCTACACCGACGGTTCGAACCGTCCGGGCGTTGCGACCGCGGTTCAGCTTCAGGGCAAAGAGCTGAGCTATAACAACATCAACGACACCGATGCGGCTTATGAGCTGGTGGCAGAGTTCGATCCGGCCAACGGCCCGGCCTGTGCGATCATCAAACACGCGAACCCCTGTGGCGTTGCGGTGGGTGAAAGCCTTGTCGACGCGTATCAGAAGGCTTTCGACTGCGACCGCACCTCGGCCTTTGGCGGTATTGTTGCCCTGAACCAGCCGCTGGATGCAGAGACGGCCACCAAGATCGTCGAGATCTTTACCGAGGTCGTGATTGCACCCGGCGCGTCGGATGAAGCCAAGGAAATCTTTGCGGCCAAGAAGAACCTTCGCCTGCTGCTGACCGAGGGCCTGCCGAATACCCGCGAGCCGATCGTTGCCTACAAACAGGTGGCCGGCGGTATGCTGGTTCAGGACAAGGACGTGGGCTATGTCGGCCTGGAAGATCTGAAAGTCGTGACCAAGAAAGCGCCGACTGAGCAAGAAATGGCCGATCTCTTGTTTGCCTGGAAAGTGGCGAAACACGTGAAGTCGAATGCGATTGTCTACGTCAAGGACGGTGCGACTGTCGGCGTTGGTGCCGGTCAGATGTCGCGCCTCGACAGTGCCAATGTCGCGGCGGCCAAAGCCGAGCGTATGGCCGCCGAAATTGGTCTGGACGAAGTGCCGACAAAGGGCTGCGCCGTTGCGTCGGATGCGTTCTTCCCGTTCCCTGATGGACTGCTCGAAGCCGCCGCGGCGGGTGGCAAGTGCGTCATTCAACCCGGTGGCTCCATGCGTGACGAAGAAGTCATCAAGGCGGCGGACGAGGCCGGTATCGCGATGGTCTTCACGGGCATGCGCCACTTCCGTCACTAAGACACCCTTTCTCCGCCCCGGTGCGATCTGCGCGTGCCGGGGCGGAGACTTCAGGCAAGGCCCTGAAACATAAAACAAACGCAGAAAGGCAGAAGGGGCGATCCATGCGTCTGGTGTTCTGGGCCGGTTTTTGGGCATTTCTGACCGATCAGGCCAGCAAATACTTCGTAGTTCACTACTTGAACTTGATCGAAGTGGGCAGGATGGATGTCTTCCCACCATTCCTGCGCTTTGCGATGGCGTGGAACGAAGGTGTGAACTTTGGCCTGTTTTCAAACGGATCTGACGCCGCCCGCTGGGTTCTGATTGCAATTGCGGTGGCGATTGTCGGCTTTGTGCTGTTCTGGGTGCGGCGTGATCCACCGGGGCGGATGGGGCTGTTCGCTGCCGGGATGTTGATTGGCGGGGCCATCGGAAACGTGGTTGATCGCCTGATCTATGGCGCGGTCGCCGATTTCCTGAACATGTCCTGCTGCGGCATTCAAAACCCGTTTGCCTTTAATCTCGCAGATGTCTGGATCTTTGCTGGCGCCATTGGCTTGGCATTTTTTGGGGGCTCGAAAAAGCCTAGGTGACGCCGCCGAAGCAATCGGATAAAAGCGGGCAAGGTTAGAGGAGTAGACTCATGCGATTGTCGCAGGTTGTGATTTTCGGGTTGGCCGTTGCGGTTGCGGGCTGCGCAGGCAGCGAAAGCGGTATTCGCATCCTGAGCTCTAATGGCGAGGGCCCGGACGAGTTCCGTATCGTACCGTCCAAGCCCCTGTCTGCGCCAGAGAACTATGCCGAACTTCCTGCGCCTACTCCGGGTGGAGAAAACCTCACCGATGTCGATCCTGTGGGGGATGCGGTTGCCGCGTTGGGTGGCAAACGCTCTGCGACCCAGGCCGGCGCGCCTTCCAGCGCAGATGCTGCGATGGTGAACTATGCGGCGCGCAAGGGGCGTCAAGCAGACATTCGTGCCGTCACGGCCGCCGAGGACGAAGACTTTCGTGAGCGCAGAGGGCGTTTCGCTAACATCCGTATTGTACCAACGGATCGTTACAACGAAATCTACGATGACCAGCACCTCGACCAATATCGCGAGCAGCGGCGTTGGCGGTTGGGCGGTGCGAAGACACCTGCCGCTCCTCCCAAGAACTAAACGTTTTCGTTACACTGCTGGCTTGCCCCTTGAAGCGCCCGGTTGCGGGCGTAACTATTATTTGTGACGTGTGAAATTTTCGGGGAGAACTCTGATGAAGCGTTTGTTCGCTTTGGCCGGTGCGATTTTATTGGCGGCCGCGCCTCTGAAAGCTGAAGACACCGTAACTGACTTTGTCCTCGACAACGGTATGCAGGTGGTTGTCATCGAAGACCACCGCGCACCCGTGGTGACGCACATGGTCTGGTATCGTGCAGGATCAGCGGACGAGCCTGCCGGATCATCCGGAATTGCTCACTTTCTCGAACACCTGCTTTTCAAGGGTACAAAGACCCTTGAGCCGGGAGAGTTCTCGGCCACGGTGGCAGCAAACGGCGGTCGCGACAACGCCTTCACGAGTTATGATTACACGGCCTACTTTCAACGCGTGGCGGCTGACCGGCTCGAGTTGATGATGCAGATGGAAAGCGATCGCATGGTCAATCTTCAGCTTGGTGAGGCGGAAATCCTGACGGAGCGGGATGTTATCATCGAAGAGCGGAACCAACGTACCGAGAACAGTCCGGGTGCGCTGATGCGCGAGCAACTCAATGCCGCGCAGTACCTGAACCATCGGTATGGCGTGCCGATCATCGGCTGGCGGCACGAAATGGTAAACCTGTCGCTTGAGGATGCGCTGTCGTTCTACGAGACGTACTATGCGCCGAACAATGCCGTGCTTGTTGTCGCGGGCGATGTCGAACCCGACGCGGTACTGGAATTGGCAAACACCTACTATGGAAAAATCCCGCCCAATCCCGAGCTTGAGCCGCGCGCGCGTTCGCAAGAGCCGCCGCAAACCTCTGCCCGTCGGATGGTGTTCGAAGATCCGCGCGTGGCCCAGCCTTATGTGACACGGTCCTACCTTGCGCCTGAACGGGACCCCGGAAACCAAGAAACCGCTGCGGCCCTGACGATCCTCGCCGAAGTTCTTGGCGGGGGAACCACATCAGTCCTGACGGAAAAGTTGCAGTTTGAACAACAGGTCGCGGTCTATACCGGCGCTTGGTATCGCGGGACATCCCTGGATGATACGACCTTCGATCTGACCATCGTTCCCTCCCAGGGCGTCAGCCTTCAGGACGCAGAAGATGCCATGGACGCGGCAATTGCAGAGTTCCTCGAAGAGGGTGTGGATCGGGACCACCTTGAGCGGATCAAGATGCAGCTGCGGGCCTCGCAGATCTATGCGCGCGACAGCGTCGATAGCTTGGCCAATCGCTATGGTGCGGCGCTGACGTCCGGTCTAACGATCTCGGATGTGCAAGCATGGCCAGACATTCTGCAAGCCGTGACGGAAGACGACATAATTTCCGCTGCCAAGCAGGTGTTCAATCGCAAAACTTCGGTCACTGGTTGGCTGAAAGCGCCTGAAAACGTGGAGGTGAGCCAATGATCCGTTTCCTATCTGCAATCCTTGTGATCGTCTTCGCGCTGCCGGTTCAGGCGGGCGTGGAAATCAAAGAAGTTACCTCGCCAGGCGGAATCAAGGCATGGTTGGTGGAAGAGCCGTCGATCCCGTTTGTTGCTCTGGAAGTGCGCTTCAAGGGCGGGGCCTCTCTCGATGCTCCGGGCAAGCGAGGGGCGACGAACCTGATGGTCGGCCTTCTGGAAGAAGGGGCGGGCGATCTTGACAGTCAGGGCTTTGCCGAGGCCACCGAAGCGCTTGCTGCGCAGTTCAGCTATGATGTCGGCGACGATACCCTGTCGGTATCCGCGCGTTTCCTGACAGAGAACCGCGACGCCGCCGTTCAGCTCTTGCGGTCGTCCATTGTTGAGCCGCGCTTTGATCCTCAGGCGGTTGAACGTGTACGTGCTCAGGTTCTGGCGTCCATCCGATCAAGCGAAAAAGACCCCGACGAAATCGCAAGTCGGTCGTTTGACGCGCTGGCCTTTGGCGAACACCCTTATGGATCGCAATACGCAGGCACCCAGGAAAGCGTTGCCGCGTTAACGCGGGAAGATATCATTGCTGCACACGATGGGGCCATGGCGCGTGATCGTTTGTTTGTTTCGGCGGTCGGCGATATCACCGCCGAGGAACTTGGGTTTCTGCTTGACGATCTTCTGGGCGAACTGCCCGCAGAGGGTGCCAAAATGCCGGTTCAGGCAGAGTTGATGCTGAAAGGTGGCACAACGGTCGTTGAGTTCGACACCCCCCAATCGGTGGCGCTGTTCGGTCATGAAGGCATTGACCGTCACGATGATGATTTCTTTGCCGCCTATGTCCTGAATGTCATTCTGGGAGGCGGAGGGTTTGAAAGTCGCCTGATGGAAGAAGTTCGTGTGAAACGCGGCCTGACCTATGGGGTCTATTCCTATCTCGCTCCCAAAGACCATGCGGCGCTGTACATCGGTTCGGTGTCTTCGGCCAATGACCGTATTTCCGAAGCGGTAGATGTTATCCGGTCGGAATGGGCTCATATCGCCAAGGACGGCGTGACCGAGGAAGAGCTTGCCAAGGCCAAGGCTTTGCTGACGGGGGCCTATCCCCTGCGTTTTGACGGCAATGGGTCGATTGCGCGGATCATGGTGGGGATGCAGATGGACGATCTTCCGATCGACTATATCGAAACCCGAAATGACAAGGTGAACGCCGTGACCCTGGAAGATGTCAATCGCGTGGCGTCAGAGTTGCTGAGGCCGGAAGACCTGCATTTCGTGATCGTGGGTAAGCCGGAAGGCGTCTGAGGTTACAGGTATCCGGAAAGAAAAGGCGCTCCGGTTGGAGCGCCTTTTTGTTTACTCTCCGTAAGGCACCCAGATGTTCTTGATCTCGGTGCTGGCCTCAAGAAAGGCCCGGGAGTTGTCTTCGAACCAGTCCGGTGTCTGTCCGTTGTTGACCCATGTTCGTTTGAGGTTGCCTGCGCTGCCGCGCTCGATCTCGGCGGACAGGTTGGTGGACGAGAAGGACCAGACCGCATCGATGTCCAGATGGCTTGCCAGCGTTGACGCGAGTTCCGAATGGGTACCGGTCAGGATGTTGACGACGCCCGCAGGCACATCAGACGTATCAAGCACCTGGTAGAAATCTGTGGCGGCCAGCGGGAAAGGCTCTGACGCCGCGAGGATCACACGGTTGCCCATCGCGATTGCCGGCGCCATCACCGAGACCAGCCCCAGCAATGGTGCATCGTCCGGGCATAGGGCACCGATCACGCCAGTGGGTTCGCGCATCGCGAGGGCCACACCGCGGATCGGAACATTGTGAACCTTACCGTCGTATTTGTCGGCCCAGGCCGCAGCCGAAAACAGGCGCTGGATTGACGCCTCGACTTCCCGCGCGCCATTGCGTGCGTTGGTCAGGGCATTGACACGCGACGCGAATTCTTCGGCGCGGGCCGAGAGGTTTTCCGCGATGTAGTAGAGGATCTGTGCCCGCAGGTGGCCCGTCGTACCGGCCCAGCCCTTGGCCGCCTGTGCGGCTTCCACCGCGTTGCGAATGTCTTTGCGATTGGCGATGGGCGCCTGGCCAAGCAGGTTTCCGGACTTGCCGTAGATTGGTCGTGAATAGCCGCCATCAGGACGTGCCTGTTTGCCGCCGATATAGAGTTTCGGAGTACGATCCAGCGGGTCGGATGGCCCCTTGTCGCCCTTGAAGCCCGCGATGGGGGCAAGCGCTTTGGTGGCCTTTCGGGGTTTGGTATAGGCCGCCAGCCCTTCCCAGCCGCCTTCGCGCCCGAACCCACTCTCGCGTTTGCCGCCAAACCCTGCGGCAGCGTCGAACAGGTTGGTCGCGTTCACCCAGACGACGCCGGCCACGAGTTTGGGCGCGATGTCCAGAGCAAGGTTCACATTCTCCGTCCAGAGGGACGCGGCCAGCCCGTAACGCGTGTTGTTGGCCAGGGCGACGGCTTCGTCCGGGGTCCGGAAGGTTGTCGACACCAGTACGGGGCCAAAGATTTCCTCTTGCATCAGAGGCGACGAAGGCGCGAGCCCGGTGATCAGGGTCGGGGGATAGAAACAGCCTTCGACTGGCATCTCGACGGCCGCATGATAGGTTTCGCCTTCGCTATTGGTGTTGACCATGTCCGTGATGGTTTGCAGCTGGACCGGATCGACCACCGCGCCCACGTCGATGCACTTGTCCAGCGGGTTTCCAAGGCGCAACCCGTCCATGCGCGCCTTGAGCTTGCTGTGGAACTTTTCGGCGATGCCTTCCTGCACCAAGAGGCGCGAACCGGCGCAGCATACCTGACCCTGATTGAACCAGATTGCATCGACAAGGCCTTCGATGGCGCTGTCGATATCCGCATCGTCGAACACGATGTAGGGGGATTTTCCACCCAGTTCGAGCGTCAGGGATTTTCCGCTTCCGGCGGTCGCTTCGCGGATCTTACGCCCCACGTCGGTTGAGCCGGTGAAGGCGATCTTGTTGATGTCTTCGTGGGCGGTGATCATCTCGCCCACCGCACCGTCGCCCGTCACGATGTTGACAACACCATCCGGCAGGCCGGCCTGGCGGCAGATGTCGGCAAACAGCAGGGCCGTCAGCGAGGTGTATTCGGCGGGTTTCAGTACCACCGTGTTGCCCATCGCAAGCGCTGGCGCGATTTTCCATGCCAGCATCAGAAGCGGGAAGTTCCAGGGGATGATCTGGCCGCAAACACCAAGGGCGACGCGGTCTGGCAGTTCGCTGTCCATCAGCTGCGCCATGCCTGCGTGATAATAGAAATGCCGCTGCGCCAGCGGAATGTCGATGTCACGGCTTTCGCGGATCGGCTTTCCGTTGTCGAGGGTTTCGAGCACCGCAAACAGGCGGGCGTGTTTCTGCAGCAGGCGCGAAATGGCATAGAGGTACTTTGCCCGGCCATGCCCGCCGAGTTTCTCCCATTTTGCCTGCGCCTTGCGTGCGGCCGTAACGGCGGCGTTCACGTCATCCTGCGAGGCTTGGGAAAGCGTTGCCAAGGTTTCGCCATTGGCCGGGTTGCGGCTTTGGAAATCGTCCGTGGCTTTGGTGAAGCTGCCGTTGATGAAGTGGCCGAACTTGGCCCCCTGATCGACAATCCACGCAAGCGCATCTCCGGCGCTTTCGGGGGCAGGGCCATAGTCCATGCTGTCAAAGATCTCTTTTACGGTCATTGTCTGTGTCCTGTCAGGCCATTGCGTGGCGGTATCCGGCGGAATAGGCGCCAGTGACGTGGTGTTCCAACTGGCGTTCGATATCGCCGAGCAGCGACGAGGCCCCAAAGCGGAACAGGTCGGGTTGCAGCCAGCGGTCGCCGAGTTCGTCTTTCATCAGAGACAGATAGGTGATCGCGTCCTTGGCCTTGGAAATACCGCCAGCAGGTTTGTAGCCGACACGGAAGCCGGTCCGGTCATAGTAGTCGCGGATGGCACGGATCATCACCAGCGACACGGGCAGGGTGGCGTTCACGCTTTCCTTGCCAGTGGATGTCTTGATGAAATCGGCACCGGCCATCATGCAGACAAGGGAGGCCCGCGCGACGTTGCGCAGGGTGCCAAGTTCTCCGGTGGCAAGGATCGCCTTGACGTGTGCATCTCCACAGGCTTCGCGGAAGGCTTTCATCTCGTCATAGAGTGCCTGCCAGTTTCCTTGCAGAACATGGCGGCGGGTAATGACGATGTCGATTTCCTCGGCCCCTGCCTTTACGCTTTCGCCGATCTCGGCCACCCGAAGATGGAATGGCGACAGGCCCGCAGGAAAGCCCGTGGAAACGGCAGCGACGGGAATGCCCGAGCCTTCAAGGGCCGTGACCGCGGTCGGGATCATATCGTGGTAAACACAGATGGCGCCGGTGGTCAGACCCTGCATGCCAAGCGCATCAAGGATGTCTTCGCGGACGGGCTGTTTGGCCTTGGCGCAGAGGCGCTGAACGCGCCCCTCGGTGTCATCGCCAGACAAGGTCGTCAGGTCGATGCAGCTAATGGCGCGGCAAAGCCATGCGGCCTGGTAGTCTTTCTTGACAGAGCGGCGACCGGGCAGCGTTTTGGCCCGGCGTTCGATCGCCGAGGTATTGGCCTGCGCGCGGCGGACCCAGTCAAGATCGAGTTCCATGCCCGGATTGCGGGGTTCAACCGCTTGAGGCAACTGGTGTTCCATGGAGGTGGCTGTCGGGGTGTGCATGTCTCATCCCTGTTCAGATCAGACCCCACCGTGTCATGCTGCCGCAGCCTTGGCAAGATTGCCGCGACGCCCGTTGCATAAATTTTGGCCATTTGGTCAAAAGTTATTTGAGAATAATTCTCAATTGCGTTGACTTTGTTGCGAATGGCTCTCATATTCATTGTCAGAACAAGGAAGGACCAACGATGCGATTCTCTCGCCGTGGATTTCTGGCAGCCAGCGCCGCAGGGGCAGTGACCCTTGCAGGCCCCGCTTTTGCACTCGACAAGCTAACGGTTGTTGCGACAACCGGCATGATTGCCGACGCCGCGCGGCAGGTGGGTGGCGATCTGGTCGAGGTGCAGAGCTTGATGGGCCCCGGCGTGGATCCCCATTCCTATCGTCAGACCCGTTCAGATATCGTTGCTATGACGCGCGCGGATGTCGTGCTGTGGCACGGTCTGTATCTCGAAGCGCAGATGGAAGAGTTTCTTCACAAGCTGGAAAAGCGTGGCACTGTCTATGCCGTCACGGATGGGCTTGATCGCGGCAAACTCCGCAGCCACCCGGACTATGATGACAAGTTCGATCCTCACGTTTGGATGGTGCCTGATCTCTGGACGGGAGTCGTTGATCAGGTCCGTGATGTGCTGAGCGACGTACGTCCGGATATGAAGGACGCCTTCCATGCGAATGCCGCTGCATTCCAGAAGGAACTGGGTGACTTGCAGGCCTATGCCGAGCGTGTGATTGCCACTGTACCGCAGGAATCCCGCGTGCTGGTGACAGCGCATGACGCCTTTAGCTATTTCGGTCGCGATTTCGGGTTCGAGGTCATGGGTATTCAAGGCATCTCGACCCAATCCGAAGCCGGGCTTAACCGGATCGGCGCGTTGGTCGATATCCTTGTCGAGCGCAACATCGGTGCGGTTTTTGTCGAAAGCTCGGTTTCGGATCGCAGTATTCGCGCGCTGACCGAGGGCGCTGCTGCACGTGGCCATGAAGTGATCATCGGTGGCGAGTTGTTCTCGGATGCGATGGGCCGGGATGGCACATATGAAGGCACCTACCTTGGCATGATCGATCACAACGCTACCGTTATTGCGCAGGCGTTGGGCGGCGAAGCTCCGGCGCGTGGCATGGCCGGCAAGTTGTCGGCAGGGTTTTGAAGCGGGTTAGGTAGACGATGACACTCGAACTTGCAGCCAATCAGGGCGTTGCCCCCAATCTCGACCAGGTCGAAGCCAGCCCGTTTGCCGTGCGTGGCATGACGGTGTCTTATGGTCAAAAGCCGGTGGTTTTCTCGGTAGACATGACCGTATCGGAAGGCTCCATGACAGCGATCATCGGTCCGAACGGAGCGGGCAAATCCACCTTGCTCAAGGCGGCTCTGGGTATCGTGAAACCGCTTTCCGGACGGGTGATGATTTTTGGCAAGCCTCTGAAGGGCCAGCGTAATCGCATTGCCTATGTGCCCCAGCGGGCGAGCGTTGACTGGGATTTTCCGACCCGTGTCATTGACGTCGTATTGATGGGTTTGCACCGCGAACTTGGTTTGCTGCGTCGCGTGCGCCAGCATCACGTGGACAAGGCGCGGGACTGTCTGGATCGCGTCGGTATGGCGGATTTTGCCAACCGCCAGATCGGTCAGCTGTCTGGTGGACAGCAACAGCGCGTGTTCCTTGCGCGTGCGCTTGCACAGGGGGCCGATCTCTACCTCCTGGACGAGCCCTTTGCCGGGGTGGATGCCGCGACTGAAAAGGCGATCATTGATGTTCTGAAAGGGCTCAAGGCCGAGGGAAAAACCGTTGTGGCCGTGCATCATGACCTTTCAACCGTGAGCGAGTATTTCGATCGCGTGTTCATGATCAACACCCGCAGAATTGCCGAAGGCTCGGTGGCAGAGGCCTTTACCGCAGAGAACCTCGACAAGACGTATGGCGGCCGTCTGGCCACCGCGCATGTAGATCAACTCGACCTCGCCGCAGGCTGATCATGCTCTGGGACGCGCTGTTTCTACAGATGGGCTACAACGCCACTCTGGTGGCAATTGGTGCCTGTTTTCTGGGTGTCGCTGCCGGAGTGACTGGCACATTCCTGTTCCTGCGCAAGCGGGCCCTTGTGAGCGACGCCATCAGCCACGCAACCCTGCCGGGGGTCGGCCTTGCCTTTATTGTCATGGTTTTGCTGGGCGGCGATGGCCGTAGCCTGCCGGGGTTGCTGTTCGGCTCGGCCGTGTCCGCATGGATCGGCCTGTTGGGGGTAAGCTGGCTCACCCGGCGCACCCGCCTTGCCGAAGACGCCGCGATTGGCGCCGTTCTGTCGGTGTTCTTTGGGTTTGGCATCGTTATCCTGACCGTGATCCAGACAATGTCTGTAGGGCGCCAAGCCGGATTGGAAGGGTTCCTCCTCGGGTCTACCGCCGGCATGTTGTGGAACGATGCCGTGGTGATCGCGGCTGGTGGGGCGTTGACGCTCGCCGTGGTCCTGTTGCTGCGTCGCTCGATGGCGCTGGTGGCCTTTGATCCCGAGTTTGCGGCAGCGAGCGGCATCAACGTGCCACGCATCGACCTTGCGATCATGGCGCTGGCCATGGCGGTGACGGTTGTTGGCCTCAAGATCGTAGGGCTGATCCTGATCGTGGCAATGCTGATCATCCCGCCTGTGACCGCACGTTTCTGGACCGATCGCACAGACAGGGTGACATTGATCTCCGGCATCGTCGGGGGCGTTTCCGGCTATGTTGGGGCCGCGCTTTCTGCAGCCATCCCGCATCTGCCAACCGGTCCGATTATTGTGCTCACGAGCTTTGGGATGTTCATTCTTTCCCTGCTTCTGGCGCCGAACCGCGGCGTTTTGGCGGCCTTGCTGCGGCACCTGAGTTTTCAGAGGCGGGTTCATATGCGGCAGGGTTTGCTGGCGCTGGCACAGGGGCAGCCGATCTATGAAAAGCTGACACTCCGCCTGTTGGAGCGCGCAGGTCTTGCGCGGGCGGATGGTGTGGCGACCGAGGAGGGGCGGGCTCGCGCGGCCAAGGCGCTGCGCGACGAAAAACGCTGGGAATTGGTTCGGGCGGATCAGGCCTTTGAGAGCGCGGCCGCCTTGTACGACGGGCTGCGCGAGATCGAAACGGTGCTAACCACGGATCAGATCGAGGAAATTGACCGCAGGATCGGTGGACCAATGGGAGTTCCAGCATGAGCGGAGCCGAGTTTGTCCCCCTGTCTCTGACGCCCTTGTTGATCGGGATGTTTGCCGCGGTGGCCTGTGCATTGCCCGGCAACTTCCTTGTGTTGCGGCGTCAGGCGTTGATCGGTGATGCGATTTCACATGTGGTTTTGCCGGGTATTGTCGTGGCGTTCCTGATTACGGGAACGGTGGCCGCGTGGCCCATGATGTTCGGCGCTGCGGGGGCCTCGGTTGTGGCCGTGGCCTTGATTGAGGCAATCCGGCGTCTGGGCAAGATCGAACCCGGGGCGGCAATGGGTGTGACCTTCACCTCCATGTTCGCCGGTGGCGTGTTGTTGCTTGAACAATCGGACACGTCGTCTGTGCACCTTGATGTGGAACACGCGCTTTATGGCAATCTCGAAAGCCTGATCTGGCTGGATGCCGTGGGGTGGGAAAGCCTCTGGGATCCTGTTGCACTGGCGGGGTTGCCGGACGAACTGATCAGGATCGCATTGACCCTTATCGGGGTGGTGGCTTTCACCTGGATCATGTGGCGACCGCTCAAGCTCTCGACCTTTGACGAAGGGTTCGCCCGCACGCTTGGCGTGCGCACGGGGGTGATCGGATTTGCCCTTGTGATCGTGGCCGCGATTGCAGCGGTGGCGGCGTTTGATGCGGTCGGCTCGATCATCGTGATCGCGATGTTCATCTGCCCGCCAGCGGCCGCGCGTCTGATGACCAACCGACTTGAAGTGCAGATCGCTTGGAGCGTTGTCTTTGCCCTGGTTTCCGCCGTTCTGGGGTACGTTTTCGCGGGCTTTGGTCCGATGTGGTTTGGGGCGAACAACGCCGTTAGCGCGGCAGGGATGATCGCCACCGTGTCAGGCGTAATCCTTGTTTTGGCCGCACTTTTCGGACCCTGCCGTTCCCGCACCGGCGCGCCGGTGGAATAGACGTCTAAGCGGCGCTGACCGGGGATGGCTGTGGCGTCAGGGCCTTCATCGCGTCGAACTGCGACAGGTACACACGACCGGTGAGGTCTTCCAGAAAGTGGCTGCGTTGCAGGCGGTCCATGACCGGGCCTTTTACCTCGGAGAGATGCAGGGAAATCCCCATTTCGTCGAGACGTCGGTTTATCTCCTCCAAACTTTCCAAGGCGCTCATGTCGATTTCGTTCACGGCCGAGCACATCAGGACGACATTTTTGATCGGTTCATCACATACCACGCGATCGTAAAGATAATCCTCAAGGAACCGTGCGTTGGCAAAGTAGAGGCTCTCGTCGATCCGCAGCGTCACGATGCTCGGGTGTGTTTCGACCTTATGGCGCAGGATATTTCGGAAGTGCTGGGTGCCGGGAACAAGGCCAACTTCGGCCACGTGGGGGCGGGATGTCTTGTAGAGGAAGAGGCCCAGCGACAAGAGAACCCCTGCGGAGACCCCGACTTCGACACCAAAGCCGAGGGTAAGGAAGATGGTGGCGGCCACCGCCATGAAATCGACCTTCGAGTAGTTCCAGGTTTTGGGAAGGATCGAAAAATCGACGAGGCTCAGCACCGCCACGATGATGGTCGCGGCCAGAGTGGCCTTGGGCAGGAAGAACAGCAGGGGGGTAAGGAGCAGGGCCGCCAGGGCAATACCGATAGCGGTGAATGCTCCTGCGGCTGGCGTCTCGGCGCCGGCATCGAAATTCACCACGGATCGCGCAAACCCGCCCGTTACTGGATAACCCCCTGAAATCGCAGCGGCAATGTTCGAGGTGCCAAGGCCGATCAATTCCTGATTTGGAACGATGCGTTGGCGTTTCTTGGCGGCAAGTGTCTGCGCGACCGAAACGGATTCAACGAAGCCGATGATCGAGATCAGCAGTGCCGAAACAAAGAGGGAGGACCAGATGTCGGCGGAAAAGCTGGGCAAGGCGAAAGGGGGAAGGCCCTTGGGGACGTCGCCCACGATGCGCACCCCTGCGTCGGAAAGGTTGAACCCCCAGGCAACAAGCGTGGTTGCGGCCACTGCGGCGACGGGGCCTGCCTTGGCTAGGATGTCGGCCAGTCGCGCCTTAAGGCCAAGAGACATAAGAGCGGGTTTCAGGCCCTTGCGGACCCAGAACAAAAAGGCGGTGGCCGTTGTGCCGATGGCCAGCGTCGCAAGATTGGTTTCCGGTAGGTGGGCGATCAGAGAACCGATCAGGTCGATCAGATTGTGCCCGTGCGCATCGACGCCCAAGATGTGTTTCAGCTGTGACGTGGCGATCAAAACACCCGACGCCGTAATGAAGCCGGCGATCACCGGATGAGACAGGAAGTTCGCCAGAAAACCCAATCGAAACAATCCCATAACGGTAAGCATCAGGCCCGAGATGAACGCCAGTGCAATGGCTGCTGCGGCATATTCAGCCGTGCCCTGCAAGGCGAGATTGCCGACGGCGGCGGCGGTCATGAGGGAAATGACGGCGACGGGGCCGACGGCGAGGGCGCGGGAGGTGCCGAAGATCGCATAGGCGACGAGGGGCAGGATCGAGGCATAGAGGCCCATTTCTGCCGGCAGGCCAGCGAGCAGCGCGTAGGCCAGAGACTGCGGAATCAGCATGATGGTCACAATTACAGCCGCGACGAGATCGGATGTAAGTGCTTCTTTATTATACTCTTTTGACCACTGGAGGATCGGGAAGTAGCGGGCAATAGGGGACATCGGGTCCGGGCTCCATCAGCTGTGTAGTGTCTTATATATTCAAAACTGAGAATTTGTGAAGAGGGGTAGGCCGCGAGATGAAAATCAGCGGATTAAGGCTTTGCAGGCATGTTGGTACGCGGGTCTGTATTGCGTCGGTATTACGTCGGTATTGCGGAGGTGGTGAAATCCGGATTTGCCTAGTTAACGGACAGTGCGTGGTTAGCCCAACGTAAGCGAGGGGGCGAAATCGGGATTTGACGCCAATTAGGGTCATTGGGTGCTTGATTTGCTGAGGCAAGTGATTCATGTAGGGCCCGCGAATTTAGCGAGGATTTCAGGTGTGAGTTTGATTGACGAATTTCTGGGGCAGAGCATTGCCTCGCTGCGGGCAAAGCGCGGCCTGTCGAGAATGGGTCTGGCGATGCAGCTGGGCGTGGCGGAAAAGCACGTGGCCGATCTGGAAGCAGGCAGGATTCGCGCCTCGGTAACGCAGCTGTTCAAAATTGCCGACATCCTCGGCGTGGCGATCGAAACCTTCTTTGCGAGTGAACAGGAAAGCTGCGGTGTGGCGGGCACATGCCCCGAATTTCTGAACAGAGAGGCGCGTGAAATCGTCGATCACTATAATGCGCTTTCAAAACCCCACAGAAGTGCGTTATTTGACTTCTTGGTAGAGTCCAAGCTTGACGGCAGGGGGACGCCTACCCAACTGCACTAGGAAGACCCGAAGACGGGCGAGCGAAGAGGCGTTACTTGTCCGTTGTCGATCTGAGCAAACTTCCGTTTCAGGGAAACAACCTGCGTTCCTTTCTGGACGAGGTGTGCGAAACGCATGAGCTGGACTATGCGGCATATGCGGGCATGAATCCCATTGCCGGATCGGTGCATGGGTTTGTGAACTATCCCGACGAATGGCAGAAGGTGTACGTGGACGAGGGGTTTCAAAACCGCGACCCCGCATTGATTGCCGCAAGCAAGAGCATCGCACCCGTTGATTGGCAGCGTCTGCGAGGCGAGGATACATTCCAGACGATTTTTCGGGCCGCGCATGATTTCGGTATCGCCGAT
Source organism: Shimia sp. CNT1-13L.2 (assembly GCF_024331145.1). GTDB lineage: Bacteria > Pseudomonadota > Alphaproteobacteria > Rhodobacterales > Rhodobacteraceae > Shimia. The sequence goes on along the minus strand of NZ_JANDJO010000001.1, from coordinate 526,224 downwards.
CAAGGCCTGACGATCCCGGTGCGCGGGCCCTTCGGAGATGTTGGCCTGTTCAGCGTGACGCGCAAGTGTTCGGATGCGGAATGGGCGCTTTTGAAAAAGCAGATCATCGGTGATTTGCAGAATGCCGCGGTGCATTTGCATGACACGGTTGTTAAGTCGCATGCGCTTACTCAGAAGTTGACGCACCCGGCGCTTTCTGAGAGAGAAGTCGAAATCCTGCAATGGACGGCCGCCGGCAAGACCCAGCAGGATGTGGCGGATATCCTGTCGATTTCGAGCCGGACCGTGGAAGTTCACCTGCGGTCGAGTCGTAGTAAACTTGGTGCTTTGACAACATCTCAGGCCGTCGGGCGCGCAATCGGGCTCGGGCTGATCTACCCACTGTGATACCCACTACGGGATTTCCCCAATAGAGGTTCTGAACTGAAAAGTTCACATTCACCGCAGCGTGTAAGTGCAGCGGAGAAGAATCATGATCATCGTAGTCGACGGTATGAACCGGGACCGCTATCGCGGCCTCCTGGACCAGATGTTTGAACTCCGAGCGCGTGTTTTTGGCGGGCGTCTCGGTTGGGAAGTAGAAGTCGTAGATGGTAAAGAGGTTGATCAGTTTGATGCTTTGAACCCCGCGTATGTTATTGGCGTGAACGAAGAGGGGCGTGTTGTGTCCTGTGTTCGTGCGCTTCAGACCACGGGGCCGCACATGCTGTCCGATGTGTTTTCCTCAATTCTCGACGGCCAGCCGCCGTTGCGCAGTCCGACGATCTGGGAATCGACCCGGTTCTGCGTGGACACAGAGCTTTTGGGGCGTGGTAAGTGTCGTAACTCGGTAAGTTATGCCACCTGCGAGTTGATGGCAGGATCGCTGGAGTACGCCCAGAATTCGGGTATCAGCGATATCGTGACCGTGATCGATCCGGTGATGAACCGGGTGCTGAAACGGTCGGATTGTGCGCCCTATGACTATCTGGGCAAGACGGTTCCGATGGGCAAGGTGCCTGCGATGGCGGCATTGCTGGATTGCAGTGACGAGCGCATCGAGAAGATCCGGGCGTTTGCCGGTATCGAGGGCGACGTTTTTGTCGATGAGGAGACGGCAGACTCGTTAGCGGACAAAGTGCCTGCGCCGAAAGCACCGGAAACCCTGTTTGAAGGTATGGTCCCTGCGGCTTCGGAAATCCGTGTGACGCAATCGATGTTGGAAGAGTACTGCCTGGATCAATTCCATGCGGCCTCTGACATGGGTGAACTGGAAGCGGCCAAGAAGCTTACCGGTATTCTGCGCAAGGCGGGCATGATCCGCGACAGCGAAGTAGACCTGATCGCCGGTTAAAAAACGAATAACGAGGCTGAGAGCACGGGCGTCCCTGTTGGGGCGCCCTTTCTGTTTTTTGGGGTCTTAGAAGCCGTGCATCCGCTTGGCCCATTGGTAGGCGACCACGAGGCCCTTCATGCGTGGCAGCATGAACAGGGACGCGGATACCGTAATCACCGACAGGGTGAGCGCCAGTGTCCAGGGATCAGGGCGGAAGTGCACAAAGAGGATGTGCAGGGCAAAGCCCAGGATGTGACCGACGATCAGGATGGTCAGGTAAGCGGGGCCGTCATCGGCGCGCTGGTGGCTGAGATCCTGTCCGCATTCGCTGCATTCCGTGTTCACCTTGAGGTAGGAGTGCAGGAGTTTGCCTTCGCCGCAGTTCGGGCAGCGCAGGCGCAGACCTTTCACGATGGCGGGTTTCAGGGGGCGATCCTGTGTTTCGGCGAGGGTGTCCTGGGTCATGTGTCATGCTCCGAAGTTTGGTTCGGCTTAGGGCGATTCTAAATTGATTGCAATCAATATCGATCAATTTGCCTTGAATGTTTCATATTGTATCGCTATGCACGGGGCGCGCGACAGATGTGATGGCTGGATAACGTCAAGGAGACGGGTCGTGAAGGATTGGAATCCTGTCCTGGGGGACACGGACAAGCCCCGCTATATCGAGATTGCCGAAGCAATCCATGCGGATGTGATGCGTGGACTGTTGGCGCCGGGGGATCGGTTGCCGCCGCAGAGGGCGTTTGCCCAGAGGCTTGGGGTGGATTTCTCGACAGTTTCGCGCGGCTATGCCGAGGCGGTGCGGCGCGGTTATATCGAGAGTTTTGTCGGACGCGGGTCTTTCGTGAAGGCGCCCGAGGAGGCGGCCGAGGGGCCGGACCCGAAACGGGCTTCGGAAGAAGATCCGATGATGAACATGCCACCCGAGCCGGATGATCCGGAGCTTGTGGCGCGGATGCAGGGCGGGTTGGCGCATGTGGCAGCCAATCTGCTGCCGGTGCTGCGGTACCAGTCGGTGACCGGAAGCGTGGCGGATCGGGAGGTTGCGGCCGGATGGCTGGCGGCCAACGGGATTGCGGCGGAGGCGGCGGATCTGGCGATCACCCCGGGTGCTCATGCGGCGATCCATGCGATCCTTTCGGTGCTGGGCGAGCCGGGGATGGCGGTCTTGTGCGAGGACGTGACCTATCCGGGATTGCGGGCGATTGCGGCGCGGCTGGGGCTGCGGCTGATCGGGGTGGCCTGTGACGATGACGGCATGGTGCCCGAGGCGCTTGAGGAAGCCATCACCAGCCAGTGGCCGGTGGCGGTCTACCTGAACCCGACCTTGCAGAACCCCACGACGCGGACGGTGCCGGAGGGGCGGCGCGAGGCGATTGCGGCGGTGCTGCGCGACCACGACATGCCGCTGATCGAGGATGATGCCTATGTCTTTGTCGCGTCGGATGCGCCGCGGCCGATCTCGGATCGGGTGCCGGGGCTGGGCTGGCATGTGGCGGGGGTGTCCAAGTGTTTCGGGGCGGGATTGCGGCTGGCCTATGTGCGGGTGCCGAAGCCCGAGATGATGGGGGCGTTTTCCCAGAGTTTGCGGGCGATGCACGTGATGGCCTCGCCGATGTCGCTGGCGCTGATGGGGCGCTGGATCGAGGATGGCACGGCAGAGGCGGTGCAGGCGTTCGTGCGCGGTGCGGCGCGGGAGCGGCAGGCGCTGGCGGCCAAGGTGCTGGCGGGCTGTGATGTGCTGGGTGCGCCGGAAGCGTTCAACCTGTGGCTGGCGCTGCCCGAAGGCACAAGCCGGGCCGAGATCATGGTGCGGATGGCGGGGCGTCAGATCGGCATCATGCCGAGCGATGCCTTTACCGTTGCGGGCGCGCCGCAAGAGGCGGTGCGGGTCTGTCTGGGTGGTCCGATCGGGATGGAGCAGCTTGCCAGTGACCTGCGTGCTCTGCGGGATGCGGTGACGCGGAAGGATTGGCTGGGCTAGAGCGAAAAAAGCCCCGGAGCCTTTGACGGGTCCGGGGCTTGAGACGTTATTTGGCCGAGACTTTCTCGGGCTTGGCAAGCCATTCCTTGCCGCGCAGCATGGCCTTCCAGTAGACCGGCGGCAGGATTTGTTCCTTGAGAATCCAGGCCAGTGCCGAGGGGCGTTCGCCATTGATCAGCCACTTTGGCAGGGTCGGCAACAGGGTGCCGCCATAGCCGAATTCCGCCAGTACGATCTTGCCGCGTTCAACGGTGAGAGGGCAGGAGCCGTAACCGTTGTAGATGGCGGTCGGGGATTTTCCGGCGATGTCGTCGACCACGTTTTCCGCCACGATGGGGGCCTGCACGCGGGCTGCGGCGGCGGTTTTGGCATTCGGGGCGTTCATCACGTCACCCAACGACCAGATGTTATCGAATTCCTTGTGGCGCAGGGTGGATTGATCCACATCGACCCAGCCTGCCGAGTCGGCCAGTGGCGAGACACGGATAAAGTCGGGTGCGATCTGCGGCGGGCAGACGTGCATCATGTCGAATTCGCGGGTGATCGTCGTGGTTTCGGTGTCCGGTGCGGTGACTTCGAAGGTGGCGGTTTTGGCCGCGCCATCGACGGCGATCAGGTTGTGATGGAAGTTCAGCTTCGCATTGTAGCGCTGGATGTAGTCCATCAGCGCCGGGACATAATCCTTGATGCCGAACAGGGTGGGGTTGGCATTCATGAACTCGATGTCGATTTGCGGCAGGGTTCCCATGCGCTCCCAGTTGTTGGCCGAGAGATAGAGCGCCTTTTGCGGGGCGCCAGCGCATTTGATCGGCATCGGCGGTTGGGTAAAGAGGGCGCGGCCCTGTTTCAGGCCCTTGACCAGCTCCCAGGTGTAGGGCGCGAGGTCATAGCGATAGTTCGAGGTGACGCCGTTCTTGCCGAGGGTTTCGACAAGGCCCTCGACGCCATGCCAGTTCAGCTTTAGGCCGGGGCAGACAATCAGGCGATTGTATTTCACCACGCGACAGCCATCGAGGACGACTGCGTTGTCTTTCGGCTCAAACGCGGCGACGGCGGACTTGATCCAATGCACGCCTTTGGGGATCAGGCTGCCCATGGTCTTGGCGGTGGTTTCGGCATCAAAAATGCCGCCGCCGACCATTGTCCAGCCGGGCTGGTAGTAGTGGGTGCCGGCCGGATCAATGACCGCGATGTCGAGGCCCGGCTTGCGCGATGTCAGCGAGGCGGCCACGGCGATACCGGCCGCACCGCCACCGACGATCACCACGTCAAAGGCGGCGTCCGCAGTGTCGGTCGGGGTTTTGCCGCCGTTCACGATGCGGCGCACCACACCGGCCATATCGTAGCCGGCGGCCTGCGTTGCCTCGAGGATTTCGGCGGGCTTCATAGTGGCAGCCTGGGCCAAAGACCAGAGCGTTGCCGAGCGTGTACCGGTGCGGCAATAGGCGAAAACCGGTCCGGGAAGCTCCATCAGGGCGGTGCCAAATTCAGCCGCGCTTTCATCAGTGACCTTGCCAGAGATGACCGGCATGTGACGGCAGGTGAGACCGGCCTTTACGGCTTCGGCTTCGATCTCGTCAAAGGAGGGCTGGTCGGGGCCTTCACCGTCGGGGCGGTTGCAGATGATCGAACGGAACCCTAGCGCGGCGATGGTCTTTACATCGGCGGCGGTGATCTGCGGGGACACGGAAATCTGTTCGGAAATCTTCTTGGCGTCCATCGGTCATTCCTTTTGGTTTGGCCGGAAAGAGGCCGGTGATAGCGCGCGTTCTGGTCTCTTTAAGATGATGCCCGAATTTTGGGAAGGGTCCAAGGGTCGCAGGGGGCGTTGACATTGGTCGTCGAGGGGGTGAAGCCTTGGCCGGTAATTTGGGAGGCACGCTATGAGCGGACGTTGGGAATTCTGGATCGACCGGGGTGGCACATTTACCGATATCGTGGCGCGTCAGCCGGATGGCGGGGTTGTGACGCACAAGCTGTTGTCGGAGAACCCCGAACGCTATCGTGATGCGGCGGTGCAGGGCATTCGCGAGTTGATGGGCGCAGGCGCGACCTTTCCCGATGGCGGCATTCGCGCCGTCAAGATGGGCACCACGGTGGCCACCAATGCGCTTTTGGAGCGCAAGGGCGAGCGGGTTCTTCTGGTGATCACCAAGGGGTTCAAAGACCTGCTCAAGATCGGGTACCAGACCCGTCCGCGCCTGTTTGACCTCGAGATCAAGCGTCCGGACCTGTTGTATGAAGACGTGATCGAAATGGACGAGCGTCTTGATGCCGATGGCGGTGTCGTGAAGGCGCTGGACGAAGAGAGCCTGCGGGCTGCGATGCAGGCCGGATTTGACGGAGGTATCCGCGCGATCGCGATTGCAGGTCTGCATGGGTATCTGAACCCCGCCCATGAGGAGCGCGCCGCCGAGATGGCGCGGGAGATCGGCTTTACGCAGGTGTCGGTAAGTTCGGAAGTGAGCCGTCTGGCCAAGCTGGTGGGGCGGGGCGATACCACGGTTGTGGATGCCTATCTCTCGCCGATCCTGCGCCGTTATGTCGAACAGGTGGCGGGGGCGCTGGATATGGGGCGGGCCTGCGAGCGGCTGTTGTTCATGCAGTCTAATGGCGGCCTGACCGATGCCAGCCTGTTCCACGGGCGCGACGCGATCCTTTCGGGGCCGGCGGGTGGTATCGTGGGCATGGTCAAGACCGGCGAGGCGGCTGGTTTCGACAAGCTGATCGGGTTTGATATGGGCGGCACTTCGACCGACGTCAGCCACTATGCCGGTGATTACGAGCGATCGTTCGAGACCGAGGTGGCCGGGGTGCGGATGCGCGCGCCGATGATGGATATTCACACGGTTGCGGCGGGGGGCGGTTCGATCTGTTCGTTCCGTGATGGCCGGTACCAGGTGGGGCCGGAAAGCGCAGGGGCCGATCCGGGGCCGGCCTGTTACCGTCGTGGCGGGCCGCTGACGGTGACCGATTGTAACGTGATGCTGGGCAAGTTGAATCCGGATCACTTCCCGCATGTCTTTGGCATCAATGGCGATTTGCCGCTGGATGCGGAGGTCGTGCGCGAGAAGTTCACGGCGCTGGCGGCCGAGATTGCCGCGGCGACGGGCCAGCCGGAGCAGGCGCCGGAGGTGGTGGCCGAAGGGTTCCTGCGGATCGCGGTCGACAACATGGCCAATGCGATCAAGAAGATTTCCGTACAGCGCGGCCATGACGTGACGCAGTATACGTTGCAGTGTTTTGGCGGCGCGGGCGGGCAGCATGCCTGTCTGGTGGCGGATGCGCTGGGCATGAAGCGGGTGTTCATCCATCCGCACGCGGGCGTGCTGTCGGCTTATGGCATGGGGCTGGCAGAGATCCGGGCGATGCGCGAGGTGCAGCTGGATGCGCCGGTGGCGGATGCTGCTGCGGCGGCTGCGGCGCTGGCCGGGATCGAGGCAGAGGCCCGCGACGAGGTGGTTGCGCAGGGGGTGGAGCAGGTCCGGATCGAGGCGCGTGCGCATCTGCGCTATGACGGGTCCCACCAGGCGCTTGAGGTGCCGTTTGGGCCGGAGGCTGAGATGCGGGTGGCCTTTGAGGAGGCGCACAAGCAGCGGTTCGGTTTTGTCTCGCCAGAGCGGGGTCTGTTGTTCGAGATGATCTCGGTCGAGGCAATTGGCGAAACCGGCGAGGCGCCTTCGGCGGTCGTGTCCGAGGGCGATGGCGCGGCCAAAGCCATGATCGGTGTCCATGTCGGCGAGGCGTGGCAGGAGGTGCCGCTGTTTGATCGTGACACCCTTGGCGGGGCGGCCGTGGTCAAGGGGCCGGCGGTGATCACCGAGGCGACGGGCACCAACGTGATCGAACCCGGCTGGGAAGCGCGGGTGGATGGCCTTGGCAACCTCGTGGTGGAGCGCGTCGAAGACATGGCGCGGGCCAAGGCGGCGGGGACCGAGGCGGACCCTGTGTTGCTGGAGGTGTTCAACAACCTGTTCATGAGCGTGGCCGACCAGATGGGGGCAACGCTGGCCAATACGTCGTGGTCGGTGAACATCAAGGAACGGCTGGATTTCTCTTGTGCGATCTTTGACACCAATGGCGATCTCGTGGCGAACGCGCCGCATGTGCCGGTGCACCTTGGATCGATGGCCGAGTCGATCCGGACCGTGATGCGGCAGAACCCAGATGTGGCCGAGGGCGATGCCTTTATGCTGAATTCACCCTACAACGGCGGCACGCACCTTCCGGATGTGACGGTGGTGACGCCCGTGTTCCACGGTGGCGAGGTGGTGTTCTGGCTGGGCTCGCGCGGGCACCATGCCGATATTGGCGGCCGGACCCCGGGATCGGGGCCGCCGGATAGTACGCATATCGACCACGAAGGCGTGTTGATCGACAACGTGCGCCTTGTTGAACAGGGCGAATTGCAAGAGGCGCGGGCGCGGGATGTGCTGGCGTCAGGCACCTATCCGGCGCGTAATCCCGATCAGAACATGGCCGACCTCAAGGCGCAGGTTGCCGCGAACGAGACCGGGCGACGCGAGTTGTTGAAGGTAGTGGCGCAATACGGTCTGGACGTGGTGCAGGCCTATATGGGCCACGTTCAGGACAATGCCGAAGAAAGCGTGCGCCGCGTGATCGACCGTCTGAACGACGGGGCGTTCAGCTATCCGATGGATAGCGGTGCACAGATCGAGGTGAAGGTCTCGGTTGATCGTGAGGCGCGTGAAGCGGTGATTGATTTCACCGGAACCAGCGCGCAGCACGCGGGCAACTATAATGCGCCGCTGTCGATTTGCCGTGCGGTGGTTCTTTATGTTTTCCGGACGATGGTCGGGGCGGAAATCCCGCTGAACGAAGGCTGTCTGAAACCCCTCAGGATCGTTGTGCCGGACGGGTCCATGTTGAACCCGGTCTATCCGGCGGCCGTGATCGCGGGGAATACCGAGGTCAGCCAGGCCACCTGTAACGCGCTTTATGGCGCGCTGGGCGTGATTGCCTGTTCGCAGGCGACGATGAACAACTTCATCTGGGGCAACGCGGACTTCCAGAACTACGAGACCATCGCCGGAGGCACCGGTGCCGGGCCGGGCTTTAACGGGTGTGACGCGGTGCAAAGCCACATGACCAACACCCGCATGACCGATCCGGAAATCCTTGAGAAACGGTTCCCCGTGCGGCTTGAGGAGTTCGGGATTCGCGCTGATTCCGGAGGCGCCGGAGAGTGGCGTGGCGGCGAAGGATCGTGGCGCCGGATGCGGTTCCTTGTGCCTGTGACGGTGACGACGCTGACCTCGCACCGCATTGTTCCGCCCTACGGTGTGGACGGTGGTGCGGCCGGGGGCGTCGGTGTGAACTGGGCCGAAATGCCGGATGGGCAACGTGTTGATCTCAAAGGAAACGACGAGATCGAACTGCCCGCAGGCGGCGTGTTCGGCATGGCGACGCCGGGCGGTGGTGGTTGGGGCAAGGCAGGGTGAAATCCCTGCCTGTTCCCGGTTTGATTTCAGGCCTGATTTCGGGCCGAATTTGACAGAAATGCAAAAAAGGCGCAGCCTTGAGGCGGGTGTTTCGTATCGGGAGACGCGCCATGTGGCTGCGCAAACTGATCATCTATCTGATCGCCATCGGCCTCTGTGGGGCCGGTCTTGGGTTCTTTGCCGGACAGGCGTCGTTGGGGTATCGCACTGGCGATGCAGAGGCGATTTTCGCGGGGCTTTTCGTGGGTGGATTGCTGGGGTTTGCGGGCATTGCCCTGATCGTACTGGCACGCCGCAAACCATTGCAATCGGTTGACCCCGACGCGGTTGTCGCGACCTCGCTTGCGATGGTGATCGGCAGTGAGAGCGGTTCGGACAGCGGCGACTGAGCAGGGCCGAAACAGCGTTTGACAACACCCTTTCCAACGTGGGATGAGCGGCGCAGCGGTTACAATTTCCGCCGCCATTGCCTGTGGCAGAATCAAGCGCGACTATGCTAGGTTTTGCGGTATGTCCCAGCCTGACCCCAAAATAAGCCAAAATCGGCCGGTTATCCGGCAACTTGACGATGCCGAGATCAACCGGATTGCCGCCGGTGAAGTGGTGGAGTGTCCGGCCTCGGCGGTGAAGGAACTTGTCGAGAATGCGCTGGATGCCGGTGCGCGGCGGATCGAGGTGGCCTATGCCGATGGTGGCAAGACCCTGATCCGTGTGACGGATGATGGGTGCGGGATTGCCGAAGAGGATTTGCCGCTGGCCCTGTCACGCCATGCGACCTCGAAAATTGACGGGTCGGACCTGCTGGATATTCACACCTTCGGGTTTCGGGGCGAGGCGCTGCCGTCCTTGGGGGCGGTGGGCCGGTTGTCGATTACATCGCGGGTGCCGGGAGCGGACGCCGCGGTGATCACGGTGGATGGCGGCAAGATGGCGGCGGCGAAACCCGCGGCCCTTTCGAACGGCACCATCGTCGAGTTGCGCGACCTGTTCTTTGCCACGCCGGCGCGGTTGAAATTCATGCGCTCTGATCGGGCCGAGGCACAGGCGATCACCGATGTGGTGAAGCGGCTGGCGATGGCCGAACCTTTCGTGGGGTTCGTGCTGCGCGATGTGTCGGGCGGGGGCGAAGGGAGGATCACCTTTCGGGCCGAAGCCGAAAGCGGCGACCTGTTCGATGCGCTGCACGGGCGGCTGGCGCGGATCATCGGTGCCGAGTTCGCCGAGAACGCCTTGCGCATTGATGCCAGCCGCGAGGGGCTGCACCTGACCGGGTATGCGGCGTTGCCAACCTATTCGCGCGGGTCGAACGTGGCGCAGTACCTGTTCGTGAACGGGCGGCCGGTGAAGGACAAGTTGTTGGTGGGGGCGCTGCGGGCGGCCTATTTCGATTTCCTGAGCCGCGACCGGCATCCGGCGGCGGCGCTGTTCATCGAATGCGACCCGCATCTTGTGGACGTAAACGTGCATCCGGCGAAATCCGAAGTGCGGTTCCGCGATCCGGGGACGGCGCGGGGCCTGATCGTGAGTGGTTTGCGCCATGCGCTTGCCGAGGCGGGGCATCGGGCCTCGACGACGGTGGCGGGCGCGACGCTTGGCGCGATGCGGCCAGAGCCTATGGGCGGTCCGGCGCGGGTTTACCAGATGGATCGGCCTTCGCTGGGCGCCCGTACGGTAGCGTATGGAATGCAGGCGCCGGCACCGGTGGTTGAGCCGGGGTTTGCTGATCTGTCGGAAAGCTATAGCGCGCGGGTTGAGCCGGTGGTTGATGTGGCCGCGCCCGAGGCGCAGGAGGCCCCGACCGAGGCTCTGCCGCTTGGGGCTGCGCGAGCGCAGGTGCACGAGAATTATATCATCGCCCAGACCGAGACGGGCATGGTGATTGTCGATCAGCACGCGGCGCACGAGCGGCTGGTCTATGAGCGGCTCAAGACCCAGATGGCCGAAAACGGTGTCGCCGCGCAGGCGTTGCTGATCCCCGAGATCGTTGAGCTTTCGGATGGCGATTGCGCGCGCTTGCTGGCGGTGGCGGAGGAGCTGTCCAAGCTGGGTCTGACCATCGAGGCCTTTGGTGGCGGGGCTGTTGCGGTGCGCGAGACGCCGGCGATCCTTGGTGAGGTGAATGCGCGGGCGATGGTGCTGGATATCCTCGACGAGCTGGATGACCAGGGCGAGAGCTTTCTTGTGCAGGCGCGGATCGAGGCGATCCTCAGCCGTGTGGCCTGTCACGGGTCGATACGGTCGGGGCGGCGGATGCGGGCGGACGAGATGAATGCCCTGCTGCGCGAGATGGAAGCGACGCCGCATTCCGGGCAATGCAACCACGGGCGGCCGACCTACGTGGAATTGAAACTGAGCGATATTGAAAGGCTGTTCGGGCGGACATGATTGATTTTGCGGATCCCCAGACGCAGGAATACCTGTTGATCGGTGCCGGTGTGGGCGTGGCGCTTATCCTGCTGATGCTGTGGGCGATGTTGCGCCGGGCGCGGCAGTCGGCGGCGGCCACTCAAGGGGTGCTGAACCAGCTGTCGGGCATGGGGCAGCGGGTGGATCAGCTTGCGCTTGGGCAGGAGCAGCTGGGCGGCAGCCTGAGCACGGTGGCGCAATCACAGGCGCAGGCGCAATCGCAGATCACCAACCTGATGGAACAGCGGCTGGGCGAGGTGCAGTTGAACCTGCATGAGAACCTTGCCAAGGCACAGCGCAGCACGGGCGAGAACCTTGCGCATATGCAGCAAAACATGGCGGACACGCTGGCGGCGCAGCAGCTCAAGCTGTCGGAGACGCTGGGCCAGAGCCAGATGCGGTTGCAGGAGAACATGGCGGATCTTCAGTTGAAGACGAACCGCGCGCTGAACGATATGCAGGCCAAGATGAACGAAAGCCTGATGGGCAACGCCAAGCGCACCGCGACCTCGCTGACGGCGTTGCAGGAGCGGCTGTCGACCATCGACAAGGCGCAGGAAAATATTACCAAGCTGTCGGGCGATGTGCTGTCGTTGCAGGATATCCTGTCGAACAAACAGACGCGCGGGGCCTTTGGGGAAATCCAGTTGAACGACATCGTGTCCAAGGCTCTGCCGAAAGACAGCTATTCGCTGCAACATACGCTGCCGAATGGTAAGCGGGCCGACTGTCTGATCCACCTGCCGAACCCGCCGGGGCCCATCGTGATCGACTCGAAGTTTCCGCTGGAAGCCTATGAGGTGATGGTAGGGGCCGAGACCGAGGCAGAGCTCAAGGCCGGTATCCAGATGTTCCGCACGTCGGTGCGTAAGCACGTGAAGGACATTTCGGAAAAATACATCCTTGAAGGGGTTACGGCGGATGGTGCGCTGATGTTCCTGCCGTCGGAAGCGATCTATGCCGAGTTGCACGCCAAGTTTCCGGAGCTGGTGCAGGAAGGGTTTGCGGCGCGGGTCTGGATCGTGTCGCCGACCACCTGCATGGCGACGTTGAACACCATGCGGGCGATTCTGAAAGACGCGCGGATGCGGGAACAGGCCGGTGCGATCCGTCGCGAGCTTGGCTTGCTTTATTCGGATGTGGAACGGCTTGGGACGCGGGTCGAGAACCTTGACCGGCACTTCGGGCAGGCGGCCAAGGACATTTCCGAGATCAAGATCAGCGCCGACAAGGCGGGCCGTCGGGCGCGTCGTCTGGACAATTTCGACTTTGAGGAACTGGCCCCCGAAGAGACCAAGGTTGTGCCGCTGGCCAAGCCGGACGCGTGATGTTTGCACGCTGACGCAGCCCAAAGTGCAGCTGTTGTCCCCCTTGCGGCATGGCAAGATTAAAGATGCGAACCACGAATTGATTTGCGAAAGATCAAGGACGGGGGGCATATTTATCTGTGCAATAGGGGCACAGAACTAATGGAGGCCTAAGACTATGCTTGAAATTTCGCCGTGGAAGGTTGCGCAGGTGGTGCTGATGTCCCGCGAGCTTAACCGCGCCGAGGGCGAGCTCAGGGGCTTCATCGAACGCTTGAATGAAGATGAGCAGGCGAGCCTTGTCGCCGTGATGTGGATCGGCCGTGACAGCTTTATGGCGGACGAGTTGGAAGAGGCGATCGAAACCGCGAAGGCGGAGGCGACGGCCCCGACTGCCGACTATCTTCTGGGATCGCCACACCTGTCGGACCACCTTGAGAACGGGATGGATGCCCTTGGCATCAACCTTTCCGACGAAGAGGATGAACTTGTCCGTCGCGGATGAGGGACCTTCGGCGTGATGCGCCGGAAAATATGAATGATTTCAGGCCCGTGTCAGGAAGTGACGCGGGCTTTTACGTTGCCTTGCCCGCCGCGGATGGCAGCAGCCAAGCGTCGAGGTAGGTTTCCAGCCGGTCGCGCACCGTGACCGCATTGTGCAGGGAACAGAACATCAGGGAAATCGCCTGAATGGCAAAGGCCTGCACGCCTTCGGCCTGAAGTTCAGGTGAGATGTCCTGCCGGAAGGGTGTGTTGGAGAGCCACTTGGTCACGACCTCGGCATGGCGGCCGAAGGTCATGGCAATCGGGCCGATTTCTTCGTTGGCGGCGGCGCCGGAGTAGCGGATGATCACGTCGAAGACATAGCGTTCGCAGCTCATGAAATCCGCAAGCGGCATCAGCGCGTCGACCATCTCGGAAATGGATTTTGGCGCGGAAAGGGATTCGATCTGGTCGAGGTGACGGTCGATCTCGGCCCCGATCAGTTGATCCATCAGGGCATCCTTGTCCTTGAAATGCGCAAAGAAGGTGCCCTTGGCGACACCGGCGCGCAGGACAACTTCTTCCACGCGCAAAGCTTCGTAGCCGCTTTCGGAAACGACGGCGGTGGCCGCGTCCAGAAGTTTGGCGCGGGTCTTGAGGGTGCGTTGTTGGATTGCTCTGGCCATGGGGTGTCATCGCATGATTTGTGACCGTGGTCAAATTTAATATTGACCGCGGTCAATTTTGAGGGCAATAAAAGTGACCATGGTCAATTTAATGGAATCATGGAGAGCCTCATGACTGTGAAACGGATTTTTGTTCTGGACGGACACCCTGCGGAAACCTCGCTGACGGGAAGCCTTGCCGAGAGCTATGCAAAGGCGGCGCGGGATGCCGGCCACGAGGTGCGGATGACGCGTCTGCACGACCTCGACTTTGACCCGGACTATGGGTTCGGCGGCTACGTGAACCAGAAGCCGCTGGAGCCGGGGTTGGAGAAGGTGTTGCAGGACATCGAATGGTCAGAGCACGTGGTGCTGGCGACGCCGGTCTGGTGGGGCGGGTTGCCGGCCAAGCTCAAGGGGCTCGTGGATCGGGCGTTCCTGCCGGGGCGGACGTTTGATACGCGCAACCCGACCAAGCTGGGGTTGCCGGGGCCGATGCTGAGCGGGCGCACGGGGCGGGTTCTGATGCTGTCGGATACGCCGAACTGGGTGTTCCGCCTGTTGTATCGCAATGCGCTGATGGTGCAGCTTCGGGGTCAGATCCTTGGCTTTGTGGGCATTCGTCCGCTGAAGATCACGCAGTTCAGTGGCACCAGCCATCCCGAACAGCGGGTGATCGGCAAGTGGTTGAAAAAAGCCGCTGCCATGGGGGCGGCAGCGGCTTGAGGTTTTTGGGAGGGGAGTGCCCCTTTGGTGGGGCACTCTTTGGCGATCAGGCGGTGTGATCGACGATCTGCAGGTGCTGGGCGAGGGTGTCGATTTCCTTGAGCCAGCGGGTGAACAGCTTGGGATCGCTGGGGGCGGCATGCACGCCGGCAGCGATTTCTCGGTTCAGGACGGATTCGACGGCCAGCGATACCGGGATCGACACGAGGCGGGCCATGGCGGTGCCGCGTTCGTCGCCCCAGGCGTCCATGACGTAGGTCTTGTTCCAGACCTCTTTGCCGTCGTTTTCGGCCTTGAGGCCAACGCAGAGCACGACGCGATCCGGTTCGCCGTCGTCATAGGCGTTCTCGTTCCAGAACTGATCGGACATTTCCTTGAGGCGGGCGTCGCCTTCGGGGCCGGAGAGGGTTTCGATTTCCTTGAAGACCTCGTCCCAGGCTTCGGCCCAGCCGTTCAGGCGCAGGGTGCCGCGGACGAATTCTTTGACGTTCCAGTCCGCGTCGAAGTTGTAGTCTTCCATGAAGGGGATGGAATCGCGGTTGGGGTAGACTTCGAAGCTTTCCGGTGCCGGCAGCGGGGCGATGTAGGACGAGATCGCATCCCACGGGCGGGCCACGTCGAGCGGGGCGAAATCGCGGATCGAGCGGGAGGGCGAGCGCAGGGCCTTGAGCACGCCGAGCGGCGACCAGCTGAATTTGTACCGGAACGGGTTGGGGTGTTTCGGGATGCCGCCGCAGTAGGAAATGAACGAAATCGCGTTGCTGACGTCATAGGCGGAAGAGGCCTTGTAGTCGGCGACAAGGGCGTGGGCCATCAGGTGGTCGATGCCCGGGTCAAGGCCGACCTCGTTCACGCAGGCGACACCGGCGGCGCGGGCTTTCTCGTCCAGCGCCTTCATCTCGGGGGCGATGTAGGAAGACGAGACGAAGTTCGCGCCCTTGGCGATGCAGAGTTCGGCCAGCGGCACGTGCCAGTCGCCCGGCAGCATGGAGACAACCACGTCGTCTGCGGCCAGTTCGCCGCCAAGCACGTCGATGTCGAAGGCCTTGATCTTGTCGGTCAGATCGCCAACCGCCTCTTGGGCCTTGTCGACGGTCCGGTTCCAGACGGTCACGTCCTGGCCTGCCTCGATCAGGCGGCGCAGGCCGGGGATGGCCGACAGGCCGGTGCCACACCAGTGAATGGTCATGAGTCTCGCTCCCTAAAGCGTTTCGATCTTTGAACTGGAACGCAGCTTGAGCGTGAAACGCGGACGACTTCAATAGGTTCCATGAAAAACGGCACGACGGTCACAGGGGTGTCGCGCCGATTTGTGGGATTATTTGTACTTTAGCTTGGCCGCAACGATGGTGAGAACGGCGGTCACGGCAAAGATGTTGGCCACGATGATGGGCCAATCGACGACCATCAGCCCGTAGACCAGCCACAAGGACACGGTGATCAGGAACATCAGGTTCGACGGCAGCGACAGCCCCGAGGTGTCACGAGTGGACCAGGCCTTCCACGCTTGGGGGATCCAGCAGATCGTGCCAAGGGTTGCGGCGAGGTAGCCGATGATCTCGGGGCGCATGTCTCAGAGATCCTTGCTGTGGGTTTGGAAATCCGCCTCGGCGCGGGTCCAGACGCCGTCGGACAGATCGTCAACCTTGAGCAGGGTGGCGAGCAGCTGTTCGGCGTAGTCTTCCGAGGATTCGACCGGCAGCATCGAGGGTAGGTTGTCGATGGCCATGACATCGAGAACCGGTGCCTCGTGGACGCGCAGGGCCGGGGCCTCCCAGGTGGTGGCCTTGTCGTAGACCGGCACCGGGTTGTAATCGCTGTCGGGATCGCAGGCGACATCGCCGATCGCGGTGAGCTGGCGCTCGGCGGATTTGGCATCTTGCGGGACGAACACCGGCGTGCCGGGACGTGCGAAAATGCAGTTCATGAAGATGTCGTGCTGCAGGATCTCGGGGAACGGGCCGCCGCTGGCGGTTTCGGCCATGTCCCATTTGGTCACGGCAACACCCATGGTTTCAAGAAGGTCGGCGGCACCGGTGCCGACGCGGCCCAATGCCCCGATCACGATGGCGGTCGGCAGGTCTGTATCCAGTGCGTCGAGTTCGCTGCCGAGATCGTCGAGAAGCGTGTCCTTGTTGGCATAGACACCCACCGGCCCGCAGAGCGTGCCGCGTTGTTGCGCGGCCCAGGATTTGAGGGTGACAGCAGCGCCGGCATAGCCCGCCCAGTAGCCAAAGGCGGCGACGCGGCGGCCGGTGTCATCAACGAGATATTCGAGATCGTAGAGCGTGCCGCCCCCGGCCTTGAAACGCTTGAGCAGGGCAACGCCGGAATGCTGGCCCTTGTAGGCGTGGCCGAACATGATGTGCTTGTGGGGCAGCGGCGTGCCGTCTTCGGGCAGTTCCTTGAGGCCGAAGATGATCGCGTCGCGCGGGGCGTCGGGCCAGGTGTTTTCCGGCGCGATGTCGCAGCCCGCATCACGGTAGCCGTCAATCGGGATGGCGCGGACCGAGCTTTCCTCGACGGTGACGCGGATGCCCTTGGCAATCAGCTGTTTCGCGCCTTCGGGGGTGAGCCCGACACGTTCTTCGTTTGGCCGTTGTTCGGCGCGTACCCATAGATGAGTCATCTGCGATCCCTCTCAATTGCGGGCATGGTAAATCAGCCCTTCGAGAGCTTGGCAAGGGGGGCGCTGCCCCCCTTGGACCCCCTGGAGTATTTTGGGTGCATTGAAGCGGGCAGGAGGTGGCAATGCAAAAGATTGCGACTGGCACCTTGGGGGAGAGCATGGCAGAACGGGACAGGAACAGGTTACAGGAGGCGCGACATGGAAACCGGTTTTGGCAAAGGGTGCCATCTGCATCTGATTGACGGTTCGGCGTTCATCTTTCGCGCCTATCACGCCCTGCCGCCGCTGACGCGCAAGTCGGATGGCCTGCCGATTGGCGCGGTTGCGGGGTTTTGCAACATGCTGCACCGCTATGTCGAGGGCAACACCGGACCGGATGCCCCCACCCACGTGGCGGTGATCTTCGACTATTCCGGCAAGTCGTTCCGCAACGAGATTTATGATCTCTACAAGGCCAATCGCCCGCCCGCGCCGGAGGATCTTGTTCCGCAGTTCCCGCTGACCCGCGAGGCGACCAAGGCCTTCAATATCGCCTGCAAGGAGATCGAAGGTTTCGAGGCAGATGACATCATTGCCACGCTGGCCTGTCAGGCGCGTGAAGCCGGGGGGCGGTGTACGATCATCAGTTCGGACAAGGACTTGATGCAGCTTGTGGGCGGTGGCGTCGAGATGCTGGACGCGATGAAGAACAAGCGGATCGACAGCGACGGCGTGCACGAGAAGTTTGGCGTCGGACCGGAGCGCGTGGTGGATGTGCAGGCGCTTGCCGGCGACAGCGTCGATAACGTGCCCGGTGCGCCGGGGATCGGGATCAAGACTGCGGCGCTGTTGATCAATGAATATGGCTCGCTGGAAGAGTTGCTGGATCGGGCGGAAGAGATCAAACAGCCCAAGCGCCGTCAGACGTTGATCGAGAAGCGCGACCAGATCGAGATGTCGAAACGGCTGGTGCAGTTGGATTGTGACATGGAGCTGGATTTCACGCTGGAAGACCTTGAGGTCAGGGAGCCGGAGCCGGAAGTCCTCATGCATTTCCTGGCCGATATGGAATTCCGCACCCTGAGCAAGCGGATTGCCGAGCAGATCGGGGTTGAAGCGCCGGTGATTGCCGAAGCCCCTGCGGGGGCTGCGCCTGCGGGCGGGGCGGATGCGCCGGAGGACAAGCCGTTTGACGCCGAGGCCTATGAGTGGGTCAAGGACCGGGCCGCGCTTGAGACCTGGGTCGCGAAGGCGCGGGCGCGGGGGTATGTGGCGGTGGACACCGAGACCACCGGCCTTGACGAGATGGTGGCAGACCTGGTGGGGGTCTGCCTGTCGGTGGAGCCGGGCGAGGCCTGCTATATCCCTGTTGGCCACGTGAAGGGCGCGAGTGACGATCTGTTTGGCAGTGACGAGCTGGCCGAGGGGCAGATGCCGCTGGACGAGGTGCTGGAGGTTCTGAAGCCTGTGTTGGAGGATGAAAGCATCCTCAAGATTTTCCAGAACGCCAAGTATGACTGCAAGATCCTGAAACGCTATGGGGTGCAGGTCGCGCCGATTGATGACACGATGCTCTTGAGCTACGCGCTGCACGCGGGGATGCACGGGCACGGTATGGACCAGTTGGCGGAACGCTATCTCGGGCATCAGCCGATCTCGATCAAGACGCTGTTGGGGACGGGGAAATCCGCGATCACCTTTGACAAGGTGCCGATTGAGGATGCGGTGAAATATGCCGCCGAAGATGCCGACGTGACCCTGCGCCTGTGGCAGATGTTCAAGCCGAAGCTGCACCAGGAGCAGGTGACCACGGTGTATGAGACGCTGGAGCGGCCCCTGTCGCCGGTGCTGGCGCAGATGGAGATGCATGGCATCAAGGTGGATCGCGACACGCTGAGCCGGATGTCGAATGCCTTTGCCCAGAAGATGGCAGGATACGAGGCCGAGCTTTACGAGTTGGCAGGCCATGAGTTCAACGTGCAGTCGCCGGCGCAGGTGGGGGCGATCCTGTTCGAGGAAATGGGCCTTGAAGGCGGCAAGAAGACCAAGACAGGGCAATGGTCGACCCCGGCGGATGTGCTTGAGGAACTGGCCGCGACCCATGATTTCGCGGCGCGGGTTCTGGACTATCGCCAGTTGCAGAAGTTGAAGTCGACCTACACGGATGCGCTTCAGGACCATATCAACCCCGAGACGGGTCGGGTGCATACATCCTACGTGCAGACCGGCGCCAACACCGGGCGGTTGGCCTCGTCTGATCCGAATCTGCAAAACATACCGATCCGTACGGAAGAGGGGCGGCGCATTCGCGAGGCGTTTGTGGCGGATGAGGGCAAGGTTCTTATCGCGCTGGACTATAGCCAGATCGAATTGCGTATTCTTGCCCATATGGCGGGGATTGATGCGCTGAAACAGGCGTTCCGCGACGGGCACGACATTCACGCGATGACTGCGAGTGAGATGTTCAACGTGCCGCTCGACGAGATGACGTCGGATATCCGGCGGCAGGCGAAGGCGATCAACTTTGGTGTGATCTATGGCATTTCGGCCTTTGGTCTGGCGCGCAACCTGCGGATTCCGCGCGGCGAGGCGCAGGACTTTATCAGCCGTTATTTCGAACGCTTTCCCGGCATTCGGACCTACATGGACGAGACCAAGGCCTTTGCGAAAGAAAACCTGCATGTGCAGACGCTGTTCGGTCGCAAGATCCATATGCCTGAGATCAATGCCAAGGGGCCGCGGGCCGGGTTTGCGCAGCGGGCGGCGATCAACGCGCCCATTCAGGGCACGGCGGCGGATATCATTCGCCGGGCCATGATCCGGATGCCCGAGGCGATTGCGGACCTGCCTGCGAAGATGTTGTTGCAGGTGCACGATGAACTTGTCTTTGAAGTCGACGAAGGCGCGGTGGAAGAGACCATTGCAACCGCCAAGGCGGTGATGGAAGCGGCGGCGGAACCGGCGGTCAAGCTGGACGTGCCGTTGATCGTGGATGCCGGAACCGGCGCGAACTGGGCGGAGGCGCACTGATGCCACATGCAGACCTGAAATATTCGTCGGACCTCGACTTTGACGCGCAGGAGGTGCTGCGCGCGATCGAGACCACCATCAATGCCCATGATGCGGGGGCGGGTGTGTGCAAGGGGCGGGCCTATCCTGCTGCCGTGTTCCATCACACGCATCTGTTGGTCGAAGTCTCGCTGTTGACCAAGCCGCATCGCGATGCCGCCTTTACACGGGCGTTGCGGGATGATCTTGAGGCGGCGGTGAAGACGCATCTGCGGCAGCGGTGCTATTTCTCGATGGCCATCCACTATAGCGACGACTTTTACCTGACCAATGTTTTCGAGCCGTCAGCGGGCTGAGTGCAGCCAGGCGAGGCCCTTGGTTGTCTCTGCGGCGGGGAAGTACTCGGCGGAGACAAAACCGGAGTAGCCGGTTGTATCCAAGTGGGTGAAGAAGGCCGGGTAGTCGATATCACCCCCAGTGGGTTCATGACGTCCGGGGGCGCCCGCGATCTGGATGTGCGTGGCGCGGTGGCCGTGTCGCGCCCATGTGGCGGGCATGTCCCCGGTGATGCGGTGGGCGTGGTAGGCATCGAATTGCAGGGCGAGATTGGGGGCGGCCACGGCGTCAAGAATGTCGGCGGCCAGATCGAAATCGTCGAGGAAATAGCCCGGAATATCGTGGGTGTTGATCGGTTCGATTGTCAGCGGTTGTTCGGGCACGCGGCCTGTTGCCCATTTCAGGTTGTCGATCAGGGTTTGTTTTGCCTCGGGGCCCGACGCCAGACCGGACATGATGTGGATGATAGGCGTGCCAAGGCCCCGCGCATAAGCAAGGGCCTGTTCGAACCCTTCGCGAAATCGGGCTTCGGCACCGGGAATGGCCGCGCAGCCGCGACCGCCGGTGTCCCAGTCGGGGGCCGGGGTGTTGATCAGGATCAGCGGCAGGTTGGCCGTGTCGAGGGCTGATTTCAGATCGCCTATCGCGGCGGCGTAGGGGAACAGCATTTCAACACCGTCAAAGCCGGCATCGCGCGCGGCGGCAATCCGGTCGAGCAGCGGAACCTCGGTAAAGAGGAGGGTCAGGTTGGCGGCAAATCGGGGCATGAGGCTGTCCTTTTCGGCGGTATTTGGGCCGGAGCGGCGGATCGGTGCAAGGTCTGAAACCGACATGCTGTCGAAAATGAGACAGAAGTGACAGGGGATTAAAGGCATTTTTTGACTCAACGGTCGCATTTTCGACCGCCTTCTGATTCGACAGTTCGAGGTGCGGGTATGTCCATGACAAACCCTGGCTCTGCGCGGGTGCAAACCGCCGGCGCAAGCAGCGTGTTTTCCGGCAATGCGCTTGGCGTGGCGTCCATGTTTACATGGGCCTGCGGGTTTCCTGCTGCCGAGATTTTGCTGGAGAACTGGCCACCTTTGGCGTTGATCGCAGCGCGTTTCGCCCTTGCCGTAACACTTCTTGTGCCGGTCTGGATCCTGATGGACGGCCCGCGTGCGGTGGTGTCGGCGCGCTGGGGCAAGGGGGCGATCATCGGAGGGCTGACCTTTGGCGCCGGGGCCTATCTGTTGCTGCTGGCACAGGCTTTGACCGATCCGGTGACGGTGGCGATCATCGCCTCGACCTCGCCCATTTCGGCGGCTCTGATCGAGGTGATATCCCGGACCCGCAAGATCAACAGGGCGTTTCTGGTCGGGCTTGCGGCCTCGGTTGTGGGCGGCATCGTGGCGACGGCGAATGGGGATCTTGGCGATATCGGGATCGGTGCCGCGGCGGTGGTCGTGTCCTGCACGTTGTTCGCCATCGGCAGCCACGCAACCGTCACCGCCTTTCCGACCCTGTCACAGATCGGGCGCACGACAATCACCCTTGCGGGCGGCCTGATGTTCAACGCGGTGGCCCTGTTGGCTACGCACGCGGCCGGGTTTGATGTGCTGCCCAAAGGGGTGGTGGATGGCACGCAGATGGGGTTGATGGCCATTTACGCGATTGCGGGCATGGCATTGAGCCAGCTGATGTGGATTGCCACCGTGGGCCGCCTTGGTGTGGCAGTGGCCTCGTTCCACATCAATGTTGCGCCGTTCTACGTCATGCTTCTGATGCTGGGTCTGGGCGCGACCTGGGACTGGCAACAGGCCGCCGGAGCGGCCATCGTGATTGCCGGCGTGGTGGTCGCGCAGAAGCGGCCACGGCGCTAGGCCTTACCACGCGATTTCACGGCGATCCCGGAAGAAACCGCCGCTTGGCCCGGTGTCGGGCAGGGTGGCAAGCCAGATGGCGGTGTCTGCGCCCTCTTCGGGGGTGCGGGGTGCTGCGCTGCCGCCCATGCGGGTGTGCACCCAGCCCGGACACATGGCGTTGACTTTCACCCCTCGTGGCAGGTGATGATTGGCGGCAACGGTGAGGGCGTTCAGGGCCGCCTTGGCGACACCGTAGGCACCGGGACCGGCCACCCCGTCCGAGAACGCGCCCCAGCCCGAAGACAGGTTCACGATACGGCCATAGCCCGCCGCACCCATCTGGGGCACGACATGGCGCATGAGGTGGTAGGGGCCGTTCACCATGACGGCCATGCAATCGGCAAAATCCTGTGGGTCGTCCAGGACGCCGCCGCTGTTGAGGATACCAGCGTTGTTGACCAGAACGTCGATCGAGCCGACCTGTTCGAGGGCGGCCGTGATGCTCTGGGGATCGGACACGTCGAGAACAACATGGTTCGCGCCGATCACCTGCGCCGCTGCCTTGCCATCAGACGCCTGGCGCGCCCCGATGATAACGTCGAGCCCCTGATCCTTGAGGCCCTTGGCGATGGCAAGGCCGATGCCCCTGTTGCCGCCGGTGACAAGTGCTTTGCGTGGCATCTTCGCGCCCCCTTATTGGTTCCTGTTGCGGTTCCAATGTCGGGAGGGCGGGGGCGCGATACAAGGCCCTAGCGCACGTCGCGCCGCCAGAGGTCGGTCAGAACGATGAGATAGGCGCCGATCAGGATAGTCTGAATCCAGTAGGGCAGGGTGCTTTGCCCCTCGGTCAGAACGCTGGCCAGGGCATCGGACATGTTGACCGAGGCAAGACCAAGGACGGTCAGGGCCATGACGATCAGGGCGGCGGGCACGGCCTCGCGGCTTTTGGACGCCAGCCAGAACAGCGCGATATAGGCGGTCACGGCAAAGGAGATGATCTTGTCCTGATAGGCGTGAAAGGGCGTGTCGTAGTAGACGAACAACAGCGGCTGTTTCATGCCGAAGAAATGGGCCAGTGACATGCAGCAGAAATAGGCCACTCCGGCAAGAAAGGCATAGCGGGTGAGGGGAGAGTTCATGGGCGCGTTTCCTGTGTGAGGGGGCAGGGCCCCTTGGTGTCAGGGCTGGGGAACGATGAGGACGAGGCCGTCGAGCGCGTCGCTCGCCTCGATCTGACAGGACAGGCGCGAGGCGTCGGTGCGCTCGGCCTCGGCCACGTCGAGCATGGCGTCTTCGAAATCGTCGGCACTGCCGGTTTTGTCGAGCCAGGCCCCGTCGACATAGACGTGGCAGGTGGCGCAGGAGAGGCAGCCGCCGCATTCTCCGATCACGCCGGGAATGTTTTTGTCGACCGCGGCCTGCATCATGTTGGTGCCATTGGCGATCTCTGCGGAGATTTCAGTGCCGTCGGCGAGTTTCCAGGTGGCTTTCATTGGGTGGCTCCTTGGGGATGAGGGGGGCGGGCAAAACCTTGGGAAAGGTTTTGCGAGGGGCAGGATTTTCGAGAAAATCCTGCCTGCCGAAGTGTTGGGATCAGACGAAGTAAACGTAGAAGTCGCGCAGGGCGTCGCCCTCGAGATCGCGGGTTTTCTTGACCTCTTTCTCTTTCATGTAGACGTGGTTATCGACCAGCGTCCGGCCCAATGCGTCGGCCAGAACCGTGTCGGCCTTGAGGTCTGCTGTGGCGCCCTTGAGGTCCATCGCGCAGCTTTCCTTGGCGTCATTCTTTTCGAACCCGTCCCCGGTTTCGATCGGCTGGAGGTCATAGCCGTTTTCCACACCCAGACGGGCGGCGGTCAGGACTGCAGCAGTGGCCGTGTAGGGGTTCGATGTGGCATCGGCCATGCGGTGTTCGAGACGCGATTTCGGGCCGCCTTCCGAGCTGATGCGGGTGGTCACGTTGCGGTGGTCGCCGCCCCAGTTTTTCCAGAACCCCGAGAGCGAGCCCGGTTGCAGGCGCTGGTAGCTGTTTGCAGTGGGCGCGATGAGACCGGCGAGGCCCTTGTGGTGATGCAGCAGACCCGCGAGGCATCCGCGCGACAGATCGTTCAGGGTTTCCGGCAGGTTGCGCGGCCCCGACGACAGAGCATTGCCGCCCGACACATCGGAGAAGGAGAAGTTGATGTGCATCCCCGAGCCGCCCGCTTCGGCGATGGGTTTGGGCATGAACGACAGGATGATGCCGTGTTCCAGCGCGATCTCGCGCGCCATAAGGCGGAACAGGACGATATCGTCCACAGCCTGAACCGCGTTGTCGAAGGTGAGGGTGTATTCGAACTGGGGCGCGTCGAATTCCGAGGTGATCATGTCGAGGCGGAAGCCCAGCTGATCGGCCTTTTCCCAGATCGCATCGTTGAAGCGCATCGGATCGGACAGGGGGCCGGTGCCATAGACCACGCCGCCGGGCGTGTCGTAGGGGCGCAGGTTGCCATCTTCGTCGGCTTGCAGGGCGTAGGCCTCGAGTTCGATGCCAACCTTGGGGGTGAGCCCCTTTTCTTCCCAGGCGGCCACAGCGCGTTTCAGGGTGCCGCGCGGACACAGCGGCAGCGGCGCACCTTCGTGGTCATAGAGGTCGCCCAGCACGATCTTGGTATGCGGGTCCCAGCTGTCGCGGATGTCATCGTGTTTCCAGCGCAGTTCCATGTCGGGGAGGCCCTGCATCATCATCGCCCCCGGCGCGTCGAGCAGATCCTTGTCGTAGTGGACGCCAAAGGTGGAGCGGCAGAAACGGGTCTCGGAGTCGGCCAGCTTGGAATGCGGCAGGTACTTGCCCCGCATGATGGACAGGTGGTCACAGAAAACGGCGCGCAGACGGTCTTTCATCCTTGGCCTCCCTTATTGCAGTTGGATGCGGACGGGGAGTTCCTTGATCCCGCCGACAAAGTTGGAGCGCAGGAATTTGTGCTCTCCGTTAGGTTCTATTGTTTTGAGGCGTTTGCATAGTTCCTGAAACAGAACCCGGACCTCGAGGCGGGCCAGCCACATGCCAAGGCAGACATGCGGGCCGGACTGGCCAAAGGACATGTGCTTGTTCGGGCTGCGCAAAAGGTTGACGCGGAAAGGATCGTCGAAGACGGCATCATCACGGTTGGCCGAAGACCACCAGAACAGCACCTTGTCGCCTTCTTTCATCTGCTTGCCGTGTGCCTCGAAATCCTGCGTGAGCGTGCGGCGGAAGTAGAGGGCGGGTGTGGCCCAGCGGATGATTTCGTCGGGTGCCAGTTCCCAGAGATCATCGCCGCCCTGCTGCATCTGCGCGAGCAGTTCAGGTTGGTGGGCGAGGGCCTGGATACCGGCGGCGATCGAGTAGCGCGTGGTGTCGTTGCCGGCGGCGACCAGCAGGCAAAAGAAGTTGCGGAACTCTTCCTCCGAGATCACGTTGCCATCCTTGTCGGGTTGCAGGATCAGGTGCAGGATGCCGTTGGTGTCGCCGGTCTCATTCTTATGCGCCATCAGCTCTTTTGCGTATTGGAACAACTCGGCACCGGCGGGCGAGTTGAAGGGCATCATGCGGAATTCATCCGTCGTCATCTTGTCGAGGACGTGGTCGGTGAAATCCGGGTCGGTGTTGGCGATGAGGGCATCACCCTTTTCGACCAGCCACGGCAGGTCTTTCTCCGGCGTGCCAAGGATGCGGCCGAGCATGAGCATGGGCAGTTGGCGGGCGATGGCCTTGGTGGCGTCGAATTCGGTTTCCGAAAGCGCGACGTCGAGAATCTGGTTCGAGAGGTCACGCAGGTCCTGTTCGAAACCTGCCACAACCGGTTTCGAGAAGGCCTTGGCCACCTTGATGCGGGTCAGCATGTGTTCGGGCGGGTCGATCTCCTGAAAGGTGCGCCGCGCGAGGTATTCCTCATACGACTGGTCTTCCATGCGGATGCCACGGGCCGAAGAGAAGACCGCGAAATTGCGGTTCATCTCGGTGATGTCCTGGTGGCGGGTGATCGACCAGAAACCCTGACCGTCGGCGTAGTCGGTCCAGCTGACCGGATCTTCGTCGCGCAGGCGCTTGAAGGTATTGTGCGGTGCACCACTGGCAAACGTGTCGTGGCTGGTCAGATCGGCGTGGCCGTTATCGGTGGGTGTCCAGACAGTCATACAAGCTGCCTCCCTTGCTGGCTTGTTTACTTGCTTTGTTATGTATATATATGGAGATCATAAATATGCAAAATGAAAAATTCGGAGAGCCCGGAAATGCGACTTGCGATCCTCATGACCAATACCGACGAAAGCGATTTTGCACAGGCGCGACCCAAGGATGGTGAAAAATTCGCCACCCTCGTGAAAGAGCAGCGCCCGGCGTGGGACTGCGAGGTGTTCGCGGTCAAGGATGGGGAATTTCCCGAGGATATTCAGGCCTTTGACGGGGCGATGATCACCGGCAGCCCGGCTTCGGTGCATGATGACGCGGCCTGGGTGTCGCAGCTATTCGATCTGATCCGAGAGATGGACGCGGCACAACTGCCCGTTTTCGGGGCATGTTTCGGCCATCAGGCGATCGCGCTGGCGCTGGGCGGGGCCGTGGGGCGCAATCCTGAGGGTTGGGTGCATGGATTTGCCCTGACCGATTCGGTGGGTGCGCTGCCGTTCGGGGAGCGGCCCGCGCAGGTGGGGCTTTATGCCAGCCATATCGAGCAGGTGACCGAGCTGCCCGAAGGCGCGGAGGTCGTGGCCTCGGGGCCAGGGTGTCGCGTGGGGGGCTACCTCAAGGGGCGGCACATATTTACCACGCAGTATCACCCCGAGATGACAGACGGGTTCATCGCCGACCTGGTGGAGTTCACGGCGGACTATGTCGGGGAAGAGGTCACGGCGGCGGCGCGCGAGTCGCTTAAGAACACCGCAGACCGGGATGTCTTCGGGCGGCAGATCGTGCAGTTTTTCGAATGGGCGCGGGATGGCAAATCCTTCTAGAAGGATTTTCGGGGGCGAGAATTTTCGAGAAAATTCTCTTAGCTGAGCACCGCGAGCAGATCCATCGCGGTGACCTGATCGAACTGGACGTGGCGGGCCATGCGGTATTCGGCGGCCTCGGCGTCTCGGGCGGTGATCAGGGTGGCGATTTCGCGGTGTTCGCGGGCGGAATCGGCGATGGCACCGACGTATTGATAGCGGGCGCGGTAGTAGGCCATCAGCTTGCGGGCGTTGGTCTTGATCATCTCGAGCAGGAAGGGATTGCCCGCTGCGACGGCAACGATTTCGTGGAACCGCATGTTCAGCTGGTAATAGGCGTCCGGATCGGCATCGCCCTTTTCGGCGGCGTGTTTTTCGCAGGAACGCACGATGTCTTCGAGCTGTTCTGCATGGTCGCGTGACAGGCGGCGGGCGGCGAGGCCGGCGGCTTGCCCTTCCAGCTTGGCGTGCACTTCCAGGATGGCGAGGAATTCTTCCAGGGTCGGTTTGAAGACCACCGCCCCCTTGCGGGGCAGGCGGGCAATCAGGCCTGCGGTTTCAAGCTGGATCATGGCTTCACGCATGGGCGTGCGGGACACGCCCAGACGATTGGCCAGCGCGGTTTCGTCAATCCCGTCGCCGGGATTGAGGGTGCCGGATTCGATGTCGCCAAGGATGGCGTTGATGATGGTGTCTGTCTGGCCTGCCATGTGGCCTTTATCGACGTTCGGCCGCGCCTTTGTCCAGCCTCAGAGCAAGTCTTTGGCGTCGCTCGACAATTTGCGAAGGCCCTTGGCAAGGAAAACCGTGTCTATGCCGACGGCGACGAAGGTCGCGCCAAGGTCGAGATAGGTTTTCGCCGAAGCAAGGTCCTGGGTCAGGATGCCGGCGGCCTTGTCGCTGGCGGCGATCTTCTGGATGGCGGCGGCGATGGCCTTCTGCACTTCGGGGGCGTTGGCGTTGCCGGGATAGCCCATGTCGGCCGAGAGGTCGGCCGGGCCGATAAAGACGCCGTGTACACCGTCCACGGCGAGGATGTCATCGAGGTTGTCCAGCGCGGCGCGGCTTTCGGCCTGCACGATCAGGCAGACCTCGTCATTTGCGGTGGCGACATAGTCGGCGATGGCGGCAAACCGCGAGACCCGCGCGCCCGACGCGCCCATGCCCCGGATGCCCTTGGGCGGATAGTACATGGCGGCGGCCATTTCGCGGGCCTGTTCGGCGGTATCGACCATCGGCACCAGAACCGTCTGTGCGCCGGCATCGAGAACCTGTTTCACCATCCATGCCTCGCCAAAGGGGATACGCACGACCGGGTGGCTGTCGGACCCGTTCAGCGCCATCAGGGAGTCGCGCAGGCTGCGGATGTCGTTGGGGGCGTGTTCACTATCGACCACCAGCCAGTCAAAGCCGGTGGTGCCGATCAGTTCGGTGATCCCCGCGTCGGCGGCGGTGACCCAGAGGCCGATTTGCGGCTGTTTGGCGGCGATGGCGTCTTTGAAAAGGTTCTTGGGCGCGGGCATGGCTGGCTCCTTGAGGGCACGGGTTTGGCCACATCTGACTGTGTGTTTGGCGGATTGTCCAGAGGGTCAGGGGGCGATGATCGGCTGGGCCTTGAGGGCGCTTTCGGTTGTTTCCGCGCCTTCGAAGGTGGAGCCGTGTTCGAACCACGAGCGTGGTGCGGCGGCGCCCCAGAGGGTCTGGCGTTGCGGGTCTTTCAGATCCCATTTGATCGGTTCGAGATCCGGATCAACGGTCTGGTAGTCGGAGCAGTAAATCTCGATCCGGTGGCCGTCCGGGTCCAGCACGTAGAGGAAGAAGGCGTTCGAGATGCCGTGCCGCCCTGGACCGCGTTCGATGTTGTCCACCCAGCCTGTGGTCGACATCAGGTCGAGGAGGTCGATGATGTTGAGCGGGGTCGGTACCCAGAAGGCCGTGTGGTGCAGGCGCGGACCGGTGCCGTTGGTAAAGGCGACGTCATGCACGCCGCCCTTGCGGTGCATCCATGCCGCCCAGACACGGCCGCTTTCGGCATCTTCCGTGTATTCGGTCGTGCGGAAGCCGATCTCGTTGTAGAAGGCAACCGAGGCATCAACGTCTGCCGAGAACATGTTGAAATGGTCGATGCGCAGGGGTTTTACGCCGTTGTAGTGCCTGTATTTCTGATGGATCGGGGCAAGGCGATCCATCTTGACGTAGAATTCCAGCGGAATTCCCCAGGGGTCGCGGGTGCGCAGGGTGCGGCCCATGTGGGGGCGTTCCACCCACTCCACGGGCAGGCCCTTGTTGGCAAAGAATGCGGCGGCCTTGTCGAGATCAGGCTCGTCATAGAGTTTGAAACCCAGAACGCCGACATCGGCTGTGTTCGCCTTGACGAGGATGATGCAGTGATGCCCGCGTTCTTCCATGGCGCGCAGGTAGATATGGCTGTCGTCCTCATAGGTCACCTGAAGGCCGAGAGTGTCGACATAGAAGGCACGCGACCTGGCCAGATCGGTGACGCGGTATTCGACATGTGACAGGCGCACGATGTTGAATGGCGGATAAAGATTGGGGGCGGGTACGGGCATCGGTCACTCTCCTCCTGAATAACAATTCACATGTTAAGTAAATTGACTGGCGGCTGTCAACCCGCCCCATACGCAAAAGGCGGCCCCTAAGGACCGCCTTCCGCTAGCGAAACATTTGCCCCAGTGGAGGCCCCTAGCCCAGAAGTTTGGCTTCGTGCCGCTTCAGGGTCAGGCGAGCCGCGGAGAAGTTCTCGAGCGTCTCGCGATCTTGCAGTTCCGGGAACAGTTCGTAGATTTCCGCGCGCTGTTCCTGGCCGATGCCACCCATCGAGAACTCGCCGGGTTGGAAGCTTTCGCTCCATGCGCCGTTGGCAAGAACAACCTCGTGGTGGTCACACAGGAAGTGGATGTACTCCACGCCGGTGGTGTCGACCTGGTGAACCCCGTCCATGTGGACCAGGTGCTTGGCAGCCACGAGCACTTCGCTCTCTTCAAAGAGCAGTTGTGCCTGCTGGCTGACGAGCAGCATACGGTGGTTCGGCGAGACCATCATATCGCGGTCGGGCAGGTTCGGACCGAGCGAGCCCTTGCGGATCATGATCGGGCGCAGCTTCGGACGCGACAGCAGATCACGGCCGGTAAGCGGCTTGCGGCCAATCCAGCGGATGGTTTGCAGACCGTTGTCGCGGGTCACCACGCGGTCGCCGACCTTCAGCTCTTCTACGGCAATCTCGCCCGAGGGGGTGAGGATAGCGGTGCCAGGGGTAAAGCAGATCACGTTCTCGATGTTGTAGAACTCTGCTGTGCCGGTCAGGGTGCCGCCTGCGTCGAAGAACTTGACGATACCGTCTTCGGGGTTCAGCGCGCTGTATTCAACCGAGTAGGAGCCTCCCGGGTTGTTGGCTTCGCCTGCACCGGTCAGATCGAGCGTATCGTAGTCAACGCCGCCTTCGTTACCGTCGATGGTGTCGCCAGCGCCGATGTTGGTGAAGGTGTCCTGATCGTCGCCACCAGCGGCATAGTCGCCAGCGCCGTCGCCGCCACCGAGGGTGAAGCTGTCGTCGCCTTCGCCACCAGTCAGCGAGTCCGCGCCAATGCCACCGTGGATGGTATCGTCGCCTTCGTTGCCGTGGATGGTGTCGTCACCGTGGCCACCAGTCAGAGCGTCGTTGCCTTCGCCGCCGGTGATGGAGTCTTCGTCCACACCGCCGTCGATCACGTCGTTACCGGTGCCACCCGAGATGGTGTCGTCGTCGTCCTGGCCGAAGATGGTGTCGTTGCCGGCACCGCCGTCGATCAGGTCGCGGCCGTTGTCGGTTTCGGGATCGGGAATGACACCGCCATGTCCGTCATCCGGGATGTTGAGATAATCCGGGAAGGACGGGTCAAGGCCGCCATAGATGACGTCGTCATCGTCGCCGCCGTCGATGGTGTCGTTGCCTTCGCCACCGATGATGGTGTCTTCGCCGCTGCCGCCTTCGATGGAGTCGGTGTCGACACCCGCGTCGATCGAGTCATCGCCCGAACCGCCGAGAATAGTGTCGGCATCGTCGCCGGTGACAACGGTGTCGTTGCCCGAGCCAGCGTCAACGAAGTCGCGGTCGTTTTCCGGATCCGGGTCGGCCGGGACTGCGGGGAACGGACCGTAGGCCGGGAAGCCGAGGTCAGGCAGATCAACCGCGTCGTCAGAAGACGCGTCGATGCTGTCGTTGCCGGTGCCGCCGTCGATGTTGTCCTGACCGTCGCCACCGGTGATGGTGTCGTCGCCGCCCTGACCGAAGATGTGGTCATCCCCGTCGCCGCCGATCAGCGAGTCGCCCGCGTTATCGTCGTCGACGATGGTCGAGGGAACGTCGAAGGTAATGTCGGTGACATTGATACCCGAGTTGTACGAGCCATCCTGTTCGTGAAGGATTTCCCAGCGGCTGACCGGGCCTTCGATATTGACCAGAACCGAGTGCTCGGGGTTGCTGTCCGACGTGTAGTTGTTGTCGATGCTGGTTGCGGTGTCATTGCCCGGCACGCTGTCGCTGTTTGACAGGGCAAGGCCCGAACCTGCGTCGGACAGGGTGACTTCGATCGGATCGCCGTTTTCGTCCCAGGCGCGGACCACAATGCGGCCGTCCCCGTCGATGTCGTTCACGCGGAACTCGACGTTTTCAAGCGGCGTGTCCGATTCCCACTGGTACTTGGCCGAGTTCGGATCGCCGTTCAGGATCGAGGACAGCGAAGAGTTCGAGCCCACTTCGGCATCGAGCTCACTGACATCCTGGGTCGAGGTTTCATACTCGGTTTCCACACCGCTGCTTTGCGAAACGGTGGTGAAGGTGATGTTGGCGTTGCCCGTATCCTGGGTGAAGTTCGGGGTGTTCGCGTTGTTGGCAAAACCCGGACCTTCGGACCACTTGAAAATCTCGTGGGTCGAGGTGGTTTCCGGGCCACCGCCATAAATAGTGTCGTCGCCGGCTTCACCGTCGATGGTGTCGCTGCCGCCCTGACCGTAGATCAGGTCGTTGCCTTCGCCACCAAGGATCGAGTCACCTTCGTCGTCGCCGGAAGCAAACGGGTTCACGTAGTTAAAGTCCTGGCCGTCTACAGTTCCGAAGTTGGTGCCGGAGTTTACGCCACGCGAGGTCAGGGTGAACTCGATCGAACTGGTGGTGCTGAAGACAGTGGCGATTTGCGAGTCGCCTTCGTTCGGATCGATGTTGTCCTCTGTACCAGCGACGCTCAGGTCATCACCGTCATAGGTGACGTCAAGCGAGCTGACTGTAGGCGTGCCGACATTCACCAAGTTGTCGTCGGTGATTGTCAGAACTTCCTGGCCTACATTCTGGTCGAGATCGGCAAACACGATGCCCGGTTCGAGCTCAACGGGATCACCTGTCGCGGTATCGAAGAACTCCATACGAAAGGTCGCGGTCTCGCCCTGCATTCCGCTGTCGTTGTTGGCGTTCAGCAGGATTTCGTAATCCGAATTGTTCGCCATGTCGATTTGCAGGCTGTTGTTCGAGGTGCTTACAAGAACAAGCCGTGCGGATACTTCGGTGCCGTCCGGAAGAGTCGCGACGTTATCATAGATAACACTATCACCAGCCGATGCGTTGTTGCTGGAGTTGGTTTCCGAACCGCTGCGAACATCGGTGAAGTTGAGGCTTACCGGGTCGATGTCACTTTCTGAAACGCCACCACTGCCGCCATCCGGACCGTTGCCGCCATAAATCGTGTCGTGACCGCCGTCGCCTTTCAGCGTATCGCTGCCGGCTTCACCGAAGATCAGGTCGTTGTCCGCGCCACCTTCGACGCTGTCATCGCCTTCACCGGCTTTGATGGTGTCGTCGCCCGCAAAACCCTGAATAAAGTCGTCATTGGGTGCTGCGCCGGGCAAGATGGCGTCGTTGTTATCGACCATGTCGCCTTCGGGGTCTCCGGTATAGGCCACGTCGATCAGGTCATTGCTTGCTGTGCCCTCGACGATGCCATCGGGCGTGACAGGCGACACGATAGACGTGTTGTCGACGCTTTGGTTGGTGTACCAGCCGCTGAAGTTGTTGCCGGTTACCTGGGTGATCTCGACATTGGTGATCTCAAGGTTGTCCAGCGTGCCATTATTATAGAGATCGGAAATGAAGAGGTCGCCGTTCTGCATTTGCATGGCAACGACTTTGACGGACGTGGTGCTGCCATCGGCCAGCGTCAGCGTGACCTGAAGTTCCATCGAACTATCGGTCTGCTGGTTGGTCGAGCCGGAGCCGGTGTCGTAAGTGATATAATCGTGGTACGGATTGCATTCGTCATCTTCCATGACGCCGTCGTGATCCTTGTCGTAGATCCCAACAGTCACGATTTGCATTTCCGTATGATCACGAGAAACTCCAACCAAGTTGTTGGCATACTCGGACTTGTAGTCACCTTCATAAGAATCGGTCGTGGCAAAATTGCCCAGATAGATCAGATTCGAAGTCGAATAGGCAGTCATCTATCAGCACTCCTCAGCAGCAAACGGGGCACGCTACCTTCCCGTCACAAAAATCTCGCTCGACGTGGGTATTCACGCCAAAAGCCTCACCATTGTACCAGCGTACGGGAATTGAAAGTTGAGGACAGAGCGCCCTCCGCGCAGCAGTTGCACGGGTTTCGCTCGTAAACGGCAGCTCTACGTTTTCACGTAGATTACGCAGACATTCCCTCGCATCCCAAAACGGACACCAGCAGTTAGCGGCCGCCCCAAGCCACATTACGTCCCCCAGTCGGACGTGCCTTATTTATGCTGCAATCGGGCGGGTGAAGAAACAAAAATCCTTGGAAAACGAAGATTTCCGGGTGGTTCGCCCTAAAAATGCCCAGATTCAATTGTGCCGCGAGCGGGACTTGCGGCGCACATTGTTTCCGGGATTTGGGGTGAGATTCGCCGAAAATTCCGATCAAATTCTAAGAATGCGGGATCAATAGGGCCCGGGATTCGTCAATGGCGAGAATTCGGAAACGGTATTGTGGCTGAGTGTTTCCAGTTGGGAACCAATCGGGGTGTGCTTCCCCAAGGGAAGGCGTGTCGCCGTGACAACAGTTGATCGTTTCCGTTGCCTGAGAAAAGGGGCGGAAACCGGACTATTGTCCACAGTTTCCGCCGAAATGATTCGACAAAGATGGCAAGTCTGTGCCGAATCAGGGGGATTTGACTGCTTTAGTACGTGAGCAGAAGACGGTCTCTCACGATCTCCTTTTCCATCGTCTGACCGTCCATCTGAAAACGCCGGAGCATGCTTCTACCAATATTCACAAAATGCTCGTTCTCAAACAGATCATCGGGATAGGCGATGTCACAATAGGTATTCCCCGACTTCTTCGTTCCGTCTATCGACAGCGCCACATGGACACCGCGCCCCTTCGCATCGGCTATGGCTTCCATCAATTCTTCCAGCCGAAAAGCCTGTGCGCCGTAGAGGATGCTTTGCGAATGCGCATAGGGAGGATCGCAGTAAACCAGATCACCGGGGGCGGCGCGGGCCATCGCCTCGAGATAGTCCAGCCGTTCGAAACGGGCCCCGGCGGTTCGGGGCACCCACATGTCGACGCGCTTGTTGAATTTCTCGGGTTTGATCACCGGATGCGCACCCAGCGGGGTGGACATCAGGCCGTCTTTCTTGCGGAATCGCACAACGCCGCCATAGCAGGCACGACAGAGGAAAAGGAGATCGGGGCCGTTAGGCGCGGCGTTATAGCGGGCGCGGATCATGTCATAGCGATCCTTGGGGTCGCCCGCGTGAAACTCGTGATAGCGTTCGGCGTACCAGTGCTTGAGGCGGTCCGGATCGTCTGACAGGCATTGCCAGATTTCGATCAGCGGGCCGAAGATATCCGAGCCAAGGGCACGGTCGGGCACAAGATTGGCCATGACCCCGCCCGAACCGATGAAGGGTTCGAAATAGGTGCCGTAGG
The DNA here is from genome assembly GCF_024331145.1 of Shimia sp. CNT1-13L.2. Lineage (GTDB taxonomy): Bacteria > Pseudomonadota > Alphaproteobacteria > Rhodobacterales > Rhodobacteraceae > Shimia. Next base: position 491,174 of record NZ_JANDJO010000001.1, on the reverse strand, counting down.
TCTTGGGGAAATGCGCGATGATCTGTTCCGCGTAGCGCTGTTTGTTGCCAATCCATTTGATCAGCTGGGTGCGGAACGGGGGCACGTCATCTGCCGTGTCACGCAGGTCCTGAAGATCGGCGAACAACGAGGGTTGCATGTGCAGGCGTGCTCCGGCGTTTGAAGGTTTGCCTAACATCGCGTGCGCGGGCAGGGGCGGCAAGCAGGTTTTGATCCTGCGCCGAGCTGTCGTCGTGACCTTTGGTCTGGCTGTGTTATGAGGTGGGTAAGGGGTCTAACAGGGCGAAGAAGATGCAAGACGGGCTGAGCTTCAAAGACATTCTGCGCGATCTGCGCGGGCCACATGTGATCAACGAATTCCGGACCTCCTGGGCGATTGCGCTTTTGTACCGGATGACAAGCCCGCCGTTTGTCTGGATCTGTGCGCGGCTTGGCATGACGCCGATGGCGGTGACGGCGCTGGGGTTCCTGCTGGCGCTGTCGATGCCGTTACAGGCGATGTTCCTGCCTGTGCCCGTGGCGGTTTGGGCGCTGTTCATCAGTGGCGCCCTGTTCCAGATCCTGGATTGTGTGGACGGGACGCTGGCGCGGCTGACGGGGCGGACCTCGTTGATCGGGGCCGATCTGGATTACCTGTCGGACATGCACCAGCACGCGATGTTCTATGGCGCGCTCGGGCTGTTGGCGGATCGGCTTTTCGGGACGGGGTTTTTCTGGACGACGTTGGGGTTGGTGGCGGTGGTGGCGCGTCTGCTTGCGCGGCTGGTGCGTGAACAGGTCAGCAGTCGGCAGGAAGCGGGCGAACCAAGCCCCTGGTCGTGGAAGGAACTGCCGGTGGCCTTTGTGGCCGGACTTTCGGGCCTGATCCCCTTTGGTGCGCTGGCGGGGCCTTGGATGGGGCATGTCATCGTGGCGCTGATCATCTATGGCCTGCTGGACATCGTTGATGCGATGGCGCCGATGCGACGCCCCCCTTATCGCGACTAGATCTCTGGACCACGACCAGCGCGATTCTGGTGCTTGCCAGAACCTTTCCCGTGTCTAAGGTGGCACAATCGTCCCTTGGTTCAGGAGAGAATGATGAGCGATCCCTTCTTTCAGCCGGTCTCCGGCTTTGACTTGCCGCGGTTTGCCGGTGTGCCAACCTTCATGCGCCTGCCGCATGTCGGGCTGGAGGATGCACGGCTTGGCGACGTGCAGGTTGGGCTGATCGGGACACCCTGGGACAGTGGCACCACCAACCGCCCCGGACCGCGCCATGGTCCGCGCCAGTTGCGGGACATGTCGACGATGATCCGCGCGCAGAACGGGGCCACCAACGTGCGGCCATTTGAATTGGTGAACTGCGCCGATTTGGGGGATGTCTCGCCCAATCCGGCGGATGTGATCGACAGCATGGAGCGGATCACGGCCTTTTATGACAAGGTGATCGAGGCGGGGATCATGCCGCTGACCGGGGGTGGTGACCACCTGTGTTCGCTGCCGATCCTGCGGGCCGTTGCCAAGAAGGGGCCGGTGGGGATGATCCACTTCGACAGCCACACCGACCTGTTCCACAGCTATTTCGGCGGCACGATGTATACCCACGGCACGCCGTTCCGGAGGGCGATTGAAGAGGGTCTGCTTGATCCCAAGCGGGTTGTGCAGATCGGTATTCGTGGCACGGCCTATGACATGGAAGACCGGGAGTTCGCGGCCGAGGTCGGGGTGCGGATCATTCCGATCGAAGAGTATTTTGCGCGTGGCCTTGCCGATGTGATGGCCGAGGCGCGTGAGATCGTGGGCGATCAGGAGACCTATGTTTCCTATGACATCGACTTTGTGGACCCTGCCTTTGCGCCGGGCACCGGAACGCCGGAAGTGGGCGGGCCGAATTCGTTCGAGGCCCTTCAGGTGGTGCGCGAACTGGATGGGGTGAACATTGTCGGTGCCGACCTTGTCGAGGTGTCGCCGCCCTTTGACCAAAGTGCCGGGACCGCGTTCCTTGGTGTGTCGATCATGTTCGAACTGCTTTGCGTGATGGCAAAGCGGATCGCTGGCTGACAGAAAAAGGCCCGCCCCACGAGAGGGCGGGCCTTTTGGTTTTCTTAGATCAGCAGGATGTCTGTTCCGCCGAGCGAGAAGTCGGAGGTTGCGAAGGTGCCGTCGAGTTGCACGGCAAAATCGTATCCTGCGGTGGCGTCCAGCCCGACATAAAGGGTGGTTAGCCCGCCTGCCGTTGCCAGCTGGACTTCGCCCTGTCCCACGTTGGCGCCGCTGCCCGCAGTGACCCCGCCTGTCAGCGAGCTGCCCGCGATACGGAGCATGTCGCCCGCGGCCCCGTCGGTGATCCGGTCGATGCCGTCCGAGGTGGGGGTCTTGAACAGGAACATGTCGGCCCCGTTTCCACCGGTCAGGACGTCGTTGCCGCCCTTGCCTTCGAGGATGTCGCGGCCATTGCCACCAACAAGCGTGTCGGTGTCGCCAAAACCATAGAGCCGGTCATTGCGGTTGCCGCCAGTCAGGTTGACGTGTTCGAAGTTCACGAAATCCAGGACATAACTGCCGTTTCTGGCTTCGACCTTTTCCCATCCATAGCCAGCATAGGACATGCGCAGGCCCGAGGTGGCATCGGACATGTCGGCGATCAGCGTGTCGGTGCCAAGGCCGCCATTGGCTTCGTCGTCGGTGCCACGCCCGAGGTTGACCACATCGTCTCCGTCGCCGGTGTTGACAATGTCATTGCCCGACATGCGCGAGAGGTCGATGCTGTCGTTGGCCTGACCGGTGGTGATCTGGACGTTCTCGACCCCGAAGACCTTGGTTCCGATATGTGTCAGGGTGCCGTTGCCCAGGGTGCTGAGCGTGAAGGCCATGCCTGTTGTCTCGGTTCCATAGTTGGCGATCCAAGTGTCGTTGCCGGTGCCGCCGCTGATGTAGTCCTGACCTGCCCCGCCGTTCAGAACGTCGTTGCCGCCCTTGCCGATCAGACGGTCAATGTCGTCGCCACCAACAAGTGCGTCATTGCCCTTGCCGCCAGTGATGTTGAAACGCTCGAAGTTGATATAGTCGGCGTGCGTTGTGCCGTCGGCATCTCCGTATCGGTTCCAGTTGTACCCGAGGTAGGTGGTCGAGATGTCGGACGTCAGCCCGTCGTAGTTCAGGATCAGCGTGTCGACACCATCCTGTCCATTGAGCGTGTCAAACCCGAGGCCGGAGTTGATCTTGTCGCGGCCTGCACCGGATTCGATCACGTCGGACAGGGAGAAACCAGCGGTGTTGATGGTGTCCGCCCCGGCCCCTGTCTTGAGGTTCACGGCTTCGATCTTGGTGACGTTCATGCCGCGATTGGCAAGCTGGGCCGTGGTTTGGCTTTTCGCTGCCGAGAAGAACATGTTGGCCGATTTCGCGGTTGTGTCAGCGATCCAGAGATCATCGCCCGCGCCACCGTTGACGGTGTCGTTGCCGGTGCCTCCGTTCAGGGTGTCGTTGCCGCCATTGCCTTTCAGCTTGTCGCCAAGCACGCCCCCGATAAGGTTGTCATGTCCTGCTCCGCCGGTCAGGTCAAAGCGTTCGAAACCGTAGTAGTCGAGCATGTCGCCCGAGGCGGCCTTGAAGCGGTTCCAGCCATAGCCTTCGTAGCTTTGGAAGATGTCATGGGCCGGATCGGTGATGCCGCTCCAGTTCATGACCAGCAAGTCCTTGTCGCCGTTGCCGCCGTTGGCGCTGTCGACACCAAGGCCGGTGACCACCGTGTCGTTGCCTTCGCCGGTTGAGAACCAATCGTTGAAGCGGCCCGCCTTGGCCTTGGCGTAGTCTTCGGCAACGCCGCCGGTCAGGTGCAAGGCTTCCACACCTTTCAGGGTCGCGCCGACATTGGTGGACTGGTTCTGAAGGTTGACGTTGGTTTTCACCGTACGGTCGCTGAGGTCTACCTGCCAGGTGTCGATGCCGACGCCGCCTTCGATCTTGTCGCCGCCCTTACCGCCATTCAGCCAGTCGTTGCCACCGCGGCCAACGAGGGTGTCGTTCAACTCGCCCCCAAGCAGCGTGTCGTTGCGGGTGCCGCCCGTGAGGTTAAAACGCTCGACGCCGTAATAGTCGACCGAGTTGACGCCGGCCTTGTCGGCAAGGCGGTTCCAGCCGTAGCCGGTATAGGTCGTGCTGACCGCAGTGGTGGCAGCGGAGAAGTCCACGACCAGAAGGTCGGTTCCGTTGCCAGCGTTGAACGAGTCATGGCCAGAGCGGGACATGAAGGTGTCGTTGCCGTCACCGGTTTCAAGGATGTCATTGCCTTGCCCGAGGCGGCTGTCGATGAGGTCGTTGCCGATGTCCGTCCAGATCTGGACGTTTTCAATCCCGGCAAGCGTGGTGCCGTTTCCGCCAACAGTGACGGTCGCGGTGGGATCGAGGGTGAGGGAATGGGATACGCCCGATCCCCGAAAATCGAGAATCGCACGGTCGATCCCTGTGCCGCCGCGAAGAACGTCGACGCCACCACCTGCTTCGAGAATGTCATCGCCAGCCCCTGCCGTGAGGGTGTCGTTGCCGGTCCAGCCGCGAATATAGTCGTCGCCGCTGCCGGATGTGACGTCGAGCGCCTCGAAGTTGATGAAATCGACAGCCGAGCTGAACTCATCGGTCACGCGCCACCAGCCGTAGCCGGTGTAATACATGTCAACGTCACCTGTGAGCGAGCCATATTGCACCCGTAAGGTGTCTGACCCGTCCTTGCCGTCGACTGTGTGCCAGCCGGTCGGGCTGACGGTTACGAGATCGTTCCCAGTACCTGTGGGTGTACCTGAAATAGCCATGTCGTGCCTCCCTAAGATGTGAGGTCCGCGCGCCACTATTATACTTCCTGCGCAGGAAGGTTTCCGTGATATGTATCAAAATCGGAATGTGTGACGCGGCGGCAAGGCGATATGGCGACTGGCTTCAGGTTTCCGACGGTGATTTGCCCTCCATTTCCCGGATAAGTGCGCGGGCCTCATCTCGTTAGGGAATGGTGGGCTGTCTTTGCGCTATGCCGATATTGGTCTGGTCCTGATCGATTCGAAGAGTCTTGAATTCGGGCATTTTGGTCTCGTCCTGACCGCAAGAGGCGCATGTCGGGGAGTGTTGCGTCAAACCAAAGGGAGAGTGACGTGACGTATCGGCGGATGCAGGTGCACCATGCCCGAACCAAGCAAATTCAAGATGTTGGGGAGATGGTGCTGCTGGGGAGGATTGAACTCCCGACCTCACCCTTACCAAGGGTGCGCTCTACCACTGAGCTACAGCAGCGTTACCGTGGCGCGGGATTTAGACTCAAAGTTCATAGGGCGCAACCCCATCTGGACGGTTTTTTTTACCTAATGTATGGAAAGGGCATGGAACGTGACGCATCCCCCAATAAACAAAAGCCCAAGCAGCTTTCGCGCGAAGATCGCCTCAAGGCGGCCTTGAAGGCCAATATGGGCCGTAGAAAGGCCCAGGCGCGTGCCCGGGCGGTACAAGTCGACGAAAACAGCACCGGCGAGAACGAAGAAGGTTAGAGCAGATGGATTCGATTATTGTACGCGGCAACGGGCCGCTGAGCGGGCAAATTCCGATTGCCGGGGCCAAGAATGCCTGTCTGACCCTGATGCCGGCGACGCTTCTGAGCGAAGATCCGCTGACGCTGACCAATGCGCCGCGCCTTAGTGACATCAAGACAATGACCGAGCTTCTGGGCTCGCTCGGGGCCGAAGTTTCGAGCCTTCAGGACGGCAAGGTTCTGGCCATGTCGAGCCATGACCTCGACAACCACGTGGCCGACTATGACATCGTGCGCAAGATGCGGGCCTCGAACCTTGTTCTTGGGCCGATGCTGGCGCGGCTGGGGCAGGCGGTTGTATCGCTGCCGGGTGGCTGTGCGATCGGGGCGCGGCCGATGGATTTGCACATTCACGGGCTTGAAGCCCTGGGTGCGGAGATTGAACTCAAAGATGGTTACCTTCACGCCAAGGCACCGTCCGGTGGTCTGAAGGGCGCGGAGATCACCCTTGCGTTTGCTTCGGTGGGGGCGACCGAAAACATCCTCATGGCGGCGACGTTGGCCAAGGGCACCACGGTGCTGCACAACGCGGCGCGTGAGCCGGAGATCGTGGACCTTGCCAAATGCCTGCGGGCGATGGGCGCGCAGATCGAGGGCGACGGCACCAGCCGGATCGAAATTCAGGGCGTTGATCGTCTGCATGGCGCGACTCATGAGGTGGTGACGGACCGTATCGAACTGGGTACCTACATGCTGGCTCCGGCGATCTGTGGCGGCGAGGTGGAATGCCTCGGCGGACGGATCGAGTTGGTGGGATCGTTCTGCGAGAAACTGGACGAGGCGGGCATCTCGATTGAAGAAACCGCACGAGGGTTGAAGGTGAGCCGCAAGAACGGGCGGGTGAAGGCGGTGGATGTCACCACCGAGCCGTTCCCGGGCTTCCCGACCGACCTTCAGGCCCAGATGATGGCGCTGATGTGCACCGCCGAGGGCACGTCGGTTCTTGAGGAAAAAATCTTTGAAAACAGGTTCATGCACGCCCCCGAGCTGACGCGGATGGGGGCCAATATCGAGGTGCATGGCGGTACGGCGACGGTGCATGGTGTCGAACGTCTGAAGGGCGCGCCGGTGATGGCGACGGACCTGCGGGCCAGTGTTTCGCTGATCCTTGCGGCGATGGCGGCGGAGGGCGAGACCATCGTCAACCGTGTCTATCACCTCGACCGTGGCTATGAGCGCGTGGAAGAGAAACTGGGTGCGCTGGGCGCCCATATCGAACGGGTGAAGGCCTGATGAGCCAGGATGCAAAATTCGAAGACGGTGGTGAAGCGCCCCTGAACCTTGGGGCGCTGGACGGGGATGACCTGCAGGTGATTTCGTCGCTGGTGCAGGATGCGGTTTTCCCCGTGACCGAGATGCGCTGGATCGCGGCAGAGCGGAAATTCGCCTTGCTTCTCAACCGGTTCCGCTGGGAGGACAAGCCGGTTGCCGAGCAGCGCGGACGTCCGGTTGAGCGCGTGCAATCGGTGCTGGTGGTCGACAACGTGATGCGTGTCGCAAGCCAGGGCGTGGACCGCAGCGAGAAGGACATGATCCTGTCGGTGCTGTCGATGGCGTTCGAGGCCGGTGAGGATGCCGACGGAGAGGTGATCCTGACGCTGGCCGGAGACGGTGCGATCCGCCTGTCGGTCGAGGCGCTGGAGGTCACGTTGAAGGATGTGACACGTCCGTATCTTGCCCCGTCGGGCAAGGCCCCGACGCACGAATAGGCGCTTTCGAATCAATAGATTAACGGCGGGTATCGGCGGGTTTTCAACGTCGGTGCCACGTCGGTATTATGTCGGTATTGCGGAGGTGCGGGTTTCGAATTTTTCGTGATTAATTCACCGTTCGGTGCGCCGGAAAACTCTGGGCCATGCGTACCAGTTGTTGATTGTTTAAATTGTGGAGTCATTTCAATGCCGATTCTTTTGCCTGTTTTTGCCGGACTGTCGCTTCTGTTGTCCGGTGCCATTTTCGGGTTCTTCTACGCCTGGGTTTGCTCGACCATGTGGGGTCTGGACCAGATCGCACCAGAGGTCGCAATCGCCGCAATGCAGGGGATGAATGCCTCGGTGCGCAATGCGGTCTTCGCGCCGGCGTTCTTTGGCACACCTTTCGTTCTCCTGATCACTGCGGCGCTGTCGCGTCGCCATCGTCTTGCGGCGCTGAGTTTCGGGTTGGGCGGGCTGGTCTATCTGGTCGGGGGGCTGATCTTGACCGTCTCCGTCAATGTGCCGATGAACGAGGCGCTGGCGCTGGTTGAACCGTCTTCCCCGGATGCCGCCCAGGTGTGGCGCAGCTATTCCGAAACCTGGCAGGTCTGGAACATTGCCCGGACCGTGGTGTCGGGGGTGACACTCATGTGTGCCGGGCTTGGTATCTGGGCGCTGGGGCGGGGCCGGTAGGGCCTTGCGACGCGCCTTTGCGGGAAAGACTTGAGAGCGGGGCTGTGCGCGGGTAAGGAGCGCAGTCAAAGGAGACCCCGCCATGCCCGTATTCCTCGATGCGACCGCAGCCGATTTCGAAGCCAGCTTCCAGACCCTTCTGGGGGCCAAGCGGGAAGACAGCCCGGACGTGGACGCGGTGGTGGCCGAGATCATCGCCGATGTGCGTGATCGGGGCGATGCGGCGGTGATCGAGCTGACCTCGAAGTTTGACCGGCTTGATCTGACGCCCGAGACGCTGCGGTTCTCCGAGGCCGAGATCGACGCCTATTGTGCGGAGGTTTCGGAGGCGGATCGCGCGGCGCTGGAATTGGCGGCAGACAGGATCCGGGCCTATCACGAACGCCAGATGCCCGAAGATGCCAGCTGGACCGATGAGAGCGGGGCGACGCTTGGCTGGCGCTGGACGCCGGTGTCGGCAGCGGGGCTTTATGTGCCGGGTGGTCTTGCGTCTTATCCGTCGTCGGTTCTGATGAATGCGATCCCGGCCAAGGTGGCGGGTGTTGCGCGTCTGGCCATCGTGGTGCCGACGCCGGATGGTGTGGCCAACCCGCTGGTGTTGCTGGCGGCGCGGCTTGCGGGTGTGGACGAGGTCTATCGCATTGGCGGGGCGCAGGCGGTGGCGGCACTGGCCTATGGCACCGAGACCATTCAGCCGGTCGACAAGATCACCGGACCGGGCAACGCCTTTGTGGCGGCGGCCAAGCGGCGGGTGTTTGGCAAGGTCGGGATCGACATGATTGCCGGGCCGTCGGAAATCTTGGTGATTGCCGACAAGGACAACAATCCTGACTGGATTGCGCTGGATTTGCTTAGCCAGGCAGAACACGACGAAAGCGCGCAGTCGATCCTGATCACCGATGATGCGGGCTTTGGCCGTGCCGTGGCCGATGCGGTGGACAAACGCCTTGAGACGCTGGAACGGCGGGCCATTGCCGGGGCAAGCTGGCGCGATTTCGGCGCGGTGATCACCGTGCCGGACCTGTCGACGGCGGCAGAGCTTTCGAACCGAGTGGCGCCCGAGCACCTTGAACTTTGCGTGGCTGATCCGGACGGGCTGGCGGAAGAGATCACCCATGCCGGTGCGATCTTCCTTGGCCAGTACACACCGGAAGCGATTGGTGACTATGTCGGCGGACCGAACCACGTCTTGCCGACCGCCCGCTCTGCGCGGTTCTCATCGGGTTTGAGCGTGATGGATTTCATCAAGCGCACCACGCTGTCGAAGATGACACTGGAAAGCCTGCGCGCGATTGGCCCGTCGGCCGAGACGCTGGCGATCAGCGAGAGCCTCGAAGCGCACGGCCTGTCGGTGCGCGCACGGCTGGATGCGTTGAACAAGTAAGCCCAGTTACGGGACAAAAGAGTGCCCCGCTGTCGCAGGCAGCGGGGTTTCGTGACTCCTGCGTTGCCCAGATGCGTTGCATCCGTTAGTCATGCAGGTCAACGGAGCGAGTAGAAACCTTAGAAAACCATGTCCCGCATCAGCCAAATCGAAATTGACGACCGTAACCTGCCCCCGCCGACGCCCGAGATCGAGCAGGAGCGCAAGGTGGCTGTCTTCGATCTTCTGGAAGAAAATACCTTTGACCTGCCCAAGCGCGATGATCGCCTGGTGCCCGATGGCCCCTACAAGGTCGAGCTGTCGATCCGCGAGAAGCGTCTTGTGTTCGACGTGCACACCGAAAGCGGCGAGAAGGCCGTGGAGTTCCATCTCTCGCTCTCGCCGTTCCGTCAGGTAGTCAAGGATTACTGGGCGATCTGCGAAAGCTATTACGATGCGGTGAAGAACATGCCGCCGAGCCAGATCGAGACCATCGACATGGCCCGCCGCGGTATCCACAACGAGGGAGCGCGCATCCTGACCGAACGCCTGGAAGGCAAGGCAGAGGTGGATCATGACACCTCGCGGCGTCTGTTCACGCTGATCTGCGTGTTGCATTTCGGGGGCTGACGCGCGTGCCTGTGGAGCTGCCCCAATCGGTATTGTTCTGCTGCGATCATAACGCGGTGCGCTCTCCGATGGCGGAAGGCATCATGAAAAAGTTCTACGGCACGGACACCTATGTGCAGTCGGCCGGCATCAAGAACGACCTCGAGATCGATGGCTTTGCCATTTCGGTGTGCCAGGAGATCGGGGTCGAACTGTCGCGCCACCGGTCGCGCAGCTTTGAAGAGATGGAGAAATGGGGCGATCCGATTTCTTCCTTCGATCTGGTGGTGGCGCTGACGCCGGCAAGCCGGCGCGAGGTAAAAGACCTGACGCGCTATAGCCATTGCGAGCTGGAATACTGGCCGATCATGGACCCCTGCGGCATGGGCGAGACCCGCGATGCGAGGCTTGAGGCCTACCGGCAGGCGCGCGACGAGATCATCGCCCGTCTGACCGAACGCTGGGGCGATCCGATCGCCTGACAGCAAGGCGGTTTTTGTTCTGAAACCTGTCGCAAATCGGCGGCAGAATCGCGACGATCCTCCCTAGGGTTCCGGAAAGTTTGAACAGACGGGGACGCGAGATGAGCATCGACACCATTCGCAACTATTACGAGGCTTTCAACGCGGGTGATATCGCGGGCATGGTGGCCTGCCTTTCGGATGATTTCGTGCATGACGTGAACGAGGGCAGCCGCCGGGATGGCAAGGAAGCCTTTGGCGAATTCTGTGCCCATATGTCCGAGTGCTACAAGGAAGAGCTGACCGACATGGTGTTCTTCGTCAGTGAGGATGGCACCCGCGGGGCGGCCGAGTTCATCGTGAACGGTACCTATCTCAAGACCGATGGCGACCTGCCGGAGGCGCACGGGCAGACCTATCGCCTGCCCGGTGGCGGGTTCCTGAGCCTGAAGGATGGCAAGATCACCCGCGTCACCACTTACTACAACCTCAACGACTGGATTGCGCAGGTCTCATGATCGAGACGCGGGTTCTGACGGGAGAGGCCCTCGAGGCGGCGCTGGATGATGTGGCGCAGCTGCGGATCGCGGTGTTCCGGGCCTTTCCCTATCTCTACGATGGCGATTTCGACTATGAGCGCGGCTATCTGAACACCTACCGCGAAAGCGATCTTGCGGTGCTTGTGGGGGCGTTCGACGGCAGCAGGCTAGTGGGGGCCTCGACAGGCACGCCGCTGGCCGATCACGCGGATGACTTTGCCGCCGCCTTTGCCCATACCGGTCTGGACCTTGGCGAAATCTTCTACTGTGCCGAGTCGGTGCTGTTGCCGGAGTACCGTGGACATGGGATCGGCCACGCGTTTTTTGATGCGCGCGAGGCCCATGCCCGCAAGCACGGGTTCCAAAAGACCGCCTTCTGCGGCGTGGTGCGCCCCAAGGATCATCCGACGCGTCCCGCCGACTATGCGCCGCTGGACCCGTTCTGGCTGAAGCGCGGCTATGTCCCGCTGGAGGGCGCGATTGCCGAGTTCTCGTGGAAGGATCTGGGGGATGCGGGGGAAAGCCGCAAGCCGTTGCAGTTCTGGATTCGCGATCTCTGAAAAAGGGGCGTTGCCCCTCGGCCGGCGCTGCCGCGCCGACCTCACCCCGGAGTATTTTGCGTGCATTGAAGACGGGTTTTCAATGCACGCAAAATACTCCCGCCGGAGGCATCCGGCAGCGCGGCCAGGGCGGGCGGTGGATGACAAGATATCCGGGGCGGGTATAGGATTGTCGGCGAACAGGTGGAGATGGACATGAAGATTGCAACAGCTGCCTACCCGCTGGATTTCTTTGACAGCTGGGCCGGGTACGAAGACAAGGTTTTCCGCTGGGTGGACGAGGCCGCGAGCCACGGGGCCGAGCTTCTCGTGTTTCCCGAGTATGCCGCGATGGAACTGGCGACGCTGGATGGGGCCGAGGTGGCGGCGGATCTTGAAAAATCGCTGCATGCGGTCTCGGATCGCATGGCGGATGCCAACGCGCTGCATGCCCACCTGGCAAGGGAATTCGGGGTGCATATCCTGGGCGGGTCGGCGCCCGTCTTCGACGGTGGCGCGCGCCCGGTGAACCGTGCGCATTTCTTTGCCCCGAACGGCAAGGCGGATCATCAGGACAAGCAGATCATGACCCGTTTCGAGCGCGAGATATGGGGCGTGGTGGGTGGCGGGCCGCTCAAGGTGTTTGACACCGCGCTGGGCAAGATCGGGGTGCTGATCTGCTATGACAGCGAATACCCGCTTTTGGGGCGTGCCATATCGGAATGCGACCTGATTCTCGTGCCCAGCTGTACCGAGGCGCTTTCCGGCTACTGGCGGGTTCGGATCGGGGCCATGGCACGGGCGCTTGAACAGCAGTGTGTCACGGTGATGGCCTCGCTTGTCGGCACAGCGGACTGGTCGGAGGCGGTGGACGTCAATACCGGCATGGGCGGGCTGTTCGGGCCGCCGGATACCGGCTTTCCGGCGACCGGCGTGATCGCCGAAGGGACGCTCAACGAGGCGGGCTGGACCTATGGCGAGGTGGACGTCGAAGCGATTGCCCATGTGCGGGCGGATGGGGTGGTGCTGAACCGGACCCATTGGCAGGAACAGAGCCCGCGTGACGGTGACGTGACATATATGTCGATGCAGTGAGAATCGGCCTTGAAAATCAGGCCGTTTGCCCCCATTTAGGGGCAGCCCGCGAAAAGCCGGGTGTTTTGTGAAGGAGATAACATGGCCAAGGAAGAACTGCTCGAATTTCCCGGTGTCGTGAAGGAACTCCTGCCCAATGCGACGTTTCGGGTCGAGCTTGAGAACGGCCATGAGATCATCGCACATACGGCAGGCAAGATGCGCAAGAACCGCATCCGTGTTCTGGCTGGCGACCGGGTTCAGGTGGAAATGACCCCCTACGATCTGACCAAGGGTCGGATCAACTACCGCTTCAAGTAAGCGCAGACTGCCCTCGTGGCGCGGCATCAAGACAGGACCGATGGCATGAAACTGATCCTCGGCTCCGGCAGCCCGCGCCGCAAGGACCTCTTGTTGCAGATCGGTGTGGTGGCGGATGATATCCGCCCGCCCGATATCGACGAAGACCCACGAAAAGGTGAGTTGCCCCGCCCGTACTGCGAGCGGATCGCCCGCGAGAAGGCGATGGCCGTTCAGGCCGACGCCGGCGACATCGTGTTGTGCGCCGACACCACCGTTGCGCTGGGCCGCCGCATCATGGGCAAGCCCGCAGATGCCGGGCAGGCCGCAGAGTTCCTGTTGTCGCTGGCGGGCAGGCGGCATCAGGTGATCACCAGCGTGGCCCTGCGCCGTGGCGACCGCCTTTGGGAAAAGACCGTGGTGAGCGCGGTCAAGATGAAACGCCTGAGCGATGATGAGCTGAACGCCTATCTTGCCACCGGTGACTGGCAGGGCAAGGCGGGGGGCTATGCGATCCAGGGCCCGGCCGGGGCCTTCATTCCGTGGATCAGCGGATCGTTCACAGGTATCATGGGCCTGCCGGTGGCCGAGACGGCCACGCTTTTGCAGGCGGCCGGATACCCGCTTTACAAGGAAACATCATGAAGGGCAGCCAGATCATTCTCGACCACATCGGTGACCGCGAGGCCGCGGCCCTGATGGTGGATGGCAAGCTGAGCGATTTCCTGATCGACGGGGATGCGCCGCGCCCCGGCACGATCTATCGCGCCATTGCCGACCGTCCGGTGAAAGGGCAGGGCGGCATGTTCCTGCGCACCCCCGATGGCAATGTGTTCCTGCGCCAGGTCAAGGGGCTTTCGCCCGGTCAGCCGTTGCTGGTGCAGGTGACGGGCTATGCCGAGGATGGCAAGGCGATCCCGGTGACGCAGAAGCTTTTGTTCAAGAGCCGCTATGCCATTGTCACCCCCGAGGCGCCGGGGCTGAATATCAGCCGCTCGATCCGCGACGATGATCTGCGCGACACGCTTCTGGGGATTGCCCACGAGGTGATGGACGGCGAGGAAATGGGGCTGATCATGCGCTCCTCCTGTGCCGAGGCCGACCCCGAGGAGATCGCCGAGGACATCGCCGCCATGGTCGATATGGCGCGCGCGGTGATGGCGGATGCCGAGGGCGACATGGAAAAGCTCACCGAAGGCGACGGCCCACATGTCGAGGCCTGGCGCGAGTGGGTGGAGCCGGCCGAGATTGTGTCGGAGCCAGGGGGATTCGAGACCCACGGCGTGCTGGATGCCCTGGAAGACGTGAAGGGCGCGCGCGTGCCGCTCGAGGGCGGTGCCTATGCCTTTGTCGAACCGACCCGTGCGCTGGTGGCGGTCGATGTGAACACCGGCGGCGATACCTCGCCCGCGGCGGGCGCCAAGGCGAACTTTGCCCTGGCGCGTGCCCTGCCCGCGGCCCTGCGTGTGCGCGGCCTTGGCGGCCAGATTACGCTCGACCTCGCCCCGATGGCCAAGAAAGACCGGCGCGGCTTTGAAGGCGCGCTCAGGGCGGCCTTCAAGGCGGATTCGGTGGATACGGTGCTGGCCGGCTGGACGCCGCTTGGCCACTATGAACTCCAGCGCAAACGCGCCCGTGTGGCGGTGCGGGGGCTGATCTGATGGCCTGTCCGATCTGCCGGAAAGACACGGTTCAGGCCTACCGTCCGTTCTGTTCGAAACGCTGCGCGGATGTCGATCTGGGGCGCTGGTTCGGCGAGGAATACGCGGTCGCCTCGCAGGATCCGGAAGAGCAGATCGAGGCGCTGGAAGAGATCGCCAAACAAAACGACCGACTGCACTGATTTTTTTGCAAAACCCTCTGGACAGCCCCCCAAAGCTGACATAGAACGCCGCAACCCGAACAGAGATGTTCACCCGTGCCCGGGTAGCTCAGGGGTAGAGCAGTGGATTGAAAATCCTCGTGTCGGTGGTTCGATTCCGCCCCCGGGCACCACTAAATCACTGAAATTGTTGATTTATTTGGTTCGTTGAAACCTTCGGATTTCGTCCGTAAAAGTTATACACAGTTATACACTCTTCCGACGGGTCTGATTTGGCCAAAGAATCCAAAAATCGAATACTCAAGATCAAACACCTTCGAAAAGGTCTGGCCATTCTCCTGACGCCTCGGAGCCCTTACTGGCTGATCCGTCTCTGGGATCCGATTGCCGGAAAGTATGTTTCCAAGTCTTCCAAGGAGACCTCTCGTCTCGAAGCGGCAGAAGTGGCCTATGAGTATGCCGACAGCTTCCGAAGCAAGGCCAACAGCGATCATGCCAAGACCAAGGCTACCAGCTTCGAACACTATGCCAAGAAACTGATGGCAATGCAGAAGGGGCAGTCAAAGTGGTCAGAGGGGGATAACAAACTCCTGAACCGTTCTAAGGATGGTCTGATCGTCTATTTCGGGAAGTATGACGTCACCAAGATTACCACGGGGATGGTTCGTGACTACCTGACACATCTGGACGGGAACCGGAAAAAGCCTCTGGCCCATTCTACCAAATCGAAACATGTGATCATTATCCGCAAGGTATTGGCGTTGGCTGTCGAGGATGGGATTCTAAATGTCCTGCCCGTGATGCCAAAGATCAAAACTGTGGACACGCCACGGCACACGTTCTCAGACAGCGAGTATCGGCAATTCATGAAGGCCGCGAATGCTTGTGCCAAACGCGGCGACAGGGTGCGTGGTGTTCAGCTCACCGGCCATCATGTCAGAATGTTCCGCTTTGTCGTTCACAGCTTCCTTCGTCCGACCGAAGGGGAGTTGTTCGGCCTGAAACACAAAGACGTTCAGGAAATGACTGACCCGCCGCATTTGGAAATCTCTGTCCGTGGCGGCAAGACAGGCAAGCGAACCAGTGTGACGTTGAAGCTGGGTGTCGTGATCTACAAAGGGGACCGGAACCCATTTGACCCGGTGGAGCCAGATCGGGATGACTATGTGTGGATGCCGGAGTACCCAAACCGTCGAACCGCAATCAATACAGCCCGCCGTTTGTTCAACCACATTTTGGAAAAGGCCGATTTGGTGGATGAAGACAGAAAGTTGTCCCCCTACTCCCTCCGTCACTATGCCATCCAAGCCCGCCTCAGAAGCTCCAAGGGACGGGTAAATCTTTATACGCTGGCCAAGAATGCTGGGACGTCCGTGGATCAGCTAGAGCGGTTCTATTTGCAGAAGATGGCTCCAACGAAGGAGTTGATTGAGAACTTGCAGACCAACGGTGATGATTGAGAGCGGAATTTTCAACCTAGCTGGCTTTCAAGTCTCCGAACGCTACCTTTGCTGTTACGAGTTTTGGCACAGTGAGCAGTTTTCTATTCAAATGGAGGTTGAGAATTGCCGTACCTCACTTTGAAATGCCTGCAGAGCTGTACAATCGTGTTAATCCGCCTTGCAGTCGTGAAGCCAAAAAGCTCGGCATGAACCCTATGAAAGCGCTTTTCAGTATCCATTTGTTCCCAGTCATCCCAGAATGATGATTTGGCGGACAACTTTGAAACACCGTGAATTCCAGTAAGTGTGGAGATCAAATTCTCAACCAATTTCGAGTAAGCTGAAGCTTTACCATTGGACCACTTGAAATCTATCATTCTCGACTTGATCTCTCTTCGTCGGGTTTCCTGAGTGCCTTTTCTGTGGACTCGAGCTTGCAATGACAAAACGGTGTGGGCGGCTATGATCTTGAGGTTATCTTCAAATTTAGAGCTCACGGGCTGATGTAAGTAATTTCTTAGATCGGACATAACAACCTATTGGATTTCAAGTGTTTCACTGAATTGGTAAGCTCAGGAACGGGGATATTAAACCCCTTTGTACTCCCATGAGCCGTTGCCCTCTCCCCGTGACCCAAGGGACGCCGTTGTGGTCACAAGAGGAGACCCAAATGGCACTTGAGAAACAGTTCAAACTTGAAGCCGCTGAGAAGCCGAAAGCGATCCAGCCGTTTGCCCAACGCCGTCAGAAGTTCATCGCTACTGTCGATAAGCAGCTGGCCGGTGTGCCCGATGATGGGTCCAACACAATCACCAGCACATGGGTTTGGAAGTCTGATGATGGGAATTGGTTCATCTCTCCCCGTTATGGACGGACACCTCTGGAACTGGCCCCCGGCCTGAATGCGATCAAGTGTGTGGATGTGGCCGACGTTGCCAAGAACCTTCAAAAACTGAAGGCGCTGGCAGATGAGGGTAAGTTGGACGATGTGTTGATGGAAGCCGCCAGCACGATCCGCAGCCGGTTTACTAAATGAAATGCTGATGGCGGGCTGAAAGCCTGTTTGGCCAAAGGCCGAACTCAATACTCAGCCCGCCCAGCCCAACCAACCAATAAAGTTCTCAAGCACCTGCGAAGCACTTCACGAAGTGAAGCCATAGACAAACATTGGGACCATGGCTTGATCATTTCATGATCAAGAACTTCGTTTGTATCTATTTGGGATTATTTGGATTTTGAACATACTTTTCCTATCCGCTCAGGAGAAGCATGTGAGACCAAGAGGTCTGACAAACCATCCACACACGATTGCTTTCCAAAGCTCGGCTGGCGGTTATCCGGTCTCAGCCTACGTGCTGCTCTAACAGCGGACCGATGGACTAGCCGCCTGTGGATGGCAATTTGGCTAGCTCGGCGACGGCACTTCCCCGTCTCGTGATGACAATTCTTTGCTCTGGCTCTCTGATGGGGGCTTTCATCCTTCCCCCGGCTTACGCTGTCTCCTGACCCTACTTTTCGATGACGTCATGTCTGCTGACCTACTAAATTCGGTTCTGCACCGTCCGACGGAGATTATCTTCTGATCGCATGACGCTTCGGGCTGGCTATGTGTTTGTTTGTATCGCTGTCCTGATACGAGAGAGCTACGAGCTGTGTTCAATATGGCTTTATATGGTCGGTATGTGTTGTTGTGTGATGGTATTTATACGCCGATGCAGGTGCATTGGTGGCGGTTTGGCAAATTTGGGAGAATGTCCCACAGTCTCTGGAATGAGGGGTGAATTCTCCCCCGGTCTTGTGAATTGGAATGCAAAAATAGTAAAAGTTCCATATGGGTGTAGTGGCCCAACTTTTACCATTTCTGACTTGGCGACGCCGTTGCCTCAGTCTCACTGCAATTCAGGTTTCCATGCAAGCCAATATGACATTCAGCAAAGAGCAGTTTCTGCCGAAGAACAATCCAAAATCGGCCTATCCCCGCTATCTGATTATTGGCTTTGATACCGAGTATCAGCGGGAAGAGTTCGTGAATGCTGATGGGTTGGTGGAGATCAGAAACAAGGTTCTGTCCTACCAGTTTAGCTGTAGGGTGATAACGCGAAGCAATGACGGGGAAGAGCCAAGCTGGTCGGGGATTGTTCTGCCGAAAGGGCGTCGGGACGAGGATCGGCTGACGCTATCTGAGTTTGTCACCCATGCTTTGGCGGCGGGCTTCCGTGCTCATCCGGGTTTAAAGCTGCCCGTCGATATCTATCTGGTGGCCCACTTCACACGAGCAGATGTGCCGGGGTTCAGCGACTTCAAGGATGAGGACAAACGCGCCAGCCTGAACCTCGAAAACGTTCGAAGCCTGTTCATGAATGTCAGCAAGGACATTGCGGTCAAACTGCCTCAGGGCAAAGGCCGGAAAGCCATTCGTCTTGGTGTGAAGATCAGGGATACGATTGCGCTGGCTCCTACGGGTGCCAGAAGTCTGGCGCAGCTTGGCGATATCCTTGGATTTGAAAAGTTGAAGCTCGCTGATGATCCGGAAGAAGAGCTGTATCTGAAGCGGCATATGGCGGTGTTCATGGAGCGCGATTGGCGGCTGTTTCGAGACTATGCCATTCGGGATGCTGAGATTTGTGCCCACTACACCTCACGTATCATCCGCCTTTATTTTGAAAAGACTGGCAAGTTCAAACTGCCCGTGACGCTAACCTCCATCGGCGTTGATTTGATCCAAGAGTATTGGGCAAGCCATGGTGTTCATCCTCTGGACATCGTGGCGAAGGAAGAGGTGATCGAGAAATATTGGAGTAAGAAGAACAATCGCTTTCAGTCCCGCAAGCGGATTGTCTCGACAAGCAAGCTGCATTGGAACGAGGACTTTTTTACCGAGTGTTATCATGGGGGGCGCAACGAGCAATTCTGGTTTGGCCCTGCGCTAGAAGGTGTTTGGTACGATTATGATCTGACGAGTGCGTATCCTTCGGCCATGGCGATTATCGGTGCGCCTCACTGGGACACGATCAGAGCGATAGGCAGCACCGAGGAATTGCTTACCCGTTTTGCCGTGGATGATCTGGCCTTTGCCAATGTGGACTTCGAGTTCCCAGAAGACGTGAGATATCCGGTTTTGCCGGTGCGAACGGAGAATGGCTTGCTGTTTCCAAGAAAAGGCAACAGCACTACCCACATCAGCGAAATCCTTTTGGCCAAACGACTTGGGTGCAAGATCAGTTTGGTTGAAGGTCGGCAGATCGACTCTGACAGGATTATCAGCCGGACAGAGGAATATGCTCCCGCGAAACGCCCCTTCTCAGGCTTTGCCCGCAACTGCATTGCCGAACGTTCCAAGTATCCCAAGAAGACTCTGGACAACCTCTTCTGGAAAGAGCTTGTGAATTCCACCTATGGCAAAACCGCTCAAGGGTTGAGAGAGCGGCGGATATACGATCTGCGGGATGCCGAGACCAAGCCGTTGGAACCCAGCAAGATCACTAATCCTGTCTATGCCGCCTTCATCACGGCTTTCTGTCGGGGTGTGCTGGGTGAAATCATGAACGCCCTTCCCGAAAGCGTTCAAATCTTCAGCGTGACGACAGACGGCTTTCTGACAACAGCCACGGATCAACAGATGCGGGATGTTGTTCATGCTGGCCCCTTGGGGCAAAGATATCTGGACGCCAGACGACGGCTTGCTGGCGAATGGGGTATCTACGAGATCAAGCATATCATCCGTCAGCCTGTGGGCTGGCGTACCCGTGGGCAGGCCACCTTGAAGCCGTCTGAGGCCTCCGATTGGGATGGCACCGGCATGAACCCCAAGGATGACGAAAAGGTTGTTTTGGCCAAAGGCGGTATCAAGCTTGAAGGCGTGCTGAACAAGTCCGAACAGAATGCCGAGATCACAAAACTGTTCTTTGAACGCAAGCCCACCGACACGCTGACCGTGACCATGGGCACGGGCATTCGCGAGATGTACGAACAGGGCATGGACTTCGTGGATAAGACAATGGTCAAGCGGTTATCGATGGAGTTCGATTGGAAGCGGAAGCCCGACAAGGCGGGTGATGTGTTGGCCTCCTATGGCGAGGGCAAGACCTGTGAACATCTGGCCTTCTCCACACAGCCTTGGGAAACGGTCGATCAGTTCAACACCACCCGCGTAATCTGGTCGCAATACAACAAAGGCAATCCTCACTGCCTGAAATCCGTTGCCGACTACCAAGACTTTGCCTCGTTCTTTGAAGGCAAGCTGGCAGCCCAAGGTGATGCAGGTCGGCATTTGGCAACCGAGAACGGCCCGCTAAAGCGCTTGCGTCGTGATTTGGTCATCGCCCATAAACTGAGAAAAGCCGGAACACATGAACTGAAGCCCAAAGCCTTTGGTCGGGAACACTTGGAAAATGTCTCCAAGCTGAAGGCGAAGGAATTTGCCGAGGTGCTGGCGGACGAGTTGGATGTCCCATGTGTGAAGACGGACGTGGATAACGCTCGGAAGAAAACCGTCTTCACCCCACATCAGGTGCCGCGAACAGCCGAGACCGTGGCCGTCTTGAAACAGGTGAAACAGGAGTTGTTTCCGCTGCTAGAAGTCGATGTGTTTCTGACGCCGGTGGCGGCGTTCAACCTAGACGTTGAGCAATCTGAAACAGTGGCACGTTCTGCCGCTTCCACGTAGTTCGTATTCATCAAAGATTTGGGGGATTTGTTCGTGTCCAAAGAGCATCATTACAAGACGAATTCACAGCAATGTTTGGCTGATCTGGATGCTTTGCTTGGTGGGGCTGATGGGCCGATTACTAGGCCCCTACGCCCTTCGTATGGAGAATGGATTGGTGAGTTCTTCTGGGAGCCTCTGTGTGAAGCATTTGGTGCCAAGCTGGGAAAGTTGGTTGATAGGCGAAGCCTTGCTGACCTACGAGGTGAAGAACGGTTGTTCTTGTTCAACCGCGCGTATCTCATCGCTAAGTTGGCGGAAATTGACGATCCCAAAATTGCGAACTGGCTCAAGGAGATTGGGAGCTTGGTGTCCCAGTGCTCTGAGGCAATCTCATCGCACAAGCTTTCTGCCGCCGAGATTGAAGCCGAAGCCGCTGGCGGCGTTCCCGTATCACGTCAGTACGTGGACAAGTATGGCGCACTGATCCGTGATGTCACCATGACCATCAGGCGGTATCTCAAAAAGCAGTATGCTGCGGAAATGTTGGATGCCCTCCCCGGTGTGATTGACGAGGCTGACCTGCCGGAGCTGTCTGAACTGCGTAGAAGATTTTGGACCAAGCGTTCGGCTGAACTGCGGCTCGAAGAACACAGAGGCCCCGATATTCCGTTCTAAAGTGCCTTAAGGCTGGCGATAGAGATAGCCATTCCCGCCCCAAAGAAGACAAGGCCTATCGACTAGAATGGCAGCCGTTTGTCAATCTGATCCTGTGTATGTTTGACGAAGTTTTCGGCTGTTTCAATGATATGGGTGACATACGATGTATCGAAGACATTCAACTGCTTGCCACTTTTGTCCATCCCATTTCTGTGGACGCAATCATGCCTGTAACCAATGGCTGTCTTAATGTCGGTGAGGGCTTGGCGATCCGGTCTGATCGTTAAGTCGAGCGCGTTCTTGTAAAGTTTCGCAACGTCATCAATCTTGTGATAGAGCCTGTTTTTTAGGCTGAATTCAATTTGTTCCTTCACGAGATTAGAGCCATTCAAGACATCGGCAAGTCCGATCTTGATCTCGGAAAGCGCCCCGTCCTTGGAAATTAGCTTCTGCATCGCATCGTTTGACCGAGTGACCTCAATAATAAGCGTGTCGCAAAAATATGCCTCAAACGCAGCGATGACCTGCGAGAAGATCATCCGATTCATCAAAGCTTCGGGATCTGCACTGCCGTGCATCTTCAACATGGACCGCAATTCGGTCGTCGTTGTCATGAATATCTGAAACGGATCTTTTGGAAGTTCGTAGTCGTCCCAATCGTCTGGCTGTGTGTAATGTGGGATATCAGCGCTTACCGAGGTTTCTGGATAGTCGTTCAACTCTATTGAGCAGTGAGATGGTCCTGCATAAGCATAGGCAGAGAAGCACTCTCCGCATTTGGGGCATTCTACTTCCGTCACATCGTCGCTGGTCATGTCCGATGTCTTGTCGGCAGCGAAATTTGGCTCTGGTACATCGACTTCAGTTTCGATGTATTCGTTGCATTCCGGGCAGGTGAATGAAACTTGGGAGACGAACCGCTGCGCGTGTGCCCACATTTTCTCAATCACATAATCTGTGGTGCTCGACATGAAAAACCTCTTTTCGAAAACTGTGATCGGCTCGGAGCCTTTCAGCTAGCCTTCTAGGTTCGTTGATAGGCGAATGCTGAGCGAGTGTGAAGATGGCTAAATGTTGTTTGGGATACGAGACAACCCCGCTCTGGCTAGCGTCCAGAGTGCGAATTCAAGCCAAGTCCATGTCGTTGCTTGATGGGTGGTTGATCCAAGTAACGAAGGTGTTGGGCTTACTCTATTTATCGCCATGTATCATCAGACATGCCAATTGAGTAGTTCCGAACCGTCTGCGGATACCATTTGCCGCCCTTGGCGGTTCGGACACCCCGCTCGTTCAGCAGCCGTGCGGTTCCTGAGAACGTACCAGCCTCCTCGAAGGCTCGTTCAAACTCATCCCGGATGGTCTCGAAGAAATCCCGCTTTTCTGATTGGCGCTTGGCGTTCAGGGCATGAGCATTCCGGCCAAGCACGGTCCCACGGTTCTTTGCCGCTCTGAGTGCCGCTTTGGTCCGTTCTGAAATCTGTCTGCGTTCCTCTTCGGCAAAGCAGGCCAGCAGGTGCAGGAAGAATGTTGAGACGTTTGGATGCTCGCAGACGACCAATTCAATTCCTTGGTCAATGATACCCGAGATGAATGACACCTTTCGGGAGAAGCGGTCGAGCTTCGGGATCAGCAGCTTCGACCGGGTTTTCTTGGTGAGGTTGATTGCATTCCACAACTCTGCCCGGTCATCGCGTTTTCCAGACTGGATTTCCGTGAATTCGGCAATCACTTTGTCATGTGGTTGAAGGAACTGCTCGACCATCGCACGTTGGGCTTCCAGCCCAAGGCCAGACCGGCCCTGCCGTTCCGTCGAAACCCGATAATAGGCAACGTATTCTGTCAATTCGGACCCTCCGTACAAAGCAAACCTTGGTTTGTCGTAGAAGGCATCCGAGAGACCGTTCTGCATTTCAACCGAATTTGGGTCCGGGATCGGAAAAGCACGTCTTCTGGTTTGCGAGTAAGCCTTGTAGAAGTGTGTGCAGATTTGAAATGAGGACCTCACCTAAAGCACTTGATGCTACTGCCGACCCTTTCGAAAGAATTGATAATGAGTGAAAATAGCAAATATCATCAGCTACCTAGAAGACGCCAAGGAAAGTTTCTCAAGCTCGTGGATGATACGTCTTTCTGGCGGTTGGTCCTCTTCGGTTTGATCACCTACGTTGGCGTTGTCATGATGGTCAGTTCGATTGAGATTGTCGGATTAAAGTGTTGTGAAGCGCAGTGGATTCAGAGATCTGACGGTAAGGCTGTCGGAGTACTCGACACTATCTATTTCAATTTCGTCACCATCCTGACTGTTGGCTACGGAGACATATCGCCTAATGGCTTCGGGAAAGCCCTTTCAATTTTGGAGGCATTAGTGGGGGTTGGGCTGTTTGCGGGAGCCGTCTCGCTTCTAACGGTAAAGGCACTTCGGCCATCAGCAAACACCATAGTTTTCTCAAGATATGCCTACTACTGCCTCGAGGAGCAAAGATTTATGGTGATCTTTCTCAATGCTAGCGTGTCGAGGTTAGAAAATTGTTCGATAAGCTCGTATTTCAAACTCGGTCGCGATTGGACCGTTAGCCCTGCAATCGCTCCACCTTTTTTAACAACAGCTGTGCAAACGTTTTTCATCGACAAGCACTCGGTGGAGGAGATTGACCGGAAGCTCGTGGATGGAGATTGCCTGAGAGTATGTGTTTCTGGAAACCTAAAGGGCTCGGAAGTCGCCGCGTCGGTGCAATATAAGCCAAATGAAATTCTCGTGCTTGAAAATCGTGATTTCATTGCGAGCTACGAACCCTTTTGGCGACCTGATTTTGAAGATCCAGAGTTTGAACGAATGTTCCATTACAGGCCTGAGGGTGTGGAAACCCTTGCTGACAAGTTCCCAGAAAGTAGGCGATCTTAGGGGATGGCTGCCAAGGCTGGGGGAGCGCAGATGGTTCTGATTATCACGCTGTCACCGCTTTCTCTTGCGATCATTTCAACAGAGGATTTTTGTAGCCTTTCAGAAATTCCTATGCGGACAAGCCCCCTGCTATGTTTTCTAATCAACAGAAGGAAGTTGGCTCTAGCTCCCGCATATGGACGAGTCAGACAAGAGCTTCTGACTTTCACAAACATCTCCTTCGGATCATCTGCGATTGAAATCAGTCGTATCAACTGGACGTCATTGAGCGTTGCAAGAATGTCTGGATTCTCGTCTACTGTCTCAAATAGGAAATTCTTTTCAAACGTCTTGGCATTTTTACCTAGCCTGAATGTGTAACCAAGAGATGCTCGAAAAACCGTGTCCAAGCGTAGCTGGTTTCCTTGTCGATGCCATGAAATCGCTGAGCGCAACTTCCTGCGAAAGTCGGCGGCATTCCTTGAATCTATGGCGCTCAAGACGTCCAAGCCGCGATTGCGTGCTAGTTCATTACGGCTAAGAATCCTTGTTTTGTGCGCATTGAGGTTGAGCCCTTCTGACAGCAGAATCCGTGAGGCCCTGTGGATCGCGTGCTCCAAAGCCCTTTTGCTTGGCCCGAAAATCAACATGTCATCCGCCCAACGAACGTAGAGTAGTTTGTTCCTTCTGCAGTAATCCATGAACTTCCCGTCAAAATCTTGTAGATAGTAATGCGACAGGAAGCGTGAGCCATCGGAGATAATCTCTTGAGGGATACCTTTTGACGAACGGCTGTACCCAGTCGTCCTTCGATCCCAAAGCGCTAAGAACATTTCCAAGAGCTCGATTTCCTCGTGCAACTCTCCTTGGACATCACGCCGTAGCTTTTGGACAAGACGCGGAAGTTCAATCGAATCATAGAAATTGGCTATGTCGGTGGTTGCGACGTAAGTCCCGCTAGACGCTTGTTTTGACAGTTCTCGGATAAGTTGCGTGAAATTTTTGAACTGCTCGAGCCACATCGTGTCGGAGAAGGTGTCAAAGAAATACCCCGCTTGAGCTGCCTTCGCCTCAATCTCATCCTTAGTGTGAGTTAACGTTTTTGGCGCTCTGGGAGTCACCGGAATAGAACGCCAACCACCAAAAACGTTAGGTTCCTTCTTCAGTACCTTTTCGCCGATGTAGCCACAAAGATGGTAATATATTGCCATGTCTTCCTTGGTGAGGATTGGAAGAAATCGTGTTACCCCGTTCCCCTTTTGAAGACCCAAGTAGCCATGAACCACATTGGGAACGTAGCTTCGGCTTTTAAGTCGCTCGTTGTATTCAGCTACAAAGCTCCGAATGTTCCCAAAATCAGTCGGATCAACGAGTGGAACTGGCCCTTCTCTTAATTTTTGCCAAACCTCTCTGGTGAGGCGGGGTTCTAGAGAAAAGGAAGTCAATTGAATTCTAACCAAAATGCCAAGCTTGCTGAGGCACTATGGCATCAAGAAATGGGAGTTTGAAGGAGCAAATCCAGAAAGGAAAAGGTGCCTTGGTTCAAATGGCCTTAGGTTCTTGATCTACCACTCGCTATCTCACTGAAAGCTGGGTGTTGCAGCGCCATAGGTGTTCTTCCTCAGTACAATCCTGACTTCACCGCCCTCGGGTTGCTCAACGCAAAGCTCTTGCCCTTTTGGGCCTTTGCCACAACTGAAAAAAAGCCAGTATGGCTGGCTGGGTGTATCAAACCCTAACAGGGTAAGTTGAATAGACGTAAATTCATTTGGTGTTTCAAAGCTTCGGCCTTTCTCCATCGATGCAACTAAGCCCTGCTCAATGAGAAAGCTTGAAACTTCTTCAAAATCGTATGGGCAGATTTCAAATGCAGTGCAATTGAACGAAATGCCCACGTCGGAAATGTAAACCTCTGCTTTGCCAGCTTCACAGGCGCGACCTCGGATAGGGCCGATATCACACTTGTACCCCTGTGAAATGAGAGACGTTTCCATCTCATCGATCGCCTGCGCCCAGCAGATGCCTTTCAGTTTGACCAAATCGTCGCATTTTGAGGTTAACTCTCGTAAAGCACTGGCAGCTTGACGCTCTTGCGCGGAGCGTTCTTTTTGATCTTCCGCGTCAGCCAGCGCCAAAATGCTTGAAATGTCGTTTGCCATTTCGTTTTTCGCGTTCGAAGAAAGCGAGTTAAGCAACCACCGGGCTTGGGTGGTATCGATCCCCAGAGTATTTCGAACGCCCTCAGGAACGTCTGTATCTCCAACGAAACCGGCTGCCAGCCAAAGTTTCGCGTTCTCTACTCCCTCGCTCGCTGCAAAGCGCAAGCAATGTGTGATCACTTCGGTTGAGGGGAAATTTTCGAACTTCAAATGTTTGAATTCGTCGTATCCTCCCATCAGTGAAACCGTCAGCAACGAGGCGCTACTGGGTTCGCCGTATATTGCAGCTGTCGCCCAGATTTCATGTGCTCTTTTGAGGTCGCCTGACTGGTAAAGCGCGTATCCATACATTTCAGCCGCGTAAGGTATTTCATATCTGCTGATGATTTCTTCGATTTGACGCCTGTCGGAAGCGCTAATGTTTCGTCCTTGTTGGACGGATCGGTCAAAGGACATCACCAGGGCATCGACCTTGTCCATGGCTTTGGTCCATTGCGGGCTACCCGTTTCAAGAATTCCAGACTCCCGTGTGCGAGGGATAGAGTTGCACCGAAAGTTTTCTGGCAAGAAAACTGTGTTACCTGTTGAAGTCAGAATTTGCTGGTCGCTTTCGGCACAGCCGTCGCACTCGCCACCTTCTCCCCACATGTACGCGCTGGCCGATCCGTCCACAAACTGTTTGAGAAAGGCCTTTGACCGATCCAACGTGATCAAGCTTAGTTCGCCGCCCATGTTTTGTTCCATCATGTCGGCGGCAATATTCAGCGCGGCAGCGGTGTTCCCTCCCCAAAGACCATCTAGCGTGCTGTTGTACAGACCGTATTCGGCCAAATGGAGTTGGATTTGGATGCGGTCGCGCTCCGAAAGCTTTTTGAAAGCGACCTCCAAAAGCCAACGTGATTGCTCTGCCTGTTGCGTTTGAGGAATCGCTTCGGCAGCGCCTTGGCCAACCACACCGAATGTTGCTAGGGAAAATGCTACAAGGGCTGAAATAGTTAGTTTCTTCATGGGTCGATATGCACCTGAATATTGATGTCGGGTCACTGGTATTGGCCTGCCAACCTCCAACAGAGGTTTGGTCGGCTGGAGCCTTGGCAAAAGGGTGATCCCCCCTGAATGCGAACAGGCCAACAGAATTTAGTGAGAGATAGTTTCGAAAGCTTGTGAGCTGCTATGTAGCCACAAATGCTGTCGCAGGACCGAGCCACGCCGAAACGCATACTATTCACACGACTTGGCTGCATAAGGCCCCGATCTGCGAGCGCCCTCGCGGTTGACTGGTGATCGGGGTGTTGGAAATCCGCTCTGACACGGACCCTGTGCCTTTAGCCGGGGCCTGTTGTATAACACAGGCACCCCGACCATAGGTCAAAGGTGTTCAGCCGAGTTTCGGCCTAGTCAGAGAAGGGGTTTCCACGCCCCAACATGGCCGCGTCTGCCATGTCAGGTGCAGTCGTAGCAGCTTCCGTTGGGGAGAGGAAGGTGTCTGCGTGAGCATCATTGCGATCGTCTCGTGATACCCGAGGACCGCTGCCGATAGCTCAATGATCCAACCGAAAAACTAGCCCAAACGA
Organism: Shimia sp. CNT1-13L.2; assembly: GCF_024331145.1. Taxonomy (GTDB): domain Bacteria; phylum Pseudomonadota; class Alphaproteobacteria; order Rhodobacterales; family Rhodobacteraceae; genus Shimia. The sequence continues at coordinate 463,162 of NZ_JANDJO010000001.1, read as the reverse complement.
TTTGGTGGGTTCTTACCGGATTGCCAAAAATGAGCCTCACCCCTTGTCACTTGGTGTTTTTCGTGAAATATTCCGCTCAACTTGATGCCGATGAGTAGTCTAATGAGCGAATCTGAAATATTGAACACCTTGCAGAGGGATCTCCAAGAACCCTTTATGACGTCGCTCCAAGATGCCCTTCGCGGTGAGTATGCAAAGAACTACGAGGATGTTGTCAGCCCTCCCGGCGTATTTTCGATAACTCGCCCGCACTCCGAGTTGGACCGGATCGATCTGCAAACGGTTCGGCGGGCCCGGCGCAGCAGCGGGATGAGGGCGCTGATGCGTTCATGCACTGACCATGGCACTCCATTTCAGGTGAAGTCACTTGCATGTAATGGTCAGCAAATTGTTGTTGGCCAGATTGGTCAACTCTTAGTGGTAACTGAGCCCATCGACAATTTGTCGGCACGACCTGAACATGCAGCGTATAAAGCTGACTTGGCGGCGTCACACTTTGCCATTCGACAACTTGAGATGGACCTCGGCGATGGCTGGCGTCAGAGGATCGACGCCCGAAATACGATACTTGCTGTAGTTCAACATGGAATGAGGTCGGGTGGTTTCAATCGTAGAGATACCGCTCTTGAAATGATGCGGCTCGTTGTCCCCGATGCTTCATTTAGCTCTTGGCTTTTCAAGGCAAACGTGATGAACGGCGAGCTCAGCGCGATGCTTGACTGGTCGAACTTCTATTCTGTGCAAGCTGCTAGCCGCACTCAGGAGGACCGTGTCGTAGTTACGCTGAAAAGTAATCTGGGAGAGAAAGACGTTGAGCGATGAAGCGGGTAGAAGGATTTGTTAGTGGTCGGCTAACCCAAGCTCGAGAAGCGCATGGGTTAACTAAAACTGCTCTAAGCGGCATGTTGGATATCTCGACGAATGCGTTGACCGCTCTTGAGTCTGGTGACTCGCTGCCTAAGCAGGAAACCTTCGACGCAATTGTTGAAAGAACAGCCTTCCCACGTCAGTTTTTCCTGAGGCCAACACCTCCTCCGATGAGTGGTCCGGTTTTCTGGCGTCGGCAGGCGTCTGAACCGCTGCGCTCACAAAACAAGACTTCGCAACGTATTGACTGGGCAGCCGAAGCTTTTGGGATCTTGAGTGAATATGTTGATTTCCCGAGGCTTGAGTTGCCTCGTCTTGAGAATTGGCCGCTGAATTGGGCGGCTGTTTCAAATGAGCAAATTGAAGATTTGGCCGACCATTGTCGTGACGCTTGGGGCTTGGGTGCATACCCAATTCCCGATATGTGTTTGGCACTTGAGAATATTGGTATCCCTGTTCTCGCCTTCGACATCGAGAACGAGAAGCAATCTGGGTATTCCCGATGGGCTGACCACATTCAACGCCCAATTGTCGGTGCTAACACCCTTGAATCATCCGCGGTACGGATGCGTTTCAATCTTGCGCATGAGCTCTACCATGTTCTGGCTCACTTTGGCTCGGTCTCTGAAAAAGAGGTCCGCCACGCCAAAACCTATCAGGCAATCGAGAAACAAGCGCACAGATTTGCCGGCGCACTGCTTTTCCCGCGTGACTCATTCTTGAGAACCGTACAGTATCCGTCTTTGGAGGAGTTTGCTTCACATAAGCAAGAATGGGGGATTTCAATTCTTGCCCAAATCAAACGCGCACAGGACCTAGGCGTCTGCGACTCTGAATGGGCACGGGCATTGAATATTCGCGCCTCGAAGAATGGGTACCGTGGCAAGCGGGGGGAGCCTTTCGACAAGGAAATGCCTCTTGAGAAGCCGCGCATGTTTCGGCGTGCTATTGAAGCAATTGAAGATGGAAGCGAGTTGCTGCTCGGACAAGTTCGTCAGAGGTTGTCTCTGCCGCGTTCGGGAGAGTTGGCGATTTTTGGCCGCTCTTTGGAAGCTTCTGGGTCAAATGTGATTCAATTGAAGCCGGTGGGACAGAGCTAGAATCATCTTTCCAAACACCATTTCGGCGCTTTCTTTGAGGTATTGAAAATACTCAATTTCAAACTGCCCTAACTATGAAAATTGGAACAATGCAAAAAATTGTTGATGAATATGGCGACTTGTCCTGTGAGATATCATCTGACGAAAGTAATGGCAGCTTCGTCGGTACGGTGAAGTATCGTACCTTTGAAGTCGGTGTGTTGTCAGGCGAAGCTCTGGAATCTGTACGTAGCCAGTTTCGTGCCATTTGTGGTCTGGTTGATGCCGGAGGCATGGTCCGTCACGGCATCATAATGACCGGTTATCACAACGGTTCTTTCAGCGGCGACGTGCTGCTCATCGATGGTGAAATCATCGGCGAGTGGTCTTCGGATGATGAAGAATGGTGCTATTTCACCGCCAGTTCGACTACAGAGGTTAAGTGCACCGCTCCTTCCCCATGGATGCTTCACGATGCTATCGCTAAGTGGATGGATTGAAGTGTGGAAACGTTTTAACTCAGATTTTCTTCAGTGGTATTGGTTTCCTCAGGACGTCTGTGGAAATGGCAGCAGGTTGTCGACTCAACCTCGGCAGAGTGAGATGTGTTTGGCGAAGCGGTCATGTTTCACCGCCCATAACTCCAAGCGTCAGTTTCAATAGGATTTTCCAGTGAGTACCAACCGTCGCATCCTAGTTGATAACGCCACGCTGAGCGGAGTGGAGCGCATCACCGGCGTCAGCCAGACGTTGAATCTGAACTATATCGATAACGATATTCTGTGTTTGGAAAAGCTTGTGACCGCAATCTTGTTCAGCGACCAGTTGTTAGGAGTTGATGATTACAAGGAAGAGTATCGGTCTAAAAGGCTTCGGAACTTTGACTTCATAAATTTCTCAAGCGTCGATGCTGACAAGCACTCAGAAATTTCAGCAGATGCTGCTAATTTTGCACGTAGCATGACATTTTCGTTCGAAGATTCGAAGCCCGCTGGGGATGTCGTCAGTTTCTTTGAATCTTTGCGAATTGACCCGCAATTGAGATGGGATGTTTGGGTTTCAAGCGAGTATCTGACACTTTCTTATTTGGTGACTAATCCAAAGCGCCCAAGATATGAGGAAGCAATCGACAGTGCATTCCGCAACGAAGAAACTGATCGCAAGCTGGTTGCATCAGACGATGATCACAGCCCGGCGATCAATGTAGTTGAACAGCCTGAAATTCGTGATGCTAAGGATCTCGTGCACGCCTTCAGCACAAGCAACCCGCAATTCCGAGGAGAAGATGGAAAAACCGCTTTGGATCGGCTGATTTTTGGCTATGGCTGGGCTGCTGAGCGCTCTCATTTCTACAATGCAATCGCCCATATGGAAGGTGCGGATGTTTTCTTGGCTCCTCTTCGCGACGCCTTCTGTGAGAGTTGTTACCGGATTGACTATCCGTCTCAAGTTTCTGGCCTACTTCAAAACCTCAAAGAGAAGTCTCAACAGACGCTGTCATCCATTCTTGAACCCAGCGGGCAAGCTCAATTTGCAGTTCGCCTACCTTTCTTCACAGCCTACCTAATCTCTAAAACAGATAACCCTAAACAGTGTATCGAGCTGGCGTTAGAGCTGCGAAACAGGCGCGAGTTCAAAGAATGTAGAACCGTTTTTCATAACCTTTCTCACTTGTCTGCGGCGGACAAGTTCAAGGAGGTCAACAATGTTCTGAAATATGTGGACCAATCGTGCGCAAAGTTGATGAAGAAATACGCCGTGTCCACTGGCAATGGCCTGCAGTTTTCACTGTCGGTAGGTTTCACGGGAGTTAACCTGGGCGTGAGTACGAAATTCGATCAACTATTTAGGCACTACAAGAATCAACCATTTGCCCGAGTGTTTCGTAACATCGCTCAGGATATGTTGAATGTTGAGCGTCTTGGAGGTCTGCATGACAAACTTTGCAGTTCTATCAGAGAGCACGAAAAGGCTCTTTATCCACGCATTTCGGCAACCCCAAAGTTTATGGAGCACAAGGAAAACGAGTATGGGCGCCCTGCAAAGCTGGAAGGTTGATCATATTGGAAGCGGTCCGGCCCAAGTGGTTAAGCGTGGGCTTTTGAGTATCTGGCTTGGGGAGGGTGTGAATCTATTCGTGGAAAAATGATGATGATATTTCAAATACTTGACCGAAATTTCTGATCTCTTCGAGTGAAAGTTATACACAAAATGATACACTCACCAATAACTCCTTGATTTCATTATTGGTAGTGTGATTGAAAATCCTCGTGTCGGTGGTTCGATTCCGCCCCCGGGCACCATTTTACCAAGTAAAGACTAACGCGGTGCCCGTTTCTATTGGGAGAGTGCGGGCGTTCTGCTGCTTCGCAATTCGCACAGCAACAGCGCGTTGGTAGTTTTATGTTGTGCTGGAAGCCCTCGATGTTTGAATTACGCTGGAAGGGCTTCAGTACCGGGGATGGTAGCGGACTAGGTACGGGTGTTTGTCCGGACTTCAGGGCAAGCAGCTGCATCAGGGTTTGACCTCGGTTGCGCATCGCTTGCGTGACGTTGGGATTGGGGGGGGGCTGCGCAGTGTGCGCCCCCGAGGGCCTGCCATTCGGGTCAGTGCCCTACAGTGAGAGTGTAGCGGGTAATATGTCTAGGCAAATGATTTTCGTTGTGGAATTTCACCGCAAAGCGGAGGTTGAAACGTGGGAAAACTCCATATTTTTTGCGTCTGAGAAGTTTCCCTTGTAGTGAATTGCAAATAAATTCGCACTTAACTAAGTTTTGTTGCTGTAAATTTTCTTCACTGTCGAAGGGGTGGGGCTCGATGAAGGCAGCTTTCCGGGATGTCAAAGAAGTTATCCGAACCCGAATTGTGGATGGCGATTGGGGGCCTGGTGAGTTGATCCCGAACGAAATTGATCTTGCTGCCGAGTTTCAGTGCGCGCGCGCAACGGTTAACCGTGCGGTACGAGAACTGGCTGAAGAAGGGCTCGTTGAGCGTAAGCGCAAGGCAGGAACTCGGGTCAGGATGTCTCCGGTTCGGCGCGCCCAGTTCGAGATCCCCGTAGTGCGCGAGGAAATCGAGGCCAGTGGCAGGATGTACCGCTACGCGCTTGTGCGTCGGGACCTGTGCGATACGCCGGATTGGTTGCGGGCGCGGATGGGGCTTGGAGATAGAGGGCAGGTTCTGCACCTCGTCTGCGTGCACTATGCCGACAACAACCCCTATCAGTACGAGGATCGCTGGATTAACCTTGCGGCCCTGCCGAACGCCGCGGATGTGGATTTTTCCGAGACGAGCCCGAATGAATGGCTGGTGGAAACCGTGCCGTTCTCGGATGCTGAAATCAGTTTTTCTGCGACGGCGTCGGATGAAGTTCTGGCCAGCCATCTTGGCTGTGCGGTAGGGAATCCGCTGTTCCTGGCCGAGCGGTCAACGTGGTGGCGCGGAGAGCCGATCACATATGTGCGCATGGTATTCCAGCGCGGGCATCGGATGACCACGCGGTTCTGATCAGGCCCCTTCGCGCAGATGAGCGACCGCTTTCCTGTAGCGAGAGGTGATCTCGGCGCGCCGAACATGTGCCCCGTCCCTGACCATGTGACGTCCCGCGGCCCACACGTCGCTGATCATCCGGTTGTCCCCGGTAAACGCAAACGAATCCAGGATGGTGTCGCCCCGAAGGCCGGCCAGGTTGATGTGGTTCATATCCAGCGACAGAAGGTCTGCCCATTGTCCTACGGCGATGGAGCCGGAACTACGCCCTGCGGCCAGCGCCCCGCCTTCGCAGATACCTGAAAAGATCCGACGTCCGGTGGATGTGGTGGCGTCGGCCAATGCGGCGCGGGTGTGGTCGCGCAGGCGCTGGGTGGTGTCGAGAACGCGCATCTCTTCGGCGAGGGAGATCAGGATGTTGCTGTCTGATCCTACCGAGATCCTGCCACCCGCATCCATCCAGCGAACGCCATCGAAGATGCCGTCACCCAGCGAGGCCTCGGTGATCGGGCAAAGGCCAGCGATGGCACCGGTTGCGGCCAGTGCTTTGGTTTCGTTCGGCAGCATCTGGGTGGCATGAATCATGCACCAGCGTTGGTCGAGGTCGAGATTGTCGAGGGCCCATTCTACTGGCCTTGCGCCCCAGGCGGCTTGAACTTCCTCAACCTCGGGAATCTGTTCTGCGATGTGAATGTGAACGGGACCCTCGGGCACAAGGGTTGCGGCGTCGCGCAGCTGTTCGGGTGCAACGGCGCGCAGGCTGTGAGGGGCCACGCCCAGCCGGGCATCAGGCGCCAGGGTTTTGAGCGCCCTACCAGCTTCATCAAGCAGCCGGGCATAGCGCTCGGGATCGTTTCCGAAGCGCAGCTGGCCTTGGGTCAGAGCGCGTTTGTCGCAGCCGCCGTATTGGTATTGGACCGGCAGTAGGGTCAGTCCTATGCCGCTTTCGGAGGCCGCAGCCGCGATGCGCTCGGACATTTCGCCAAGCTGGGCATAGGAACTGCCGTCGGCTTGGTGGTGCAGGTAGTGGAACTCTACATTGGTGGCGTAGCCAGCCTCGAGCATCTCCATTTGGACCAGCGCGGCAATCGCTTCTACCTGATCCGGCGTCACCCGTCCGAGGAAGTCGTACATGAGCTTGCGCCAGGTCCAGAAGCTGTCGGTCGGGTTTTCGCCGCGCTTCTCGGTCAGGCCAGCCATCGCGCGTTGGAAGGCGTGGCTGTGGCTGTTTGCAGGTGCGGGGAGCAGGGTTTCAACCCGGTGCCCTCTGGGCGGCGTGTCCTCGTCCACGTTGACGATGCGCCCATCGGCACCGATCTCTACACTGACGTGGCTCGCCCATCCCTTGGCTGTCAAAGCCTGGTTCGCCCAAATGGTTTTCATCCTGATTTTCCTGCTTGACAGCTTTTTATGAGCAGACATAAAACATTTTTGTGCAATATAACAAGGGGAATTCTTGTGCTGCTGACGAATGCAAAGCTGGCCACACTGGTGGGTGATGCTCCCTACGGCATGATTGAGAGTGGGGCAGTGGTCATTGAGGTCGGGAAAATTGTGTGGGCTGGTCCGCAGGCTGAGTTGCCCGAGCAATACACAAGTCTCAAAGCGCACGATCTAGGTGGTCGCCTCGTTACCCCGGGCCTGATCGATTGCCACACGCATGTGGTTTCTGGTGGCAATCGCGCCAAGGAATTCGAAATGCGATTGAACGGCGCGACTTACGAAGAAGTCGCGCGGGCGGGGGGCGGTATTGTCTCGACCGTCAAGTCGACGCGGGCCGCATCAGAAGACCAGCTGCTGGCAGATGCGCTTCCGCGCGTTGATGCCCTCATTGCCGAGGGTGTGACTGTCCTCGAGGTCAAGTCGGGCTATGGCCTCGACCATGAAACGGAGCTGCGCATGTTGCGGGCTGCCCGCCGGATTGCCCAGGAGCGCCCGGTGCGGGTGCTGACAACTTTCCTCGGTGCGCATGCGCTGCCGCCGGAAATGGCGGGCGAGCATGACCGCTATATTGACGATGTTTGCATTCCGGCTCTGCGCGCGGCCCATGCCGAAGGATTGGTGGATGCCGTTGACGGTTTCTGTGAGGGAATCGCGTTTCAGCCCGAGCACATTGCCCGTGTCTTTGACATGGCGCGGGAATTGGGGCTGCCGGTCAAGTTGCATGCTGAGCAGCTCTCCAACCTTGGCGGCGCAAAGCTCGCCGCCAGCTATGGCGCAATGAGCGCGGATCACATCGAGTATCTGGATGATGAGGGGGTCGCGGCGATGGCTGCTGCAGGCACCGTTGCGGTCATTCTGCCCGGTGCCTTCTATACGCTCCGCGAAACCCAGGTGCCTCCAATCGAGTCCCTACGTCGGCATAGTGTGCCGATGGCGCTCGCGACCGATGCTAACCCCGGATCTTCGCCACTTACCTCGCTTCTCTTGACCATGAACATGGGGTGCACCCTTTTCCGCATGACGCCTGAAGAGGCTTTGGCAGGGGTGACGCGCAATGCAGCCCGCGCGCTTGGTCTGAAGGATTGCGGAACGATCGAAGGCGGCAAACGTGCCGACCTTGCCGTCTGGAACGTCCAGCACCCGGCGGAATTGGCTTACCGCATCGGGTTCAACCCCCTTTACAAACGATATTTGGGAGGCTGCGAATGAGCGCCCTTGAACTCATCCCCGGCGAAGTGACCCTGTCACAACTCGCGGAGGTCTATTGGAATGAGAAACCCGTGCGCCTCAACGAGGCCTGCCGCCCGGCGGTTGAAGAGGCGGCTTCGCGAATCGCGGCTGCGGCATCTGGCGACGTGCCGGTCTATGGTGTGAACACCGGTTTCGGTAAGCTCGCGTCGATGAAGATCGCCAAGGACGACACTGCGACCCTGCAGCGTAACCTTATTCTCAGTCACTGTTGCGGTGTCGGCGAGCGGATTCCAACGCATATGGTACGCCTTGTGATGACGCTGAAGCTCCTGAGTTTTGGCCGTGGTGCCTCGGGTGTTCGCTGGGAATACATCGAGCTGCTTCAGGGGATGCTTGAGCGTGGTGTCAGCCCCGTGATCCCTGCTCAGGGCTCGGTCGGCGCCTCTGGCGATCTGGCCCCCCTGGCGCATATGGCAGCGGTAGTGATCGGTGAGGGGGAGGCCGAGTACGAAGGCGAGATTTTGCCCGGTTCCGAGGCACTTGAACGTGCGGGCCTTGCGCCGATCCAGCTTGGCCCGAAAGAGGGGCTGGCGTTCATCAACGGCACCCAGTTCTCGACGGCTTTTGGTTTGGCTGGACTGTTTCAGGCGTGGCGCGCAGCGCAGAATGCTCTGGTTATCTCAGCCATGTCCACTGACGCGATCATGGGCTCGACCGCACCGTTACAACCAGAGATTCACACGCTGCGTGGACAGCGCGGCCAGATCGAGGCAGCCGCTGCCATGCGCGCGATCTTGGCAGGTTCGGTGATCCGCGAAAGCCACCGGGATGGTGACAGCCGTGTGCAGGACCCCTATTGCATTCGCTGTCAGCCTCAGGTGACGGGCGCTGCGATGGATGTTCTGCGGCAAGCTGCGTTCACCCTCGAGATAGAAGCGAACGCCGCCACCGATAACCCGCTGGTTCTGACGCAGGCCGACATGATCGTTTCCGGCGGGAACTTTCATGCCGAGCCGGTGGGCTTTGCCGCTGACATGATTGCCCTTGCGGTTTCCGAGCTGGGTGCAATCAGCCAACGACGTATCGCGCTCATGGTCGATCCAACGCTGAGCTTTGACCTGCCGCCGTTCCTTGCGAGTGATCCCGGCCTCAATTCGGGGTTGATGATTGCCGAAGTAACAACGGCTGCCCTGATGAGTGAAAACAAGCATCTGGCCAATCCCTGCGTGACCGACTCGACGCCGACCAGTGCCAACCAGGAAGACCATGTTTCGATGGCGGCACATGGCGCACGGCGGCTGACCCGTATGGTAGAGAACCTGAATTACATTCTGGGTGTGGAGCTGCTTTGCGGGGCGCAGGGTGTCGAATTTCGCGCGCCGCTCACAACCAGTGCTCCCTTGCAGGCCGTGTATTCCCGTTTGCGTGAGAGCGTGTCGAGCCTTGATCAGGATCGCTACATGGCGCCGGACCTTGAAGAGGCCGCGCGCCTTGTCGGCTCGGGTGCTTTGACCGCGGTTGCCGGAGTGACCTTGCCGGAGCTGGATGCATGAACCTGTTTACTGTCAAATCTGGCGACAGCCCCATTGTACTGGGACAGCCTCACGGTGGCACATGGATGCCTGATGACCTGTTTGACCGGCTGAACATTCGTGGTCAGGGGCTGGACGATACCGATTGGCACATCGATCGCCTTCACGAAGGCCTTTTGAGCGGGGCGACAGTCGTTCAGTCTCACGTCCATCGTTATGTGATCGATGCCAATCGCGATCCCGAAGGCGTATCGCTTTATCCCGGGCAGAACACCACGACGCTTTGCCCGACGATCGATTTCAATGGCGACCCGATCTGGCAGGAAGGGCAGGAACCGTCCGAGGAAGAGATCGAGGAGCGTCGCCGTGCCTACCATGCCCCGTATCATGCCGCGTTGAGCGCGGAGCTGGAGCGTGTAAAAGCTAAACACGGTGTTGCGATCCTCTATGATTGCCATTCGATCCGCTCGCAAATCCCGTTTCTGTTCGACGGAACCCTGCCAGTTTTTTGTGTCGGGACCAACAATGGCACGACCTGTGCCGAGTCGATCGAGCGCGCGGTCACACAAATCTGTGTCGACGCGGCAGAGTTTCCGTCGGTGCTAAACGGTCGCTTCAAGGGCGGATGGACCACTCGCCACTACGGCCAGCCGGAGACTGGAACCCACGCAATCCAAATGGAGATGGCACAGAGCGCCTACATGGATGAGGTCGCGCCCTGGACCTACCGCGAGGACCGTGCACAGCGCGTCCGCCCGGTGATTGAGAAAATCCTGAAACAGCTAGAAGACATCGCGCTGAACGGCGCGTTGCAATCCTGAGGAGACAGCAATGAACAACCCGCGTCATAATATTCGCGACGTCTTCCCGCCTACCGGCAGTGAGATCACCGCCAAGAGCTGGCTGACAGAGGCTCCGATGAGAATGCTGATGAACAACCTGCATCCGGATGTGGCCGAGAACCCCCATGAGCTGGTGGTCTATGGCGGTATCGGCCGAGCCGCGCGTTCGTGGCAGGACTTTGACTTGATGGTCGACACGTTGAAAGACCTTGAAGCAGATGAAACCATGCTCGTGCAATCGGGCAAGCCGGTTGCCGTGGTCAAAACCCACGCTGATGCACCACGAGTTCTGATCGCCAACTCGAACCTCGTGCCGCACTGGGCCAACTGGGATCACTTCAACGAGCTCGATAAGAAGGGGTTGATGATGTACGGCCAGATGACGGCCGGTTCCTGGATCTACATCGGCACCCAGGGCATCGTGCAGGGCACTTACGAAACCTTCGCCGAGGCTGGTCGTCAACACTATGGCGGCGACCTCACGGGCAAGTGGATTCTGACCGGCGGCCTTGGCGGCATGGGCGGCGCCCAGCCCCTCGCGGCTGTGATGGCCGGCGCCTGCTGTCTGGCCGTGGAATGCGACGAGAAGAGCGCGGACTTCCGTCTGCGGACCCGCTATGTGGACGAGAAGACCCATTCGCTCGACGAAGCCCTCGAGATGATCCGCCGCTGGACCGAGGCCGGAGAGGCCAAGTCGGTCGCGCTGATCGGTAACGCCGCCGATATCTTCCCTGAAATCCACAAGCGCGGCATCCGTCCGGATATCGTGACGGACCAGACATCGGCGCATGATCCGATCAATGGCTATCTGCCGCAGGGCTGGAGCGTTGCGGAATGGCGCGCCCGCGCCCAGACCGAGCCCAAGGTTGTCGAAGCCGCGGCCCGCGCGTCTATGAAGGTGCAAGTGGCAGCAATGGTCGCCTTCCACAATGACGGCGTGCCGACCGTGGACTATGGCAACAACATCCGCCAGATGGCGCTGGAGGAGGGGCTGGAAAATGCCTTTGCCTTCCCCGGCTTCGTTCCAGCCTATATCCGCCCGCTGTTCTGCAAGGGGATCGGACCGTTCCGCTGGTGTGCGTTGTCGGGTGATCCCGAGGATATCTACAAGACCGACCAGAAGATGAAGGAGCTGTTTCCGGACAACGCCCATCTGCACAACTGGCTCGACATGGCGCAGGATCGGATCGAATTCCAAGGTCTGCCGGCGCGGATTTGCTGGATCGGGCTGGGAGATCGCCACAAGGCCGGGCTGGCTTTTAACGAAATGGTCGCCAACGGCGAATTGAAGGCACCGGTTGTGATTGGCCGCGACCACCTTGATTCCGGTTCGGTGGCCTCACCCAATCGCGAAACCGAAGCCATGAAAGATGGCTCGGACGCGGTGAGCGACTGGCCGCTTCTAAACGCGTTGGTCAACACCGCCTCGGGTGCGACCTGGGTTAGCCTGCACCATGGTGGTGGTGTTGGTATGGGCTTTTCGCAGCATGCTGGTGTGGTGATTTGCGCCGACGGGACGCCCGAGGCCGCGAAACGCCTTGAGCGTGTGTTGTGGAACGATCCGGCCAGCGGTGTCTGGCGGCATGCGGATGCGGGCTATGAGATCGCAGTTGATTGCGCCAAGGAGCATGGTCTGCGTCTGCCCGGCATCCTGGGGACCTGATACAGATTCTGCGGTACCCAGGTTATCCGGTCAATCGGCGGAAGAGCGGCGGCGAAACCAGTAAGGTCGCCGTTTTTCCTTGCGGGGCCAACTTGGAGAGTTTCGACTGGCGCCAGTTTATTGCGTCGTTGCAAAGGACCGGCCGGTTTTCATCTTTGATCCAATCGATCGAACTCTTCACGTGGCGGAAGATGGAGGAATTGCCCTTGCCTTTCGTCAAGAAGATCGAAGCGTGTTGCAACAGCGACCCCCGCCCCTACGGGTTTCAGCGGATGCTGAGCTTGACGCCACGCTGCTCAGCGGAGCCGTGGAGCGGTGAGGTGACGGAAGGCGAAGGATTGTAGGCTAGCGACCTTTGATTGTGATCCATCGATGACGTTCGTGCGTAGTGAAGGAAAGGCCCTTCATTCGTTTCCTGAACAACATCAAGTGACCGACAACATGCAGACCCCAGAGCCGATTTCCACATCCGCACCCAACGCCGACGACGTGTTCTTTCCCGATGTTTTCGAACAGCCAATGCCGCAGACAAGTGCGGTTCTGGTGACCGGGGCGGCAAAGCGGTTGGGGCGGGCGTTCGCTCGGGATCTGGCGGCCTCGGGGTGGCCCGTGGTCATTCACTACAACGGATCGCAAGCCGAGGCGTTGGACCTAAGGGATGAGATCGTCAACGGTGGGGGGCGTGCGGAAATCGTTCAGGCCGATCTTTCCCAGTCGCAGGAAGCCGAAAAGCTCATCGAGCGTGCGGAGAACCTGCTTGGGCCGATTGGCGTGTTGGTCAACAATGCGTCGGTCTTTGAGTGGGATGACCTCTCTACGGCGACAGCGCGGTCGTTCGGGCATCATATGGATGTTCACCTCAAGTCACCGCTGCTTTTGTGCCAGCATTTCGCTGACCGGCTGCCGAAGGGGGCGGGGGGCGCGATTGTGAATGTCATCGATTCACGGGTCCTGCATCCAACGCCGCGCCACCTGACCTATACTCTGTCGAAAACGGGTCTGTGGACGCTGACGAAGGTTCTGGCCGAAGAGTTTGCACCGAAGATCCGGGTCAATGCGATCGGGCCAGGGCCGATCCTGCCGGAAGCTGGCCAGACCGAAGAGGAGTTCCGCGCCCGTTGCGCGCGTCTGCCGCTTCAGCGACCTGCATCGCTGCGCGAGGCCTGCGACACGGTGAAGTTCCTGATCACGCAAAGAGCGATCACCGGTCAGATGATCGCTCTGGATGGGGGGTATCATATCAGCGCCCATTGAACGCGCCGCACGGGGCGGCGAGTCGGGCCTTAGCCAACGTGGTAGAGCGAGGCGAACATCCGGTGGTCATAGCTGACCTGCTGGAAGGTTTCGCCCTTGGCCAGAATGGAAACCGCGTCGTGGCTGTGCAGGGATTCCTGATGGCTGGCAATCACGCGGAAGTCGCCGATGCGCCCTTCGTTTTCAAGGGCTTCGTACATCAGGCGCACCGCGTCTTCGACAAAGATCGGGTTGGCCCCGTTCAACTCGGCAAAGGCCTGTTCGTCTTCGCGCTTCACCATGACCTGGGTTTCTGTCGGGATCGCAGCAAGGCACAGGTCGACAAGGTCTTCGATCCACAGTGTCTGTCCCTGATGGACCACAACAGAAAGCCGCGCGACCGAGCGTTGCGAGTGTGGCGTTGCAATCTGTCCGCGCGTGTTGCGGGCGTGTTCGGAGAGTTCGAGCGAGCACGGGCACGTGGACGAGTAGACATAGTCGACGTGCATCAGCCGCGTGACCTGCTGGCCGTTGCGGATGACCTCGTAGGCGACATCGTAGTATTGGTAGCCTTCGAGATTGCTGCGCAGTGACCGTTTGAGGACGGGGTATCGGAAAGAGAGTTGCAGGCGGGCGTCAAGGCTTTCGAGATCGTCGAGGTAGGTCCGCAGGATGCGGTCTGTGGTTTCGAGATCGAATGGCGCGTCTGCGTGTTTGTAGAACGAGCGCATGATGCGGCTCATGTTGATGCCTTTTTTCGACGCCTCGAGCGAGACCGAGCCCGTGACCGAGGTTTCAAGCACCAGGGGGTCACCGTCACGGGTTTGCCATTTCAGGGGTAGGCGGAAATTCGAGATGCCGACGTGCTGGATGTCTGTCTTGGCGCCCTTGATCAGACTGGAGGGGCCGTTCTGGAGATCCGGCATGGTTGCCTTGTAGGCGGCGTCGGCCACGAAATCCGCGGGGTAGACGCGGTTCAATTCCAATGCGTCGAAAGGAAGGGCACCTGCAAAATCGTGATCGGACCGCAGCGCCCTATGGCGTTTGATGATTTCCAGCGCGCCTTCGACTTCGGCAAGCGTGGGCGCTGTGAAACTTTCCACCTCGGTCAGCTGTTTCGGTGTCACGATCTCGTTCATGGTGCCTAACTCCTCAAAGAACAAAGGAATTACGCACGGGCGAGGCGAGCGGATCAGTTTTTCGCGAAGAGTTTTGTGCCGGACAGGATGTGAAGGTCTGGATGGGCGTATTGACCGCGCGGACCGGGCCGGACCGACAAGGGTGACACGAGTACCAGGCGCAAAGGTTTCGCGCGATGTCAGTGTCATTTCCTGAGGAAGTTTGGTGGAGCCTAGGAGGATCGAACTCCTGACCTCTACAATGCCATTGTAGCGCTCTCCCAGCTGAGCTAAGGCCCCAAACCGTCAGGCCTCTCAGCCTGTGCGCGCCTAATTAGGCGTATGTCGGAGCGGGTTCAAGCGAAAAAAGCCCGCTCCGTAAAATTAATTTTCTTCGTCGTCCGAAGCAACGTCTGCGATCTCGTCGAGCGAGACGTTTTCATCATCATCGTCATCCAGAATGTCGTCCTCGAGCTCGATGTCGACGGAATCGTCATCGTCCAGCACGTCATCGGAATCATCCAGATTGGCCGCTTTTGCTTTGAGCGTTGCCGCGTCTTCGGCATCCGCTTCGATCATCCGGCTTTTGCCAGCATCGATTTCTACCACTTCACCGGTGTAGGGCGAAACGATCGGGTTCTTGTTCAGGTCGTAGAAGCGTTTACCAGTGGTCGGGCAAACGCGCTTGACGCCCCATTCTTCCTTGGGCATGGGTTATCCCCTTCAGATTCTATGAGTCATGTCGACGGTTGGGGCGGACTGCCATATCATCGGCGGCGTGTCAAAGGGTATAATGCGCATTGGTGAACAGGAGCGCGCATGGAGCAACATTTCCTTCCCGGTGAGCCGAGAATCGGCGTTGTTCTGCGTCGCTCGTCGAGGGCGCGACGGATCAGCCTGCGGGTGTCGCGTCTGGATGGCCGCGTGACGCTGACCCTGCCCAACGGTGTGCGCGAGGGTGAGGCGCTGGCTTTTGCCGATGAAAAGGCGGACTGGATTCGCAAACAGCTTGAGCGGCAGCCGGATCAGGTTGCGGTCGGGCTGGGGGTGGATCTGCCTTTTGAAGGGCGTCCCCTGCGGCTTGTGGCGGGTGGCGGACGGTCGGTGCAGGTCGCGGGTGGAGAGATGCGCCTGCCGGGACAGCCGGAGCAGGCGGCGACGCGAGTGCAGGCCTACCTCAAGACTATGGCGCGCGACCGGCTGGTGGCGGCCTCGGATCGCTATGCGGCGCGGCTGGGGCGGACCTATAGCCGGATTACCATTCGGGACACGCGCTCGCGCTGGGGGTCGTGTTCGTCGAAGGGGGCGTTGATGTATAGCTGGCGGCTGGTGATGGCGCCGTCGGCGGTACTGGAATATGTGGCCGCGCATGAGGTGGCGCATCTGGCTGAGATGAACCACTCGGCAGCCTTCTGGAAGGTGGTCGAAGATATTCACGGCCCCTACGATCCGTTGCGCCGGTGGCTGCGTGACAACAGCGAACTTCTCCATCGCTACAGATTTGGCGATTGACCTTCCCTGGCTTTGTGATCACATTTGGCACATGCTCAGCCAGACAAAGCCCTTGGACCCCTCCAGTTCCGCCCATGACCGTGTGTACCGCCGTTTGCGTACGCGCATCATGCACGGCGAGATCGAGCCGGGTCAGGCGCTGACGCTGCGCGGGATCGGCAAGGAATACGACGTGTCGATGACCCCGGCGCGCGAAGCGGTTCGGCGTCTGGTGGCAGAGGGGGCCTTGTTCCTGTCTTCGTCAGGCCGTGTGTCGACGCCGGAGCTGACCAGCGAGCGCATTGAGGAGCTTGCGGCGTTGCGGGCGCTGATCGAGGTGGAGCTTGCCAGCCGGGCGCTGCCACGGGCGCATATCGCGCTGATCGACCGTTTGCAGGCGATCAATGGGACCGTGGCGCAGGCGGTCGCGCGGCGTGATGCGGTGAGCTACATCCGGTCAAATCTCGAGTTTCACAGAACCTTGTACCTACGCGCGCAGGCGCCAGCGATGCTGGCGATGGCCGAAACCGTGTGGTTGCAACTGGGGCCGACGATGCGCGCGCTCTACGGTAAACTGCGCAAGACCGAGCCGCCGCATTTCCATCGCCTGATCATCGCGGCGTTGAAGGCGGGGGATGAGCCGGGGTTGCGGCTGGCGGTGCGGTCGGACGTGACGCAGGGCCTCAAGATGCTGGCGGGTTAACGCAGCGTCCTAGCGGTGCTGCGGCCAGCGGCGGTGGTTGTCATCAATAATGATCGGGTGGACGTGCTGGCCCGCGTTGCCGTGTTCCATCAGGTGCGGGTGATCGTCGGGCAGGTCCGGATGGTCATGTGACAGCGTGCCTTCGTGGCCGGTCCAGAGACGCAGGCCGAGGGTTGCGGAAACAAGTCCAAGTGCGCCGAGGATGGCCATGGCGGCAGGCAGCGAGACCAGCGTCGCGACCCAGCCAGCGGTCGGGTAGGTGATGAGCCAGCAGGCGTGGCTTAGGGCGAACTGTGCGGTGAAGATGGCGGTGCGGTCTTCGGGATGTGCCGAGCGGCGCAGGAGGCGACCCGAGGGCGTCAGGATGGCGCTGTAGAGGATGCCGGTGAGGGCCCATGCCAGAAGGAACACGCCCCAGGGCGGTGCGCCGAAGGTGGCAAACAGCGAGGCATGGCCGAGGGTGAAGAAGCCAAGCGCCAGAGCCGCTGTCGACATGAGTTTGCGGTCGTCGATGCTGTCGAGAAGGCGCGGGATGGTCAGCGCGGCGAGCATGGAACCGGCCCCGAAAGCGGCCAGCGCCTGTGCCAGCGCGGTTTCATCAAAGCCATAGGTGCTGCGGACCATGACGACGGTGTTGACAATCACGAAGGCCCCGGCGGTCGTGGCGGTGAAGTTGAAGGCCAAGAGGCCGCGCAGGCGTGGCGTGGACAGGTAGATCCAGCTGCCGCGCGTGACGCGTTCGCGGAACGGGCGCTGGACGGCCGGTTCGGTTTTCGGGAAGGTGGTGCGCTGCACCAGCAGGGCCGACAGCAGGAAGCCCGCAAAGGTTCCGGCAAACAGCCAGTGGAAATCCATCACCAGAAGCAGCAGGCCCGCGAGGGTGGGTGAGATCAGGTTTTCGATGTCATAGGCCAGCCGCGACAGCGAGAGCGCGCGGGTGTATTCGGCCTCATCCGGCAGGATGTCCGGGATTGTCGCCTGAAACGCCGGTGTGAAGGTGGCCGAAGCCGATTGCAGCAGGAAGATCAGCACGTAGATCTGCCAGATCTCGGTCACGAAAGGCAGGCAGAGGGCCACGGCAGCGCGCAGGACGTCCATGACGATCAGAACGGCCTTGCGGGGCAGACGGGCGGTGATGGCGGCCGTGATCGGAGACAGGCCGACATAGGCGATCATCTTGATGGTATAGGCCGTGCCCAGCACGGCCCCCGCAGCGGGGCCTGCGAGGTCGAAGGCAAGAAGCCCGAGGGCGACGGTCAGGAGGCCGGTGCCGAGAAGCGCGATGACCTGCGCCGAGAATAGCCTTGCGTAGGTCCGGTTTTTCAGGATGGCCAGCATGGCGAGCGCCTTGTTGCGGTGCGCGGCCGGGGCAGCGGGATCAGGCCGCGAGGCCTTTGCTGCCCATGCCGATGAATTTCTGACGGCGGGCTTTGACAAGCGCCTTGGCGTCCTGACCCTCAAGGTCTTTCAGCATGCCGCGGATCGCGTTGCCGACCGATGTGATGGCGGCTTTGGCGTCGCGGTGGGCACCGCCCAGCGGTTCTTCGACGATACGGTCGGCCACACCCAGTTTGATCAGGTCCTGTGCGGTCAGGCGCAGGGCCTCGGCCGCTTCGCGCATCTTTTCGGAATCCTTCCACAGGATCGAGGCGCAGCCTTCGGGCGAGATCACCGAGTAGACCGAGTGTTCGAGCATCGCGACACGGTTGGCGGTGGCGAAGGCCACAGCGCCGCCGGAGCCACCTTCGCCAATCACGACCGAGACCAGAGGCACGCCGATCTGGAGGCATTTCTCGGTCGAGCGGGCGATGGCTTCGGACTGGCCGCGTTCCTCGGCGCCTTTGCCGGGGTATGCACCGGGGGTGTCGACAAGGGTGATGACCGGCAGGCCGAACTTGTCCGCCATCTCCATCAGGCGAATCGCCTTGCGATAACCTTCGGGGCGGGCCATGCCGAAGTTGCGTTCGATGCGGCTCTTGGTGTCGTTGCCCTTTTCGTGGCCGATTACCATGACGGGCTTGTCGTCGAAGCGGGCGAGGCCGCCCATGACCGCGTGGTCATCGGCGAAGTTGCGGTCGCCTGCCAGCGGTGTGTATTCGGTGAACAGCGCGTCGATGTAATCTTTGCAGTGCGGACGTTCAGGATGACGCGCGACCTGGCATTTGCGCCAGGGGGTCAGCTCTTTGTAGAGATCCTTGAGCAGTTCCTCGGCCTTGCGGTCCAGGGCCTCGGCCTCGTCCGAGACGTCCATTTCCTCGTTCTGACGCGCCATTGCACGCAATTCTTCGGCTTTGCCTTCAATTTCGGCCAGCGGTTTTTCGAAGTCGAGGTAGTTGGTCATAAGGGTCTCCGAGGCATGTCTGCGTCTCGCTATATGACCCTGAGTAACACGAATTGCAACTGATCCTGCGCATTGCTGCATTCAGCAAGATTTGTACCATGCGCCCGTGGCAAGCATCGGACAGGACTTCCGAAGGGATCGGGCATGAGCCAGAGTTACGAAAAGCGCATGTTGCGCGTGTTGCAATACATCCATGACAATCCGGCGGGTGACATGTCGCTGGACCGTCTGGCGGATGAGGCGGCGATGTCGCGCTTTCACTGGCACAGGGTGTTCCGGGCGATGACCGGCGAAACCTGTGCGCAGGCGGTGCGGCGGGTGCGGTTGCATCGCGCGGCAACGATGTTGCTGGACAGCAGCACGGATCCCGCGCGGATCGCACGGGACGTGGGCTATGACAATGCCCGCAGTTTTGCGCGTGCGTTTCAGGGACACTATGGTCTGAGCCCTTCGGAATTCCGGAAACGGGGGTCATTTCCGGCCCCTTTGTTAACACGGCGCAAAGGAGAGTTTGCCATGTATCCGGTTACCATTCGTGAAGAAGGCGTTCGCAAGGCCGCGGGGCTTTTGCACAAGGGGAATTATTCCGAGATCGGAAAGAGCTTTGAGGCTTTTGGCGCGGTTTGCCAGTCCCGCAACCTGTGGGCCCAGTGCGGGCCGATGTTGGGGGTCTATTTCGACAATCCCGATGACAAGGCCGAGGCCGACCTGCTCAGTATTGCCGGGGCGACGTGGCATGGCGAGGTGCCTGAAGATTTCGAGAGCTGCGAAATTCCGGCAGGGCGGTATGCGGTTCTGACCTATACTGGCCCCTATGCGGGGATTCATGGGGCCTATGAAGCCCTGTTCGGAGAGTGGTTGCCGAAGTCCGGTGAAATGCCGGCGGATACGCCTTGCCTTGAAGTGTATCTCAACAACCCGCGCGATACGGCGCCGGATGATCTGGTGACGGAAATCTGCCTGGCGCTGGCCTGAGCGGGAGGCCGTTCAGGTGGCAAAGACCACCGGGTAAAGCGAGGCCACCAGCAGCCCTGCCATGAGCCAGTTGAAGGCGGTCAGGTGGGCGGGGCTGCGCAGGATGCGGCGCATCTGCTGGCCAAGTACGGTCCAGGAACTGACGCAGGGCAGGTTGATGGCCCCGAATATGGCGGCGACCAAGAGGATCGACGTCAACGATCGGTCCGGCGCGTAGAGGGTGATGGCGGTCAGGGCCATTGTCCACGCCTTGGGGTTCACCCATTGGAACAGCGCGGCCTGGATAAAAGTCATGGGGCGGGCGTCTGATTGGGCGCCTTCCGGGGCGCCGGCGTTGGCGATTTTCCAAGCGAGATACAGAAGATAGCCGATGCTGGCGACCTTGAGGATGGTGTGGGTGATCGGGAAGGTGTCGAAGACCTGCATCAGGCCGATGCCGACAAGGATGACCATCACCACAAAGCCGATGCCGATGCCCAGCATGTGGGGGATCGAGCGGGCAAAGCCGAAGTTTGCCCCGGACGCCATCAGCATGAGGTTGTTCGGGCCCGGTGTGATCGAGGACACGAAGGCGAAAGCGGTCAGGGCGGTGAGGATGTCATAGGTCATGGCACAATGATGCGTTGAAACATGCGCGATTGAATTGCGTTTTTGTGCGTCATGTGTGAAATTTCACAACAAATGACGAAGCTTGACCAAATCAACGAAAAGATATTGCGTGAGCTGGGCCGCGATGGGCGGGTCAGCAATCTTGAGCTGGCCGAACGTGTCGGCCTATCGCCCTCGGCCTGCCTGCGGCGGGTGCAAGACCTTGAGAAGGCTGGGATCATCAAGGGCTACAGGGCGGTTCTGAACCGGGCGGCGCTGGGCGGGGGATTCGTGGCCTATGTGACCGTTGGTCTGAACGAACACACCAAGGTGGCGCAGGAAACCTTTGAGCGGGCCATTGCGCTGGCGCCGGAGGTGCGCGAGTGCCACAACATCACCGGTGCGGTGGAATACCTGCTGCGGATCGAGGCGGCGGATCTTGAGGATTACAAGCGGTTCCACACCGACGTTCTTGGCACGGTGCCGCATGTGAATGCGATCACATCTTACGTGGTCATGGGGTCGCCCAAGGACGAGCGGGCCTGAGGCCGGCGTTTACCAAGGTTAAGAGCGAAAACCGCTGTCGGTGCAGCGTCGGTATCATGTCGGTATTGCGACGGTATCGACCTGTGAAATCCGCAGGTTAACGGCGCGGACGCGGTTGCCGCGCGGTTAACGAGGGGAAGCGGTGGATCAGGCGTCCAGCGCGGCGCGGAAGGCCATTTCGGGCGAGGTCAGGACCGGGATGCCGAGGTCGGTCAGGCGCTCGGCGGCGGGTGCCATGCTGGCTTGCGCCAAGGTCACGCAGGCGATGTCGTGATCGGCCACGGCATGGCGCACGGCGGTGGTGATGCAGGCGATAAACGCCTCGGTTTCCCCGGCCTCGAACAGGGGCCAAAATTCGCCAAGGAACAGTGGTACAACTTCGGCCTCCTGATCGGCGGCCAGGAGTGCGCTGTTCATCAGTTCCATCGTCGGCTTGCGAGTGGATTCCAGCGCAAAGACCACGAGGATCGGGCCGCCGATGCGCGAGGCTTCCTGCATCATGGGGCCGTCAATCCGGATGGCACCCGCGGATTCGGCGGCAGGGCAGAGCGAGGTGCAGGTGCAGATCACGGTGCCCTTGGATTTCTGGACCGTCGCGGCGACCTCTTCCATCAGGCTTTGGCGCAGCCCATGTTTACGTGCCTGTTTCAGCCAGTCTTCGCGGACGACTTGAATCAATTCGACCTCGGGCGCAATACGCTTGGCCAGTGCCTTGAACGGGGCAATGTGGACGGGAGAGGTGTGCAGCAGGGTGATGGTCTTCTTCATGCGGGCTTTATGCCACCTCTAATAGAAAACGCAACGGGCGAGACCGCTGGTCCCGCCCGAAAAATCTTGGTTCGTTAAGTGCCCTAGTGTCAGCCGTTCTGGGCGATCAGTTCTGCCTGTGCCACGATGACTTCGGCCTGCTTGATCGAGGCGATGTCGACGAGGCGGCCCTTGTAGACGGTGGCGCCTTCGCCGTTGGCCTTGGCCTGTTCCATGGCCGCAAGGATTTCGCGGGCTTCGGTGACAGCTTCGTCCGAGGGGGTGAACACCTGGTTCGAAAGGGCGATCTGTTTCGGGTGGATGGCCCATTTGCCGACCATGCCGAGGGTTGCCGAGCGTTTTGCCTGGGCGATGAAGCCCTCATCGTCTGAGAAGTCGCCGAAGGGGCCATCAACCGGCAGGACGCCGTGTGTGCGGCAGGCGGCGACGATCTTGGCCTGTGCCCAGTGCCACGGGTCGGACCAGTGCTGAACGCCTTCGCGCAGCATGTAGTAGTTTTCCTGAGTGCCGCCGATGCCGGTGGTCTGCATGCCCATCGAGGCCGCGAAGTCGGCCGCGCCGAGGCTCATGGCCTGCATACGGGGCGAGGAGGCGGCGATTTCTTCGGCATGGGCGATGCCGGCGGCGGATTCGATGATGACCTCGAAAGAGATCGGCTTGGTGCGGCCCTTGGCGCGTTCGATGGCGGTGACCAGCGCATCCACGGCGTAGACGTCTTCGGCGCAGCCCACCTTGGGGATCATGATCTGGTCGAGACGGTCGCCGGCCTGTTCCATCAGGTCCACGACGTCACGGTACCAATAGGGGGTGTCGAGGCCGTTGATGCGCACCGACACGTATTTGTTGCCCCAGTCGATCGTGTTGATCGCCTCGATGGCGTTGGCGCGGGCCATGTCCTTGTCGGTGGGGGCCACCGAATCCTCGAGATCGATGTTGATGACGTCGGCGGCCGAGGCAGCCATCTTCGCAAACAGCTTGGTGTTCGAGGCCGGGCCGAACAGCTGGCAGCGGTTCGGGCGGGCCGGGGCGGCGGGTTGGATGCGGAAGCTCATGTCGATCCTCTCGGTAAGGAAATTTCGTCAAAGTCGAGTGGAGTGTTATTAAGTTGCGCTGCGCTGCGCAAGGAAATTTTGCGCCCGCAGAAATACTGACGCTGCGATGCGGCGGCGTTTTTGTTGCCGCAAACAGACGCGAAGGCCGTGGTGGCGATATGCGAAGGCGGAATCATGAAACGTGCATTCCTTGAAAACTGGGCCCTGTTCCTGGGCATGATGATGTTGATGATCGCCAACGGCCTGTTGGTGACCTTGCTGACCATTCGCGGATCGGGGCTGGGATTTTCCGAGTTCACGATCTCGATCATGCAGGCGGCCTATCCGCTTGGGGCGCTTGCCGGGACGGCGATTGCGCCCAAGATGGTCGAGAAAGTGGGACATATCCGGGCGTTTTCGGCTCTGGCCTCGCTGGTGTCGATTTCGGCGATCGTGCACCTTCTGACCTCTGATCCGGCATCGTGGTCGGCGATGCGGTTCCTGGCGGGGTTCTGTTATCCCGGCATGTATGTGATCACCGAAAGCTGGTTGCAGGCGAAATCGGAGAACCACAACCGCGCGCAGATCCTGTCGCTGTATTTCATGATCTGGATGGCGGGGCCGGCGATCGGGACCGCGCTTGTGGCGGCGCCTGATCCGACGGGCAACATGCTGTTCGGGGTGGTGTCGATCCTGATCTCACTGGCGATCGTGCCGCTTTTGCTTTCGGGCAACAAGGCGCCGGACTACGAGGTGCCGGACCGGATGCCGGTGATGAAACTGTATCGTGTGTCGCCGACGGCAGTGGCGGGCAACCTGATCAGCGCCACGGCGGTGGCCGGCTGGTTTATCGCCTTGCCGCTGTTTGCACTGGCGCAGGGTATGTCGGCAGCGCAGGCTTCGGGGGCGCTGGTGGTGGCGATGATCGTTGGAGCCGTGGTGCAATATCCTGTCGGCTGGATCAGCGACAAGACAGACCGTCGACTGGTGTTGCTGGGGCTTGGGGTGATTGGGGGGGGGGCCTGCCTGTGGATGCTGGTGACGCCCGGACCGCGAGCCATGGTGATTGGGTTCGCGTTGCTCGCCGGGGCCAGCTTGCCGATGTATGCGGTCTGTTCGGCCCATGCCAATGACCAGTTGAAACCCTCGCAAATCGTGCCTGCCAGTGGCACCATGGCCTTTGTTCTGAACGTTGGGCAGTTCGTGGGTATCCTGATCATTCCTAATACGGTCAGCATTGCTGACGGAAATGGGTTCCTGATGGTGCTGGCGGCCCTGTGTTTCATGGTCTCTGCGGTGTCCCTGATGCGTCGCGTTCAAGAGGCCGCGCCGGAAGAAACGGGCTCCTTGCAGGCGATGGCGGTGCTTGGCGCGCCCCAAACGGGGGTGTTGCAGGCGGAATCCTGGATTGC
Organism: Shimia sp. CNT1-13L.2; assembly: GCF_024331145.1. Classification (GTDB taxonomy): domain Bacteria; phylum Pseudomonadota; class Alphaproteobacteria; order Rhodobacterales; family Rhodobacteraceae; genus Shimia. The sequence goes on along the minus strand of NZ_JANDJO010000001.1, from coordinate 438,849 downwards.
AGAGGAAGAAAGTGGCAATCATTCTGACGTAGCGGGAGAATCTTCGTCAAATTGATGAGTATGTCGTGATTTCTTGCGCGTCGGTTTGTGCATTCGGCGAATTAGGTATGAACTTGCGCTGAACTCCGTGGAAACTCTTTCACAAGAGAGAGAAGGATTCCCGCGATGATCAAGACACCCTACCTGCTTTTCCTGGGCGATGCCCCCGACCAGCTTGCCGCGAAAGTGGCGCAAGGCATCAAGGACTGGCGTCCCGAGAACGCCGTTGGCCAATTCCGCATGGAAGGCTGCAAGGCAGATGTCGGCCTGACCGACATGACGCTTGAAGAGGCCAAGGCCGCGGGCGCCAAGACGCTGGTGATCGGCGTGGCCAACCGTGGCGGCGTGATCAGCCAGGAGTGGAAGAAGGTTCTGGTGATGGCGCTGGAAGAAGGTTTTGACCTGGCCTCCGGCCTGCACAACCTGCTGCGCGACGAGCCTGATCTTGTGGCCGTGGCCGAAGCGACCGGCCAGGAACTGCATGACGTGCGTATCCCGGAAGTGGAATACCCGATTGCAAACGGCAAGAAGCGCAGCGGCAAGCGCGTGCTGGCGGTTGGCACCGACTGTTCGGTTGGCAAGATGTACACCGCCCTGTGCATGGACGCCGAAATGCGCAAGCGCGGCATGAAGTCGACCTTCCGTGCTACCGGCCAGACCGGCATCCTGATCACCGGTGACGGTGTGCCGCTGGACGCGGTGATTGCCGACTTCATGGCCGGTTCGGTGGAATATCTGACCCCCGACAACGATGCGGATCACTGGGATCACATCGAGGGTCAGGGTTCGTTGTTCCACGTGTCCTATTCGGGTGTGACCATGGCGCTGATCCATGGTGGCCAGCCGGATGCGCTGATCCTGGCGCACGAGCCGACCCGCGAACACATGCGCGGCCTGCCCGAGTACCAGCAACCGTCGCTGCAGGCGCTGCGTGACACCGCCCTGACCCTCGGCAAGGTGGCGAACCCGGATTGTCAGGTTGTTGGGATCTCGGTGAACACCCAGCATATGTCGGACGAGGACGCCAAGGCCTATCTGGCCGAGGTCGAAGCCGAAATGGGCCTGCCGACCACCGATCCGTTCCGCTATGGTGCGGGCAAGCTGGTGGATGCGCTGGCGGCGATCTAAATCGCTGGCGGTGACGGTTTCGGGGGCTTTGCCCCCGGACCCCCAGGGTACTTGAACCAAGAAGAAGAGGGCAGGGTTTTGCAGATTTCAGTCACGCGCGACGTGTTCAAGCTGGCGCAGGTGTTCACCATCAGCCGGGGATCGCGCACCGAGGCGAAGGTGCTGACGGTGCGGGTGTCGAAGGACGGGGTGACCGGATGGGGCGAATGTGTGCCCTATGCGCGCTATGACGAGACGCTGGAGAGTGTGACAGCGGAAATCGAGGCCCTTCCGGGCGCCTTTGATCGCGAGGCGCTGTATGATCTGCTGCCTGCGGGGGCGGCGCGCAACGCGGTGGATTGTGCCCTGTGGGATCTTGAAGCCAAGGCTGCGGGCAAGCGGATCTGGGAGTTGGCCGGTCTGGCCGCGCCGGGGCCGGAAATCACGGCCTATACGCTCTCTCTCGATACGCCGGAAAAGATGCGGGAGCAGGCGGCCAAGAATGCCTTTCGGCCGCTGTTGAAGATCAAGCTGGGCACGCCGGATGACATGCCGCGCCTTGAGGCGGTGCGTGCCGGTGCGCCCGCGTCGAAGATCATCGTGGATGCCAACGAGGGCTGGAGCGCCGAGGTTTATGCCGATCTTGCGCCGCATCTTGTGCGCCTTGGGGTGGCCCTTGTGGAACAGCCTTTGCCGGCGGGAGAAGACGAGGCGCTGATCGGGATGGAGCGGCCGGTGCCGGTTTGTGCTGACGAGAGCTGTCATGATCGCACCAGCCTGCCCAAGCTGAAGGGCAAGTATGACGTGGTGAACATCAAGCTGGACAAGACCGGTGGTCTGACCGAGGCGCTGCGTCTGCGCGAGGCGGCTTTGGCGGAAGGTTATAAGGTCATGGTGGGCTGCATGGTGGGCTCGTCGCTGGCGATGGCGCCGGCCACATTGGTGGCGCAGGGGGCGATGGTGACCGATCTGGACGGGCCGCTTTTGCTGGCCGAGGACCGTGACCAGCCGCTGGTGTTTGACGATGCGGGCGTGCATCCGCCGGTTGCCGCGCTCTGGGGCTGAGGCTGCGGATGACCGTTTACTTGGGACCACTGACTGCGCCACATTGGGGCGTATCGTTTTGGAGGGTCTCATGTTTGTAAAACGCGTTCTGGCGCTTGTGGTTGGGCTGGCGGTTCTTGGGCCGCTGCCATTGCTGGCGGATGGTGGTTCCTGGAAGGTCGCGTTGAACAAGCGGCAGGCTGACAAGTTCGCGGCCCTGAAAGAACGACCGGGGATCACGGCATTTGCTATTTCACCGGATGGGGCCTGGGGGCATTCCTGGGGTTACAACACCACAAAGGCGGCGAGTGCGCGGGCCCTTGCCGGATGTCGGGGGTTCCTGAAGCCGGGGCGGCGGGATTGCATCCTGTTCGCGGTGGACGGGGTGATCGTGGCGCAACCTGTGGCCAAGACCCGCGTGGTGTCGAAGGTCTACAAGCCGATCAATGGCAAGACGGCGCCGGCGTTCTTTGGCCGTGCGGCGGTGAATTTCACCGGCAACAAGGCGGCTGCGGTGGCCGATTACAAGGCGCTTGAGAAGGCGCCGTCGCATCGCAGCCGGTTGGCGCGGGACAAGCAGCTCGAGGCGGCGCTGATGAAGCGCAGTTTCATGAACACACAGCATCGGGCGTTTGCGATCTGGTTCGAGGTGGGGCATGGCGCGCAGCACAGCAAGGCCAATAGCGGCATTCTGCGCACGGATTTTGGCGAGTGGGTGGCCACGAAGGACGGGTTGGTTTGCATGTTCGACAGTGTTTCGGACAATGGCAAGCGGTACGGAACGCGGTGTTTGATCATTCATGAGATCGACAATGGCGCGGCGCGGTTCTCGTGGGCCACATCGCCCGGCACAAAGTACAAAGGCCAGATTATCGCCGGTGATGCCCGCTATGGGGCGGCAAAGTGAGCCTTGGGGGATCACAAGACTTGACCGGCGCAGCGGCTTGGCCGATGAGCGAGGCAACAGATCCCCGCGCGGGACATGACAACGGGGTAAACCCCACCGAATAACGCCTTGTCCGGTGCGATACCGGAGGGGGACAGCAAGTTGAGAAGGACTGTGAAAGACATGACGCGTACCGTTTATGTGAATGGCGACTACCTGCCGGAAACCGAAGCCAAGGTTTCGATCTTTGACCGTGGGTTCCTGATGGCGGACGCGGTTTACGAGGTGACCTCGGTTCTGGATGGCAAGCTGATCGATTTTGAAGGTCACGCGGTGCGCCTGAAGCGGTCGCTGGACGAGCTGGACATGGCCGAGCCCTGCACGAAAGAGGAACTGCTGGAGATTCACCGCAAGCTGGTTGAATTGAACGGGATCGACGAGGGGCTTGTGTATCTGCAAGTGACCCGCGGGTCGGATGGCGACCGCGATTTCGTGTTCCCGGGTGATGATGTGAAGCCGACCATCGTGCTGTTCACCCAGAACAAGCCCGGTCTGGCCGACAGCCCGGCGGCGCAGAAGGGTGCCAAGATCATCTCGATCGAGGACATCCGCTGGGGCCGTCGTGATATCAAGACCGTGCAGCTTCTCTACCCCTCGATGGGCAAGATGATGGCCAAGAAGGCGGGCTGTGATGATGCGTGGATGATCGAGGACGGCTATGTCACCGAGGGCACGTCGAACAACGCCTATTTCGTGAAGAACGGCAAGATCGTGACCCGTCCGCTGTCGAACGACATCCTGCATGGCATTACCCGCGCGGCGGTGCTGCGTCTGGCGCAAGAGGCGCAGATGGAGATCGAAGAGCGCCTGTTCACCATCGACGAGGCGAAAGAGGCGGATGAGGCCTTTACCACCTCGGCGTCGGCCTTCGTGATGCCGGTTGTCGAGATCGACGGTGTGACCCTTGGCGACGGCACCCCCGGTCCGATCGCAAAGCGCCTGCGCGAGATCTATCTGGATGAAGGTCGCAAGGCCGCGATCTGATCCACGCTTTCAAGACAAGACCATGAGGCGTTGGGGGGCACCCCGGCGCCTTTTTCTTTGCCGGATCGCGATCTGAATGTTGGGGGTAGGGTGACAGGGCGGGGCGTGGCCGCCCTGTCGGAGATCTGTTTCACCCACCGACCCACATGGGGATGCAAGCGGAGCCAGCGGGTAAAAGTGTCCTCCCTCGCCGAGGACAGGTCTTTTGTAATTCAAGTCCTCAACCAAAGGCAGAGGGGTTTCGGGATAATGCCCTATCCGAAAGGATAGGTCAGCCGAAGCGGAAGCCGGATGCGGTGACGCCGCCGAAGATATCCTTCTGGTGATAGATGCGGGTGGCGGGGTCGTTTTCCGCCGCGCCGAGGGCGGTGAACAGCGGGACGAAGTGGTCTTCCTTGGCGTGGCAGGTGCGGGCGTGGGGGGCCTGTTCCCAGTTTTCCAGTGCCTTGGTTCTGTCTTCGGCGGGAAGTGCCAGCGCGGTGTTGAGCCAGCCGTCGAAGGCTTCCGACGGTTCGCGGGCGGTTTCGTTCATCAGGCGCAGGTTGTGGTAGCTGAGGCCGGAGCCGATGATCACCACGCCCTGATCGCGCAGGGGGGCGAGGGCGCGGCCAAGGGCCATGTGCTGGACCGGATCGTAATTGTGGCGCATGGAGACCTGGAACACGGGCACGTCGGCCTCTGGGTACATCACGGCAAGCGGGGCGAAGGTGCCGTGGTCAAAGCCGATCTCGGGATCGAGACGTGCGGGCAGGCCGGCGGCGGTGATCAGGTCGAGGGTGTGCTGCGCGAGATCGGGCGCGCCGGGGGCGGGGTAGGTGACCTCGTAGGTTTCGGGGGGAAAGCCGAAGTAGTCATAGACCATCGGTGGATTGGCAGAGGACATCACCGCGAAGTCATCGGTTTCCCAGTGGCCGGAGATCATCAGGATGGCGCTGGGGCGTTCGGGGAGCTGGTTGGGCATCTCCTTGAGGGAGGCCTCGAGCGGGGCGAATTGCGCACGCCAATCGGGCATCCAGGGCCAGGGGCCGCCACCGTGGGAGATGAAGAAGGTGGGCATACGTGTCATGAAAGCCTCCGGGGTTGGCAGGGATCGGTATGCCATAGGTAATCGGAGAGGCTTGGTGCTGACAGGCCCGCAGGCGCACAGGGGTTGTGCGCCTGTGGATGGTGGGGGTCAGGCTTTGTCTTCGCCGACGTTCTCGGCAAAGGCGACCTTGAAGGCGGCCTGTTTCTCGGCGCTGGCCTCGGTCTGGTAGTTGGCTTTCCACTCGTCCATGGTCATGCCGTAGTAGATTTCGCGGGCTTCGTTCTTGTCCATTTCGATGCCGCGTTCGTTGGCGGCCTCCTGGTACCAGCGCGAGAGGCAGTTGCGGCAGAAACCGGCGAGGTTCATCATGTCGATGTTCTGCACGTCGGTGCGCTTTTCCATCAGGTGTTCACGCAGGGCGCGGAAGGCAGCGGCCTCGATTTCGATCTGGGTTTGCTTGTCCATTGCGGTGCTCCGGGTGGGAAGGGTGTTTCCCTCAAAGTAGTATGCGCGGGGCCCGCTATCCACAAGAGAGCGGATTGGCGCGTTGTGTTCCGTCAGGCGCAGGCCTGACAGGACGGGTCAGAGACCGGTGGTATCCAGAACGTCGGTCAGGATCGGGGCGAGACGTTCGGCCCAGGCGGATTGCTTGGTCTCGGTGTCGATCTCGTCGTGGCGCAGTTCGATCAGCGCGTTCAGGCGACCGTGGGCGAAGGCGTGTTTGTCGACCGAGTCGCCCGGCAGGTGGCCGGCGTAGGGTTCATTGTCGCCAACGGTCAGATCGCCTTCTTGCTCCAGTCGCTTGATGAAGGGGATGCCGAAGCGGTCTTCCTGCGGGGCGTGCAGGATGCCGATCTCCCACGGGCGCGGGGCGCGACCGTTCAGTTTCGGCGAGAAGCTGTGCATGGCGATGATGATGACGTCTTCGCGGGCGGCGGCCAGATCGGCCAGCGCGTTGTGATAGGGCAGGTAGTAGGCCTGTTTGCGGCGCTCGATCTCGGCCTCGTCGATGTTGCGGTTGGCGGGGATGATGGTGCCGTCATAGAGGTGCATGACAAGCGTGGGGTCGTCTTCGCCGCGGTTCGGGTCGATCACGAGGCGGGAAAAGTTGCTTGCGATGACCGGGGCGTCAAGCAGTTCGCCAAGGCGCAGCGAGGTGCCGAGTGCGCCGACGTCAAAGGCGATGTGGCGCTGCATATCTTCGGCGGCAAGCCCCAAATCGCCGCCGTTGATCTCAACGGGAACGTGGTTCGATGCGTGGTCAACGGTGATCAGCCAGCGCGATTTGCGCTCGGCCCCATAGATGTGAAAAGGTTGGTATGTCATGTGCCTGTCATTTCCTTCGACGAACTACTTAGGGCAGTTGCCAGCGGAATGGAATTGCGTGATAAGCACGGTGACTGGAGTTAGCGGTAACAGTGCCGCTTTTTTAGAAGAATGACGGGCAGATGAGACGACTGAGAAATGTGAAGATCGTGGCCACGCTGGGGCCGGCAAGCGAAACCTATGACATGATCCGCGCTTTGCACGAAGCGGGGGCGGATGTGTTTCGTCTCAACATGAGCCACGGCAGCCACGAGGAAATCCGCGAGAAGCACCGGATCATCCGCCAGATCGAGAAAGAGCTGAGCAGCCCGATCGCGATTCTTGCCGATCTTCAGGGGCCGAAACTTCGGGTCGGCGTGTTTGCCAACGAGGTCGAAGAGCTTGTTGACGGGGCGGCGTTCCGGCTGGATCTGAACGAGGCCGCGGGCGATGTGACCCGCGTGTGCCTGCCGCATCCCGAGATTTTCGCCGCCCTTGAGCCGGGATCGACGCTGTTGGTGAACGACGGCAAGATTCGCCTGCGGGTGGAAGACTGTGGCGCGGATTTTGCCAATTGCGTGGTGGTGAACGGCGGGACGATTTCGAACCGCAAGGGCGTGAACGTGCCGGACGTGGTTCTGCCGCTGGCGGCGCTCTCCGAGAAGGACCGTGACGACCTTGAGTTCGTATGTGGCCTTGGCGTGGACTGGCTGGCGCTGTCTTTCGTGCAGCGCCCCGAGGACGTGCATGAAGCGCGGGAGTTGGCGCAGGGGCGGGCGGCGATCCTGTCGAAGATCGAGAAACCGGCGGCTGTCGAGGCGTTTGACGATATCCTTGAGGTGTCGGACGGCATCATGGTGGCGCGCGGTGATCTTGGGGTGGAGCTGCCGGTCAGCCATGTGCCGCCGATCCAGAAGCGTCTTGTGCGCAAGTGCCGTTTCGCGGCCAAGCCGGTGATCGTGGCGACCCAGATGCTTGAGAGCATGATCGAAAGCCCGATGCCGACCCGCGCCGAGGTGTCCGACGTGTCGAACGCCATCTACGAGGGGGCCGATGCGATCATGTTGTCGGCGGAATCGGCGGCGGGGCATTTCCCGATCGAGGCGGTTGGCACGATGAACGCGGTGGCCGAAGAGGTCGAGAGCGATCCAACCTATCGCCAGATCATTGAGGCCTCGCGCAGTGCGCCACGCTCGAGCGTGGCGGATGCCATCGTGGCGGCGGCGCGTGAGGTGGCGGAAACCACCGAGGTGCAGGCGATCTGTTCCTTTACCGAATCCGGGACCACGGCGCTCAAGATCGCGCGGGAACGGCCAAGGGTTCCGATCATCGCCATGACCAGCTTGCGGGGCACCGCGCGGCGGCTGGCGCTGAGCTGGGGCACCAACTGCGTGATGACCGACGAGCTGAACCGCTTCAAGGGCGCGGTGGTGGCCGCGGCGCGGGCGGCGACGTCGCATGGCTATGCCGGGCCGGAAGACCAGATCGTGGTGACAGCGGGCCTGCCGTTCAACGTGCCGGGGACAACCAACATCCTTCGGGTGACCTCGTGTGATGAGCGTTTGATTTACAATACGGAAACGGAGTAGGTTCCTCTTCAGGAATTTGAGGAACCGGGTGGATGAACGCCGACTATTTGATGACCATCGGGCTTGTCCTGGGACTGTTTTCCATCCCGGCGATGCTGTCGTCCTATGCCGAAGCGCGGGTGCCGCGTGGATCAATGGCGGCTTTCATCCTGGCCGGGGCGCTGATCGTCTATGCCTATAGTCAGAACCCGCAGCGTTACGCGGTGGCGCAGCTGCCCAACGTGGTGGTTACGGTGATCGCCGATATCATCAAATAAGCCCTTGCAGAAAAGGGATTCGGGACGTATACGGCGCCTCTATGCGCGCGACCGGCCCGAGAGGCATGCCGAGTCGCGTCTATAACCGACCATCTAAGGAGTACGGAAATGCCCAAGATGAAAACGAAGTCGAGCGCCAAAAAGCGCTTCAAAGTGACTGCCACCGGCAAAGTCAAAGCTGGCCAAGCTGGTAAGCGTCACGGCATGATCAAGCGGACCACCAAGTTCATCCGCGATGCCCGTGGCACCACCACCCTGTCCGCCCCCGACGCAAAGATCGTCAAGGGCTACATGCCCTACGACCGCTAAGAGGAGTTTTGAGAGATGTCCCGAGTTAAAGGTGGTACCGTCACTCACGCCCGTCACAAGAAAATCATCAAAGCCGCGAAGGGCTATTATGGCCGCCGCAAGAACACCTTCAAGGTGGCGTCGCAGGCAGTTGACAAGGCGAACCAATACGCAACCCGCGACCGTAAGAACCGCAAGCGCAATTTCCGCGCGCTGTGGATCCAGCGTATCAACGCTGCTGTTCGCGCACATGACGCAGAGCTGAGCTACTCGCGCTTCATCAACGGCCTGAACCTGGCCGGTATCGAAGTCGACCGTAAGGTTCTGGCTGACCTGGCTGTACACGAGCCGGAAGCATTTGCCGCGATCGTTGATCAGGCAAAAGGCGCGCTGGCCGCGTAAGCAGATTTCCCCAAGGGGATTTCAAAAACGCCGCTGACCATCGGGTCGGCGGCGTTTTTCGTTGTAGGGCTCGGGGCTGCAAGAGAGGGCCGAAAAGACACGAATCTTGTGTTTTTCTCAAAAAATGGGACAATTGCCGCCATTGATTTATCAATTAGGAGAATGTGGCATGTCTATTTTTGAGACAGAAGTTCTTAAGGTCACGGCCGGTGGTGCCGTGTCTGTTGTTGACCTGGAAATCCATGACGATGACTTCAAGATGCAGTCTGAGGAGGTCGGAGCAGAGTGGATCGTGGACGGGGTTTCGCTTGGGCCGGATGCACCGGTTCTCAACATCGGCCGGCTGGAACGTACTGAGTATAATGGCCAGACGTGGGAACTTGGGACGATCCATTTCTCGGACGGCGCCAATGATTATTACATGTCTTTGGTGGGACAGGACCCCAACCACATCGAGAGTTTCGTCAGCTTTACGAGCACCGGAACTGCCGGGAGTATTCAATACGCTTTCTATGGCGCAACGCCCAAGGACTCTGACACCTATTCCGGCGATGCCCTGATGCTGCGCTATGACAGCGGTGGTGTCTTGCAAAGCTTTGAGGCCAACGTGTTCCGCGCCCTAGACGATGATGGCACGATCGAGTTTGCCAGCGAGACGGGAGAACAGCCGATCGGGCTTGGGGCCGACAGCCTTTTCCGCCTCGATATTTACGAGACGGATGCCGGGGCGGGTGACACGCTGATGGTCAAGGTTCGGGTCGAGTATACGACGGCATCAGGCAACGGCACGATGGATGCGATCAAGGTGACCGAGAAGCATGGGCCGAGTACCTATGTGTTCTATGTGCCGGAAAACGGCCATGTGGACCTTTCGACGATCACCGGATTTGTTTCGGAAACTGTGCTGGCAGGCAGCCTGGAAGGGGACAGCTGGGCGGATTATGGCCTGACGACGGACCTTATCACCGTAAATGGCACCTCCGGGAATGACAGTCTCGAGGGCGGACATGATCACGACAAGCTTAAGGGCAATGCGGGGGATGATTTCCTGTTTGGCTATGTCGGTGATGACGAACTGCGCGGCGGGGCGGGTGATGATGTCCTGTTTGGCGGTCAGGGAGAAGACGACATGGAGGGCGGCAGCGATGCGGACGTTCTTTATGGCGGAATGCACAAGGACCATCTGAAGGGCGGCAAGAACGGAGACGAGCTGTTCGGCGGCGCTGGTGGTGATACGCTGGAAGGCGGCACCGGGCTTGATACCCTTGAAGGCGGGCGCGGTTATGACAGCCTGCTGGGCGGTGATCATGCCGACTCGCTCAAGGGGGACGATGGCTATGACACGCTGAAAGGCGGCAAGGGCAACGACACGCTGAAGGGTGGCAAGGGTAATGACGAGCTGTTGGGCGGCAACGGTGCTGACCGGCTCGAAGGCGGCAAAGGGCTTGATGACTTGTCTGGCGGCGGCGGCAACGACGAGTTGCTTGGTCAGAAGGGCAAGGACACCCTGAACGGTGGGGCCGGGGCGGATACGCTGACCGGCGGAGAGGCCGCCGACACCTTTGTGTTCACTGCCGATGGCGCGACGGATACGATCACGGATTTCGAGGATGGCACCGACCTGATCGACCTGGACGTGGGCTTTGGATCGCTGACAATTGCCGACGTGGCACCGGGCGAGGTGCATATCACCCATAGTGGCGAGACGCTGATCGTGATGGACAGCGGCGGCACGCTTACTGCGGCGGATTTCTCGGCGGCGGACTTCATTTAAGCGCCTGACGGAAAACCCAAAAACGAAAACACCTGTGATTGAGGCAGCAATTGCCTCAATTGTTCCTTCTTGTCGCCGATTCGGATGTTTAGCCAAACCATACGGACATGGATGGCTTGGGGATGGGCCGCCGTGTTGCTTATAGCGACGGGGAGCCAGAATGGCGCGTATCAGTGAACTGCATTATTCGAATGCCTATGCCCGGAATTCCGGGGTCGACGAGTTTCTGGAAGTGGCACTTTCACCGGGAGAAGACCCGGCGGATTTCGTTGTTTCCTTCTACGAAGCGGATGGATCGGTCGGGATCGAGATCCCGCTGACCCATACCGATGTCCAGGTCACCTTTGACCCGATCAGCGGCGAAACCGCCTATGTGATCTCGGCTGCAAACTTTCCGATTCTGCTGACCGATCCGAATGGAGGTGGTACCGGAAACTATGAAGCCTATGCGCTGACCAATGTGGACAGCGACGAGGTGATCGACTTTTACGATATTGGTGGCGGTACAACGAACATACTGGCGCTGGATGGGGCTGCGGCGGGAGAGACGTCGGAGAACCTTGCGGTGCTTGTCGGGCCTGAGTCGACGACCACCACCTTGCAGTTCAACCTGCCCAATCCGGATACGCTGACCTATGGCACCGTCGATCCCGGTGCGACCGGGATTGCCTGTTTCGTGGAGGGTGCGCTGATTGAAACGGCAGAGGGACCCAAACGGATCGAGACCTTGCTGGAGGGCGACCTTGTTCTGACGCGGGACAACGGGATGCAGCCGCTGCGCTGGATCGGCAGCCGCAAGGTATCGGGGCAGGGCGAGTTTGCGCCGGTGCGGTTTCCCAAGGGGGTGCTTGGGGCAGAGCGTGATCACTACCTGTCGCAACAGCATCGGGTGCTGGTCACCGGCTGGATGGCCGAGTTGCTGTGTGGCGAGTTGGAAGTGCTGGTGCCAGCCAAGGCGCTGGCACGCGGTGGCCCCGGCATCATCGAGCCGCGGGACGAGGTGACCTATTTCCACCTCTTGTTCGACACGCACCAGATTGTTGTGGCCGACGGTGTGGAGAGCGAGAGCTTTTTCCCCGGTGAATACGGCGTAGCCGGGTTCGACAGCGAGACCCGCGAAGAGGTCTTGGCGCTGTTTCCGGAACTGTCGATGGCAGGCACCTACGGCAGCACCGCACGGCAGGCCGTGTCGATGCGCGAAGGTGTGGCGCTCGCGGCGATGATCTGAGACGGGTTGCCTTCAATTCAGCTTTGTTCGACTGCACGTCCAATGGCCGCGCCCTAGCGGGTTGCGAAACCGTGCCGATGTCGGTAGCAGGGGGCAACGGAATTGGAGGGTCGGATGGACGATCTGAGAGACAAGTATATCGGTCTGATTTCTGAAGCGGGCGACGAGGCTGCGCTGGAAGATCTGCGTGTGCAGGCCGTGGGCAAGAAGGGCGAGATCAGCCTGAAGATGCGCGAACTGGGCAAGATGACCCCGGAAGAGCGCCAGGTGATGGGCCCCAAGCTGAACGCGCTGAAAGACGAGATCAACTCGGCGCTGGCGGGCAAAAAGGCTGCGCTGGCCGATGCGGCGCTGGAAGAGCGCCTGAAGGCCGAGTGGCTTGACGTGACCCTGCCGTCGCGTGGCCGCCGCCAAGGCACGATCCACCCGATCAGCCAAGTGACCGAGGAAGTGACCGCGATCTTTGCCGATATGGGCTTTGCGGTGGCCGAAGGTCCGCAGGTCGAGAGCGATTGGTTCAACTTTGATGCGCTGAACATTCCGGGCCACCACCCGGCGCGTGCCGAAATGGACACCTTCTATATGCACCGCGCCGAGGGCGACGAACGTCCGCCGCATGTGCTTCGCACGCATACGTCGCCGGTGCAGATCCGCTCGATGGAGCAGAAGGGCGCGCCGATCCGCGTGATCTGTCCGGGTCGCGTGTACCGCGCCGACTATGACCAGACCCACACGCCGATGTTCCACCAGATCGAGGGCCTTGCGCTGGACAAGGACATCTCGATGGCCAACCTGAAGTGGGTTCTCGAGGAATTCGTGAAGTCCTTCTTCGAGGTGGACGACGTGGAACTGCGTTTCCGCGCCTCGCACTTCCCCTTCACCGAGCCGTCGGCCGAGGTCGATATCCGCTGCTCGTGGGAAGGTGGCACGCTGAAAGTGGGTGAAGGCGATGACTGGCTCGAGATTCTCGGGTCGGGCATGGTGCATCCGAAAGTGCTTCAGGCCGGCGGGATCGACCCCAACGAGTACCAGGGCTTTGCCTTTGGTCTGGGGATCGACCGGATCGCGATGCTGAAATACGGCATTCCGGACCTGCGCGCCTTCTTTGACAGCGACCTGCGCTGGCTGCGCCACTATGGTTTTGCCTCGCTGGACCAGCCGACGCTGCACGGCGGTCTGAGCCGGTAAGCAATCAGGTTTGATTGGAGTGAAACGGGGTGCCTTGGCGCCCCGTTTTGCATTTCAGGAGGGTGCCAAAGCGACACGGCATGTCGCGGATGGCGGTTTGCGAGGGGTGGTTGTGCGGTTAGCCTGTGGGTGGGAGGAGACCACCAATGACCACCATTTTGATCCTTGAAGGCAACTCGACCGCCATGGTGCAGCAGGGCAAGGCGGATGCCCTGCCTTTCGTGAAGAGCTTTATGGCGCTTGATCCGTCGGTGCGGGTGCGGGTGGATGCGCCCTATGCGCGCCCGCTTGAGGCGGCGGACCTTGAGGGGGTGGATGGTGTTGTCTTTACCGGGTCGGGTGTAGAATGGTCGACGGCGGAACCGGAGGCCGAGCCCCTGCGGGCGGCGATGCGGCAGGTGTTCGAGGCGGGGCTTCCTTCGTGGGGGTCGTGCAACGGGATGCAGCTTGCGGCAGTTGTTCTGGGGGGCGATGTGGGGGCCTCGCCCAAAGGGGTGGAGCTTGGCATTGCGCAGGACATCACGCTGACCGAGGCGGCCGGGGCACATCCGATGATGGCGGGCAAGGCCAGTGGGTTTGGATCGCCCTGCGTGCATCGTGACGAGGTTCAAAGACTGCCCGAGGGGGCGGTGTTGATGGCCGGGAATGCCCATTCGCCGGTTCAGGCCTTTGTCTACGAGAAGGACGGCGTGGATTTCTGGGGGGTGCAGTATCACCCGGAGTGCGATGCGTTGGACCTTGCGTCCTGGCTGCGGCCCAAGGGGGCGCACGGCGAGATGGTGGCCGATCTCGAGACCATGGATGCGGCGGCGGCTGCGCGGCTTGGGACGACAGCCGAGGAAATGTCGGGGCCGGTGCGGATGAAAGAACTGGCAAACTGGCTGGATCACGTGAAGGCACGTGCCGGGAATGCTTGACTCGGGATGCCCCTTGGTCCGAGCCTGCGGAAAACAGCGAGGGAGCATGTCATGAGCGAACAGGGATTTTCATTGCGCGCGCGGCGCGACGGGGGCGGGACGCCGATCCTGAACAACTGGGGGGCCAACAGCGACTATGGCACGCTGCGGTCTGTGTTGTTGGGGCCGATCGAGAACTACAAGTGGTTGCAGACCTCGAGCCTGTCGAAGAAATCCCTGCGCCGTGGGGTGCCGTTTGATCCGAAGGTGGCCCAGGCCCAACATGCGGAAATGGTCGATGCCTATCGCAGTGCCGATGTGGATGTGCATTTCCACAAGGGTGATCCGCATCTGCCCTATCAGGTTTATGCGCGCGACAGTTCGGTGATGACGCCGATGGGGGCGATCATCACCCATATGGCACAGCCGTGGCGGCGGGGAGAGAACTTTCGCGCCATCGAGACCTACCATGATCTTGGCATACCGATTTACGACTATGTGACCGCCGGAACCTTTGAAGGGGGCGATTTCAACGTGATCGAGCCGGGGGCGGTTCTGATCGGGTGGGAAGGGCCGGAGGGGCGATCATCGGAAGAGGGCGCCCGCCAGATTGCGGGCTGGATGGAGGCCGAGGGCTGGGAAGTGATGTTGATGGACATCGACCCCTATTATGTTCACATCGACCTGATGGTGGTGATGCTGGCGCCCAAGCTGGCGGCGGTCTGCATCGAATGCACCGATCCCAAGGTGGTGGACTGGCTGAAGGCGAAACAGATCGAGATCATCGAGGTGCCGTTCCAGGAGACCATGGCGCTGGGCTGTAACGTGGTTGCGCTGGGTGAGGATCGGGTGTTGTTGCCGGCGGCGTCGAAGACGCTCAAGCAAAAGCTGAAGGCGCGCGGCTTTACGATCTATGATCCCGAACTCGACATGATCACGCAGGGCGGCGGTGGCGTTCACTGCATGTGCCAGAGCCTGATCCGCGATCCCGTCTAGGGGCGGGGTATCTGTGGCAAAAGCGCGGAAGGGCGGGGCGGAAACGCCTATGCGCCCTTTCCCCTTTGGGACATATCCGCTAAAGCCCTCATGACCCGAATTCTGACCGATGGAATCTGACGATGAAATTCACGCTGTCCTGGCTGAAAGATCACCTCGAGACCGAGGCGAGCCTTGATGAAATCCTTTATGCGCTGACCGATCTTGGTCTGGAAGTGGAAGAGGTTTCCAACCCGGCGGAGCGTCTGAAGGACTTTACCATCGGCAAGGTGAAACACGCCGAGAAGCATCCGGATGCCGACAAGCTGAAGGTGTGCAAGGTGGACACCGACGAAGGCGAATTGCAGATCATCTGTGGCGCGCCGAATGCCCGTGAGGGGATCACCGTGGTTGTGGCCAAGCCGGGCGTCTATGTGCCGGGCATCGACATCACCATCGGTGTCGGCAAGATCCGTGGCATCGAGAGCTTTGGCATGATGGCCTCGGAGCGCGAGATGGAGCTGTCGGACGAGCATGACGGCATCATCGAGCTGCCTTCGGGCGAGGTGGGCGACCGTTTCGTCGACTGGCTGGCCGAGAATGATCCGGCCAAGGTGGACGCGGTGATCGAGATTGCCATCACGCCGAACCGCCCGGACGCGCTTGGCGTACGCGGCATTGCGCTGGATCTTGCGGCGCGTGGCCTTGGCACCATGAAGCCGGCGCCGACCGCAGATGTGAAGGGCGGTTTCCCGAGCCCGATCTCCATCACCATCGACGAGGATACCCGCGAGAAGGGCTGCGAGGTTTTTGCCGGCCGTCTGATCAAGGGCGTGAAGAACGGCCCCTCGCCGAAGTGGCTGCAGGACCGCCTGCGCGCCATCGGCCTGCGTCCGATCTCGGCGCTGGTGGATGTGACCAACTTCTTCACCTTTGACCGTAACCGTCCGCTGCACGTGTTCGACGCCGACAAGGTGAATGGCAACCTGCGGGTGCATCGCGCCAAGGGTGGCGAGACGCTGATGGGTCTCGACGAGAAGGAATACACCTTTGCCGAGGGCATGGTGGTGATTTCGGACGACGAGGGCATCGAATCGATTGGTGGCATCATGGGCGGCCTGCCGACCGGATGCACCGAGGACACCGTGAACGTGTTCCTTGAGGCGGCTGTCTGGGACAACGTGCAGATCGCCTATACGGGCCGTGGTCTGAAGATCAATTCGGACGCGCGTTACCGCAACGAACGTGGCATCGACCCGGCCTTCAACATGGAAGCCATCGACCTTGCCACCCAGATGATCATCGACCTGTGTGGCGGTGAGCCGTCGGAGGTTGTGGTTGCGGGTGAGGTGCCGGACGTGAGCCGCGCCTACAAGCTCGATACCGACCGCGTGCAATCGCTGGTTGGCATGGAAATCCCCGCAGAGGAACAGCGCGCGACCCTTGAGGCGCTGGGTTTTGTTCTGGAAGGCGACATGGCCCATGTACCAAGCTGGCGCCCCGACGTTCTGGGCGAAGCGGACCTCGTGGAAGAGGTGGCGCGGGTGGCCTCGCTGACCAAGCTGAAGGGCAAGCCGATGGCGCGTGCCGTTGCCGGTGTGCCCGGTATGGTTCTGACGCCGCTGCAAAAGCGCGAACAGATCGCACGCCGGACCTCGGCGGCGCTGGGCTACAACGAATGCGTGACCTATTCCTTTATCGACCAGAAATCGGCGGCGCTGTTTGGTGGCGGTGATGATGCGGCGATGCTGGAAAACCCGATCTCGACCGAGATGAGCCACATGCGCCCGTCGCTGCTGCCCGGTCTGTTGCAGGCGGCGGCACGCAACCAGGCGCGCGGTTTCATGGATCAGGCGCTGTTCGAATGCGGCCCCGTCTTCCACGGTGGCGAGCCGGGCGAGCAGGAGAACCTCGTGACCGGTATCCTTGTCGGGCGCACCATGAGCAAGGACATCCACGGCGAGAGCCGTGTGGTGGACGTGTATGACGCCAAGGCCGACATGGAAGCGGTTCTGTCGGCGCTGGGCGCGCCGGCCAAGCTGACCTACAACCGTGGCACCAATGGCTGGTGGCATCCGGGCCGCAGCGCCAAGGTGGGTCTGGGTCCGAAGAAGGTTCTGGGTGCCTTTGGCGAATTGCACCCCAAGGTGCTTGAGGCGATGGACGTGAAGGGGCCGGTTGTGGCCTTTGCCATCCACTTTGCCGAGATCCCGATGCCGCGCAAGAAAGGTGCCTCTAAGGGTGCGCTGGAGCTGCGTGATCTGCAGGCGGTCGAGCGTGACTTTGCCTTTGTGGTGGATGCCGGTGTCGAGGCGATCACCCTTGTGAATGCCGCGGCCGGTGCCGACAAGGCATTGATCGAAGAGGTGCGCGTGTTCGACGAGTTCATCGGCGGATCGCTGGGCGAGGGCAAGAAATCCATCGCCGTTACCGTGCGTTTGCAGCCCACCGAGAAGACGCTGAAAGAAGCCGATATCGAAGCGGTGGCAGGCAAGATCGTCGAGAAGGTATCAAAGGCCACCGGCGGTACGCTGCGCGGCTGATCCCCGACCCGCATCAGAGTTTGAAAAGGCGCCCCATCGGGCGCCTTTTTTCTGTCTGGGAGGTATGGCCGATACTTAGCCTTCGGACGGTTGCACCGCCCGTTGGTAGAGGTGCCAGGTGGTGTGGCCGAGGATGGGTAGGGTGACGATCAGGCCGAGGAAGGCGGGGAGCATCGACAGGAGCATCGTGGCCGAGATGATGGCCGCCCAGATCAGCATGACCACAGGGTTTTCGGTGACGACGCGAATGGAGGTGAGCATGGCCGAGACGAAGTTGGTCTCGCGGTCGAGAAGCATCGGCATGGCGACCACGGTGACCGTGAACAGGGCTGCGGAAAGGACCGCGCCTGCCAGCGTACCGATGGCGAGGAAGGTCCAGCCTTCGGGGGTGTAGAGGACGATGTTCAGGAAGCCTTCGAAATCCGAGAAGGAGGCGTTCTGGAGGATGATCGCCAGCCAGAGGCGGACCTGGTACATCCAGACCCAGAAGATGAAGAGGGTGACAAAGGCCATCCAGCCCATCTCGCGCTGGCGCTGGCGGGCCATGACGGAGAGGATGTCGGACCAGCCGAAGTTTTCGCCCTTCTGGCGGCGGCGGGACATCTCGTAGAGGCCGGCGGCCGCGAAAGGGGCGACCAGCGGAAAGCCGACGACGGCGGGAATGATCATCCAGATCTTGCCAAGCCAGACGAGGCACCAGACCAGGAGAATGCCGAACACCGCGTAGAACAGGCCGAAGAAGCCGCTCATCACGGGGCGGGCGAGGAAATCCGACAGCCCGGCCCTGAGAGAGGCGGCGATGTCGCCGGATGTCACCTTGTTGACCACCAGCATGTCATCAGACTGTGGTGCGGGGTTTTCGGGTGATGTGGACCCTGTGGCGTTGGACGTCATGTCATACTCCTCCCTAAGCATGGCATCCCGCGGGTCCGTTTTTCAACGCACCGCGGCGAAACTGTCGCGCGTCCTCCTGAGGTCAGTCTGCAATAGGTTGGGGCGTTGGGGCAAGATGGTTGGGGTTTGGTTGTCTCACGGCACCGCCGGGCTGCGCCTTGCATGAACTCTTTCTGGCTGACGCAGGGGCAGGGAGATTGAGTGCGGCGGTCGGCATCCCTATCTAGGGGCGAAGAGACTTCTGGAGTGGTGGTGATGTCAAAGAGTGTGCGGTTCTGGAACCGGATTGCCGAGAAATATGCGCAATCCCCGATCAAGGACATGAAGGGGTACGAGGCGACTCTGGCGCGGGTGCGGGCGCATCTGACACCGGACGACC
This sequence comes from Shimia sp. CNT1-13L.2, assembly GCF_024331145.1. Taxonomy (GTDB): domain Bacteria; phylum Pseudomonadota; class Alphaproteobacteria; order Rhodobacterales; family Rhodobacteraceae; genus Shimia. The sequence goes on along the minus strand of NZ_JANDJO010000001.1, from coordinate 419,984 downwards.
ACCTTTTGGAACTGGGCTGTGGCTCTGGATCGACGGCGGTGATGCTGGCGGGGGACGCGGGGCGGATCACGGCGACGGATTATGCCGGTGAAATGGTGGCGATCGGCCAGCGCAAGGCGGCAGAGGCGGGCGTGGAAAACGTGACCTTCCTTCAGGCTGATCCCTTTGATCCGGTGTTGGAGCCAGGGGCCTATGACGTGGTGATGGGGATGAACTTTTATCACCTTCTGGATGACATGTCGGCGGGGCTGACGCGCAGTGTCGAACTGGTGAAACCCGGTGGATACGTGATTGCCAAGACCCCCTGTCTGGGCGATGCGCCGTTTTTCAAACGCCTGATGCTGAAGACCATTGTTGGTGTTCTTCAGCTTGTCGGGAAAGCGCCGAGCGTGGGCTTCGTGACCGGTGACACGGTGGAAGCGCAGATGAAAGCAGCGGGGCTTGAGATTGTCGAGCGCTCGGTGACCGACGGTATGGTGCCGCGGGATTTCATCATTGCGCGGCGGCCGGCTTAAGGCGTTTCAAGCAGGATTTGTAGCGATCTGCCCCTTGGCGGCTGGGCATCGCCCCTGTAGGCCTTGGGAAAGTTGTTCAGGGAGCGCAGCATGACACTCAAGGTTTATCTTTCCGGCGAAATTCACACCGATTGGCGCGAGCAGATCATTGAGGGGGCAAAAGACCTTGATGTGCGCTTTGCCAGCCCGGTGACCGATCACGCGGCCAGTGATGATTGCGGTGTGGCGATCCTTGGCGCCGAGGACAACAAGTTCTGGCATGACCACAAGGGTGCCAAGCTGAACGCGATCCGGACCCGCAAGGGGATCGAGGATGCCGACGTGGTGGTGGTGCGGTTTGGCGAGAAATACAAACAGTGGAACGCGGCCTTTGATGCGGGTTATGCTGCGGCGCTTGGCAAGTCGATCATCGTGCTGAGCATGCCCGAACACCAGCACGCGCTGAAAGAGGTACACGCGGCGGCGCTGGCGGTGGCAGAAGAACCCAAGCAGGTTGTCGAGATGCTGCGCTATGTCTTGGGTGGCACGCTGCCAGCCTGAGCGTTGCGCTGCGTCACCCTTGCCGGATCAGGTTGAGGCTGCCTAGGCTCCTTTCCCAAAGGGGAGGGGTGTTATGGAATTTGATTATGTGATTGTCGGGGGCGGCTCGGCGGGCTGCGTGATGGCGGCGCGTCTGAGCGAAGACCCCGAGGTATCCGTCTGTCTGCTCGAAGCTGGCGGCAAGGGCGAAGACCTCGTGATCCGCGCGCCGGCATTGGTGGCCGCGATGATCTCGGGGCGGCCAAAGATCAACAACTGGGCGTTTCATACGGAACCGCAGCCCGAATTGAACGGGCGGCGCGGGTTCCAGCCGCGTGGCAAGACGCTTGGGGGATCGTCTGCCATCAACGCGATGCTGTATGTACGCGGGCACCAGTCGGACTATGACGATTGGGCCAATCTTGGCTGCGACGGCTGGGATTGGCAGAGCGTCCTGCCTTATTTCCGCAAGGCCGAAGGCAATGTGCGCGGAGGCGATGATCTGCATGGCGCGGACGGACCGTTGCAGGTGCGGGACCAATCGGCCCCGCGGGCGATTTCCGAGGCCTTCGTGGATGCGGCCGGAGAGATGCAGATCCGCGCGAATGATGACTTCAATGGGACGGAGCAGGAAGGGGCGGGCCTTTACCAGGTAACGCAGTTTCACAAGGGCAAGCGCGAAGGGCAGCGCTGTTCGGCTTCGGCGGCCTATCTGCGCAACATTCGTGACCGGGCGAACCTGAGCATCGTGACCCGCGCCCACGCGCAGCGGGTGGTGTTCGAAGGCACCCGGGCGAGTGGCGTTGAGTTTCGCCAGAGCGGCAGGATGCAGGTGGCCAAGGCGCGGCGGGAAGTGATCCTGTCGGGCGGGGCCTTTGGCTCGCCGCAGCTGTTGATGCTGTCGGGCGTTGGCCCGAGGGATGAGTTGGCGGCGCAGGGGATCGAGGTTGTGCGCGAGCTGCCCGGCGTGGGGCAGAACCTTCAGGATCACCTTGATTACGTGATGAGCTACCATTCCAAGCGCAAGGATGTGGTGGGTCTCAATCCGCGCGGGCTGTGGGATCTTGGCAAGGCCGGGATCAAATGGTGGCGCGAAAAAGGGGGCGAATTCTCGACACCTTTTGCCGAGGGCGGGGCGTTTTTCAAATCCGATCCGGGCATTGCGCGGCCTGATCTGCAACTGCATTTCGTGGTTGGGATCGTTGATGATCACATGCGTAAGATCCATCTGGCGCACGGGTTCTCCTGCCATGTATGCGTGCTGCGGCCGCATAGCCGGGGGCATGTCGGGTTGGCCTCGGACCGGGCCGGGGATGCGCCCCGGATTGATCCGCAGTTCCTGAGTGATGAGCGCGATCTGACGCTTTTGAAGAAAGGTGCACGGATGATGGAGAGCATTCTCGAGGCAGAGCCGCTGTCACCGTGGCGCGGCAAACGTCTCTATGCCCATGACGGCAGTGACGCGGCGCTTGAAGCGGATATCCGGGCGCGGGCGGATACGATTTATCACCCGGTGGGGACCTGCAAGATGGGCACGGACGAAATGGCCGTTGTGGACACAGAGGCGCGGGTTCATGGAGTCGAGGGGCTGCGTGTTGTCGATGCCTCGGTGATGCCGACGCTGGTGGGCGGGAACACCAATGCGCCGACCATCATGATTGCCGAGAAGATCGCAGACCAGATGCGCCAAGTGGCCTAAGCCAACGGCGCATCCGGGATCGTAGCGCGGGTCAGGGCCGCGGCGGTGTGTTGCGGCCTTTTTGGACGGCGGGGCGTGCCATGAAGCGGTCGATGTAGGCCGTCACATTGGGGAACTCGGACAGGCCCACGACTTCGGTTGCGCCGTAGAAATCCAGCGCACCGAGCCACGGGGCCAGTGCGATGTCGGCGATGGAATAGTCTCCGGCGATCCAGTCCTGGCCTTCAAGTTGCTGGTTCACCACGTTCAGCAGGCGTTTGGCTTCGTTGATGTAGCGCTCGCGGGGGCGCGGGTCTTCGATGTCCGCACCGGCGAATTTGTAGAAGAAACCAAGCTGGCCGAACATCGGGCCGACGCCGCCCATCTGGAACATCAGCCACTGGATCACCTGCGCCTTTTCGGCGGCGGTCTTGCCGATCAGCTGGCCGGATTTCTCGGCGAGGTAGATCAGGATGGCGCCGCTTTCGAACAGGGCGACCGGTTCGCCGTCGGGGCCATTGGGATCGAGGATCGCGGGGATCTTGTTGTTGGGGTTCAGGGCCAGAAACTCGGGGCTTTTGACCTCGGCATCCGAGAGGCCCACCAAATGCGCCTCGTAGGGCAGGCCGATCTCTTCGAGCATGATCGACACCTTGACGCCGTTGGGTGTGGGGAAGGCATAGAGTTGCAGGATGTCGGGGTTTTCGGCCGGATATTTCCCGTTGATCGGGTGATCGGTCACAAAGCTCATGGTGCGTCTCCTCGTTGGCTTTGTGGGAAAGATAAGTGCTTTTTCCCATCATACCACGCCCATATCCGTGCGATGAGCAACATGGTACTCTGCGTCAGCGCAGAGACAAAGCGCGCGCGGGACAGGAAAAGGGAGAGTATCGTGCTTCAGGAATTCAAGGATTTCATTGCCAAGGGCAATGTGATGGACATGGCCGTCGGGATCATCATCGGCGCGGCCTTTACGGCGATCGTCAAGTCGATGGTCGGGGATCTGATCAACCCGTTTGTCGGGCTGTTCCTTGGCGGGGTGGATTTCACCAACCTTTATGTTGTGTTGTCGGGCGAGGTGGCCGCTGGTGCCAGCCTTGACGCGGCGCGCGAAGCGGGGGCTGCGGTGTTTGCCTACGGGGCCTTTATCATGGCGGTCATCAATTTCCTGATCATCGCCTTCGTGGTCTTCATGCTTGTGCGTTACGTGAACAAGGTGAAGGAAGCCGCGGCCAAGAAGGAAGAGGAGGCCCCGGCAGAGGAGGCCCCCGCCGGGCCGAGCGAGTTGGATGTGCTTCTCGAAATTCGGGATGCGCTGAACAAGTAACTGTGCAAAATGGCACGGGTATGGGTCCTTGCGGAGACGCGAGGGCCCAAATTTTTGGGAGGAACAGTTTTTGTTTCAAGGAGCGACTGAATGGAACAGTTGATTGAACAGGCCAACGGGTATGCCCCGCTGGTTGTTGCGGCCGCAAAGGCGCTGGTTGTTATCATCATCGGCTGGATGGTGTCTGGGCTGGTGAGCGGGTTTATCCGCCGCAAGGTGAACGCCAACCCCGAGATCGACGATACGCTGGGCAATTTCGCGGCGTCGATCATCCGCTGGGTGATCCTGCTGATGGTTCTGGTGGCCGTGCTTGGCCTGTTCGGGATCGAGGCGACCTCGCTTGTGGCGATGATGGGCGCGGCGACGCTGGCCATTGGTCTGGCGCTGCAGGGCACGCTGAGCGATCTGGCGGCGGGGTTCATGCTGATCCTGTTCCGGCCCTACAAGATCGGCCAATACGTGGATATCGGCGGGACGTCGGGCACGGTGAAGGAATTGAACCTCTTCGTGACCGAATTGGTGACGCCGGACAACATCCAGATCATCGTGCCGAACGGGCAGGCCTGGGGCGCGATCATCACCAACTATTCGGCGCATGACACCCGTCGTGTCGATCTGGTGTTCGGCATCGACTATGGCGATGATGCGGACAAGGCGATGGAGATCATCCGTGCCCAGGTGGATGCCGATACGCGCGTGTCGGGTGATCCCGAGCCGTGGATGCGTGTCACCAACCTTGGCGACAGTTCGGTGGATATCACCGTCCGCGTCTGGTGCGCGGCGGCGGATTACTGGGATGTGAAGTTTGCCCTGACCAAGACGGTGAAAGAGGCCTTTGACCGTGGCGGCATTTCGATCCCCTATCCGCATACGGTGGAGATCAAGAAGGCCGGGTGAACGCACGGCTTTCTGACGGAACAAAAAAGCGCCCCCGGTTGGGGGCGCTTTCTTTTTCGGCGGAGAGAGAGGAGGAAGTCCGCCGAAGATGGCCGAGCGAGGTTATTTGATAACCAGGCTGGGCGAGATCACGTCGAGCCCGAGTGCTTCGCCAACGGCGTAGTAGGTCAGCTTGCCAGCGTGGACGTTCAGACCGTTCAGCAGGTGCGGATCGTCGGCGCAGGCCTGTTTCCAGCCCTTGTTGGCGAGGTTCAGCATGAACGGCAGGGTCGCGTTGCCGAGGGCCTGGGTCGAGGTGCGGGCCACAGCGCCGGGCATGTTGGCAACGCAGTAGTGCATGATGCCGTCGACTTCGTAGATCGGGTCTGCGTGCGTGGTGGCCTTCGAGGTTTCAAAGCAGCCGCCCTGGTCGATGGCGACGTCTACCAGCACTGCGCCGGGTTTCATGTCGGACAGCTGCGCGCGCGAGACCAGTTTCGGGGCGGCGGCGCCAGGGATCAGGACTGCACCGATCACCATGTCGGCCTCGCGGACCAGCTCTGCGGTGGCACCGGCGGTCGAGTACTGGTTCTTGAACTCGCGGCCGAACACGTCGTCGAGATACTTCAGACGCGCCAGCGAGCGGTCGAGGATGGTGACATCCGCGCCCATGCCTGCGGCAACCTTGGCGGCGTGGGTGCCGACAACACCGCCACCGATGACAACCACCTTGGCCGGGGCCACGCCGGGCACGCCGCCCATCAGGACGCCACGGCCGCCGTTGGCCTTTTGCAGGGTCCAGCTGCCGACCTGGGGCGCCAGACGACCGGCGACTTCCGACATCGGTGCCAGCAGCGGCAGGCCGCCGCGATCGTCGGTCACGGTTTCATAGGCGATTGCGGTACAGCCGGACTCGAGCAGGTCGTGGGTCTGGTCCGGATCTGGGGCGAGGTGCAGGTAGGTGAACAGCAGCTGGTCTTCGCGCAGCATCTTGCGTTCGACGGCCTGCGGTTCCTTGACCTTCACGATCATGTCGGCGGTGGCGAAGATTTCCTCTGCGGTGTCGATGATCACGGCACCGGCGGCGACATAGTCCTCGTCGGTAAAGCCGGCACCCATGCCGGCACCTTTCTGGATCACCACGTCATGACCGTTGTTGACGGCCTCGCGGGCGGCGTCGGGGGTCATCCCGACACGGAATTCCTGGGGTTTGATTTCGGTTGGGCATCCGATTTTCATTTGCGCGTCCTCCACATCTGCACTTTCCATCAGTGTGGAGAGAGTCGTTTGAAATGTGCTGCATATTTGAGCAGTTTATAAACGTGCATTTCGAAGAATCTTCGACTATAGGAGGAGAAAGCGCAAAAAGGTGTCGTCAAATGTCTCTTGATCAAACGGATCGTCGGATTCTCGGGGTGCTTCAGAAACGCGGCCGTATTTCTAATGCCGAGCTTTCGGACGAGGTGAACCTGTCGCAATCTGCCTGTCACCGACGGGTGCAGCGGCTTGAGAACGAGGGGTATATTCGCGATTATGTGGCCCTTTTGGATGCGCGCAAGATGAACGTGCCCGCGACGGTGTTTGTCGAGATCACGCTGTCCGGTCAGGCGGATGAGGTGCTGGATGCTTTCGAGAAGGCGGTGTCGCGTATTCCGGATGTGCTGGAGTGTCACCTGATGGCGGGGTCGGCGGATTATATTCTCAAGGTCGTGGCCGAGAACACGGATGATTTCGCGCGTATCCACCGCCAGTATCTTGCGCGGTTGCCCGGCGTGGCGCAGATGCAATCCTCGTTTGCCTTGCGGACGGTTTTCAAGACCACGGCCCTGCCGGTCTAGCGGTAGCAGGGGAGCGTATCGCCCGGGTGAGGCGTTGCTTGATAGACCGCACGCGCGATGGCACGGGCAAGGCAGGTGGCGGCGGCATGGCCGAGCCACAGCGTATCCTCGACCGGATTTATCAGCGGCTTGTCCGACGTTGAGACCGCGAAGACGAGATCGCCATCCATCGGGGTGTGCGACGGGACAAGGGCGCGGGCCATACCGTCGTGCGCGGCGGTGGCCATGCGGGTGCACTGGCTTTGGTCCAGCGTGGCATCGGTGGCGACAATGGCGATGGTCGTATTGGTGTTGTGGCTGGCCAGTTTGGTGGGCGGCAGGTGGGTCAGCGCAGAGGGCGCGGGGCCGTGGCCGCCGAACTCGTCCCCGATTTCGAAAGGGGCGGCCCAGAAATGGGTGTCATCCACGGTGGCGTCTCCTAGCGCGTTTACGGCCACGAGTGCGCCGACGGTATGGCCGGAGGGCAGCAGCATCGAGGCAGAGCCAAGCCCACCCTTGCGCGTGGCAAGCGTTGCGCCAAAGCCCGCGCCCTGGGTGCCGATGTCGAAATCGGTGCGGGCCGCGGCAAGCGCCGCTGCGCCAAGGTGTTTGTAGGGGTTTTCCGTCCAGCTTTTGTCGCCACCGTTCAGGAGGTCGAAGAGGATCGCGCCGGGGACGATGGGGACGGTCTGATCGCCAACGGCAAAGCCGCGGCCCTGCGTGCGCAGCGCGTCTGCAACGCCGGAGGCGGCATCCAGCCCAAAGGCAGAGCCGCCGGACAGGACAAGGGCATCCACCTGTTGCACGGTCTTGTCCGGCGCGAGGAGATCGGATTCGCGGGTTCCCGGTGCGCCGCCCATGACATGAAGGCCCGCGGTGAACGGCTGATCCGCGACAAGCACGGTGACACCCGTCTTGACGGTTGCGTCCGAGGCATTGCCGACCCTGAGGCCGGACACATCGGTGATGAGATTGCGCGGTCCTGTCTGCATGTCGCCTCTCCCCTTGGCATGGGGCCGACCCTAGCGGCTGGGCTGGCTGGTGCAAGAGAGATGGTTCAAATGCGACCTGCCTTTGGCGGGAATGGACTTGAGGGGAGGCTCTGGTTCTGGGAGGATCGTCAGCAAGCAAATGGCGATGGCGTCGCCACGTTTGCCGGCCAAGGTGCCCAAGCAAGCGCGCTTATCCATCCAGTCCTGAACGCCGGGACCTCTTTTGAAAGCACGCGCGTCAAAAGAGGGCCTGATGCCCGACGCGCTCTGAACTGGAGGTCAAAATGACTGCTATTCCTCGTTACCAAGATCTTGATGCGGCGGCTGCACGCCCGGATTTCTATCGTTTCCACAACGGAGAAAAGGCCGGTTTGCAGTTTTCCGATGACGAATACGCGGCGCGTGTCGCGGGCCTGCGCAAGATCATGGCCGAACAGGGTGTCGACGCGGCGGTGTTTTCGTCGATGCACAACATTTCCTATTACTCGGGCTTCACCTATTGCGCTTTTGGGCGGCCCTATGCGCTTGTCGTGACCGAGAGCGCCTGTGTTACCATCTCGGCGGGGATTGATGCCGGTCAGCCGTGGCGCCGTTGCTATGGCGACAACATCACCTATACCGACTGGCAGCGCGACAACTACTGGCGGGCAATCGAGAGCGTTTCCGGCTCGGGTCGTGTGATCGGTTATGAGGGTGACCACCTGAGCCTGATGCAGAAAGCCAAGCTCGACGCCTTCCTGTCGCCGTCGAAGACCGTGGACCTGTATGAAGCCACCATGCGGCAGCGTATGCATAAGTCGGCGGCCGAAATCGAGATGATCCGCGCAGGCGCGGCGGTGGCCGACGTGGGTGGCTATGCGATCCGCGATGCCGTCAAGGAAGGTGTGCGCGAGATCGACGTGGCAATGGCGGGCCGCGACGCGATGGAGCTGGAGATCGCCAAGCGGTTCCCGGATGCCGAATATCGCGACACCTGGGTCTGGTTCCAGTCGGGCATCAACACCGACGGGGCGCATAACCCGGTGACGGGGCGCGTTCTTGAACGGGGTGATATCCTGTCGCTGAACACCTTCCCGATGATCTCTGGCTATTACACTGCGCTGGAGCGGACCATGTTCGTGAAAGAGGTGGATGAGGCGAGCCTGCGCTATTGGGAAGCCAATGTCGGCGCGCACGAGCTGGGTATTTCCCTGCTGAAGCCGGGGGCGAGCTGTGCCGAGATCACCCACAAGATCAACGCGTTCTTTGCCGAGCGTGACATGCTTCAGTATCGCACCTTTGGCTATGGCCACTCGTTTGGTGTGCTGTCGCACTACTACGGACGCGAGGCCGGTCTGGAACTGCGTGAAGACATCGACACGGTGCTTGAGCCGGGCATGGTGATCTCGATGGAGCCGATGCTGACCATTGCCGACGGCAAACCGGGGGCAGGTGGCTACCGAGAGCATGACATCCTGGTGATCACCGAAGACGGCAACGAGAACATCACCGGCTACCCTTACGGGCCAGCGTTCAACGTCGTCGGCTGACGGAACGGGCCAAGGGTTTTCGAAAACCCTTGGCAAGAAAATTCGAATTTTCTTGCACGCTATGCGTTGAGGGGATCGAAAAAAGCCGCGTCCGGGGGGCGCGGCTTTTGCGTGTTTGTGACTATCCGTGGCTTACTGCTTGGGGAAGTAATCCTCGCAGTCGCCGTCGCGGTAGACATCGGCGGTACAGCAGTGCAGGCCGCCGCCAAAGGCATAGGCGTCGCGCAGGTCGACTTCGACCACTTCCATGCCCAGCTTGTCCATCTGTTCGGCCTGGTAGACTTCGGACTTTTCAACACAGACGGTTTTCGGATCAAGCACCAGCACGTTCATCGACAGCCAGGTCGAGGAATAGCACAGCGGCGGCGGGGTGTTGTGGGCGGGCTGGGCCGAGTCGACGATTTCCCAGCCGTTCCTGTTGAACATCTCGCGCTGTTCTTCCGGCAGGCGGCGTTGCGGGTTGTTCAGGATCAGACCCGGGCGCAGCGGGGTAAAGGTGGCGTCGATGTGGATCGGGTAGGGATCGCCGGGGAAGTTCACCGTGTGCACGCGGTGCTCCGGGAAGTGACGGCGCAGCCATTCGATGCCCTTGAGGTTGGTGGTAAAGCCGTGTTGCACCACCAGGTCCTTGCCGAAACGCAGCACGTCGGCAGCATCAAAAAGCGGTTCTTCCTCGGTGGTGACAAAGAATTTCTCTTCGGCCCATTTCAGGCGCTGCGCCACGCCGATTTTCTCGGACAGGTAGTCGGGGTGATAATCCGCGTCTGTCAGGCGCGGCTTGGGGGCGGCCTCGTGGCGGAAGTTCGGGTCTTCGTCCCAGTATTGCTGCATGAGCGGGCGGTAGTTCAGGTATTCGAACCAGCGGCAGCGGTAGGACATGGTGGCTTCGAGGATTTCGTGGCCGACGGTCAGCAGCACGTCGCGCGGCGGCATGCAGCCGAACTGGCTGTCGGTGTGAAAATCTGGGGTGGTGGCGGGCAGCGAATGGTCGATCGGTGTCGGGCGGTCGACGCGGATGCCGCGTTTGCGCAGCTGATCGGCAAAGCCGTCGAGCAGTTCGTTGGCGCGGTCGATGGTTTCCTGCGGGCGGCGGCCCCATTGGCCGCGCATGTCGCTGTCTTCCGGCACTTTTGCATCGAGTGCGGGTTCTTCCGGCGGGATGTGGCAATCATCGGCACGCCCCACGATCACGTGGCGCAGCGTGTCCCATTCGTTCCAGCTTTTGACTTCGGTTTTGTCCGGCGACCAGGCCATGAACGCTCTCCTGTTCTGCGGGAGAGGGCAGCGGGGCCTTCAATCTCCCGATTGAAAGTCCCGGCGTACAGGAACATGAAATGCGGCAAGAGCAAACGCGCTCTCCGGCGACGCCATCGCCGTGTGCTCGAGGCGTAGATATAGCATCGACGAGGGAGGCGGGGAAGATGATTCAGAGGCCCGCATGTCGCGGGCCCCGGGAGAGCATTGGCCGTGGATCAGGCCAATACCGGCGTGATGTCCAACGCACCGCGGGTGGCGTTGCTGTAGGGGCAGGTTTCATGCGCGAGAGCAACAAGTTTTTCCGCCACGTCGCGATCAACGCCGGGCAGGGCGACCTTGAGGCCAACCTCGAGGGCAAAGCCGGGCTCGTCCTTGCGCGGGCCGATGCCGACCGATGTCGTGACCTCTGCATCCGAGGGTAGGGCGATTTTTTGCTGCATCGCGATGAACTTGAGTGCCGACAGGAAGCACGCCGCATAGCCGGCAGCGAACATCTGTTCGGGGTTGGTGCCTTCACCGCCTGCGCCGCCCAGTTCCTTGGGAGTGGAGAGCGCGACGTCCAGCAGGCCATCCTGCGATACGGCACGGCCTTCGCGACCGCCGGTTGCCGTTGCGGAGGTGGTGTAGAGAGTTTGGGCAAGCATGGGTGTCTCCATTTATATCGTGTGCGATTTAATTGTGAGCGATGTAAAATGTCGTGCACGATTCGTCAATAGTTGCGATTTGGTCGTGTGCGATTTATTTAAGGCACTGAAAGGAGCTGCCATGACCGGGACACGCGACATACTGGACGAGATGATCTGTTTCGAAGTCTACAACACCGAGCATGCCTTTACGCGGCTCTACAAGGGGATGTTGAAGGACATGAACCTGACCTACCCGCAGTTCCTTGTAATGCTGCTGTTGTGGCAGGAGGATGGGCAGATCGTGAGCGCCATCGGCAAACGCCTTGGGTTGGAGTCGAACACCCTGACCCCGCTGTTGAAGCGACTTGAGAAAGCAGGTCTTGTTACGCGTGTGCGCGATCCGGAAGATGAGCGCCGCGTCCGCGTTTCTCTGACGTCTGAGGGCAGGGCCCTGCGTAGTAGGGTCAAGGGGATCGAGACCTGCCTGATCGAGGCAACGGGCATGGACATGGAAGAGTTGCGCGTATTGCTTGGGTCCCTGCGCAAGTTGCGCAAGAACCTGCAGTCTGCGGCATAGGCTACGCCCCCAAAACCCAACAATCCCTTTCCTTTGCAGTGCGCATTTGCAACACTTTTGGCAAATGCGGATCGGGGTGGATGTAAATCTGATTAACACTCCCCATATCCGTCTCAACTAATTGAGAACAAGGGAGAGTTTCATGGCAAATTTTGAATCACAAGTGCGCGAATCCCAGGAACAGGTGGCGGCGGCGCAGGCCAAGATCGCCGAGTTGACCAGCCGGATCGAAACCGCGCGGGCGAAGATGAAAACCGGTGACGACATTTCCATCGACATCGAGAATGCGACGCTGGATGACGTGCACGCCCATACCGACGTGATGAATGCCAACATCGCCGAGCTGATCATGGGGCTGGATGACGTGACCGCGGCCTTTTCCAAGGACTTCGACGCGATGCGCGACAAGACCGGCTGGGAGAGTTTTGTCGGCATCTTCAGCCGTGGCAAATCCGAGAGCATGCGTCAGGAGCGGATGAAAACCGCCAATATCGACGACAAGCTGCAGGACCTGATTGCCAAGTCGGACGTGATTACCAACCTTCTGGAAGGCCAGCTGAACGTGCTGACCGAGCAGAAGGAAAAGGTGGAGGCGAACCTGACCGAGACGCTGGACGAGCGCGAGATGACGGTGGGTGAGCTGGAAAGCCTGCGGGCCGAGATTCTTGGCATGGACCCGAAGATCATCGAGGTCGAGAACAAGATCGCGGTGGAACAGGATGCGGCGGCCCGTACCAAGCTGGAGACCGAGCTGGCGGACCTGAACAAGGCCTATAACGAGCTGGTGCAGCAGGAGCAGGTGAAGCTCGCCAAGAGCCAGACGCTGGAGCGCTATATCGAGAAGGGCAAGACCTGGGTCGACTCGTTGCAGAACCAGGCGGCGACGCAGATGGTGCTGATCAACAAGTTGCAGACAGACACCAAGCAGCGGGTTGTGCTGTATGATGCGCTGACCAAGTCATTGAAGACGGCGCAGCAGCAGGATGTGGCGCACAGGATCAACGAGATCGGCGTGGAGACCGACAAGGAGGCGCAGGCCTCGATGGCGGCGATTGGCACGGCGACAAACCAGCGGATGGCGGACATGCTCGAGGCGCACGAGGGCCACATGGTCTTTGCCCGTGACGTGCTGGAGGCCAAGGCCAAGGCGGATGAACGCTTTGCCCGCCGGTTCCAGAAGATCGTCGAGAAGCACGACAAGAACCTTTACGGGGCGTAAGAGCGCGTGATCAACACAGGATCGCGCCCGGCACCGAGGGCGGCTGTCTGCTTGGTGGTTGCCTGCCATGATTGTTTGGCGGACGTGCTTGGCATGGCCGTTTCAAAATCGCACCCGCCCTGGGGGGCGGGGTCGGGCGCGATCCGGTTCGCAAGCGAACCGGGGATTCTGGATGATGCTAGGGTAAAACGGTGACCCAAAATGACTGAGACCCAAACCGCGGACCATAAGGCCCTGCGCGACACCTATGCGTCGCGGCGGTACTTCAAGAAGTTCGAGAAGATCACCGGGCACCTGACGCAGGTGGCGGCGGCGCAGGCGGCGGAGGGGCGCTTGGGCGGGACCGAGGTCAAGGTTCTGACCCGCTATCTCGTGCAGCTGTCCTTTACCTTCAAGGCGCTGGCCATGAAGTACCTGCTGGTCGGGCGCGAGACCGGGCGTTTCTTTGGCTCGTTGCAGATGGACGAGGTCGAAAGCGGCTTTCCGGTGTTCAACGAGTTGCTGGTCATGGCCAATGATGCACAGCAGGCCGACAGCCATTTGCGCAACATGCCGGATGATGCGGCGCTGAAGGACCAGATGCTGCGCAAGATCATCGGCGAGCGCGAGATTCCGACCAAGCTGCAATTCGCGCTGTCGCAGCGGCTTTATTATGAAGAGCTGATGCGCGGCGAGCTGTTCTGGGCACAGAACCATCCGGAGGCGCTTTGGCTGGAAACTATGGGCGAACGGCGGCGTCGCTATCTGGTACATTGGGCGGTCTATGACAGCCAGATCAACCTGCCGACGCTCTATCTCATGGAGGTCGAGGACAGCGGCCGCACGGCGCTGCCCAAGGACGAGCGGCGCTGGCCCGAGGCGCAGGCGCACCTGATGGGGCAGAGCCTAGGGGGATTGAAACTGGTGACGATTGCCAAGGGGTTTGACGAGAGTTTCGACGATCTGCATCCCAAGCGGCTTAAGCGGTATCACGTGGGGCCGATGTATTCCTCGGCCTTTACCCGCCAGAAGGGGCCGATCCGGGATGTGCTCGAGACTGCGCGGGCCCCGGCGGGCGAGGACTGGACCCTGGCCTGGACGGTTGAGGATCTGGAAAGCGAAAGCGTGCGCGAAGAGCGGGCGGGGTGGTTCTCGACCGTGGAGCGCGAGGTGTTTGCGCTTGATCCCTTCTCGGGGCGCGGGGTGGACACCGGCGCGACGCGGACCGAGCGCAGTATCATCATGCCGCAGCGCCCGTTTCAGGTGCTGGAAGAGCTGAACCCGCCGGGGTTTGGGGCGGTGACGAAATATGTGGTGAGCCCGCAGGGGCGGGTGCTGCGCTATTGAGGGGCGGCTGCGCCGCCATGCCTGCGGCGCGAGTATTTTTGGTGCATTGAAGAGATGCCGAGCGGAATTTTGTGGAGTGAGAGATGAGCCTGACAAGTGACCTGATGGAGCTGCGCGAAGAGGATATTCGCAAGCATTACGATGCGGCGGTGGGGATGCTGGACGGGTTTGACCACACGCCGCGGATAGCCAAGGGGCGCGAGATGGCGGCGCCGGAACGCTCAAGCGGGCTGGCCACGCGGCGGCGGTTCCGGTCGACCACACCGGGGCTGGTGACGCGTTCGACTGCGCGGCCCGAAGGGGTGCATCTGATCAACCGGATCGAGGCGGCGGATGGGGAAGACCCGCTGGTGTCGCCGGTGCAGGCCAATGTGATGAGCGGGTTGCGCCGGGCGCTGGCCATCGCGCTGGCCGTGGGGGAGAACGTGTCGGAGGCCTCGGGGCTGGATGACATGAAACGCGACAACCTTGCCGGCGCGCTGGGCGCGGATCGCAAGGCGGCGTTTTCGGAGTTGCTGACTGCCGAGGCGCTGGTGGTGGCGCATGTCTTTGCCAATGCCACGGCGTTTCTTCTGGCCCCCTACCTTGGCGAGGTCTCGGTCGAGGTGGGCGAGGTCGAGGAGGTTCTGACCGACAATGCCCAGCTGGCGTTGCACGGGCTGTTGTGGGAGCTGGATCAGGATATCGCGGCATTGGTGACGGATGAGGCGCGGCTGGTGGCCTGTGTCTGTGCCTTTGCCGAGCAGGTGATGGAAAAGGTGACCCTGCGGGCGCAGAATGCCGGGGGGCTTGGGGCCTTCGAGGGAGCGAGCTGGCGGGTGGAGGCGGATGACCTCACGCTGAACGGGTTCACCCCGGCGCGGGCGGGCAAGGGATCGACCCTGACCATGAGTTTCAAAAAGCCCAACGAGGTGGTGGGCAATCATATCGCCAAGTACCAGGCTATGAAGTTGGCCAAGATGCTGATGGCCTTTGATTTCGATCGCCGCCTCAACCCCTTTGCCGAGATGGGCGGGTTCATCTTTACCTTCATGGGGGATGGCGCGCCGGGCACGGGCAAGACGACGCTGATCCAGATGATGGCCGGGCTGATCAACGACTACTGTGGCGCGGCGGGTTATCCGTTCCGCTATCAGAACTTTGGCATCGACAATATCGACAGCTATCAGGGCAAGTCGGGCCAGAATGCCAAGGCCTTTGTTCAGAACGTGCTTGACCCGCAGGTGATCGGTTTTGGCACCATTGACGACATCGACCAGATCGCAGGCAAGCGCGGGGACAGACAGTCTTCGGCGGGGCAGCAGGAGGTGACCGCGGTCTTCATGGAGGCCTTTGCCGGGGCCAATACGGTGGTGCGCGGCAACTGTACCTTTGGCATGTTCTCGAACTATCCCGAAAACGTGGACGATGCCCTGCGCCAGCGGGCCGGGGCGCGGTTTCTCGTGGATGGTCCGCAGACACGCGAAGACTATATCGACATTCTCGCGCTTTTGATGGGCAAGAACCATGACATCCCGCTGGGTAGCCATGACCTGTTCGAGGCGCAGGCGATCCAGAAGGCGGTTGCAAAATCCTTCGAGGCGCATGGGCGGCCGCAGGAGGTGGGGCTGATGAACGTCTTTGACAGGGTGTCGGGCGAGGTGGGTGAACTGGACACGATTGCCAAGCTGGGCGCCTATCTCAAGGGCATACAGGAGGCCGACCCGCGTTTTACCGGGCGGGCGATCAAGAACATCACCGACGCCGTGAAGGTGCGGGCGATGGACTTTGAGCTGCCGGATGAGTGGATGGAGAACCCGGAGCTGTTCCTGTTCCAGCCCTATGAGCGCAAGAAGGACATGATCGGGGCGCTGCGGGTGCCGATCACGGTGGAGATGGTGGTGCAGGAGATCAACCGCTACGCGGATTCCGAGTTCCGCTATGCGGACAAGTCGGACGAGGTGGCGATTGAGAATATGGTGCGCGACTATGAGCGCCAGGAAGAGGCCAAGCGGCGGTATCTGGAGGGGAAATCCTGATGTGTGAAGTGCAACATCAGGGCAGTGCCAGACCGCGGGTGGGCGAGAAGCGCCCGCCGTTTTGTCCGAGACAAACCAAAGGTTTGATGTGGGCGGTCGGGCGCTGCCTGGCGGCAAGCGCCGGGCGAATTGGGAGTACTGCATGATCGGTTTGATCGCTCTTTTTGTGCCTATGCTGCTGGGAGCACCCATCGGAGGCTTTCTGGCGCTCCGCGCTCGGACGCATGATAGGCGTTTTAAAAGTGTGCTTCTCGAGTACGTGGTAACCGTTGGTGTGATTGCGATCCTTCTTAGCTGGATGGCAGCAGATTTCCTGGACCCTCGGGATGGTCAAGCATCGCTGCGGCAGCATTTGGACTATGCGGGGATGCAATTCCTGCTGATGAGTTTATTGGCGTTTCCAGCGACGCTGTTGGGGTGGAAAGTAGGAAAAGGGAAAGCGGATGCACCGACTGATTGAACGCGGCCTGATGTTTGGGAACCTGATCGAGGTGTCTTCGCCGGTGCTGGTGGAACGCTATAACCGGGCGTTGGAGCATCTGACGGGCAAGCGCACGGGGCTGGAGGATTTCCACATCGACATCTCGGGCTATAGCCCCGAGATCGGTGACGAGCTGGAGGATCATCTCTACCTCAACCACGGGGGCTGTAACCGGCAGTTCATCCTGTTGACCACGGAACAGCGACATGCGCCGTTGCTGAATGCCAAGTTCTCGACCAGTCGCGAGATCCTGAAGCAGTTCATCACCGACAACGAGCCGCAATTGTTTGCCCTGACCGCGCGGGATGCGGTGGCGGGGGAGCTGGTGAACTCGGTCTTTTCGGTCAGCGCGCCGGAGCGGCTTTTTGATATCCGCAAGGTGGTGGTCGAGGCCGATACCACCGAGGGCACGCTGCGCGACGCCGAACAGCTTGGCCGGATGGTAGACCGGTTCAAGGACGAGGAGGACGCCTGGTTCGATGATGTGCTGATCGCCGAGATGATCGGTCTGGCCAAACGTACCGGAGACGTGACCCGCAACCCGGTGCGGCTGCGTCATGCGGAATTCGGGCAGGAGGATTTCTGGACGGCGCATTTCGGCGGGCTCTACCTGTTTCGCGGGGTCGAGCATCCGGCGCTGATTGCCCGGCAGGACACGGCGGCGCTTGGGGCGCTGCCGATCAAGCACCGGTTCGATTTTTCCGAGCGCAACCGGATTGCGCGGTTCCTTGAGCTGAACGATCTGGTCGAGCCGATCGTGAAGGCGCGGGGCATTGATGCAGGGGCAATCCTGCGACAGAAGATGGATTTCATCGTGGTTGACGCGGCGCAGGAGGCGGGTGTGGACCTGACGGGGGCGACACGGCGGGACATTCGCGCCTTGGCGCGCAACCACGCCGACCAGTTGCCGGCCGAGTATCACGGGCTGCGGCAGTTGCTGAACTGGGCCGAGAGCGGTGGGCCGTGGCCGCGCATCACCTCGGATCATCCGGCCTATTTCTATACGCTGCGTGCCGCAGACAGGCCGCAGCAGGATCTGGTGAACATGCTGTTGTCGGAGCTTGCGCCCAAGGACGTGCGGCAGCTGTTCATCTGTCACAAGGAGGTCTTCTACCGTCTCTATGCGACGTGGAGCGAGACCAAGAAATCCTATGTGGCGGATTTCCTCGACCGCGAGTATCAAGCGGACAAGGCCGGTGCGCGGGCGGCGCTTTTCGGGCATGATGCCCCGATGGACACCCCGCCACAGCCACCGCGCGAGGACCTGATCCAGCGTGTTGGCCCCTGGGGCGCGGTAAGGAGGTAGAAGATGTTTGCACTGCTGCGCCTGAGCGTGATCGGTTTCATCGTCCTGACGGTGATCTATGTCTGCCTGTCGTTCTATTCCCGCGCCGTGCGGCGGGGAAAGCTCGAGGCGGAATGGGAGGAAGAGGGCATGACCGGCGACCGGGATGCCTTTGTCCGGGCCGGTCTTGAGGACTATGACGGGTCTTTGCGCCGCAAGCTGATCCTTGGCGTCTATGTGGTGCCGGTCTGCATTGTGATCGCCTTGATCTATTTCACGAATTTCCACTAAGGGGGCCGAGGGTATGGTCTATGTAAAATGGGTTTTCTGGGGGCTGTTCTGGGTCTTCGTGGCGGGGTTCTTCCACTACACGCTTCCGCAGAACGATATTGTCCGGATCGCCGACACCTATGAAAAGCGGATCGACTTTGGCGAGAACTCGATCTTCTGGTCCTCGCCGGATGCCGGCAATGCCACGGGCACGGTGAACCGCGACGTGTTCTTCATCCAGGCGTTCTATGAGAACGAGCGCCCGATGGTCTATCGCAACGAGGATACTGGCTGGAGCTGGCCGCCGTATTTCAAGTTCGACACCGCGAACCTTCAGGCCGAGGCGACCGATCTGAAATCCACCAAGGAGGCGCCGAACTGGGTGGCGATCAAGCACTATGGCTGGCGCAACGAGTTCCTGTCGATCTATCCCAACGCGGTGGGTGTAAAGGCCGTCGCGGGGCCGGATGTGCGGATCATTCCCTGGCTCAACATCATTATCCTGACCCTGTTTGCCGCGGTGGCCTGGGCGGTTTACGTGCGCTGGCGCAGGTTCCGCGAGGCGCGGATCGATCCGGTGCTGGAGGATGTGAACGAGAGCCTTGAAGCGGCGGGCGACAACCTTGCCGAAAAGCGGGGCCGCCTGCGCCGCTGGCTCGACACCTGGAAGAGCAAGCCGCGCAGGTAAGGTTGCCCCTGTCGGGATCAGCTTAGCAGCTTGATCCCGGCGAGGATGAAGAGGGCGATAAAGAGCGTTTCAAAACTCAGGAGCGCGATGGCCGCGCCGCCCACTTTCAGAAGTTGCTTGATGTCTGTCTTCATGCCGACCGCTGCTATTGCCGTCAGCAGGAGCCAGCGGGAGGCGGTGGAGAGGATATCCACGACGAAGGCGGGGACGAGGTGCAGGGTGTTGAGACACGCCAGCACAAGGAACCCGATCACGAACCCCGGCAGGATCGGCGGCGAGTTTTCACCACTTGGCAGGGTCGCGAAGCGCCGGATGAGGAGCGACGCGACAAGCACGACCGGGGCAAGCATGGCAACCCGGATCAGTTTGACCAGCGTGGCCGTGTCACCGGTGGTTTCCGAAATGGTGAAACCGGCGCCGACCACCTGCGCGACGTCATGAATGGTGCCGCCAAGGAAAACCCCGCCCTGTACTTCGGAAAGGTCCAGCGCGCTGACTGCGATGGGATAGAGGATCATGGCGAGGGTCGACAGGATCGTGACGCCCATCACGGTGAAGATCAGGCGTTCCTCTGAGCGCTCGTCCCGCGGCAGGATCGCGGAGATGGCCATGGCTGCGGAGGCACCGCAGATGGCAACTGATCCGGCGGTCAGGAAGGCAAAGCGCCATGCGTGACCAAAGAAACGCGAGACCGCGAGACCGAAGGCAATAGTGGCCACGACCCCGGCAACGACGAGAAGGATAACGCTTGGGCCAAGGCCCATCATCAGATCAAAGCTGATGCGTGCGCCCAGAAAGGCGACCCCGAGGCGCAACAGCGACCGTGCGCCAAAGGCAACGCCGGGCACAGTACGGCCTTCCTGGCCCAGGAAATTCACGGCGATCCCAAGCAGCAACGCCAGCAGCATCGCGGGCGTTCCATAGTGTTCTGCAAGAAATTTGGCCGTGATCGCGACGATCACGGCCATGGTTACCCCTGGCGCCAACTCTTTGGATTGAGCGCGCCAGTGGTCGATGGATATGTTCACCTTAGCCTACCTGTTGCGGACGCATGTCGTCTTTGGAGATGCCTGCAACCTTGACCGGGTTTTTCATCGCATCGCGACGGAAGGGTTCACCCAGTTCCTGGTTGATCATGGCTTCGATCAGGGTGGTGATACCGTTCTTCTGGTCTTCCACGGCCTGGCTCAGGGCGGCGGTGAGTTCGTCCATGGTGCGGGCGACAACACCCTTGAGGCCGCAGGCCTGCGCGATGCCGGCATAGGACACCTGGGTGTCCAGTTCGGTGCCTACGAAGTTGTCGTCAAACCAGAGGGTCGAGTTACGCTTTTCGGCACCCCATTGGTAGTTGCGGAAGACAACCTGGGTCACGGCGGGCCATTCTTCACGGCCGATGGCGGTGAGTTCAGTCACGGCAATGCCGAATGCGCCGTCACCCGAGAAACCGACAACCGGAACATCAGGGCAGCCGATTTTCGCGCCGACAACCGACGGCAGACCATAGCCACAGGGGCCGAACAGGCCGGGGGCGAGGTATTTGCGGCCTTCCTCAAAAGACGGATAGGCGTTGCCGATGGCGCAGTTGTTGCCGATATCGGAGGAGATGATCGCCTCTTTCGGCAGGGCAGACTGGATCGCGCGCCACGCCATGCGGGGGCTCATCCAGTCGGGTTTGTCAGCGCGGGCGCGTTCGTTCCAGGTGGTGCCCGGATCGTCGTCTTCGTGGTCCATCGAGCTCAGTTGCTGGGCCCACGCGGACTTGGTGGTCGAGATCAGGTTGAGGCGATCATCGCGACCTTCGTCACCGGCGGTGTCCGACAGCTTTTCGAGGATCGAGGTGGCCACTTTCTTGGCGTCGCCGACGATGCCGACGGTGACCGGCTTGGTCAGGCCAATGCGGTCGGGGTTGATGTCGACCTGGATGATCTTGGCTTCGGTCGGCCAATAGTCGATGCCATAGCCCGGCAGGGTCGAGAAGGGGTTCAGACGGGTGCCGAGAGCGAGAACAACGTCGGCCTTGGAGATCAGTTCCATACCGGCCTTGGAGCCGTTGTAACCGAGCGGGCCAGCAAACAGCGGGTGCGAGCCGGGGAAGGCATCGTTGTGCTGGTAGCCGCAGCAGACCGGGGCGGAGAGGCGTTCGGCCAGAGCCTTGGAAGCTTCGATGGCGCCACCGATGACAACGCCGGCACCGTTGAGGATGACGGGGAACTTGGCGCTGGAGAGCAGGGCCGCTGCCTCGTCGAGGGCCTCTTCGCCGCCGGAGGGGCGTTCGAAGTCGACGATGGCGGGCAGGTTGATATCGACAACCTGGGTGAAGTAGTCACGCGGCACGTTGATCTGGGCCGGGGCCGAGTTGCGCTTGGCCTGCATGATGACGCGGTTCAGGACTTCCGCCATGCGCGAGGGATCACGCACTTCTTCCTGATAGCAGACGCAATCGGCGAACATGCGCATCTGTTCCATTTCCTGGAAGCCGCCCTGACCCATGGTCTTGTTGGCCGCCTGCGGAGTGACCAGCAAGAGCGGGGTGTGGTTCCAGTAGGCGGTTTTGACGGCGGTCACGAAGTTGGTGATGCCGGGGCCGTTCTGGGCAACCATCATCGACATCTTGCCGGTGGCGCGGGTGTAGCCGTCAGCCATCATGCCGCCCGATCCTTCGTGCGCACAGTCCCAGAAGGTGATCCCGGCTTCGCCGAAAATGTCGGAGATAGGCATCATCGCTGAGCCGATGATCCCGAAGGCATGCTCGATGCCGTGCATTTGAAGGACTTTTACAAAGGCCTCTTCGGTGGTCATTTTCATGGGGAATCACTCCTTGTTCGCGCGCGGCGGAATTGGCTGTTGTTGAACCCGAATTTACGATTCACTGGCGCTACTCGATAGGGCCAGAGTTTTTTGCAAAATAGGTCCAGTTGGTCTTATCCTTTGATGGCCTCGGCAATCAGGCTCACACCCTTGTGGATACGTTCGTTCGGAATGGATGAGTAGGCGAGGCGATAGAAGTTGCGGGGCCGTCCGCGGCCGTGGAAAAACGGGCGTCCGGGTTCGATCAGCACGCCGTTGGCCTGAAGTTTGAGGGCAAGTTTTTCGGTGTCGACGCCTTCGGGTGCGCGCATCCAGAAAGACGAGCCGCCATGTACCCCTTGTCCGGCAATTGTCAGGCCGTGTTCCTCGATGGCGTCGCGCATGGTTGTGCGGCGGACGCGCAGGGCCTCGCGAAGGCGCCGGATCAGCGCGTCGTAGTGGCCAAGTGACAGGAAGTATGCGGTGGTGCGTTGGATATGGCCGGGTGGGTGGCGCAGGATCGAGGCCCGTAGGGCGCGGGCCTCGCGAATGAAGGCTTCGGACCCGACGAGATAGCCGAGCCGCAGCCCCGGGAACAGGGATTTCGAGAAGCTGCCGACGTAGATCACCCGCCCGTCTGTATCGAGTGATTTCAGCGCCGGAGACGGGGCATCAAGGAAGGACATCTCGAACTCGTAGTCATCCTCGACGATCAACGCATCCAGTTCGCGGGCCCGTTCCAGAAGGGCATGACGGCGTGACATCGGCATGGTTGCCGCTGTCGGACACTGGTGGCTTGGGGTTGTGAAGATCACGTCGGTATCCGGCGGGATGTGATCCGGTTGAAGACCGTCACGATCAACAGGCAAAGGGGCAACGTGGCAGCGCGACTGGTTCAGGATGTCCCGCATGGCGTGGTAGCAGGGGTCTTCGATCGCGGCCATGCGACGTTGGGTGAGGAGAATCTGAACCGTCATCCAGAGGGCGTTTTGCGCACCGACCGTGATGAGGATTTCCTCGGGACGCGCAATGATCCCCCGGCGCGGCAGGGTGTTGCGGGCGATGAACTCGATCAGGCGCGGATCGTCGTGATCGTAGTAGTCGGTGGTCAGTGCCGTGAAGTCTTTCTGACCCAGGGCCTGAAGCGCACACAGGCGCCAGTTGGCATGGTCGAAAAGGGACGGGTCGGTCTGGCCATAGATGAACGGGTATTTGAACGAGGCCCAGTTCTGCGGCTTTTCGGGGGTGTCGCCACCGGTGAAGCGTTTGCCGATGGCGCGGGTCCAGTCGACCTGGTCTTCGCCGCGCGCGACGGGGGTGAAGTTTGGAGGGACCGGCGCGTTTTCAGAGACGAAATAGCCGGACCGTCCACGCGACGTAAGATAATCGTTCGCCAGCAGTTCGGTATAGGCCAGTGTCACGGTGATCCGGCTGATTCCGAGGTGGGTGGCGAGTTTGCGGGTTGATGGCAGTCGTTCTCCCACGCGAAAGCGCCCCGAGAGAATGCCCTCGGCGATCATCTGCTGGATCTGGGCCTGCAGGGTTCCCTGGAATTGGGGGTTGAGGAAGAAGGTTTCGACGGAGATGGCCATGAGCGTAGGTTAGTTTGGACTTACGGGCGGCGCAATCTGGTCTGACTGCGCCGCGAATTCACTTTTAGCTGCGTGGCTTCTGCAGCTGCCAGATCAGGTTGGCTTTTACTGTTGGCCACTCATTAGGCAGCACAGAGTAGACAGCGGTGTCACGTAGGGTGCCATTTGCCATGACGATGTGATTGCGGATCACCCCATCCAGTTTTGCGCCCAGTCTCTCGATCGCGCGGCGGGATTGGACATTGATGAAGTGCGTGCGGAACTCGACGGCGATGCAATCGAGCGTTTCAAAGGCATGTTGCAGCATAAGCAGTTTGCATTCGGTATTCATCGGGCCGCGTTGCACGGATTTGCGATACCAGGTCGAACCTATCTCGACGCGGCGGTTGGAACTGTCGATGTTCATGTAGGTGGTCATGCCTACGGCTTTGCCTTCTGGGGTGAAAATCGCGAACGGCAACATCGAGCCATTGCTCTGCAGGTTAAGGCGACGGTCAATCTCGGCCGACACATCATCCGGGGCGGGAATCATCGTGTACCACAGGCGATGGAGGTCACCGTCGGCCGAAGCTTCGGCCAGATCAGTGGCGTGAATGTGATCCAGTGGCGCAAGAGCAACGTGTTGACCTTGCAGAGAAACGGGGGCGGGCCACATCTTTGGGTATCCTTCTTGTTGAGTTCTGGATGCCAGATGTAGAAAAGACGGCCCATTGGAAAGGGCCGACTCTGTGACTTTTAACCAGACCAATTAGCCGTTAGCCAAAGACCTTGGTCAGGGCTTTGTCGACGGCGTCGGTGATCGCGTCGATGTCGTCCGCAGTGGCAATCAGCGCCGGCGAGAAGCACAGCACGTTGTTGCGGCCCGGGATCGAGCGGTTGGCCGCGCCGATGATGACACCCTGAGCGCCACAATCGCCAACCACGGCCATCACATCTTTTTCGTCGACGGGTTCCTTGGTTTCGCGGTCTTTGACCAGCTCCATGCCAAGGAACAGACCCTTGCCGCGCACGTCACCGACGATTTCGTGCTTCTCCATCAGCGCCTGAAGGTTGCCCATCATGCGCTCGCCCATCTTGGTGCAGTTCTCGAGGAGGTTTTCCTCTTCGATGATCGCCATGTTTTCCAGTGCTGCTGCCGGGCCGGCGGTGCAGCCGCCGAAGGTCGAGATGTCACGGAAGTGGTTGAGCTTGTCGTCCGGGTTGTCCTTGAAGACGTTGAACACCTCTTCGGTGGTGACCATGCAGGCAATCGCCGCGTAACCCGAGGCGACACCTTTCGCCATGGTCACGAAGTCGGGCTTGATGCCGTAGTGCTGGTAGCCGAACCATTCGGTGCCGGTACGGCCAATGCCGCAGACAACTTCGTCGATGTGCAGCAGCACGTCGTACTGTTTGCAGATCTCCTGAACGCGCTCCCAGTAGCCTTCCGGCGGGGTGATGACGCCACCCCCTGCGGTGACCGGTTCGAGGCAGAGGGCGCCAACGGTTTCCGGACCTTCGCGCAGGATGACTTCCTCGATCAGGTTTGCGGCTGCGATGCCGAACTCGCGGCCCGACAGGTGCTCGAGGCCCAGTTCGTGCTTGCGGTATTCCATGCAGTGGGGGACGCGCACGAAGTCAGGCGCGAAGGGGCCATATTGCATGGTGCGCTCGTCCTGGCCGCCTGCCGACATGGTGGCGAGGGTCGAGCCGTGGTAGTCGCGGTCGCGGTAGAGGATCTTGGTTTTCTTGCCGCCGTATTTCTTGTGCGCGATCTGGCGCACCATCTTGAAGGCCTTCTCGTTCGCTTCCGAACCCGAGTTGGTGTAGTAGACGCGGCTCATGCCGGGCATTTTCTCGATCAGCTTTTCGGCAAACAATGCGCCGGGGATCGAGCCGCCGGAGTTGGCGAAGTAGCAGACCTTCATCAGCTGGGCGTGTACCGCGTCAGCAATGCGGGCGCGGCCATAACCGACGTTTACTGTCCAGACGGCACCGGAAACGGCGTCGATGTATTCCTTGCCGTTCTGGTCCCAGACGCGCATGTCCTTGCCTTCGATGATGATCCGGGGATCGCTGGTTTCGAAGGGCTTGTGCTGAGTCAGGTGGTGCCACACGTGGGCTTTGTCTGCAGAGACGACCCGTTCCAGATCGTTTTCGTTGAAGTTGCCGTCCATAGGGACACCTCGCTGTATTTATAGGCTTCGTTTCGAGTACATGGGAAAGAACCGGGAGAATCCGGTCTGTTCTTGGGATCATCCTCGCCAATATTTCCGGCACTTCAATAGGTCCAGTGACTTAGTTGATGTATGGCCAATTTGAGTTTCGGATGTTGCGCGAATTTTCCTTTCTGAAAGCTAAGTTATTGCAAATTTGAAACTTTTTACCCTGTGACCCGTCACGAAATCTCGTGGAAGCGACAACAGTTTCGCAGATGCGTGCAAAAAAACATTTGCTCGAAAGCTATGTTTCGCATCGAATTGGCATTGCGCAGGGTCAAGCACCTTTGCGCTCCTGCAAAGAGACGGAACGTCCTGCGGGAATTTCTGCAAAGCAATTCGCAGTTCAACACGGGAGAACTAAATATGACTATGAAGCGCAAGCTGACTGGTGCCGTTGCAGCCATGGCTCTGTTGGCCGGTACCCAGGCGATGGCCGAAGAGATCACCGTCGCCTACTTCCTCGAATGGCCGATGCCGTTCCAGTATGCCAAGGAACAAGGCACTTATGACGAAGCCATGGGCGTCAAGATCAACTGGGTCAGCTTTGACACCGGCACCGCGATGAGCGCGGCAATGGCATCGGGTGACGTGCAGCTTTCGGTAAGCCAGGGTGTGCCGCCGTTCGTTGTGGCAACCAGCGCGGGCCAGGACCTGCAGATCCTCGACGTGGCCGTGAGCTATGCGGACAACGACAACTGTGTCGTGGCCGAGGCGCTCGAGATCGACAAGGATTCGGCAGGTGAACTGGCTGGCAAGAAAGTCGCCGTTCCGCTGGGGACTGCCGCACACTATGGTTTCCTGAGCCAAATGAACCACTTTGGTGTGGACGTCGGTTCAATGGAAATCGTTGACATGGCACCGGCAGAAGGCGCGGTTGCGCTTGAGCAGGGCTCGGTCGACATGTTCTGCGGCTGGGGTGGTGCGCTGCGTCGTGCCAACGAGTTCGGCAACAACCTGTTGTCCGGCGCGGAAAAAACCGAGCTTGGCATCCTGGTGTTCGACGTGACTTCCGGGCCGGCGGGCTGGGTCGCCGAGAACGGTGAGCTTGTCTCGAAGTTTCTGAAAGTGACCGCTGATGCCAACGCGATGTGGGCCGACGAGGCAAACCACGCCAAGATGCTGCCGGTGATCGCCAAGGACGCGGGTATGGATGAAGAGGCCACCATGGCCACCATCTCGACCTTCACCTTCCCGACCGTGGATGACCAGCTGAGCGGTGCCTGGCTGGGTGGCAATGCGCAGACCTTCATGAAGGGCGTTGCCGATGTGTTTGTGGGTGCAGGCTCGATCGACTCGGCGCTTGATACCTATGAAAACGCTGTGAACACCGGGCCGCTGACCGCCGCCAAGGGCATGTAATTCTCCCGGGGGTTCGCCCGCCTTGCCGCGTCCCCTGCGGCATGGGCGGACCCTTGGAGCAAGCCCTCTCCAGGCTGACCCGCCTTTGAATCGGGTTGGCCAGAATCTCAAACATGTGAAAGGCGGACCATGTCGGGACTGTCGATCGAAAGTATTTCGATGCGCTTTGACCTGCCTAATGGCAGCTCGGTTCAGGCGCTCAAGGATGTGAGCCTGCATCTCAAAGAAGGCGAATTGCTCAGTGTTCTGGGGCCATCTGGCTGCGGCAAGACCACTTTGCTCAATATTCTTGCGGGGTTCCTTGCCCCGACCGAAGGCCAGATCGTGATGAACGGCCACAACGTTGAAGGGCCGGATGCCGAGCGCGGCATGGTGTTCCAGCAGGGCGCGCTGTTCGAATGGATGAGCGTGCGGGACAACGTGAGTTTCGGGCCGCGGATGAAGGGCCAGAAAGAGGCCGACTGGGGTGAGCATGTTGACCACCTTCTTGATGTGGTCGGCCTGCAGGACTTCAAGGAAAAGGCGATCTATGAATTGTCCGGCGGTATGCAGCAGCGTGTGGCGCTGGCTCGGTGTCTGGCCAATGACCCGGACGTGATCCTGATGGATGAACCGCTTGGGGCGCTGGACGCGCTGACGCGTGAGAAGATGCAGTCGCTGGTTCTGAAGCTCTGGAAGGAAACCGGCAAGACCATCATCCTTATCACGCACTCGGTGGAAGAGGCGCTGTTGCTGGGCGAACGCCTGATCGTGATGGCTCCGCGTCCGGGACGCATCCACAAGGAATACCGCCTGCCATTTGCCGATCTGGGCGTGGGTGAAGATCTTCGCGAAGTGAAGAAACACCCCGACTTTGCGGTCAAGCGCGAGGAAATCCTCGGGATGATCTGGGACATGGAAGAAGAAATCATGGGACGTACGGAGGATGCACAATGACCGGACTTCTGATCCTGCTCGTTTATGTCGCGATCTTTGCGGGTGCATTTTTCTTGGTGAAATTCCTCGTGCATCGCGCGACCAGCGACTTCACGTCACTCAAGACAGTGACCTTTGGCGACGAAAGCGCCGTTGTCTCTGACCGTTGGGCCAGTGTGGTTTCGGTTCTGACGATCTTCCTGATCTGGGGCTCGTTCACCGGATCGAACATGTTGCCGGGGTTCCTCAAGGCGCCGGGGCCGTTCGTGGGGGAGACCTCGTTCGAGTATACCCTTGAAGATGCGGACGGAAATCGCGACGACGCAACCGTGACCGTCCGTGTGTTCGACTTTGGTGAAGATGCGCCGCGGTTCGATGTCGAGCCCGGTGAGGGCATGGCCAAGAACGATGCGGTGGCGATGAATGCCTCGCGTTCGAAAACCATCCTGTTTGACAAGAACGACGAGACCAACCGCAAGAATGGTGCCAAGGTTGTTGCCATTGATGGTGCGCCGATTTCCAAGACCGCGCCACTTGATAGCGACAAGGGCCGCTTTGCGCTCACCGACAAGGGGGCCATCAGCTATACCCCGCCGCAGGGGCTCCAGATGGACCCGGTCTATCTGCCGCCGCCCGAGGCCGTGGTCAGCCGGTTCTGGGAGATCAGCTCGGAAGGTTATCGCGGGTTTACCCTGTGGGAACACCTTGGATATTCGCTGTTCCGTGTGATCGGGGGCTTCCTGTTCGGCGCCATTGTCGGAATCCCGCTGGGCTATGCGATGGGTCTGAACGGCTGGTTCCGTGGCTGGTTTGATCCGATTGTCGAATTCATGCGTCCGGTTCCGCCGCTGGCCCTGATCCCGCTGATCATCATCTGGTTCGGGATTGGCGAGGTCGGCAAGATCATCCTGCTGTTCCTCGCGGCGCTTTGGATCATGGCGATTGCGGCCCGTTCCGGTGTGTCGGGGGTGCGTATCACCAAGGTGCACGCGGCCTATTCTCTGGGGGCCTCGAAGTGGCAGATCATGCGCCATGTGATCATTCCCAACTCGTTGCCGGATATCTTTACCGGTGCACGGGTTGCGATGGGCGTCTGCTGGGGCACGGTTGTTGCCGCGGAACTGGTGGCCGCGTCGCAGGGTGCGGGCATGATGATCATGGTGGCCTCGAAGTTCACCCTGACCGACATCGTGATCATGGGCATCATCCTGATCGGTGGCATCGGTTTCGGCATCGACATGCTGATGCGCTGGATCGAACGCCAGCTGGTGCCCTGGAAAGGCAAGGGCTGATCCGGATAAATCACTGATTGGAAAGGGCGGTCTTCGGATCGCCCTTTTGTTTTTCGGGAAAAGACTCGAAAAAGAACAAAACGTGAATATACTTGTAGATCGTCATGATCGCCGAGTTCTGTATCACTTCGAATTTCACCTTTCTCACCGGGGCGTCGCACCCGGAGGAGTACATGCGCCGTGCCGCCTTGGGCGGGTTGGGGGCGATTGCGATTGCCGATGACAACACGGTGGCGGGCATCGTTCGGGCGCATACGGAAGCGCGGGAGATTGCGCGCAAGGTGCGCGAGCGGGAGAGATTTGATGCCGAACACGGGCTGATTGGCCCGCCTGCGCCGGAGGGGGTGGTGGCAGGGCCATCGGCGGCGATCTACGCGGTGCCGCGCCTGCTGCCGGCGGCGCGGCTGGTGTTTTCTGACGGGCCACCGGTGACGGTTCTGGCGGCGGATCGGCAGGGGTGGGCCAACCTGTGCCGGATATTGTCGAAGGGGCGGCTCAGGGCAGAGAAGGGGCAGTGCCTGGTGCATTTGCAGGACCTGATGGACCACTCCGAAGGGCTGCAATTGATCCTGCATCCGGTGGCGGAGGAGGACCGTCGGGCCAAGGGCGTGGCGGGCTGGGGCGATCTCATGCCGCGTCTGCGCAAGCGGTTCGAGGGCCGTTTGCAGATGTTGCTGTCCCCCCGCTATGACGGGCGGGATAAATTGCGTTTTCAATGGGTTGCGGCGCAGGCCAAGGGGCTGGGCCTGCCGATTGTGGCCAGCGCCGCACCGATGATGCACCACGGGAGGCGGCGCAAGTTGGCCGACGTGGTGACGGCGATCCGCACCGGGCGGCGGGTCAATGCGCTTGGGCGGGCGGCGCTGGCCAATGCCGAGAGCCGGCTGCGGGATGCGCGGGAGATGGAAATCCTGTTCCGCGACTATCCAGAGGCGCTGGTGCGGGGGGCGGAATTGGTGGAGGGGGTGCAGTTCTCGCTGGACAGTCTGCGGTATGAATATCCAAGCGAGGTGCGGGGGAGTGAGACCGCGGCGGAGCGGTTGCGGCGGCTGTCCTACGAGGGGTTGCGGTGGCGGTATCCGGACGGGGCACCCGAGCGGGTGCGGGATATGCTGGAGCATGAACTCGACCTGATCGGGCGCCTGAATTACGAGCCCTATTTCCTGACCGTGCGCGATATCGTCGATTTCGCCCGAAGCCGCGATATCCTGTGTCAGGGTCGGGGAAGTGCTGCAAATTCAGTGGTTTGCTTTTGTCTTGGCGTGACGAGTGTCAGCCCGGAAATCGGCACGATGGTGTTTGAACGCTTTGTCAGCGAAGCGCGGGACGAGCCGCCCGACATTGACGTGGATTTCGAACATGAACGCCGCGAAGAGGTGATCCAGCATATCTATGAACGCTATGGCCGGCATCGGGCGGGGCTGTGTGCGACGGTGATCCATTACCGGGGCAAACGGGCGATTCGCGAGGTGGGGCGGGCGATGGGGTTGAGCGAAGACACCATCACGGCGCTGTCCTCGCAGCTTTGGGGGTTCTTTTCGGTGGACGCGGTGCAGGACGAACGGATGCGTGAAATCGGGCTGGACCCGAGCGACCGCCACCTGCGCCAGACGATGGCGCTGGTGCATGAGATCATCGGCTTTCCCCGCCACCTGTCGCAACACGTGGGCGGCTTTATCATCACCGAAGGGCGGCTGGACGAACTGGTGCCCATCGAGAATGCCACGATGGAAGACCGCACGGTGATCTGTTGGGACAAGGACGACATCGACAGCCTTGGCATTCTCAAGGTGGATGTTCTGAGCCTTGGTATGCTGACCTGTATCCGCAAGGCCTTTGACCTGATGAAAACCCATTATGGACAGAGGTTTAGCCTTGCCACCCTGCCGCAGGAAGACCCCAAGGTTTATGACATGCTGTGCAAGGCGGACAGTATCGGGGTGTTCCAGGTCGAGAGCCGCGCGCAGATGAATTTCCTGCCACGGATGCGGCCGCGCAACTTTTATGACCTGGTGATCGAGGTCGCGATTATCCGGCCGGGGCCGATCCAGGGGGACATGGTTCACCCCTATATCCGGCGGCGAAATGGCGAGGAACCGGTGTCATTTCCGTCAGATGAACTGGGGGCGGTTCTGGGCAAAACACTGGGGGTTCCGCTGTTCCAGGAACAGGCGATGCAGATCGCGATGATCGGGGCGGGGTTCACGCCGGAGGAGGCGGATCGGTTGCGGCGGTCGCTGGCGACGTTCAAGAAACATGGGAACGTGAGCGAATTTCATGATCGTTTTATGCGGGGGATGCGGCAGAACGGATATGACGAGGAATTTGCCGCCCGCTGTTTCAGCCAGATCGAGGGGTTCGGGTCATACGGGTTTCCGGAAAGCCACGCGGCGTCGTTCGCGCTGCTGGTCTATGCCAGCGCCTGGATCAAGTGCCACTATCCGGGGCTTTTTGCCTGTGCCCTGCTGAATTCACAGCCGATGGGGTTCTATGCCCCGGCCCAGATCGTGCGGGATGCCCGCGAGCACGGGGTTGAGGTGCGGCCGGTTTCGGTGAACGAAAGCTATTGGGACAACGTGATGGAGCCGGACGGGCGTGGCGGGCTGGCGCTGCGGCTTGGGTTTAGACAAATCAAGGGGTTACGCGAAGATGACGCGGTCTGGATCGCGGCGGCGCGGGGCAATGGATACCTCTCGGTCGAGGATGTCTGGCGGCGGGCGGGGATCACGCCACCGGTGCTGATGCGGCTGGTCGAGGCGGATGCCTTTCTTGATCTCGGGCTGAACCGGCGCGAGGCCCTGTGGGAGGCCAAGGCGATCCGGTCGATCGACCCCTTGCCGCTTTTTGCGCAGGATATGGACGGCGAGGGCATTCAGGAGCCGCAGGCGATGTTACCGGACATGAGCGAGGGAGAGCAGGTGGTGGAGGACTATGTGGCGATGCGCCTGACCCTGCGCAGTCACCCCGTTGCCCTGTTGCGGCACCTGCTGACGCCGGAAATGGGGGGCAAGGGTTAACTGGCTCGAGGGGGCAAAACGGGGGCTTCGGTTTTCCGGCGGTATCGTGTCGGTATTACGTCGGTATTGCAGTGCGGCAAATCGGCAAAAGCGGGATGGTATCGGCGGCGCACGGCGATTACATCTGAAGGTAACAAAAGGTGCGAAGGACAAAACCGGTGGCGGACAACGCAGTGATTCTGTTCCTGTGGTGGCTGGGGCTTATCAACGTGATGAGCTTCATCGCGTTTGGCTGGGACAAGCTGTGCGCGCGGGCCGGCTGGTGGCGGGTGCCCGAGCCGACCCTTCTGTTGATTGCCATGCTGGGCGGAAGCCCCGCGGCGCGGCTGGGGCAGACCCTGTTTCGGCACAAGACCCGCAAGCAGCCCTTTGCCCGGACCCTCAAGGCGATCCTGATCGTGCATGGCGTGGCGCTGGTGCTTATCCTTGCCGGTGCGCTCGGCGGGGCCCTGCCGACGTAAGGCGGCCACGGTCGAGGTCGAGAACCCTGTCACAGAGGCCAAGCGCGAGGTCGCCATCGTCAAAACCCGCGATCACTGTCTGGCCCGACTGGCGCAGATGGTCGAACAGCGGGAAGAGGGCGAAATCGTCGAGGCCGGGTGGTGTCTCGCTCAGAACGATCAGGTCCGGTTCCTGCACCATCGCGCGGGCGAGCATCACCCGCAGGGCGATTGCCGGGGACAGGCCGTCCAGTGTCGAGAAGGCGATGCGGCGCAGGTTCAGGCGATCCATGACCCCTGAGACGACTTCGGCGTCACGCGGGTTGGGGGTGTGAAACCCAAGCCGGTGCAGGGCACGCCCGTCGCGCAGGATGTCGATGACGCAGCGCGGATCGTTGTGCCAGTCGTCCATCGCGACGAAGGCCAGCTTTCGCGCCAGCCGGCGGGGCGGCATGGTCGAGGTGGGGTCTCCGTCGATGAGAAGCTGGCCGCAACTTGGGGGCATCATGCCGCCGAGAAGGTGCATCAGCGCGGCCTGTTCGAAGGCACAGCCGGATGTGATGCCAACAACCGACCGGGCCGCGACCGAGAGCGTGATCTCGCGCAGCACAGGCGTCGTTCCGTTGGCAGGCACCCAGCCGAGATTTCGGGTCTCGAGCCGGGCCGGGGTCATGACAGCGCCCGGGCCTGTGTGTCGAAGGCAACGACGGCGGCGGGGATTGGCCCTGTGCCATCCTGAGGCCAGTCGCCATGGCCGCGGGCCGCGATTCGGGCGTCACACAGGAGCGCGTCGACATCGGCGTCCTCTTCGACGTCGCCGAACATGTGGCAGGCCGACTTGGTGGCGTGGAAGACGCCGACGCAGGGGCGCGAGCAGCCCACCATCTCGACGTGGCCCGACATTTCGAAATCGTCGGCGATCAGGTCGCCGCTGGCGCTGATCGACTGGCACAGCTTGCGCGCCATTTCAAAGCCGGGACGGCAGGTTTGGCCCGTGTGGGGGCACATCGAGCAAAAGGTGATTTTATGGGGAAATGGCCGGTTCATGACGCCCTCCGCGCTTGTGCGGGGGCTGGAAAGGGCCAGATTGTGTTGCGCGCTGCGCTGTCATGCTCTGTCTCCCTCCGGGGCACCCCGCCCGGTAGTAGGTTACGGTTCACGATGGCAGGTCTCCTGACTTGCGGGTCGTCGCGTCTCCTGAACCTTCCCGGCCATGTGGCCAGTGGCGTATCTCAGGATAGCTCGCCGCTTACAGTTGCGGGGGCAGTCTCGGACTTGGCCCTTGCGGGCCGCACCGTGTTCCCTTTTCCCGTCACGATTTGAGAGTCGATCCGGGAACCATCACGTCATGTGTAGGGGAGGAGCGGGGGACTTGTAAAGCGCAGTGTGCAGGCGCAGCGTCAGACCGCTTCGCGCAGCAGGAAGAGCTGATGGAGTTCGGAGGCCTTGTGGATGGCGTTGGCCGTGGTTTCGGCATTGAGGGCCTGTCTGGCGAGGCGCAGGTGCTTTTCGACGGTGGCCCTGCTGAGGCCCATCTTGCTGGCCAGTTCCTGGGTCGAAAGACCGTCGGCGATGCCGTTCAGCACCTCGCGCTGGCGGGATGTCAGCAGATTGCGGTGATCGGGGCTGGGCAGGGACAGCGCCTTGAGGTGCAGGATGTTACAGAGCGCGTGGATTTCGTGGCCGTGTTCCAGCCAGGTGCGATCCACGTCGGCCTGTGACAGCCCGACCTTGGCACAGAGGCCCATGACCCCCTTGCGGCGCTGACGCAGGTCGCTGAACCAGATGGTATATCCCGCCGTGATCTTCCACTTGTTGCACAGGGCCATATGGGCGCGTTCGGCGCGGGTTGGCGGGGCATCGTTGGCGATGCGGCTCTTGCGCCAGCTGTAGGCACCGGGCCCTTCGGCCGGGCTTGGGATCTTGGCGGTGGTGCGGTGCAGGCCTTCGCCGATGAAGGTGTCGATCACCGGGGCGGGATAGTTGGTCAGAACCAGCCGGTCGGCGGGGTCTCCCCAGTTGCCGGGTTGTGACAAGGTGGTCGCCATGTAGAGGAGCCTGTCAAACCCGAAACCCGCCATGTTTTCGACGTGACATTCCCAGAGCGATTCGATGCTCTTGCATTGGATCAGGCGCTCGGCCCGTTCATGAAACGGCGACAGGGTGGACAGGGGAATCTCCTCATTTCTCGAGAATGTAGGGCAAACTGGCAGAAAACCCACGCGAGGTGAATATCCGTTTGTCCTGACTTGAGGTCATGGACACCCCGTACGCGTCAGGGTAATCAATGCCGATCATGGCAAAGAACAAGCAAAAGACCGATCCGAACTATAAGGTGATCGCCGAGAACCGGCGGGCACGGTTCGACTATGCCATCGAGGAAGATATCGAATGCGGTATCGTTCTGAGCGGGTCGGAAGTGAAATCCCTGCGTGAGAACAGCGCCAATGTCGCCGAAAGCTATGCGGCGGTCGAGGATGGGGAGCTTTGGCTGGTGAACTCCTATATCGCGCCCTACGACCGGGCGATGTTCAGCCATGAAGAGCGCCGCCGCCGCAAGCTATTGGTGAGCAAGAGGGAGTTGGCGAACCTGTGGAGTGCGACCCAACGCAAGGGCATGACCCTTGTGCCGCTGGTGATGTACTTCAACCACAAGGGCCTTGTTAAAATGAAGCTGGGCATCGCCAAGGGTAAGAAGAACCACGACAAGCGGGCGAGCGAAGCCAAGCGTGACTGGGGCCGTCAGAAGCAACGTCTGCTGCGTCACGGCGAGTGATCTGTTTCCATTTTGAGTGATGTCCTGTGTGGCCCAAGGGGCTGCGGGGAAGGATGTTGGTGTTTTCCCGTGTCTGGGGAGGAGGCCACCAGCCTAGGGTCGAGGTGCGGACGGGGCGTGGGGCACCTCGGTGCGCATGGACCCAAAAAGCCCCGATGTAAGGGGAATACTCATGGAACTTCTGATTTCGCTGATTTCCGGTGCCATCGGCGGCAACCTGTCGGGACGCCTGATCAACAAGATCGACCAGGGTGTGGTGATCAACTCGATTGCCGGGATCGTGGGCGGTGGCCTTGGCGGTCAGCTTCTGAGCATGGTCGGGGCCGGTGCGCTGGCGGGGGGTGGTGTCGACCTGATGGGCATCATCGGCCAGATCGCCAGTGGCGGTGTTGGCGGCGGCGTGGTTTTGGCCATCGTGAGCGTCATCCGCAAGGCGCTGGGCAAGTAAGCCTAGCTGTCCTGTTGCTCCTGAAGGGCCTCGGACCAGGTGTTGGACCAGGCCCCGAAGGGATGCAGCATTTCAAACAGCTCCCGCCCGAGCGGGGTCAGGCGGTAGCCGGACCCGTCGTGATCGACCAGCGCGCAGGCGCGCAGTTCCTTGAGGCGTTTGTTCAACACGGTGGGCGAGACGGTTTCGCAGCGGTCCTGAAGCTGGCGAAAGGTGGCGGGGCTGCCGTCTGACAGTTGCCAGATGATCCCCAGCGACCAGCTGCGCCCCAGAAGATCGAACAGTGCCATGATCGGTTTGCCGGATTTCGATCCGCGCACGGGCAATCCGGGCATGGGATGGGTGTTGGTCATGGTTTGCCTCTTGCTATCTTTTGTGTAGCGACCTATCTGCTACGGAAACCGTAGCTAATGTAGGATGGGCGGATCGTGGTCGCAATTCCAATTCTGGCCGCCGTTGGGGCCTCGACGGGCTGGGCGACGGGCATCGTGCTGGCGCAGGCCCCGGCGCGGCGGCTTGGGGCGTTTGAGTTTACCCGCATTCAACTGGTGGCCTGTGCCGCCATTGTCAGCCTGCTTTGTTCGGTGTTGGGGCTTTGGCCCAGCGTGACCTGGGACCACTGGCCGGCCTTCGTGGCCAGCACGGTGGTCGGCATTTTTCTTGGCAATCTGGCAATGATCGAATGCCTGCGGCTGGGCGGGCCACGTCGGACCGAGCTGTTGCTGTCGTTCAAGGGGCCGCTGGTGGCCCTGATGGCCTTTGTCTGGCTGGGCGAACGGGTGTCGGTGATGGATATGGTGGGTGCGCTGGTGGTTCTGGCCAGCGTGATGGTCACCATCCAGTTCGGAGGAGATGACCGATCCGAGAGCGACCGTCTGCGAGGCAGCCTTTGGCGGGTGGTGCTTTTGGGGTTGGTGGCGACGGCCTGTCAGGGCTTAGGGTTCCTGCTGATGAAGCCCGCGATGCTGGCGGGCACCGATCCGCTTGCGGCCTCGTCCGTGCGGTTGCTGGGGGCGGCGTTCCTGATCTCCTGTGTGGCGCTGTGGCCGGCGCGGGTGTTCCGGAGTGACGCCGAGATGACGCCGGCTCTGCTGGGGCGGGTGGTGCTGCCGGGGGTGATTGGCTACGTGGTGTCCTCGTCGCTGCTGCTCTATGCCTTTGCGCATTTCCATGCCGGGCTGGCGGCGGTGTTCGGGTCTTTGTCGCCGGTTCTGGTGCTGCCGATTCTCTGGCTGAAGGACGGGCGTCCGCCAAAGCCCGCTGCGGTTCTGGGCGCGATTGGGGCCATTGTCGGGGCCGGGATCGTGGTTCTGTTCTGACAGGGCGGATCGCGGGGCGTATTCTGTGGAAATCCAGTGTCGCAGGGCCGTGATAAGCGGGGCCTCGCCCTTGCCTGTTGAGTGTGCGGGTTGTAGTCAGGAGTCTGACTGAAAGGGGGCTTCGCTCATGGACGATCCAAGGACGCTCGTATCTACCGACTGGCTTGCCGCGCATATGAAAGATCCGGACCTGCGGATCATCGATGCATCCTGGCACATGCCCGCGGAAAACCGCGACCCGAAGGCGGAATATGACGCGGCGCATATTCCCGGCGCGCGGTTCTTTGATATCGACGAGATTGCCGACCTGCGCAGCGACCTGCCGCACATGGCGCCGACGGTTGAAAAGTTCATGAGCCGGATGCGGGCGATGGGTGTTGGCGATGGCCACCAGGTGGTAGTCTATGACACCAACGGCGTGAATTCGGCCTGCCGCGTGTGGTGGCTGTTCAAGCTGATGGGACAGAACGACGTGGCAGTGCTGGATGGTGGTCTGCCCAAGTGGCAGGCAGAGGGCCGCGAGATCGAGGACCTGCCGCCGGTGATCCGCGACCGCCACATGACGGTGCGCCGCCAGAACCACCTTGTGAAAGACGTGACGCAGGTGTCGAGCGCGTCGAAGCTTGGTGACTACGAGATCATCGATGCCCGTTCGGCCGCCCGCTTTACGGGCGAGGCCGAGGAGCCGCGTGCCGGGTTGCGCTCGGGCCATATTCCGAATTCCAAGAACGTGCCGTTTGCCGAGTTGATGACCGACAACGGCACGTTGAAATCCCCCGAAGAGTGCCGCGCCGTGTTCGAGGCGGCGGGTGTGGACCTGTCCAAGCCCGCGATCACCAGCTGCGGTTCGGGTGTGACTGCCTGTATTCTTGCCCTCGCGATGGAGCGGTTCGGCAAGAGTGACTATTCCGTCTATGACGGATCCTGGACCGAGTGGGGCGCTTTCCCCACTCTCCCGATTGCCACCGGAGAAGCGTAATGCTCACAAAACTCAAAGCTCAACCCGCAGACAAAATCCTCGCCCTGATGGCGATGTACCGTGAAGACCCGCGCCCGACCAAGATCGACCTGGGCGTTGGTGTTTACAAGAATGCCGAGGGCGTGACCCCGGTCATGCGCGCCGTGAAAGAAGCGGAGCGCCGTCTGGTGGAAGAGCAGACCACCAAGGCCTATGTGGCCCTGGCGGGCGATCCGGCCTATTCGGATGCGATGATTGGTCTGGTTCTGGGCGAAACGGTTGCACGCGATCGTATTGCCGCCGTGGCCACCCCCGGTGGGACCGGTGCTGTGCGTCAGGCCTTCGAGCTGATCAAGAACACCAGCCCCGATGCCACTGTCTGGGTGTCGAACCCGACCTGGCCGAACCACGTGTCGATCCTGAACTACCTTGGCATGAACCACACGGCCTATCGCTATTTCGACGGCGAAACCCGTGGTGTCGACTTTGACGGCATGATGGAAGACCTGTCGGAGGCCAAGGCGGGCGACGTGGTTCTGCTGCATGGTTGCTGTCACAACCCGACCGGCGCCAACCTGAACCTGACCCAGTGGCAGGCGGTTGTGGACCTCTTGAACGAGAAGGGTCTCGTGCCGATGATCGACATTGCCTACCAGGGCTTTGGCGATGGTCTGGAAGAAGACGCGGCGGCCACCCGTCTTGTAGCATCGTCGGTGCCGGAGCTTCTGATTGCGGGCAGCTGTTCGAAGAACTTTGGTGTGTACCGTGAGCGGACCGGTATCCTGATGGCGATTTCGGAGCAGGCGGACAACACCGCGGTGACGCAGGGCAACCTGAACCACCTGAACCGCCAGAACTATTCCTTCCCGCCGGATCACGGGGCGCGTGTGGTGACCACGATCCTGACCGATGACGCTCTGCGCGCCGATTGGGCGGCCGAGCTGGAAGACACCCGTCTGGGTATGCTAGCCCTGCGCGAAGGTCTGGCAAGCGAGTTGCAGCGCCTGTCGGGGTCGGATCGTTTCGGTTTCCTTGCCCAGCACCGTGGCATGTTCTCGCAACTGGGCACCACGCCTGACATGGTCGAGCGCCTGCGCGCCGAGCACGGCATCTACATGGTGTCGGACAGCCGTCTGAACATTGCCGGCCTGAACGCGCACACTGTGCCGATCCTTGCCAAGGCGATTGTTGAAACCGGCATCTGATCCGGGATTTCGAGAGTGTTCGAGTGGGCCGCCTGCATCACCGCAGGCGGCCCATTTCGTTGGTGTCTTTCACTTGTCGTGGAAAGGCGGGTAGACTGCGGCCGAGTGTAGAAGGAACGCGTGATGCGGGCGAAGGTCTGGGCAATTGTCTTTTCGGTGCTGCTTGTGGCCGGGTGCGACGTGGCACGCCACAACCGCGAGGCAGAAGCGCCGCCTGCGGATCGGTACGAGGACTTTCAACCGGTTGGTGCCGAGTGGTGGATGCGG
This sequence comes from Shimia sp. CNT1-13L.2, assembly GCF_024331145.1. Taxonomy (GTDB): domain Bacteria; phylum Pseudomonadota; class Alphaproteobacteria; order Rhodobacterales; family Rhodobacteraceae; genus Shimia. The sequence continues at coordinate 380,408 of NZ_JANDJO010000001.1, read as the reverse complement.
ATCTACGAGGATGCCAGCGACGAGGATTTTCGCGAGCTTATCAAATACTACGAGGCAAAGTCCGGGCAGTGGCCAAATGGCCGGGACGGGTTGAACATTCTTGCGCTGTCGGGCGGCGGGCAGGACGGGGCCTTTGGCGCGGGGGTGCTGCACGGGTGGTCACAGAGCGGCAAGCGGCCCGAGTTCGATATGGTCACCGGCATTTCGACCGGGGCCCTGATCGCGCCCTTTGCCTTCCTTGGACCCGAGTATGATGACCGGCTGAAAGAGCTTTATACCGAGACCTCGACGCAGGATATCGCCAATTTTGATGTTGCAGGTGCGGTGTTCGGATCGGGGTATCTGGCATCGACCAAGCCCATGGCAAACGCGATCCGTGAACATCTGACGCCGGAGGTGTTGCGGGCGGTTGCAGAGGAATCGCGCAAGGGGCGGTCGCTGTTGATCGGTACCACCAATATTGACGCGGAACGGCCTGTTTTGTGGGATATTGGGGCGATTGCCGAGCAGGAAACGCCGGAGGCCTATCAACTGATCCGCCGTGTCGTTCAGGCTTCGGCGTCGATCCCGATTGCGTTTGAGCCTGTGCGTATCCCGGTCCGGTTGGGTGACATCGAACGCACCGAACTGCATGTGGATGGCGGGCTGACGCGCGAGATATTTGTCTATCCTGCCGCGCTCGACATGCGGCGGGTGCTGCGACGGGTCGGGGCGAGCGGACATAACAACACGATCTGGCTGTTGCACAACAAGCGGTTGGAAAAGCGTTATGCCGCGCAGGATACGCGGTTGTTGAAGATGGGAGAGCGCACCTTTGAGATGCTGATCCGATCCCAGAGTCTTGGCAATATCGACACCATCCTGTCCCTGGCAGCGCGCGACGGGTTCCGGGCGCATCTGTTGTCCATCCCCGCCAGTTTCGAGGCCAAGCCGCGCGAGGCTTTTGATCGCGTTTATATGGGCGAGCTTTTCGATCTTGGCGCGAAGTATGGGCGCGATCCGGGCAGTTGGCGCAGGGATCAGCAGAAGGCGTTTCAGTGAGGGTGATTGAAACCTGCCGGGGTGGCCCCCTCTGATCGGGGAAACCTGTCAGGCGCGGGGCTGTGGGTTTTGTGAAAAATGGACAAAAAGAAAAAATTCGTCTTTTTGTGAAAATGTGGCGACGGAAACCCAAAGGTAATGCGTTCTAGGGGTAACTTTGGGCATCATTGAAAGGACGTCGCCATGAAGATCGCCAACTTCATCATTGTCATCGTGTCCCTTGGCCTGCTTGTGGTTGCGGCCAGTGCCGCCAATGCGGGGTGTCGTGCCGATCTTGTCGAGGATCGCCGTGACCGGATCGAGAACATTATCGACGAGGCTTATGATCGCGGGCCGCTGGATGTGATCGAGGACAAGCTGGACCGGGCCGAGGATCGCCATGATCGTCGCCATCTGGACTGCACCCCCTATGGTCACAAACGCCCGCATGTGCCGGAGCGGCCGGTGCGTATCCAGGGGTAACTGGCGCCAGACAGCAGAAAGCCCGGACGGTTGTCCGGGCTTTCGTGTTTTTTGCGGGTTTGCCAGCGGGCTTAGCCGTTGGTGAACTCCGGGTAGGCTTCCATGCCGAGCTCTGCCATGTCGAGGCCGTTGATCTCGGTCTCTTCGTCCACACGCAGACCCATGGTGGCCTTGAGGATGAACCAGACGACGCCCGAGACAACCACGGTGAAGATACCGACAACAGCGATCGAGTAGAGCTGAACCATCAGCGAGGCATCGGCGTTGGTGAAGACAACCGCGATGGTGCCCCAGATGCCGCAGATCAGGTGAACCGGGATCGCGCCAACAACGTCGTCGATCTTCAGCTTGTCCATGAAGGGGATGGCGAAGACAACGATCACGCCGCCGACCATACCGATCAGGGTTGCTGCGCCCAGCGACGGGGTCAGCGGTTCTGCAGTGATCGAAACCAGACCAGCCAGAGCGCCGTTGAGGGTCATGGTGAGGTCAGGCTTTTTGAACATCAGCTGCGAGACGATCATGGCTGCGATGGCGCCACCGGCTGCTGCGGTGTTGGTGTTGGCGAAGATGCGCGATACGTCTGCAACGTCACCCACGGTGCCCATGGCCAGCTGCGAGCCGCCGTTGAAGCCGAACCAACCGAGCCACAGGATGAACGTACCCAGGGTTGCGAGGGTCAGGTTCGAACCGGGGATCGGAACGGTTTTGCCTTCTTTGTTGTACTTGCCGATACGCGGACCGAGGATCAGCGCGCCGGTCAGAGCGGCCCAGCCACCTACGGAGTGCACAACGGTCGAGCCAGCGAAGTCGAGGAAGCCCATTGCGTCCAGGAAGCCACCGCCCCATTTCCACGATGCTTGCAGCGGGTAGATGATGCCGGTCAGGACGATCACGAAGATCAGGAAGGGCCACAGTTTGATACGCTCAGCCAGGGTACCCGATACGATCGAGGCCGTGGTGGCGCAGAACATCAGCTGGAAGAAGAAGTCCGAGCCGGTCGAAGCGTAGCCGTAGTCGTCGGCTGCGTCGGCGGTCACGCCAACAGCTTCGAGAACACCGGGGCCCCAGACGCCAGACAGGATGCCGTCAACCGACCAGGTGCCGAGCGGGTACATCAGGTTGTAGCCGATCAGGTAGTAGAAGATGGCGGCCAGCGAGAAGAGGGCGACGTTCTTCATCAGCTGCATGGTGACGTTCTTGGAACGCACGAGGCCGGCTTCGAGCATGGCAAAGCCTGCGGCCATCCAGAACACCAGGAAGCCACCGATCAGGAACAGGAGCGAGTTGAAGATGAAGACCGAGTCGGTCGAGGCGTTGACGCCCGGCACGGGGCCTTCTTCGGCAAAGCCCATGGCCGGCATCGCGGCGAGCGCGACAGGCAGGGCGTATTTCGTGAATTTGGTCATTGTAGTGTGTCCTCCTGCAACGCTTAGAGCGCGTCTGCGTCAGTTTCGCCGGTGCGCACGCGGATTGCCTGCTGCACGTCGAGCACGAAGATTTTGCCGTCGCCGATCTTGCCGGTCTGGGCGGTTTTGGTGATTGTCTCGACCACTTGGTCCGCCATTGAGGCCGGAACGACGAGTTCCAGTTTGACCTTGGGTACGAAGTTCACGGCGTATTCCGCGCCGCGGTAAATTTCAGTGTGGCCGGATTGCGAGCCGAAGCCCTTGATCTCGGTTACCATCATGCCGCGCACGCCCATGGAGGTGAGCGCTTCGCGAACCTCTTCGAGCTTGAACGGTTTGATTGTTGCAATAATCAGTTTCACCGTTTTCCCCTTTCCTCTGGCAGGTGCGTCCCTGCGTGTTTGCACCTGCAGAAAAACGCTGCTGTGGGGGAAAACGAAGGCAAATGCCCAATTTCGCACCGTCAAAACATGTGAAAGTGCACAAAATTTGCACAGATTGCGTTGCGTGATTAAAAAATACGCAACACAAAAAGGCGTTTGGGATGTCTCTTTGCCTCTACATTGTATGCAAAGGAAGTTAAAATACCGTCAAAGTAGAAGGCCGGGCAGGGCAAGGTATGGGTGATTCAGGGCGTAAGAAGCCGCCATTGGTGGCGGAGAATCGGTATGGGGCGAAATCCAAGCCCGCACCGAAGAAGAAGGCTGCACCGAAAAAAGCGGTTAAGCGCAAACCCGCGCCTTCGAGAAAACCGGCCAAGAAGCGGCATCCGGTTGTGGCCTTTGTCTTGGGGATCTTTCGTTGGATCTGGCGGATCATCTGGGGCTTCACCTGGCGTGTGAGCCTTGTCAGCGTGCTGATCATCGGGCTGGCCGTGGGCTATGTCTATTCCACGCTGCCGGATGTGCGCACCCTTCTGGATGGCCGCGCACGCGGGTCGGTGACCCTTCTGGATCGCGACAACCAGGTGTTTGCCTGGCGCGGCGACCAGTTCGGCGGCGTGGTGACGGCGGATGGCGTGTCTCCTGATCTGAAGAACGCGGTGGTGGCGACCGAGGACAAGCGGTTCTACTGGCATTTCGGGGTGAGCCCGCGTGGTGTGGCCAGCGCGGTGCGTATCAACCTGCGCGAAGGGCGCGGGCCTTTGAGCGGGCACGGCGGATCAACGATCACGCAGCAGACGGCGAAACTCTTGTGTCTTGGGGTCGAATACGATCAGGACGCTTGGGAAAGCGAAGCGGCCTATGTGCAGGACTGTCGTCGCGGATCGCTTTGGCGCAAGGCCAAGGAAGCGGTCTATGCGGTGGCGATGGAGTTCAAGTACAGCAAGGATGACATCCTCTCGATCTATATGAACCGCGCCTATATGGGCGGCGGTGCCTATGGTGCCGAGGCGGCGGCGCAGCGGTATTTCGGAAAACATGCGGCGGTTCTGAGCCCGGCGGAAGGCGCGATGCTGGCCGGGTTGCTGACCGCGCCGTCGTCGCTGGCGCCGACCTCGAACCTCAAACGCTCGCAGGATCGCGCGGCCACGGTGCTGCGCCTGATGAACGAGCAGGGCTATCTGACGGATGAGGAGACCGCCTATTGGCAGGACAACCCAGCGACCCTGTCGCAGGCGGCCAAGGCCAATGCAGGCGGGTATTTTGCCGATTGGGTCATGGCCTCGGGGCCGGAGTTCTTTACCCGCAACACCACCGAGGACGTGATCCTCAAGACCACCTTTGATGCGCGTATCCAGAAGGCGGCGGAAGAGGGGCTGCAATGGGTGTTCGACAACAAGGTGCGTCAGGGATCAAAGGCGCAGGCGGCGATTGTCGTGATGTCGGCGGATGGCGCGGTGCGCGGCATGGTTGGCGGGCGCGATACCACCGCGATCGGGGCGTTCAACCGGGCGGTTCATGCAAAGCGGCAGACCGGCTCGGCGTTCAAACCCTTTGTCTATGGCACGGCGCTGGACCTTGGGTATCACTATGATGACCTTGTGAACGACGCGCCCTATTGCCTGGACATTCCGGGGTCGGGCGAGTGGTGTCCGAAGAACTATACCAACAAGCATTACGGTGAAGTGACCCTGACCTGGGCGCTGAAGAATTCGCTGAACATTCCGGCGGTGAAGATATCCGAGGCCGCGGGGCGCGAGAACGTGCGCAAGGTGGCCAGCGGTTTTGGCATCGAGAGCAACCTTGCCGATGGTCCGGCGCTGGCGCTGGGGGCCTCGGAGAGTTCGTTGCTGGAGATGACCGGCGCCTATGCGGGCATTTTGAACGGTGGCTCGTCGGTGACACCCTATGGTCTGGTCGAGCTGCGTTTGCAGGGGGATAGCAACCCGCTGATGGGCACGGGCGGCGGCATTGGCGAGCGGGTGATTACCGAAAGTGCGGCGCGGACGCTGATCTATATGATGGAGAAGGTGGTGAGCGATGGCACCGGTGGGCGCGCGGCGCTGCCGGGCTGGGAGGTGGCGGGCAAGACCGGCACCACGCAGGCAGCGCGGGATGCCTGGTTCATCGGGTTCACGGCGGATTACGTGGTTGGGGTCTGGATGGGCTATGACGACAACACGCCGCTGACCGGGGTGACGGGGGGCGGTTTGCCGGCCGAGATCTTCCACGAGGTGATGATGCGGGTCAACGAAGGCGCGACGCCCAAGGCGCTGCCGGCGTTCGTGCCGCAGCCGAAACCGAAGCCGAAGACCAAGCCCAAGCGCCGAACCAGCGACGACATTGGCGAGGCCATCGACAACGCGATCGACAATGCCATCGACAATCTCATTCAGGACCTGTTCGGGCGGAATTGAGGGCGCGCGGGGGGCTGACGCCTGTCAGACCTGTGCCAAAAGCAAAAGCGCCCGCCTTTGCAGGCGAGCGCAGAATTCCCAGGATGTCGAGGGGATCAGCCGGCCTTTTTGAGGTCCGCAATCATCTGGTCGAGGTTGCCTTTGCGCTTGTCGAGCATGGCACCGATTTCTTCTTTTTCGGTGAAGCGCAGGGAGATGCCTTCGATGATCATGTCGAAGAACAGCGGTTTGCCGGACTTGTCGGAGACCAGGAAGCTGACTTCGAAGGGTGACTGGCCCTTGAGGATGGCGCGGGCCTTGACCTCGTGGAAGCTCTTGACCTTGCGGGCGCCCTGAACCTCGATGCGTCCGCCTACGAATTCCTCGAAGCGCTTGCCGTACTTGCGGGCCATGTAGCCCTGAAACGCCTTGGTATAGGCGCGCAGTTGCGACGACGACGCGCGGCGGGCATCCACCCCAAGCGCCGAACGGGCGATGATCGAGACATCGGCGTATTTCGCGAAGATGCGTTCGAAATCACGGATCATGCCGGACAGCGGTTTGCCCGAGACGATGACCTTGTTGATCTCGGCCACGGCCTTGTCGACCAGCGTCTTGGCCTGTGCATCCGACAGGGCAAACGCGCCTGTGGGCAGAGTGGCAACAAGGGCGGTTGCGGAAGCGGCCGCAATGAAGCCGCGACGGTTCAGGTGATGCGTCATCTGGGTCTCCCCTTACTCGGCGTATGGATCATCATAGGGGTCGAGATAGAGATCCTCGGCCGTCATTCCAAGCTCGAAGCGACGGTTTTGCAGGTAGATGCTGCGGGCCTGGGCATAGGAGTCGGCGCTTTCGTAGAGCAGCGCATCGATGGTCGAATCGAATTTGTAGCGATCCCCGAAGGCGTTAAGCACATAGGCGACGCCGCCGACATAGCGGGAGGGGTCACGCAGCAGGATGAAGAACGGATCGATCACGATGTCGACAACAAAGCCCGCGGTATCGCGCGAGGTGGACGGGCCGAAGAAGGGTTCTTCGACATAGGGGCCTTCTGCGGCGCCCCATTTGTGCAGGGTTTCGCCAAAGTCGGTATCGACGCGCTGAACGCCAATCGCGGTGGCCGGGTCGAAAATGCCGGCGATGCCGAACACGGTGTTGAAGGCGAAACGGAAGGTGTTGTGCATCGCGCCGCCGACATCACCCTGAAGCACGTTGTTTACAACGTCATTGGGCACCGAGAGGTGATCGGAGAAGTTGCTGACGCCGTTACGCACAGGTTCGGGCACAATGGTGCCGTAGCCGTCGGACAAGGGCGACACGACATAGGTGTCGAGGTTCTTGTTGAACTGGTGCGTGAAGCGGTTGTTTTCTTCATAGGGGTCGTAAATTCCGCGCGACACATCCGCATTCTCGCTCGTACCGCAAGCAGACAGGAACGCTGCGCAGACCAGGGCAGCAACAGGGGCGATTTTTGTGCGGATGTTCATGGCATACCAAATTGGCGATAGAATTACGGGACTAAACTGCGTATCAGGTCATCTAGACTATTCAGTGAGCAAGCTGAAACTCAAGGTCTCCTTTTAACCGCAATCTGTGGCAGATGGGAGACATTTGTTTGTGAGCGGGCTTCGTGTAATTGATGTGTTATAGAATTTGACAGCGGGAATGCGGGATTATGCGCCAAAAAGCAAACCAGGCAGGTTTGGATGAACTGAGGGCAGCGCGGCGGGAAAGCCGTGGGCTTTACTGGGCCGTCGGGATTTTCAGTTTCTTTGCGAATCTGCTGATGCTGACCGGACCCATGTACATGTTGCAGGTTTACGACCGCGTTCTCGGAAGCCGGTCGGAAGAGACGCTGATCGCGCTGTCGATGCTGGTTGCGTTCCTTTACGGGATGATGGGTCTGCTGGATTTCTCGCGCGGGCGGATCATGGGCCGGGTTGGCGCACGGTTCCAGGCGCGGCTTGACCGTCGCGTGTTCGACGCGGTGGTGCGCAAGTCGGCGGTGGCGCCGGATGCCAAGGCACAGACCGGTCTGCGCGATCTTGAATCGGTCCAGCGGTTGATGTCTTCGCCGGTTCTGATGGCGGCGTTCGATATTCCGTGGACCCCGTTCTTCCTTGCCGGGATCGCGATCTTCCACCCATGGCTGGGGATGCTGGCGGTAGTGGGCGGCACGTTGCTGGTGATTGCGACCTTCCTGAACCAGAGCGTGAGCCGCACCCCGATGCTCAAGGCGAACATGGCGCAGCATCAGTCGGAGCTGCTGGGCGAGCAGATCCGTACCGAGGCCGAGATGGTTTCGGCGATGGGGATGCGTACGGCGGCCTTTGACCGTTGGCAGGTGGCGCGGGACAAGTCGCTTGAGGCGCAGGTGAAGGCAGCGGATATCGGCGGTGGTTTCACCTCGTCGACCAAGACGTTCCGCCTCTTCCTGCAGTCGGCGATGCTGGGTCTTGGGGCCTATCTGGTGCTGTTGAACGAGTTGACGCCGGGCGCGATGATTGCCGGTTCGATCCTGCTGGGTCGTGCGCTGGCCCCGATCGAAATGGCGATTGGCCAGTGGCCCGCGGTTCAGCGTGCACGTCAGGGCTGGGGCACGCTTTCGGAACTGTTGAGTGAAGTGCCGCCGGAGCAGCCGCGCACGGAACTTCCGGCACCCAAGGCGAACCTTGAGGTCTACCAGCTTTCGGTGGTGCCGCCGGGCGAACAGCAGGCGGCGCTGCGCATGGTGTCGTTTGGCCTGAAACCCGGTCAGGCGCTGGGTGTGATTGGTCCGTCGGGTGCGGGCAAGTCGACGCTGGCGCGGGCATTGACCGGCGTGTGGCGTCCGGCAGGTGGCAAGGTGCGCCTCGATGGGGCGACGCTGGACCAGTATGATCCCGACCGGCTTGGGGAATACATCGGGTATCTGCCGCAGCGGGTGCAGCTGTTCGAAGGCACGATTGCCGAAAATATCTCGCGGCTGAGCAATGCGCCGGATGCGGCGAAGGTTGTGGCGGCGGCCAAGAAGGCGGCGGCGCACGACATGATCGTCAAGCTGCCGGATGGCTATGACACGCGGATCAGCCCGAATGGCGGCCGCCTGTCGGGTGGACAGATCCAGCGGATCGGCCTTGCGCGTGCGATGTATGCCGATCCGGTGATCCTTGTTCTGGACGAGCCGAACTCGAACCTCGACAACGACGGGTCGATGGCGTTGAACGGGGCGATCCGGGCGATGAAGTCCGAAGGCAAATCGGTGCTGATCATGGCGCACCGTCCGGCGGCAATTCAGGAGTGTGACATGCTTCTGGTGCTGGATGGCGGGATGCGCACGGCCTTTGGTCCGAAAGATGACGTGCTGCGCGAAATGGTGGCGAACCACCAGCAGATCAAACAAAGCACCGGTGGCGGAGGCGTACAATGAGCGACACCAAGAAGAACTGGTCGGCGCGGACGCCGCTGACAATCGGCTTTCTTGCCATGCTTGTGCTGGTGGGTGGGTTCGGCTCGTGGTCGGTCCTGTCCAAGATTTCCGGTGCAGTGATTGCCTCGGGTCGGATTGAGGTGGATCGCAACCGGCAGATCGTTCAGCATCTCGATGGCGGCCTTGTGCAGGATATCCTTGTGGACGAGGGCGACTCGGTGGAAGCCGGTCAGACCCTGATCCGCCTGGATGCCACTTTGCTGGCGTCGAACCTCGCGATCACGGAGGGGCAGCTTTTCGAACTGATGTCGCGCCGTGGACGGCTTGAGGCCGAGCGCGACGATGCCGAGGAGGTGGTCTTTGAAGACGAACTTCTGGCAGAGGCCGCCGCCAATCCGGACATTGCCGAAATCGTGCAGGGGCAGGAGCGTCTGTTCCATGCGCGGGTGGATTCGCTGCGCCACGAGATCGAACAGCTGGGCAAGCGCCGCAGCCAGATTGCCGATCAGGTGCGCGGGATCGAAGCGCAGGAAGAATCCCTGAAGGTTCAGCTTGAGTTGATCCGCAAGGAACTGGTGGACCAGCAGGGTCTGCTTGAGAAGGGGCTTGCGCAGGCCAGCCGGGTGCTGGCGTTGCAGCGCGAGGAAGCGAGCCTGAGCGGGCGCGTGGGGGAGCTGGCCGCCACCAAGGCGCAGGCCGCGGGCCGGATTACCGAGATCGACATCGAGGTGATCAAGCTGTCGTCGCGCCGCCGCGAGGAGGCGATCACCCGTCTGCGTGATTTGCAGTACCGCGAGCTGGAACTGGCCGAACAGCGCCGTGCCCTTGAGGAGCAGCTGTCGCGTCTGGAGATCAAGGCCCCGGTGTCGGGCATCGTCTATGGTCTTCAGGTCTATACGCCGCGGTCGGTCATCCGTCCGGCCGATCCGGTGCTGTTCCTGGTGCCGCAGGATCGCCCGCTGATCATCGCGGCGCAGGTGCCTGTTATCCATATCGACCAGATCTATGCCGACCAGGAGGTGAGCCTGCGGTTCTCGGCGCTGGATCAGCGGAATACGCCGGAACTGTTCGGCCGGGTTCTGGTGGTTTCGGCGGATGCCTTCCAGGATGAGGCTACCGGTGTCAGCTATTACCGTGCCGAGATCGTGCTGTCGGAGGGTGAACAGGCCAAGCTGCCGGAGAATGTGCGGCTGGTGCCGGGGATGCCGGTCGAGGCGTTTCTGCGCACGGCGGACCGCACCCCGATTGCCTATCTCGTGAAGCCGCTGACCGACTATTTCACCAAGGCTTTCCGCGAAGGATAAAGCAGAGGTCGGTTTTGGACTTTCCAGTCGGGGCGGCGCAGTCTAGCGTCGCCCCGAAACCTTTAGGGAGACGCAGCAATGAGCGCATTCGAAGCAAAACTCGCAGAACTGGGTGTGACCCTGTCCGAAGCCCCGGCCCCGGCGGCCAACTATGTGCCTTTCGTGCAGGTGGGGGACCTCGTGCATGTATCCGGCCAGATCTCGATGGATGCCGACGGCATGATCAAGGGCAAGCTGGGCGACGACATGGATGTCGAGGCCGGTGCCGCGGCGGCGCGGACCTGCGCGATCAGCCTGCTGAGCCAGGTGAAGGCGGCCTGTGGTGGCGATCTCGACCGTCTGGTGCGGGTTGTGAAGCTGGTTGGTTTCGTGAACTCGACCGCTGATTTCGGGGACCAGCCGAAGGTGATCAACGGCGCGTCGGATTTCATGGTCGAGGCGCTGGGCGACGCTGGTCGTCACGCCCGTTCCGCCGTGTCGGCGGCGTCGCTGCCCTTTGGTGTGGCGGTTGAGATCGAAGGCATCTTCCAGATCAAATGACCAAATTGGACCCGGCCTTTTTGACGGTGCCGCTAGCGCATCGTGCCCTGCATGATGTGGCGGACGGACGCCCCGAGAACAGCCGCGCGGCGATCCGCGCGGCGATGGCTGCCGGGTACGGCATCGAGATCGACCTGCAACTTTCGGCGGACGGACGGGCGATGGTCTTTCACGACTATCAGCTTGAGCGCCTGACCGGCGAGAGTGGAGCCGTACGGCAGCGTACGGCAGATCAGTTGGGCGAGATCGGGCTGACAGGTGGGGATGAGGGCATTCCGACCTTTGCCGAAGTTCTCGAGATCGTTGACGGGCAGGTGCCTTTACTGGTCGAGTTGAAGGATCAGGACGGCATTCTTGGCCCCAACATCGGCGCGCTGGAGCAGGCGACCGCAGAAGACGCGGCGGGCTATGGCGGGCCGATTGCCTTTATGTCGTTCAATCCCCATAGCGTGGCCGAGATGGCGCGGCTGTTGCCGCAGGTGCCGCGCGGGATCGTGACCGATGGCTATGGCGCGGAGGACTGGCCGCTGGTTCCGGCAGCGCGGCGGGATGCCTTGCGCGAGATACCGGATTATGACCGCGTCGGGGCCTGTTTCATCAGCCATCAGGCGAGTGACCTTGGCCGCGCGCGGGTGACGGAGCTGAAGGCCGGGGGCGCGCATGTGCTGTGCTGGACCATCCGGTCACCCGAGGCCGAGGCAGAGGCCCGAAAGGTTGCCGAGAACGTGACCTTTGAACAGTACCTGGCGCCATTCCCCGCTTGATCCTTTTTCGCCCGGGGCCAAATATGGGAGGGCGAACAGGAGAATGGCATGGACGGCGCACGCATCGAAATCGAACTGCATGGTTCGCTGGACAGCATCGGGGCGGAGGACTGGGGCGCCTGCGCAGGCGCGGGCGACGGCCGGCCGGAAGATCCCTTTACCACCTACCGGTTTCTGAAGGCCGTTGAAGACAGTGGGTCGGTCGGCCCCGGCACCGGATGGCAGCCGCGATACCTGACGGCGAAGGCGGATGGCGAGATCATTGCCTGTGCGCCGATGTACGCGAAATCGCACAGCCAGGGCGAATATGTGTTCGATCACAACTGGGCGCATGCCTATGAGCGGGCCGGCGGGCGGTACTATCCGAAATTGCAGATCGCGGTGCCGTTTACGCCGGTGACGGGGCGGCGGTTGCTGGTGCGGGCGGGATACGAGACGCTTGGCATGTCGGCCCTTGTGCAGGGGGCGGTGCAGGTGGCCGCCGAGAACCAGCTGTCGTCGATGCACATGACCTTTTGCAGCGAGGACGAGGCGATTGCCGGACGCGAAATGGGGCTGCTACATCGCACGGGGCAGCAGTTTCACTGGGTCAATGACGGTTATGGGAGCTTTGATGCCTTTCTGGCGACACTGTCGTCGCGCAAGCGCAAGAACATCCGCAAGGAACGCGAGAAGGCGCAGGGCTTTGGCGGGGAGATCCTGTGCCTGACCGGTGATCAGATCCGGCCCGAACACTGGGACGCCATGTGGATGTTCTATCAGGACACCGGAGCGCGGAAATGGGGTACGCCCTATCTGACGCGGGCCTTTTTCGACATCGCCCACGAGGTGCTGCGCGATGACATCCTGCTGGTGCTTGCGATGCGCGAGGGACGGGCGATTGCCGGGGCGATGAACATGATCGGGCGCGATGCGCTTTATGGCCGGTATTGGGGCTGTATCGAGGATCATGCCTGCCTGCACTTTGAACTGTGCTATTATCAGGCGATCGACTGGGCCATTGCACAGGGGCTGGCGCGGGTCGAGGCCGGGGCGCAGGGCGAACACAAGCTGGCGCGGGGATACCTTCCGGTCGAGACCCATTCGCTGCACTGGATTGCCGATGACGGGTTTTCCGATGCGGTGGCACGCTACCTTGTGGCGGAACGCGAGGCCGTGGCCGAGGAGATCGAGGTGATGACGGCCTGGGGGCCGTTTCGCAAGGAGACACGGGAGGACCACGAATGACCGAGAAGCTTAGTATGGCGGCACGGGATGCGGTGCTGGGCCCGCTGTTGGAGGCGGGATGGGAGATGGACCCGGCCCGCGACGCGATCCGCAAGAGTTACGTGTTTCACAGTTTCATCGACGCGATGGGCTGGATGACGCGGGCGGCGATCTGGGCCGAGAAATGGAACCATCATCCGGAGTGGTTCAATGTCTATAACCGCGTTGACGTGGTGCTGACCACGCATGACGTGGACGGCCTGAGCGCCCTTGACGTGAAGCTGGCGAGGAAGCTGGATACGCTCTGAAAGCGTTGTTGCACGGGGGATGGCCCGGAGATCCCTTGGACCTCCGGACGCAGTGATATCAGAGGTTTTCCAGCAGGGTGTTGCCAGCGGTCAGGTTGCAGGTGCCGGCCTCTTCTTCTTCGGAAATCCAAGTGACGGTGCCGTCTTCGACGATGGCGGCGAAGCGGCGGGCGCGGTTGGTAAAGCCGATGGCCGGAACCGAGAAATCCAGGCCCATGGCCACGGTCAGGTCGCCGCTGGGATCGGCCAGCATGGAGATGCCTGCGTCTGCTGCGCCGGAGGATTGGCCCCAGGCATCCATGACCCATGCGTCGTTGACCGAGAGGCAGACGATCTCGTCCACGCCCTTGGCGCGGATGGCATCGGCGTTCTGCATGAAGGACGGCAGGTGGGCCGAGGAACAGGTTGGGGTGAAGGCGCCGGGGACGCCGAAAAGCGCGACTTTGCGGCCCTTGGTCAGGTCTTCGACCGAGACGGGTTCGGGGCCTGCATCGCCCACACGCATCAGTTGGCCCTCGGGCAGGCGTTCACCAGCAGAAATCGTCATTACATGTCCTTTGTTCGTTTGCGTTTTCCTTCCTCGTAGATATAGGCTCGCCAGCACAAAAGGAAACACTGACTCAGGGAGAGGGCATGACCCACGTAGTTGTGATCGGAGCGGGGCAGGCAGGCTCTTCGCTTGTGGCGAAGCTGCGCAATGGAGGGTTCACCGGACAGGTGACTTTGATCGGCGAGGAATCGGTGCCGCCCTATCAGCGCCCGCCGCTGTCGAAGAAGTATCTTTTGGGCGAAATGGAGCTGGAGCGGCTGTTCCTGCGGCCCGAGGCCTTCTATTCGGAAAATGACATCGACATGCACCTGAACGAGACGGTGGAGTCGATTGATGCCGCGGCCAAGACCCTGCGTGCGGGTGGCAAGGACATTGCCTATGACGAGTTGGTTCTGACCACCGGATCGGTGCCGCGCCGTTTGCCGGCGGCAATTGGTGGCGCGCTTGAGGGGGTGCATGTGGTGCGCGACCTCAAGGACGTGGACGCGATGGCGCCCGAGTTCACCGAAGGCAAGCGCGTGCTTATCGTGGGCGGCGGCTATATCGGCCTCGAGGCTGCGGCGGTTGCGGCCTTGCGGGGGCTTCAGGTGACGCTGGTCGAGATGGCGGAGCGTATCCTGCAACGTGTCGCGGCGCCCGAGACCTCGGATTATTTCCGGTCCCTGCACGAAGGGCATGGCGTGAAGATCATCGAAGGCGTTGGCCTTGATCATCTGACCGGCGAGGGCCGTGTCAGTGGTGCCAAGCTGACCGACGGAAGCGAACTGGACCTTGATTTCGTGATCGTGGGTGTCGGGATCACCCCGGCGAGTGCGCTTGCGGAAGCGGCCGGTGTCGAGATCGACAACGGTATCAAGACCGATGAACAGGGCCGGACCTCGGTGCCGAACATCTGGGCGGCGGGCGACTGTGCCTCGTTCCCCTACAAGGGCAACCGTATCCGTCTGGAGAGCGTGCCGAACGCGATTGATCAGGCGGAAGTGGTGGCGGAGAACATCATGGGGGCGGGCAAGGACTATGTCGCCAAGCCGTGGTTCTGGTCGGATCAGTATGATGTGAAGCTTCAGATTGCGGGTCTGAACACCGGCTATGACAGTGTCGTCACCCGCGCAGGCGAAGGCAATTCGGTGTCGTTCTGGTACTATAAGGGCGAGGAGTTGCTGGCGGTAGACGCGATGAACGCACCGCGCGATTACATGATCGGCAAGCGCCTGATCGAAGGTGGCAAATCGCCGGCACCGGCGATGATTGCCGATCCCGAAACCGACATGAAAGCCCTGATGAAACTGTGAGGATCATCGCGGGAGACTTTCGCGGCGTTGCCCTTGCCAGTGTTGGCAAGGGCGATGTAGGCGCGCATCTGCGGCCCACGACCGATCGGGTGCGCGAGAGCCTTTTCAACGTGTTGATGGGCGGCAAGTTCGGCGATCCGATCAGCGGCGCGCGTGTGCTTGACCTGTTTGCGGGGACGGGAGCGCTTGGCCTTGAGGCCCTGTCGCGCGGGGCCGAGACGGTGTGTTTCGTGGATGACGGGCGCAAGGCGCAGAGCCTGATCCGCGAGAACATCCGCATCACGCGCTCCAAGGCCGCAACCAAGACGGTTGCACGGGACGCGACACGGCTGCCGGCGAATGACGGGGCGGCCTATGACCTGATCTTTCTGGACCCGCCTTATGGCAAGGGCATGGGGGACAAGGCGCTGGCTGCGGCGATGGCGGGGGGCTGGATTGCCGAGGGTGCTCTGATCGTCTGGGAAGAAAGCGCGCCGCAGGTGGCGCCGGAGGGGTTCGACCTGCTGGACCAGCGCAAGTATGGCGACACCCATGTGACCTTTCTCGAGGTGCATGTTTCAGAGTGACATCTGAAAGGCGTGGTTTCGCCGACATGCCATTTGCCGACCGGAGAAGCAGTGCCTAGGGTCTGCGCAGGCAGGCAAGGAGGCGACATGCGACCCGATCTCGTGATTTTTGATTGTGATGGCGTGCTGGTTGACAGCGAGCCGGTCACGAACCGAGCGATCTCGGAGAACCTTGCGGGCTATGGGCTGCACCTGACGGTCGAGGAGTGCATGGCGCAGTTTGTCGGCGGCACGCTGAGCGGGGTGCGGGACAAGGCGCGGCGGATGGGGGCGGACCTGCCCGAAGACTGGGTAGCGGAAATCCACGAGGCAACCTATGCGGCGCTGCGCAGGGGGGTATCGCTGATCGCCGGGGTGCGGGATCTGATTGACGCGCTGGAGGCGGCGGGCGTGGCCTATTGCGTGGCATCGAACGGGAGCCGCGAGAAGATGCGGATCACGCTTGGCCAGACCGGACTTTGGGACCGTTTCGAGGCCGCCATGTTTTCGGCGCGGGAGCTGGGCGTGGCCAAGCCGGAGCCGGGGTTGTTCCTCGCGGCGGCCAAGGTGCATGGCGTGGACCCGGCGGCCTGTGTTGTGATCGAGGATAGCGCCAGTGGTGCGAAGGCGGCCGCGCGGGCGGGGATGCGCTGTATCGGCTATGTGCCCGAGGGCGCGGGGGTTGCCCTGCGGGGACAGGGTGCCGAGGTTGTCACGCGAATGCAGGAGGTGGCGGCGCTCTTGGGGGTGGACGGATAGGGACGGCATTCGGCGATTTGCCGGGGTTTGTGCTATAGTGGACAGATCATGGCAGGCCGCCAACAGGGTTGGCCCTGCGGATCAAGGGGATCGGCCCTGCTTTGGAACGGTTTGGCCTGCCTTCAGAAATGGAGGAGGTTGGAATGGTTCAGACAATTGGAAATCCGGCAAGCTGGGGAGCGAAGGCGGTGCATGATGGCGCGCGCGCCCTTGGCGATGCGGCGCAGCATATGCGCAGCGACATGGATGTGCACCCGAGGGTGCATTCGATCGGGGTGGAGGATCTGTGGAAGGCGCTGTTGCTGGGGGTGCGGGATTTTTCCCGCTTTCGCAGTGACGTGATTGCGCTGGTGGTGATCTACCCGATGATCGGGGTTTTGTTGACCGCGATGGCTTTTGAGCGGGCGATGGTGCCGTTCCTGTTCCCGATGGCCTCTGGCTTTGCCCTGATCGGGCCGGTGGCGGCGGTGGGGCTTTATGCCATGAGCGCGCTGCACGAGGATGGTCAGGAGGCAAGCTGGGCGGATGCGCTGGCGATGCTGCGGGTGCGGGCAATCGGGCCGGTGCTGGTGCTGGGCCTCTACCTGTTTGCGATGTTCTTTCTTTGGATGGCTGCGGCCTCTTGGGTTTACAACGTGACGCTTGGGCCGGCGATGCCGCAAAGTGTGGCGGGGTTCATGCGGGATGTGTTCACCACGTCTGACGGCTGGACAATGATCTGGATGGGCTGCGGGATTGGTGCGGTCTTTGCCTTTGTGGTGCTGATTACCGCGCTTACCAGTTTCCCGATGCTTCTGGACCGTCCTGTCGGGCTGCCGACGGCGGTTGTGACATCCCTGCGGGTGGCGTCCAAGAACCCGCTGCCGGTGGTGGTCTGGGGGATGATTGTGGCCGGAATGCTGGTGCTTGGCGCGATGCCTGCGTTTCTCGGCATGATCTTTGTCCTGCCGATCCTTGGCCATGCGACATGGCACCTGTACCGGATGGCGGTGAGTTTTGACTAGGCCATGAAAAAGGCCGCCCCGAGAGGCGGCCTATTCCGGATCAGTTGGTGGCGGCCCTGTCGCTTCGGGTTTCGGCGACGGCGGCGCGGGCGTCTTCGATCAGCTGGGCACCATCAAGGCCTTTGCGGGTGATGTCGGCGATCCAGTCGGCGATCACCTCGTCGCCGAGGGTGGTGATGCGCGCGGTTTCGGCTTGGCTTAAGGTGGCGATCTCGTTGCCGTCGGCCTGCATCAGGCCCTTGCCGTCGACGTCACCGGTATCATGGGCGCGACCAGCCCAGGCCGAGGCAAACATGCCGGAGTTGGCGTCGATCACCGCCTTGAGATCATCCGGCAGGCTCTGGTACTTGGCCTTGTTCATCGCCCAGATGAAATAGAGATTGTAGAGGGATTTGTCGCCCGCCACGTCGGTGTGGCTGTCGGTCAGCTCGTTCAGCTTGAGCGAGGGTGACATTTCCCAGGTGATCACGCCGCCATCAACCACGCCCTTGGAGAGGGCTTCGGGGAAGGCGGGCACGGGCATGCCGATCGGGGTGGCGCCGAGTTTCTTCAACAAGAGCGTCGCCGGGCGCGAGGGGCCGCGCAGCTTGAGGCCCTTGAAGTCTTCGACCGCCGCGATGCTCTGGCCTTTTTTGTGAACGATGCCGGGGCCGTGCATATGCGCGGCGATGACGTGGACATCGCGGAAATCATCCATCAGGTGTTTCTGGGTAAAGACCCATGCGGCCCTGGAGGCGTCTTCTGCCGACTTGGTGACCATGAAGGGCATTTCCATTGCTTCGGCTTCGGGGAAGCGGCCCGGCTGGTAGCCCGGGATCACCCAGCCGCCATCAATCGCGCCGTCGCGGATCAGGTCGTACTGGCTCGGGGCTTTGCCGCCCAGTTGCATGAAGGGATAGATTTCGACCTTGATGCGGCCATTGCTTTCGCGTTCGACCTTTTCGGCCCAGGGTTCGATGAAGTATTTCGGGTTCGCCGATTTGGGCGAGACGAAATGCTGGAACCGCAGGGTGACCTCCTGCGCGAAACTTTGGGTTGCGGTCAGCCCGAGAAGGGCGGCGAGGGCTGCGGATTTGAACGTAGAGATCACGCGGGCCTCCTATGCTGGGATTTCACCAACCGGCCACATGGTGCGGCGCGGCATGAGCAGAGATAGGGCGAAAGACCGGTAGTTGCAAATGGTTCGCAATGCCGCATCCGAGTGGAAAATGTGTAAGGGTTTGAGTTGTTTGGCGAATAGCTGACGCAGGGGAAATTTTGGGAAATTTCCCCTTAAAAGTGTGCGTCCAGATTTTGGTTCAAGCAAACAGAAAGTGGTCTTCACCCAGTTCGGCCAGGGCCACGCCGCGCAATTCGATGAAAATCGAGGAGACCTCGAAATCGCCGGATTGCCAGGAGATGAGGGTGTCACCATCCGAGGCCTCGGACAGGGTGAGGCCGGCAAAGGTGAGGGATTTGATCTCGGAGAAATCCAGCCTGTCCTGCAAGGGGTCGAAGTCCATCACGATGTCATTGACCGAACCGCCGCCGACGAAATTGTGGTCGAGGTCATAATACAGCTGGGGATCGGATTCCTTGTAGATCAGCGTATCGGCCCCACCGCCAAGCCAGATGAAGTTGGTGCCGCTGTCGCCGAACACCTGGTTGTCATCATCGTTGCCGAAGATCAACTCGTGCTTTTCGCCGCCGACGCCAAGGCGATCCCGGCGGTCATCGCCGATATCGTCATTTTCGGCGTCGAGGATCTGGAATTCGATGGCCGACCAGTAGCCGCCGTCAAAGACCAGTTGTTCGATGGACGAGCGACCATTGAGCAGGAACTGATCCTTGACGGTGATGGTCGATGTTCCCTCGCCGATGGAGATGATCATGTCGTTGCCCGCGCGATCAAAGCCGACGGCGGCGTAGGCTTCGGAGGAACTGCCGGATGAGGCGCCGTAAAGGCCGACGAGGTCGATGATGTCGAGGTCGTTGTAGAGTGGTTTTCTTTGGCCAATGTCACGGATCACGTCGTGGTCGGTGGCGTCCGGTGCGTTGACGCGGAACTGGTAGATGTCGCCGTTGCTGCCGCCCTTGAGCGTGTCGTTGCCTGCGCCGCCAACCATCATGTCGCGACCCGAACCGCCAAACAGCCTGTCATGGCCGTCTTGCCCAAGGAGCCAGTCTGCGCCAGTGCCGCCGCGCCCCAGGTCGTTGCCCTTGCCCAGATCGACCCAATCGTTGCCAGCGCCGGATTTCACGGTGTCATTGTGATCGCCGGAATAGACGCGATCATTGTCGGCGCGGGTTTCGATCCGGTCGCGTCCTGCGCCAGAGAAGACGGTGTCGTTTCCTGCTCCGGACATGATGCGGTCGGCCCCGCCGTTTGAGAACAGGATGTCGTTACCGGCGCCGCTTTTGATGGGGTCGCGCGCGCCGTCGCCGGCAATCAGGGCGTTCTCGGGGCCGGAAAAGAGGTTGGACGTGGAGAGGACAAAGGTGAAATCACCGGCTTGCAGGGTTTCAACCGTGCCATCGCCGAAGTGATCGATGATGTCGATGGTAAGGGCGCCGTAGCCGGGTTTGCGAAAGCGGCCGGGTTTGCCCGGAATTTCGATATGCAGGTCGTCGCCCTGACGTTCGGCACTGCCCCAGGCGGAATAGCCAAGCGAGGCAGAGGCATAGAAGAAGCGGGCCTGCGTGATGCTGTCGGTTGCGGTGTCGGTGGCGTTGTCGTCGATGGTGACGGCGTGCAGGCCGCCGCTTTGGTACATCTGGTATTCATCGCCGCCGTTGCCGCCGGAGAGAAAATCCACGCCGCCGCGGGATTGCAGGATGTCCGCGTCATCCGTTCCGATCAGCGTGTCGCTGCCGGAGGTTCCGGTAAAAGTTGCCATCGAAATACACCTTATACATGCTGTTTTTAGCATGTATCGGGAAGGCGATTCCGTAAAGGGCCGCGTCGTCGCAGCGCGGTTTCAGCCGTTTCTTGCCGTTGCCGGCCTAGCCCCAGGTCGGGTGGAACTTGTCCGCAGGCGACAGGGTGAAGATTTCGACACCGTTTGCCGTCACGCCGACCGAGTGTTCGAACTGGGCCGAGAGGGACTTGTCGCGGGTGACGGCGGTCCAGTCATCGGCGAGGACCTTGGTCTCGGGGCGGCCGAGGTTCACCATGGGTTCGATGGTGAAGAACATGCCTTCTTCGAGAACCGCGCCAGTGCCGGGGCGGCCGTAGTGCAGGACGTTGGGCGGGGCGTGGAAGACCTGGCCCAGACCGTGACCGCAGAAATCGCGGACAACCGACATGCGGTGGCCTTCGACATAGGCTTGGATGGCGTGGCCGATGTCCCCGAAGGTGTTGCCCGGTTTCACCGCCTCGATGCCCTTCATCAGGCTGTCGTGGGTGACCTGGATCAGGCGCTCGGCCTTGCGGTTCAGTTTGCCCGCGACATACATGCGTGAGGTGTCGCCGAACCAGCCATCCACGATGACGGTCACGTCGATGTTGAGGATATCGCCATCCTTGAGCTTCTTGTCGCCGGGGATGCCGTGGCAGACCACGTGGTTGACCGAGATGCAGGAGGCGTGCTGGTAGCCGCGATAGCCGATGGTGGCCGAGGTGGCGCCGGCATCGTTGACCTTCTGTTCGATGAGGCGGTCGATTTCACCGGTGCTCTGGCCCGGGAAAACGTGTTCGGCGATTTCGTCAAGAATGCGTGCGGCCAGTGCGCCGGCCTTGTGCATGCCTGCGAAATCCGCGTCCTGATAAATCCTGATCCCGTCACGGGTCTGGCGGCCCTTACCGATCATAAGCCTCTTGCTCCATCGCAAATTCTTTCCCGTTACTTATGACGGATTGGCGACAGATGCCAGAGGGCTTGGGCGCGCGCGTGTTGCCACGTCGCCGTTGTTGGTGTTGGGTGAGAGGGCGCGGGCATGGATAGGCGTATGCGCCTGCCGCGTGGTGAATGCCGGTGGTTTTCCTGGGAGGTGTGACATGCATTCAGAAACCTATCCGCGTGCGACATTGGTGAGCGGGGAGACCCCTCTGACGCACCTGCCGTCATTGTCCGAGGACCTGGGCATCGACCTGTTCATCAAGCGCGATGACGTGGCCGGATCACCGCTTGGGGGCAACAAGGCGCGGCAGCTGGAGTTCTATCTTGGAGCGGCGCGGGCGCAGGGGGCGGATACCATCCTGATCACCGGTGCGGTGCAGTCGAATTTCGTGCGTACGGCGGCCTATGCGGCGGCGTCATTGGGGATGAAATCGGTTGTGCAGTTGGAAGAGCGGGTGCCGGAGCGGGACGGGATCTATCACACGTCTGGCAATGTCCTGTTGTTGCGGATGCTGGGCGCGGAGATCATGCACTATCCGGAGGGCGAAGACGAGGCGGGGGCGGATGCGGCGCTCAGGGCGCGGGCCGAGGCACTGCGGAGTGAGGGGCGGGTGCCCTATGTCATTCCGCTTGGGCTTGAAAACCCGCCGCTTGGGGCACTGGGCTATGTGCGGGCGGGGCGCGAGATCGTGGCGTCGGGTCAGGCGTTCGACGTGGTTGTCGTGGCCTCTGGCAGCGGGGCAACCCATACGGGTTTGCTTACCGGGTTGCGGGCGGCAGGCAGCACGGCGCGGGTGATCGGCAGTTGCGTGCGCCGCCCCAAGGCACAGCAGGAGGCGCGTATTCGGCGGGTGCTGGAGCTGTTGTCGGAGTTGACGGAGGACACGCGGGCGGTTGCGGCAGAAGACGTGCAGATCTGGGACGGGGCGCTGGCACCGGGGTATGGGCAGGTTGGAGAGGCCGCCTCAGAGGCGATGGCGATGATGGCGGGGCGTGAGGGGATTCTCCTTGATCCCGTCTATACCGCCAAATCTTTTGCCGCGATCCCGGCGCTGTGCCGTGCCGGTGAAATCGCAAAAGGGGCGCGGGTGCTGTTCGTGCATACCGGTGGCCTGGCGGCGCTGTTTGGCTACCAGTCCGATCTTGAAGGCGGCCTGCCTGTGCTTGGCTAGGCTGCGTCGGCTTCGAAGGGCAGGCGGGACCCGATGGTGATCTCCTGCGGGGTGATCTTGCAGTCGTAGGCCAGAACCTCGACGCCGGCCTTGCGGGCGGCGGCGAAGGTCTGGGCATAGGTCGGGTCGATGTCCGCGGCCAGCGTGACCTTTTGTGCGTCCGTGCGTTGCACGAGATAGAGCATCATGGCGCGGTGACCTTCGGCGATCATCTCTTGCAGCTCGGCAAGGTGCTTGGCGCCACGGGCGGTGACGCTGTCGGGGAATTCGGCGAGGCCTGCCTTGCGCGAGAGGGTGACGCTTTTGACCTCGACATAGAGGTCGGGGCGGTCTTCGCCGGACAGGAGGAAATCAATGCGGCTGTTCTGGCCGTATTTCACCTCGGGGCGGATCATCGGGTAATCGGCGAGTTCGGGGATTTCATGCGCCAGAAGCGCGGCCTTGAGGGCGCGGTTGGGAACCGAGGTGTCGACGCCGGTGAAATGGCCGTTGTCATGTTCGACAAGACGCCAGCCGTATTTGAGTTTCTTCTTGGGATCGTCGTTCGGTTCCAGCCAGATGCGGCTGCCGGGTTCGGCCAGTCCCATCATCGAGCCGGGGTTGGCGCAATGGGCGGTGATCTCAGTGCCATCGGCGAGCGTGGCATCGGCAAGGAAACGCTTGTAGCGGCGGATCAGCACGGCGGGAACAAGAGGGGTTTGAAAGCGCATGATCACGGGCCTATACCTCTGGGGACAATCTGACAAGGAGCGAGCCGCCATGTCCAACCCCACTGCCGCGATGCTGGTGATCGGTGACGAGATTCTCTCGGGCCGGACCCGCGATGCCAACATGCACTATCTTGCCGGTGAGCTGACCAAACACGGCGTCGATCTGCGCGAGGTGCGGGTGGTTGGCGACGAAAAGGCCGATATCATCGCGGCGCTGCAACACCTTGCGGGACGCTATGACACGGTGTTCACCAGCGGCGGGATTGGTCCGACGCATGATGACATCACCGCCGATTGCGTTGCCGAGGCCTTTGGTCAGAGCATCGACATTCGTGATGATGCGCGGGCGCTGCTGGCGGCGCATTACGAGAATTCGGGGCTGGAGTTCAACGCGGCGCGTCAGCGGATGGCGCGGATTCCTGCGGAGGCCACTTTGATCGACAACCCGGTGTCGGTCGCGCCGGGGTTCACGGTTGAGAACGTGCATGTCATGGCCGGTGTGCCCAGCGTGTTCCAGGCGATGGTGGCAAGCGTGATCCCGACCCTGACCGGGGGCAAGCCGCTGTTGTCGCAATCGCTGCGGATTGATCGTGGCGAGGGGGATATTGCCGGGCCGCTGGCGGCGCTGGCCGAGGAATTCAGTGATCTGTCGATCGGCTCCTATCCGTTCCAGCGGGACGGGGCCTTTGGCGCGAATATTGTGATCCGTGGCACCGATGGGGCGCGGATTGATGCGGCGATGACCAAACTGGCGGAGACCTTCGCATGAGCCTTCCCGATGCACAGATGATGTATGACGTGGTCGAGGCGACCTGGCCGGCGGCAGCTGTTGCCGAGTGCGGGCCTTTCCTGGTGCGGGATGGTCAGGGCGGCGGCAAACGGGTGTCGGCGGCCACGGCGCGGGGCGCTTTCGAAGAGGCCGACATTGCCAAGGCGGAAGAGGCGATGCGGGGCCTTGGGCAGACGCCCCTGTTCATGATCCGCGAGGGCGATGACGCGTTGGACGCGGCGCTTGCAGCACGCGGCTATGAGGTGATCGACCCGGTCACGATGTATGCGATCCCGGCGCAGGAGTTGGCGCAGGAACGCCCGCCACGCACCGCCGCAATCGAGACAACCGGGCCGATGCAGATCATGCGCGAGATCTGGGCCGCGGGCGGGATTGGACCGGCGCGTGTCGAGGTGATGCAGCGGGCCTGCAAGCCCAAGGCCGGTTTCGTGAGCCGCTGGCAGGACAAGCCGGCCGGAGCCAGCTTTATCGGCATGCACGAGGGGATCGCGATGGTGCATGCGCTTGAGATCATCCCGTTCCAGCGCCGGATGGGCGTTGGCCGCTGGCTGATGCAGCGCGCGGCCTTCTGGACCTTGGACAACGGCGGGCATACGCTTGCCGTGATCTGCACCACGGCCAACGAGGCTGCGAACGGGCTTTATTCTTCGCTCGGGATGACGGTGGTGGGGCAGTATCACTACAGGATTTTGTCAGACTGAGAGGGAGATAGATGAGCCAGTCAGACCAACCCACGGCGCTTGATTTGCCGATGGCCGACCCGTTGCCGGAGGCGACGCAGAAGTATTTCGATATTTGCCAGGAAAAGCTGGGCATGGTGCCCAACGTGTTAAAGGCCTATGCCTTTGACGTTGAAAAGCTGAATGGCTTTACGGCGATGTATAACGACCTGATGCTGGGCGACAGCGGGCTGAGCAAGCTCGAGCGCGAGATGATCGCGGTCGTCGTGTCTTCGATCAACAAGTGTTTCTACTGTCTAACCGCCCACGGCGCGGCGGTGCGCCAGCTTTCGGGTGATCCGAAGCTGGGTGAGTTGATGGTGATGAACTGGAAGGCGGCCGATCTGGACGCGCGCCAGACGGCAATGCTGCATTTCGCCGAGAAGATCACCAAGGAAAGCAGCGCAACCACCGAAGCCGATCGTCAGGCATTGCGGGATGTCGGGTTCAGTGATCGTGACATCTGGGACATTGCCAATGTGACCGGCTTTTTCAACATGTCGAACCGCGTGGCATCAGCCACCAACATGCGCCCCAACGACGAATATCACGCCCAGTTCCGATGATCCGTTTCGCCGCCATATGTCTTGCGCTGTTGCCCTCGTTGGCGGCGGCGTTCGAACCGTCCCTGCCGGACGGTGCCGAGGCGCTTGGCGGTGAGGAAAGCAACGGGCAATACGCTTTGCCGGTGGGAACCTTCGATGGTGAGGGTGTGCCGGCAGAGCTTTTTGACGGGCGGGTTGTCAAACGCAGTTGGCGGGTGCCCGGCCTGACGGGATCGGTCTCGCGCATGGCATCGCAGATCGTCACGCAGTTGAGCGAACAGGGGTATGATGTCCTGTTTGCCTGTGAAACCGATGTCTGCGGTGGGTTCGATTTCAGGTTCAATATCGAAGTGCTGCCGCCGCCGGACATGTTTGTTGACCTGTCGGAGTTCCGGTTCATCTCGGCCGAAAAGCAGGGCGTGCGGGGATACGAGGGGGTTGGCGTTCTGGTCAGCGAAACCGCGATTTCGGGCATGGTGCAGGTGATCCATGTGGCCCCGTCCGAGACGGAAGAGCTTGAGGTCATGCCGCCGCCTGTGGAAGAAATTGCCGCGACACCGGGAGAAATCGACGGGTCTGCCGTGGCGACGGCGCTTGAAGACACCGGGCGGGCGGTGCTGGGCGACTTGACCTTCGAGACGGGATCATCGCGGCTGGGAGATGGGCCGTTTGCCTCGCTCGTGGCGCTGGCGGACTGGTTGAAGGCAGATGAGACACGCCGGGTTGTGCTGGTGGGGCACACTGACAACGAAGGGGCGCTGGATCGCAATATCGCATTGTCCGAGGCCCGGGCCGGGGCGGTGCGCAGCCAGCTTGTGGATGCGCTGGGCGTGGCGGATGCGCAGGTGGACTCTCGCGGGATTGGTTATCTTGCGCCGATTGCCAGCAATGCCACCAAGGAAGGCCGTGAAACCAATCGCCGGGTCGAGGTGGTGGTTCTGCCTTGAGAACAATCGCTGATGCGGTGCCTGTCGATTGTTTCCATTTAGGTCAAATCGGCGCTGATTCTCCCTGAAAACCCATGAAATTGTTCAGTTCCGGGCCGAATTCCATTTTTGTGCCCCATTCCAGCCACGTTTATTTGTGACGTTTGGGAAACGATCGGGAGACGCAGAAGCTGCCCGTCGGTTTCGAGTGTGTGGGTTGAAGGATGCAGTATCGTGATCTGAACAAAGAGTTCGCGAGTGACCTGACGGTGGCTTTCGAAGTGGCCATGTCCGAGCGGGAAAAGGACGTGGTTGAGCGGATGCTGGGACGCGGTGCCGTGAAGGCAAAGCTGGCCCCGAGCGGGATGCGCATGTTGTTCGAAGCGTTGAATGCCGAAGGCCGTACGGCCAGCAAGGTCGAGTAGGGCAGGGCAATGGCGCAGTATACTGCCGAGGTCTTTCGCTGGACGGGGACCTATTACAATTCCCAGTACAATACCTCCTACACTGCCGTCTTTGACGACAATGATGGCTCGTATCAGGGCAGCGGTGACAGCAGCGAAACCATCAGCATTGATGGCGGCAGCTTTGCTGGCACCACCGGATCGCCTTATGCGATTGACGTGAGTTTCACGGCGACCGATGGGCAATCGCACGTCGAAACCTTTTATTTCTTCAACACGACAGGCGGCTGGCATTTTGCGCCGGGACCGGGATCGGAATTTACGGTCGGGGCGACGCTTGGATCGTATCAGAGCCACACTGTTGGCTGGGACTATACCGACGTGACCTGTTTCGTGCGGGGCACGATGATCACGACGGATGCCGGCCCTGTGCCGGTTGAAGACCTGTCTGAAGGGCAGCGGGTTCTGACGGTTGACGGGCGGTTTGCCGAATTGCGGATGCTGACCAGCCGGACCCTTGAGGCCTATGAGCTGGCCCTGTCGGACAAGCTGCGTCCGGTGCGGATCGAGGCGGGGGCCTTGGGGCAGGGGCTTCCGATGCGCGATCTTTATGTGTCGCGCCAGCACCGGATGCTGGTGCATTCCAAGATCGTGGCGCGGATGTTCGGGCAGGACGAGGCATTGATTGCGGCGGTGAAGCTGACCGAATTGCCGGGGATCGACGTGGTCGAAGAGGTGGCGGAGGTCGAGTATTTCCACCTGATCTTTGATCAGCACGAGACGGTGTTTGCCGAAGGCGCGCCGAGCGAGAGCTTGTATCTTGGGGCTGAGGCGTTGAAGACCATGCCCGACGAGGCGCTTGAGGAGATGCGGTTGCTGTTTCCCGACCTCGTGGCAGAGGCGGAGGCGCCGGAGCCCTCGCGATATGTGCCGGTTGGCCGGGCGCAGAAGCAGCTGGTGGCGCGCCATGCCAAGAACGGCAAGGCGCTGTTGGACGGGTTTGCCGGAGGGATGCCGCGGGCGGCTTGAGATCAGGGTCTGTCGCGGCGCACCAGTTTCCAGCCGGTGATCATGGGCAGCACCAGGTTCTCGCCCTTGTAGCGCTTGTAGAAAGCGATGGCTGCCAGATGCAGAACCACCAAAATCAGGATGACGGGCGCGAGGCGGTTGTGCAGTGACGTGGCGCTGCGCACGGTGTCAGAGCTGACCATGTCAGCCAGTGGACCGACGTTCACATAGTCGTCAGGATCGGAGACGAGGCCGGTTGTGACCTGAAGGATCAGCACGATCAGAAGCGCAAAGACCGAAAGGGCGCCGAGCGGGTTGTGGCCGGGCCAGTAGGACGGCTTGCGTTCGAACAGGTGCGAGAGATACCGGCCGGTTGTCGCGGGACCGTAGATGAAATGCACAAAACGTGCGGGGGCCGGACCAGCCAGCCCCCAGACCACGCGGAACACCAAAAGGGCGATGACCGTGTAGCCGAAGTAGAAATGCAGCGTCATGATGTTCGGGCCGAATTTGCCCAAACCCCAAGCTGCGCCGACGCAGATCGCCAAGGCCCAATGGAACAGGCGCAGGGGGAGATCCCACAGTTTTTCGCGGGTGACTCCCCGGGGAAGCTGGTCGGACATGGGGAAGCCCCTTACTTGGCGCGGTATTCTTTGTGGCAGCCCTTGCAGGTGCCGCCGAGAGCGCCAAGCGCGCCTGCCATTTCGGCTTTGCCCTGACCGGCGACGGTCTGCATGTCCATCAGCGCCTTGACGAAATCACCGCCCTTGGCCTGAACGCCAGCGAAATCGTTCCAGATTTTCGGCAAGGCGCGCGAGCCTTCAACGTCGTCCGACGAGGTGCCAAGAATGTAGAGGTGACCGAGGTTGTATTTGGTCAGGGTGACCATGTTGTCCGCAGCGGTTTGTGCGGCGGCGGCGTCATAGTCGCGTTCGCCTTTGGCCATGGTGGCAAAGACGTCCATGTTGGCGCCCAGCAGTTTGTAATAGCCCTGGCGGGCGGCGACGGTGTCTTCGGCAGATCCCGCCAGCGACAGGGTCGGGGCGGCGATGAGGGCGGCGATAAGCGCGATGCGCATTGCGTGGCTCCTTGAACAGGTTTTTAACAATGAGACTTGAACGTTCAGGCACCGGACTTCTGTAGGGGTGCCTTGCAAAAATCAATATTCTGATTGTGGAATGTTTGCGCCGCGACCGATTGTCACTTGGGCGGTAAGTTGCTGGTTTAAAAGAAAAGACCCGGGCGCTTGGGAGGCCCGGGCAGTTTTGCTTTCTCGAGGAAAGCCTGGGGAAAACACGAGGTGTGTTGAATTCTATTTTACCAGTCCGAGGGGCCTTTTTCGGCAAAGGCGTGCACCAGGAAATCGATGAAGGCGCGGACCTTGGGCTGGGTGAAACGGCCCGGCGGATAAACCGCGTAGATGCCTTGGGTTTCCATCGGCAGATCCGGGATCGCATCCTCGACCAGACCCTGCTCCATCGCTTCGGCGTAGAGGTAAGACGGCAGGTAGGCGATGCCGAGACCGGCAACCGCGGCGTTGAGCAGCGACTGGCCATCGTTGACGCTCAGCCAGCCGGCGGTACGGACCTGGCGCTTTTCGCCCGAGGGGGCGGTGATTTTCCAGACTGCGCCGTTCGACTGGTTCGAATAGTGCAGCAGCTTGTGTTCGTTCAGATCGTCGATCTTTTCCGGGCGACCGTAGCGCTCGAAATAGGCCGGGCTTGCGATCATGCGTTTCGTGGTTTCGGTCAGCTTACGGGCCCGCAGGGTGCTGTCTTCCAGCTCGCCGATGCGGATCGCCATGTCGAAGCCTTCGGAGATCAGTTCAACGTAGCGGTTGTTAAGCACCATATTGACGTTGATTTCCGGGAACTCTGCCAGGAATTCGCCCAGAACCGGCGAGAGGTGATTGACCCCGAAGTCGGTTGCCACGCTGATCCGCAGGAGGCCCGAGGGCGCCGATTGCATCGACGTGACCAGCGCGTCAGCTTCGCCTGCATCGTTCAGGACGCGGCGGGCGCGGTCGTAATAGGCCAGGCCGATCTCGGTGGGCGAGACGCGGCGGGTGGTGCGGTTGAGAAGGCGCGCGCCGAGGCGGGCCTCAAGTGAAGAGACGTGCTTGGACACAGCGGATTTCGAAATGCCCATCTTCTTGGCAGCGTCTGTGAAGCCACCTTGATCCACCACTGTGGCGAAGGCTTCCATTTCCGTTAGTCGGTCCATGTTTCCCTACCTCGATAAACTTTTTACAGCGTCGTTTATCGGCCTCAAATCGGGCAGAAGCTGGGCAGGGCTCAGACAATATCGGGGTTTTGTCTGGGATCGTTTGCGGCACGGAAACAGAGAAACAATTGCGATTGGCTGTTTCCGGGGCGTGTCAGAAGACCAGTGTGATGGCGGTGATCCAGAGGGGCAGCGTGGCCGCAGAGAGCAATGTGGACTGGGCCACGAGGGTTGCCGAGAGTTCGCGATCAGCCCCGAAGCCAGCGGCCAGAACATGCGATGCGGAGGCGGTGGGCAGGGCGGCGAAGAGGGTGAGGGTGCGGGCCAGCACTGGATCGGTATCGAGAACAATGCAGGCGATCATGGTGAGCGTCGGCAGGGCGATCAGCTTGGTTGCGCAGATGATGCCGCTGAACATGTCGAGGCGGGCAAGCGCCCCCCAGTTCATTGTTGCGCCCACGGAAATCAGCGCCACGGGGATGGCGGCCTGTGCGAGCATATCGAGCGGGGCCATGATCGGGGCGGGGATGGTGATGCCCGACAGGCCAACGATCACGCCGGAGACGGACGCGATGAGAAAGGGGTTGGTGGCCACTTTCTTGAGCGTCTGGGCAAGGCTGCCGCTGCCGCGCGACAGGGCGGAGACGGCAAAGACATTGGCCATCGGAATGGCCATGCCGACGGCAACGGCCAGCATGCCCATCGGCGGTTCGGCCAGCGTCGCGACGGCGACAAAGGCCATGGCCGTGTTGAATCGCCATGCGGTCTGCCATGCGCCGGCAAAATCAAGAAACCTGTCGGGGCCGAAGCGGCGGGCAAGATAGCCCAGGGCGAGGCCCGCCAGCAGGATGGCCCAGACGGCGGGGCCAACAGTCAGGATGTCACGCGGATCAATCGGGCGGCTCGAAGCGGCGACGAAGATCAGGGTCGGGAACAGGATTTCGAAGTTCAGCTTGTCCAGCCCCTGCCACGCATTCACCGAAAGACGGCTGCGGACAAGGCCGCCAAGGGCGACCATCAGGAAGCTGGGCAGCAGGCCCATGAGGATTGCGAAAAACACCATGAAGGTGGTCTATGCCCATGCGGTCCCGGTCTCAATGGTCAAACCGACATGGCATGTCGCTTGTGGGCGATTGGGTCTGTGCCGCCGCAAATGACGGCACAGGCGTTGGTATCAGAAGGTGGCGGCGAGGCGCGTGCCCTGGTTGATGGCGCGCTTGGCGTCGAGTTCGGCAGCCACATCGGCACCGCCGATCACGTGGCAGGAGACCCCCTTTTCCTCAAGCGCGTCTGCCAGGGAACGGTCCGAAAGCTGGCCCGCGCAGATCACCACGTTGTCGACTTCGATCACCTGCGGGTTCTCGCGGGCCTCGCCAAAGGAGATGTGCAACCCGGCGTCGTCGATCTTTTCATAGTTCACGCCGCCAAGCATCTTGACGTTCTTCATCTTGAGCGCGGCACGGTGAATCCAGCCAGTGGTCTTGCCCAGACCCTTGCCAAGCGCCTTAGCCTTGCGCTGCATCAGCGTGACCTCGCGGGCGGCGGCGTGGGGTTGCGGGCCTTCCGGGGCAAGGCCACCACGGGTTTCTTCCGGATCGCCGACGCCCCATTCCTTCATCCATTCGGGCAGGTTCTCGGTCAGGCTTTCGCCTTCGTGCACAAGGAATTCGGTCACATCGAAACCGATGCCACCCGCACCGATCACGGCGACGCGTTTGCCAACCGGTTTCTTTTCGCGCAGCACGTCGAGATAGCTCAGGACTTCGGGGCGGTCGCTGCCGGGGATGCCCGGATCACGCGGCACGATGCCGGTTGCGATGACCACCTCGTCGAAATCGGACAGCGTGTCCGAAGTTGCCTCGGTGCCAAGGCGCAGCTCAATACCTTCGGCCTCGACCATGGTTTCGTACCAGTCAACAAGGCCCCAGAATTCTTCTTTGCCGGGGATCTGCTTGGCAACGTTGAGCTGACCACCCACCTTGTCGGCGCGATCAAAGAGCGTGACCTTGTGGCCGCGCTGGGCCGCAGTGATGGCGGTCGAGAGGCCAGCAGGACCGGCACCGACCACGGCAACCGATTTCACGCTGTCTGCCGCCGGGATCGGCAGTTCGGTTTCGTGGCAGGCGCGTGGGTTCACGAGGCAGGAGGTCAGCTTGCCCGAGAAGGTGTGATCAAGGCAGGCCTGGTTGCAGCCGATACAGGGCGCGATCTGGTCGGCCTTGCCGGCGGCCGCCTTGTTGACGAAATCGGCGTCGGCCAGGAAGGGGCGGGCCATCGACACCATGTCGGCGCAGCCCTCGGCCAGCACCTCTTCGGCCACGTCGGGCATGTTGATGCGGTTCGAGGTGATCACCGGGATCGAGACCTTGCCCATCAGCTTCTTGGTGACCCATGCAAAGGCGCGACGCGGCACCGAGGTGGCAATCGTCGGGATGCGGGCCTCGTGCCAGCCGATACCGGTGTTGATGATGGTGGCACCCGCCTTTTCGATCTCCTTGGCCAGCATCACCACTTCTTCGTGGGTCGAGCCGTTGGGGATCAGGTCGATCATCGACAGGCGGTAGATGATGATAAAGTCCTCGCCCACGGCCTCGCGGCAGCGGCGCACGACCTCGATCGGCAGGCGCATCCGGTTTTCATAGGACCCGCCCCAGCGATCGTCGCGCTTGTTGACATGGGTGACGAGGAACTGGTTCAGGAAATACCCCTCGGAGCCCATGATCTCGACCCCGTCATACCCGGCTTCGCGGGCGCGCACGGTGGCGGTGATGAAATCCTGGATCTGTTTCTCGATGCCTTCTTCGTCAAGCTCTTTCGGCGGGAAAGGCGAGATGGGCGACTTGATGGCCGACGCCGAGACGCATTCGGGACCATAGGCATAGCGGCCGGCATGCAGGATCTGCATGGCGATCTTGCCACCCGCGTCGTGCACACGGTCGGTGACGATCTTGTGGTTGGCGATGTCCTCGTCGGTGAACAGGCCCGCCGCCCCCGGGAACACGCCGCCTTCCTTGGAGGGTGCCATGCCGCCGGTCACGATGAGTGCCACGCCGCCACGGGCGCGTTCGGCGTAGAATTCCGCGACGCGGTTCCAATCCTTGGTCTCTTCCAGACCGGTGTGCATCGAGCCCATCAGAACGCGGTTCTTGAGGGTGGTGAAGCCGAGATCGAGCGGTGCCAACAGATGCGGATAGTCTGCCATGGGTTCCTCCGTGGTGCCTTTGCAGGTTTGCTTTACCAGAACGTAAAGCGCGCGATTCGTCATTCGAAACGCCGCGTCAGGTGAGGTGTTTCTACGCCGCGTCAATCGGGGCTGGTCGCCCTCTCCCAGTCTTGGCAGAATGGCGGCGCAGTCAACGAGGAGAGCAGCAATGGCCGACTATGGCGTCTTTTCCCTGGCCGGGCGCAATGCGCTGGTGACCGGATCGAACAGCGGGCTTGGGTTTGCAGCGGCGCAGCTTCTGGCCGAGGCGGGGGCCATGGTCTGGGTGAATGGGCGCGATGCGGCAGCCACCGAAGACGCGGCGGCAAAGATCCGTGCGGCCGGGGGGCAGGCGCGGGCGCTGGCTTTTGACGTTGCCGATGAGACGGCGGTCGATGCGGCCTTTCAGGAGATCGCGGCAGAGGGGCTGCATATCCTTGTGAACAACGTCGGCATGCGCGACCGGCGGGGCCTTCAGGACTTTGAGCGCGAAGACGTGACACGGCTGATGGATGTGGATCTGGTCTCGCCCTTTATGCTGTGCCAGCGGGCGGCGGCCCTGATGGCGGCGGGCGCGCGGATCGTGAATATCTCGTCCATCGCGGGGATCATCGCGCAGGGCGGCGACGCGGCCTATACCACCGCCAAGGCGGGGATCAACGGCATGACGCGGGCGCTGGCGGCAGAACTCGGACCGCAAGGCATCAACGTGAACGCCATCGCGCCGGGGTTCTTCAAGACCGAGCCGAACCGCGAAGCCGCCAAAGACCCGGCGATTGCCGCGCGTCTCGAAGCGGCCACCTCCCTTGGGCGCTGGGGTGAACCGGCGGAGCTGGCTCCGGCGATCCTGTTCCTTGCGTCCCCTGCGGCCAGCTATGTCACAGGACAGGTTCTGGCCGTGGATGGCGGCTATACCGCGCATTACTAGGGTTTCTTCTTGGTCCAAATACCCCGGGGGAAATCGCGGCCCGAAGGGCAGCGTTTGGGGGCTGGCCCCCATTCTGCCCTGTCGGACCTAGCCCAAGGGTGAGGGGCGGATCGCGTGGGTCAGGGTGGCGCCGAACTCGTAATAGGCCTGTTTCAGCCCGGTCAGGGTTTCCGAATGTGCCGCCTGTGGTGGCAGGGGCAGGGCCTCGGGGCGCTCCTGCAACAGGGCCTCGGCGGCAGCGGTGCCAAAGACCGTGCCGGGAGAGATACCGCGCCCGGAATAGCCAAAGACGGCAAAGGCCCTCGGGCCAATCGACAGTACCTTGGGGATGTGGTCCGAGGTCATGGCGATGCGGCCGCTCCAGGCGTGCTCAAACGGGATATCAGCCAGTTCGGGATAAAGCGTGCGTAGCTTGCGGCGGGCCCAGGCTGCGTGTACCGGCCTGCCGGGGCCGTCGCTGTCACCCATGCCGCCAACGATCAGGCGGCCTGCCGCGTCGATGCGGATCGAGGACATGACAAGCGCGGTGTCCCAGCAACCTTCGCCACCGGGCAGGATGCGGGCGCGCAGGTCTTCGGGCAGGGGGGCGGTTGCGAACTGGCTGTAATGCACTGGCACATAGGCGGGGCGGAAGGGGGCCGACAGGGCGGCGTGATAGGCATTGGTGGCCAACAGAAGATGTCTCGCCCGCAGTGTGTGCCCGTTGCAGGACAGGTGCCATGTGTCGTCCTTGTGCCGGATGGCGGTGACGGCGCTGTGGTCGTGCAGGGCTGCGCCCGCGGCACTGGCCGCGCGGGCAAGGCCGTGGCAATAGGCAAGCGGCTGGATCGTGCCTGCGCGCGGGTCGAAGAGGGCACCGTGAAAGGCCTCTGACCCCGTGCGGCGGCGGGCTTCGGTGGCATCCAAAAGCTGGATGGGCGCGCCGAGCCGGTTGCCCTGCCGGAACCGGTTTTCAAGGTCTTTCAGACCGGAGGGGGCGTGGGCAAGATGCAGGGTGCCGCTGCGGGTGGCTTCGCAGTCGATGCTTTCGCGGGCAATGATGTCGAAGACCCTGGTCGGACCTTCGGCCAGCGTGTCGATCAAATGGCGGCCCACGTCTTCGCCAAGGGCCTCGGTGATTTCGTTCGGGGGAAGCCAGAGACCGGCGTTCACGAGGCCCACGTTGCGGCCCGATCCGCCGTGGCCGATGGTTTCGGCCTCAAGCACGGTCACAGAGGCGCCAAGGCGGGCGGCCTCGAGCGCGGCGGCGCAGCCGGTAAAGCCGCCGCCGATGATGGCGAGGTCTACGGTCTGGTCCTTCGAAAAGGGCTGCGTTTCAGCACGTTGCGCGATGCTGACTTGCCAGAGGTTTGAAACCGGGGTCGATGTCAAAGCGGCCTCCCTTGCCCGTAACGAGGGTACTCTAGGGCAAAGTCAGGCCGGTGCAATCGCGATTTGCAGGGTTACATGGTTTCGACGCAGTGGCGGCGGAACGCGCGTTTCAGCATGTCGAGTTCGGCCCGCAGGAGATCGAGTTCGGCGCGGATGTCATCGGCCAGAACCTCGCCCGAGATCAGGGTGATCGTGTCCAGCATCTCATCGCTGTCGGCGTCGGTGATCAGGAAGGTCTGCACACCGTCGGCGATGGCTTCGCTGGGGATCGGGATACGCAGAACCCAGCGGTTGTTCTCGGCGTCTTCCCTGATCTCGACGCCGTCGACGGGAGTGTTCAGGAGCGAGACCTTGATGTTCGGTTCGCCGCTGCCGCCATTGGTTCGGGTCAGGGCACCTTCCCAGGTACCTTCGAAGAGGCGGGTCTTGGTGAGGGTCCAGTCGCTCATCTTGTTGTTCTCCCGGGAAAATCAGAATTCGGCACGCGGGCGGCGGCTCAGGGTGACGTCGCGCAGCGTGACTTGGTTCATTTCGGGGCCTTCGAAAATCAGGTCCAGCCAGGCCTTTTCAACGCGTTTTTCGTTGAGCTTGGAATAGGCGAGGTCAAACTCGACGTTGATCTCTTCCCGATCCAGCGGCAGTTCGCGCACGATCTGTTCGGTGTTGGGGCCGTGTTTGATATTGAGGCGGGCGAAGATTTCGAGGGGCTTTTCCACCTCGATGATGGTGTCGACGCGGATCAGGTGGTTGCGTTTCAGGCCGTCAACGGCGTCAAACGGCAGGTCGACGACCAGCGACAGGAACGAGCCATCAAAGCGGAACACGTCCATGCGCACGCCAAAGGGGGCAAGGTCGGCCGAGCGCGAATTGCGGATCTGGCGCAGGGTGAGTTCCGATACCTGACAGTCATGGAACAGGGTGACCTGTTCGCCGAGCATTTCCTTGGACTGAACCGAGGAGATACCGGTTTTAGGCAAGGGTTCGCGCCAGAGGGCCGGGCGCCACGACCATTCGGTGCCATGCGGCAGCGGAAAGGCGTTAGAGCCGATCATCGGCAGGGCCAGACGGTTTTCGGCAATTGAAATCAGCGTATTCAGGTGCTGGCGCAGGCGATAGGCGCGGTTGCGTTGCGCGCGCAGGGTGGACAGATCGGTTTTGGCAGCCTTGCGGGCGTTGCGGGCCCAATACCGTGCCAAGGCCTTCTGAAATCCTCTTTGAAGGATACTGCCCTTACCTTCACTCATGCTCACACCACTCCGCCTTGCGCTAACTTCGGCGCTGTTTCTGGTTGGGAAACAATACCCGCCCGGTTTTTCCATTATCTATCTGAATGCCATACACGAAACAAACCTCCTTTGAGGGTTCGGATGCATTTTCTGCATTTCGTTGCAGGAAGGTGCGCGGGGTTGTCGGATGGCGCCAAAACGGGCATCACCGCAGCATGAGAGCGTATCGTTTACATGAGGTTCACGTCGCCCCGGCGCGGCCATCCAACGAGATCTGGCGGTTGCTGGTCGGGGTGGTGGCCATCGTGTTCGGTTTCCTGATTCTGAATCTCGGGTACATTGAAATCCTTCAGGGCCTGCCTGACTGGGCGGCGCTGAACCGCGAATTGCACCATGGCACCAGTGCCCGCGCGCTTTGGGTGATGCTTCTGAACTTTCTGCCGCTTCTGATGATGCTCTGGGTGGTTCTGACCCTGCTGCACCGGCGGAGCCTGCGGCGGATGGCGGGGCCGTGGACACTTGTGTGGCTGGATTTCAAACGCACGGTGCGGTTGCTCGTCGTTCTTTATGCCGTTGTCCTGATCCTGCCCGCCCCGGCCGATATGTCGCCGATGCAGAACATGCCGTTCGGGGATTGGATCTGGCTGTTGCCGGTCAGCCTGCCGCTGATCCTTTTGCAGACCTCGACCGAGGAATTCCTGTTTCGCGGCTACCTGCAAAGCCAATTGGCAGCACGGTTTTCTTCGCCTTTGGTCTGGATGGTGCTGCCGTCGCTTCTCTTCGGGTTCCTGCATTATGATCCGGCGACATATGGGCCAAATGCCCTGCCGCTGGCGGCCTGGTCGGCGGTGTTCGGGCTTGCCGCCGCTGATCTCACGGCGCGGGCAGGCAACCTTGGGCCGGCCTTGGCGCTGCATTTCCTGAACAACGTGGTGGCCATGAATTTCACCGCGATGGAGGGACACTGGGACGGGCTGGCGCTTTTCGTGCTTCCGTTTGGTCCCGAGAATGTCGAGGCCCTGCGCGCCACCATGCCGATTGAGCTCTTGTTGATCCTGTGTGGATGGCTCACGGTGAGGATCGCGATACGGCGCTGATTGCATTTCCTGACGCAGCGTCTTATCTGACTGTGACTGAAATAAGCCGCCTTGGACCGCAAGAAGGACCCTGTGTATGAACTGGATCACCAACTATGTCCGCCCCCGGATCAATTCGATCTTTTCCCGTCGTGAGACGCCGGACAATCTGTGGTCGAAATGTGATGAGTGCGGCACGATGCTGTTCCACCGCGAACTTTCGGGAAACCAGAACGTCTGTACCCAGTGCGGCCACCACATGGCGATCACGCCGCGTGCGCGTTTCGAGGCGCTGTTTGACGGTGGTATCTTTGTCGAGGTCGACGTGCCCGCGCCGATCACCGATCCGTTGCAGTTCAAGGATCAGAAGAAATATCCCGAACGCATGAAGGGCGCCCAGAAGAAGACCGGCGAGGCGGAAGCGATGCTGGTTGCGGAAGGCGAGATCGGGCGTACGCCGATCGTTGCGGCCTGTCAGGACTTTACCTTTATGGGTGGTTCGATGGGCATGTATGTCGGCAACGCGATCATCGCGGCCGCCGAACGTGCCGTGGAACTGAAACGCCCGTTGATCCTGTTCTCGGCTGCCGGTGGTGCGCGGATGCAGGAAGGTATCCTGTCGCTGATGCAGATGCCGCGCACGACCGTGGCGGTGCAGATGCTGAAAGAGGCGGGGCTGCCTTATATCGTCGTGCTGACCCACCCGACCACCGGTGGTGTGACAGCGTCTTATGCGATGCTGGGCGATGTTCAGATCGCCGAGCCGAATGCCCTGATCTGTTTTGCTGGTCCGCGCGTGATTGAACAGACGATCCGCGAGAAGCTGCCCGAAGGGTTCCAGCGCGCCGAGTACCTGCTGGACCACGGCATGCTGGACCGCGTGATTGCCCGAACCGAGATGCGCGACGAGTTGATCACCATCGTGCGGATGCTGATGGACATGCCGCCCGCGGTGAAAGGCGATCTCCCGGCCCCGGCTGAGGAGGCCATCGCGGTTGCGCCGGTTGAGGCGTCCGAAGAGGCCTCTGAAGAGGCGAAATAACAATCCGTCGTTTTTGATGGATCAGACGGGGCTTCTGGCGATGTGCAGGAGCCCCGTTTCTGATGTAAGCGTATCGAACTTTTGCCAGGCGATAGACCATGACCCAGACTTCTGACGCGATTCTTCAGCGCATGATGGCGCTGCATCCCAAGATCATCGACCTGACCCTTGATCGGGTTTGGCGTCTGCTTGAGGCACTGGACAATCCGCAGGCCAAGTTGCCGCCGGTGATCCATATCGCGGGCACCAATGGCAAGGGATCGACCCAGGCCATGATCCGCGCGGGTCTTGAGGGCATGGGCAAGGCGGTTCACGCCTATACCTCGCCGCATCTGGCGCGGTTTCACGAACGTATCCGGCTGGCGGGTGAGCTGATCAGCGAGGCGCATCTGACCGAAATTCTTGATGAATGCTACGAGAAGAACGGCGGCATCGACATCACCTATTTCGAGATCACCACCTGTGCCGGGCTGCTGGCCTTTGCCCGGACGCCGGCGGATTACACGCTGCTGGAAGTGGGGCTTGGCGGGCGTATGGATGCAACCAACGTGATCGACACGCCTGCGCTGACGATCATCACGCCTGTGTCGATCGACCACGAGCAGTTTCTTGGTGACACGCTGGCCAAGATCGCCGCCGAAAAGGCCGGGATCATCAAGCGGGGCGTGCCTTGCGTGGTTGGTCCGCAGGAGGACGAGGCAATGGAGGTCATCGAGGCCACCGCCGCACGTCTGGGTGCACCGGTGATTGCCTATGGTCAGCACTGGCACGTCTGGCAGGAGCGCAGGCGGCTGATCTATCAGGACGAGACCGGGCTTCTTGACCTGCCGATGCCTGCGTTGCTGGGCGATCACCAGGTTATGAACGCGGGCGCGGCAATCGCGGCTCTGCGCCACCTTGGTGCAGACGAGGCCGCCTGCGAGGCGGCGATGGTCGATGCAAGCTGGCCCGCGCGGATGCAGCGCCTGCGCCATGGTCCGCTGGTCGAGAGTGCGCCCGAGGTCGAGCTGTGGCTTGATGGCGGGCACAACGCGGCGGCGGGTGTGGCGCTGGGCAAGGTGCTGGCGGACCTGCCGGAGCGTCCGACGCATATGATCTGCGGGATGCTGAACACCAAGGATGTGTCGGGCTATCTGCGGCCTCTTGCGGCGCAAGCGGACAGCCTGATTGCCGTGTCGATCCCGGGCGAGGCCAATACCCTGCCGGCAGAAGAGACCGCGGCGGCGGCGGCCGGTGTCGGGATGACGGCGCGGACGGCCGAAAGTGTCGAGGCGGCACTGGCCGAGATCGTGGCCGAAACGCCTTCGGCGCGGGTGCTGATCTGTGGTTCGCTGTATCTGGCGGGGAATGTTCTGCAAGAAAATGGCTAACCGATTCGCGATTTTGCGAATCACCCCGTTGACTGATTCGAATCACTGCGGCATAGTCGGAAAATATTCGGCGGCCCCGCGGAACAGAAGCAAATAAACGGGTCGTCCTTGCAGGCTTACGGGACAGGCAGGCGAAAAGGGGGGAGCGCAGGGCGCTCCCCTAATAATTTCTACAAAAGTCTGAATTCATTGGGAAAACCTGAGCGCGTC
This sequence comes from Shimia sp. CNT1-13L.2, assembly GCF_024331145.1. Lineage (GTDB taxonomy): Bacteria > Pseudomonadota > Alphaproteobacteria > Rhodobacterales > Rhodobacteraceae > Shimia. Next base: position 340,296 of record NZ_JANDJO010000001.1, on the reverse strand, counting down.
AGTCGCGTTCCTGCCCCCAGGATTCATCCTGCATCTCGCGCAGGCGCGATGCGGTGCGTTCGAATTCGAAGGTGCCTTCGCCTTCGACATAGAGCATCTCGGGCTCTGCCGCCGCCGAGCAGATCAGGCGCACCTTGGCCTCGTAAAGCGCGTCGATGAGGGTCACGAATCGCTTGGCCTCGTTGAAGTTGTGGCGTGAAAGGCGGGGGATGTCTTCGAGGATCAGCACCTTCACCGCATCGGCGATGGCGAGGTAATCGCCCGGCCCCAGCATCTTGCCGCAGAGGTCAAAGAAAGAGGCGCGCGCGACGCCATTGCGAAAGGCAGGCAGGGTGACTTCGCGTCCCTTCACGGTCAGGACCAGCGGCTCGGACGGGCCGCCGCTCAGGTCTTTCCAGATCGCGCGCATGGTGTCGCGCGCCTCGGTATTGGCCTGCACGAAATAGACCTGGCTGCCCTTCAGGCGGTTCTGGCGATAGTCGCGGGGGCTAACCAGTTCCCAGACATTCAGCTGTTCCTTGATCAACTCGATGAAGGGCAGGAAGAGCTGGCGGTTGAGGCCGTCCTTGTAGAGGTCGTCTGGCAGGCGGTTGGAGGTGGTGACCACCACGACACCGGCGGCAAAGAGCTGTTCGAAGAGGCGGCCCACGATCATCGCGTCGGTGATGTCGGTGATCTGCATCTCGTCGAAGGCAAGAACCCGAACGCTTTCGGCCACGTCCTTGGCGACCGGTTCGATGGCATCCTCGACACCGCGCTGGCGGGCGGCGTGCATGCCGGTGTGGATTTCCTGCATGAAGGCGTGGAAATGGACCCGGCGCACCGGCACGTCGAGCGCGTCGACAAAGAGATCCATCAGCATGGATTTGCCGCGTCCGACACCGCCCCAGAGGTAGAGGCCCTGCACCGGTTCGGGGGTGGCCTTGCGGAACCACGTTTTCTTGACGGGGCGCGAGACGGCTTCGCGGATGCGTTCGAATTCGGGCAGGACGGCTTCCTGCGCGTCGTCTGCGTGAATGTCGCCGCTTGCGATCCTGTCGGCGTAGATCTCGAGTACTGTTCGCATGAAACCCGAATATCGCGCCTTGGCCTGCGTGAAAAGACAGAAGCGCCGCGTTGGGACGTCGCGGCATGTTTCATTCAAAGGATTTAACTGACAGATAAAAAATGCTGATTTGACGGGGGATGCACAGATGGTCAATGTGGCCGCGCCAACAGGAGAGCCCCATGGACCAGAGCCGTACCCCCCTGATGACGCCCGTTCTGATCGTCGGGTGCATCATTATCCTCGTAAGTTTCGCCATCCGGGCGAGCTTTGGGGTGTTCCAGATTCCGATTGCGGACGAGTTCGGCTGGGCGCGGGCAGAGTTCTCGCTGGCGATTGCGATCCAGAACCTTGCCTGGGGTATCGGGCAGCCGATTTTTGGCGCGATTGCCGAAAAGATCGGCGACCGCAAGGCCATCATCATGGGGGCCGTGACCTATGCCATCGGCCTTGTCCTGTCGTCCTATGCCGTGACACCGGGGGCGCACCAAGTCTATGAAATTCTTGTAGGTTTCGGGATTGCAGGCACGGGGTTCGGCGTCATTCTTGCCGTGGTCGGGCGGGCAAGTTCGGATGAGAACCGCTCCATGTCGCTGGCGATTGCCACGGCGGCGGGGTCTGCCGGGCAGGTGTTCGGGGCGCCGCTGGCGGAATGGATGCTGGGCTTCATGACCTGGCAGAGCACGTTCCTTGTCTTTGCGGCGGCGATCCTTGCGGTGCTGTTGATGCTGCCGATGATGCGCGCGCCTGTGGCCGCCAGCAAGGCCGAGCTGGAAGAGAGCATGGGGGAGATTCTCCTCAAGGCATTCAAGGACCCGTCTTACACCTTCATCTTCCTTGGGTTCTTTTCCTGCGGCTATCAGCTGGCCTTTGTGACGGCCCATTTCCCGGCCATGATCACCGAGATGTGTGCGGCGATCGATCCTTCGGGCACCCTGGCGGCGGTGGGGATTTCGACCACGTCGGCCCTTGGTGCCATTGCGATTTCGCTGATTGGTCTTGCCAATATCGCGGGCACGCTTTTGGCAGGATACCTGGGCAAGCGCTATTCGAAAAAGTACCTGCTCGCCACGGTTTATCTCTTGCGGACCATCGCCGCGGGTACGTTCATCCTCCTGCCGATCACCCCGACCAGCGTGATCATCTTCTCGATTGTCATGGGGTCGCTGTGGCTCGCCACCGTGCCGCTGACATCGGGGCTGGTGGCGCATATCTACGGGCTGCGCTACATGGGCACGCTCTATGGCATCGTGTTCTTCAGCCACCAGTTGGGCAGCTTCCTTGGCGTCTGGCTGGGGGGGCGGATGTATGACGCCTTTGGCGATTACACGATGGTGTGGTGGATCGGTGTTGGTGTTGGGGCGTTCTCGGCCATCGTTCACCTGCCGATCAAGGAGCGGCCCCTTGTGGGGGCCGCGGCCTGAGGTTAACGGCGAAAACCCGGGTAAAATCCACGTCGGTGCCGCGTCGGTATAACGTCGGTATTGCGGCGGTGCGTTTTGTGAAACGGTGCGGGTTCCACGACAGGTCGGTCGGGAAGGAAATTCTTGGCCAAGAATTTCCCCGGGGCAAAACCTTCGAGAAGGTTTTGCGGTCTTATCGCGTGGACCACTTGTTAAGGATATAGCGGCTTGTCATCAGATCGAGGTGCGCGCCACCGCCGTTTTTGAAGAGGGTGATTTCCTCGTCCGATTGCCGGCTGAAGGCGGCGAGGTTGTAGTAGTCGGCCAGAACATCTTCGCGGCGGATCGTGCCGTTGGCGAGGGGGAATTTCAACTCGCCGATATGTTCGATGGTGGTGTCGAGGCTGTCCACGAAGATGCGGGACCGGGCCATGCCGGTGTCGTCGATCTCGCGCATGTCGGGGCGGTAGGCACCGATCAGGTCGACGTGCTGGCCCGGTTGCAGCCAGTCACCCCGCAGGGTGGGGTCTGTTGACATGGTGGCAGAGGTGATGATGTCGGCCTCGCCCACGGCGGTTTCGAGATCGGTGGCCACCTTGAGACCGTCGATGTCCTCGGCCATCTTTTCGGCGTTGGCCTGCGTGCGATTCCAAACGGTGAAGTTTGCCGAGGGGAAGGCGGCGGAATAGGCTGCGTGCAGGTTGCGGCCCACGGTGCCGGCCCCCACGATCAGGATGTTCCTGCTGTCGGGACGGGCGAGGCGGCGGGCGGCGAGCAGGCTGTCGCCGGCGGTTTTCCACTTGGTCACGAGATGAAAATCGATCAGCGCCTCGAGGATGCCGTGGGCGTCGTCATAGAGGGTGACAGCCCCGTGGATCATCGGTACGCCCTGCGCCGGGTTGCCGGGAAAGACGGTGGCCGATTTCACGCCGATGCCCATGCCGTCGATCCAGGCCTGACGCTGGAGGAGCGTGTCCTTGCCGCGATAGAGGAAGCTGTCGGAGATTTCCGCCTTGGGGAGGTCGTGGCCGGCGGCGAAGGCATCTGTCAGCTCGATCCAGTCCAGCAGGGGATCGCCGTTGTCGAAATCAATAATGGTGGTCATGCGGCGTCTTCCTTGCTGAGCAGGCCTTCTGCGACCAGTCGGTCGGCCCAGCCCTGCGGATCGGTGAAAAGGTGGGTTTGCCAGCCGCGTGCGGCGGCGGCCTTGATATTGTCGGCGCGGTCGTCTGCAAACAAGAGCCGATCAGGCGCGATGCCGCAATCCTGTTCCACGTGTTCGTAGATCCTTGGATCGGGTTTCATAAGTTGCAGGCGGCCGGAGACGTATTCGCGGGCAAAGGTCTTGAGGAAGGGGAAGGCCTGTTGCGAGGTCGGGAAGTTGTCCCAGCCGAAGTTGGTGAGGGCAAAGACGGGAACGTTGTTGCGGTTCAGGGCGTCGAGCAGGCGCACGGAATGCGGAATGGCCGGGGCGGCGAGGTCGTTCCAGTTGTCGTGCCACATGCGGATCTCTGCCTCCCAGTCGGGGTGTAGGGCGACCACGTTTTCGACCATCTCGAGCAGGGGTACGCCGGCGTCGACCTGTTCGTGGTGTTTGTGCATGTCGGTTGCGGCGAAAAACGCCTTGCGCCGGTCCGCGCCGATGGTGCGGTCATAGAAGTTTTCCGGCTGCCATTCGATCAGCACGTTGCCGATGTCGAAGATCACTGCGTCGATGGGCATGGGTCTGCTTTCGTGGTGTGTTTCGGGGCGACCCTAGCGGCGCGGCGGGGCTTTTCCTACCCTGTTTTGTATCCAATTTTCGTTGGAGATTCCGGTTTGGAAAAAAGAAACCCGGTTGAGCGTTTTTCAACTCAACCGGGATATTCAGCGGGGAGCTGAAGAAGGTCACGATGACACTGGTAAGGTGTCAACAAGGTGGGTCGTGAGTGGTTGCAGTAACTGCTTGGGATGCACCTTGTCCGGCGTTTAAAGCACGTTGCGAATCCGGCATCTATATTGAGAAATGCAACGTGGGGATTGCGAAATTAGACGTTGATCCCGGTCTCGACGGGGAAGCTGCATTTGCCGCACATGCAGGCGGTTGGACCGGCGAAGCAGTTTTCGATCCAGGACTTAACTGCTTGGAGTCGCGTGTCATTTCGGCGGGTCTCGTGGTAGATCAGGTGAATGGGTTTGACCGAGATAAGCCGCTGGTCATCGATCAGGTCGAGTTTTCCGTGGCCGTTGACCGCGCAGGACAGCTGGGGGCCGGCCATCTTGGAATTCAGGAGTGTCTGTTCGATTTCCGACAGTGATCCGAGGCGGGCGACGGGATCGCATTCGAAGTAGGCAAGCCCCTGTTTCATCATGGGCAGATCATCGAATTCGCGGGCCAGTCCGACCCAGTCCTTGCCGGGGGTGTTTCCCTTGCGCGTGTAATAGGCGCTGACGCGGGAGCCCACGCGCTTGGACATCAGACGGCCTTCTTTGGGCAGGTCGAGGCGGATGGCGAGGTCGATCTCGCCACGGGCGAGGCTGCGGTTGGGGCGGTACTCGATATCGAGGTTGAGATTGGGAAAGCGTTCGTGAAAGGCCGCGAGGTTGGGGGCGAGCGTCAGGATGCTGATGCCCTGGTAGCAGCTTATCGAAATGGTGCCGCTCAGTTCGCTTGCGGGTTTGGCAAGGAGGTTGTCGAACTGGTCGAGATCGGCCTCGATGCGCATGGCGAGTTCGACCAGCGCCTGGGTCTCGCGGGTAGGGCGCCAGCCGTCCGTGTCCATTGTAAAAAGCTGCTTGCCGACTTCGTTGGTCAGTTTGTCGAGACGTCGTGAAACGGTGGCGGCATTGGTGCCAAGCATCTCGGCAGCGGCTTTCATTGTTTTTGCGCGGGACAGCGCCAAAACGAATTTCAAGTCACTCCAGTCTTTCATGGGGCACTCTCGCTTCCTGTTTTGCGACCGGGGAAATGGGTCCGGTTCGTGCGGTTTGCGGTCTTGAGGCCTTGAAACAATTGTAGGCTTCGGAGGGGGCAAAACAAGAATTGGAGTGTAAAGGCAGGGTTTCGCGCAGCGATGGGATTGGAAAATAGGCGAAGTTTTCAGGGTTTGCCAGCGCGGGCGGCGGCCCGCAATTCGCGTTCGAGGGCGTCGAGGAAGCGGGAGCGATCGGCCTTGGTGAAGCCCTTGCCGCCGCCCTGTCGGAAGGGATCGGCGGCGCGCAGGTCGGCCATGAGATCGCGGGTGGCCAGCACATTGCCGATATTGGCCTGTGTCAGGGCCTCGCCGTTGTGCTTGAGGACACGAGCGCCGGCTTCGACGCATTTCGCGGCGAGGGGGATATCGCCGGTGATGACCACGTCGCCGGTGGTGGCGCGGTCGGCGATCCACATATCGGCCACGTCCGGGCCTTCGGGGACGATGACGTTTTCCACCAGCGGGTTCTGCGAGGGGCGCAGGCCGCCGTTGGAAACGATGTAGATCGGCACCTTGTGGCGGGTGCCGACCCGTTCGGCTTCGGCCTTTACGGGACAGGCGTCAGCGTCGACGAAGATGCGCATGGCGTGCCCCCTACCGTTACTTTTTCTTCTTGGCCGCCGGGGCGTCATTGGCGGCTTCGGCAGGGTGGTCGCCCTTGCCGCGCTTGACCTTGAACTCGTCCGGGATCGGCATGCGGTTGAAGGCATCCAGACCGGCGATGCGGTAGGCTTCGGCCAGTGTCGGGTAGTTGAAGGTGTTTTCGACGAAGTAGTCGACCGTGCCCTTGAGGTTCATCACCGCCTGGCCGATGTGGATCAGTTCGGTGGCGCCTTCGCCGACGATCTGAACGCCGAGAACGCGGCGGGTCTTGAGGCTGAGCAGCATTTTCAGCATGCCGTGTTCAAGGCCCATGATGTGACCGCGCGAAGTTTCGCGGAAGCGGGCGATGCCGACTTCGTAGGGGATGCCGCGCTCCTGGAGTTCCTCTTCGGACATGCCGCAGGTGGACATTTCCGGCACCGAGTAGATGCCGTAGGGATACCAGGGGCTTTCCGGCAGGGTGGGGGTGTCGAGAGCGTGACAACCCGCGACGCGGCCCTGTTGCAGCGAGGTTGACGCCAGCGAGGGGTGGCCGATCACGTCGCCGGCGGCGTAGATGTGGGGCACCTTGGTCTGGTAGGTCTTGCGGTCCACCTCGAGACGGCCACGGTGATCGGTTTCAAGGCCGACGGCTTCGAGGTTCAGCTTGCTTGTGGCGCCCATGCGGCCAGCGGCGAACAAAAGCATCTCGGCGCGGACATGGCGGCCGTTGGCGAGGCTGACTTCAACGTGGTTGTCAGCGTCCTCGATCTTCTCGATGGCAGAGCCGAGACGCAGATCGACGCCGTTGTCGCGGATCTGGTGGGTGAACTCGTGGATCAGCGTACGATCGATGAAATCGAGGAAGCTGTCGCGGGGTTCGATCAGGGTGACGCGTACATCCAGCGTCGAGAACATGGTGGCGTATTCGACCCCGATCACACCTGCGCCGACCACGATCAGCGAACGGGGGATGCGGGCGAGTTCGAGGAATTCGTCACTGTCGACCACGGTCTTGCCGTTGAAGGGCACGTATTCCGGGCGATAGGTGACGGTGCCTGTCGAAATCAGGAACTTGTCGGCGGTCAGGCGGATGGTCTCGCCTGCCTCGGTGGCGACTTCGACCTCGTTTGCGCCCACGAATTTGGCCAGCCCCATGAGGGTGTCAACGTGGTTGCGGTTGAACTGGTGTTCGAGAATGTCGACCTCGTCCTCGAGGGTCATGTGCAGACGGGTCTTGAGGTCTTCGGCGTGAATGTCGTCTTTCACGCGGTAGGACCGGCCGTAGAAGCTGCGCTCGCGCCAGCCCGAGAGGTTGAGAACGGTCTCGCGCAGGGTTTTGGAGGGGATGGTGCCGGTGTGGACCGACACGCCCCCGAGTTGGTCGCGGCGGTCGATGACCAGCACGCGGCGTTTGAGTTTGCCAGCCTGGATGGCTGCGGCTTTGCCCGCAGGGCCAGAGCCGATGATGATAAGGTCGTAGTGACTCACCGATTATTCTCCGTATAGGGCCTCGGCGTGGAAGGCGACGTGGTCTTCCATGAAGGTGGAAACAAAGAAGTAGCTATGGTCATAGCCCTTCTGCATGCGGTGGGTGATTTCCTGGCGGCGCGCGGCGGCGGCCGATGCCAGCGTCTCGGGGCGAAGCAGGTCGAGGAACTGGTCCTCTGCGCCCTGGTCGATCAGGACGGGACCGTCAAAGCCCTTTTCGCGCATCAGGAGCGAGGCGTCGTGGGCGGCCCATTTGCTTTCGTCATCGCCGAGGTAGGCAGAGAGTTGTTTGCGGCCCCAGTCGCCCCCGGTGGGGTTCGAGATCGGGGCGAAGGCCGAGACCGAGCGGAAGCGGCCGGGCAGCGACATGGCCAGCGTCAGGGCGCCGTGACCGCCCATCGAGTGGCCGGTGATGGCCTGGCGGTTCATGTCGAGGGGGAATTCTTCCTGAACGAGGGAGGGCAGGTCTTCGGCGATGTAGTCCCACATCTGGAAGTGCTTGGCCCAGGGGTCTTGAGTCGCGTTCACGTAGAAGCCCGCGCCCTTGCCGAGATCGTAGGCGTCATCGTCGGCGACGTCATCGCCGCGGGGGCTGGTGTCGGGGAAGATCAGCGCGATGCCTTGTTCGGCGGCCCAGGCCTGGGCGCCGGCCTTGGTCATGGCGTTTTCGTGGGTGCAGGTCAGGCCCGAGAGATACCAGAGAACCGGCACCGGGGTGTAGGCCGCTTCTTCGGGTAGGAACAGGCCGAAGGTCATGTCACAGTGGCAGGTTTGCGAGTGATGTTTGTAGACGCCCTGAACGCCGCCAAATGCCTTGTTTTCCGATACGATTTCCATCCTGAGTCTCCTGCCGTTCTGTATTTGTTACAAGGGCTATCGCAAGGGCAAGGCGGGGGGCAAGGGGAACAGCGACGGAACAGTGCGGAATTGCGCCGTTCCGTCGGTATGGTGGGTCAATCCTTGGGGCCTTGCAGCACGCGGTTGCGGTAATATTCGCTAATTTCGGCCTTGCGGGCGGCGATCGTGGCCGCGTCGGGCTCGTCGTGCAGGCGGTCGAGAACGGCGTAGGCCTGCATCGGGTTGGCCTTGCCTTCGCTCTTGCCCTGCCATTTGCTGTGGTCGTGCCAGGTGGGGCCGTAGATGTTGTCGTCGCGTTCGGAGGGCAGCAGCATCAGGATGAGGAACCAGATACCGCCGACAAAGGGGGCAAAGAGGATCAGGTACCAGAATCCCGAGCGCCCGGAATCGTGCAGGCGGCGGATGGTGACGGTGAAGTTTGGGATGATGGTCGCGAGGATGAAGAGCAGCGAGGTGTAGTGCAGCGGGTTCAGTGACGGGGGCAGACCCAGGTCATGGGCGTTGGAAAAGGCGCGGGCATCGCTGAACACCAGAATGGCGAGGATGGTGAATTGGATCAGGCCCCACCACCAGTATTCGGCGCGGGTCGCGCGGCCACTGACTTGAAAATATTTGAAGACGACGGATTCAACGGCGGCAAGGGGGCCCATCATGGGAAATCTCCGGAACTGAAAATACAGCTCCAGAGATCGCTTTGAATCTGGGCGAATTTAGGGCGCGCGTAGAGGTATTCCGCGGCGTCTTTTCCGGATGGTTTACAGTCTTGCGCCGTGGCGCGGATCGTCGCCAAATCGGTTGCTACCGAGGGTGCCTTCCCTAACCGCCCAGACCAGCCAGACGATGAGGCCGACCAGCGGGACGAGGATGATCAGGAACCACCAGCCCGAACGGTCAATGTCATGCAGGCGACGCACCTGAACGGCGAGGGATGGCAGGAAGGTTCCGAGGGCAAACAGCGTCGAGAAAATGCCGCTGCCGGCGAAGTCGGGGAACAGGCCGCGGTCGACCCATGTCAGCAGGCCGTTGACGACAAAGCAGAACAGCCAGAACCACCAGAATTCCGAGCGTGATGCGCGGCCTGAAAAGGTGACGTACTTGACGAGGCAGGTTTCGATGGATTGGTTGAATGTCATTGGGGGAAACTCTTTAAGGGTTTGAAACTGTTACTTTTTGCCAATCTTCGGTTCGGTGCCCGCCCGCAGGCGCTGGATGTTTTCGCGGTGACGCCAGAAGACGAGAAGCGTGACGAGGATGCCGAGGAAATAGGCGTGGCCGTAGCCGAGGATCAGCATCCACGCCGAAGAGGTCGCGGCGGCGACGAGGGCCGAGAGCGACGAGATGCGCGAGATGGCGGCGGTGGCCAACCATGTCAGGCAGCAGGCGATGCCGACGGGCCATGCCAGTGCCAGCAACAGGCCGAGGAAGGTGGCGACGCCCTTGCCGCCCTTGAACCGGAGCCAGATCGGGTAGCAGTGGCCGACAAAGGCCATGAGACCGGCGATCTGGGCGGCATCTTCGGAGGCGAGCGCGCGGGCGATCAGTACGGCGATGGCGCCTTTACCGCCGTCGAGGATCAGGGTGGCGGCGGCGGCGGGTTTGGAACCGGTGCGCAGCACGTTGGTGGCGCCGATGTTGCCCGATCCGATTTCGCGCAGGTTGCCGAGCCCGAGGAGTTTGGTGATGACCATGCCAAAGGGGATCGACCCCAGCAGATAGCCAAGCGCCGCCCAGACAAGAAGGGCGGTGGGGCTGAGGATGATCTCGGGCATCAGTCTCTCCGGTACACAGATTTGCCAGCAACGTAGGTCGCGAGCACCTTACCCTGCATGCGCTGGCCGTCAAACGGCGTGTTCTTGGACTTTGACTGCAGTGCGAAACGGTCCATCACGAAGGGCGCGTCGGGGTCGAACAGGACGAGGTCTGCGGGCGCGCCTTCGTCAAGGCGACCACCGGGCAAGCCAAGGCGCTGGGCCGGGTTGAGGGCCATGGCGCGGAACAGTTCGGGCAGGGTGAGCTGTTCGGCGTGATAGAGGCGCAGGGCGGCGGGCAGCAGGGTTTCCAGCGCCACGGCACCGGAGGCGGCCTCTTCGAAGGGCAGGCGTTTGGATTCTTCGTCCTGCGGGGTGTGCATCGAGGAAATGATGTCGATCAGGCCGGTTTTTACCGCTTCGATCACGGCGAGGCGGTCGTCTTCCGAGCGCAGCGGCGGCTTGATCTTGAAGAAGGTGCGGTAGTCGGCCACGTCGAGTTCGTTGAGGGTCAGGTGGTGGACCGAGGTGCCGGCGGTGATGTCGAGGCCGTTGTTCTTGGCGCGTTGCAGGGCGGGCAGGGCGCGGGCGGTGGTGATCTGGTCGGCGTGATATTTCACGCCGGTCATCTCGACCAGGGCGATGTCGCGATCAAGGCCCATGCGTTCGGCCATGGGCGAGACGGCGGGCAGGCCGCGCAGCGAGGCGAATTTGCCGGAGGTGGCGGCAGCGCCTTTGGACAGGCCCGGCTCTTGCGGGTGGGCGATGACCAGCGCGCCAAGGCTGCGGGCGTAGGTCAGGGCGCGCGAGAAGACCTTGGTGTTGGTGACCACGTGGTCACAATCGGTGAAAGCCACGGCACCGGCGTCGAGCAGGAAGCCGAACTCGGTCATTTCGCGGCCTTCGCGGCCCTTGGTTAGCGCCGCCATCGGCACCACGTTGACCGGCGCGGCCTCGTTGGCGCGGCGGGTGACGAACTCGAGGGTTTCGGGGCTGTCGATGGCCGGGGTGGTGTCGGGGCGGGTGACCATGGTGGTGACACCGCCCGCCGCCGCGGCAAGGCCCGCGGTCTTGTAGCTTTCCTTGTGGCGTTCGCCGGGTTCGCAGACCTTCACGCCGATGTCGACGATGCCGGGGGCAAGGCATTTGCCGCCACAGTCGATGACCTCCGCGTCTTCGGGAACGGCGACTTCGGCGCCGAGTGCCGCGATCGTCCCGTTCTGCACCAGCAGGCTGCCGAGGGTGTCTTCGCCGGTGGCGGGATTGATCAGGCGAGCGTTGGTGAAGAGCGTGGTCATGCGAGGGATCTTTCTATGGCGGTACGGAAGGCGCGTGCGTTCTGCATATTCCCTATTGTCATGCCGTCCGCAAGCTTTTGCCCTTCGAGAATGGTGGCAGAGAAACGGGTGCGGACTGAGGAAATCCGGGAGAGGGGCATGCTATGGCCGTCGGGGGCGATGACGCGGTGGGTTGTGAGTAATGCGGGGCGTGCTTTTTTGGGGGTGGGTCGTGTGCTTTGAAACAGGCGATTGAGAAAGCCCATGGCGGATATGCCCAAGAGAAAGAGGAGCAGCGCTATCTGCAGTTTACTGTCTGGTTCGAGCGCGGCCATAAATGGCCATTTGTCCAACAATCGCCAAAGAGTCGGAGCCATAATGAAGACCACTGCCCCCAAAATGGCGACTTCCCTCACTGGTTCTGGCGACGTAGGTCCGACAAAGACCACCTTTTCACCTGCTTCCAGATCGTGACCATAGAGATCGTCGTTCATTGTACCTGCTCGTGCTGTGCTTTCTGGATGTCGCGGATCAGGCGATAGACCTCGCGACCGTCGGGGATGCGTTCAAAGCCGATGGGGGAGAGGCGTTTCTTGCCGCCGCGATAGCGCATGCCTTCGGCGAAATGGATGTTCGACAGCCCGCCTTCTTCAAAGGAAATCCGTGTGTCCCTGGTGATCGGGTAGCTGTCGAGAGTCTTGCCCTTGATCGGCACGTCGGTGGCGACGAAGGCGCGTCGGTCGGTGAGGGTGTACCAGGTATGGCGTCGGATGAAGGCGCCGCCGACAATCGGGCCAAAGGCGATGCCGATGCCGACCGAGAAGTGCAGCAGGCCGAACATCCAGAAGACGCCACCCGCCTGCGAGGCCATGATCATCCAGAACAGGGCGAAGCCTGCGAAGAAAAGGCCAAAGGCACCGCTGGCGATATTTGCGACACTGATGACGATGCCGCCGTCGGGGCGGCCTTGCCAGAGGATGCGCTCTTCCGGATCGAGGATGCCCTCCCAGCCGTCTGTCACAAGCTGCCACCGAGTTTGGCCGCGTTGATCTGGCGGATGGTTTCGTTCGGGTCGGCCTGATACTTGACCAGATGCTTGTCGCCGGTGGTGGTGACGACCTGCACGACATTGCCGAGCTTGTTCAACTCTTTCACCTCGCCAAGGCGGATGGTGCGGGTCATCGGGCCAAGCAGGCGCTGGTTGGTGAGATCCCAGCGCACCGACATTTCTTCGCTCATCAGGTAGAAGGCGCGGATCGCCACCGCGAGCAGGCCACCGACGGCCCCTGTCCAGACGTGGGGATTTTCAAGGAACCAGAGGATCGCCATGCCGGCCGCCATCGCGATCACCGCCATCCACGTGTTGGTGCGGATATAGGTGGCGCGGTCGGCGCGGAAGGAGGTCAGAACCTCTTCGCCGTCACCGAGAGGTGTTGTCGGTGTCATCTCGGGCATCGGAGGGGTCCTTTGCGTCTTCTTCGGGTGTCAGGGGCGGCTCGTCGCGATCATCGTCCAGCGGGCGTGCCTCGGGGGCGGCGGGGCCGCGTTTTTCAGACAGGGTGTCGACGGCGGCGCTGGCGGTGCGCAGGAACGACGGCACGATGTCTTCCTCGGCGGCGGGTGTCGGGGTGGCCGTGGGTTCGATACGCTCGGGCGGGGTTTCCGGGGCTGTCTGCGTGTCTGGCGTTTCGCCGGCCTGCACCTGTTTCAGCAGGTCGAGAACCTCTTCACCGTCGGCAATGGCCCAGAACTGGAAGTAACGGTCGCCCGCCTTGCGCTTGGCAAATTGCAGGCCGGGGCGGCGCTGGGCGATCAGGATGTTGGAGCGTTTGCGGCCGATGCGGGCGCGGATGTGGGTTTGCGGCCCGATCTCTTCAAAGCGGGAATAGCGCCAGAGGCCGTTGCCGCCGGAATAGCGGATGAAGGCGCGTTGGCTGGTGACAGCGTAATAGGTGCGGCGGCGTTGCAGCATGATGAGCGCGGCCATGACCGCGACGATCACGGCGGGGATCGCCAGAAGGCCGATATGAAAGGCCGCATCCAGCCCGGTTTTGGGCGTCAGGAACAGGCCGATGCTGCCAAGGAGCACGAAACCGGGGATCAGCAGGAACATGACCGGAAAGACCAGCCATTCCATGGGACGGTTGGGCAGAAGCCCCTGTCGCGGGTGTCCTTCCCAGAGGATTTCCTCGTCCTTGCGCAGACGGCGTTTCAATGCTCGGCGTGACATGGCCTTCGCCCCGGTGGGCGCCCTTGTTTCACCGGACCCGCGTGTCCGGCCCGAAGATCAATGAGGGGTCGCGGCCAAAGTGGCAAGTCGCGCGGTGCGCGCCGCGTCAATTTTATCGCGCACTGTGGCGGAATTGGGAAGGAACAGCATGACGGTGGCGGTGCGGTTGGCAAACTGCAGTTTCACGCCCCACCACATCCAGCGGGTGACGCGGGTGATCTCTTCAAGCGGGGCGATGCCGGGATCGTCGGGCGCGTCACCGCGACAGAAGATCAGGCGCTGGTCGGTCAGGACCCATGTGTCCCCGCGCCGGTCCTGCCATTCGGCATAGTCGTCCAGCACGAGGATATAGACCAGCGACCCTAGGAGTGACGCGGCCAGCCATGCGATCACGCCGAAGAACACGATGACCGGCAACAGTGCGATTGTGGTGAGGGCGGCAACGAAGAGCAGCTTGCGCAGGAAGATGCGGAAGGCGGGGCGCCATGTCTCAAGCCGGGTTTCGTGGTCGAAGATCAGGTCGTCCTGCATCTGTCGCCCCTATGTCAGCAAGAGGAACAGGATAACGCCGATCAGCAGCGCGGCGACGGGCAGGGCGAGGATGGCCCACAACAGGGTAAGATGCGGGTTGGATTTGGCGGAGCCGGGCGTTTCGACCACACCCCTGGCGGCATCCGAGGGCAGCGGCGCAAAGGTGACGGGGGCGGTTTCTTCCTTGTAGGTCCCGATCCAGCGAAGCGGCGCGCGGGGGGCAAGGGTCTGGGCGAACCCGTCAAAGGCGTTCGACAGGATCACCAGCACCCAGCCATCAATCGCGTCGAGCCGCAGGGTGTCTTCAGTCACATCCGCCTCGGCGATGCCAAGGCCCTGCACCATGTAGCCGCGCAGGCCCAGCTCTTCGAGGTCCCTGACGGGGAAGAGTTCGATGAAGTCTTCGTCGAGATAGGAGGCGCCAAGTGCTGCCTTGAGAGGCCAGGCAACAAGATCGCCGTCTTCGTTGGTGTCGGGGGTGCGGAAGGTCTCGATCTCTTCGGCAGGAAGGTCCACCGCGAACAGGCGCACGAGGCCGCGTTCGGTGGCAGAGACCTCCATCCGGCTCACCCGCCGATCCAGACGATCAGACCAACCATCGCGAACATGACGATCAGGGCGACGGTGGCCACGCGGCCGCTCATTTTCGGGTCTTTGGGGTCTTCCATCGATCAGGCCTCGACCGGTTGTGCGGCGCGGCTGGCGCGCAGGTTGCGGGCCAGAAGGTCCATGGCGGCCATGCGTACGGCGACGCCCATTTCGACCTGCTCCTGGATCACCGAGCGGTTGATGTCATCGGCGATTTCGCCGTCGATCTCGACGCCGCGGTTCATCGGGCCGGGATGCATGACGATGGCGTCGTCCTTGGCATTCGCGAGTTTCGCGGCATCAAGGCCATAGCGGTGGTAGTATTCACGTTCGGACGGAATGAAGCCGCCGTCCATGCGTTCGCGTTGCAGGCGCAGCATCATCACCACGTCAACGTCTTTCAGGCCCTCGTTCATGTCCTCGTAGACCTCGACGCCGAACTCGCCGATCTGGCTCGGCATCAGGGTGGGCGGGCCGATCAGGCGGACACGGTTTTCCATCTTGCCCAGCAGGATCAGGTTCGAGCGCGCCACGCGGCTGTGGGCGATGTCGCCGCAGATCGCGATGTTGAGGCGATGCAGGCGGCCCTTGGCGCGGCGGATGGTCAGCGCATCCAGAAGCGCCTGCGTGGGGTGTTCGTGCTTGCCGTCACCGGCGTTCAGCACGGCGCAGTTCACCTTTTGCGCCAGCAGATCGACCGCGCCGGAATGCGGGTGTCGCACCACCAGAAGATCGGGGTGCATGGCATTGAGCGTCAGCGCGGTGTCGATCAGGGTTTCGCCCTTCTTGATCGACGAGGCCTGCATCGCCATGTTCATCACATCCGCCCCAAGGCGTTTGCCGGCCAGTTCGAAAGAGGCCTGCGTGCGGGTCGAGTTCTCGAAGAACATGTTGATCTGCGTGAGGCCGGTCAGCGCATCGGAATGCTTCATCTCGCGGCGGTTCAGATCGACATACTGATCGGCCAGATCAAGGATCGCGGTGATCTCTTCGGGACGCAGATGCTCGATCCCCAACAGGTGTTTTTGATGGAACCCCATGGCCCGCTCCTTATCCGGATGTTTGACTGCTTATAGAAAGGCCGCAGGTGCGGGGCAAGAAGACCCATGGGCTTCAATGCACCAAAAATACCTCCGGGGTGAATTGCCCCGGATGGGGCAAGAGGGGCAGCGCCCCTTTGTGCCCTTCCGGCCCCGTGACCAACGCGATAGGGTGGCGGCATGGAATCGGCCCTCGACTATTACACGGCGCGTGCCCTGCTGGAGTGGCAGGTAGACCTTGGGGTGACCGAGGCGATGCTGGATGCGCCGCTGAACCGTTACGAGGCGCCGAAGAAACAGCCCAAGCCGGTCAAGACACCCGAGGCGGAAGCGCCGATTGTGGCGGCCCCGAAGATCGATCCCGTGGTCGAGGCAAAGGCCGCGGTGGAGCGGGTCAAGACGTTGGACGAGCTGAAGGCGGCAATGGCGGCGTTTGATCACTGCGAGCTGAAGAAAGGCGCGCGCAACCTTGTGTTCTCGGACGGCAATCCGGCGGCGCGGGTGATGATCATCGGCGAGGCGCCGGGGCGGGACGAAGATCGTCAGGGCAAGCCGTTTGTCGGCCGTGCGGGGCAGTTGCTGGACCGGATGTTCGAGGCGATCGAGATGGGACGCGAGGCGCCCCTGTCGGCGCAGTCGATCTATATCACCAACGTCTTGCCGTGGCGGCCACCACAGAATCGCGATCCGCTGCCCGAGGAAATCGCCATGCTGGGGCCGTTCCTGCAACGGCATGTCGAGATCGTCGCGCCGGATGTGATTGTTCTGATGGGCAATATTTCCTGTCAGGCGGTGCTTGGTCGGCGCGGGATCACCCGTTTGCGCGGCAACTGGCAGGAGGCCTTTGGCAAGCCGGTGATGCCGATGTTCCATCCGGCCTATCTCTTGCGGCAGCCGGGGGCGAAACGCGAGGCCTGGGCGGATTTGCTGAGCTTGCAGGCCAAGTTGCGAGAGCTTGCATGAAGGTTCTGGCCTTTTCCGATCTGCATCTGGGGGCCGCCCATGCGGCGCGGCTGGTGGAGGCGAGCGGCGAGGTGGATCTGGTGCTGGCGGCGGGGGATTTCTGCAATGCGCGGCACGGGCTAAACAGCGCGATGGAGATGCTGGCGGATCTGAAGGCGCCGGTGGTTGCCGTGCCGGGAAACTGCGAGAGTTTTGAGGAACTGCAAAGTGCCGCGCCGGAAGGGTGGTATGTGCTGCATGGGTCGGGTGTCGAGATCGATGGGATTTCGGTGTTCGGGTTGGGCTATGGCGTGCCGGTGACTCCCTTTGGTAGCTGGTCCTGCGATCTGGACGAGGCGCAGGCGGCCGCGCTGCTGGATGGCTGCGCACAGGCCGATGTGGTGATGACCCATTCACCGCCCAAGGGGATCGCGGACCGGACCTCGACTGGGCTTTCGGTGGGCTCAACCGCCATTCGCGACGCCATTGCCCGGGTGCAGCCGCAGCTGGCGGTCTGTGGCCATGTACATGATTGCTGGGGCGAAGAGGGGCGGATCGGCGCGAGCCGCGTTGTGAACCTTGGCCCGGCTGGACGTGTGTTCGAGGTTGCCCCGGCTGGGGCGGCCTTGTGATTTCGTGGTCGGGGCAAGCCCGGCCTGCCTATTGACTGTCCCCGTCCTGTGGCGGGGTTATCTGGAGCAAGGTGATGCCCCGTTTCGATGAAAACAAAGAGTTTATCCCCGTGCGTATCGCGGTTCTGACCGTGTCGGACACGCGGGGGCTTGATCAGGACAAGTCTGGCGACACGCTGGTGGGGCGGATCGAAGGGGCGGGGCACCTGCTGGCGGATCGCAAGATCATCCGTGACGAACGTGACGAGATCGCGGCCCAGCTTTGGGAGTGGTGTGCCAATCCGGATGTGGATGTGATCATCTCGACCGGCGGCACGGGCCTGACCGGGCGCGATGTGACCGTCGAGGCGCACCGCGACGTCTATGAGAAGGAAATCGAGGCGTTCGGTACGGTCTTTACCATGGTGTCGATGCAGAAGATCGGCACCAGCGCGGTGCAGTCGCGGGCGACGGGCGGGGTGGCGAACGGCACCTATCTTTTCGCGCTGCCGGGATCTACCGGGGCCTGCAAGGACGCCTGGGACGAGATTTTGCAGTACCAGCTGGATTACCGGCATCTGCCCTGCAACTTCGTGGAAATATTTCCGCGTCTTGACGAACATTTGCGACGGAAGTGATCCGTTCCTACGTAAAGACACGTAATACTTGGCAAAACCGCCTGTAAGGCGGATGATGTCGTGCGACTGACGCCAGCGATGAAAGGCCAGCATGCGTTTCTTGAGACAAAGCCTTGTGGGGATGTTCCTTTTGGCCGTGACCATCGGCCTTCTCGTCTATGCCGGGCAGATGGTCTGGGGCGCGGTGTCCGAGCGGATGGCGCGGGAAAACCGGCCGCCGCAGGCGCGCGAGCGGCTGTTTGCGGTGAACGTGGTCGAGGCGCGCGCTGACCGGATTGCGCCGGAACTGGTGGCCTTTGGCGAGATCGAGAGCCGCCGCAGTCTTGAATTGCGGGCCAAGGCTTCGGGGACGATCGTGCGGCTGGATGATGCGGTGATCGAAGGCGGACAGGTTGCGCAGGGGCAGTTGCTTTTGCAGATCGACCCGACGGTTGCGCAGTTTGCGCTGGATCGGGTGAACAGCGACCTGCTGGATGCCGAGGCCGAGGGGCGTGAGGCCGCGCGTGCGCTGGAGCTGGCGCAGGCAGAACTTTTGGCGGCGCAGGAGCAGGCCCGCTTGCGCACGCAGGCGCTTGGCCGGCAACAGGATTTGCAGGCGCGTGACGTGGGCACGGCCGCGGCGGTCGAGGCGGCGGAACTGTCGCTTGCATCGGCCAATCAGGCGGTTGTGGCCCGGCGGCAGGCGGTGGCGCAGGCCGAAGCGCGCATTGATCAGGCGGCGACCCGTCTGGAACGCACCCGGATTGCGCAGGCCGAGGCCAAGCGGGTGTTGGCGGAAACAAGCCTGTTCGCGGAATTCAGCGGCACGCTATCGGATGTGTCGGTGGTGAAGGGTGGCTTGGTGACGCCCAACGAGCGGCTGGCGACATTGATTGATGCGACGGCGCTTGAGGTGTCGTTCCGGGTGTCGACGCCGCAGTACGTGCGGCTTTTGGATGAACGTGGTGCCCTGCATCCGGCGAAAGTGCGGGTGATGTTGGACGTGATGGGCGAAGACCTGACGGCGACCGGGGTGATCTCGCGCGAGGGGGCGATCGTGGGCGATGGCCAGACCGGCCGCCAGATCTTTGCCCGGCTGGATGCGCCGCGTGGCCTCAAACCGGGTGATTTCGTGACTGTGCGTGTGCGCGAGGCGGAAATTGACGGGATCATCGAACTGCCGGCAAGTGCGCTGGATGCGCGGGGCCGCGTGATGGTGGTGGGTGACCAGGATCGCCTTGAGGCGGTCGAGGTGGACCTGCTGCGCCGTCAGGCCGACATCATCCTGGTGCGCAACAGCGGGCTTGAGGGCAAGATGGTGGTGGCGCGTCTGACGCCGCTGCTTGGGCCGGGTATCCGGGTGAAGCCGCTTGTGGATGGGTTGCCTGTCGCCGAGGCTAAGCCGGATGTCGTGTCCCTAAGTGATGCGCGGCGGGCCGAGTTGATTGCCTTTGTCGAGGGCAACAAGCGCATACCTGCCGAGATGAAAGAGCGTTTGCTGGGCGCCTTGGCGCAGCCGCAGGTGCCGGCGCAGGTGATTGAACGGCTTGAAAGCCGGATGGGAGGCTAAGCTGATGCGCCGCCTGTCCCAGCCCACCAGCGGATTGCTGTCGTATTTCACACGCCACGGGACGGCGGCGAACCTGTTGCTTGTGGTGCTCGTGGTGGCCGGCCTGATGGCTTTTCCGAAGATGCGGGCGCAGTTCTTTCCCGATGTGGTTGTTGACTATGTACGCGTGAGTGTCGACTGGGAAGGAGCCGGGGCCTCGGACGTGGACAACGCCATCGTGCAGGTCATGGAGCCCGCGCTTTTGGCGGTGGAAGGCGTGGAAAGCACCGAGTCCCGCTCGGTTGAAGGCAACGCGCGGATCACGCTGAACTTTGAGCCGGGCTGGGACATGGCGCGGGCCGAGGATTCGGTTGAGGCGGTGGTGGATTCCATCGACACCCTGCCGGAAGAGGCCGAAGAGCCGACAGTGCGGCGCGGGGTCTGGCGGGATCGGGTGACGGATGTGGTGATCACCGGACCCTTGGACCCGGAGCAGCTTGGCCAGTACACCGATGAATTCGTGGCGCGGCTGTTTGCCGAAGGGGTGACGCGCACAACGATCCGTGGTTTCGCCTCGCCCGAGACGCTGATCGAAGTGTCGATGGTCGACCTGATGACTCATGATCTGAGCATTGCCCAGATCGCGGCGGCGATTGCGCAAGAGGTGAATGCCGATCCGGCGGGGGCGGTGGATGGAGCCAATGCGCGGGTACGTACGGGGATCGAGAAACGTGCACCGGACCAGATCGCGGAGATTGTGCTGCGCTCGAATTCGGATGGCAGCAAGTTGACGATTGGCGATGTGGCCACGGTGAGGGTCGAGGCGGCGACGCGCAAGCGGGCCTATTTCGTGGGCAATGATCCCGCGATCTCGATCCGGATCGACCGCAGCGACAAGGGCGATGCCATCGGCATTCAGGAGACCGTGGAAGAGGTGGCTGCCGAGATGCAGGCAACCCTGCCGCAGGGTACGACGATCGAGTTGATCCGCACCCGTGCCGAGGCGATCACGGGGCGTTTGAATATCCTGCTGGACAACGGGGCTATGGGGCTGGTGCTGGTATTGTGCCTGCTGTTCCTGTTCCTGAACGCGCGTATCGCCTTTTGGGTGGCAGCGGGTATTCCGACAGCGATGCTGGCCACTGTGGCGATGATGTTTGCCTTCGGGTTCACCATCAACATGATCTCGCTGTTTGCGCTGATCATCACGCTGGGCATCGTGGTGGATGATGCCATCGTGGTGGGCGAACATGCAGATGCGCGGGCGCGACGGTTGGGCGAGGCGCCCTTTGTCGCCGCCGAGAACGCGGCGCGGCGTATGGCGATGCCGGTGTTTTCATCGACCCTGACAACGGTGATCGCCTTCTTTGGCCTGACGGTGATCAGCGGGCGTTTCGGCGAGTTGATCGCGGATGTGCCCTTCACGGTGATCGTGGTTCTGCTGGCGTCGCTGGTGGAATGCTTCCTGATCCTGCCGAACCACATGGCGCATGCGTTGAAACATACGGTGAAGGACCATTGGTACGACTGGCCGTCGCGCAAGGTGAACCAGGGATTCCGTTGGGTTCGCGAAGTGTTGTTCCGCCCCTTCATCCGTTTCGTGATTTGGGCACGCTACCCCGTGCTTGGGTTGGCGATTGTGGCGCTGGCGTCACAGCTGGCGTTGTTCATCCAGGGGGACGTGAAGTGGCGGTTCTTCAACGCGCCGGAGCGGTCTTCGGTGACGGGCAACTTCATCATGCTGCCCAGTGCGACGCGTCAGGACGCCGAGGAAATGCGCCGCGAGATGCAGCGGGCGACCGAGGCGCTGGCCAGGGAATACGAAGAGAAATACGGCACCAACCCGCTTGATTACGTGCTGACCCAGCTGGGGGGCACGGCGGGCTATGTGGTTGGCGGCTCGGATACGCTGGACCCCGACCTGTTGGGCGGGATCGCGATCGAGCTGATTGATCCCGACCTGCGGCCCTATTCGAGTTTCAAGTTCGTGGCCGACCTGCAGGGGGCCGTGGTCAAGCATCCGCTGGTTGATACGCTGAGTTTCCGGGGCTTCCGCTCGGGGCCGGGCGGGGATTCACTGGACGTGCAGTTTTATGGCGCGGATGCCCAGACGCTCAAGCAGGCGTCGGAAACCCTCAAGACGGCGCTTCTGGAATACCCCGAGGTTTCGGCGGTGGAGGACAATCTTGCCTATGACAAGGAAGAGCTGATCCTTGAGCTGACGCCGCAGGGGCGGGCTCTGGGCTTTGCGATTGACGATCTGGGGCGGGTGTTGCGGCATCGGCTCAATGGGCGGGAGGCTGCGACCTATCCGGACGGGCCGCGCAGTGCGGCGATCCGGGTGGAACTGCCTGCGGGCGAGCTGACTGCCAACTTTATCGAAGCGACGCGGATGCGCACGCCAGGCGGTGAATACGTGCCGCTGGCTGATCTTGTGACGGTGGAGCGGCAGACCGGGTTTTCGACGGTGCGGCGTGAGAACGGCATTCGCCTGATTAACGTGACGGGCGACATCTCGCAGGATGATCCGGCGCGCGCGGTCGAGATCGAGCGGGTTCTGGAAGAGGTGATCCTGCCGGGCATTGCCTCGGAGCTTCAGGTCGACTGGGATCTGGCGGGTCTGTCCGAGCAGGAAGACACTTTTCTTCAGGATGCGCGGTTTGGCCTGATCATCTGTCTGATGGGGATCTACCTCGTGCTGGCCTGGGTGTTCTCGAGCTGGGTGCGGCCCGTGGTCGTGATGGCGATCATTCCCTTTGGCCTCGTCGGGACGATCTATGGCCACTATTACCACGAGGTGCCGCTGTCGATGTTCACGGTGGTGGGGCTGTTGGGGATGACGGGGATCATCATCAACGATTCCATCGTTCTGGTGTCGACGATTGACGAATATGCCGAGGAACGGGGGCTATTCCCCTCGATCATTGATGGCGCGGCAGACCGGTTGCGGCCGGTGTTCCTGACAACGGCGACGACGGTTCTTGGGCTGGCACCGCTGCTGAGTGAAAAGTCGCAGCAGGCGCAGTTCCTCAAGCCAACGGTGATCACGCTGGTTTACGGGCTTGGGTTCGGGATGGTGCTGGTGCTGCTGGTGGTACCGTCGCTCTTGGCGGTTCAGGCGGATATCCAGCGGCAGGTGACGGCCCTGCGCCGGGCGGCTGTCTCGAAGGCGCTGGGCGGTGGACTCTGGGCGCTGGGTGCGCTGTTGCTGGCCTGGGCCGGGGTGACCGTGGGTGCGCAGGCCGTGACCGGCGCGCCGTTGCCGTTTGTAAGCCAGCTTCTCCCGATGCTGGTCGGGGCGGAGGCTGTCGTGGTGCTTGGGGTCTTTATCCTTGGCGCGGCGCTAGCCTGTGTGCTGGCCTATTTCCTTGCGCGGATCACCTTTGAGCTGCGCCAGAGGATGAACGCGGGCTGAGAGAGGATCAGCCCGGTTTGCAGCCGGAAATGTCGACCGCGTGTTTTTGGCCCAAAACCGTGAAGCGCAGGGCGGAGCGATCCACCATGAAGGGCTCTGCGTTGCCGTGCAGCACTTCAGTCTGGGTGACCAGCGTGTTGCCTTCGCGGTGGGTCTTGCCCTCGGCCACCCAGAGACGCGGGTTGCCGGTTTCCATCACGGCGATTTCGGGCGCACCGGCGCTTGGCATCTTGATACGCGCAGTCACGCGCAGCCCGTCTTCGATGGGAGAAATGCGGCAGGTGACGTCCTTGACGCCGGCCTCCTCCGCCGAGAAGGGGCGATTGGCGATGGCGGCGGTGATCTTGGGATCGCGCTTGACGAGATCCGGTGTCAGCTTGGCCGAGACGCGCAGGCGCTGTGGCACGCAGATGTCGCGGCAGACACCGATGTCGAGCGTGGCCTTGAGGCGCACGGCCTTGCCATCGCGGCGCGGATCGATGCGCACCGGCAGGACCAGTTCTTCGGTATAGCCGATCGAGCGCATGCCGTTCTGCGAGAAGACCTCGGGGGTGGGCCATGTCACCTCGGCGCTTTCGAGGTTGCCTGACCCGCTCCAGTCCAGAAGCGGGGGGATGCCCGCATCGCCCGGCGCGCGCCAGTAGGTTTTCCACCCCGGATTGAGGGTGATGCGCAGGGCGGCCATGTGGTCTCCGCTTTCGGTGCGCCAGCCGGGCAGCACTTCGGCCTGCACGACGCGGTCGAAGGATTGCGCCTGAGCGGTGACGGCAGCAAGGGAGGTTCCCAGAGCGAGGAAAAGGGCAGGTAGTTTCATGACTCTTTACTTGGGGGATGACGGGGCGGTTGCCAACTCACATTCGGGCGAGGAAATACGTGATCTCTGTAACATCCGGGTGGATTTTATGCACGCGGGGCTTGCAGAGACGGGGGGAGAGGCGCATCTTGGAAGGGAAAGGGAGAGGCGCACCTTGAGCGAAAAACCTGAAGCACAGATGGACCTTACGGGAAAAATCCTGATCGCCATGCCGGGCATGGGAGATCCGCGTTTCATGAATTCTGTGGTTTTGTTATGCGCCTACAGTTCGGATGGGGCGATGGGCCTGATCGTCAACAAACCGCTGGCGCAGATGGGTCTCAAGGACCTGATGGAGCAGCTTTCGATCAAGATGGCGGCGGATGACGGGGATGCTGGGCTGTATTTTGGCGGTCCGGTCGAGACGGGCCGGGGATTCGTGCTGCATACACCGGACTATAATTCCGAGATTTCGACCTTGAAGGTGAATGACGCCTTTTCGATGACGGCCACGCTGGACGTGCTGGAGGATATTGCCAGCGGGGATGGTCCCGAAGCGGCGCTGGTGGCGCTGGGCTATAGCGGCTGGGGGCCGGGGCAGCTTGAGGGGGAGATCGCGGCCAATGGCTGGCTGATTGGTAATCCCTCGCAGCAGTTGATTTTCGGGGCCGCCGATGGCGAGATCTGGAGCGATGCGATGAAGGATCTCGGGATCGACCCGATGCTGTTGTCGGATACGGCGGGACACGCCTGAGATGGGCTTGGGGGGCGTTGCCCCCTCTCGGGCCTGCGGCCCGTTCACCCCCAGAGTATTTTTCGTGCGATGAAGATCAGGGACGTGGCGCAGCGGCGCGGCGCAGGCGATCGTTGATGGCGCGGCCGAGGCCGTGATCCGGGATTGGCGAGACGGCGATGGTCTCAGGGCCAAGCGCATCCATGGCATGCAGATGGTGGAACAGGTTGGCGGCGGCTTCGGTCAGGTCGCCCGCCGGGGAGAGGTTCATGGTGGCCTCGACTGGTTCGACTGGGCCGAAGCCGAGCAGCATTTCGCCTGCGTTCAACGTGGTGGCATTGAGACGTATCGAGGCGCCGGGCGCATAGTGCGAGGTCATCTGGCCGGGTGCGGTGAGGGGATCGCCGGACTGGTGGATCGCAAGCTCTGCGCCAAGGGCCTGTTCCAGGGCTTCGACCGGCAGGCCGCCGGGGCGCAGCAGGGCTGGGGTGCCGGCAAGGCCGAGGATGGTGGATTCGAGGCCAACGCCGCAGGCACCGCCATCAAGGATGGCGTCGATCCGGCCGGAGAGGCCCTTGTCGACATGTTCGGCCGTGGTCGGGCTGATCTTGCCGGAAGGGTTGGCCGACGGGGCGGCGACGGGGCCGTCGAATTCCGCGAGAAGGGCGCGGGCGACCGGGTGTTCGGGCACGCGGATGGCCAGCGTGGGCAATTCGGCGGTGACCAGCGGGGACAGGCCGGTGTCGTGGCGGATCGGCAGCACCATGGTGAGCGGGCCGGGCCAGAAGGCCGAGGCCACGCGATCGGCGGTTTCGCTCCATTCGACATAGCGTTTGGCGGTCTCCACCGAGTCGACATGTACGATTAGCGGGTTGAAACGGGGGCGTCCCTTGGCCTCGAAGATACGGGCGACGGCCATGTCGTTGCGGGCATCGCCGCCGAGGCCATAGACCGTCTCGGTCGGGAAGGCGACGAGGCCGCCCTCGGCGAGGATGGCGCTGGCGCGGATGTATCCGCCTGCATCGGGCAAGAGTTTTGCTGTTTCCAAGGCGGCCATCCCGTGACGCTGCGTTCTTCTTTGATAGGACAATTGGTACCCTGTACCGTAGGGCGCAAACCTGCATACAAGCGCCGAAACTTAAAGCCAAGCCGCAACTTTTGGAGAGTGCCATGCCCTATCGCGCCCCCGTCCCGGACTATCAATTCCTGTTCGAGCATGTCGTCGACCTTGGTCAGGTGACAGCCACCGAGCGTTTTGCCGAAGCTGACAGTGACGTGGTTGATGCGATCCTGATCGAAGCCGGGCGCATGTGTGAAGAGGTCATGCATCCGGTGCAGCGCAGCGGCGACGAACAGGGCGCGGTTCTGGAAAACGGTGTCGTGCGCACCTCGCCGGGCTTTGCTGAAGCCTATGGCCAGATCGCCGAAGGGGGCTGGATCTCGACCAGCGCGGACCCCGAGTACGGTGGCATGGGGCTGCCGCACACGATCACCACGGCGGTCAACGAGATGATGTCGGCGGCCTGCCTGTCGCTGCAGTTGAACCCGCTGATGACGCAGGGCCAGATCGAGGCGCTGGAGCACCATGCAAGCGACGAGATCAAGGCGATCTACCTGCCCAAGCTGGTGTCGGGGGAATGGTCGGGGACGATGAACCTGACCGAGCCGTCGGCCGGGTCTGACGTGGGGGCGTTGCGCTCGAAAGCCGAGCCGAATGGCGATGGCTCTTACGCGGTGACGGGTCAGAAGATTTTCATCTCCTGGGGCGACAACGACTTTACTGGCAATGTCTGCCACCTGGTTCTGGCGCGCCTGCCGGACGGGGTGCCGGGCACCAAGGGCATCAGCCTGTTCATCGTGCCGAAGTATATTCCGGACGAGAACGGTGAACCCGGTGTGGCCAACACTCTCAAGGTGGTGAGCCTCGAGGAGAAGATGGGCCTGCATGGTTCGCCGACTGCCGTGATGCAGTTCGACGGGGCGCAGGGCTGGTTGATTGGTGAGGCGCATGACGGGATGCGCGCCATGTTCACCATGATGAACAACGCGCGCCTTGGCGTTGGCTGTCAGGGCATCGGGGCCGCGGAAGGGGCGTTCCAGCACGCCTTGGCCTACGCCCAGGAGCGCAAGCAGGGCCGGTCGCCGATTGCTGATGGCACCGGCACGATCATGGATCATGCCGACGTGCGCCGGATGCTGACCACGATGAAAGCGGATATCTTCGCGGCGCGGGCGATTGCGCTGTCCTGTGCGGTTGCGATCGACATGGGTACGGCGACCGGTGACAAGGACTGGAAGGCGCGCGCGGCGTTCCTGACACCGATCACCAAGGCCTTTGGCACCGACACGGGCATTTCGGTTTCGGAGATGGGTGTTCAGGTGCATGGTGGCATGGGGTTCATCGAGGAAACCGGTGCGGCGCAGTATTCCAAGGACGTGCGCGTGACCGCGATCTACGAGGGCACCAACGGCATTCAGGCGATGGACCTTGTGGCGCGCAAGCTGATGGATGGCGGCGAAGCGGCCTATGCGATCCTCGAAGAGATCGAGGCCAATGCGGAAGCGGCGCGGTCGACATTGCCGGAGCTGGCCGAGCCGGTCTGGGAAGCCACTGAAACGCTGCGCGAGACCACCGAGTGGCTGGTTGCGCAGGAGAACCTGAATGACCGTTTTGCCGGTGCGGTGCCGTTCCTCAAGGGGTTTGCCCGCGTGCTGGGCGCACATTTCCATCTGAAGGCGGCCATGGGTGAGGGCGCATACGGCGCGCGCACCAAGCTGGCGCGGTTCTATATCACCCGCCTGCTGCCGGAACATGCGGGTCTGCTGGCACATGCTGTGCGTGGGGCGGAAGACCTTTATGCGCTGAGCGCTGACGAGCTGGTGGCGTGAAGGACGCCGTGGTGAACGGTATCCGCTATCCGTGGGAGACGCCCCCGGCAGAAGGTGAGGCCATCGAGGTGGCCGAGGGGGTGCTGTGGATGCGCCTCCCGCTGCCGCTGGCGCTGGATCATGTGAACATCTATGCGCTGGATGACGGCGATGGCTGGACCATCGTCGACACCGGTTTTGCCTCGAAACGCAGCAAGGCGATCTGGGGCAAGCTGTTGGCGGGGCCTTTGGCTGGCAAGCCGGTGACGCGGGTGATCGTGACGCATCACCACCCGGATCATGTGGGCCTTGCCGGGTGGTTCCAGACCGAACACGGCGCGTCGCTTTGGACATCGCGCACCGCGTGGCTGTTTGCGCGGATGTTGCAGTTGGACGAACAGGCGGTGCCGACGCAGGAAACCATGGCCTTTTACAGGGCCTGTGGCATGGACGAGGACTATTACCGGGAGCGTGCCAGCGAGCGGCCCTTTAACTTTGCGGATGTTGTCGACCCCATGCCGGTGGGGTTCAAGCGTCTCAAGGAAGGGGACGTTGTGCGAATCGGTGGCCGTGACTGGGACGTGCATGTCGGCAACGGCCATGCGCCCGAGCATCTCACGTTCTGGAGCCGGGATGACAATCTCGTGATGGCGGGTGATCAGATCCTGCCTTCGATCAGCTCGAATATCGGGGTTTATGCCACGGAACCGGATGCCGATCCGGTCGGCGACTGGATGGAATCCTGTGAGCGCCTCTCGCAATACGCGCGGAACGACCATCTTGTTCTGGGCGGTCACAAAGTACCTTTTACAGGGCTGCCGATGCGGATGCGCCAGTTGATCGAGAACCACCACGGTGCGCTGGACCGGCTGCGGGATCATCTTGAGACGCCGAAGACCGGGGGCGAGTGTTTCCTGCCGATCTTCAAGCGCAACATCGAGGGCGCGGCCTATGGGCTGGCGCTTGTCGAAGCGATTGCCCACCTTAATCATCTGTATCATGTTGGGGAGGTAACGCGCACCAAACGCGAAGACGGTGCGTGGCTCTGGCAACGAAAAGGGTGAGTGACCATGGGTGACGAGATCGAAACGTCGGCAGAAGCGGCCGAAGCTGCTGCGCTGCCGCGCCGCCATGAGGTACATGCAGATCCGAATGTGGAGCCCTGCAAGGATGTTCCCGAGGCGGTGGCCAAGACACCGGTGGCCCAGAAGAGCCCGGCGGAATGGGCCTATGAACGCCTGATCCTCTACATCCAGAACTTCGAAGAACAGCTCGACAACGAGCACGAGGTCGCGATGGGGTTCACCGGCGGGGATGCCGGTGTTCTGCGGATCGAGGGCATGGGCTTTTTCGATCCGGACATGGTGACGTTTTACGGCACTGATTCCTCGGGCATCAAAACCCAGCTGGTGCAGCACGTCAGCCAGCTTTCGGTGATGCTGCGCGCCCTGCCGAAACAGGTGGAACGGGACCAGCCGAACCGCATCGGGTTCCGTCTGGCGGCCGATTTGGGCAAGGTCGGGAACTAGGCCTTTCTGGCACAGGGGGGCGGGCGCCGCCCTGTGCTGCCTCGCGTTTCAAGGGGACAACAGCAATGGAAGAAGCAGCGATTGCGCGGGCCCTGCATGTTCTGGGTGTGGTGCTCTGGATCGGTGGTGTGGGATTCGTGACGACGGTTCTCTTGCCTTCGGTGCGGCGCATGAAAGATCCGGCTGAACGGGTGGCGTTCTTTGAGGCGATTGAGGGGCGGTTTGCCTGGCAGGCGCGGGGGACGACCCTGCTTGTGGGGCTTTCGGGGCTTTTCCTTGTGCATCACTGGGGGCTTTGGTACCGGTTCATTGATCTGGAGTATTTCTGGATGCACCTGATGGTGCTGGTCTGGCTGGTGTTTTCGGTGATGCTGTTCGTGGCCGAGCCCCTGTTCCTGCATCGCTGGTTTCACGAACGGTCCAAGTCCGATCCGGAAGGCACGTTCCGCATCATCCAGCGCATGCATTGGGTGCTTTTGACCCTGAGCCTCGTCACCGTGCTGGTTGCGACGGCAGGAAGTCACGGTGGGTTGGCGTTCTGACAGCCTGCGCCGCATTGACGTGGTGACAGGGCGGATCGAATCCGCTATCCAGCTAAAAAACACGATTTGCTGAGGAAACGCGAAATGGCTGATCACAAACACGGCTCGATGAACATCGACGTTCAGGAAAAAACCTTTGCCGGCTTCATCAAGGCTTCGACCTGGGTGGCAGGCGTGTCGATCGGGATCCTGATCTTCATGGCGCTGGTCAACGGCTGATCTGATCCGTTTTTTCCCTTTCCGGGGGTATCTCATGTTTCGAGTGGTTCGCCTTTGTATGGCGTTGGCGGCGGTCGGGTTTCTGGCCGCCTGCGCAGTTAACGAAGACTCCGGCGTGGATCTGAACGTGGCCGACGTGGCCTATGTACACGATGGCCCCACGCGCCTGACCCTTTACACCATGGTGTCGAATGACACCGGGGCGGGCGCACATACTTCTCTTCTCATCAACGCATCGCAGCGTGTTGCCTGGGACCCCGCGGGGAGCTTTCGGGCCGATACCATCGTGTCGCGCGGGGATGTGGTTTATGGCATGACGCCCGCGATGGTGGACGTCTACACGCGCTTTCATGCGCGAGAGACCTATCACGTGATCATTCAGGAACTGGATGTATCGCCCGAGGTGGCCGAGATCGCATTGCGCCGGGCGCAGGCGATGGGTGCGCAGCCGCAGGCGACCTGCGCCCTGAGCACGGCCGAGTTGTTGCGCGGCGTGCCGGGGTTCGAGGATATGCCTTCGTCCTACTATCCCCGCAAACTTGAGGAAGCCTTTGCCCGCAAGGGGCCGGTGACGCGCGAGTTGTTTGAATACGACGGCGACGACAAGTCGAAGGTGCTTGAGGCTTATAATGCGCAGCGCGTGGCCGAGACCCGCGCGCGTCGCAAGGCAGAGGCCGAAGCGGCCGAGTAATCAGCCCAGCAGGTAGAGCAGTCCGTAAAGCGTTGCCGCGCCGCCGGTGATGCTGAGGATGACGTTCTTTGTGAAGTATCCCAGACCCAGCGTGACAAAGGCCGCGGCCATGCGGGCGGGATCGGTTTCGCCGCCGGTGGCCGCGGGCCACATGACGGCGGGCGCCACAAGACCGGGCAGGACCGCGACTGCGGTATAGCGCAGGTGGCGCAGGATCCACGGCGGCATATCCCTGTCGCCGATGATGCCGGTAAAGACAAAGCGCAGCCCGAAGCTGCCGAGGCCAAGGCCGATGATCACGATCCAGAGGGTTGTGGAGTCGATCATTTCGCGGCCCTCCGTTCCGTCCAGAGTTCAACCTGTGCACCGGTGATCATGCCGCCGATGCCCGCGACCATGAGGCCGAGGTTGTAGGGCACCCATGCAAAGGCGATGGACAGGGCGACCGAAACAAAGGCAGCCGCGATATGGGCCGGTGTGCGCAGCATCGGGCCGATCATCGCGAGGAAGGTGATCGGGACCGCAAAGTCGATGGCGAATTCCGGCGGGATCGACTGGCCGACAAGGGCGCCGATCAGCGTGAAGAGATACCAGTTCGGGCAGATCGCCGTGACCACGCCAAAGAAGTAGGCGAGGCGGTCGGGCACTGTCATCTCGGGGCGGGTTTCATATTGGACGATCGACAGGGCGTAGGACTGATCGACGGTGAAATAGGCGGCGAAGGCGCGTTTCCAGAGAGGCGCGGCCCCGATGTAGGGCGTTAGAGACGCCGAATACATCGCCATGCGCAGGTTCACCGCCAGCGCCGAGGCGAGCACGATGATGGTGGGTGCGTTCTCGGACATCAGTTGCAAGGCGGTGAACTGGGCCGCGCCGGCGATCACCACGATCGAGAAGGCCATTGTCTCGTAGACATTTAGTCCCGCTTCGGTGGCGATCACCCCGAAAAGCAGGGCAAAAGGACCGACCACGATGGTGAACGGCAGCCCGTCGCGAAAACCTTTCCAATAGGCGGATTTGGTGCTGGAGGATGCCATCTCGGGACCATAGATTGATGAAGTGCGTCCGAACCGACGTAATACGATGGGAGCGGAGTTTCAATTGGCCACGCGTGATGATGTTTCCGACTATGTGATTGCCCCCGACCCAGAGCGGGCGGGGCTGACGCGCGCCGTTGAGGGCGTGGACCAGAACGGCGAGGCGATGGGCATCGCCGTGGTCGAGGAGCGGCCCCTGACGATCTACCTTAACAGTCAGGAGATCGTGACGGCGATGACCATCGGGGATTTCCCCGAGTACCTAGCGCTCGGGTTCCTGCGCAATCAGGGCATGTTGAGCGAGACCGACGTTGTGACTCGCGTGGATTTCGACGAAGAGCTGGAGACCGTCGTGGTGCGCACCGAGGTCGAGACCAGCCACGAAGAAAAGCTGAAGAAGAAGACGCGGACCTCGGGCTGTGCCGTGGGGACGGTGTTCGGCGACATGATGGAGGGGCTTGAGGGGGTGATCCTGCCGCAGACGCAGGTGAAGACCTCGGACCTTTACGCGCTGGCGCACCGGATCAACCGCACGCCGTCGCTTTATCTCGAGGCGGGTGCCATTCATGGCTCGGTCCTGTGCGAGGGGGCGCGGCCCCTGGTCTACATGGAGGACGTGGGCCGCCATAACGCGGTGGACAAGATCGCGGGCTGGATGTTCGACGAAGGTGTATCGGGCGTGGACAAGGTGCTTTACACCACCGGGCGGCTGACCTCGGAGATGGTGATCAAGACGGCACTGATGGGCATTCCGGTGCTGGCGTCCCGTTCGGGGTTTACCGCCTGGGGCGTAGACATCGCGCGGCAGGTGGGTCTGACCTGCATCGGCCGGATGCGCGGGCAGCGGTTTGTCTGCCTGTCGGGGAATGAGCGGCTGGTGCGGGATGTGGACCCGTCGACGGTTCCGGACGAGGGCAAGAAGCATCGCCGGAAGAGTGCTGAATGATCTGTTCAGGGCAGGGGACGTCCGCGGGCGGAAGCGAAGCGCCCGCCCATGGGGGCGGACGGGCGCTGCCCGGTCTGGCGACCGGGCTTGGTAAATTTGATGGAGACCTCACATGACTGACCCTCTTGGCGTTATCCTTGCGGGTGGTCTCTCGTCCCGGATGGGCGGGGGCGACAAGGGGCTGCTTGATCTGGACGGGCGGTCGATCCTTGGTCATGTGGTGGACCGGCTCGCGCCGCAGTGTGGGGCGATGGCGCTGAATGCCAATGGCGATCCGGCGCGGTTTGCGGAACTGGACCTGCCTGTATTGCCGGATAGTATTGATGGCTTTGTTGGGCCGTTGGCAGGCGTGCTGGCGGGTCTCGACTGGGCCGCGGGTGAAGGGGCCGAGATGATCGTGACCGCAGCCGCGGACACGCCGTTTTTCCCCGAGACGCTGGTGGCGGACTTGATGCAGGCCGCGGACGGGATGGCGGCACCGCTGGCGCTGGCGGCAACGCGGGACCCCGAAAGTGGCAAGTTGTGGCGGCAGCCGACCTTTGGCCTGTGGCCGGTGGCCTTGCGCGATGATCTGCGTGCCGCGCTTGAGGGGGGATTGCGCAAGGTGGTGATCTGGACCGACCAGCACGGGGCGAGGACCGTGGAATTCCCGATGGAACAGGTTGATCCCTTCTTCAACGTGAACACGCCGGAAGACCTCGACACGGCCCGGCAACTTGCCCAAGGTTGAGCGATGAAGATTTACGGAGTGACCGGCTGGAAGAACGCCGGAAAGACCGGGTTGATGGAACGTCTGGTGAGCGAGATCACCGGGCGCGGGTTCACCGTGTCGACGCTGAAGCACGCCCATCACGCCACCGACGCGGACCAGAAAGGCACCGACAGCTATCGCCACCGCGATGCCGGGGCGCAGGAGGTTCTTTTGGCTTCGGGCAAACGCTGGGCGCTGATGCACGAGTTGCGCGGTGCCGAGGAGCCTTCGCTGGAGGCGCTGTTGGCGCGGATGTCGCCGGTTGATCTTGTGCTGATCGAGGGGTTCAAGCGCGAACCGCATCCCAAGGTCGAAGCTTACCGCGAGGCCGCCGGAAACCCGTTGATCGCGCGTGAGAACGATACGGTGCGCGCCATTGCTACCGATACGCCGCTCGATATCGATCGGGTGCAGTTCGATCTGGATGACACCAGCGCAGTGGCCGATTTCATTTTGCAGGAGGTTGGCCTGTGACCCTGACACCCCCGCCACTCAAGAACGATTGTTTTGCCCTGCCGCCGGGCACACACTGGACGCCGGTGGATGAGGCGCTGGCAGAGTTGAAGGCGCGGTTGCATGCGGTGACGGGGGTGGAAACCGTGGCTCTGGATGCGGCGCTGGATCGGGTGCTGGCCGAAGATGTGGTGGCCGCGCGGTCGAACCCGCCGCAGCCAAACACGGCGGTGGATGGCTATGGGATGCGCCATGCCGATATCGTCGAGGGGCCGCAGGTGCTGCCGCTGGTCGACGGGCGGTCGGCGGCGGGTGCGCCGTTTGAGGGTGTCCTGCCCGAGGGCCATGCGGTGCGCGTGTTGACGGGGGCGACCCTGCCAGAGGGCGTGGATACGGTGATCCTTCAGGAGGATGTGACGACCAACGGGGCCGAGATTGCCTTTCACGGGCCGCTGAAGGCAGGCGCGAACACCCGCAAGGCGGGTGAGGATGTGGCGGCGGGGGATGTGATCCTGTCGGCAGGGCGGGTCCTGACACCGGCCGATCTGGCGCTTTTGTCGGCCACGGGCACGGCCGAGGTGCAGGTGCGCAGGCGGTTGCGGGTGGCGGTTGTCTCGACGGGCGATGAGCTGGCCGAGCCGGGCAGCGTGGCACGGGCGGACCAGATTTACGATGCCAACCGTCCAATGCTTTGTGCAATGATCCGGCGGTTCGGATTCGAGGCCGTGGACATGGGCCGCGCGCCGGATGATCGCGCGAAACTGTCGGCGTTTCTGGACGGGGCGGCGGCGCGGGCTGATGTGATCCTGACGTCGGGCGGCGCTTCGGCAGGGGACGAGGATCATCTCTCGGCGCTGCTGAACGAGACCGGATCAATGACCCTGTGGCGGATCGCGATCAAGCCGGGGCGGCCGCTGGCGCTTGGCCTCTGGCAGGGAACGCCGGTTTTCGGATTGCCGGGCAACCCCGTAGCGGCGATGGTCTGCACCTTGGTTTTTGCACGACCCGCAATGGGCCTTTTGGCGGGGCAGGGCTGGCAAGAGCCGATGCGTCTTTCGCTGCCGGCGGCGTTCTCGAAGAACAAGAAACCGGGGCGGCGCGAGTATCTGCGCGCACGTCTGGTGGATGGGGCGGTCGAGGTGTTCCAGTCGGAAGGGTCTGGCCGGATTTCGGGGCTGTCCTGGGCGACGGGATTGGTGGAATTGCCGGATGAGGCCGCGGTGATTGCGCCGGGCACGCCGGTCACGTTCATTCCCTACGAGGGGTTTGGTCTCTAGTCGAAAATCCCCGCGACCCGGCCCAGCAGCATGAAGGCGCGGGCGGTGCGGGTGTCGGAAAGGGCGACGATTTCGGCGTCCGAGGCGGCCTCTTCGAATTCCACGAAGGTCTTGTCGAAGCGGCGCATGAAGTGGTGCGCGGCGTCGCGGAAAATCGGGTCCTGTTTCATGCGGCCTGCGGTCAGGGCAAGGGACGAGCGATCCCGCACACCGCCCAGTTGGGCGATGATGCGACCGCGTTCGCCGCTGGCAAAGCGCCGCCAGATTTCCGGTCGGGCCGGATCGGGGCGCAGATCGTCCATGTAGATGCCATCCTGACTGAGGAGGGTCAGCACGTCCTGGCTTGCCTGGATCAGCTGCGAGGCCTGACGATCCTTGAGGGCGCGGCGCAGGGCGGCAAAGCCGTCCTTGTCCTCGGCGTTTTCGGGGAAGTTCAGGGCGCGGATGAAATCCTCGCGTTCCAGTGGAGGGGTCAGGTCTTCGGCGGGGGTGCCAAGGGCGAGAAGCCCCTGATCTTCGGCGATCTGCTCCACCACGGGCGTTTCCACCGGCTTGCGGATGCCGCGATCGCGGTCGTTGCTGCGCGAGGTGGTGAAGGTGGCCAGTGCGGTTTCGGTTTTGCGCTGCGCGGCGGCGATCTCGTCAAGCTTGCGCTGAACGGTGGGTTCGTGCGCCTGCGAGAACCCCTGTTGCTGGCTCACGTAGGTGCGGCGCATCCCGTCGATGGCGGCCTGAAGGCGCTGGCTTTCCTCGCGCATGACACGGCTTGAGCGGGCGGCGGTGGCCGCCACCCAGATCATCGCGACCGGCATGAAGATCGCAACCATGGTCATGACAAAACGCAGGGCATCGGGTTCTGCCGTGCCCGAGCCAAGGGTCAGAAAGAAGGCGGCGGACCCGCCAAGCCAGACAAGGCTGAGCACCAGCGCGATCACCTCGACACCGGTGACCGACTTGGGGGCCGGCTGCCGGTTGATGTCGAGATGTGTCTCGGTCTGTTTGCCGGTGCTGTCGCTCATGCCGGTTTCTGTCACCTCGCTTGTGCCGATCCCCTATTTATAGGCGATCTCAAGCACCTCGTAGCTTTTTTCTCCGCCGGGGGTACGGACCTCGACGCTGTCGCCTTCTTCCTTGCCAATCAGCGCGCGCGCGATGGGCGACTTGATGTTGAGGAGGCCCTTTTCAACGTTGGCTTCCATCTCGCCGACGATCTGCCATGTTTTTTCCTCGTCGGTGTCTTCGTCGACAAGGGTGACGGTGGCGCCGAACTTGATCGAGCCGGAGAGCGTGGTCGGGTCGATGACATCGGCCAGCGAAATCGCGCCTTCGAGTTCCTTGATGCGGCCCTCGATAAAGCCCTGCTTTTCGCGGGCAGAGTGATACTCGGCGTTTTCCTTGAGGTCGCCAAGTTCACGCGCCGAGGCGATGGCCTCGATGATGGCGGGGCGTTCGACCGACTTCAGATGTTTCAGTTCCGCTTCCAGCGCCGTGAAACCGGCGCGCGTCATCGGGAGTTTTTCCATGAGTTGCTATCACACTTTCTTGTTCTTGCGTCCGTGGCGCGCAGACCTCGGAATTCAGCGGTGCAAATACCTGACCCAAACGCGAATGTGAATGCAAGTAAAAGCGGACTTTCTGCGTCGCGGCATCCGGGTTTCGATGCGGGGCTGCTCAAAAGGCGGGAGACCGTAAAAATACGGTGATTCACGCAATTTGGGGCATTTTCACCTGCAGCAGGACCATCCCTGAGCCGGACGGAGGAAAAAACTGTCGAATTCCCCAGCGTTCTGTCCGTTAAACGGCACTTTCCTGTCGCGTTCCGATTGACGTTTTGTTCCCAGACGCGCTAGCAACTGCGAAACAATATTTCTCCAGCCACTCGAGGAAGGAAGCCGGATGTCCGAGATCGAACGCGAAGCAATGGAATATGACGTTGTCATCGTCGGTGCAGGCCCTGCGGGTCTGTCGGCGGCGATCCGTCTGAAGCAACTGGATGCCGACCTGAACGTCGTGGTCCTTGAAAAGGGCTCGGAAGTGGGCGCGCACATCCTGTCGGGTGCGGTTCTCGACACCTGCGGTCTCGACAAGCTGATTCCGGACTGGAAGGACAAGGGTGCCCCGATCACGGTGCCGGTGAAAGAAGACAACTTCTACATGCTGGGTGAAGCTGGCGAAGTGCGCATCCCGAACTTCCCGATGCCGCCGCTGATGAACAACCACGGCAACTATATCGTGTCGATGGGCAACGTCTGCCGCTGGATGGCAGAGCAGGCGGAAGAGCTGGGCGTGGAAATCTTCCCCGGCATGGCGTGTTCGGAACTGGTCTACGGTGACAACGGTGAAGTCAAAGGCGTTGTTGCCGGTGTCTTCGGTTTGGAAGAAGACGGCTCGATCGGCCCGAACACCGAACCGGGCATGGAGCTGCACGGCAAGTACGTGTTCATCTCGGAAGGTGTGCGCGGGTCGCTGGCCAAGGAAATCATCGGCAAATACGACCTTCAGGCGGGTAAAGAGCCGCAGAAGTTCGGCGTTGGCATGAAAGAGATCTGGGAGATCGACCCGGCCAAGCACAAGGAAGGCACCGTTACCCACACCATGGGCTGGCCGCTGGGTTCGAATGCTGGTGGTGGCTCGTTCATCTACCACCTCGACAACAACCAGGTTTACATCGGTTTCGTGGTTCACCTGAACTACAAGAACCCGCACCTCTTCCCCTACATGGAATTCCAGCGCCTCAAGCATCACCCGATGATTGCCGAGCTGCTGGAAGGCGGCAAGCGCGTGGCCTATGGCGCGCGTGCGATCTCGGAAGGTGGCTATCAGTCGATGCCGAAGATGGTGGCTCCGGGTGCGGCTCTGCTGGGCTGTTCGGTGGGCATGGTCAACGTGCCGCGCATCAAGGGCAACCACAACGCGATGCTGTCTGGTATCGCGGCGGCGGAAGCGGCTGTTGAAGCGATCAAGGCTGACCGTTCGGGTGATGAGCTGACCGCCTACGAAGAAGAAGTTCGTACCGGCGCCATCGGCAAAGACCTCAAGAAAGTGCGCAACGTGAAGCCGATCTGGTCGAAGTGGGGCCTGATGGCATCGCTGACGCTGGGTGGTCTGGACATGTGGACCAACACGCTTGGTTTCTCGCTGTTCGGCACGTTGGGTCACGGCAAGAACGACGCGGATTCGACCGAAGCCGCCGACAAGCACAAGCCGATCGATTATCCCAAGCCCGATGGCAAGCTGTCGTTTGACCGCCTGACCAACGTGTCCTTCGCGATGACCAACCACGAGGAAAGCCAGCCGTGCCACCTGCGCCTGGCGGATGCCTCGGTGCCGATCAACGTGAACCTTGCGAAATTCGACGAACCGGCGCAGCGCTATTGCCCGGCGGGCGTTTACGAGGTCGTCGAGAAAGACGGCCAGCCCGAGTTCGTGGTGAACTTCCAGAACTGTGTTCACTGCAAGACCTGTGACATCAAGGACCCGAGCCAGAACATCACCTGGGTCACCCCGCAGGGTGGCGACGGCCCGAACTATCCGAACATGTGATCCGATTTGGATCTTGGGGGAAGGGCTGCTTTTGGGCGGCCCTTTTTCTTTGCCCTGATGGCGGTGACATTCTGCTTGCGTCGACTCGGGGCGCGGGGCAACGCTTTGGCCGATGAACATGCGTGCCTTTCTTTTCGAGAATGCCCCCTATCTGACGGTCGGGGTGCTTCTGACCTTCCTGTCGAGTTTCGGGCAGACCTTCTTCATTTCGATCTTCGCCGGTGAAATCCGTGAGGCCTTTGATCTGAGCCACGGGGAGTGGGGTGGTCTTTACATGATCGGGACGTCGCTCTCGGCGCTGGTCATGGTCTGGGCCGGTAGCCTGACCGATGTGTTCCGGGTGCGCGGCCTTGGGCCGGTGATCCTTGTCGGGCTTGCGCTGGCCTGTGTGGCGATGGCCGTGAACCCCTATGCGGCGCTGTTGCCGGCGGTGATCTTTGCCCTGCGGTTCTTTGGGCAGGGCATGAGCAGCCATATCGCGGTGGTGGCGATGGCGCGCTGGTTCGTGGCGCAGAGGGGGCGGGCGCTGTCGATTGCCACCCTGGGGTTCTCGGTGGGTGAGGCGCTGTTGCCGCTGATCTTCGTGGCGCTGATGGTGTTGTTTGACTGGCGTCTTCTGTGGCTGATCGGGGCGGTGCTGTGCCTGATGGGCGGGCCGATCCTGTTCTGGCTTCTGGGTAAGGAACGCACGCCGCAGATGCTTGCCAACGGGGACAGCAATACCGGCATGGAGGGGCGGCATTGGCGGCGGCGTGAGGCGTTGCGCCATCCCCTGTTCTGGACCCTTGTGCCTTCGGTTCTCGGACCATCGGCCTTTGTTACGGCGTTCTTCTTTCACCAGGTGCATTTTGCCGAGATCAAGGGCTGGAGCCACGTGCAGCTGGTGGCCTTCTTTCCGCTTTATACGCTGGTGTCGATTGCGGCGATGATTGCCTCGGGCTGGGCGCTGGACAAGGTGGGGACGGGGCGGCTGATGCCGTATTTCCAACTGCCGATGGTCGCGGCCTTCCTCGTGTTTTCCGTGGCCTATGGGCCGGGTGCAATGGCGGTTGGGTTTGTTCTGTTCGCGATGACCACGGGCGCGAATGCCACATTGCCCGCGGCCTTCTGGGCCGAGTTCTATGGCACGGCGCATATCGGGGCGATCAAGGCGCTTGCGGCGGCTGTGATGGTGCTTGGGTCGGCCATCGGGCCGGGGCTGACGGGGTGGTTGATCGACATTGGCGTGGGGCTTGAGGTGCAGTTTTTCGGTGTCGCCGGGTATTTCCTTCTGGCCTCGGGGGTGATGGCCATGGGCATTGCCAGGGCGCGCATATCCCTGGGGTGAGCGTGGATGTGCCGAAACTGGCATCGCAAGAGGTGAAACCCGCGTGATCTGCAGCTTTGTGCCATTGCACAGCCTTGGTCGGGTGAGTACCTTTTGCGGGACGTGCCTTTGAAGGAGCCGCCCGTGTCCAGTTCCCTGATCCGCAAACTTACCCTTTCCCTGCTGTTGGCCACCACGGCCGTTCCGGTGGCTGCCGACGGGTTGTCGGGCAGTTACCTTGCAGCGCGGCAAGCGGCCTTTGCGAGCGACTACGAGGCGGCGGCGCGCTACTATGCGCGGGCTCTGGCGCGCGATCCGTCGAACCCGAAAATCCTTGAGAGTGCGGTTCTGGCGTACCTGTCGCTTGGGCGGCTGGACGGGGCGATGCCGATTGCGCGCAAGCTTGTGGCCGAAGAGCAGGAAAGCCAGTTGGCCAATCTTGTTCTGGCAACGGGGCAGGCACAGCGGGGCGAGTTTTCGAACCTTCTGGCGGACATCGAGGATGGCAAGAGCATCGGTCCGCTGGCGGATGGGTTGATCAAGGCCTGGGCGCATCTTGGGGACGGCGATGTTTCCAAGGCGCTGGCCGAGTTCGATCAGGTTGGTGAAGAGCCGGGTCTTGCGGGGTTCGCGGCCTACCAGAAGGCCCTCGCGCTGGCATCCGTCGGGGACTACGAGGGCGCGAACGAGATTTTTTCGAACGAAGGGCAGGGGGCGGTTCAATTGACGCGCCGCGCGGTGATGGCGATGGCGGAAGTCTTGAGCCAGCTTGACCGGAATGCCGACGCGATCCAATTGCTTGACGACATGTTCGGCGGCGATCTGGATCCGAGCCTGCGGGCGACACATGATGCGTTGACGTCGGGCAAGATGATCCCCTTTACCTATATCCGCAGTGCCACGGACGGGATTGCCGAGGTGTTCTACAGCATCGGCAACGCGCTCCAGCATGAGGCCTCGCCGGATTATACGCTGCTTTATGCGCGGGCCGCCGAGTACCTGCGCCCGGATCATTTCGAGGCGCTTTTGCTGACCGCAGGATTGCTTGAGGAACTGGGCCGGTATGAGCTGGCGACAGAGACCTACAAGAAAGTGCCTGCGGATCACCCATCGTATCACGCGGCGGAACTGGGGCGGGCGGATGCCTTGCGCCGGTCGGGCAAGGACGAGGCGGCGATCGAGGTGCTGGAGCAACTGGCCCGCAGCCACGGAGAGTTGTCGATCGTGCATTCCTCGCTGGGCGATTTGTTCCGTCAGCAGCGCGACTATGAGGCGGCAACCGAAGCCTATGACCGGGCGCTGGACCTTGCGGACGAGGCCGACAATTCAAAGTGGTTCCTGCTCTATGCCCGTGGCATCTGCCACGAGCGCACGGGCGCGTGGGACAAGGCCGAAGCAGATTTTCGCGCGGCGCTTGAGCTGCGCCCCGAGCAGCCGCAGGTTCTGAACTATCTTGGTTATTCGCTGGTCGAGAAGCAGATCAAGCTGGACGAGGCGCTGGACATGATCGAGCGTGCCGTCGCGGCACGGCCGGACAGCGGCTATATCGTCGACAGCCTTGGTTGGGTGCTGTACCGTCTTGGCCGCTATGAAGAGGCGGTTGAGCATATGGAGCGGGCGGCCGAGTTGATGCCGGTGGATCCGGTGGTGAACGATCACCTTGGCGATGTGTACTGGGCTGTTGGCCGGGTGTTGGAGGCCGAGTTCCAGTGGCGGCGTGCGCTGTCTTTCGTGGATGAAGAAACCGAGGAAGAGGCCAAGCCGGACCGCATCCGCCGCAAGCTGGAAGTGGGGCTTGATCTGGTGCTCGAGGAAGAGGGCGCAGCGCCCCTGAAGGTGGCCGATGGCGACTGAGGCATTTGCGCCCGCCAAGATCAACCTGACCCTGCATGTGACCGGCCAGCGCAAAGATGGCTATCACCTTCTGGATTCGCTGGTGGTGTTTGCCGTTGTCGGTGATCGGGTGACCTGTGCGCCCGGTGAGATGTCTTTGCAGGTGACCGGCCCCCTGTCCGAAGGGGTGCCAACCGATGGCCGCAACCTTGTCTGGCGCGCGGTGGAGGCGCTGGGGGCAGAGGCGCGTATCACGCTTGAAAAGCACCTGCCTGCGGCGGCGGGAATTGGTGGTGGGTCGTCTGATGCGGCTGCGGTGATGCGGGCGGTCTGCGAGATGC
This sequence comes from Shimia sp. CNT1-13L.2, assembly GCF_024331145.1. Taxonomy (GTDB): domain Bacteria; phylum Pseudomonadota; class Alphaproteobacteria; order Rhodobacterales; family Rhodobacteraceae; genus Shimia. The sequence goes on along the minus strand of NZ_JANDJO010000001.1, from coordinate 298,553 downwards.
TTGGGGCGGAGATGCCCGAAGATCGCGGCCTTTCGCTTGGGGCGGATGTGCCGGTTTGTACGCTGGCGCGGGCTGCCACGATGCGCGGGATCGGAGAGGAGATTGCGCCGGTGGCCGATGTGCCGGAATTGCCTGCGGTTCTGGTCAATCCGCGCGTGGAGGTTCCCACGCCAGCCGTTTTCAAGACGCTGGCAACCAAGGACAATCCGCCGATGGGGGCGATCCCTGCCGGATTGGGTGTGGTGCCGTTCTGCGCGTGGTTGGCGACACAGCGCAATGACCTTGAGCCGCCCGCGCGGGTGGTAGAGCCGGTGATCGACAGGGTTCTGGAGGCTTTGGACGGCGCGCTGCTGGCGCGGATGTCGGGGTCGGGCGCGACGTGTTTCGGGATCTATGAAACGCAAAACGCCGCCCGTGAGGCGGCGCTGCGTATTGCCGAGGACAACCCCGACTGGTGGGTTGTGGCGACCAAGCTTAGTTGACGCGGGCCACTACGTAATCGGCCAGATCAATCAGCAGGGTGCGGATTTCATGGTCGGGCAGGGTGGCGATGGCGTCTTTTGCCTTGGCCGCCCAGGCCAGCGCGTCTTCGCGGGTGGCGGACAGGGTGTCGTGCTTGTTGAGCAGCGACAGGGCGTGTTCTAGATCGCCCTCGTCCTGTTTGCCCTTTTCGATGGTCTTGACCCAGAAGGCGCGCTCGGCGTCGTCCGCCTTGGCCACGGCCTTGATAACCGGCAGGGTCAGCTTGCGTTCGCGGAAATCGTCGCCGACGTTCTTGCCGGTGGCCTTGGTGTCGCCCTGATAGTCGAGCAGATCATCGACGATCTGGAAGGCAATGCCAAGCGCGTCGCCGTAATCGAACAGCGCCTGAACATGGGCCGGATCGGCATCGGCAATGACGCCGCCGACTTCGGTTGCGGCCGAGAACAGGGCGGCGGTCTTGCCGCGCACCACTTGCAGGTAGATGCTTTCGTCGGTGCGCAGGTCCTGTGCGGCGGTGAGTTGCAGCACTTCGCCTTCGGCAATGGTGGCCGAGGCGTTCGACAGGATGCGCAGCACGTCGATCGAGCCGGTTTCCGTCATCAGCTGGAACGAGCGCGAGAACAGGTAGTCACCGACCAGAACCGAGGACTTGTTGTCCCACAAGAGGTTGGCGGTGGGGCGGCCGCGGCGCTGCGCGCTTTCGTCGACCACGTCATCGTGCAGCAGGGTCGCGGTGTGGATGAATTCCACGGTGGCGGCGAGGTGGATGTGGTAGGGGCCGTCATAGCCGCAGAGGCGGGCGGCCGCGAGGGTCAGCATCGGGCGCAGGCGCTTGCCGCCAGCCCCGACAAGGTGGGCTGTCACTTCGGGAATTCGGGGGGCGTGTTCGCTGGCCATCCGTTCCGTGATGAGTGTGTTCACGGCCTCAAGTTCAGAGGCCAAAAGGGCGCTGAGCGCCTCATGCGGTTTTGTGGCAGCTTGATCCAAACCCATCACTTCCCTGTCACAGGTCTCGACATTGGGTCAGACCTGCCCTTACATCCCCAGATATGAAAGAGCTTCTGCGTAGCAACGACCCGACGATCATCGCCTTTGCCCAAGCACTCCTTCGAGGGGAGGGTATAGACTGCTTTGAAATGGACGTAAATATGAGCGTTCTGGAAGGCGGGATCGGGGTTTTCCAGCGTCGGTTGATGGTGCGGACGGACGATCTTGCCGCCGCTGAACGGGCGATGCGCGACAACGATATTCCCCTGGGGCGCTGAGGCGATGGAGACCACCGAAAATGCCTATCTTGATGGGCGGGTGACGATCCGCCAGCCGGCGCGGGGGTATCGGGCTGGCGTTGATCCGGTGTTGCTCGCGGCGTCGGTTCCTGCGCGGGCCGGACAATCGGTGCTTGAGCTGGGGTGCGGGGTTGGTACGGCCTCCTTATGTCTTGGATGGCGGGTGGCAGGCCTTTCGATTCTCGGTGTGGAAGTGCAGGCGGCTTATGCCGATCTGGCGCGTGATAACGCGGAGGTGAACGGGCAGCAGATGCAGGTGGTGACCTGTGACCTGTCCGAGATGCCAGCGGACTTGCGGCAGAGGCAGTTTGATCACGTGATTGCCAACCCGCCCTATTTCGACCGCACGGCCAGCACCGCAGCCACGGATGCCGGGCGCGAGGTGGCAATGGGAGAGGATACGCCGCTCGAGGTCTGGGTGGATGTGGCTGCGCGGCGGTTGGCGCCGAAGGGGTTTGCCACCTTCATCCATCGGGCCGAGCGGCTGCCCGATCTGCTTGGGGCCATGCAGGGGCGGTTGGGATCGCTTCAGGTACTGCCCATGCAGGCGCGCGCGGGACGAGAGGCCAACCTTGTTCTGGTGCGCGGGCGCAAGGGCGGGCGGGCGGCGTTTCGTCTGCATGCGGCGGTAATGTTGCACGAGGGCGCGGCGCATTTGCAGGATGGCGAGGACTATTCCAAACCCGTCCGGGCCGTTTTGCGTGATGGTGCGGCGCTGGCTTTCCCGCTTTGAGGGCAGGATTGCATTGATTGGAAAGCGGGTATTCCGTGGATTTATGGCATGGTTTCCGGTCGGGGAGGGTGCGCGAATCCCCAAGGAAACAAGGCTGTTCGCGGCAGGTTTCTACGAAAGATTCATGAAGGCGGCAGGTTTTTCGGCACAAATCCACTTAGTGTCGCCAAATTGATGCGCTTGCCGCGTGACAGACCGGAAAAAGTGTGCTGCACTGGTCTGGCTGATAAAAAACTCAATTGAGAGGAGGACTCCTATGAGCGTGAGCTCGCATCTGGAAGAATTGAAACGCAAACACGAAGCCCTCTCGGAACAAGTCGAAAATGAACAACGCTCGCCCGGTTCGAGCGATCTCGACATTGTTGAAATGAAGAAACAGAAACTCAAGCTCAAGGAAGAGATCGAGCGTCTTTCGGTCTCGGCTTAAGCCTTCAGGCTGGCGCGCGCGGCAATGACCGCGCCGCCAGTGATCAGGACAGTCGCCGCCAATAGCATCCAGGTTGGCTCGGCAATCCCAACCCCCACCAGAACCAGTGTCGACAAGAGCGGAGCCGCATAGGAGGCGGTGCCGAGCAGTTGAATGTCGCCACGTTTCACCCCGATATCCCAGACATAGAAGGCAAGGCCAACAGGGCCGAGGCCAAGGGCTATTGCAGAGGCCCAGCCAAGGGTTCCCGCAGGCCAGACGGTGACTTCCAGTGCGACGTGCATAAGGGCCGAGAGGATCGCGGTTGCCACGCAGAAGACGGCGACGGTGTCGGTGGGGGCGTCGCCGATACGGCGTGACAGGACGGAATAGCCGGACCATGTGAGGGCGCAGAGCAGGGCGAGCAGGTAACCGGGCAGGGCCTCGGCGTTGAAGCCGCCGCTGCCGCCTTGAATGATCAGGGCCGCGCCGAGAAAACCGCAGACCGCCCCGAGCAGGTGCCCTTTGCGCAGGCGTTCACCGGGTAGCAGACCCGAAAACAGCACGATCAGGAGCGGCCAGAGGTAGGCGATCAGCCCGGCTTCGGCGGCGGGGGCAAGGCGCAGCGCGCTGAAATAGAGGGCGTGGTAGCCGAACAGGCCCAGTGTTCCGAAGGCGTAGATTTTCCAGCTGACCTGCCGCAGTTTGGCGAATCCGCCGGTGCGCCATGTCCAGATCAGGCCAATGGTGCCGCCGATGCTGAAGCAGATCGCGTTTAGCAACAGCGCCGGGGTGGGTGCCGTGCCCACGGTGAACAGGGCCAGAAGCGACCAGAGAAGGACGGCAACGAAACCAATGGCAGTTGCGCGGGTGGGGGTCATGGCGGGGGGATGTCCTCGATCGGGGTGATGGTCAGTGCCTCGGTAACTGGCGTCAGCTTGGCGATTTCGTCAAGCATCCATTCGCGGAAGGCCGCGATATGTGGGCGGTTTTCCGTCCCCTCGCGGCAGAGGAAGCGGAAACGGGCCTGTAGGCCGATGGCATGGGGAAATGGCGCGACAAGGCGGCCTTCGTCGATGTCCTTGACCACGAGCGCACGACGACCGAGGGCCACTCCCGCGCCGGCAAGGGCCGCGTCGATGGAGTGATCTGCGCCGTTGAAGCGTGGGCCGTGTGCGGCGTCTATGTCGAGGTTCATCAAGCGGAACCAAGCTGCCCAATCCACCTGTGGGCGCAGGAAGGCGATGGATTCGTCGTGGATCAAGGTTGCGTTGCGCAGGGACTCGGGCGTCGGGAAACGCTCTGCCATGTCCGGTGTCATCACGGGCACCACCCATTCGCCAGCCAGCGGGTGCATCCAGAGGCCCGGGTCCTGTTGGTCGAGACCGAAGCGGATGGCCACATCAACTTCGTCACGGGCAAAGTCGAGATTGCGCAGCGTGGCCGAGAAACGCAGGTCGATGTCGGGATGAGCGCGGGCAAATTCATAGAAACGGGGTGCCAGCCATTTCGCGGTGAACGCAGGGCCGGCGGTGACCATCAGCGTGACCTCGTTGGTCAGGCGCTGGGCACTGCGCCAGGCGGTGTTGAGGGACTGGAACCCATCGGTGACGCCCGGGGCAAGAGCGCGGCCAGCCTCGGTCAGTTCCACGGCGCGGTTCAGGCGGTGGAAAACCGGCGCGCCAAGGTGATCCTCGAGTGACTTGATCTGGAAGGACAGCGCTGCCGGGGTGACGTGCAATTCCTCGGCGGCCTTGGCGAACGACATGTGACGCGCGGCGGCCTCGAAGGCGCGCAGGGCTGTCAGGGGAGGGAGACGATCAGACATATTCACTTAAGTACAGCTTAACTGAATGCCTGAAAAGTCTCGTTTGTAGGTTTTAATACACAGGCGCATATTGGTTTCAGTTCAATGATGCTTGCCCAAGGAGGCCTGGAAATGACTGAAGCGACCGCAAATCCCCGCATTCACGCTGCCATGCAGGCGGCCCATGAGGAACGTGCCAAGGTGTTTGGCCAGATCCTGGCCTGGGTGTTCCGATCCCGCAATGTTCCGCTGAACCAGCCGGTTCTTACGGAGCCGTGCCGCTGAGTTCGGTTTGCCGAACACTTACGGTGCAAAAGGAAAGGGCCGGTCGCAGGACCGGCCCTTTGCGTTTTCGTGTCTGATGCGGATCAGACGAAGAACTGGGCACCGTTGGCCGAAATTGTCGAGCCGTTGATGAAGCCCGCATCGTCAGAGGCGAGGAACGCCACGCAACGTGCGATTTCTTCCGGCTCGCCGAGGCGACCTGCCGGGATCTGCGGGATGATGTGCTCGTTCAGAACCTTCTCGGGAATGGCGCGAACCATCTCGGTGCCGATGTAGCCGGGGCAGACTGCGTTGGCGGTGATGCCTTTGCGCGCGCCTTCCTGGGCCAGCGATTTCACGATGCCGAGGTCACCCGCTTTGGTGGCGGCATAGTTGACCTGGCCGGCCTGGCCTTTCTGGCCGTTGATCGACGAGATCACGATGATGCGGCCAAAGCCACGCTCGCGCATGCCGGGCCATACGGGGTGAACGGTGTTGAACACGCCGGTCAGGTTGGTGTCGATCACCTGCTGCCACATTTCCGGGGTCATCTTGTGGAAGGCTGCGTCACGGGTGATGCCCGCGTTGGCGACGACAACGTCGATCGCGCCCAGCTCTTCTTCGACCTTGGCGATGCCTGCGGCCGAGCTTTCATAGTCGCCGACGTTCCACTTGTAGGTCTTGATACCGGTCTCTGCGGTGAACTTGGCCGCGGCCTCGTCGTTACCCGCGTAAGTGGCGGCAACAGTGTAACCGTCGGCTTGCAGTTTTTTCGAAATCGCTTCACCGATGCCGCGCGAACCGCCGGTTACGAGTGCTACTCTTGCCATGGTCTTCCTCCAGTCTGGCGTATGTCTTCAAGTAATTCTGTTACGCAGAAATTGCTGTGTGTGCAACATTGTTGCGTGCGCTTTTTGCCGCAACGCAGCTATTTCTGGCAATTGGATGCAATAAAAGGATGTCACTGGTACGAAAAAGGGCGCCTTTTTAGGCGCCCTTATGAGAATCATCGTTGCAGGGCGCGCAAATTAGGGGCGCTCAAGGCACATTGCCACGCCCATGCCGCCGCCGATGCAGAGGGTTGCGAGGCCTTTCTTGGCGTCGCGACGCTTCATTTCGAACAGCAGGGTGTTGAGGATACGTGCGCCCGATGCGCCGATCGGGTGACCGATGGCGATGGCGCCGCCGTTCACGTTCACGATGGCCGGATCCCAGCCCATGTCCTTGTTCACGGCGCAGGCCTGTGCGGCGAAGGCTTCGTTGGCTTCAACGAGGTCCAGATCGCCAACGGCCCAGCCGGCTTTGTCCAGTGCCTTGCGCGATGCGTAGATCGGGCCAACGCCCATGATCGACGGGTCGAGGCCGGCGGTGGCGTAAGAGGCGATGCGGGCCAGAGGTTCGATGCCGCGCTTCTCGGCTTCTTCGGCAGTCATCAGCAGGGCGCCAGCGGCGCCATCGTTGAGGCCCGATGCGTTCGCCGCGGTAACGGTGCCGTCCTTGGTGAAGGCCGGGCGCATCTTGGCCATGGCTTCGAGGTTGGCGCCGTGGCGGATGTATTCGTCGCTGTCGACCACGATGTCGCCCTTGCGGGTCTTGACGGTGTGGGCAACGATTTCGTCGGCGAACTTGCCGGCCTTCTGGGCGGCTTCGGCTTTGTTTTGCGAACCGACGGCGAATTCGTCCTGAGCGTCGCGGCTGATCTGCCACTGTTCGGCAACGTTTTCGGCGGTCTGGCCCATGTGGTAGCCGTTGAAGGCATCCCACAGACCGTCGCGGATCATCGAGTCGATGTATTTCACGTCACCCATCTTGGTGCCCGCGCGCAGGTGCGCAACGTGGGGCGAGAGGGTCATGTTTTCCTGACCACCGGCGGCTACGATCGATGCGTCACCCAACTGGATGTGCTGTGCTGCCAGAGCAACGGCGCGCAGGCCCGAGCCACAAACCTGGTTGATGCCCCAGGCGGCGCTTTCCTTGGCGAAGCCGGCGTTGATGTGGGCCTGACGGGCGGGGTTTTGACCCTGACCACCGGTCAGAACCTGACCGAGGATGGTTTCGGAAACCTCGGATGCGTCGACTCCGGCGCGTTCCACCAGAGCCTTGAGCATGGTGGCACCCAGATCGTGTGCGGGAGTGTTGGCGAACGAGCCGCCAAAGCTGCCGACAGCGGTACGGGCTGCCGAGGCGATAACTACGTTGGTCATGTGTTTGTCCTCTACCAAATGACAAGGTCAAAGGTGTTGGGTCGCGCCCATTAAAACAAGCGGTCTTCCGTGCCTTTGTCGCGTTCCATAGCGGATTCGCCGCATTGCGGCAACGGACACTCTGTCTCAGGCGCAAGAATGTTTCATCTTTTGACGCTTTTTGATCATTTCTTTGATTTCCAGGAGGGCGAAACAGTCGGTGCTCCAAAGAGAAATCCCTGGAGGCAGTCGAACCCGAGAGCCGCGAGCGTCTGTGCGTCCTCGGGGTGTTCAACCCGGCTGGCGACGGTGAACATGTCGAGCTTTCTGGCCATTGAGGCCAGTGCACCAGCAATGGCCTGATTCTCGGTATCCGCGTGGATGTTGCGGGTGAATTGGCCGTCGAGCTTGAGAATATCGAAAAAGAACTCGCGAAAATAGCGGAAATTGGTAAAGCCCGATGCGAAGTCGTCAAGCGCGAAGGAAATGCCTCTGGCCTTGAGGTCATCCATGAAGTCGACTACCAGTTCCGGTACCTGCATGGCGGAGGGTTCCGAGATTTCGAGGATCAGCCGCTCGGCAACATCCGGGCGGGTTTTCGTTTTTGAATTCAGTATCTTGAGCCATTGGCCATAGCCGATGGAGCGGGCGGACATGTTGATGGATAGCTTGAGATCGGGATGGGCGGCCAGCGTGTCGAGGCCGAATTCGAGAGACAGGCAATCCAGCTGGCGACCGAGTTCATTGTCTTCGACCGTACCCATGAATTCGCGGGCCGGGATGATGCGGCCGGTTTCGTCGAGGACGCGGAGGAGGGCCTCGTGAAAAACGGGGGTGCGCATGTCGGTGGCGCGAACGACGGGTTGATAGGCCAAAAGCACCTGTTTGTGGTGGATCGCCTCACGCACCATGTCGAGCGTGCGGGCGTCGCGGCGGGAGAGGGCGAAAGAGAGGGGATCTTCCTGTCCCGGAGGGATGTCGGAGGTTTTGCGCGGCTGTCCCATATGCCTTCCCATGTTGCGGTTTGCGCAAGAATGCCGCCTAATCCGTAAACAAGCGCCTAAAGGCGTGATTTGAGACGAATTGAGCGGGGATGCGGGATGAACGAAAGATGTGGCTGGGCCGGGCCGGAAGAAATCTACATCCACTATCACGACACGGATTGGGGCGTGCCGGAGTATGACAGCCGTGCGCTATGGGAAAAGCTGATCCTCGACGGGTTTCAGGCGGGGTTGAGCTGGATCACCATCCTGAAGAAGCGCGAGAACTTTCGCGAGGCTTTTCAGGGGTTTGATCCCAATGTGATTGCCGAATGGGGCGAGGGTGAGGTGCTGCGCCTGCTGGAGAATCCCGGCATCATCCGGCATAGGGGCAAGATCGAGGCCACCATCGCAAATGCCCGCGTCTGGCAGGAGATCGAGGCCGAGGAGGGCTTTGACCACTACCTCTGGAAACACGTCGATTTTGCCCCCCTTCAGAACCGCTGGGTGACGCAGGCGGATGTGCCGACGCAGACACCGCTTTCACAGGCGATATCCAAGGATCTCAAGAAGCGCGGGTTCAAGTTTTGCGGGCCGACGATTGTCTATGCCTTCATGGAAGCGGTGGGGATGGTGAATGACCACCTTGTGGGCTGTCCCTGCCATGAAAAAGTGGCGGCTTTTGCGCGGGAAAACCCCTTTCCGCGACTCAAAGGTTAAAGGCGAAAACAGGCAAAAACCGCGCGTCGGTGCCACGTCGGTATTACGTCGGTATTGCGACGGTGCAGCCTGCCACCCGGGTGACATTAAGGCGGCGCACGGCCGGACTTATTGAAAGCCCGGCGTGCCCGCGTCTTCGGGGTGGCGTTTGAGGTGGTTGGCTTTCATCTTTTCAGCGTTGATGCGCTTGCCGTCGTGGCTCCAGCCCGGAGGGGCGACGGCATAGAGCAGGCGTTCGCGCAGGGTGAGGCCCTTGCGGGACATGTCCTTGAAGATGGCGACCCATTCATGGAAGGCAACGCGCAGCGGGTTGAAGGTGCCGAGGTTGTGGACGAGGCCGTAATCGACTTTGTCGTGGTCCTGTTCGGGCACGAAGGTGCCGAAGATCTTGTCCCAGATGATGAAGACGCCGGCATAGTTGCAATCGAGGTAGCGCGGGTTGCGGCCGTGGTGCACGCGGTGGTGCGAGGGGGTGTTCATGATGGCTTCGAACCAGCGGGGCATTTTGTTAATTGCCTCGGTGTGAATCCAGAACTGGTAGATCAGGTTCAGGCCGCCGCAGAACAGCACCATGGCCGGATGGAAGCCGACAAGGATCAGCGGCGCGCGGACAACCATCATGAAGGTGAAGGTGTAGGTCCATGTCTGGCGCAGCGCGGTGGTCAGGTTGTAGTGCTGCGACGAATGGTGATTGACGTGGCTGGCCCAGACCCAGCGGACGCGGTGGCCAAAGCGATGCACCCAGTAGTAGCGCAGGTCGTCGAGAACGAAGCAGATCAGCACCACCCACCAGCTTGTTCCGAGGTCGAGGGGGGTGATTTCCCAAAGGACCATGAAGAAGCCCCAGGCGATGAAGCCCAGAAGGATGCCCGATGCCACGTTGCCCGCACCCATGATGAGCGAGGTGATGGCGTCGCGGGTCTCGTAGCGGCCGCCCTTGCCGGTGCTGCGAATCCAGATCAGTTCGAACAGGATGGCGGCGATGAAGAAGGGCACGGCGAGGCTGACGACATCGGGGTATGTGAGGGTATCTGTCATAGGCTGTTCATGGCCTCCTGCCATTTTGCGAGGTCTGCCGTGGTCAGGGTGATCTCTACCTGCGGCGCGCCGAAATCGGGAAGGTCTATGCGCAGGCCGGAGGGGGTAATGGTGGTCTCGTGATCCCGCAGCAGGCGCGAGACGGTATCGTCGCCAAAGCACCAGGTGAGGCCCGCGCGGTTGCCGAGAAGAATCAGCGCCGCCTTGGCGTCACTCGACATCAGGATGTCTTGCGGCGGGGTATTGGGAAATTCCCGCGCCCAGGCCCTGCGGACGTCGTCTTCGGAGCGGAAGTGGCGCGGGGCGGTGAGGCCCAGCCGGTGCAGGAGCAACGCGATTCCCGCGATGCCCAGAACAACCAGTGGTCCCAATATCTCCAATGGCATGTGTCTCTCTCCCTTGCCCAAGTAAGTGGCAGGCAGAGGGGGCTGTCAAAGGTGGCGTGGCGTCAACGCAGCGGCGTTTATCTGTCTGCCTTGCTGGCCCGGAACAGGATCAGGAAGACGAAGGCCGAGCCAAGCGAGGTGGTGACGATGCCGACGGGCAGTTCCTGTGGTGCAAGCAGGAGGCGGCTGAGGATATCGGAGCCGGTGAGCAGCATGGCGCCGATCAGGGCGGCGGCCGGAACAAGGTGGCGGTGCAGCGGGCCGACGATGCCGCGGGCGATGTGGGGCACCATTAGGCCGACAAACCCGATGACCCCGGCGACCGAGACAAAGACGGCGGTGGCGAGGGCGGCGACAAAGAACATGCGAAAGCGCAGGCCCTGAACGGGGACGCCGAGGGTTGCCGCGGTCAGGTCTCCGGTGAGCAGCGCATCAAGCCAGCGGTTGCGGTAGAGGGCATAGGCGAGGATAAGCGCAAGGCCGGTGCAGACAAGGGGGAAGGATTCCCAGCGGGCAAGGCCGAGGCCGCCCAGCATCCAGAAGATCACCGAATGCGCGGCGCGGCTGTCGCCGGCGAAGATCAGGTAGTTGGTGATGGCCGAGAACAGGAAGGAGACCGCAAGGCCTGCGAGGATGAGCTTTTCGGGGGCGCTCATGCGCAGGCCGTGGACAAGGGCGAGAACGATGCCGGAGGCGATCAGGCCACCGCAGAAGGCGGCAAGCGGCAGGGTCCAGAGGCCAAGGATGTCGCCTGTTACGGTGATGACAAAGACGGCCCCGGCGGCGGCACCGGAGGAGAGGCCGAAGAGAAATGGATCGGCAAGGTCATTGCGGGTCGTGGTTTGCAGGACAACGCCGACGATCCCGAGGCCCGCGCCGATGACGGCGGCAAACAGGGCACGCGGCAGGCGCAGGTCAAAGACGATGCGGTGCAGGGGCGACATGTCGCCTTCGGTGAGGCCGGTGCCAAGCGCGATTGCGGCGATGGTCTCGGACAGGGGAATGGATGTCGTGCCATAGGCGGCCGACAGCAGGACGAGGGCGATCAGGATGACCGCCCCCGCGAAGGTTATGAGGCCGAAGCGGCCCATATCAGTTCAGGCCCGGGTGCATGGCCTTGGCCATTTTCGAGATCGCGGCGATGTTTGCCGGCCCCGGGGTTAGCTCTTCGTAGCGCAGGCCGATCCATCGGGCGTTCTTGACGGCGTCGGTTTGCGACATCACCGGATGTTCCTGAAGGAACTTGAAGGTGTCCTCGGCGCCGTTGCCCGTCTGGTAGTCGAGCAGGACGAGGAATTCCGGATTGGCGGCGGCAACGGTTTCCCACGAAGTGCGGCCCCAGCTGGTGTCCATACCGTGGGTGATGTTCTCGCCACCGGCGGCGGCAATCATCGCGTCGGGGATGGCGAATTTGCCGGCGGTGAAGGGGGCATCGGCAGGACCATCTAGCAGGAAGACGCGCGGTTTGGCGAGGTCGGCGGTTTTCGCTTCGATCGCGGCCAACTCGTCTTGCCAGCCGGAGACCAGCGCGGCGGCTTTGTCCTCAACCTGCATCACCTTGCCGAGGCGCAGGACGTCGTTGAACAGGAGGTCCATGCTGGCCTGGGGGCGGTTCTTGTCGAGGTGGACGCAGCTTTCGGTCAGGATCATGGTCTTGATGCCGAAGGGGGCGAGGGTGTCAGGGGTGACTTCGCCGCCGGGTTTCATGCCATAGTACCAGCCCGCGAAGAACAGGTCGGGTTGGGCGGCCACGAGGTTTTCGACGGTGGGGTATTTCGGCGCGAGCTCGGGGATGTCGCCGCGCAGGGTGTCGAATTCCGGGCTGGTCTTGTACCAGCCGGTGATGCCGGTGAGGCCGACGATCTTGTCCTGAAGATCAAGCGCGAAGGCCATGTCGGTCATGTTCATGTCATGTACGACAAGACGTTCCGGTGCCTTCTCGAAGGTCAGCGGTTCGCCGCAGTTGTCGACGGTCATGCCGCCGGCGGTCGCGCTGGTGGCCAGAGCGGCGATAATTGCGGCAGGCCAGAGTTTGGGGATCATGGGGATTTCCTTTTAGGTTTTGGTGTTCGTTTTGCGGATGTCGAGGGCCGGAATGATGCGGCCCTGATGCGGGAGTTGCAGGTAATCGACGCCGAAGGTTGCGAGGACGTTGTCCGGTGTCAGAACGTCCCCTGTGGGGCCGAAGGCGGCGAGGCGGGTCGACTTCATCAACGCGACATGGGTGGCGAACTCGGGGATCAGCACGAGGTCGTGCAGGATCATCACCACGGTGATGCCGAGATCGGCCACGAGAGACAGCATTCGGCCCTTGGCATCGGGGTCGAGGTGGTTGGTGGGTTCATCCAGAAACAGCAGCGACGGGTTCTGGGCCAGAGCGCGGGCGATATGGGCGCGTTGCCGTTCGCCGCCGGACAGGCGACCCATCTTCTGCGAGGCGAGTCCCCTGAGGCGGGTCAGGTCGAGGATGCGGTCAAGGTCGTGTGCGTTGTCGTCCTGCGAGGCATCCGCGCGGATCGGGATTTGGCCCAGTGCCACATAGTCGCGCAAGGTAAGGCGACCGTCGGGGGCTTCTTGCTGGCTGACCACGGCGATGGTGCGGGCGCGTTCCATTGCGGACAGCTGTTTCAGGTTCTGCCCCTTGATCCAGATGTCACCGTCGGACGCGGGCTCGAGACCGCAGAGGAGTTTGAGCAGCGTCGTTTTTCCGGCACCGTTGGGGCCGGCGATGGCAAGGATCGCCCCTTCGTCGACGTCAAAAGAGACGTCGTGCAGCAGGGTGTTGCCGTTCGGGGTGCGGAAGCTGACGTTCTGGACCGAGAGAAAGGCGGTGTCTGTCATGAGGTGCCCCCCGACGGAAGGGCGGGCATGCGTGACAGGGTTTTCCTGAACAGGGCGCGTGGCCGGTTGGTGGCATTGGTCCAGCCGTCCGGCGTATCACGGTATTGGCGCGCGAACGCTGCCAAAGCGTCAAGATCTGCGCGGGTCTCAATCTCGCCGAACAGGTATTGCGCCTTGTCGGGGGCCTGAAACCCGACGGTCTGGCCGTGGTCACAGCCTGCCATGCAGGAGACCAGCCGAATGGCAAACCCGTCGGGCAGGGTGCCGGACAGACGGTCGGACAGTGCTTGTGCGTGGGCCTGGCTTTTGCAGGTGTCGCAGATCAGAAGAAAGTGGTCAGGATGATCGCTCATGTCCCGCTCCGCCTGTCGCCATGCGGGGAGGGAAGGTGCCAGTCATGTCAAAACGCAAGGAACGCGTCATCTTAGCCTCCTTCCAGGACACCCCGTCCCGGGTTGGTTGAACAGATGATGGCAGGTCTCCTGACTTGCGGGTCATGGCGCGGCCACCCTTCCCAGCCTGTCGGCCAGTGGATCGTGGCGTTGCTCACCGCTTACAGTTGCGGGGGCAGTTGCGGATTTGGCCGTGGTTGGCCGCACCGCATTCCCTTTTCATCCCCTTGGCGTACCTTGGGGAACCATCGTCGCAAACTGGTGCCTGAGAATGCGGATTGCGTCAATGAGAATTGTCGCAGGGCTTGCACGTTCGTTTGTGGCGCGCGCGGTGGACGACAGGGGGGGATGCTCTAAATTTTGGGAAGAGAGGGCGTGATTTGGCCCTGCCATCGGGAGAAATTTCCAAATGACACTTTTCAAGAACACGGTTTTCGCTGGTGCGGCCCTTGGTGTGGGGCTGACTGTTGGCATGGCGCGGGCCGAGACGCTGGATGCGCGGCAATCGGATCCGCGGGTGATGGGGTGGATGCAGGGGTTTCCACCGCCTGCGGACAAGATCATCACGCAGCCTGATTCGAACTATTTCAGTTTCCCCAAGCTGCGCTGGTCGGTGTGCCATCTTCGCGAGTTCCTGCCCACCGAAGAGATCAGCCGCGGGATCGGGGCGCCGGTGCCGCTTGATTACCCGTCGCCTGCGGCTTTTGCCGAGATGCGGGCCGAGATCGACGCGCTGACCTTTGTGCCGATGAACAGCGATGCCGAGATGACCTGGGACGAGTCGCTTTATGCCAATTACACCGACGGGATGCTGATCCTGCACAAGGGGCAGGTGGTCTACGAGCGGTATTTCGGCTGTCTGGAGGAAGACGGCAAACACGCGATCATGTCGATGACCAAGTCGATCACCGGCCTTCTGGGGGAAATCCTCGTGGCCGAGGGGGTGCTGGACGAGACCCCGCTTGTGCGTGATCTCATTCCCGAGATCGAAGGGAGCGCCTTTGCCAGCGCCACGGTGCGCGAGGTGATGGATATGACGACGGGGGTGAAATACTCGGAGGATTATTCGGACCCCGAGGCCGATATCTGGCTGTATTCCCGCGCGGCCAGCCCGCTGCCGAAACCCGAAGGCTACGAGGGGCCGGACGGGTATTGGCAATACCTGCAACAGGTGCAACCCGAGGGCGCGCATGGGGAGGCCTTTCATTACAAGACCATCAATTCCGACATGCTTGGCTGGATCATCAGCCGCGTCACGGGACAGTCGGTGACCGAGCTTGCATCCGAGCGTCTGTGGCGGCGCATGGGGGCCGAGCAGGACGCTTATCAGACGGTGGATGGCAAGGGGGTGCCCTTTGCCGGTGGCGGTGTGACGGCGGGGCTGCGGGATCTCGGCCGGTTGGGGATGCTGATGCTGAACCAGGGCGAGATCAACGGTACGCGGCTGTTCCCCGCCGAGGTGGTGCGCAGGATTGCGGCCGGGGGTGATCCGGCCAAGTTCGCGGGTTTTCCGACCCTTGAGGGCGGCAGCTACACAAGCCAGTGGTGGGTGTTCCACAATCCACACGGGGCCTTTGCGGCGCGGGGGGTGCACGGCCAGACGATCTATGTCGATCCCACGGCCGAGATGGTTCTGGTAAGGCTGGCCTCTTACCCGAAGGCGCAGAACGGGTTCATCGATCCGACCTCGCTGCCGGCCTATCAGGCGGTGGCCGAGTATCTGATGACCCGCTAGGGCGACAGGGTGATGCGGGGGGCCGCGATGCGGCTGAGGGCGAGGCCGGTATTGATCGGGCTGTAGAGCGGTCTTGGCGGGCGCGATGCGGTGCTGACGTCGCGCAGGACCCATTCGTGATCTTCCATGATCCTGAGCGATTGCGACAGGGCGCGGTCGGTGATGCGGCCGAGGTGCCTGCCGATCTCGTTGAAGTGGCGGGGGGCTTGCAGGGTGCTTAGGATGGGCAGAACCCATGTGCGGCGCAGGAGGGGGAGACCGGCAGGGGTGGTCGCCTGATGTACCGCATGGGCCAGGGCGGCGGCCTCAATTCCTTGAGCTGTCAGGCGGAACTCGGGGCGCAGCGGGTGGCCGTGGCCGGGGTTGCGCTCGATGAGGTCGATGTCGATCAGGTGTTGCAGGCTTTGGGCAAAGGCGGTGCGGCCTGCCCCCGTGGCCGCAAGCAGGGGCGCCTGTCTGGCCTGTGTCCCCTCGTGGAGCCTGGCAAGGATGGGCAGGGTCCAGGCGCGGGAGGTGATGTTGACAAGGGCTGCAATGTCCATAAAGTATAGTTAATACATTTTCAGACAGAGGAAAAGATGATGTCGCTGATTTCTTTGCAAGACACGATTACCATCGCCATGTCGGTGAAGGACCGCCATGCCAGTGCCAAGTGGTATGCCGACATGCTGGGGTTCGAGACGCTGTATCACGCGGATGAGGCGGGCTGGTCGGAGATTGCCACCCGCACGGCGGGGGTGACCATCGGCTTTGGTGAACAGATCGAACCTGCCCCGGGCAACTGTGTGCCGGTTTTCGGAATCGCCGACATCGACGCGGCGCGCAGCACGCTGGAAGGTGCGGGTGTGGGGTTTGACGGGCCGACCGAGGTGATCGAAGGCATGGTCAAGACGGCCACCTTCTATGACCCGGACGGCAACGCCCTGATGCTGGCGCAGGACCTGACCGACCAGTCGTGACGCTATCCAGAACTTCAGGGGCCGTCGGGTGAAGATGGCCCGTGATTTTCGAAATCATTTCATGTGATTTCAAAGTTTTGCCAAATTCTTGTGAAACCTAGGGTTGTGGTTGAGCGCCACGGTTCTACGGATGAGTTTGGTGTGATGCGGGTATTGTTCGGGGTTTTGTTGGCCGGTTTTCTGCTGGGCCTGTTCGCCGTTGGCTGGAGCGCTTTGAAGGTGCTGGAAAGGCGGATGGACGCGTCGGTTGAGGCTGGGGAGCGGGCCGAGCCGGCACGGGAGGATCGCAGGGGGCCTGTGAACCGGTTGCCGCAGTCGACGAACTGAGGCGGTTGCTGCGCCCCCGCGGGGGAGGCGCAGGCGCGTTTACTTGGAGGTTTCGATCACGCGGGCGAGGATGGCCTTGGCGTTGTCGCTGTTCCATTCGGCATCACCGATGAGGCGACCGATTTCCTGACCGTCGCGGTTGAGCAGGACCGTCACCGGCAGGCCGTGGACAGCCATTTCACGGGCCAGGTTGGCCTTGGGGTCGCGGTGCATGGGCAGGTTGTCGACGTTGATGCTGTCGAAGAATTTCTTGATGGCGGGCAGGGGGCCACGACCGGTGGAGAGGGTCACGACCTCGAAGTCATCGCCGCCCAGTTCGGTTTGCAGTTCCGACAGCATCGGCATTTCGTGACGGCAGGGGGCGCACCATGTGGCCCAGAAGTTCAAGAGCACGATCTTGCCCTGATAGTCGGCCAGGGTCATGGCATTGCCATTGGCATCTTCGAAGGCCTTGGACGAGACCGGACGTGGTTCCTTGTGGACGATCAGCTTGCGCATGTCGCCCTCGCGCATCTCGGTGATTTCGCTCATGTCGGCGGCAGATGCGCCGGGAGCGGTATTCACGATGAAAACTAAGGCAATCGCCGCAATTGCACAGAGGGCCTTGCCCATGTAAACCAGCGCGGACTTCGACATTCCATTTCCCTCCGAAGGGCAGACCATGACCAAAGATACCTCGAACCAGATGTGGGGCGGCCGTTTCGCCGCCGGACCGGACGCAATCATGGAGGCGATCAACGCCTCGATCGGGTTCGACCAGCGGATGGCGGCGCAGGACATTGCAGGCTCGCGGGCCCATGCGGCGATGTTGGCCGCGACAGGCATCGTGACAGATAGCGACGCCGAGGCGATGAGGGAAGGGCTTCTCACGGTCTTGTCAGAGATCGAGACCGGCAAGTTCGAATTCTCGACCGCGCTGGAAGACATCCACATGAACGTGGAAGCGCGTCTGAAAGAGATCATCGGCGAGCCGGCGGGACGTCTGCACACCGGACGGTCGCGCAACGACCAGGTGGCGACCGACTTCAAACTGTGGGTGCGCGACCAGATCGACGCGGCGATTTCCGGTGTCGAGGCGCTGATCCGGGCGCTTCTGGCGCAGGCCGAAGCCGGTGCGGATTGGGTGATGCCGGGCTTTACCCACCTGCAGACCGCGCAACCGGTGACATGGGGGCATCACATGATGGCCTATGTCGAGATGTTCGGCCGCGACAAGAGCCGCTTTGAAGACGCCCGCAAGCGGATGAACGAATCGCCCCTGGGTGCGGCGGCGCTGGCGGGGACGTCTTTCCCGATCGACCGCCACATGACCGCCGAGGCGCTGGGCTTTGACCGTCCGGCGGCGAACTCGCTCGATGCGGTTTCGGACCGTGACTTTGCGCTCGAGTTTCTGGCGGCGGCGTCGATCTGTGCCATGCACCTGAGCCGGTTTGCCGAAGAGCTGGTGATCTGGTCCTCGGCGCAGTTCCGTTTCGTGACCCTGTCGGACCGGTTCTCGACCGGATCGTCGATCATGCCGCAGAAGAAGAACCCCGATGCGGCCGAGCTGATCCGGGCCAAGATCGGCCGGATTTTTGGTGCCAATACCGCGTTGTTGATGGTGATGAAGGGGCTGCCGCTGGCCTATTCCAAGGACATGCAGGAAGACAAGGAACAGGTCTTTGATGCCGCCGACAACCTGATGCTGGCTTTGGCGGCGATGGAAGGCATGGTCAAGGACATGTCCGCCAACCGCGAGTCGCTCGAGGCGGCGGCGGGCAGCGGGTTCTCGACCGCGACCGATCTGGCGGACTGGCTGGTGCGGGCGCTGAACATGCCGTTCCGCGATGCGCACCACGTAACCGGAACCCTTGTGGCGATGGCCGAATCGCGCGGCTGTGACCTGCCTGATCTGTCGCTGGAGGATATGACCTCGGTTCACGGTGCGATCACCGAGGATGTCTTTGGCGTTCTGGGCGTGCATAACTCGGTGGCCTCGCGCACCTCTTATGGCGGCACGTCGCCGGTGCGGGTTCTGGAGCAGGTGGCCCGCTGGAAAGAGGCGCTTTGATGCGCGCGGCGATCCTTCTGGCGCTGGTCCTGGGCGTTGCCGCGTGCAGCGCCCCGCCGCTTGCCCCTTCGGCGACACCACCCGCGCCGAAACCGGAGACTGGTGTTACCGTGAGCGGACAGGCGCGGGTCGGGGTGACATTCTGAACTTTGGGCGTCAGGCCGCGCATGGCTTTGCGGCCAGGCGTGGGGCGCTGTAGACTTGGGGCAGCTCGATGAAAGGGAATCATGTGATGCGCGTTCTTGTTGCCTTGGGTGTGATGGCGTTGGTTGCGGCCTGCGGCGTGGATGGTGAACCCGTGCCGCCGACCATGAACACGACAATCGGAATCGGCACCAACGGGGTGCATGGTGGCGTGAGCGTCAATTCCGGTCCGGTGACCCTCTCGGTTGGCAACTGGTTCTGAGCGGGGTCCGCCTCCGGCGGGAGTATTTTCAGTACATTGAAGACTGATTGATTGATTGCCCTCGGCCTGCTGGCTATGAGGGGCGAAGGATTTCGCGTGGAAGGACGGGCTGATGGATCATTTTCTCTATCGTGACGGGGCGTTGTTTGCCGAAGACGTGCCGGTGGCCGAGATTGCCGCCGCGGTGGGCACGCCGTTCTATTGTTATTCCACGGCGACGCTGGAGCGCCATTTCCGCCTGTTCGACGAGGCGCTGGAGGGGATGGACCACCTTGTCTGTTACGCGATGAAGGCGGCGAGCAACCAGGCGATCCTGAAGACCCTTGCCGAGTTGGGCGCGGGTATGGATGTGGTGTCGGGCGGCGAATATGCCCGCGCGATTGCAGCCGGTGTGCCGGGGGAGCGGATCGTGTTTTCCGGTGTCGGCAAGACGGCCGAGGAAATTCGCGCGGCGCTGAGCGGGGGCATTCGCCAGTTCAACGTGGAATCCGAGCCGGAGATGGAAGTGATCAACGCTGTGGCGCTTGAGCTGGGTGTGGTGGCACCGATCACCGTGCGGGTGAACCCGGACGTGGATGCCAAGACCCATGCCAAGATCGCGACCGGCAAGAGCGAGAACAAGTTCGGCATCCCGATCAGCCGGGCGCGCGAGGTTTACGCCCATGCCGCCAGCCTTCCCGGCCTCAAGGTGGTCGGGATCGACGTGCATATCGGCAGCCAGCTGACCCAGCTTGAGCCTTTCAAGCTGGCCTATGAGAAGGTGGCGGCGCTGACCGAGGAGTTGCGGGCGGACGGGCACGAGATTATCCGGCTCGATCTTGGGGGCGGTCTGGGCATTCCCTATACCCGTTCCAACGATGCCCCGCCGCTGCCGGTGGAATACGGGGCGCTGATCCAGGAGACGCTGGGCCATCTTGGTTGCGAGATCGAAATCGAGCCGGGCCGCCTGATTGCGGGCAATGCCGGGATCATGGTGTCGAAGGTGATCTATGTGAAAGAGGGCGAGGATCGCGAATTCATGATCGTGGATGGCGCGATGAACGACCTGATCCGCCCGGCGATGTACGAGGCACATCATGATATCGTGCCGGTGATCGAGGCCGAGGCGGGTGTGGACAAGCACACCTATGACATCGTGGGTCCGGTCTGTGAAACCGGCGATACCTTTGCCAAGGAGCGGGTGATGGAACCGGTGGCGGCCGGTGACCTGATCGCCTTCCGCAGTGCGGGGGCCTATGGGGCGGTGATGGCGAGCGAATACAACTCGCGGCCGCTGATCCCCGAGGTTCTGGTCAAGGGGGATCAATTTGCGGTTATCCGCCGACGCCCGACCTTTGACGAAATGATAAATCGCGATACCATTCCTGAGTGGCTCTAGGACACTTATGTCCTGGGTCATTCGAGGAATCGTATGACCAACGCGAACAAGACGCCTGACAAAGTGATGAAACGGCTGGGCCGGGTTCTGGCCGTGACCCGTGTCGGTATGCTGGCCGAGCGGGTGACGCGCGGGTTCTGGCCGCTGTGGTCCTTGTGTTTCGTTGTGCTGGCCGCGTTGATGATGGGGCTGCACGAGCAGCTTTCCCTGGAATTCTTGTGGACTTCGGGTCTCGTGGTGGTGGCGGCCGGGCTGTGGTTCCTGTGGCGCGGTGCGCGCGGGTTTGCCGTGCCGAGCCGCGACGAGGCGATGGCGCGGCTGGATGCGACGCTGCCGGCGCGTCCCTTGCAGGCGCTGAACGATACCCCTGCCGTCGGGGCGGATGACCCGGCATCGCAGGCGGTGTGGCGCGCGCATCAGGCGCGGATGCTGAAGACGCTGGACGGGGTCGAGGCGGCGGAGCCTGACCTGAAGGTGTCGCGGCTTGATCCCTTCGGGCTGCGCTATGTGGCGGTTCTGGCCTTGTCGGTGGCCTTCCTGTTCGGCTCGTTTGCGCAGGTGCGCACCGTGGGCGAGATGGCGCAGGGCGGTGCGGCGGTTCTGACCGGGCCGTCGTGGGAAGGCTGGATCGAGCCGCCGGCCTATACCGGACGGCCTTCGCTTTATCTTGCCGATCAGCCGGAAGGGGAGCTGGAGGTGCCGGAAGGCAGCCGCGTGATCCTGCGGTTTTATGGCGAGGTCGGGGCGCTGACGCTGGCGGAAAGCGTGTCGGCGCGGGTCGAGGATGTTCCGAGTGCCGCCGACCCTGAGCAGGATTTCACCGTGGCGCGGTCAGGGCAGCTGGCGGTTGAGGGCGAAGGCGGGCGCGGCTGGGATATTGTCATGCTCGCGGATGGAGCGCCGCAGGTGGCGGTTGCCGGCGCGGCGGATGTGTCGGCGCGGGGGGAGATGAGCCTGCCGTTCGAGGCGGTGGACGATTACGAGATCGTGGCCGGGTCGGCGCGGATATCGCTTGATCTCGAGGCGGTCGTGCGGCGCTATGGGCTGGCATTTGCGCCAGAGAGCATGGTGCCGATCGAGGTGGAGCTGCCGCTGCCGGTTGCCGGTGGGCGGGACAGTTTCAAGGAGGTGCTGATCGAGGATTTCTCGAAGCACCCCTGGGCGCATTTGCCGGTTCGGATTGCCCTCAGTGTTGAGGATGCGGCGGGGCAGGTGGGGGTCGCAGAGGACTTGCGGACCGATCTGCCGGCGCGGCGGTTCTTCGATCCGATGGCGGCGGCGGTGATCGAGTTGCGGCGCGACCTTTTGTGGTCGCGTGACAATGGCCCGCGCATTGCCCAGCTTTTGCGTGCGATTTCGCATCGGCCGGAAGAGGGCATCTTTCAGGACGAGACAAGCTATCTGCGGCTGCGGACAATCCTGCGGCGTCTGGAGAATGCCTTGCCCTATGGGTTGGCGGATGCTCAGGTTGCGGAACTGTCAGAGGCGATGTGGGAGTTGGCGATCCTTCTGGAGGATGGCGATCTGGATGACGCGCTGGACCGGATGCAGCGGGCGCGGGACCGGTTGGCCGAGGCGATGAAGAACGGGGCCAGCGAGGAGGAAATCGCGCGCCTGATGCAGGAGTTGCGCGAGGCGACGCAGGATTACCTGCGGCAGTTGGCGCAGCAGCAGAACCGCGAGATGGAAGATCTTGATCCGTCGGAGAGGGAGTTTGCCGAGAATTCCACGACGCTTAATCAGGATGATCTGCAGCGGATGATGGACCGCATTCAGGAGCTGATGGAACAGGGGCGGATGGCCGAGGCTATGCAGGCGCTCGAGGAGTTCCAGCAGATGATGGAAAACATGCAGGTCACGCAGGGACAGGGACAGGGCCAGCAGGGCGAGGGCGAGCAGGCGATGGAAGGTCTTGCCGAGACCCTGCGCGAACAGCAGGGGTTGTCGGATCAGGCGTTCCGTGAATTGCAGGAACAGTTCAACCCCGGCGCCAATACGGGTCAGAGCCAGGGCAACGAAGGTTACAGCGGGGGCGAAGGGCGCGGACAGGCGCATGACGGCACCGGTGAAGGCTCGGGCGAGGGGCAGGAAGGCGAAAGCGGTACGCCCGGCGCGCTGGCCGATCGGCAGCGGGCTTTGAGAGATCAGCTTGATGCCCTGCGCAACGGGATGCCGGGGCAGGGGACGCCCGAGGGCGATGCCACCGCCGAGGCGCTGGGACGTGCGGGTGAGGCGATGGACAACGCGGAAGATGCCTTGCGGGGCAATGATCTGGGGGAGGCCATCGACCAGCAGGCGCAGGCGATGGAGGCGTTGCGCGAAGGTATGCGCAATCTGGGTGAACAGATGGCCAACCAGAACCAGGGGCAGGGTCAGGAAGGACGGCAGGAGGCGCAGAGCGGCCTGCAGGATCCGCTGGGGCGCAGCCGCAACGGGCGCAATGGTCAGGTCAACGGCGATGCGTTGTTGCAGGATGAGGATGTCTATCGGCAGGCGCGTAAGCTTTTGGATGAAATCCGCCGTCGCGCCGGAGAGGCCGAACGCAGCGAGGAAGAACGCGGGTATCTGCGTCGGCTGCTGGATCGGTTCTAGGGGATTTCAGGCGTTAGTGGCCAAAGAAACCGCCCGGCCATGATGCCGGGCGTTTTTCGTTAGTTGACTTCGCCACCGGCTGCGGCGGCTTTCTCGTCGAGCCACAACATGCCCTCGGTGACCATGGTGTCGAGCCACAGACGCGCGGCGTTGACCTTGTCCATGAAGATCATGACATAGGGTTCGCCCGCCGGCCATGCGGCAACAATCTCGCGGTTGTAGACATAGGCGAGGATGATCATGGCAGCGATCAGCATGGTGAAGCCGAAACCAAGGCGGAAGCCCGAGTTGCGACGACGGCGGGCAGGCGCTGCGGCGGCTGCGGTCTCGCCGATGCCGCGTTCGTCGGCTGAACGGAGCGTCGAGTTGATTTCCTCGATGTCAGGCAGGAGTTCGCGGCGTGAATGGTGTTCTTCGGCTTCTGCGACGTCTTCTTGCGGTTCGGCCTCTTCGGGCAGGCCGCGGATACGGCGCATGCGGGCGCGGGCACCGGCGGCCATGTCATCCTTGTCGTCCAGACCAAGGTCGGGCTGGGATTCGAGATCGGCGAGGCTTTCTTCTGCGCGTGCGGAGGCTTCGTGTTCGGCTTCCTGCCGCAGGATGTCGGCCACGTTCGGATCGATCTTGCGGCGCTCACGACGCTGGACCGGCGCTTCGCCGGTGTCTTCTGCTTCCGGGATGTCTTCGGGGTCGGGGACCGGTTCGAAGGCGCTTTCTTCCTCTGCCGGTGCCTCTTCAGCGTGGCGGGCGGCGGCATCGGCGATCATGTCGGCAATCGCCGAGACTGTGTCCTCGCTCAGTTCAGCCTCGGCCGGTTCAGCTTCGGGTTCCGGGTCTGGTGTCGGTTCGGTGTCGAAGGTGAAATCGGGCGGCTGCACCTCATGTTCCTGAGCCTCGGGTTCCGGTGCAGGTTCGGGGGCAGCAGCAACTTCTGGCGTAGGTTCGGGAGCGGGCGCATCCTCGGCCCAGCTTTCGTCGGGGGTGGAGGTGCCAAGCTCGGCTGCCATCTCCACGTCCTGATCCGGGTGCATCTGGAACCACGTATGTCCGCAGTTCGAACATTGCACATCGCGCCCGGATTCCGGGATGACCTCGGTGGGCACTTCGTATTGTGCACCGCAATTCGGGCAGCTTAGCCGCATATTGTCCCTCTGGATGTCCCCAACCACTTATTCTTGTGGCAGCATATGGCCTAAGTGGCCTTTGGAAAAGAGCAAAGCCGCTCGGGACGGATTGAAACCAAGCTGTGGCTCAGGCACAACGGGACCTGAGTAAACGAGGGCGCGTCTTGTGATAGAACTTGAGAACATTGCCTATAGCTATGGTGGTGGAGAGCTTCTGAGTGACGTGTCGCTCAAGCTTTCGCCGGGATCGTTCCATTTCCTGACCGGCCCGTCGGGGTCGGGGAAGACCACTTTCCTCAAGCTGTGCTATGGCGCGTTGGTGCCGACGGCGGGGCGTGCCGAGCTGTTTGGCAAAGAGGTGCGCGAGATGGACCGCGACGATCACGCCATGGCACGGCGGCGGATCGGGGTGGTGCATCAGGACTGTCAATTTCTTGATCACCTGCCGGTGGCCGACAACGTGGCGCTGCCGCTGACGGTGGCGGGGCGCGATGATCTCGAGCAGGTGTCGAACCTCAAGGAGTTGATGCACTGGGTCGGGCTTGGCAACAAGGCCAGCGCCCTGCCGCCCGAGCTTTCGGGCGGGGAACGTCAGCGTGCGGCGCTGGCGCGGGCGGTGATCATGTCGCCGGATGTGGTGCTTGCCGATGAGCCGACGGGCAACGTGGACTGGGATATGTCGCAGCGCCTGTTGCGGCTGCTGATCGAGCTGAACCGGATGGGCAAGACCATCATGATCGCCACCCACGACCTGAACCTGATCCGCGCGGCGAAGGCGCAGAAGGTGCAGGCGCGGGTGCTGCGGATTGCAAACCGCAAGGTGCAACTGGCGGGGGCGGACCTGTGAGCGTGGGGCAGAGCATCAAGTTGTTCATCGTCGGGGATGTCTATCGCGATCGCGTGGTGCCGCCGTCGGGGATCACGGCGCGGCTGACCGGTTTTGCAGCGGCGGCGATGGCGTTTCTTGCGGTCTTTGCGCTGGCGTTGTCGCTGGCGTCGGGGCGGCTGGCGGCCCGATGGGGGGACGAGCTGGCACGCAGTTCGACGCTGCGCATTTCGGCCCCGGCGGGGCAGATGGCCGACCAGACGGCGGCGGCGATCCGGGTGCTGGAGACCACGCCCGGCGTGGCGGATGCGCGGGCCCTGTCGTCGGACGAACAGCGGGCCTTGCTTGAGCCGTGGTTCGGGCCGGAACTGCCGGTCGAGAGCCTGCCGATTCCGCAGTTGATCGAGATACTGGAGACTGAAGAGGGCTATGATGCCGCCGGGTTGCGGTTGCGGTTGCAGGCGGAAGTGCCGGGGGCGGTGCTGGATGACCATACGCGCTGGCGCAAGCCGCTTGAGCAGGCTGCGGCGCGGCTGCGGCTCTTGGGGATCGTGGCAGTGTTGCTGATCGGGGCAACGACGGCTGCGATGATCACCCTTGCGGCGCAGGCAGCGCTGGCGGCGAACGCGCAGGTGATCTCGGTTCTGCGGCTGATCGGGGCGCAGGACAGCTATATCGCGCAGGCCTTTGTGCGCCGCTTTACCCTGCGGGCGCTGGCGGGGGCCCTGGTGGGCACGGTCGCGGGCGGGGCGGCGGTGTTCCTGTTGCCATCGGCGCAGGAAGAGGGCGGGTTCCTGACCGGGCTTGGCTTTCAGGGCGCGGCGTGGTTGTTGCCCTTGTTGATCGTGCCTCTTGCTGGCATGGTCGCCTTCTTTGCAACCCGCGCGGCGGCGCGCAGAACGTTGAGAGGTCTGGATTGATGCGCAAGGCGGTACAGTGGGTTCTGTCCATTTTCTACGTGGTTCAGAACGCGGTCATGATGCTGGCGATGGGCATCGTGTTTTTCCCCTGGGCGCTGGTGTCGCCGAAGGGGGCGATGACCGCCTGCAAGGCCTATGCGACCTGGGCGCTCTGGAGCGCGCGATGGATCGTGGGCATCCGTTCCGAGGTGCGCGGCGAGGTGCCGACGGGCGCGGTTCTGGTTCCGGCCAAGCACCAGTCGTTCCTCGATATCATGATGATCTTCAAGGCGGTGCCGCAACCGCGTTTTATCATGAAGTACGAGTTGCTGTTCACGCCGATCATCGGGGTCTATGCGTGGCGTCTGGGATGTGTGCCGGTGCGCCGGGGCAAGCGGGGTGCGGCGATCAAGGCGATGCTGGCTGATGTTGAAAGCGGCCGCGTGCCGCCGGGCCAGTTGGTGATCTATCCGCAGGGCACGCGGGTGCCGGTGGGCGAGTATCGCCCTTACAAGGTGGGGCCTTATGTTCTCTACAAGGAGACCGGGCAGGATGCGGTGCCTGTGGCGACCAATGCCGGGATGTTCTGGCCCAAGGGCACCATGCTGCGCACGCCGGGGCTGGCGGTGGTCGAGTTTCTTGATCCGATTGCCTCGGGCAAGGCGCAGGATGCCTTCATGGCAGAGCTGGAAGACGAGGTGGAGACCCATTCCAACGCCTTGATGCGCGAGGCGGGGTTTGAGGCTGAACAGGAAGTGAAGGCGGTGTCCTGATCCGTCCTGCCTTTGCGATGACGTGAACGCCCGCCGGCCGGTGGGCGTTTTTCTTTGTGTCCTGTTCGAAAAAGATCGTGGGCGGTGCGACGGAAATGGCTGGCTGTTGCGTATGACCCTGTACTCGTTGGTTTTGCGAGACGCGCCCACTCACGGAGCGTATGTGCGGTAATCCGTGCGAACGACAGCCTTGGTCCCCCCGGGGCTGTCGTTTTTTAGGTGTGGGACCAGGGTTTCGCAAATTCGCCCGCCATCCATGCCTTTGTCATCGCGGTTTCCTGAAGCTTTACCTCGGGGTCGAGGCGCAGGGAGGGGAATTCGGTTTCCACCAGTCCCGCGATCATGTTGGCAAGCGCGTTACCCTGATCCCGGGTCAGGCCGGTCTTGCGGTCATGGAATTGTATGGAACAGCTGCGATCGTCGAATTTCAGAAAGGTTTCGGACAGGGGGTCGATCCAGAGAAGGTTGCCGTCTTTGGGAACGTATGAAACGAGGCCAAGCGCATCGAGTGCAGGCAGCTGAGCGCCGCGATGCTGGGGAAGGCAGACTTCGGCAAAGAGAGAATAGATGCTATCCACGCGCGTCGGGTTCTGCTGACACATCTTCTGGCCCACCAGGCCGATTGCGAAGCCAACGATGATGACAGACTAAAGAATACGTTTTTGCATGAAAGGCCGGACTGAAAAGGGGAGTTGGTTGAAAGGGATTGGCGGTAGTTCTGGTGATGCCGTGCAGGTGAGGCCGTGAGCAATGCTCTGGTGGCTGGTTTGAGGCCTTTTTGACCAATGCTGCGCTCCACACATATTGAAGTGATGCGCCAAAAGCCGCCATTGATCCGGATCAGTATCTGGTTCGTGAGCGTTGCAATAGTGCTAGGCGAAAACCGCATGTTTCGGGTCGATTGAAAAATTCGAGATTGGTACTTTTCTTCGAAAGTAACCACAGGATCTCCCCATGCACGGACGCGATGCACTCTTCCCAAACCTTGACCAACTGATGGACGCAGAAAATGCGTTGACCGAGCGGCTCAACCAGGCTCGCCGTGACTACGCCAGTCGCAGTGCGACCTCGGCGGAGTTGACGCCTGATTGGTTAGTGGAGTTGAAATCCAAGCGGTTTGAACAGTCGGAAGACCTTGAACCGCTGATGGACTGGGTGATTGATGCGCTCGACACTGGCAGTGTGCAGATGACTCATCCCGGATATCTTGGCCTGTTCAATCCGGCACCTACCTTTGCCGCAGAATGTGCGGATCGGATCGCGTCGATGTTCAATCCGCAAATCTGTGTGTATTCCCATGCGCCTGCTGCCGTCGAAATCGAACAGCATGTCATCAATGAAGTGGCCCGACGCGCAGGACTTCCCAAGAGGTCTGGAGGGCATTTTACCAGTGGCGGTGCCGAGGCCAATTCGACGGCTGTTTTATGTGCCTTGCAGGCGAAATGTCCGGAGTACAGCGACAAGGGCATCTATGCGTTCGGCGGTCAGCCGACGATTTACGTCTCGAAGGAAAGCCATCTTGCATGGTTGAAGATGGCGCATTCGGCTGGCATCGGGCGCAACGCCGTTCGATTGATCGCAACTGATGGTCAAGGCCAGATGGACGTGGATTGCCTTGCGGTCGCCATTGATGAGGATTTGAAAAACGGTTGCGTTCCGGTTCTGATTGTGGCCACTGCTGGCACCACGAATGCAGGGATGATCGACCCTCTCAAACCTTGCGGTGCTCTGGCCCAGAAACATGGCATGTGGTTTCACGTTGATGCGGCATGGGGCGGCGCAATGATTACCAGCAAGGCAGGGCGGTCCGTGCTGGATGGTATTCAGCAGGCGGATTCTATCACGATTGACGCCCATAAATGGTTCGCCACCACGATGGGGGCAGGCATGTTCCTGACCTCACGCCCCGACATACCGGCACAGGTATTCCGTATCTCGGCCAGCTACATGCCTGAAAGCGAGGCGGCCAAGGATTTCTATGTGAATTCGAACCAATGGTCACGTCGCTTCGTAGGATTGCGCCTGTTTCTCTCCCTTGGGGCCGCCGGATGGGACGGCTACGCAGACCATGTGGAACGCTCTATTCGACTGACGAACCGTTTCACGGAGAACCTGAAGAAGGCGGGGTGGTCGCAGGCAAACCGATCACTCATGGGGGTGAGCTGCATGGTTCCGCCGGAAGGGCACGACTCTGTGCAAGGCTATGTCGATACCGTTCACGCAGATGGGCGGTTCTGGGTTTCCAAGGCACTGTTCGAGGGCAAACCTGTTTTGCGGGCCTGCGTCACCAACGGACGCACGAACGAAGCGACCATTGACCAACTCACTGAATTCCTGACATCGGCTTAAGACAAAAAGGCACCCGTCATACGAATGGCGGGTACTCTCGAAGCTCTTCAACCTGCGCGCAAGTGGGTGGTTGTCATATCGATCAACAGACGACCCGTTTCTCCGCGAACTTCGGTGCGAATGACAATGAGTTTGCCACCGCGTTTGACCGTGGTGGATGTTGCGATCAGATCGCCCGTCCTTTCATTACCCGACAAGACTGTGTGAAGATCAACGGCGAGTGGAAAACCGGACCCGTCTTCACCAATGCTTTCCAAATCGCCGATTGCGCAGAGGGTCGCTGCGATGTCGGCAAACCAGATCAAGGCCCCAGCATGCATTGTCCCGAACGGGTTCTTTGCAGCTTCGGTCACCGGCATTCTGGCAACCACGCGTTCAGGCTCGCGGCTTTCAATAGTGAAGCCGATTTCGCCCTTCCATTCGTTCGCAGACAGCTTTTCTCTGATGTTCATCTCAATACCCTCGATTTTTTTGGTGACGAGAGCAGGCTTGCATCTGTGGCAAGTGAATTCGACCCAGAACTTGCGCAATCGGATTTTTGGTCCAAGTAGCGGAAAGTGCCCCTACCGGACATCTAAACATTCACCATGAAAGTCTGGAAAGTCCGAATAGCCGCCGTTTCAAATTGAGAAACCCTCGCAGACATCTGCGAGGGTTTCGGTGTTTGAAGCCTGTCGTGCCGTGCGGTGGGCGCAGGGCAGCGCACGGGGTTCGTACGATCAGCTGTGGATCGGGCCGTCGCCGCAAGCCAGGGCGGCTTCGCGCACGGCTTCCGAGTAGGTCGGGTGGGCGTGGCAGGTCAGGGCGATGTCCTGGGCCGAGGCACCGAATTCCATCGCAACACAGATCTCGTGGATCATGTCACCGGCCGACGGGCCGATGATCGCGGCACCCAGAACGCGGTCGGTTTCGGCATCGACGATGATCTTGGCAAAGGCACCTTCGGCCTGGCCAACGGCCTTGGCGCGGGCGTTGCCCATGAACATGAACTTGCCGACCTTGACCTTGCGGCCTTCGGCCTTGAGCGAGGCTTCGGTGGCACCAACGGTGGCCACTTCGGGAGTGGTATAGACGACGCCCGGGATCACGCCATAGTTCACGTGGCCGTGCTTGCCTGCCATCACCTCGGCGACGGCCATGCCTTCGTCTTCGGCCTTATGGGCCAGCATCGGGCCTTCGATCACGTCGCCGATGGCGTAGATGCCCGGCACGTTGGTGCGCCATTGGCCGTCAACGGCAACCTGGCCGCGTTCGGTCAGGGCAACGCCGACGGTGTCGAGGCCGAGGCCTTCGTAGTAGGGCTTGCGGCCGGTGGCGACCAGAACGACATCCGCGTCGAGCACTTCCTCGTCGCCGCCCTTCTTGGGCTGGTACTTGACCTTGGCCTTGGTCTTGGTGGTGTCGACACCCTGAACGGCGGCGCCCATGATGAACTTGAGGCCCTGCTTTTCGAGGATCCGCTTGAAGCTGCGCTGTACGTCGGCGTCCATGCCGGGGCAGACGGCGTCCATGTATTCCACGACGGTCACTTCGGCACCGAGGCGGGCGTAGACCGAGCCGAGTTCGAGACCGATGACACCGGCACCGATGACAACCATCTTCTTGGGCACTTTCGGCAGGTCGAGCGCACCGGTGGAATCCACGACGATGCCCTTGTCGTTGTCGACCTCGACACCCGGCAGCGAGGCGGGCACCGAACCGGAGGCGATCACGATGTTCTTGGTCTCATAGGTGGTGTCGCCGACCTTGACCTTGCCTGCGGCTTCGATTGTGCCGTAGCCCTTGATCCAGTCGATCTTGTTCTTTTTGAACAGGAACTCGATACCGCCGGTGTTCTGGCCGACGACGTCGGATTTGTAGGATTTCATCTGGTCCCAGTCGACCGAGGGGCTTTTGCCCTTGAGGCCGAGGTTGGCAAAGTTGTGTTCCGCTTCGTGCAGCAGGTGGGTGGCGTGCAGAAGCGCCTTGGAGGGGATGCAGCCCACGTTGAGGCAGGTGCCGCCCAGGGTTTCGCGGCCTTCGACCACGGCGGTTTTCAGGCCCAGCTGGGCGCAGCGGATGGCGGACACATAGCCGCCGGGGCCTGCACCGATGATGATGACGTCATATTGGGACATGGGTGTCTCCTAGTTTCGTTGGGGGAGCCTCAAGGCGACGATCCTGAGGGTACCGACAAGGGCTGGGGGGTTAAAGGTCATATCCGAAGGCCTCGAAATCCTTGGCGTAGAGGTCGCGGATGCGGTTGCGGGTGCCCGGGTCGGCGACATAGTCCTGTGTCGCGTCCCGGCCTTGATAGGTGCCGACGTTGCGGGGCTTTTCCGCGAAGGCCGCCGCGTGGTCGCGCGGCAGGTCAAAGCGGTCGGCCAGCTGTCGGAAAAAGCTTCCGAAGTCCTCGCATTTGCCGATGAGCGTGGGGGCGAGGATGTCGGGGCGAATGGTGTTGAACTGCGGGGCCCAGTGGCTTTCGACCAAAAGGCTGGTGTTGTTGGTCAGGCCATAGTCGATGTAGTCGAGAAAGCGTGTGAACCCTTCTGTGGTTCCGGCGTGGGTGTTCCAGTCAAAGCCGGTCAGGGCGCTGAGGCGGACGCGGTCGCCGGCAAACTGCGAGATGCTAAGTTCGTGCGAGCGGCAGAGGTAGTTGAAGGCAGAGACAAGGCGCGTCACGGGATGGCGCACCGTGGCCAGGTAGGTGGCCTCGCTCAGATAGCCGGGCAGCCAATTGACGTCCGACCGCTGGTGGACGAAACGGAAGACATTCAGGTTGGTCAACCGGTGCGGCAGGTTGTCTTCGTGAGCGTTGTCGGCTTCGATCAGGGAGGTCGTCAGGGGCACGCCGAATTCCGCCCAGAACAGGAAAGCCAGCGCTGTCGAGGTGCCGGATTTCCCGTTTGATTTGAAGATCCAGCGGCCACTGGGCGGGCTGACGAAATCGTGCAGGTAACGCACCATGTGGTGCTTGTGCGCAAATTGGTCGCCGTAGTGGGCGGCCAGCTTGTCAATCCGCTGCTGGGGCAGGCGGACGGGGCCCGGAATGTCGTGAAACAGCGCAGTCATGGCTCAATCGGCGCCTATCATCGGGACGTCATATTGGGACATGGTTGTGTTTCCTTGCGGACCTCGGTCCTTTTGCGTGTTTGGCCGCGTTGGGCGATCAGGGTTAGGCGGGGGTCAGGAGTTTGACGGAGACGTTGATGACGCCGTCGCGCTCCATGTGCATGGCAAGCTCTTCCGAGCCGAAGAAGGCGCGGGCGCGGTCGAGATCGGTTACGGCAAAGAGGGCAACGGCGTGGTCTGCCTTGTCCGGGTCGCTCCAGACGTGGAGGTCGACAATGCCCGAGGCCTTGCGGTTCTTGGCATCGTCCTTGAAGACCGTGAGCCAGGCGTCGAAGTCAGCGACGTCTGCTTGCCAGAGGATGTGAGTAGCCATGAGTCAGTTCCTTTGTTGTTTCCAACAGGATGCGCCATTCACGGGGGCTGCGCTTTGATTCCACTCAACTTTTGTTCGGGAGTGTAGCGAAGAGTGCGTCTGCCCGACTGTGCCGGGCAGCGAGTGATCCTCTCCACGAGCAGATACCCTGCCGTGGAGAGGATCGGTTTGGATTACAGATCCATCAGCAGGCGACGGGGGTCTTCCAGTGCCTCTTTTACGCGGACGAGGAAGGTCACGGCGCCTTTGCCGTCGACGATGCGGTGATCGTAGGACAGGGCCAGGTACATCATCGGGCGGATCTTGATCTCGCCGTTGATGACCATCGGGCGGTCCTGGATCTTGTGCATGCCGAGGATACCCGACTGCGGGGGGTTGAGGATCGGCGAGGACATCAGCGAGCCGTAGACACCACCGTTGGAGATGGTGAAGGTGCCGCCCTGCATCTCGGCCATGGAGAGTTTGCCGTCGCGGGCGCGGCGGCCTTTTTCACCGATGGCTTTCTCGATCTCGGCAAAGGACATCTTGTCGGCGTCGCGGATCACCGGAACCACGAGACCCTGCGGGGTGCCTGCGGCGATGCCCATGTGGACGTAGTTCTTGTAGACGATGTCGGTGCCGTCGATCTCGGCGTTCACTTCCGGCACTTCTTTCAGCGCGTGGCAGCAGGCCTTGGTGAAGAAGGACATGAAGCCCAGGCGGACGCCGTGTTTCTTTTCGAACTCGTCCTTGTACTGTTTGCGCAGCGCCATGGCCTCGGTCATGTCCACCTCGTTGTAGGTGGTCAGGATCGCGGCGGTGTTCTGCGCGTCCTTCAGGCGGCGGGCGATGGTCTGGCGCAGACGGGTCATCTTCACGCGCTCTTCGCGGGCGGCATCTTCGGCAGCAGACGGCGCGCGCGGTGCGGCGGCCGGGGCCGGGGCCGCAGCGGGGGCCGGGGCGATGGCGGCCTTGAGCACGTCTTCCTTCATGATGCGACCGTCACGGCCGGAGCCCTGTACGTTGGCTGGGTCGATGCCTTTTTCCGCCATCAGCTTGTTGGCCGAGGGGGCGTTTTCGACGTCTTTGCCAGCGGCTGCAGGCGCGGCAGCGGGGGCTGCGGCCGGAGCAGCGGCAGCAACGGCACCCGACGAGGAGATCACGGCCAGCTTGGCGGTGGCGTCCACGGTGGTGCCTTCCGGCGCGGTGATTTCAGCCAGAACACCAGCGGCGGGGGCCGGAACCTCGACCGACACCTTGTCGGTTTCCAGTTCGCACAGCATTTCGTCCTGGGCAACGGTGTCGCCAACGGCCTTGAACCAGGTCGAGACGGTGGCTTCGGTCACCGATTCACCAAGGGTCGGCACCATGACGTCCACGCTGTCGCCGCCAGCGGCTGCGGGGGCAGCGGCGGGCGCGGCTTCGGCGGCCGGGGCAGGGGCTGCGGCGGCGCCGTCACCGGCCACGATGGTCGCCAGCAGGGCATCAACGCCCACGGTGTCGCCTTCAGCGGCGATGATTTCGCCCATGACGCCAGCGGCCGGAGCGGGAACCTCGACGGTTACCTTGTCGGTTTCCAGCTCGCAGAGCATTTCGTCAACGGCAACGGCGTCGCCCGGTTTCTTGAACCAGGTGGCCACGGTGGCCTCGGTGACGCTTTCGCCAAGGGTGGGGACGCGAACTTCGGTCATGTGTCGTTATCCTTCGATGGTCAGCGCGGCATTCACCAGCGCCTCTTGTTGGGCTTTGTGTTGGCTTGCGAGGCCAGTTGCGGGCGAGGCCGATGCGGGACGGCCTGCGTAGGTCGGGCGGGTGTGCTTTGCCTTGATACGAGTGAGGGCCCACTCGATGTTCGGCTCGATGAACGACCACGCGCCCTGGTTCTTGGGTTCTTCCTGACACCAGACCATCTCGGCATCTTTGAAGCGGTCGAGCTCCTTGATGAGCGAGTGCGCCGGGAACGGATAGTATTGTTCGATCCGCATCAGGTAGACATCGTCGATGCCACGGGCGTCACGTTCTTCCAGCAGGTCATAGTAGACCTTGCCCGAGCACATGACGACGCGCTTGATGTCCTTGTCGGCCTTCAGCGCAGTGTCCGAGTTGCCCTGTTGTGCGTCGTCCCAGAGGACGCGGTGGAACGAGGAGCCATCGGTGAATTCGCTGGCTTCCGAGATGCAGAGCTTGTGGCGCAGAAGCGATTTCGGCGTCATCAGGATCAGCGGTTTGCGGAAACTGCGGTGGATCTGGCGGCGCAGGATGTGGAAGTAGTTGGCCGGGGTCGAGCAGTTCGCCACGATCCAGTTGTCGCCACCGCACATCTGCAGGAAGCGTTCCAGACGAGCCGAGGAGTGCTCGGGGCCCTGACCTTCGAAGCCGTGCGGCAGGAGGACGGTGAGACCTGACATCCGCAGCCATTTCGATTCACCCGAAGAGATGAACTGGTCGAACATGATCTGAGCACCGTTGGCGAAGTCGCCGAACTGGGCTTCCCAGAGGGTGAGCGCGTTCGGTTCCGCCAGCGAGTAGCCGTATTCAAAGCCCAGAACCGCGTATTCCGACAGGGCCGAGTCGATGACTTCGTATTGCGCCTGACCCTTGCGGATGTTGTTGAGCGGGTAGTAGCGTTCTTCGGTTTCCTGGTTCACCAGGCCCGAATGGCGCTGTGAGAAGGTACCGCGGGTGGCGTCCTGGCCCGCGAGGCGCACGTGGTGGCCTTCGGTCAGGAGCGAGCCATAGGCCAGTGCCTCGGCGGTGGCCCAGTCAAAGCCCTTGCCGCTTTCGAACATGGCTTTCTTGGTTTCCAGCAGGCGGCCAACGGTCCGGTGCAGCGGGAAGCCATCGGGCGCGGTGGTCAGGGCCTTGCCCACTTCGGCCAGCGTGTCCTCGGTGATCGAGGTCTTGCCGCGCTGGTAGTCGCCATCTTCGCGATCGAGGTGCGACCAGCGGCCATCCAGCCAGTCGGCCTTGTTGGGCTTGTATTCCTTGCCGATTTCGAATTCGTCGTTCAGCTTGGCCTGGAAGGCCGCCTTCATGTCTTCGATTTCGCCTTCGGGGATCAGGCCGTCCTTGACCAGACGCTCGGTGTAGAGCGACAGGGTGGTCTTGTGGCCCTTGATCTTCTTGTACATCACCGGGTTGGTGAACATCGGCTCGTCGCCTTCGTTGTGACCGAAGCGGCGATAGCAGAACATGTCGATGACGACGTCTTTCTGGAACTTCTGGCGGAATTCGGTCGCGACCTTGGCAGCGTGGACCACGGCCTCGGGGTCGTCGCCGTTGACGTGGAAGATCGGGGCTTCCACCACCAGGGCGTTGTCGGTCGGGTAGGGCGAGGAGCGCGAGAAGTGCGGCGCGGTAGTAAAGCCGATCTGGTTGTTCACCACGATGTGCATGGTGCCGCCGGTCTTGTGGCCCTTGAGGCCGGAGAGGGCGAAACATTCGGCCACGACACCCTGACCTGCGAAGGCAGCGTCGCCGTGCAGCAGGATCGGCATGACGGCGGTGCGCTCGTCATCATTGAGCTGGTCCTGCTTGGCGCGGACCTTGCCGAGAACAACCGGGTTCACCGCCTCGAGGTGCGAGGGGTTGGCGGTCAGCGACAGGTGCACGTTGTTGCCGTCGAATTCACGGTCGGAAGAGGCGCCGAGGTGGTATTTCACGTCGCCCGAGCCGTCCACGTCTTCGGGCTTGAACGAGCCGCCCTGGAATTCGTTGAAGATCGCGCGGTAGGGTTTCTGCATCACGTTGGCCAGAACCGAGAGGCGGCCACGGTGGGGCATGCCGATCACGATTTCCTTGAGGCCGAGCGAGCCGCCGCGCTTGATGATCTGTTCCATTGCCGGGATCAGCGATTCACCGCCATCCAGACCGAAACGCTTGGTGCCCATGTATTTGACGTGCAGGAATTTCTCGAAGCCCTCGGCCTCGACCATCTTGTTCAGGATGGCCTTGCGGCCTTCGCGGGTGAACTTGATTTCCTTGTCGTAACCCTCGATACGCTCTTTCAGCCAGGCGGCCTGCTCGGGGTTCGAGATGTGCATGTATTGCAGCGCGAAGGTGCCGCAGTAGGTGCGCTTCACGATGTCGACGATCTGGCGCATGGTGGCGATTTCGAGGCCGAGAACCTTGTCGATAAAGATCGGGCGGTCCATGTCGGCGTCGGTGAAGCCATAGGATTTCGGATCAAGCTCGGGGTGCGGGGTCTGGCTGCGCATGCCCAGCGGATCGAGGTCTGCAACCAGGTGGCCGCGGATACGGTAGGCCCGGATCAGCATCAGGGCGCGGATCGAATCCAGCACCGCCTGACGGACCTGTGCGTCGGAAACCTCGACGCCTTTCTCGGCGGCCTTGGCCTTGATCTTGTTGCCTGCCGCCTTGGCTTCGGAGGGTTCGGCCCATTCGCCGGTGAGGGCGGAGGTCAGCTCGTCCGCGGGTTGCGGCGGCCAGTCGGTGCGCTGCCACGAGGGGCCGTTTGCCTCGGCCTTGACGTCGAGTTCGGCGTCGCCCAGCTGGCGGAAGAAGGCCTGCCATGCCTCGTCAACGGCATTGGGATCGCTCGCGTAGCGGGCATACATCTGTTCGAGGTATTCCGCGTTGTGCCCCTGCATGAAGCTGGAGGCGTGGAAGATGTCGTTTGGGCTTTGGTCTGTCATATTCGAAGCCTCACTTCTTGGATTGTTTGCGAATAGAGAAAGCTGTCTCTACACGAGCAGGCCTTCCCCAAATGCCGTTCATTGGTTCTAGGTATTTCGCAATCTGTATGGACAACACTGCGCTTCTGGTTGGAGAGCCAATCTCTGAGTTGAGTTCTCCGTAGGCAAGATGGGCTTCCGGGTGCATCTGAGTGATGCCTAGCTGTTTGTAGCGTTCTCTCAGCTCATCCAACATCTTGTCGGATTGCTCAGAGGACGGTCCTGCGTAAAGGCACTCAAGGTCGATTTTGCCGTTTTTTGTTGACCCGATCACCAAAAGAACCGCTTTGGGATTCTTGGTATCGACAAAGCCCCAAGCGTCGCCTCGTTGCAACATCTCGAGATGGTGGCTGGTAAAGGATTTGCCAGTCTCCAGGACTTCGTTCCAGTCCATTTCACTTTCCGGATCCAGCGAAAACAAAAGGCCGTATCCGTCATGGGCGAGTCTGGAGAATCGCTTTGACAGCGGCGCGGAGAATTCAATCCAGCCGAAAGAGCTTAAAGTGCTCTTGAGGTTAGGGCCAAATTCCATGGCCTTTCCACAGGCAAGCATTGTTTTGTCGACAAGTGATGCACCGGCCAGTGAAGGCGACGTGAGCATTAAGCTTGAAAGCGCCGCGGCAATTGCGGCAATCCCCGCCCGGCGGCAACGCCGGGCAGCGCCCGACCCTCCCCACGGGAGGGCGCTTGGCGCCCCCCCAGGGTCAGGCGCTGCCCTATGTTCATGTGCCTTGGCGTTGGCCTTCATGCGTGTCGCGCCCCGGGCTTGTCCCGGGGCCTCCGGTCGTGGTCCCGGGGTATGCCCCGGGACGAGGTTGGTTTAGCCGAGTTCGATGGCTTTCAGCATGGCTTCGCCGAGGCCTGCGGGGCTGTCGGCGACCACGATGCCAGCTTCGTTCATGGCTGCGATCTTGTCTTCCGCGCCGCCTTTACCACCGGCAACGATGGCACCGGCGTGGCCCATGCGGCGGCCCGGAGGTGCGGTGCGGCCCGCGATGAAGCCAGCGACCGGCTTCCAGCGGCCTTTCTTGCGCTCGTTGGCGAGGAATTCTGCGGCTTCTTCTTCGGCCGAACCACCGATCTCGCCGATCATGATGATCGACTGGGTTTCTTCGTCCGACAGGAACATGTCGAGGACGTCGATGTGCTCGGTGCCCTTGATCGGGTCGCCACCGATACCGACGGCGGTCGACTGGCCGAGGCCGATGTCTGCGGTCTGTTTCACGGCTTCATAGGTCAGGGTACCCGAGCGCGAGACAACGCCAACCGAGCCACGCTTGTGGATGTGGCCGGGCATGATGCCGATCTTGCAGGCGTCGGGGGTGATGATGCCGGGGCAGTTCGGGCCGATCAGGCGCGACGAGGAGTTCTCGAGCGCGCGCTTTACTTTCATCATGTCCAGCACCGGAATGCCTTCGGTGATGCAGACGATCAGTTCCATCTCGGCGTCGATGGCTTCGAGGATCGAGTCGGCCGCGAAGGGCGGGGGCACGTAGATCACCGAGGCGTTGGCTTCGGTTTTCGCCTTGGCCTCGTGGACCGAGTTGAACACGGGCAGGCCCAGGTGTTCGTTGCCACCTTTGCCGGGGGTGACGCCGCCGACCATCTGGGTGCCATAGGCGATTGCCTGCTCCGAGTGGAAGGTGCCTTGCGAGCCGGTGAAGCCCTGGCAGATAACTTTGGTGTTTTCGTCTACGAGTACGGCCATTTTTGTGGTTCCTCAGTTCAGTGAATTACGTGGTTGGTTTGGGCTCGGCGCCATAGTTCAGGCGAAGGGCCAATTCGATTGCGTCGGTGTTCGTCTCTTCCTGGGGTTCGACGAGTTTCTGGTCCGGGCGGCGGGGAAACAGCACCTCGCGCTCGGGGAAGAAGGCGGCGCGCAGCTGTTCGTTGTGTGGGTCCATCGCATTGCGGAGGGCTTCGTACTGATCGCGGGTCAGGCCCTGGCGATCGCCGCCGATCGACATCTCCATCAGCTTGGTCAGGACACCCGTGCGGCGCGGGTTGTAATCGCCTTCGGGGGTGGCGAAGGGTTCGATCTCGTTCAGGATGCGCAGCACGGTCGTGGCATCCACCGAGAGTGCTTCGTTGGCGCGCGGCGGGGTTTTCAGACCGCTGCGATCAATCTTCAGCAACTGGCAGAGATCATCCACAAGATCGCCGTTCAGCAGATAGTCGGGTTCGAGCAGGGCAGGCAGGATGTTGTCCTTGCCCACGGCCTCGGCCCAGTTGGAGACCATCTTGTTGTAGTCGAGTTTCTTGATCAGCCCGTCGATGTGTTCCTGGAAGGAGATCGTCTGGCCCACCTTGATACGCTGCGAGTAGGACGAGGGGATCACGTCTTCCTGACGGCGCAGGTAGATGACATAGCGCACCTTGTCGGCGAACTGTTTGAAGTAGGCGTCGACCTTCTTGATCTTCTCGACCTTCTGGAACCAGACGCTGATCTGTTCGCAGGAGATGACGAGCGTGTCGTCCTTGCCCAGCTTGGCGCGGGCTGCGGCGAATTTCTCTTCGAAGGCGGCCGCGTATTTGCGCAGCGATTCACGGCCGGTGATCTTGGCCATGGTGCGCACGGAGCCTGCGGGCACTTTCATGTCGCCGAAATCGCAGGCCGCGATGGCGAATTCTTTCTGGCTCGGCGTGTTGCTGAGCTCGGCCGCATAGTGAATGCCCTGATCCACCAGAGCTTCCTTGTTCAGATCAAGGAAAGACTGGATCGTGGTGGAGCCGGTCTTGGGGCGGCCGATATGAACGATGATTTCCATCTAGACGCTCATGCAGAATAACAGGGGGGGAGCGGGTGGCCCAAGGCAGGCCACCCGAAGAGGTTTTAGCCCTTGACCGCTTTCACGATCTTTTCGGCGCCGTCGCTGAGGTTGTCGGCGGCGATCACGTTGAGGCCGGAGGTGTTGATGATCTCCTTGCCCTTTTCAACGTTGGTGCCTTCGAGGCGGACAACCAGCGGCACTTCGAGGCCAACTTCTTTCACTGCGGCAACAACGCCCTCGGCGATGACGTCACAGCGCATGATGCCGCCGAAGATGTTCACCAGGATGCCTTTGACGTTCGGGTCCGAGGTGATGATCTTGAAGGCTTCGGTCACCTTCTCTTTGGTGGCGCCGCCACCAACGTCGAGGAAGTTTGCCGGTTCCGCGCCATAAAGCTTGATGATGTCCATGGTGGCCATCGCGAGGCCCGCGCCGTTCACCATGCAGCCGATTTCACCGTCCAGAGCGATGTAGTTCAGGTCGTATTTCGACGCTTCCAGCTCTTTGGGGTCTTCTTCGGTCTCGTCGCGCAGAGCGGCAACGTCCTGGTGGCGATAGACAGCGTTGCCGTCAAAACCCAGCTTGGCGTCGAGCACCTTGAGCGAACCCTCGTCGGTGACGATCAGCGGGTTGATTTCCAGCATCTCCATGTCCTTCTCGATGAAGGCTTTGTAGAGCTGACCCATCAGGGCAACGCATTCCTTGACCTGCTTGCCTTCGAGGCCCAGCGAGAAGGCGATGCGGCGGCCGTGGTAGGCCTGGTAGCCGGTGGCCGGGTCAACCGAGAACGACAGGATCTTTTCCGGGGTCGATGCGGCGACTTCCTCGATGTCCATGCCGCCTTCGGTCGAGCAGACGAAGGAGACGCGCGAGGTGACGCGGTCAACCAGCAGGGCGAGATAGAGTTCGCGCTCGATGCCGGAACCGGCTTCGATGTAGATGCGGTTGACTTGCTTGCCGGCCGGGCCGGTCTGGTGGGTCACAAGGGTGCGGCCCAGCATCTTCTTGGCTTCTTCGGCGGCTTCTTCAACCGACTTGGTCAGGCGGACACCGCCCTTTTCACCAGCGTCGGCCTCTTTGAACGAGCCCTTGCCGCGACCACCTGCGTGGATCTGTGCCTTGACCACCCAGAGCGGGCCGTCGAGTTCACCAGCTGCGGTTTTTGCATCTTCGGCCTTGAGAACGACACGGCCCTCGGAAACGGGGGCACCGTAGGTGCGAAGCAGAGCCTTCGCCTGATATTCGTGGATGTTCATTGAACTGTCCCAT
This sequence comes from Shimia sp. CNT1-13L.2, assembly GCF_024331145.1. Lineage (GTDB taxonomy): Bacteria > Pseudomonadota > Alphaproteobacteria > Rhodobacterales > Rhodobacteraceae > Shimia. The sequence goes on along the minus strand of NZ_JANDJO010000001.1, from coordinate 257,476 downwards.
CTTGCTGCGGTTGCCGAGCGTTTTGGCACAGGACATGGGACTGTCTAAGCGTTTTTTTCCATACTGCGGCGTTTTGGATCGTTTTTCCGCATTTTGTGATCACACTCAAATTTTTAGTGATCACAAAAATGGTTTGACGGCTCATATCCGAAGGAATCAATGCGTTAAGCGATGCTGTGCCGTGCTGGAAACCTTGTAACGCTTTGACGTCATATAAGCTGATATGCAGAGCCGTGAGAAGGATCTGGATGGTTTAGCAATAGATTTGAAGGGGGGGTGGTTCCGGGCGAACAAGTGTTTTCCTAGTCTCGCCCAGGTTCGTGCATTTGGCCTCCCCGCCACTTCTTGCCCTGGTTCTTGTTTTTGCGAAACGTGCGCAACCTCTTTTGGGTGAGTTCCAGTTCTTCTTCGGAATTGATGTAGAGGACCCCACTTTGAAACGTTTTCCCTTGGCCGATATGCTCATCGAATTGAATCAGCTTTGAAACATGATCCCCTCGAATTTGACCAATTTCGGCTCGGAGATCGAATGGATCGAGAGGAGATCCGGGCGGCCTTTTGTGAAGCTCGGTGAGGTGCAAGATGCGCGGTGCGCCGTGAATGGGGCGCCACCTATCGAAGGCGGCGACATCAAAGATGTTGTATTCCTGCGGATACACGCAGAATTTAGCCATGTCTTCATAGAGCATCTGCCGCAGAATAATCTGATCGTAGGGGGCCTGGGTTTCGTCCAGTCTACGCTCCCATTCCTCTGAGAAGGCCTCCATCTTGGCGGATTTTCGAATGCCAAGGACACCTGAGTTCAGGAACGGAAACGACCGCGGGATCGGGGGATTTGTTTTTGTGACGACCGGACCTCGGTTGAGCGCGCCTGCGGCGGCAAGGTCAAAATCGTGCAACACATCAAAGAGTTCGGAGACATCCATCAAGACAATGATGTCCGCGTCCAGAATGACGGTTCTCTCAAACCTAGTCTTCCGCATAGCTTCGATTTTGGGGCGAAACCATGATCGTTCCAGTTTGAAAACCTTGTTGAAAACCGTGTCTTCGACCTGTTGATCCGTGAACAAGTCGACATTTGCGTCTGGCATGTGCAGACGAAGTGTCCGCGCGGCGCGCTGGGCGAGTATCGTATATTCGGGTCCGGTTGTTGCGAACACGAAGCCCTGATCATTGCAGGTGCTTGCAACTTTTGATTCTGACATTGGCCAAGTACCTTGGATCAGAATAGACGCGTGAAATTGCAGTGCGGGGAAAAGAGCCGCTCTTTTCAGGCGGAATGGTGTGCGCCGAAGTCATGCTCCGGCGCACCAGAGTTTTAGGCCAGCGAGCCGTCGATGCCTTTGCAGGCGTCAACCAGACCTTGAACGGCCTTGACCGACACGTCGAACATTTCCTGCTCTTCTTTGTTGAGCTTGATGTTGACGACTTTCTCGACACCGCCAGCGCCGATCACGGTCGGAACGCCAACGTACATGTCTTTCACGCCCAGGTCGCCGTCACAGTAGGCGGCGCAAGGCAGGACGCGCTTCTGGTCTTTCAGGTAGGCTTCTGCCATTTCGATGGCCGACGCGGCCGGCGCGTAGAAGGCCGAACCGGTTTTCAGAAGGCCAACGATCTCGGCGCCACCGTCACGGGTACGCTGAACCATCGCGTCCAGTTTCTCCTGGGTGGTCCAGCCCATTTCGATCAGGTCGGGGAGCGGGATACCGGCAACGGTCGAGTAACGTACCGAAGGTACCATGGTGTCGCCGTGGCCGCCCAGAACGAAGGCGGTAACGTCGCGCATCGAGACGTTGAACTCTTCGGCCAGGAAGTGGCGGAAGCGAGCGGAGTCGAGAACGCCTGCCATGCCGCAGACCTTGTTGGTGGGCAGGCCCGAGAATTTCTGCAGAGCCCAGACCATCGCGTCGAGCGGGTTGGTGATGCAGATCACGAATGCGTCCGGTGCGTTGTCGCGGATGCCTTCGCCAACCGATTTCATGACTTTGAGGTTGATGCCCAGCAGGTCATCGCGGCTCATGCCGGGTTTACGTGCCACACCTGCGGTCACGATGCAGACGTCGGCGCCAGCGATGGCCGAGTAGTCGCTCGAGCCGGACATTGCGGCGTCGATTTTCTCGACGGGGCCGGATTCTGCGATGTCGAGCGCCTTGCCCTGGGGCAGGCCGTCAGCGATGTCGAACAGAACTACGTCGCCCAGTTCTTTGATAGCTGCGAGGTGGGCGAGCGTGCCGCCGATGTTGCCTGCGCCGATAAGGGCAATCTTGGGTCTGGCCATGGGAAATCTCTCCGGTCCGATTAATTTTTCGAGGGTGGCTTAGGGCGTAAAAGCCCGTGACGCAAGGTTTTTGCGCTGCGGCGCAGCGGCGCGGATTGGGCTTGAGATGTCGTAAATCGGTCATAAACTCCGGTTGACAGGGGATTTTTATGGCGCGGGAGCGGTAACATTGGAGATCGGGTTTTTTCTGATCGCGGCGCCCGCGGTGGTGTTTGCAGGCATCTCGAAGGGTGGTTTCGGCTCGGGCGCGGCCTTTGCCAGCGCGGCGATTCTGGCGATTGTCCTGCCGCCCGCACAGGCCCTGGGGATCATGCTGCCGCTGTTGATGCTGATCGACGTGGCGACGTTGCGACCCTATTGGGGAAAGTGGAGCTGGGGGGATGCGAAGGTGTTGATCCTTGGCGGAGTTCCCGGTGTCGCGCTGGGGGCGGGTTTGTTCACGGTGGCCGATGACGACCTGTTGCGCCTGCTGATCGGGACCGTGGCGCTTGGGTTTGTGCTGTGGCGGCTTTGGCCCGCGGCGCGGGCGCGTGCGCCGATCCCCGTCTGGGGCGGGCTGCTGGCCGGTGTCGCTGCGGGCTTCACGAGTTTTATCAGCCACGCGGGCGGGCCGCCGGTGGCGGTTTACCTTTTGTCGCGCGGGGTGGGGAAGACGACCTATCAGGCGACCACGGTTCTGATCTTCTGGGTCATCAATATCGCCAAGGCGGTGCCCTATGCGTTTCTTGGGGTGTTCACGCTGGAGAACCTTGTCATCGATCTCTGGCTGGCACCCTTTGCCCTGCTTGGGGCGTGGGTCGGGGTCAAGGCACATCACATGGTGCCGGAGCGCCTGTACTTTGCCGTGACCTATGTGCTGCTTGGTCTGACAGGAGGCAAGCTGGTGTGGGATGCGCTGAGTTGACGGCAGGATATTGCCGATCCCTGCGGTCGGCGCGGGGTGTTGTGGTATGATATGCGTCTACGAGCGGTTGCGGTGGGTTTCATTGGCGACATTCCCAGGGAGGAAAGACAATGAAAAGTCTCGTACTCGTACTCTCGGTTCTTGTGTTCGGTGCATTCGTGACCCCGGCGGCAGCCGATAAGGGGGGAACGCCGAACGAAAATGCAAGTGACAATGCGCGGGGAAGTGAAAACGCGCATGGTAACAACCCCAACAAGGGGCCTGGTAACAATTCCGGTAAGGGTGGCGGAGGTTAATCCGCAAACCCGTTGTTCATCTGGGGTCCGCAAGGAAGGTTGCGGGCCCCTTCAGGCGTCGTTGCCTTTCGCCGGCAGGGTTTCGGCCAGTGTTTCGTAGGCCTGACCGGAGGCGACGAGACATGTGGCGCCGTTTGGGAAGGTCACGGTGATTGTCCAACTGCCGGTTTCGGCGGCGAAGACCTCGACAATCGCGTTGTTGGCGCCAAGGCCGATGGCCTGCCGGGTTTCGCCATAGCTGTCGTTCAGGCGCTCAAGCACCACGTCGCGCGGGGCGCAGTTGCCTTGTTGTGCGGCCACCTGATCGGCGGCCAGCACCAGCAGGCCGAAGCCCATTGTCGCTTGGAGAAATACATCTTTCATTGCTCTGCCTTTCGTTGGGGCGGGTGAGCCCGCCGCGAATTTGATGCGAAAAGCATGCCGGATGAGGCGAGAAATAAGGGTTAACGCCGCGTCCTGAAGGGTTTCTTCTGCACTGCGGCATTTTTCATCTTGAACTTATCTGTAAAAAAAGTCCATTTTTGCGCAACTTTGTTTCGGAGAGACTCATGGATCAGCGCGCACGTCCTTATCGTTCGGTACTTTACATCCCCGGTTCGCGAGAGCGTGCCCTTGAAAAGGCCAAGACCCTGCCGGTGGATGCGATCATTTTCGATCTCGAAGATGCCGTGGCTGTCGATGAGAAGGACAATGCCCGCGATATCCTGAAAGCCTCGCTTGCGGCCGGTGGGTATGGGACGCGTATGCGGATTGTCCGTATCAACGGTCTGGATACCCAATGGGGCGAAGCCGACGCCAAGGCGGCAGCCGAGATGGATTGCGATGCGGTGCTGTTGCCCAAGGTCGAAAGTGCGGCGCAGGTGGACGCGCTGGCGGCGCTGGTGGGTGACAAGCCGATCTGGGCGATGATGGAAACCCCGCGCGGTATGCTGAACGCGGCCGAAATCGCGGCGCATCCGCAGCTGACCGGTTTCGTGATGGGCACGAATGACCTTGCCAAGGAACTCCAGTGCCGTTTCCGTGCCGATCGCCTGCCGATGCTGACCTCGCTGTCGCTGTGCCTGCTGGCGGCCAAGGCCGAGGGCATCGTGATCGTGGATGGTGTTTACAACGCGTTCAAGGACACAGACGGTCTGCGCGCCGAATGCGAGCAGGGCCGTGACATGGGTATGGACGGCAAGACGCTGATCCACCCGGCGCAAGTGGATGTGGCCAACGAAGCCTTTGCCCCGACCGAAGCCGAGATCGATCTGGCCCGCCGCCAGATTGCCGCTTTCGAGGAAACGGAAGCGAAGGGCGAGGGCGTGGCGGTTGTCGACGGCAAGATCGTCGAAAACCTGCACGTCGTGACCGCCAAGGAAATTCTTGCCAAGGCAGATGCAATCACGGCGCTGGCGAGTTAAGTCTGTCCCCAAGACCATATAGCTAGCGGAGAGCGAGATGACACTTTTGGTTCTTGGGGTACTTCTGTGGGCGGGGGCCCACTTTTTCAAACGTCTTATGCCGGATGCGCGGGCGCGTATGGGCGATGCAGGCAAGGGGATTGTCGCGGTTGCCCTCGTGATAAGCGTAGTGCTGATGGTGATTGGCTATCGTGCGGCCGAGGTGGTTGACCTGTGGTATCCGCCCGCCTGGACGGTGCATGCGAACAACTTTCTTGTTCTGGTCGCCATTTTCATGATGAGCCCAGCCCCCAAGAAGGGCCGTATCCTGAACGGTATGCGCCATCCGCAGCTTGCGGGTTTCAGGGCCTGGGCCTTTGCGCACCTTCTGGTGAATGGCGATCTGGCCTCGGTGATCCTGTTTGGCGGGCTGTTCGTCTGGGCGCTGGCCGAGGTGGTGCTGATCAACAAGGCAGAGCCGGAATGGACCCCGGGCGCGGCGGGCAGCTATGCCAAGGACGGTATGTTCCTGGTGGCGTCGCTCGTGCTGATGGCGGTGATTGGCTACATCCACTATTGGGTCGGCCCCTGGCCTTATCCGGTGTGAGGCCATGAAGCTTTATCGATTTCTCAGTGAAGACGACACATCGGCCTTTTGTCACAAAGTGACAGAGGCCCTTAACAAAGGGTGGGAGCTGCATGGCGACCCCACGTATGCGTTCAACGCCGAAACCGGTGTGATGCGCTGTGGGCAGGCCGTGGTGAAAGAGGTGGATGGCACCTACTCCCCGGACATCAAGTTAGGAGAACAGTAGATGGCCAAGACAAATCCGGGCCGGTTTTTCGAAGACTACACGCTTGGCCAGGTGATCGAGCACGCGGTGCCGCGCACCGTGTCGGGCGGCGAGCGGGCGCTGTATCACGCGCTTTATCCCGCGCGCCACGCGCTTTATTCCTCGGACGAATTCGCGCGGGCCTGTGGCCTGCCGAAGGCGCCGATCGACGATCTCGCGGCGTTCCATGTGGTGTTCGGCAAGACCGTTCCGGATGTGTCTCTGAATGCTGTGGCGAACCTTGGCTATGCCGAGGGCCGCTGGCTCAAGCCGGTCTACGAAGGCGATACCCTGCGCTCGACCTCCGAGGTGATCGGTCTCAAGCAGAACTCGAACGGCAAGACCGGCGTGGTCTATGTGCGGACCCGTGGCATGAACCAGAACGACGAGGTCGTGATGGAATACGTGCGCTGGGTGATGGTGCGCAAACGTGACGTTGACGCGCCCGCGCCCGAAACCGTGGTGCCCGAGCTGGCCAAGGTGATTGATGCCAAGGATCTGGTGATCCCCGAGGGGCTTGATTTCTCGAACTATGATTTCACGCTGGCGGGCGAGCCGCACCGCTGGGGCGACTACGAGATCGGCGAGACGATCGACCACGTGGATGGTGTGACGCTGGAAGAGGCCGAGCACATGATGGCCACGCGCCTGTGGCAGAACACGGCCAAGGTGCACTTTGACGCCACCTTCCGCCCCGACGGGCAGCGCCTGATCTATGGCGGGCACATCATTTCGCTGGCGCGGACCTTGTCGTTCAACGGCCTCGCAAACGCGCAGATGATTGTCGGCCTGAACGGTGGCGCACATGCCAACCCGGCGTTTTCGGGTCTGACCGTCAAGGCGTGGTCCGAGGTTCTTGATAAGGCCGACACCAATGTGCCGGGTGTCGGTGCGATCCGTCTGCGGCTTGTGGCGACCAAGGGGGGCGAGCCCTTTGCCCTGCGTGGTGAGGACGGCAAGTACCAGCCCGAGGTGCTTCTGGATCTCGACTACTGGGCGTTGATGCCGATGTAAGTCGCGCGTACCAAGTGTTGACAGGAGAGAGGGTGCCAGAGATGGTGCCCTTTCTTTTTGTGATCACAATGCCGAGTGACGTTGTGACGTGCAGAAACGTCGGCTTTTGCAGACAGAAGCGGGTAAACCGGTTGAAATTGATTCTTAGGAACCTGACTGATTTCGTTAGATTTGAATATGTGATCACAAGAAATGGGGTGTGATCACGAATTTCTCAAAAATTGCCCTCTTGCGCCAAAAAACCGCGCCTATTCAAAGTCTGAAACCGTGACACGTCGGAAAAATCCGGTAATTAGGTACGCGAGGGAAACCGAAAGGATTCAACATGGCTGATGTGAACCGGGGCAATCGCCCGCTTTCGCCGCATTTGTCGATTTACCGCCCGCAGCTCACGTCTGCGACATCGATTTTTGCACGTATTACTGGCGTAGCCCTACTGGGTGCCGCCGTTCTTGTTGTTTGGTGGTTCCTGGCCGCTGCGGCAGGGCCGGAATATTTTGACTTCGTGAACGGTCTGATGACCTCGTTCATCGGCGATGTCGTGATGTTCGCGGCGCTCTGGGCTGTCTGCTACCACTTCCTGTCGGGTCTGCGTCACCTTTACTGGGACACGGGCCGCGGTTTCGAAATCGAATTCGCCGAGAAACTTGCCAAGGGCGTGATCGTTGGATCCGTTGTCCTGGCGGTTGTGATCGCGCTGATCGTCTGAGGGAGATCGAACAATGGCATTCCTGACCGACCGTAAACGCGCCGAATTCCGTGGCTCCTCGCGCACGGGGACCGAACACTTCTGGGGCCAAACCATCAGCGCCGTGGGTCTTGCGATCCTGGTTCCGCTGTTTGTCTTCACCTTTGGCTGTGCCCTGGGTGGTACCTATGAAGAAGTGATCGCCTATTACCAGCGTCCTTTCCCGGCCATCATCGCCGGTATGACCATCACCGTTGCAATGATCCACTTCCGCCACGGTATCCAGGTGGTGATCGAGGATTATACCCGCGGTTTGCAGAAGAAGTTCCTTATCATCATCTGCACCTGCATCGCCTATGCCGTCGCCGCCACCGGGCTTTTCGCCCTGGCGAGCATCGCCCTCTAAGTCCAGGAGCTGAGACATGGCTGCTTACGAATACGAAACACATGAATATGACGTGGTCGTTGTCGGTGCCGGTGGCGCCGGTCTGCGCGCCACCCTCGGCATGGCCGAGCAGGGCCTGCGCACCGCTTGCGTGACCAAGGTTTTCCCGACCCGTTCCCACACTGTTGCAGCACAGGGCGGCATCGCCGCCTCGCTTGGCAACATGGGGCCGGACAGCTGGCAATGGCACATGTACGACACCGTCAAGGGGTCGGACTGGCTGGGTGATACCGACGCGATGGAATACCTTGCCCGTGAAGCGCCCAAGGCGGTTTATGAGCTTGAGCACTATGGCGTGCCGTTCTCGCGGACCGAGGAAGGTAAGATCTACCAGCGTCCGTTTGGTGGTCACACCACCGAATTCGGTGAAGGTCCCGCCGTGCAGCGGACCTGTGCTGCGGCCGACCGTACCGGCCACGCGATCCTGCACACGCTCTATGGCCAGTCGGTCAAGAACAACGCGGAATTCTATATCGAATACTTCGCCATCGACCTGATCATGTCGGAAGACGGTCAATGTCAGGGTGTTGTCTGCTGGAAGCTGGACGACGGCACCATGCACGTCTTCAACGCGAAGATGGTTGTGCTGGCGACCGGTGGTTACGGCCGTGCCTATTTCTCGGCGACGTCGGCACACACCTGTACCGGTGACGGTGGCGGCATGGTGGCCCGTGCGGGCCTCGCGCTGCAGGACATGGAATTCGTTCAGTTCCACCCGACCGGCATCTACGGTTCGGGCTGTCTGATCACCGAGGGTGCCCGCGGTGAAGGCGGCTACCTGACCAACTCGGAAGGCGAGCGTTTCATGGAACGCTATGCGCCGCAGTACAAGGACCTCGCGCCGCGTGACTATGTTTCGCGCTCGATGACCATGGAAATCCGCGAAGGCCGTGGTGTGGGCAAGGATGGCGATCACATCCACCTGAACCTGAACCACCTGCCGGCCGAAGCGCTGGCCGAACGTCTGCCGGGTATCTCGGAATCGGCGAAGATTTTTGCCGGTGTCGACGTGACCAAGGAGCCGATCCCGGTTCTGCCGACCGTTCACTACAACATGGGCGGTATTCCGACCAACTATTGGGGTGAAGTGCTGAACCCGACTGCCGAAGACCCGACTGCGGTTGTGCCGGGCCTGATGGCTGTCGGTGAAGCGGGTTGTGCCTCGGTCCACGGTGCGAACCGTCTGGGTTCGAACTCGCTGATCGACCTCGTGGTCTTTGGCCGTGCCGCCGCGATCCGCGCCGGCAAGGTTGTTGACGCAGATGCGCCGAACCCGGTTCTGAACCAGGCGTCGGTTGACGCGGCCTTTGATCGTTTCGACGGTCTGCGCCATGCAGACGGCAATATCGCGACTGCGGAACTGCGTCTGGAGATGCAGAAAACCATGCAGGCCGACGCGGCCGTGTTCCGGACCGCCAAGACCATGGCGGAAGGCGTCGAGAAGATGACCGCCGTTGCCGCCAAGATGGACGACCTGAAAGTCAGCGATCGCTCGCTGGTCTGGAACTCGGACCTGATGGAAACGCTGGAACTGACCAACCTGATGCCGAACGCGCTGGCCACCATCGTGGGTGCCGAAGCGCGTAAGGAATCGCGCGGCGCGCACGCACACGAGGACTTCTCGGAGCGTGACGACGAGAACTGGCGGGTTCACACCGTCAGCCGTGTCGAGGGCAACAAGGTTGATCTGACCTATCGTCCGGTGATCGTTGATCCGCTGACCAACGAAGACCAAGGCGGCATCAGCCTCAAGAAGATCGCGCCCAAGGCGCGGACCTTCTAAGCAGGCCTAATCCGGTGGAACGCGGCATGACGCATAGGGTTGAAAAGCGGCTGATCGTCCATTGTGGCGTTCAGAAAACCGCTTCGACCGCGTTCCACCATTTCGTCCAGCGCAATCGTGACGTGTTGGGCGCGCATGTGACCATCCTTACCCCCGAAAAAGGCACACCCACCCGCGAGTTGGGCCGGTTGTGCGCTTTGTTCAGTCTGGGCAGATGCACCGAGGGGGATCTGGCGGCGGCGCTTGATGCGGTGCGGGCCAAGGTCGAGGCGGTCAAAACCACCTGTATCGTTTCGCATGAAAATATCCCCGGTGCGATGCCGGGGCGCAGTGGCGTGGTCGAGTTGTTCCCGCGTCTTGATGCGATTTTCGAGATTTTCGAAGACCGTCTTGGCGACCTGGTGCCGGACTATGCGTTCTATACGCGCCAGCAGGATGCCTGGAAGGTGAGTGTTCACAATCAGGCGGTCAAGTCGGACCACTATACCGAGACGCTTGAGACCTTCCTTGCGGATACGGCCAGCTGCGATAGCTGGGCGGCTTTGCAAAAGCGGGTTGAGGGGTTTGTCGGGGCCGAGCGGGTGCATTTCTTGGCCCTCGAAGACGAAGCCGACCGGCAACGTCCGGGATCGCAGCTTCTGCGCCTTGCCGGTGTGCCCGAGGACGTGATTGCCGAGATGTCGGTGACCAAGAGCCGTAGCAACGAGAGCCTGAACGCAGGCTCGCTGGAGTTCCTGCGGCTCGTGAACCGTCTTGATCTGCCGCGTACTGCGCGTACGGCTGTTGCCAAGCTTATTCAGGGCAATCCGTCGCTGTTCGTGAATGAACGGGGGGCGCTGTGATGCTGGCTGTCTATCGCCCCTATGAAGTGGCCACACTGCGCCAACTTTCGCAGAATGCAGAGATAGTGAAAAAAATCGCTGCACATGCGCCGATTTCCAAGGAGGTGTTCCAGTGACCCTCTTTATCCAGAAAACTGCCAAGCGCATCCTTGTGCCTGGCCCCAGCGATTTCCGGTCTGCACAGCAGATGCCGGTAGAAGAGTTCCGCACCATGCCTTTGGCAGCGCGCGGCGAAGCAAGGAGAGAGACCAATGGTTGAATTCGCACTTCCGAAGAATTCCAAGATCACAACCGGTAAGACTTGGCCCAAGCCCGAAGGCGCGACCAACATCCGTAAATTCCAGATCTATCGCTGGAACCCGGATGATGGCCAGAACCCGCGCGTGGATACCTATTTCCTCGACATGGATGAATGCGGTCCGATGGTTCTTGATGCGCTGATCAAGATCAAGAACGAGATCGACCCGACCCTGACCTTCCGTCGCTCCTGCCGTGAAGGGATCTGTGGCTCCTGCGCGATGAACATCGACGGGATCAACACGCTGGCCTGTATCTATGGCATGGACGAGATCAAGGGCGACGTGAAAATCTATCCCCTGCCGCACATGCCGGTGGTGAAAGACCTGATCCCCGACCTGACCCACTTCTATGCACAGCACGCATCGATCATGCCGTGGCTGGAAACCAAGACCAACCGTCCGGCGAAAGAGTGGAAGCAGTCGATCGAAGACCGCAAGAAACTTGATGGTCTGTATGAGTGCGTGATGTGCGCGTCCTGCTCGACCTCCTGCCCGAGTTACTGGTGGAACGGCGATCGCTACCTCGGCCCGGCAGCCCTGCTGCACGCCTACCGCTGGATCATCGACAGCCGTGATGAGGCGACCGGTGAGCGTCTGGACAACCTTGAAGACCCCTTCAAGCTGTACCGCTGCCACACCATCATGAACTGCGCCAAGACCTGCCCGAAAGGGTTGAATCCGGCGAAGGCGATTGCGGAGATCAAGAAGATGATGGTCGAGCGCAATATCTGATCCACGGTCAGAAAGTTAACGGAAAGCCCGCCGATCTGGCGGGCTTTTTGCGTTTAGGGTCGGCTTGACGGCCGAGGATATCCGTTGGAAAAATTTGAGGAAACCACGGAGCGGCAGGCATGAGCGATTTGATGATGGCCTTGGTGTTGGCAACGCTTGCGGGCGCATCCGTGCCCTTGGGCGGCGCGTTGACTGGGCTGGAACGATGGCTGCCTGCGGACCAGGATCGCGGGCTTCAGCATTTCGTGATGGCCTTCGGGGGCGGGGCGCTGATTTCCGCGATCGCGCTGGTGCTGGTGCCCGAAGGGGTGGATCGCCTGTCTGAGGTGGCGGCCTTGTTCTGGTTCGTGGCGGGTGGGCTCGTGTTCCTTGTGGTGGATCGCGCACTGGCACGGCGCGGGAGCCATGCAGCGCAGTTCCTTGCGATGCTGCTGGACTATTTCCCCGAGGCGCTTGCGCTGGGCGCTTTGCTGGCTGTCGAGCGTTCGGTTGCTGTGCTGATGGCGGTGCTGATCGCGCTTCAGAACCTGCCGGAAGGGTTCAATGCCTTCCGCGAAATGAGGGATAGTGGCATGGCCGGACGGCGGGTGATGCTTTTGTTTGTCCTCATGGTTCCGGTTGGGCCGCTGGCGGCGTTTACGGGCATGTTCGTATTGCAGGACTGGCCGTCGCTGCTCGGGGCGGTGATGATGTTCTCGTCGGGCGGTATTCTATACTTGTTGTTTCAGGACGTCGCGCCGCAGGTGCCACTCAGGCATAGCTGGACGCCACCACTTGGGGCTGTCATGGGTTTCGCGCTGGGGTTGGCGGGGCATATGCTGACGACGTAAAGGCGCGGGCCGCTGCAATATTTGCATTTTCTGCATAGCCAGAATGCGAAATCGGGCGGTGTCATGCAGGGAATTCATGACTAGGTTCGCGCGCATGGGAGGAGTTCTGACGCTTTCGGAGATGACCATGTCGAACTCATATGATGACAAACCTGAAGATTTCGCTGCACGCGCGCTTGAGCTGCTGGAACAGGCCTATGCCTATTATCAGCCGCCGCTGCAGACTGTTGCAAAGGCGCAAGCGAAAGAGGGCAACGAGACCTATTACGAGTATGTAAAGGCCGCCTGATCTTCTACATTCCGGTTTGCTTGACAAAATGGCGTCCCCTGGGGCGCCATTTGCATTTCGGGCTGGTGACGCGGGCGTTATTTTGAAGTGATCGGGCGGGGCGCTATCCTTTCAGGTAGGGAATCTTGGAGGAGACAGAAAATGCGTAAGGTTTTGAGTGTGTTGGCCCTGCTGGCGGGAACCGCGGCCTGGGCGGGAGAGACGCCATCGAACCCGGGGGCGGAAGTGTATTTCATAGGCCTTGAGAACGGGGCCATGGTTGATGGGCCGGTCACGATCCGGTTCGGGTTGTCGGGCATGGGGGTTGCGCCGGCTGGAACCGAGCGGGAAGGGACGGGGCATCACCACCTGTTCGTGAACCGCCCGGCATTGGGCGAAGGGGCCGAGGATGCGGAGCTTTTGGAGAACGGCATTCCTACGGATGACAACCATCGTCACTTTGGCGGCGGGCAGACCGAGGTGACGCTGGACCTTGAGCCGGGCACCCACACGCTACAGCTTGTTCTGGGCGACGAGTTCCACGTGCCGCACAATCCGCCGGTTGTCTCGGATGTGATCACCATCACCGTGAAATAGGGATTGCCAAATCAGCGGCGCGGCGGGCAGGGTTCGCGCATGACACATGCGCCCAACCCTCCCGCTGATGCTGCTGATCGCCGTGCCGTGAAGCCGGTGATCTGTTACCCGAATGAAACCCTGCCCGAGGTGCCGCTGGCGATGTACCAGGCGGCGCTGGCGGGGGCCGAAAAGGTGGGCGAGGTTCTGGTGCCACCGCGCGAGGCGCGCACGTTTCATGTGCCTGCCGGGTCGTTTTTCCGCATCGTTTCCGTCGAAGGGCCGCAGGTTGGCGATTTGAACCTGCACAATGCCAATGACCTGAACGAGCGGTTTTATTCCGGTAAAACAAGGGCTTTGCATGGGACGCACCTGACCACGGGCGAGCGGATGTGGTCGTCTTTTCCCTACCTGCGCCCGATGGCGACGGTCGTCGATGACAGTCTGCATTGGTACGGGATGGATGAATACGGCGGGTCGGTGCATGACGTGATCGGGACGCGGTGTGACCCCTATACCGGCAACCTTCTGGCCGGATCGCAGTACCATCACTGTTGCCATTCCAACCTGACCCGCGCCCTTGCCGAGGAGACGGGCAAACCGACCGCCGAGATCGAGGGGATGGTACATGATGTGCTGAACGTCTTCATGTGCACCGGTTTCACGCGGGATACGGGGCAGTACTTTATGAAGGCAAGCCCGGTGCGGCCCGGAGATCACCTTGATTTCCTTGCCGAAATTGATCTAGTGGGCAACCTGAGCGCCTGTCCGGGCGGGGATTGTTCCAGCGAGCACAGTTCGGATGCGGCGGCGTGCTATCCGCTTTTGGTGGAAATCCTGAAGCCGCAGGATGGCGCGCTGGAGGGGTGGGAAAGCCCTGTTGTGAATGGCTATGACCGCAGCCACGGTTCATAAAGGTTAACGCCGAAACCCCTGTCTGTATTGCGTCGGTATTACGTCGGTATTGCGACGGTATGGATACCCCCAAGTTGATCCGTTAACGGAGCGCGCGGGTTAAGGATGTGTTGATGCTGGCCCCTTGGGCGGCATGGGGTCATGCCGCCCGTTTTGCGGGGCGCTTTAGCCGTGGACGAAGTGCAGCTTGTTGAAGCTCTGCCGCCAGTTTGCGACCTCGGGTGCGAGGCTTGCGGGATCGTTGCTGCGCAGGGCGGCGGCGATCAGGCGGGCCAGTTCGGGGGCGTGGTCCGACGTCATGCCCCAGCGCACGAGTTCTGGGGTGCCGATGCGCAAGCCGTTCATGTCACCTTCAACCGTCGCGATGGGCAGGCCAATGCCGCAGGCGAGGAAGCCCGCCTTGCGCAGGGTTTTCGATGCGGCCTGCCCCCCGCCAAAGGCTGCCGCCTCGACCGCGAACTGGTGCGAGAGGGTGGGGCCGTGGCGGGTTTCGAAGATCGGCAGGCCCTCGGTTTTCAACGCGGCGGCGAGGGACTGGGCCATGTCGATCATGGTCGCGGCATAGGCCTGTCCGAAGTCGCGCCAGTCGAGCATCGAAATCGCGAGGGCGGCGGATTTGGCCACGTCGAAGTTGGCCGTCATACCGGGGAAGGCGATCTTGTCGAGACGTTCGGCGATGTCCGCGTCGTCGGAGACGATCAGGCCGGAGGCGGGGCCGCCGAGGCTTTTGTAGGTGGACATGGTCATCAGGTGCGCGCCTTCGGCCAGCGGGTTCTTCCACGCTTTGCCAGCGATGATGCCGCATTGATGGGCCGCGTCGAACAGGACATGCGCCCCGACCTCGTCGGCGATGGCGCGGATTTCGGCCACGGGGTGTTCGGCGAGGTTTAGAGAGCCGCCGATGGTGAGCAGGGTCGGCTTGACCTGGTGGGCGAGTGTGCGCAGGCCGTCGAGATCAATGGTGTATCCGTCTCCATCAACGGGGGCGGGATGCGAGGTCAGGCCATAGAGGCCGGCGCAGCCGTCGGCGTGGTGGGTGACGTGGCCCCCGACGCTGGCGGGTGGGGTGATGATGGCGTCGCCGGGTTTGGTGAGGGCCATGAAGGCATAGAGGTTGGCGATGGCACCGGAAGGCACGCGGATTTCGGCATATTTGGCGTCGAAGACCTCTGCGGCCAGTTCGGCGGCGATGACTTCGATTTCCTCGATGGCTTCGAGGCCCATCTCGTATTTGTCGCCGGGATAGCCCAGGGACGGGCGGGAGCCGAGACCGGAGGCCAAGAGGGCCTCGGCGCGCGGGTTCATGACGTTGGTGGCGGGGTTGAGGTTGAAACAGTCGGCCTCGTGGATCTGGCGGTTTTGCGCGGTGAGGGCTTCGATACGGTCGGCAATCGCGTCGCTGGGGGTGTTGGCGGTGTCCTGGGCGATGGTTTGCACGCGGGTTTCGCAGGCGGCGGGCACCCAGGCGCGGGGGGCGAGGTTGGTCATGGTGGTTGTCTCCGATGTCGTTGGGGGCAGCATGGCGCGGGGGTGGGGATTGGTGCAAACCAGAAATCATGGTATCTAGGCCTAGAAAATCTGAGGCTCATGATATGTCGATCAAACCACCCCGCCCGAAGGGACCGCCTTTGAATGCCCTGCGTGCCTTTGAAGCGGCGGCGCGGCTTGGCGGGTTTTCGCGGGCGGCGGACGAATTGTGCGTGACGCCCGGCGCGGTGGCGCAGCAGGTCAAGCAGCTTGAGGACTGGGCCGGGGCCGATCTGTTCGAGCGGCGGGCGCAGGGGGTTGTGTTGTCAGCGGTGGGGCAGCGGGTGTTGCCCGAGATGGAGCTGGCCTTTGACGCATTGGGCGCGGCTGTGGCGGCGTTGCGCGAGGCGGCGCGGCCCGAGCGGGTGCATGTGGCGGCATTGCCGGCGGTGGCGCAGTTGTGGTTGTCGCCGCGCCTGCCGGAAATACGCGCGGCCCTGCCGGAGATGGAGGTGTCAGTAACCGCGCTTGAGCAGGCGCCGAACCTTGCGCGCGAGCCGTTTGACCTGACGGTGTTTTATGGGGCGGGAGAGGGGCTGCGGCTGGCGCGGGACGAGATCTTTCCGGTCTGCGCGCCGGAGCTGGCGGAGAGGCTTGCGCGGGTCGAGGATCTGGCCGGGGTGCCCTGTCTGTCGGATGCGGTCTGGGGAGAGGACTGGGATCTGTGGCTGGCGGAGACAGGGGCAGGCGTGCGTGTCGCGGGGCCGGTCTATTCGCTTTATGCCCTCGCGGTAGAAGAGGCGATGAACGGAGCCGGGGTGTTGATGGGACACGCGGCCCTTGTGGCGCGGCACCTTGAAAGCGGCGCGCTGGTGGCGCCGTTTGAGGGGCGGGTTGCCCTGCCGCGGTGGCTTGAGCTGGGGGTGAAGGGCGGCGCGGTGGCCCCGCCCTTGCAGGCCTTGATCGACCTCTTAGGCGAAGGCGGCCTCTAGCGCGATTTCGACCATGTCGCCGAAAGAGCGTTCGCGATCTTCCGATGGCAGGGCCTCGCCGGTCAGCAGGTGATCGGACACGGTGAGCACGGCAAGGGCGCGGCGACCGTGGCGGGCGGCGAGGTTGTAGAGTTCGGCGGCTTCCATCTCGACGCCGAGGATGCCGTGGCGGGTCATCTGTTCGTTGAGGTCGGGGCGTTCATCGTAGAAGACATCGGACGAATAGATGCCGCCCACATGGGTGGCGACGCCCTTGGCGGCAGCGGCATCGGCGGCGGCGCGCAGGAGGCCATAGTCGGCGCAGGGGGCGAAGTTCAGTTCCTTGAAGATGCCGCGTGACGGCGTGGACAGGGACGACGCGGTCATGGCGAGGATCACATCGCGGACCTCGACCTTGCGCTGCATGCCGCCGCAGGAGCCGATGCGGATCAGGGTCTGGGCGTTGTAGTCGCGGATCAGTTCGTTGGCATAGATCGAGAGGGAGGGCATGCCCATGCCCGAGCCGTGGATGGTGACGCGGTTGCCGCGCCATGTGCCGGTGAAGCCCAGCATGCCGCGCACCTCGTTGATGCAGGTGGCGTCTTCCAGGAAGGTTTCAGCCGCCCATTTGGCGCGATAGGGATCGCCGGGCATCAGGACGGTTTCGGCGATGTCGCCGGGTTTGGCTCCGATATGGATGGTCATCTGGGGTTTCCTCGCTGCTTGTCTTTCATAGATGCGGGAAAGCGAGGGGGGAGGGCAAGGGGATTGTGGGCAGGCGGAATGCCTGCCCTTGCGGTAGGATCAGCTGACGGCGGCGGCTTTGGCCGGGTCGTCTTCGATCTCTTTCAGCAGGCGGGCCAGCCGGACTTGGGGGTTCAGTTCCGGATCGCTGACGTGGCTGAGCATATCGGGCACGCTGGCTTCGATCTGGGTCTCGTCGGCCTGAGCCATGCCGTGGGCAATGAAGGGGCGCAGATAGGTCATGCCGGTCAGGTTGGCGGTTTGCTGGAAGGGTTTCAGCAGTTCGTCCATCGAGAAATTGTTGTAGCCGCCAGCGTGGTAGCTGTCGGCGGGGCCACCGGTCGAGACGAGGATCAGGAACTCGCGGTCCTTCAGCTTGTCGCCGCCGGGGCCGTAGGCAAAGCCGAAGCTGAGCACCTGGTCGAGCCAAGCTTTGAGGATCGGGGGGGCGGAATACCAGTAGAAGGGAAACTGCACGACGATCCTGTCGTGGGCCAGAAGCAGGGTTTGTTCTGCCTCGACGTCGAACTGCAGGGTCGGGCCGCCGATGGTGGTCAGGTCGCGGGTGGTGACGTTGTCGGCCTCGGACAATGCGTCGAACCATGCTCGGTTGATACGTGAGGTGTCGAGGTTGGGGTGAGCGGTGAGAACGAGGGTTTTCATGCGGGAAGCTCTTCGAGGAAAGTTGCGGTGTAGTGTGTGATCAGCGGGGTGCCATCGGTGCGCGGCGTGAAGTGCCAGTCTTCGCGGACCTTGGCTTGGATGGTGGTGCCATCCTTGGTGCGGGCGCGGAGCCGCACGTTGAAGGTGGCGGTGTTGCCCGTGACGGTGATGTTGCTGAGGTGATGCTCGGTAGGCGGAACCAAGGTGTCGAGCACGGCCGCGTACCACGCTTTGAAGCGGGCGTGGCCGTGCAGGTTCGGATCGATGTCCGGCATGTCCCAGACCACGTCGGGGTGGAGATCGGGGAGGAAGGCCTCGACGGGATCAAGGCGATCAAACCTCTGGAACCAATCTACGATGAAGCTGTGAACGGGGCTGGTCATGATGGGGGCAATCCTGCTTATTTGGCGAGGCGGTCCGGCACGGGGGCGAGATCGTAGTTCGACCAGAAGAAGGTATTGGCGGCGTCCTGATCTGCGCTGAGGTTGGTGGCCTCGACGATCTTGCCGTTCTCAATGCGGTAGACGAGCGCCCATGTGGTATCGACGTTGGGTTTGCCCGGAGCGTTGGACCAGCCGCGATGGATGTCGACAACATGCGCGTCATCGGCGCCAAAGTAGATCGGGTCGGCCTTGAAGCCTGCGCTGCCGAGTTGGGCAAAGAAGGCGAGAACCTCGTCGCGGCCGGACTTGGTGCCGGAGAGCGGGTGGCGGCCGGGGATATGCCATTGCACGTTTTCATCCATCACGGCGGCGATGCCGTCGAGATCGTTTGCGCCGTAGGCGGCAAAGAAGTCCTGCACCACCTTGATGTTGTCTTCGGGGGAGGCTGCGAGGGCGGAGGTTGCGGTGAGGATTGCTGCGGTGAGGGTCGGGAGGAGAGTGGTGGGTTTCATGAGCGTGTCTTTCGGTTGGGTGTGCCGTTGAACCGAATGTAGGGCTGGGTAGATTGTGAAATAATCCACCACGTTTGCACTTCTTTCATGTATCATTTCGATGAATAAGGGTTGGAGGGACCATGCGACTGCCGCTTGCGATGCTGGAAGTGTTCACCGCGATTGCCAGACACGGCAGTCTTCGCGCGGCGGCCGAGGCCTTGGGGATCAAGCCCTCTACGGTCAGTCACCAGTTGAAGGCGCTGGAAGATCAGATGGGCACCGCGTTGTTCATCCGGACCACGCGGTCCGTGAGCCTGACCGAGGCCGGGCGGGCGTTGATGCGCGGGGCCGGACCGGCGTTTGACCAACTGGGGGCGGCGGTTGAAAGCGCGCGCACGACGGGCCACGCGGCACGCGGGACGTTGAAGATTGCCTTGCCGGAGTTTGCCTATCATCAGTTCGTGGCCAAGGCGCTGCCGTCGTTTCATGCGGCCTATCCAGAGATTGAGCTGGAGCTGTCGCTGACCGATGCGCTGTCGGATCTGTTGGGTGAAGAGCTGCACGCGGGGTTTCGGCTTGGGGACAACATCGCCGAGGATATGGTGGCGGTGCGGATGACACCGCCGTTGCGGTTGGCGGTGCTGGCCAGTCCCGACTATGTCGCTGTGCATGGTGCGCCGGAGACGCCGCGTGATCTGTTGCAGCACAACTGCGTGCGGTATCGTTTCCTGTCAGCGGGACGGATCGCGCCCTGGACCTTTACCGGTGAGGAGGGGGAGTATGCGGCGGAAGTGGGTGGCAGCCTGATCGTGAATTCCCTTCCGGCCTCGGTCGATCTTGCGATGCGCGGTGTGGGGTTGGCTTATACCTTTCGCGACTATTGTGCCGAGGCTTTGGCAGACGGGCGGCTGGTGACGGTTCTGGAGCCGCACCTTGGTAAGACGCCGGGCCTGTTCCTGTATTTCCCGCGAGAATATCGCCAGATGATGCCGCTGCGCCTGTTCATGGACTACCTGCGCGGATTTCGCGACACGCCTAGCGACGGATAACGAAATCGCGGGCGTTGGTGGGGGCGACGGTGTGGGATTGCACGTCGGTGACGGATGCAGCGCCGGGGCCGGACCAGAGATCGGTCAGCATGGTTTCGATCTTGTCGCGCTCGCCTTCGAAACAGGCAACGACTGCGCCCATCGGATCGTTGCGAACCCAGCCCGTGAGGCCAAGGGCCGAGGCGCGGGAGCGGGTCCAGTTGCGATAGGCCACACCCTGAACGCGGCCCGTGATCCGGGCCTCTTTTGCAATGGTGGTCATGTGGTTTCCTCCGACCCCAGTGTCCCGCAAGGGCCGAGTCGGCGCAAGCGGGGCCGGAAAAAGCAAAAAGCCCCGCACTATGGCAGGGCTTTTCAGAGGAGCGCCGGGAGGCGTTATTCGGCGGCGACGGCCTTGGGATCGACCAGCGCGACCACGTCCATCATGATGGTGTTCAGCTCGAAGTCTTTCGGGGTGTAGACACGGGCGACGCCCATGGCGCGCAGGCGTTCGGCATCGTCGTCGGGGATGATGCCGCCCACGATGACGGGCACATCTGCGAGACCGGCTTCGCGCATACGTTTCATCATGTCTTCGACCAGCGGGATGTGGCTGCCCGAGAGGATCGAGAGGCCAACCACATGCGCCTCGGTTTCGAGGGCCGAGTTGACGATTTCCTCGGGGGTCAGGCGGATGCCGTCATAGGAGATGTCCATGCCGCAGTCGCGGGCGCGGAAGGCGATCTGCTCGGAGCCGTTGGAGTGGCCGTCGAGGCCGGGTTTGCCGATCACGAACTTGAGGCGGCGGCCGAGGCGGTCGGAGACGGCGTCAACCGCTTCGCGGATGTCATCCAGGCCTTCGGTCTTGTTCGAGGGCGAGCCGGAGACGCCGGTCGGGCCACGGTATTCGCCGTGAACGGTGCGCATCTGGGCGGCCCATTCGCCGGTGGTGACGCCGGCCTTGGCGGCGGCAATCGAGGCGGGCATGACGTTTTCGCCCGACTTGGCCGCGGCGCGCAGATCGGCGAGGGCCTTTTCGACAGCGGCGCTGTCGCGCTGGCTGCGCCATTCGTTGAGGCGTTCGATCTGTTCCTGTTCCACGGCCGGATCAACCACCATGATGCCGCCATCGCCGGTCATCAGCGGCGAGGTTTCGCCCTGCTGGTACTTGTTCACGCCGACAACCACGGTTTCACCCGCTTCGATGCGGTTCAGGCGGTCTGCGTTGGATTCCACGAGGCGCGACTTCATATAGTCGATCGAGCCGATGGCGCCGCCCATGCTTTCGAGGTTGGAGAGCTCGTGGCGGGCACCTTCCTTGAGTTCGGCGACCTTGCGGTCGACGGCGGGGTTGCCATCGAAGAGATCGTCATATTCCAGAAGGTCGGTTTCAAAGGCCATGATCTGCTGCATGCGCATCGACCACTGCTGGTCCCACGGGCGCGGCAGGCCGAGGGCTTCGTTCCAGGCGGGCAGCTGCACGGCGCGGGCGCGGGCCTTTTTCGACAGGGTCACGGCGAGCATCTCGATCAGGATGCGGTAGACGTTGTTTTCCGGCTGCTGTTCGGTCAGACCGAGCGAGTTGACCTGAACGCCATAGCGGAAGCGGCGGTGTTTCGGATCGGTCACGCCATAGCGTTCGGCGCAGATTTCATCCCAGAGTTCGACGAAGGCGCGCATCTTGCACATCTCGGTCACGAAGCGGATGCCCGCGTTCACGAAGAAGGAGATGCGGGCGACCATCGGGCCGAAGTCTTCGGCGGGCACACGCGGTTGCAGGGTGTCGAGAACGGCCTGTGCGGTGGCAAGTGCGAAGGCGAGTTCCTGTTCCGGCGTCGCGCCTGCTTCTTGCAGGTGGTAGGAACAGACGTTCATCGGGTTCCACTTGGGCACGTTGGTATAGCAATACTCGGCCACGTCCGCGATCATCTTGAGCGAGGGTTTGGGCGGGCAGATATAGGTGCCGCGCGACAGGTATTCCTTGATCAGGTCGTTCTGAACGGTGCCCTGAAGCTTGGAGATGTCGGCGCCCTGTTCCTCGGCCGCCGCGATGTAGAGCGACAGAAGCCACGGTGCGGTGGCGTTGATCGTCATCGAGGTGTTCATCTGTTCAAGCGGGATCTGGTCGAACAGGGTGCGCATGTCACCAAGGTGGCAGACGGGCACGCCCACCTTGCCCACTTCGCCGCGCGACAGGACGTGGTCGCTGTCATAGCCGGTTTGGGTGGGCAGGTCGAAGGCCACTGAAAGACCGGTCTGACCCTTGGCAAGGTTCGAGCGATAAAGCGCGTTTGACGCCTTTGCGGTCGAGTGGCCGGCGTAGGTGCGGATTAGCCAGGGGCGATCTTTCTGCGTCTGCGACATGGAACGTCCTCGTGAATCGGTTGGGCAATTTTATTTCGTCTGAGCGTAGATATGCGAAATATCATGTGCAAGTCAATTCGCTGCGTCGCGGCAAGTTTATTTTGCAGATACAGAATAACGCATCGTCGTGCTGGAGGAAAAGCCGAACAGGTGTTTGAGGGGGCCGAGGTGCTGGGTTTCGCCTGCGACAAAGCCCTGTCGTTCATAAAGGGCGCGGGCGCGCGGGTTGGTATTGATGACGTCGAGGCGGACTTCGCGGAGGCCACGTTCGGCGGCCTCCGCCTTGATTGCCTCGAGCAGGGCCGAGCCGATGCCCATGCCGCGGGCCGCCTCGGAGACGAAGATGCCGTCCATCAACAGGCAGTCCGGGGCGAGATCACGTTCCAGAAGCGAAAGCAGGGGCGCGCGCCATAGGGTGCCGAGCCAGCCATAGGCCGCGGCAAGATCGGGTAGGTCGCCGCCGACCAAGGCGCCTTTGTCGGTTTTGAAACCGGCCGCGCCGAGGATGTTGCCGTCGGGAGAGATCGCGGAGATCGCGAAGTCGGGGTTCAGGACACGGGTCAGAAAAGCCTGTGCCTTGGCCTCGGGGCGCATCAACGGGCCGAGCTTGGCGGAAAAGGCCTGCCAGTAGAGGCGGGCGATGGTGTCACGGTGGGCCGGATCAAAGCCGGCGCGGATGGAAAACTGCTGCATCTTTATCCGGTTTGCCTAAAATCTGTCGTTTAGATATTTACCCTCTTCTCCGCTCCTGCAAGGGTCAGACCATGACTTCGACCGTCGAACTTCCCATCTGGCTGTTCATCCTGATTGTCCTGTTCGCTGCCGTAACGGCGGCGAGCCACCTGTTGTTCCCCTCGGTGCGCTGGTTTTTCCGGCGGCGGATGGAGAAGGCGGTGGCGCGGCTGAACGAGCGGCTGGAACGGCCCATCGAGCCGTTCAAGCTGGCGCGGCGGCACGACATGATCCAGCGGCTGATCTATCACCCGGACGTGACGGAAGCGATTGTCGACCACGCGCGCAAGAACAAGATCCCCGAGAACGTGGCCTTTGAAGAGGCCAAGGGGTACGCGCGGGAAATCGTGCCGTCGTTCAGTGCTTCGGCCTATTTCGGCTTTGCCATTCGCGTTGCCCGCTTTCTGAGCCAGGCGCTTTACCGTGTGCGGCTTGCCTATTTCGATGAGGCGGGGATTGCCAATATTCCCAAGGATTCAACGGTGGTGTTCGTGATGAACCACCGGTCGAACATGGATTACGTGCTTGTGACGTACCTCGCGGCTGAGCGGTCGGCGCTTGCCTATGCGGTGGGGGAATGGGCGCGGGTCTGGCCGCTGAGCCGATTGATCAAGGCGATGGGGGCCTATTTTATCCGCCGCAAATCGCGCAACGCGCTCTACCGGCAGGTATTGGCGCGGTACGTCAAGCTGGCGACGGATGGTGGTGTGACACAGGCGATGTTCCCGGAAGGGGGGCTTTCGCTTGATGGTGCGCCGCAGGAGCCCAAGCACGGGTTGTTGAAATACATCGTGGACGGGTTTGATTCCGATGACCGTGACGTGGTCTTCGTGCCTGTTGCGCTAAACTATGACCGGGTGCTGGAGGATCGCATCCTGCTTGGGGCGCTGGAGCAGGGGAACCGCCGGTTCAACGCCAAGATCAGCGTGGTGGGCGGGTTCTTTATCAAGCAGATGTGGCTGCGGCTGCGCGGGAAGTATCACAAGTTCGGTTACGCGGCGGTGAGCTTTGGCCATCCGCTTTCCCTCGGCAGTTTCGTAAAGGACCGGGAGGGGGAGGTTTCCGAGGCGCTGGCTTATGAGCTGATGGAGCGTATCGAGAACGTGGTGCCCGTGCTGCCGGTGCCCTTGGTGGCGAGTATCATTGCGGGGGCCGACCATCCGATGTCGCGGGCGGCGATCGAAGCGGATTTTGTTGCGCGCATCGAGCAGTTGCATGAGGCGCATGTGCACCTGCCGCGCAATGACGTGGCCTATGCCACCGAGGTCGGTTTGCGGATGCTGAGCGAGCGCCGGATGATTCTCAAAGAGAACGGGTGTTACCGGGCAAATCCCGATCAGGACACCGCCCTGGCGTTTTATGCTAACTCGATAAAACATCTTTTCCCCTGATTTTGCAGGTGCAGAAGGAATTTCTGCGTTCGCTCGGTCATAAAATTACAAAATCACACCAAATGTGGTTGCAATATTACAGGGCCGCCGATACTCATCCTTCAGGAACCGCGATTCTGCGCCGCGGCAAGAGAGCAACTTCAGGAGGCTAACATGGCTCTGGACACCGAAACCGGCATTGCACCGTACGACGCACCCGAGAAAGATCTTTACGAAGTGGGTGAAATGCCCCCGCTGGGCTATGTGCCCAAGAAAATGTACGCATGGGCGATCCGTCGCGAACGCCACGGCGAGCCGGACACGTCGTTTGAAGTAGAAGTGGTCGACACCTGGGAAGTCGACAGCCACGAGGTTCTTGTTCTCGTGATGGCTGCCGGTGTGAACTACAACGGTGTCTGGGCTGGTCTCGGCAAGCCGATTTCGCCGTTCGACGTGCACGGCCAAGACTACCACATCGCCGGTTCGGATGCTTCGGGCATCGTCTGGAAAGTGGGTTCGGCCGTGAAGAACTGGAAAGTGGGCGACGAGGTCGTGATCCACTGTAACCAGGACGACGGTGACGACGAAGAATGTAACGGTGGTGACCCGATGTTCTCGCCGACCCAGCGTATCTGGGGCTACGAGACCGGCGACGGTTCCTTCGCACAGTTCACCAAGGTTCAGGCCCAGCAGCTGATGCCGCGTCCCAAGCACCTGACCTGGGAAGAGGCTGCCTGCTACACCCTGACCCTGGCCACCGCATACCGCATGCTGTTCGGCCACCACCCGCACGAGCTGCGTCCGGGCCAGAACGTTCTGGTTTGGGGTGCTTCGGGTGGTCTGGGCTCCTATGCGATCCAGCTGGCCAACACCGCCGGTGCCAACGCGATCGGCGTGATCTCGGACGAGAGCAAGCGCCAGTTCGTGATGGATCAGGGCGCTAAGGGCGTGATCAACCGCAAGGACTTTAACTGCTGGGGTCAGCTGCCCACCGTGAACTCGCCCGAGTACAACGAGTGGCTGAAGGAAGCGCGCAAGTTCGGCAAGGCGATCTGGGAGATCACCGGCAAGGGCAACAACGTGGACATGGTCTTTGAACACCCCGGTGAGGCGACCTTCCCCGTGTCGACCCTGGTTGTGAAAAAAGGCGGTATCGTGGTGATCTGTGCTGGTACCTCGGGCTTCAACACCACCTTCGACGTTCGCTACATGTGGATGCACCAGAAGCGTCTTCAGGGTTCGCACTTTGCCAACCTGAAACAGGCTGCATCGGCCAACCGCCTGATGATCGAGCGTCGTCTGGATCCCTGCATGTCAGAAGTGTTTGCCTGGAACGAGATTCCGGAAGCGCACATGAAGATGCTGCGTAACGAGCACAAGCCGGGCAACATGGCTGTTCTGGTTCAGGCCCCGAAAACCGGCCTGCGCACCGTTGAGGACGTGCTGGAAGCTGGCAAAAAGTAAGATGAGTGCCGCCCGGTCTGGGCGGCCCCGTTTTTCCCTCGCGAATCACCCCCGGATGGCCCTGCCCATTCGGGGGTGATTTACGTTGTGGAAAGGGAATTGTGTGTATTCAGGGCCTTGTCGAAGCTGACCCCGCCATTTTGGGGGAGGGAATTTCGGCGAATACCGGGATTAACGAAGTTCGTGTTAGGGTTGAGTTAATCTTTGATTAACCACTGTTACCGAGAGTTAAAGATGCAGAATGATTGGATACTCGACGTTCTCGCGGATTTGAGAACCTTTGCCGATAACAACGGGTTGGACGCATTGGCCCAGCAGCTGGAGGACACCCGGCAGGTCGCGGCCGCCGAGATCGTTTTGGCAAATGATTTGGTAGGCGTGGTGGCACATGGGGAAGATCGAGCGACGAGATGTCTTGTTGGGAGAGCTGCAACGCGCGCAAGAGCTTGAGGCGCTGAGCGCAGCCATCTTTGACCTCAGGGATCATTTTCGTGTCGATCACATGGTTTACCACTGGGTGAATGCCGAGGGGGATCAATACGGCTGTTACACCTACTCGGAAGACTGGGTTCAGCGATACAACGAACAGGACTACGTGCGCATCGATCCGGTGATCCTTGGCTGTTTCCAGCGGTTTCACCCGGTTGACTGGAAACGGCTGGATTGGTCCGGCAAGGTGGCGCGGGACTTCATGGCCGAAGCAATGACCCATGGGGTCGGCAACCAGGGTTTTTCGGTGCCGATCCGCGGGCCGAACGGGCAGTTTGCCCTGTTCACCGTGAACCACACATGCAGCGACGACGAATGGTGCCGGTTCACGCAGGAAAACCGCCGAGATCTGATTTTGATTGCCCATGAGTTCAACGAAAGGGCGCTGGCGATCAACCCGGATGCAGACCCCAAACCGATGCGGCCGCTGAGCCCGCGGGAGGTGGATGCGATGACCTTTCTGGCGCTGGGCTATAGCCGGGCGCAGGTTGCGGAGATGCTGGCGATCTCGGAACACACGCTGCGGGTTTACATCGAAAGTGCACGTGCCAAGCTTGGTGCGCTGAACACCACGCACGCGGTGGCCCGCGCGCTGAGCCATGGGTTGATCGTGGTTTGACGGGCGTGGGGTTAGGGGGGTATTAACCTTAATGTTCTAGGTCTGTTCCTGCGCTTTTATGCGGGAGGGACGCAAGAATGCTCCGTTATCTCTATGCCGATCAATTGCAGGACCGCCCCGGGCTGGCCCATGCGATGTACGTCGACCGTGCCGATCAGTTCAAAACGCGCCTGGGCTGGGATGTGACGGTGAATGCGGACGGCGAAGAGCGTGATGAGTACGATGCGTTGAACCCGCTTTATATCCTCTGGGAAAAGGCGGATGGCGGGCATGGCGGCTCAATGCGGCTTTTGCCAACGACCGGCCCCTGCATGATCAACGATCACTTTTCCGAGCTGACGGATGGTGTGCGGATCGAAAGCCCGCTGATCTGGGAATGCACGAGGTTCTGCCTCGCGCGGGACGCCGAGCCGAAAACGGCGGGCGCCCTGATGCTGGCGGGCAGCGAGGTGCTGCGCGGCTTCGGGATCGAATATCTTGTGGGCGTGTTTGATGCGCGCATGGTGCGAATTTACCGGATGATCGGCTCATCGCCCGAGGTGATCGGGACAAAGGGCACAGGACGGGACCGGATCAGTGTCGGGCTCTGGTCGTTTGGCGAGGATACCCATCGCACCATGGCCGAGCGTGCGGGCATTCCGGTTGCAACGTCGAAACTGTGGTTCGAACAGGCCTTTGGTGGCACGCATCCCGCGGATCTTGCGGCGAGTGCGTAATGGCGGCTGGTGCTTGGCAAGGGGCGGTTGTAGGGTCGCCCCATGACGAGCGCGCTGACCCTTTCCCACGACCAGGCCGAGGCCTTTGACTCCATTACCGAGCTGCTGCGCGGCGCGGGGATCGACCTTGATGACAGCCTGCTGACGCCGCCGCGCGACGGCAAGAGCGCCGTGGCCGCGGTGATCGGCAAGGCGGGGTCGGGCAAGACGCTTTTGCTTGCCGAACTGGTGAAGGCGCTCGAGGCGGCGGGGGTCGATATTGTCTCGGGCGACTACGAGGGCAAGAAGCGCCCGGACCGGCGGACGCTGGCCATTCTGGCGCCGACCAACAAGGCCGCGAGCGTGTTGCGGATGCGCGGTGTGCCCGCGACCACGATTCACCGGATCATCTATACCCCCGTCTATGACCCCGAATACGAAAAGATCGCCGAATGGCTGTCGGGCGAGGGCGAAAAGCCCGAGATCGAAGGGTTGACGGAAGAGGCGCTGGAGCGGGCCTTTGCCTTTTACCAGTTGCACAAGTCGATCCCCGGTGCGCTGGCGGCGGCGGGTTTGCGGGGGTCGGATTTCATCACCGGCTGGAAACGGCGCGACGAGCCGCTGGATATCGGGTTCATTGATGAATCCTCGATGCTGGATGACAAGCAGTTCGAGGACCTGAAAGAGATTTTCCCGACGCTGGTTCTGTTTGGCGATCCGGCCCAGCTTGCGCCGGTGAACAAGGGCGGCGGTGGCATGGTGTTCGAAACCCTGCCACCGAAATCGCGCTTTGAGCTAAGCCGCGTGCACCGGCAGCAGGCGGACAACCCGATCCTGGACCTGGCCCATGCGCTGGCTGATCCGGCGATGGGGTTCGAGGATTTCGAGAGGCTGGTTGAAGAGACCGCGAAACGCGATGACCGTGTGGTCTGGAGCCAGCGGGTCGAGGTGGACCTGATGGCGCGGTCGCCGGTGCTGGTGTGGCGCAACGCAACGCGCATCCGGCTGATCAACGCGTTCCGGCAGGTGCATGGCGCGCCCGAGGATGCGCTTTTGGAAGGCGAGCCGCTGGTCTGTGACGGGATCGAACTGCCGCTCAAGCATCGCAAGAAACGGCTGGACCTCGAGGCGCGGGGGCTGATCAAGGGGGCGCAGGTGATTTATCTCGGCCCCGGCCGCAAACCGGGATTTTCGCGTCTGCACGTGATGGGCGCGGAAGATCCGCAGGTGTCGGCGGCGTCGATCGTGAAGATCGAGAAACCGGACGAGGAAGAGCCGTTTATCCCCTATGCGGCGCGGATGGGCGCGACCTTTCTGCACGGGGCGGCGGTGACCATTCACAAGGCGCAAGGCTCGCAATGGGAGAACGTTCAGGTCTTTGCGCCGGACATTTACGCGGCGGCGCGGATGGGGCGGTCGGAAGCGGGCCAGCCCCTGTGGAAGCGGCTGGCCTATGTGGCGGTGACGCGGGCCTCGGAGCGGCTGTTCTGGGTGGTGCGCAACCGGCTGGCACGCCCATCGGATTCGTTGCGCACGGATGATTTGCGAGTGGCGCCAGCGCCGCTCAAGCTGGAACAGGCGGAGGGTGAGACATGAAAAGCGTGATCGTGACCGGGGCGAGCTCGGGCATTGGGCGGGCGACGGCCGAGGAATTCCTGAAAGCGGGCTGGCGTGTGGGTGTCGTGGCCCGGCGCGAAGACAGGCTGCGCGAAGTGGGAGACCATGAGAACGCGGTTGTGTTGCCGGGGGATGTGACCGACGCGGCGGCGATGGAAGAGGTGTTTGCCCGCTTCGTGGCCGAAGCCGGGCGGCTGGATGTGCTGTTCAACAACGCAGGGATTTTTGGCACGGCGGGGCCGATTGACGAGATCCCGCTGGAGGATTTCGAGCGGGTGATGGATGTCAACATTCGCGGCATGTTCATCTGCGCGCGTCTGGCGTTCGGACAGATGCGTCGACAAGACCCAAGGGGCGGGCGGATCATCAACAACGGCTCGCTTTCGGCGCACAATCCGCGGCCCGGCTCGGTGAGCTATACCACCAGCAAACATGCGATCACCGGTCTGACACGGACGCTCTCGCTGGATGGGCGGGACTTTGACATCGCCTGCGGGCAGATCGATATCGGCAATGCGGAAAGCGAGCTGGTGGCGATGCTGAGGGACAAGTCGCCGGAGATGCAGACCATGGGCGTGGAGAATGCCGCGCGCTCGGTGGTGCATATGGCCAGCATGCCGCCAGAGGCCAACGTGCAGTTCATGACCGTGATGGCGACCAAGATGCCCTATATCGGGCGCGGCTGACCAGGGCGGGGGGCAGGCTTTTCGAAAAGCCTGCCGGAACGCCTTTGCAAAGGCGTTCTTTCGGCGTTTGAATTGAGGGGGAGGGAAAGCCTTTCGAAAGGCTTTCCGCCGACTTATCCGCCCTGTCGGATAAAGCGGAAGGCGGCGGAGGCGCCCCAGCCGGCTGCGATGGCGATGGCCAGCGACAGGAGACCGTAGACCAGCGGTTGCTGGCGCGAGAGGTTGAAGAGCCAGCGTTCCAGCCCGACCTTGCGCACGTCGATCGTGGTTTCGTACTGCGAGACGACGTCGCCCCCGCGCGTCAGGAAGATGCGCGTCAGGTAATCGCCCTCGGTCAGGTTGGCAGGCAGTTTGACCGAGGTGTTGAACAGGGTCTGCTGGTCGACCTCCACGGTGTTTTCCAGCACCTGGTAGAGACCGTTGTCGGTGCGGATGCGGGCCACGGCTTCGGAGAATTCCTGGGCGTTTTTCACATCCATCGGTGCGCCGACAGACCGGATGGCGCGAGGGATCGAGATCTTGTGGCGCAGGTCCTCGATGTCTTTCACGATCTCCTTGAATGGGCCGGAGGTGGCCACGGCATAGAAGCTGGGCGCGGCGTCGACCTCGACGCTGTCGGTATTGACCCAGATGCCGAGGCGCTTTTCCTTGCGGCGCACGACGACGGGAAGTTTGGGCCCGGACACGGCAACAACCACTTCAAGGGGATGGGCCTCGGGGATCGCGGTTTCGCGTTTCACCGCGCCGAAGATCAGGATCTCGGAGCCATCGAAATTGGCGGTGATGGCGACACGGTTCTGGCTCATGCCGAGGACGACCTGTTCCTCTGCGGCCAGCACCGAGGGCGCGATCAGGAAAATGAGGGCGGCAAGACAGCGGAGCATCCTAGTGTCCTCCCACTGCGCCGAGCGAGTAGAGTTCGTTCGGCATGACGAGAAGATCAAAGGCCAGTTTGCCACAGACGGCGAGGACGAGGGCGGCCAGAAGGATGCGCAGTTGTTCCGCCTTGAGACGGGTGCCGATGCGGGTGCCGATCTGTGCGCCGATGACGCCACCGACCAGGAGAAGCACTGCCAAAGCCATGTCTACGGTATAGTTGGTGGTGGCGTGCAGAAGGGTGGTGAAGGCGGTAACAAAGATGATCTGGAACAGCGAAGTGCCCACCACGACCTTGGTGGGCATGCCCAGCAGGTAGATCATCGCGGGGACCATGATGAAGCCGCCGCCCACGCCCATGATGGCGGCGAGGATCCCCACGCAGAGGCCCACCAGAAGCGGCGGGATGACCGAGATGTAGAGACCCGAGACACGGAAGCGCATCTTGAAGGGCAGACCATGAATCCAGTTGTGTTTCTTGCGTTGCGGCGGTGCGGAGTTGCCGCGCGACTTGCGGATCGCGTTCAGGCTTTCGATGAACATCAGGCCGCCGATGATGCCGAGGAAGATCACGTAGCAAAGCTTGACCAGCAGATCGACCTGACCGAGCGACTTGAGATAGTTGAAGATGAACACGCCGAGGCCCGCCCCGGCAAGGCCGCCGACAAGCAGGACACATCCCATCTTTAAGTCGACGGTTCGTCGTTTCAGGTGGGCGAGAACCCCCGAGAAGGACGAGGCCACGATCTGGTTGGCTTCGGTGGCAACGGCCACTGCCGGTGGAATGCCGATGAAGAACAACAGCGGCGTCATCAGGAAGCCGCCGCCCACACCGAACATGCCGGACAGAATGCCCACGATTCCGCCCAATCCGAGCAGCAGGAAAGCGTTCACGGAGACTTCGGCGATGGGGAGGTAGATCTGCATGAAACCAGTTAGCGTTACCGTGGAAAAGAATGCAACACATGTGCCGGTCAAAAGGTCGACAGGCTTGATGATTAGTTGCCGATTGGACTTATGGGTTTGCTTGGCTGGCCCCATTCAGGGCCAGCCGGATCACCATGAGAGCCGTTGGCCTAGCGTTCCTTGACGTAGGGCTCGCCTCCGGCACGTGGCGGGATGGCCTTGCCGACAAAGCCTGCGAGAATCACTACGGTCAGGATGTAGGGCAATGCACCCAGCAACTGGCCCTGTACCTTGATGCCGATCACGGTTTCGATCAGGTCGGGACGCAGTTCGAGCGCCTGGAAAAGGCCGAACAGAAGGGTTGCCCAGAGCGCGTACCATGGGCGCCATTTGGCAAAGATCAGCGCGGCAAGCGCGATATAGCCACGGCCTGCGGTCATGTCTTTTACGAAGCCAGCCTGCAGGGCGGTGGCAAGGTAGGCCCCTGCGAGGCCGCAGAGCACGCCGCAGATCATCACGGCGGCAAAGCGCAGGCCAACCACCGAGACACCGGCGGTATCGACCGAGGCCGGGTTTTCACCAACCGCACGCAGGCGCAGGCCGAAACGGGTGCGGTACAGAACCCACCATGTCAGCGGGACCAGCGCAAAGGCGATATAGACAAGGATCGGATGGCCCGAGATCAGTTCCTGATAGACCGGGCCGAGGATCGGCACGTCCTTGAGGGCTTCGGCAAACGGTAGGGTGATCGGTTCGAACCGCGCCGCCCCTTCGAGTTGCGGCGTGCGGCCGCCCTGTTTGAACCAGTCCTGCGCGATCAGCACGGTCATGCCGCTGGCCAGCATGGTGATGGCAAGACCCGAGATCAGCTGGTTGCCACGGAAGGTGATAGAGGCGAGGCCGTGGATGCCCGACAGAAGCAGCGAGACACCGACACCCGCGAGCAGGCCAAGCCAGACCGAGCCGGTGGTATAGGCAAAGGCGGCAGAGAAGAAGGCCGCTGCCAGCATCTTGCCCTCAAGGCCGATGTCGAAGATGCCCGCGCGTTCCGAATAGAGACCGGCAAGGCAGGCCAGAAGGAGCGGCGTTGCGAGACGAACGGTGGTGTCGAGCAGTTGAACGAGGCTGAGGAAATCCATCATGCGTCTCCCTTGCGCAGAGCGAGGAACATTTTTTCAAGCGGCATGCGCACCATGTTGTCGAGGGCTCCGGTGAAGAGGATCACTAGCGCCTGGATCACCACGATCAGTTCGCGCGGGATGTCTGTCCAGAGGGCGAGTTCCGCACCGCCCTGGTAGAGGAAGCCGAACAGGATTGCGGCAAGGAAGACGCCGAAGGGGTGGCTGCGGCCCATGAGGGCAACGGCGATCCCGATGAAACCGGCCCCTTCGGTGAAGTTCAGCACAAGGCGTTCGCTTTCGCCCATCGTGGTGTTGATGGCCATCATGCCCGCCAGTGCGCCGGAGATCAGCATCGATATCACGGTGATGC
The DNA here is from genome assembly GCF_024331145.1 of Shimia sp. CNT1-13L.2. Taxonomy (GTDB): domain Bacteria; phylum Pseudomonadota; class Alphaproteobacteria; order Rhodobacterales; family Rhodobacteraceae; genus Shimia. The sequence continues at coordinate 224,329 of NZ_JANDJO010000001.1, read as the reverse complement.
GGACGGGCGAGATACCGGCGTATTTCGCACCACTTTCGGAATGGCCGAAGGCGCGGATTTCATAGCCGAGCTTGGTGCGCCAGATCAGGAACCAGACGAGGACACAGGCCGCGAGGGCGATGAAGAAGGACACGTTGGCCGGGGCACCGCGGAACAGGATGTTATCGGCGGTCGAGAACATGTCGCGGAATGTGGGCAGGTGGGTGGCCTCGGGGAACTTGGCGCTGGCCGGGTCCATCGAGCCGCGTGGACGCAGGAGGCTGACCAGCACATAGTTCAGCAGGGCAGCAGCGATGAAGTTGAACATGATGGTGGTGATCACCACGTGGCTGCCGCGTTTGGCCTGCAGGTAGGCCGGGATCAGCGCCCAGAAGGCACCGAAGATGGCGGCACCCGCGCTGGCACCGAGGATGGCCAGCGACCAATGCGGCCAGGGGATGTAGAGACAGGCCAGCGCAACACCGAGGCCGCCGAGCATGGCCTGGCCTTCGCCGCCGATGTTGAACATGCGGGCGTGGAAGGCGACCGAGACGGCAAGGCCGGTGAAGATGAAGTTGGTGGCATAGTAGAGCGTATAACCCCAACCGGACGAGCGCATCAGCGCGCCGTCAACCATCAGCTTGAAGGCGGTCCAGGGGTTTTCCCCGATCGCAAGGATCACGAGGGCCGAAAGGAGGGCCGACAGGACCAGCGAAATCAGGGGGATCAGGACGATATCCGCCCAATGAGGCATCTTTTCCATTATGCGGCCTCTCCGTTCATGCCGGCCATCAGGAGGCCGAGTTCTTTTTCATCTGTTTGTGCGGGATCGCGTTCGCCCATGATCTGGCCGTCGAACATCACCGCGATGCGATCGCTGAGCGACATGATCTCGTCGAGTTCGACCGAGACAAGGAGGATGGCCTTGCCCTGATCGCGCAGGTTGACGATCTGCTGGTGGATGAACTCGATCGCGCCGATGTCGACGCCGCGGGTGGGTTGCCCGATCAGAAGAAGGTCGGGGTTGCGTTCGATTTCGCGGGCCACGACGATCTTCTGCTGGTTGCCGCCGGAAAAGTTCTTGGCGGCAAGGCGCGGGTGGGGCGGACGGACGTCGAAACGGTCCATCTGTTCCTGCGCCTTGGCGAGGATGCCGGCGTTGTCCATCAGGAGGCCGTTTTGGTAGGCCGGGTCATGGTGGTAGCCAAAGACCGAGTTTTCCCAGGCCGCGTATTCCATGATCAGGCCTTCGCGCTGGCGGTCTTCAGGGACATGCGCGATGCCGGCGGCGCGGCGGGATTTGCCGTGCGCGCCCTTGCCGATGAGCGGCAGGGTGGCGCCGTTCATGGTAATGTCGCCGGTGGCGTTCATGTAGCCGCCCAGCACCTCGAGCAGTTCCGACTGGCCGTTGCCGGCAACCCCGGCAATGCCGAGGATTTCGCCGCGCCGCACGGTGAGGTCGATGCCCTTGACGCGTTCGACGCCCTTGTCATCGGTGACGCGGAGGTTCCTGACCTCTAGAACGGTGTCGCCGGGGGTGGCGGGTTTCTTGTCAACGCGCAGCAGGACCTTGCGGCCCACCATCAGCTCGGCCAGGTGTTCCGGGCTGGTTTCCGAGGTTTTTACGGTGTCCGTCATCTGGCCGCGGCGCATGACCGAGACGGAATCGGTGATATCCATGATCTCGCGCAGCTTGTGGGTGATGAGGATGATGGTTTTGCCCTCTTCGCGCAGGCGGTCGAGGATGCGGAACAGCTGGTCCGCCTCGGCCGGGGTCAGCACGCCGGTGGGTTCGTCGAGGATCAGGATATCTGCCTGACGGTAGAGCGCCTTGAGGATTTCAACCCGCTGCTGGTGACCGACCGAGAGGTTTTCGATCATCGCGTCTGGATCGACGTTCAGCTCGTATTCCTTGGCGAGATGGGCCAGTTCCTTGCGGGCCTTGGCAAGAGAGGGGCGCAAGAGGCCGCCGTCTTCGGCACCGAGGATGATGTTTTCCAGAACCGTGAAGTTCTCGACCAGCTTGAAATGCTGAAAGACCATGCCAATCCCGGCGGCGATGGCAGCCTGTGAATCGGGGATCTGGGTTTTCTGGCCCTTGATGAAGATCTCGCCCTTGTCGGCCTTGTAGAAGCCGTAAAGGATTGACATCAAAGTGGATTTCCCGGCGCCGTTTTCGCCGATGATACCGTGGATGGTACCGGGCATGACGGAAATCGAGATGTCCTTATTGGCCTGAACCGGGCCGAAGGCCTTGGAGATGCCTTTCAGTTCGATGGCGGGTGCTGTCATTCGGGCTCTCCCAAACCGACGAAGCCGATCAGGCGCGCGGGGCGGTCTTCGGCATCGCATTCGATGAAGTACTGGCCAAGCTGCACGGTGCCGTCCGCCATGCGGAATTCGACGGTGGCGCGGTGATGGCCTTGGGTTGTGCTTTGGGACACGACCGCAGCGGTCGCGCCGGGGGCGTATTGCGTATACATGCCGACATAGTCAACCAGTGCCGCGAGGGAAGTGATCGGCTCGGGCGTGCGCGGGTCGAGGTAGTGGATGTCGGGGGATAGGCTTTGGCCGAGGGCCGCCGCGCGGGCGTCTGCATCTGTCAGGCCCCAGGCGGAAAAGAAACTGGCAATCGCGTCTGACATCTGTGTCCTTTCGCGGGGTCGCGAGGGCGATGAACCCTTTTGACCGAATGGGCGGCCCGATGAGGCCGCCCACGGTATTTCAACTCATCAGGCTGATCAGAACTGGAGAACCGAGCAGCTTTCGTTGTCTGCGTAGTTCTCGACCTTGATCTCGCCGCTGATGATGCCTGCGGTCGCCATGTCGACGGCCTTGGTCATGTCAGCGGTGACCAGAGGTGCGTTGTTGTCGTCCATTGCAACGCCAACGCCCTGGGCCGCGAGGTTCAAGTTCTGGAAGCCGGGAGCGAGGTCTGCGCCGTCCTTGAGGGCGTTGTAAACCGCGACGTCAACGCGCTTGAGCATCGAAGTCAGGACTTTGCCCGGGTGCAGGTGGTTCTGGTTGCTGTCCACGCCGATCGACAGGATGCCTTCGTCGGCTGCGGTTTGCAGAACACCAACGCCGGTGCCGCCTGCTGCAGCGTAAACCACGTCAGCGCCCTGTGCGATCTGCGCCTTGGTCAGTTCCGAGCCTTTAACCGGGTCGTTCCATGCCGCTGGGGTGGTGCCGGTCATGTTGGCAACGATGGTGGCGTCAGGGTTGACCGATTTCACGCCCTGGGCATAGCCGCAGGCGAATTTGCGGATCAGCGGGATGTCCATGCCGCCGATAAAGCCGACGGTGCCCGACTTGGAAGCCTTGGCGGCCATGACGCCAGCCAGGAACGAGCCTTCATGCTCGGCAAAGGAGATGGTCTGAACGTTGGGCAGGTTGGCCCAGCCGTCGATGTTCACGAACTTGGTGTCCGGGTAATCGGGAGCGACTTCCTCGATCGGGGTGGTCATGGCAAAGCCCATGGTCACGATCGGGTTGGCGCCTGCCTCGGCGAAACGGCGCAGGGCCTGTTCGCGCTGGGCTTCGGACTGAAGCTCGATCTCTAGGTATTTGCCACCGGTTTCATTCGCCCAACGCTCGGCGCCGTTGAAGCCCGCTTCGTTGAAGGATTTGTCGAATTTGCCGCCGAGGTCGAAAATCACCGCCGGTTCGGCCATTGCGGCGCCAGCAGTCAGCGCCATAGCAGCAGCGGCGCCGATGAATTTGTGCATTAGGGTCATGTGTCTCTCCCAAACGTTGAAGTGGCTGGTCATTGCGTTGCCAGCCTTTCGAATTGGACTGATCCTGTCAGATCACATGCCAGTAAGGCCGCAGGGATGCGGGGTGGTCAAGGCGGATTCGACCATTTGGACAAGATTCAGCAACATTTGATGGATGACGCTAGGGAAGCCGCTTGCCCATGACGCGCGCGTCGATCCGGCTGCCGTCGGGGCGCTGGTAGTAGCCGCTGCGGATCGCGCGATCCTCGTAACCTGCGGATTGGTAGAGCGCGATGGCCGGCGCATTGTCAGCGGCCACTTCGAGAAAGGCTTCGGTGGCAGCGAGGGTTTGGGCCTGGGTTTCGAAGGCAGTGAGCCAGTGGCGGCCGCGGCCCTGACGGCGGACGTCGGGGTGGGTGGCGATGGTAAGGAGTTCGGCTTCGCCCGCGATCACGCGGCCCAGAGCAAATCCGGTTGTGTCACCGACCACAAAGCAGAAGGGCGAGGCCAGGAGATCGGCGAATTCCTGTTCTGACCAGGGGCGCGACTGTGTGAAGGCGGCAGCATGCAGGGCTGCGAGCTGGGCCGGGGTCATGGCAGGATGGTTGGCGCCGGATCGCGCGGCGGGGCGGCATCGGCGGCCTTGATGTAAAGCGGGGCCGGACGGGTCGGGGTCTCTGCGTGGCGCAGGAGGGCGACGCGGGCGATATTCTCGGCAAGCAGTGCTGGTGCGGGGGGCATGAGGACGGGTAGGTCGGTCTCAAGCGTCTGAAGCAGGGCCGGGGCGGCATCGGGGAGGATGGCATAGACCTGATCGCGCGGGGCAGGGACGGTGGGGACGTGCGGATCCGGCTGGCCAAACGATGTTGCGTCGAAAGTGGAGACGCCCACGGCGGGGATGTTCAGGGCCAGCGCCAGTCCGCGTGCCGCCGAGACGGAAATACGGATGCCGGTGAAATTGCCGGGGCCGACGCCGACGCCGATTGCGGTGAGGTCTGCCCATTCAAAGCCCGCTTCGGCAAGGGTTTCTTCGAGAAGCGGCATCAGGCGTTCGGCCTGACCGCGCGCCATGTCTTCGGTTTTCTGCGCGACGACGGTCTCGTCTTGCAGGAGCGCGGCCGTGCAATGGGGGCCGGAGGTGTCGAAACCAAGGATCAGCGTCACGGGGGCGGTCTTTCAGTCAGCGGCGTTCAGGGTGTTTCGGCCAGAGGCCGAGACGCGTTCGAGGGTGTCTTCGATGAGCAGCCATGGATAGGTGGAATCGGCGTGGCAATGGATGCGGGGCGGCAGGCGGTCGGCCTGATCAATCAGGCCAAGCGGTACGTAAACCTGATCGGGGAGGTAGTCAAAGGTTGCCATCAGCGGCGAGCCGCAGGACGGGCAGTTCCACCGCGTGACGCCCGCGGTGTGGGAGACGCCGGGGCCCTGGTTCGGGGTGGCGGACAGATCGGCGGCGCGAAAGGCAGCGAAGGCACCGACGGGCGCGCCGGTCCAGCGGCGGCAATCCGAGCAGTGGCAATAGGCCACCGTCAGGGGAGCTGTGTCCGAATGCAAAGAGACGGCGCCGCAATAGCACCGTCCCGTAAAGGCCGTATCGGCCGAAGGCGTCGGGGGGCCGTCAGACGGCAACCGGGCGTACCTCGGTCACTTCGGGGATATAGTGGCGCAGAAGGTTCTCGATCCCCATTTTCAGGGTGAGGGTCGAGGAGGGGCAGCCCGCGCAGGCCCCCTGCATGTGCAGGTAGACAACGCCGCGATCGAAACCGTGGAAGGTGATGTCACCGCCATCCTGTGCCACTGCGGGGCGGACGCGGGTATCAAGAAGTTCCTTGATCTGGACAACGATCTCACCGTCGGGGCCGTCGTGATCGGCGTGGCCGGAAGGGGCGATTGCCTCGCCTGCCATGACCGGCTGACCGGATTGGAAGTGCTCCATGATCGCGCCGAGGATGGCCGGTTTGATGTGGTCCCACTCGACGTTGTCGGCCTTGGTCACGGTGACAAAGTCATTGCCAAAGAAAACGCCGGTCACGCCGTTGACGGCAAACACGCGGCTGGCCAGCGGCGAGGCGCTTGCGCCTTCGGCAGAAGGAAAGTCCGCGGTGCCTGTTTCCAGCACGGTCTGGCCGGGCAGGAACTTGAGTGTTGCGGGGTTCGGTGTGGATTCGGTTTGAATGAACATGTGGGCACCTGCTTTCGAAGTTACATCGGATATGCGCCTTGGGGGGCCGTTAGTCAAGGTTTGGAATGGTTCTAAATCAGTGCCGGAGTGCGTGGTCCAAAGCCTGATCAAGACGGTCGTCGCCCCAGAACAGTTCCTTGCCGACGGTAAAGCTGGGCGCACCGAAGATGCCAAGGGAGATGGCCATATCGGTCTGATCGCGCAGGGCCTGTTTGACCTCGGGGCTTTGGGCCCGTTCGATGAGCGACAGAGGAAGGCCCGCGGTTTCGAGGCATTTCTTCAATGTGGCGGGGGCCGAGATGTCGGCGCCTTCGGCAAATTGCGCGGTGTAGACGGCGCGGCAGAATGCCGGCATGTCAGCGCCCGCGGCAATCGCGAGGCGGGCGGCGTTCAGCCCGTTTTGCGGGAAGGTGTCTGGCCGTTGGAGGGGCAAGCCACGCGCGGCACAGAGGCGTTCCATGTCGCGCCACATGTATCGGCCCTTGGCGGGATAGAGGTTGAAGGGCGAGGTGGTCCAGCCCTGCGCGGCGAAAATCGGGCCAAGCAGGAAGGGCCGCCAGCGCAGGGTGATGCCGCGCTCACGGGCCATGTCTTCGATCCGCATCGTCGTGAGATAGGAATAGGTCGAGGCGAATTCGAACCAGTAGTCCAGCGCGGGCGCGCTCATGTGATGGCTTCGAGCCGTTCCTTTGAGAGATCGCCGGGCACCACGGTGATCGGGATCGGAAGGCTGCCGGAGTTGCGGGACATCTGGGTCACCAGCGGGCCGGGACCTTTCTTGTCGGTCCCTGCGCCAAGCACCAGAACCCCGATGTCTTTGTCTTCTGAAATCTGGTCGAGGATTTCGCGTACCGCCTCGCCTTCGCGAATGACCAGTTCGGGATCAACACCCTGCTTGTCGCGCATCCATTTGGCGAAAACTTCGAAATGCGCGTGAATGCGTTCGCGGGCTTCTTCGCGCATCACCTCGCCAACGCTCATCCAGTGATTGAACTCGTCCGGCGGAATGATCGACAGGATCTGCACACCGCCCTGCGTATGGGCCGCACGCATCGCCGCGAAGCGCATTGCGTTCAGGCATTCGCGACTGTCGTCCAGAACAACGAGGAATTTACGCATCATCAGTCTCCCTTGCGGCGATCATGGCCGATGGTTTGGGCGGTGGCAATGAAAGAAGATAAGTCCAGGCCGGGTTTGCCGTTGCGCGGGATCAGGCGGAATGCGCCCAGTCCCAATAAAGCTCGCGCACACGGCGCGTGACCGGACCCACCTGATACTGGCGATCATCAAAGGCGGTGACAGGGGTGACCTTGGACATGTTGCCGGAAAGGAAAACCTCGTCCGCGTCTTCGAAGTCTTCAAAGGACAGGATGGCCTCGTGGACGGCCATGCCATCGGCCTTCATGTTGGCGATGTGGCGGGCGCGGGTGATGCCGGCAAGGAAAGTGCCGTTGGGGATGGGGGTGAAGACCTCGCCATCTTTGACCATGAAGACATTGGCGGTGGCGGATTCGGCGACATTACCCATGGCATCGGCCACCAGCGCATTGCCAAATCCCTTGGAGCGGGCCTCGACCAGCATCCGGGCATTGTTGGGATAGAGGCAGCCCGCCTTGGCGTTCACCACCGCATTGTCGAGGGTCGGGCGGCGAAAACGGGTGCGGGTGAGCGTTGTGGTCGCCTCGGCCGTGGCCATCGGCACGGCCTCGAGGGAAATGGCAAAGCCGGTGGCATCGGCTGTCGGGGCAATCGCGCTCTTGGTCATGTCGCCATCGATGCCCCAGTACATCGGGCGAATATAGACGGCCTCGTCCGCATGAAATCCTTCGAGACCTTCGCGAGTGATCTCCAGCATCGCCTCGACATCCATCGTGGGGGTCAGCATGAGCGCTTCGGCCGAACGATTCACGCGGGCCAGGTGCGCATCGAGATCAGGTGTGATGCCTTCGAAGAAGCGGGCGCCGTCAAACACCGTGGTGCCCAGCCATGCGCCGTGGTCGGCCGCGTTCATCACAGGAACATCGCCGTCGTGCCAGGTGCCGTTGAAATAGGTTCGGATGGTTTTGCTGATGGCCATGATCTGATCTCCCTCACTCGCTCGGGCGGATGCTAGACCCGGGAGGCGGGAAGGTCCATCCCCGGAAAGCGGCAAATGGAAAGCCCCCGACCGGGGGAGGTCGGGGGCGAAAAGTTTGGTTCTGAAAAGGATCTTTGGGGTAATCCGGGTTGCCCTTAGCCGATCAGGCCACCATCGGTGCGACGGATGGCGAAAACACCCGAACGCGGCACGCTGGTGCCACCGCGCGGGAAGTGGGAATTGCCCTTTTCGCCCGGGTGCTGGATGCCGACAAACATGGTGCGGCGATCCGGCGACCAGCAGATGCCGGTGACTTCGCACTCTTTCGGGCCAACCATGAAGCGGCGGATTTCGCCGGTCACCGTGTCCCCGCAGAGCATCTGGTTGTTGCCCATGCCGGCAAAGTCGCCTTCGTTGGAGTATTTGCCATCGGTCTGGATCCACAGCAGGCCGGTTTCGTCAAAGGCCATGCCGTCGGGCGAGTTGAACATGTTGCCCGCGTTGATGTTTTCAGAGCCGGCATAGGCGTCGTCGTGGACCTCCGGGTTGCCCGCCAGCGCAAACAGGTTCCAGGCAAAGCCGGGGGCGCTGTGGTCTTCGTTGTCGGGCATCCAGCGGGCGATCTGGCCATAGTTGTTGCCAACCCGCGGGTTCGGGCCGTTGGCCGGGGTGTCGTCGCCACCCTTGTTCGGCTTCTTGCCGCGGTTCTTGTTGTTGGTGAGCGCGACATAGGCTTCGGCCTTGGTCGGGTTCACCGCAACCCACTCGGGGCGGTCCATGGTGGTGGCACCGACCTTGGAAGCGGCCTGGCGGGTGTGGATGCGGATTTCCGCGTCGGACATGCCGGTGGTTTCCGGGGTCAGGGCCAGCCATTCGCCGCGCATGTCGTCGTGGAACTTGGCCACGAAGAGATCGCCGCTCTCAAGCAGGTCCGAGTTGTCGCCGGTGGCCGCGTAGGTGCCATGCGAGACGAACCTGTACAGAAACTCGCCACGCTCGTCGTCGCCGAGGTAGACAACCGCCTTGCCGTTTGCCGCGATGACAACGGCGGCGTTCTCGTGTTTGAAACGGCCAAGAGCGGTGCGCTTTTTCGGGGTCGAGGTGGGATCAAAGGGATCGATCTCGACGACATAGCCGGCGCGGTTGGGTTCGTTGGGGTTTTTCGAGACGTCGAAACGCTCGTCAATCTTGGCCCAGCCATAGCCCCAGTCTTTCGACGACACGCCGTAACGCTTGAGTTCGGCGCTGACCTCGTGGGCCTCGTCTGCGGCAGAGAAGTATCCGTTGAAGTTTTCCTCGCAGGTCAGGTAGGTGCCCCAGGGGGTTTCGCCGTTGCCGCAGTTGTTCCAGGTGCCAAGGGTCTTGGTGCCGCTCGGGTCGGCCGCGGTTTTCAGGAGGTCATGGCCAGCGGCGGGGCCTGTCAGGTCCATCTCGGTCCGGGGGGTGATGCGGCGGTTCAACTCGCTGTCGAGGACCACCTGCCAGGCGCCCTTTTCGTCGCGGGCCACTTCGAAGACCGAAACACCATGGGCCATCATGCCCTTTTCGATGTCGTCGCCGGTTTCAGGTTTGCCCTCGGGGCGGTTGCCCCAGATGATCTTGCGGTTGGTGTATTCATTGTTGATGGCCATGACGGTGCGGCCGTTGCGGGTGAAGATCGACATGCCGTCGTTGTTGTCCCCAAAGGCGCGGGCCTGGGTTGCGGCGGTGCCGCGGGTCACATCGTCAAACCCTTCGACGCCGCTCCACAGCGGATCGCCCCATTGCACCACCGGCTCCCATTCGAAGCCTTCCGGCACGGTGATGGTGTCGTCGGTGTTGGCGGCCACCTGGGCAAAGCCGAAACGGTCCCCGGCCTGTGCCTCGCGGGTCAGGGCGGTGGTGCCGACAAGGAAGGTGCCAAGGCCAAAGGTCATGACCCCGCCAAGAAAGCCGCGGCGCGACAGCGCAGTGTCGACGATCCGGTCGAATTCGGTTTCTTCCGGGCGCGGGTTCAGCAGTTCGTCATGTTCGTCAAACGAAAGATCTTCGTGGTCCATCTCTGGCTCCCTGTTCAGGTGGCTATCAGCCTAGTGCGTTCAGAGCGCAAAGCTAGGGGAGGAGAGATACAGATTCGTGACGGAGATATGTCGGCTATGTAACCGGGTGCCGTTAGGCAGGATGCCTCCGGCGGGAGTATTTGGGGTGCATTGAAGAGAGGGGCCTGGCTTCAATGCACCGAAAATACTCTGGGGGGGGCGGGGGGCGAGCCCCCCGCGTTGAGATCAGGCACCGACCATGCCGACGATTTCATAGGTTTTCTTGAGGATCGGTGCGGCGATAGCGCGGGCGCGGGTGGCCCCGGCATCGAGGATCTTGTCGATCTCGTCCTGCTCCTGCATCAGGCGGGCCATCTCGGTCGAGATCGGGGCCAGTTTGTCGACCGCGAGCTCGGACAGCATCGGTTTGAACTCCGAGAACTGCTTGCCGCCAACCTCGGCGAGGACCGCATCGACCGTGGTGTCGGCGAGCGCCGCATAGATGTTGACCAGGTTGCGTGCTTCGGGACGGTCTTCCAGGCCCTTGGCTTCGGAAGGCAGGCCGTCGGGATCGGTCTTGGCCTTGCGGATCTTCTTGGCGATGGTTTCGGCGTCATCGGTCATGTTGATGCGTGAGGCATCCGAAGGATCGGATTTCGACATCTTCTTGGAGCCGTCGCGCAGCGACATCACGCGGGTGGCCGCGCCTTCGATGACCGGTTCGGTTTCCGGGAAGAAATCGACCTTGTAGTCGTGGTTGAACTTGATCGCGATGTCGCGGGTCAGTTCGAGGTGCTGTTTCTGGTCTTCCCCGACCGGCACATGGGTGGCGTGGTAGACAAGGATGTCGGCGGCCATCAGCGCAGGGTAGGCAAACAGGCCCAGCGAGGCGTTCTGCTGGTTCTTGCCGGCCTTGTCCTTCCATTGGGTCATGCGCTGCATCCAGCCCATGCGGGCGACGCAGTTGAAGATCCATGCCAGTTGCGCGTGTTCCGACACCTGGCTCTGGTTGAAGAGGATGGATTTGGCCGGGTCGATGCCCGCCGCGATGAAGCCTGCGCAGAGTTCGCGGGTGGCGTGGCGCAGCTTGTCGGGGTCTTGCCAGACGGTGATCGCGTGCAGGTCGACCATGCAATAGACGGTTTCGAAGTCACCTGCGTCCTGCATGGTGACGAACCGCTTCATGGCGCCGAGGTAATTGCCCAGCGTCAGGCCACCCGAGGGTTGAATCCCGGAAAAGACGCGTGGGGTAAAGTTGGAGGACGTTTGGACCGCCTCGTTCATGATGGATACTCCGTCTGGATTTATGTGTGGTGTTGCCTTACCGATGGGGCAAATTCCCGTCAAGGAGAGGCAGAATGCAGAAGCAGGAGAACCAGAGCCCGATCAACCCGCTGCCGCCGGTGGTGGTGGCGTTGTTCTTTGTCATCATCGGGATCGAGCTGATCTTTACGGCGGGCGCGCGCGGCTATGCCGGTGGGCACGAGGGGGTTGGCTGGCGGCTTGCGGCCTTGCAGCGCTATGCTTTTTCGGACGACATTTTTGAGTGGATGCTGGGCAACGGGATATGGCCGTTTGAACATGTGATCCGCACGGTGACCTATTTGTTTGTGCACCAAAACCTGACACACGCGGCCTTTGCCGGGGTCATGCTTCTGGCGCTGGGCAAGATGGTGGGCGAGGTGTTTTCGCCGGTCGCGACGCTGGCGGTCTTCGTGGTGTCGGGCATCTGCGGGGCGCTGGCCTTTACGGTCCTGCTTGAGGAATCAGCGCCTCTGATCGGGGCCTATCCCGGGGTTTACGGGCTGATCGGGGCCTTTACCTTTCTGTTGTGGACGCGGCTGGGGCAGCTTGGAGAAAACCAGGCGCGGGCCTTCAGCCTGATCGGGCTTCTTGTCGGCATCCAGTTGCTGTTCGGGCTGATCTTTGGCGGCAACCGCGACTGGGTGGCGGATGTGGCCGGGTTCGGAGCCGGGTTCCTGATGTCGTTTGTCTTTGTGCCGGGCGGCTGGCAGCGCATCCTGAGCCGGATGCGCCGGGATTAAACCTCGCGGCGGGCGGCTTTCTTGAAGTCCGACAGGTTGAAAGCGCCGATCAGCTGGCCAACGGCGAAATAGGTGACGGCGCCGGCGAGGATCAGGAGCGCCAGCGCGAGGTAGCGCCAGCCGTCGGTGCCAAGCATCGGGCCGAGGACAAGGGTTGCACCCCAAAGTGCCGCGCCCATGACGCCAGAGGCAACCACGATCCGCGGCATGCGGCGGCGGAAGCGTTCGTCGAAGCGCGCGACATAGCCCATCGGGCGGGCGCCGACGGCCAGCATCAGAACCATCACCCAACCGGCAAGCGTGGTTGCGACGGCGGGGGCGAGCCAGTCGATGACAGGGGCAAGGCCGATGGCGACGATGGCGTTCACGACCATTGCCCAGAGCGCATAGCGGAAGGGGCTTTTGGTGTCTTCGCGGGCAAAGAACAGCGGTTGCAGCACTTTTTGCAGGACGAAAGCGGGCAGGCCAAGGCCGTAGATGGCGACAGCCACGGCGATGGCGGCGCTGTCATCGGCGGTGGCTTGGCCGCGCTCGAACAGGACCGAGACCAGCGGCAGCGGGATCACCACAAGCGCCACGGCGCAGGGGATGGTGAGGGCCAGCGCGATTTCCCCGGCGCGGGAAAAGGCGGTGCGCGATCCGGCTTCGTCGCCGGCCTTGAGGCGGCGGGAGAGATCAGGCAGGAGCACGATGCCGACGGCGATGCCGACCACGCCAAGGGGCAGTTGATAAAGCCGGTCGGCGGTGTAGAGCCAGCCGACGGCGCGGTCAAAGTATGAGGCGACCTGTTGGCCGACAAGCAGGTTGATCTGGACCACGCCACCGGCGAGGGCGGCGGGCAGGGCCACGACCACCAGCCGTTTCATGTCTGGTGACCAGCGCGGGCGTTGCAGGCGCATCGGGAAGCCCGCCCGCGCGGCGGCAATCGCCACCAGCAGCAGCTGGGCGACACCGGCGACGGGGATCATCCAGATCAGGGTGCGGGCGACATCCCCGCCGATCCAAGCGGAAATCGCCAGACCACTGACCAGGAGAACGTTTAGAAGGACCGGTGCGGCGGCGGCGGCGGCAAAGCGTCCGGTGGCGTTCAGCACGCCGGACAGGAGGGCGGCCAGCGAGATGAATAGGATGTAGGGAAAGGCGATGCGGCCGAATTCGACCGAGAGGGCGAACTGGTCCTGACCGGCAAAGCCGGAGGCCAGCCCCCAGACCAGCCAGGGCATGACCGCCTGCGCCAGAAGCGTCAGAAGGATCAGCACGGTGGCGAGGCCGGAAAAGGCCTCGCGGGCAAAGCCGAGGGCGTCTTCGTCGCCTTCCAGCCGCTTGGAGAACATGGGCACAAAGGCCATGTTGAACGCCCCTTCGGCAAAGAAGCGGCGGAACATGTTGGGCAGGCGGAAGGCCACGACATAGGCCTCATACAGTGGGCCGGTGCCGAGAAAGGCGAGAATCATCGCGTCACGCACGAAGCCGAGGACGCGGCTGGCCATTGTCCAGCCGCCAACCGTCAGGAAGCCGCGCATGAGCCGGATCGGCTTCACGACGTGGCCCTTTCAGCGCCGCGCTCGATGGCCTCGCGCAGCTTTGTCTCAAGGGTGCGCTGCTTGCTGTCGGCGTGGAACTTCAGGCCGAACATGTCCTTGACGTAGAAGCTGTCGACCACCTGTTCACCGAAGGTCGCGATCACGGCCGAGGCAATGTAGACATTGCTGTTGGCCAGCGTGCGGGTGAGATCGAACAGAAGGCCGGGGCGGTCGCGGGTGTCGACCTCGATGATGGTGTAGATTTCCGAGCCTTCGTTGTCGAAGGTGATCGTGGTAGGCACCTTGAAGGCGCGTTCGCGTTTCTTGATCACATCGCGCGACTTCATGGCCTCGGTTGCGATCACTTCGCCCTTGAGGGTTTTGTGGATCATCTGCTCAAGACGTTTCAGGCGGCTGGCCTCGTAGGGTTTGCCCTCAGCGTCCTGTACCCAGAAGGCCGCAGTTGCATAGCCGTCTTTCGAGGTGAAGGTGCGGGCATCGACAATATTGGCCCCGACAAGGGCAAGCGCGCCGCACATGCGGCTGAAGATGCCGGGGTGATCGGCCATCGCGAAACAGGCGCGAGTGGCGTCGCGGTCTTCGTCGGGGTGCAGGTCGATGCGGATTTCATCGTCTCCGATGTCGCGCAGCAGGTTGGCAAAGACCACATGGGCCGTGACGTGCAGGCCCTGCCAGTAGGGATCATAGTGACGGCCGGTTTCCTTCTTGAGGTCTTTTGCAGGCCAGTCCGCCAGTTCGGCACGCAGGTTCTTCTTGGCGGCCGCACCGCGGTGTTCGCGGGTCATGGCCTCCATGCCGTTTTCAAGAACCGTCTGGGTCTGGCCGTGCAGCGCCCGCAGCAGCGCGGCTTTCCAGTTGTTCCATGTGTCCGGACCAACGCCCCGAATGTCGCAGACGGTGAGAACGGTCAGCAGGTTCAGGCGGTCGACGGTTTTCACCGCCTTGGCAAAGTCGCGCACGGTGCGTGGGTCAGCGATGTCTCGTTTCTGGGCGGTGTCGGACATCAGCAGGTGATAGCGCACCAGCCATTCCACAGTGTCGCAATCGCTTTTGCTCAGGCCAAGGCGCGGGGCAACCTTGCGGGTGATCTGGGCGCCAAGGATGGAATGGTCGATGTCACGCCCCTTGCCGATGTCATGCAGCAGCATGGCGACCATGAGGATCTTGCGGTTCACACCCTTCTTGATGATCTCGGAGGAGAGCGGCAGTTCGACCTGCAGTTCCTCGCGTTCGATCTGGGCATAGTTCGAGATCACCTGAATGGTGTGTTCGTCCACCGTGTAAGAGTGGTACATGTTGAACTGCATCATCGCCACGATCGGTTCGAATTCGGGGATGAAGGCCGACAGGACACCCAGTTCGTTCATGCGGCGCAGCGCACGCTCGGGGTTGCCGTGTTTCAGGAGCAGATCAAGGAAAATGCGCTGGGCTTCCTTGTTGGCGCGGAAGTCATCGTCGATCAGATGCAGGTTCGCCGTGACCAGACGCATGGCGTCGGGGTGGATGAGCAGACCAGTGCGCAGGCCCTCTTCGAAAAGTCGCAGCAGGTTGAGCTTGTCGGACAGGAAGGTCGTGTCGTCGGCGATGGCCAGACGGTTGTGGATTTCCTTGTAGCCCGCCTTGATGCGGGGGCGGCGGCGGAAGATGCGTTCGTAAAGCGGCGCGGCCTTGCGGTGGTCGGCCTCGAGTTTCGTCAGCAGGATGCGGGTCATGTCGCCGACGCTGGTGGCGTGACGGAAATAGTCCTGCATGAAGTGTTCCACGGCACGCCGGCCACCCTTGTCGGTATAGCCCATGCGTTCGGCCACCTCGACCTGCATGTCAAAGCTGAGTTGTTCGACAGGGCGGTTGGCGATGATGTGGAGATGGGCGCGCACGGCCCAGATGAAATTCTCGGCGCGTTCAAAGCGTTTGTATTCGTCTTCGCGGAACAGGTCCTGATCAAGCAGGTCGCGGGCGCTTTGGACGTGGTAGGCGTATTTGGCGATCCAGAACAGCGATTGCAGGTCGCGCAGACCGCCCTTGCCTTCTTTCACGTTGGGCTCAACGACATAGCGTTCGCCCTGTTTCTTGTGGCGCTCGTCGCGTTCGTTGAGCTTGGCTTCGATGAATTCGCGTTCAGTGCCCTTGAACAGATCATTCTCGAGGCGATTGCCCAGTTCTTCGGACAGGGGTGCGTGGCCGCGCAGGAAGCGGTGTTCAAGGAGCGCGGTGCGGATGGTGAAGTCTTCTTCGCCAAGACGCAGGCAGTCTTTCACCGTGCGGGACGCATGCCCGACCTTCAGGCGCAGGTCCCACAGGATGTAGAGCATGGATTCAATGACGCTCTCGGCCCAGGCGGTGATCTTGTAGGGGGTCAGGAACAGCAGGTCGACATCGGAATGCGGCGCCATCTCACCGCGGCCATAGCCGCCGACGGCAAAGAGCGCAAGACGTTCGCCTTCGGTCGGATTGTTGAGCGGGTGCAGGTGCTCGGTCGCGACGTGGTGCGCGGCGCCGACAAGACAATCGGTGAGCCAGGTATAGGCGCGCGTCATCGGGCGTGCCTCGAAGGGTTTTGCCGTGAAGGCATCCTTGATGGCGGCGTTGCCCGACTTGCGGGCCGCCATCAGGATTTTGACCACCTCGTTGCGGTAGGAACGATCATCTGCGGCCTCTTCGCGGGCGGCGGCGATCGCGTCCAGAACGGCGGTGCGGTCAAAAATGTCGTCTGCCGGGCAAATCAACTCGGCAGTCGGATCGGGAAACGGGGTTGCGGCCTTATCAGAAGCCGAAGCCGCCGAAGCTTTGGGGAGCAGGGTCAAGAGTCACCACTTGTCTGTCGCGGATCGTGACGACTGCCAGTCCGCGTTCGTTCGTTCCGTTGGCTCGCAGGCGGAATATACCATTCACGCCCTGGAAGCCGGCGCCCTGTGTCAGGGCTGTCGTGGTCAATGCGTTGCTTTTGCCCGCTTTGACCAGTGCGCCAATCGCCGCAATACCATCGTAGGCAAGGCCGCTGAGGTTGTGAGGCAGGCCGCCATAGGCCTGTGCGTAGCGGTCAAGGTAGGCGCGGTTCAGCTGCGCGTCGGGGCGGGCAAACCATGCGCCCTGAACGCCGGGCAGCGACAGGGTCTGCGAGGGCAAATCCCAACGGGTCAGGCCGATGTACTGAACCGTCTGCGGATCAAGGCCCGCTTCCGGCAGCATCTGCGAGAACAGGGGCAGCGCACCGGAGGTCGAGGCGGTCATGAAAATCGCGTCGGCGTTGCCGTCGGTGGCGGCGGTCTTGATCTCGTCAATGGCACTGATCACGCCCTGCTGCGAGAACTCGTAGCCGACGGTGCCCGCGCTGATCGCGGTCGAGCCGTTGAGGGCCGCGTTGATGGCGTTGCGGCCGACCTGACCGGGCACGTTGTTGGAGTGCACGACGAGAACGTTGCGCTTGCCCTGGCTGGCGGCGTATTTCACCAGGCGGTTTGCGGTGTTCTCGAAGGTCGAACCGAGAATGAAGACGTTGCCTCCCGCGATGGCGGCGTTGTTGGAGAACGACAGGACGTTGATGCCCTTGCCGGCCACGGCCTTGCCCACGGCGTTGGCGGATTCGGCGTGCAGCGGGCCGAGAATGATCTTGGCACCTTCTGACACGGCCTGTTGGGCGGCTTGGGCGGCGACATCTGCGTTGCCCTTGGTGGCATAGACACGCAGGTCGATTTTCACGCCGTCCAGATCGGCAATGGCCAGACGCGCCGCGTTTTCAAGGCTTTGCGCGATCAGCGCCTCGCCGGAATCGCTCGAGCCAGCGGGGACGAGAAGGGCGACAGGCACCGGGTTGCTTGTGGAAATGGTCGGGCCAGTGCCTTCGATACAGGCCGAAAGGCCAAGCAGGGCGAGGGCCGAAGCGGCCCCTTTCAGAAACCGGCGTGCGGGGTTAAAACGGGTGAACATGAGGTATCCTTACTTCCACGGCGGGTCGGTTTTCGGGGCGTCGCTTACGGGGGCGGATCATAAACGACACAGATAGCGGGTCCAGCGTTGAATCATCAAATCAGCAGATTGCAGCCGGGGTTGTACTTTGTCGCAACACCTATCGGAACAGCGCGGGACATCACCCTTCGGGCGCTGGATGTGCTGGCCTCGGCCGAGGTGATCGCGGCGGAAGATACGCGTTCGATGCGGCGTCTTCTGGAGATCCACGGTATCAAGCTGGGGGATCGTCCGCTGCTCAGCTACCACGACCATTCCGGCGCGAAAGGGCGCGAGAAGCTGCTGGCGCTGCTGGCCGAGGGCAAGTCGGTTGCCTATGGATCGGAAGCGGGCACGCCGCTGATTGCCGACCCCGGGTATCATCTTGCGCGCGAGGCGATGGAAGCCGGGCACAGTGTCACTGCGGCGCCCGGACCGTCGGCGATCATCACGGCGCTGACGCTGGCTGGCCTGCCGACAGATGCGTTTTTCTTTGCCGGGTTCCTGCCCAATGCAAAGGGCGCGCGACGGGCGGCGCTCGAGGCGGTGCGCGAGGTTCCGGGGACGTTGGTGTTCTACGAGTCTCCGAAGCGTACGGGCGAGATGCTGCGGGATGCGGCGATGGTGCTGGGTGGCGGGCGGCAGGCGGTGATCTGCCGCGAGTTGACCAAGAAGTTCGAAGAAGTGCGCCGTGGCACGCTTGAGGACCTGGCCGCAGGTATCGACGGGGCGTTGAAGGGCGAGGTTGTCGTTCTGATTGATCGCGCCGGGGCGAGCGAGGTTGCCGAAGGCGATGTCGAGGCAGCGCTGTCAGAGGCGTTGGAAAACATGTCGGTACGCGATGCGGCGGACAGTGTGGCCAAGGCTTTTGGTGTAAATAAACGGAAAATTTATCAATTGGCGCTCAAGCTTTCGAAAGGATCGTAAAGCGGGGTTCAGATGGCAGACAGGCAGGCAGAGTTGTTTGACTGGGTGCCGCCTGTTGATCCCGCGCGCGCCCTGAAGGAACAGCGTGGCAGCCGCGCTTGGCATTCCGGTGCCGCCGCCGAAGACATGGTCGAGCGGGCCTATCTGCGGCGCGGCTTGCGGCTTGTGGCACGGCGATGGCGCAAGGGGGGCGGCGAGATCGACCTCGTGATGCGCGAGGGTGAGATGCTGGTGTTTGTCGAGGTCAAGAAGGCGCGGGATTTCGATCGCGCGGCAGACCGGATTTCCGAGCGGCAGATCGCCCGTCTTCACAAGGGAGCAGAGGTGTTCCTGGCGCACCAGCCGATGGGCGAGTTGACGGCCTGTCGTTTCGATGCGGCGCTGGTGAACGAACGGGGCGAGATTCACATTATCGAAAACGCCTTTTGAGGGGGCATTGCAAGGACGCCCCTCATGCGCCATGTAATGGGCAACCATAGCAAAAGGATTGCCCATGAAAATCGCCTTCCAGATGGACCCGATCCAGTCGGTCGACATCAACGCCGACAGCTCTTTCCGGATTGCCGAAGAGGCGCAGGCGCGCGGCCATGAGCTCTTTTACTATTCGCCGGACAAGCTGGCGTATGAAGAGGGGAAGATCACGGCGCGTGGGCATTTCATGACCCTGCGCCGCGAACAGGGCAACCACGCCGACCTGAGCGAAGAAACCTATGTGAACCTTGAGGATTTCGACGTGGTCTGGCTGCGGCAGGACCCGCCGTTCGACATGCATTATATCACCTCGACGCATCTTCTTGACCGCCTGAAGGGCAAGGCGCTGGTGGTGAACGATCCGTTCTGGGTGCGCAACTACCCTGAAAAGCTGCTGGTTCTGGATTTCCCGGACCTGACGCCGCCGACGACGATTGCGCGTGATCTGGACACCATCAAGGCCTTCAAGGAAAAGCACGGTGACGTGATCCTCAAGCCGCTTTATGGCAACGGCGGTGCGGGTGTGTTCCGTCTCGATGCCAATGACCGCAACCTGACCTCGCTGCACGAACTGTTCACCGGTTTTAGCCGCGAGCCGCTGATCGTGCAGAAGTTCCTGCCGGACGTCAGCAATGGCGACAAACGCGTGATCCTTGTGGACGGGGAACCGGTTGGCGCGATCAACCGCGTGCCGGCAGCGGGTGAGACACGGTCGAACATGCACGTCGGTGGCCGCCCCGAGAAGATCGGGCTGAGCGAACGGGATCTGGAAATCTGTGCCGCCATCGGCCCGCTTCTGAAGGAAAAGGGGCAGGTGTTTGTGGGGATCGACGTGATCGGGGATTACCTGACCGAGATCAACGTGACCTCTCCGACTGGTATTCAGGAGCTGGAGCGGTTTGACGGCGTGAACATTGCCGAGAAGATCTGGGAAGCCATCGAGGCCAAGCTGGGATGAGCTGGCGTCGGGCGCTGCTGAACACCTCGCTGCGCTGGTTTGAGAAACCGCACCTGGCGCGCGCTGCAACGCCCGAAGTCTTGCGCAAATCTTTCGAAATGAAGGCGCGGGTCTGGTTTCATCCGCCGCGCGGAACGCATGTGCGCCGCGACAGGGTGGGGCAGGTGCCTGCCACATGGGTCGCTGCGCGCGAGGCCCGGGAAGACCGTGTGATCCTCTACTTTCACGGCGGCGGCTATGTGTTTGGCTCGTCGCGGACCCATCAGGGGATGCTGGGGCATCTGTCGGCACATGCCCGGGCTGTGGCCTGCCTGCCGGATTACCGGTTGGCGCCCGAACATCCCTTTCCGGCGGCGATCGAAGATGCGCGGGCGGCCTGGGATGGATTGCGAGGCGAAGGGTTCGCGCCGGGGCAGATCGTGATTGGCGGCGACAGCGCGGGCGGTGGTTTGGCGCTGGCCCTGCTGGGCGATCTGATTGCACGCGGTGAGGCGGTGCCTACGGCGGTTTTCGCCCTGTCCCCGCTGACGGACATGACCTTTTCGGGCGAGAGCATGCGAGGCAATGCCCTGAGCGATGTGGTTCTGCCCGCGTCGCGGGCGCAGGAGGCGGCCGAGATGTATCTGGGCACACAGGATGCGCGTGATCCGCTGGCATCGCCGCTCTATGCGGATTTTGCGGGCGCTCCGCCTGTCTATATCACGGCCGGCACGACGGAGATCCTGTTGGATGATACGCGCCGCATGGCAGAGAGAATGCGCGAGCAGGGTGTCGACGTGCATGAGGTGATCCTTGAGGATGTACCGCATGTCTGGCCCTTGTTTCAGGGGCTTATCCCCGAGGCGCGGCAAACACTGTGCGAGATTGGCCAGTGGCTCAGCCCTCTTTGGCAGACAAAAGCCGATAGCTGATGGCCTCGGCGAGGTGGGGTTTGCGCACCTCTTCTTCGCCCTCCAGATCGGCGATGGTGCGGGCCACACGCAGGACGCGGTGATAGCCGCGCGCGGAGAGGCCGAAGCGCTCGGCAATGTCTTGCAGGAAGGCGCGGCCTTCACTGTCGGGGGCGGCCATTTCTTCGAGCAGTGCGCCGGAGGCATCGGCGTTGACGCGCATGTCGGGATGGTCGGCGAAGCGGTTGTTCTGGCGGGTGCGGGCGTCGGCAACGCGGGCGGCGACGGTGGCCGAGGTTTCCCCCGAAGGCGGCAGATCTAGATCGCGAAAGGCCACGGGCGGGACTTCGAGGCGAATGTCCATGCGATCCATCATCGGGCCGGAGATGCGGCCAAGGTAATCTTCGCCACATTGCGGGGCACGTGAACAGGCCTTGGCCGGATCAAACATCTCGCCACAGCGGCAGGGGTTGGCGGCGGCCACGAGCATGAAGCGGCAGGGATAGGTCACATGGGCATTGGCGCGGGCGACCATGACCTCGCCGGTTTCGATGGGCTGGCGCAGGGTTTCAAGGACAGGGCGCGAGAATTCGGGAAATTCGTCAAGGAACAGAACACCGTTGTGGGCGAGGCTGATCTCGCCGGGGCTGGCGCGGCGGCCACCGCCGACAATGGCGGCCATGCTGGCGGTGTGGTGCGGTTCGCGGAACGGGCGCGCACGGGAGATGCCGCCCTGATCGAGGATGCCGGCGATGGAGTGGATCATCGAGGTTTCCAGAGCTTCCTGCGGAGAGAGGGGCGGCAGGATCGTGGGAAGACGGGCGGCGAGCATGGATTTGCCCGAACCGGGGCTGCCGACCATAAAGACATGGTGGCGGCCTGCGGCGGCGATTTCGAGGGCGCGTTTGGCGCGTTCCTGTCCCTTCACATCGCGCAGGTCTTTTGTGCCGGGGGCGTCGGTGATTTCTCCGGGTTCCGCCGGGGGCAGCGGTGACTGGCCGGTGTAGTGGCGCACCACGTCGGCAAGCGAGTTGGCGCCGATGACCTGAGCCGCGCCGACCCATGCGGCTTCGGGGCCGGAGGCGGCGGGGCACAGGAGGCTGCGGTTGTCTTCGGCGGCGGACATGGCGGCGGGGAGGGCGCCGGTGACCGGGATCAGGGTGCCATCGAGCGAGAGTTCACCAAGCGCGACGCAGCCTTCGGAGGCGTCTTCGGGAATGATCTGGAGCGCGGCGAGAAGGGCAACGGCGAGGGGCAGGTCGAAATGGCTGCCTTCCTTGGGCAGGTCGGCGGGGGAAAGGTTGATGGTGATGCGCTTGGAGGGCAGGGCGATGGCCATCGCGTTGAGGGCCGCGCGCACCCTGTCGCGCGCCTCGGAGACGGCTTTGTCAGGCAGGCCGACAATCGAGAAGGCAGGCAGGCCGTTGGTGATGGCGCATTGCACCTCGACCGGGTGCGCCTCGACCCCTTCGAACGCCACGGTGTAGGCCCGCGCCACCATTTTCACCCCTCCAAGACCTTTCACCATCAATGGTTAACGGCGGAGTCTTAGCGATTGGTAAACGGCGGCGCGGGGGTGTTTCAGCCTTTGATCATCGCCATGAAGGCAGGCCAAGCCTCGGGGTCGGCAGCGGTCTTGTCGCGGCAGAAGGCGTTGCAGAAGCCCCAGCGCCGACCGTCGAGTTCAAGGACATGGGTGACGGGTTTGCCCGAGTAGGGGCATGCGCTGTTTTCGGAGTCTTGTCCTTCAACAGGTTTCGCGGCAAGAGGCGCGGGGCCGGGCCAGTCGCGTGTGACATAGGGTTTGGCGTACCAGGGCAGGGTTTCGCCCCGCACCAGCCCCATCGCGCGCCAGCGGCGGAAGGCGGGATCGGACAGGTGGGCCGCGACATAGGCCTTGGCGACGTCGCCGATGGGCAGGTTGTAGCCTGCAATGCGGGCCGCGACGGGCGCGAACATCACGTCGGCGATCGAGTAGCTGCCGCAGAGCCAGGGGCCATCGCCGCCGCAGGTTTCGCGGGCATGGGTCCAGATCTGTTCGATCCGGGCCACGTCGGCCAGCACGTCATCCGAGGGCGCGGCATCGACATAGGCCGTGCGCAGGTTCATCGGGCAATCGGAGCGCAGGGCGCCATAGCTCGAGTGCATTTCGTTGGCCAAGGCGCGGGCGGTGGCACGGGCATAGGGATCGGACGGCCAGAGCCCCGCATCAGGGTGGCGGGAGGCCAGTTCCTCGCCGATGGCGAGTGAGTCCGAGACGACAGCGCCTTCGGGTGTGATCATGGTGGGAACGGTGCGCGCCGGTGCGTAGTCCGCCAGCATCTCTGCCATCGAGGCATCACTGGAGAAATCAACCATCCGCGTCTTCACGGGGATGTCGAAGTTTTCAAACAAGAGCCAGCCGCGCAGCGACCAGGACGAATAGGCGTAATCGCCGAGAATCAAATCATAGGTCATGAGGGCAGGATAGCGCGGTATCTTCCATCACGAAAATGAAAGAATTTGACGAAATTCATCACAAATTTTGATTAATCGACTGTGCGCCCCATTTGGGCCGTGTCTGGATCGTGGTGAGGGACAGGTTGTCGATCTTGTGGCCAAAGGCTTCGTAGCCGGAAAGGCCTTCGGCGCGGGCGACTTGAGTCAGGATCGCTCCGAAATGGGCCACGACCACAAGATCACGGCCCGCGTGGGCGGTCAAGAGACGGTCGATGGAGGCATCAACGCGGGCGCAGACCTGGTTCCAGCTTTCGCCACCTGGCGCAGCGATGTCGCCGGGAGTCTCCCAGAAGGCGCGGGTGTGTTCGGGATCGGGTTTGCTGGCTTCCATGAAGGTTTTCAGCTCCCAGTCGCCAAAGTGGATTTCGCGCAGGCCGGCGTCATGGGACAGGCGCTGGCGGTCGCCCTGGATCGCGTCGGCGGTGTGAACCGCGCGGATCAAATCGGAACTGATCACCAGTGCGTCCTGTGGCAGGTGGTCCGAGAGGCGCGCAAGGGCGGCGGTATCCGAGAGATCGGCAGGCAGGTCGGACCAGCCGACCATGGTTTTGGCATGGGTCGGTCCGTGGCGCACGAGGAACAGGCGGCTCATGGGAGTTGTCCTTTCAGAACCATCGGCAGGCCCGCGACGACAAAGACCGACAGGTCAGAGGCGGCGGCAAGGCGTTGGTTGAGTTTGCCCTGCAGGTCGCGGAAGCGGCGGGCCAATGCGTTGTCGGGCACGACGCCCATGCCGACCTCGTTCGAGACGATCACGACGCGGCCCTTGCAGGCATGGAATGCATCGATCAGGGCGTCTGTTTCCCTGGCAAGATCGCTTTCGGCGAAGATGTGATTGCTGAGCCACATGGTGGCACAGTCGAAGAGCGCCACCTGATCGGGCTGAACCTGTGCCAGCGCGGCAGGGGCATTGAGGGGCTCTTCGAGGGTTGTCCAGTCGGGGCCGCGCATGTCGAGGTGGGCGTCGATCTTGGCCTGCATCTCGTCATCGAACACCTGCGAGGTTGCGATGTAGACGCGCGGCGCACCGGTGTTCACCACGAGGGATTCCGCGAAGGCGGATTTGCCCGAAGAGGCGCCTCCTAGAACAAACGTGAGTTTCGGCAACATCTTTTTTCATCCGCGAGTGATCCAATCCGACGCAGGGTGCGTAATTCCCATGACAAGCGCAAGCAGGAAGGACACCGCGATGACGATCCAGACTTCGGAAGCGACGACCATGATCCGGCAGGCTATGAAGGCAGAGATGCTGGATGTGGAGACCGAACAGGCCCTTGCTCGGGCGTGGCGGGATGAACGAGATCACCAGGCACTGCACCGGTTGATCCGGGCCTATATGCGTCTGGCGGTTTCGATGGCCGGCAAGTTCAAGCGTGCCGGCGTGAGCCAAAGTGACCTGATACAAGAAGCGATGCTGGGCCTGATGAAGGCGGCGGATCGGTTTGATCCGGATCGCGGTGTGCGCTTTTCGACCTATGCGGTCTGGTGGATCAAGGCGGGCCTGCAGGATCACGTCATGCGGAACTGGTCAATTGTGCGGACGGGCTCGACAACCTCGCAAAAATCGCTGTTCTTCAACCTGAACCGGGTAAAGGCGCAGATCGAACGCGAAGCGATGGCACATGGCGAAGAGATGGACAGCTATCAGGTGGCGGAAAAGATCGCGTCTGAGATCGGTGTTTCGCTGAGTGATGCGCAGATGATGATGGGGCGGATGTCGGGGTCTGACATGTCGCTGAATGCGCGTCAGAGCCAGGAAGAGGAAGGCCGCGAGTGGCAGGATCTTCTTGAGGATGAAAATGCCGAAGGGGCCGAGGTGGTCGAGAAGCGCCGGTCGCAATCCTTCCTGCGCAAGGAGATTGTGGAGGCGATGAAAGACCTGAGCTTCCGCGAACGCTATATCCTGTCCGAACGCAGCCTTGCCGAGGCACCGCGCACCCTTGCCAGCCTTGGCGAGGAGATCGGGCTGTCTAAAGAGCGTGTTCGCCAGTTGGAGGCCGCGGCATTTCAGAAAATGCGCCGTACCCTTGAAGCGCGTGGTGTGGGGGTTCATGACTTGGTGTCATGAAGAGATTGATTCTGGCTCTGGCCCTGTGCGCCAGCCCCGCAATTGCCGAACAGATCGAGGTCGCAGACATTGCCGCCCTGCCGCCCGTTGATGTGTGGTTCCTTGGAGAGACGCACGACAACCCGTGGCATCACGAGACACAGGCCGAATTGGTGGCGGCGATAAAGCCGGGGGCCGTGGTGTTCGAAATGCTGACGGCGGATCAGATTGCCGCGCTTGAGGCGGCTTTGGCTGCGAATGCCGATCTTTTTACCGATAAGGCAGCGCTTGAGGCCGTGCTTGGGTGGAACCAGAGCGGGTGGCCGGATTTCGACATGTACTATCCGATCTTTCAGGCGGCGGGGGATGCGCGCATCTATGGGGCGCAGGTCTCGCGCGAAGATGTGCGCGCGGCGTTCGCGGGCGGTGATGTGGCCGCTGTGTTCGGTGAGGGCGCGGCGGATTTCGGGCTTTTGGAGGCGCTGCCGCCGGAGCAACAGGCAGAGCGGGAAGCCAAGCAGTTGGCCGCACATTGCAATGCGCTGCCGGAAGAGATGCTGCCCGCCATGGTGATGGGCCAGCGTCTGCGCGATGCGCGGCTTGCCCAGGTGGTGGAACAGGCTGGGCTGGATGGCCGCGAGCCGATCGTCGTGATCACCGGAAATGGCCATGCGCGCACCGATTGGGGCGCACCTGCGTTGGTGACGGATGTGTTGAGCCAGCGCAGTATTGCGCAGTTCGAGCAGGTTCCGGACGGGGATGTGCCGTTTGATTTCTGGGTGAAGACCCCCGAAGCCGAACGCGAAGACCCTTGTGCGGCCTTCGGGAAATCCTAGGTCTGCTTGTCTAAGTCCCACTCTGCGCATAAGTTCGGGGCGACCAATCTGAACGGGCGGCAAGATGCTGACAGACAAACGCATTCTACTGATCATCGGGGGCGGGATCGCTGCCTATAAATCGCTGGACCTGATCCGGCGTCTGCGCGAGCGCGGGGCATGGGTGACGCCGGTGCTGACCAACGCCGCGAGCGAATTCGTGACGCCGCTGTCGGTCTCGGCCCTGTCGGGCGAGAAGGTGTTTCGTGACCTGTTCGATCTGACCGACGAGGCCGAGATGGGGCATATCCAGCTGTCGCGTTCCGCCGACCTTGTGGTGGTTGCGCCGGGAACGGCGGATTTGCTTGGGAAGATGGCCAATGGGTTGGCCAATGATCTTGCCTCGACCCTGTTGATGGCGACGGACACGCCGGTTCTTGTGGCGCCTGCGATGAATGTGCGCATGTGGGAGCACCCGGCGACACGGCGCAATGTCTCGACGCTGCGGGGCGACGGGGTGATGTTCGTGGGGCCGAACGAGGGCGACATGGCCTGCGGCGAATACGGGCCGGGGCGGATGTCGGAACCTCTTGAAATCGTGGCAGCCATCGAGACGGCGCTGAAGGAGGGGCCGCTGACGGGGCGGCGCATCCTTGTGACCTCGGGGCCGACGCATGAGCCGATTGATCCGGTGCGTTACATCGCCAACCGCTCGAGCGGGGCGCAGGGCAGTGCGATTGCCCGCGCGCTGACGGTGATGGGGGCAGAGGTTGTCTTTGTGACCGGCCCTGCGGATGCGGAGCGCCCGGAAGGCGCGCATGTTGTCGAGGTTGAAACCGCGGCAGAGATGCTGGACGCCGTTAAGGCGGTGCTGCCGGTGGATGCAGCCATTTTCGCGGCGGCGGTGGCGGATTGGAAAGTGGCCAGTGCGTCGGACAGCAAGATCAAGAAACAGGCGGGCAAGCTGCCGTCGCTGGAGTTCTCGGAAAACCCTGACATTCTTGCCACCATCAGCCAGATGGGTGACGGGCGTCCGGGGCTGGTGGTGGGCTTTGCCGCCGAAACCGATGACGTGATCGACAATGCCACGGCCAAGCGGTTGCGCAAGGGCTGTGACTGGATCGTTGCCAATGATGTGAGCCCGGAGACGGGGATCATGGGCGGCAGTGAGAATGCCGTGACCCTGATTTCGGATGCAGGCGCCGAGCATTGGCCGCGTATGGGCAAAGATGAAGTGGCGCACCAATTGGCCGAGCGGATTGCCGCTGCGCTGAACTAGGGGTCTTGAACAACAGACGGGAAGGGATGCGCCGTGGTGCAGATCCGAATGACGTGGCTTGAGGATGTAGACCAGGACGTGGCCTTGCCCTCTTATGAAACCGCCGGGGCCGCGGGTGCGGATGTGCGCGCGAACTTTCCGGCGGATCAACGGGCCGGTGTTACCCTTGAACCGGGGATGCGTGCCCTGATCCCGACCGGACTTCGCGTCGAAATTCCAGAGGGTTACGAGATTCAGGTGCGGCCTCGGTCCGGGCTGGCGTTGAAACACGGGATCACCCTGCCCAATACGCCGGGCACCATCGACAGCGATTATCGCGGGCCGCTGGGTATCATCGTGATGAACGCGGGGCAGGAGGCCTTTCACATCGACCACGGCAGCCGGATTGCCCAGTTGGTGGTGGCCCCCGTGGTGCAGGGACAATTCGAGATGGCCGAGGACCTGAGCGAGACGGCGCGCGGGTCTGGCGGGTTCGGATCAACCGGGGTGCGCTGATGCTTTTGGTTTTTGTAATCGCCGCCGTTCTCTGGGGCATCGGGATGCTGATGGGCGCGCCGGTGCGGGCGCGGTGGACGATGATCGGCGTGCTCTGGGTGGCTGTTCTGGGCGCGCATCTGGCGTTGCCTGATGACAACCCGTTGCGCCTTGCGACCGGCGAGAGCCCGGTGCTCTGGGCCATGATCGGCGGTGCGGCTGTCTTGGTGGCGGCCTATCGGGCTGGTCTGAACTGGCTTCGGGCAAGGGCGCAGGCGCCGGACGAAGAGGTGTCGGACGCGCTGTTTTCCGAGACCGAACTGAACCGTTATGCGCGTCATATTGTGCTGCGGGAAGTGGGCGGTCTTGGTCAGAAAAAGATGAAGGATGCCAAGGTGTTGGTCGTGGGGGCGGGGGGTCTTGGCTCGCCCGCGCTATTGTACCTCGCGGCGGCGGGTGTTGGCACCATCGGCGTGGTTGACGATGACGTTGTCGACAATTCAAATCTGCAACGGCAGGTGATCCATCGCGATGACATGATCGGGACGGGGAAGGTGTTTTCGGCCGAGATGGCGATGAAGGCGCAGAACCCGTTTGTCGTGGTGAAGCCCTATAACCGCCGCCTGAGCCAAGAGGATGCGGCGCAGTTGGTGGCGGAATATGATCTTGTGCTGGACGGGACGGACAATTTCACCACGCGATACCTGGTGAATCAGGCCTGTGTGGCGGCGGGGGTTCCGTTGATTTCGGGGGCCTTGTCGCAATGGGAAGGACAGCTGAGCGTCTTCCATCCCGAAAGCGGAAGCCCCTGTTATCAGTGCGTTTTCCCCGAAGCGCCGGCGGCTGGCCTTGCACCAAGCTGTGCCGAGGCCGGGGTGATCGGGCCATTGCCGGGGGTGATTGGTACGATGATGGCCGTCGAGGCCGTGAAGGTGATCACCGGTGCGGGCGAAGCGCTGAAAGGCGAGATGCTGATCTATGACGCGCTTTATGGCGAGAGCCGGAAAATCACCCTGAAACGTCGTGATGACTGCCCCGTTTGCGGGGGCGAAAAGGGCGAAAAACCGGCGTAGGTATTACGTCGGTATTGCGGAGGTGCGCGCGCCGACCGTAGGACGGCCGGCGACACGTTGGGATTACAGGACCTGAGACAGGTCCGCGATCAGGTCTACCGCATCCTCGAGCCCGACCGACATCCGGAACACGCCATCGCCGGCATAGGCGCGGTAGCTTTCCAGTTGCGCCCCTTCCAGACGGAAGGAGGTGTCCATCAGGGCATCGGTGCCCATCCAGAAGATCAGGCTGCGATGGTGGCCCAGCGACACCGCATAGTGGATGGTCTGCAGTTTCTCGATCATCTGCTGGGCCAGCGCCTCGCCGGTTGCGGCGTCCCCCACCTGGAACGAGATCATGCCGGAGTAGTTGTCCATCTGGAGCTGGGCAAGGTCATGCTGGGGGTGGGATTTCAGGCCGGGATAGATGACTCGGGTCACGGAGGATTGCGCCTCGAGCCATTCGGCGACGGCTTGCGCCC
Source organism: Shimia sp. CNT1-13L.2 (assembly GCF_024331145.1). GTDB lineage: Bacteria > Pseudomonadota > Alphaproteobacteria > Rhodobacterales > Rhodobacteraceae > Shimia. The sequence continues at coordinate 194,929 of NZ_JANDJO010000001.1, read as the reverse complement.
CTTCGGCGTGGGCGCGCATCCGCAAAGGCAGGGTCGCCGCGCCGCGTGCGATCATCCATGCGTTGAAGGGCGACATGATCCCGCCGTGGTGGATGGCGGCTTCGGCGCGGATCTGGGCGATCAGCTCTGCCCGTCCGGCCACGGCACCGCCCACGGCATCGCCATGACCGCCGATGTACTTGGTGACCGAGTGCATGATGAGATCGACACCAAGGGCCGCGGTTTTCTGGCCAATCGGCGAGGCAAAGGTGGCATCGCAGGAGACCAGCGCGCCCGCGTCATGGGCAAGGCGGGCGACCGCGGCGAGATCGGTCAGGCGGCCAATCGGGTTTACCGGTGACTCGGTGTGAACAAGTTTGGTGTTGGGGCGGATGGCGGCGGCCACGGCGTTGAGATCGGACATATCGACCAGTGTGACCTCGATCCCCCATCGCGGCAGGGTATCGCGGGCCAGTTCCGCCACGCCTGCATAGGAGACGTCGGACATGACCGCGTGATCCCCCGCCGACAGGAAGGTAAAGAAGATGGCAGAGGCTGCCGCCATGCCCGATGCGGTACAGAGGCACGCATCGACGCCTTCCATCGCGGCGATCTTTTTCTCGAGCATGTCGACGGTGGGGTTGCCCCAGCGGGCATAGAGATAGGCGCTGTTGTCTTCTTCGAGATCATGTGCCGAAAAGCCCGCAACCTGATCTGTCACGAAGGTGGAGGACATGTGCAGGGCCGGGGCCGAGGCGCCGGTGGCCGTGTCGGGGGCTTCGCCTGCGTGGATGGCGGTGGTCATCGGGCCGCGCGGGCCGTTGCGGTGGGTCATGGAACTCTCCCTCGTTCGTTGCCGGCAGGGTGCGGGGCGATGCGGCGCAGTTCAAGCCAGAAAGCGACATGTGATGCGATCGGGCGTTGCGGATTTCGTTCGGCGGCTTAGGTTGTGTTCCAAAGGAGAAACCCGCATGACCAACCCGCTTTTGTCCGATTGGGACACCCCGTTTCAGCTTGCCCCTTTCGACCGCATTTCCGACGCGGATTTCGCGCCTGCCTTTGAAGAGGCGTTGAAGGCCCATAGCGCGGAAATCAAGGCGATTGCAGAGAGTGACGAGACCCCGAGCTTTGCCAATACGATCGAGGCGATGGAAGCGGCGGGCGGGGCACTGGACAAGGTTCTGTCGGTGTTCTTTTCGGTGGCCGGTGCGGACAGCAATCCGGATCGGGAGGCATTGCAACGTGAATTTTCCCCCAAGCTGGCGGCGCATTTCTCGGCGATTTCATCGAACAAGGCGCTTTTCCGACGCATTGCCCATGTCTGGGAGCATCGCGACGCGGCGGACCTCAGCGACGAGCAGGCGCGGGTTCTGATGTTGAGCCATCGCGGGTTCGTGCGTTCCGGCGCGGCGCTTGAAGGGGCAGACGGCGAGCGGATGACCGCGATCATGGGGCGGTTGGCCGAACTTGGCACGGGCTTTACCCAGAACCTTCTTGCGGATGAGCGCGAATGGTTCATGGAGCTTGAGGAAGGCGACCTTGAGGGATTGCCGGGCTTCGTGGTGGATGCGGCGCGGGCTGCGGGCGAGGAAAAGGGTGTTGCGGGGCCGGTTGTGACCCTGTCGCGCTCGATCATCACGCCGTTCCTGCAATTTTCGCCACGGCGCGACCTGCGCGAAAAGGCCTTTGCGGCATGGGCGGCGCGGGGTGCCAACGGTGGCGAGACCGACAACCGCGAGATTGCTGCGGAAATTCTGGCGTTGCGGGAAGAGCGGGCCAAGCTTTTGGGATATGGATCGTTTGCCGACTACAAGCTGGAAACCGAGATGGCCAAGACGCCCGATGCGGTGCGTGATCTGCTGATGGCGGTCTGGGCGCCTGCCAAGGCGCAGGCCGAGGCGGATGCGGCGGTGTTGACCGAGTTGATGCATGCCGACGGCGTGAATGGCGATCTGGAAGCCTGGGACTGGCGTTACTATGCCGAGAAGCGGCGCAAGGCCGAGCATGATCTGGATGAGGCGGCGCTGAAGCCCTACCTGCAACTGGAGCGGATGATCGAGGCCTCGTTTGCCTGTGCCAACCGCTTGTTCGGACTGGAGTTCACGCCGCTGGACGTGCCGCTTTATCACCCCGATTGCCGGGCCTGGGAGGTGACCCGTAATGGCGCGCATGTCGCGGTCTTTATCGGCGATTACTTTGCGCGTGGATCGAAACGGTCTGGCGCGTGGTGTTCGGCGATGCGGGGGCAGGCGAAGTTCCCGGAGGTGCAGGCGCCAGTGGTGATCAACGTCTGCAACTTTGCCAAGGGCGATCCGGCGCTGTTGTCTTATGACGATGCCCGCACCCTGTTCCACGAGTTTGGCCATGCGCTGCACCAGATGCTGTCGAACGTGACCTATGAAAGCGTTTCCGGCACTTCGGTGGCGCGCGACTTTGTGGAATTGCCGTCACAGCTTTACGAGCATTGGCTGGAGGTGCCGGAGGTTCTGGCCGAGTTTGCCACCCATGCCGACACGGGCGAGGCGATGCCGGAAGCGATGTTGCAGAAGGTTCTGGGCGCGGCGAATTTCGACATGGGGTTCCAGACGGTGGAATACGTGGCCTCGGCGCTGGTGGACCTTGCCTTTCACGAGGGGGCGGCCCCGGCAGATCCGATGGCGAAACAGGCCGAGGTTCTCGAGGGGATCGGCCTGCCGAAGGCGATCATCATGCGCCACGCCACGCCGCATTTCGCGCATGTGTTTTCGGGCGACGGCTATAGTTCGGGGTATTACAGCTATATGTGGTCGGAGGTGATGGATGCGGATGCGTTCGAGGCCTTTGAAGAGGCGGGCAGCGCCTTTGATGGCGAGACGGCCCGCGCGCTGGAGGCCAATATCCTGTCGACGGGTGGTTCGGTCGAGGCGGATGAATTGTACCGGCGTTTCCGGGGACGTCTGCCGGGGGTCGAGGCGCTTTTGAAGGGGCGCGGACTGGCGGCCTAGAGGGGCGTTGCCCCTCTGGCCCCTGTCGGGGCCATTCACCCCAGGGTATTTGGACCAAGAAGAAGGCAGGACGCCATGCCCGGTTGTCGGGCGTGGCCTTTGCGGGGTGGATCAGAGATCAAAGTCGTCGATGGTGATCTGGCGGGGGGTGATGCCTTCCAGTGTGATTTCGATGCCTTCGTGTGAAATTTGGGTGCCGCCGCCACCGGTTTGCGAGATGGTGACGCGGTCGGCAAAATTTTCAGCCGTCAGGCCAGAGATGTCGATCAGGTCGATACCGTCATCGAAGTCTTTCCAAAGCACGTTGCTGGTGCGAAGGGGGGCGTCGGGGTCGAAGGGGTTGATGGGGTAGGTGTAGAGGTCGATGGTGTCGGCGCCGGCACCGCCGTAGACCGTGTCCTGTCCTCCGTCGGTGGCGGGTCCGGGCTGGATGCGGTCATCGCCGTCGCCCCCGATCACCAGATCGTCTCCGATGGCGCCGAAGATGCGGTCATCCCCGTCTCCGCCAAGCAGGGTGTCATTGCCAAAGCCGCCAGTCAGCCAGTCGTTGCCGTCGTTGCCAATCAGAAGATCGTCACCGTCCTTGCCAAAGAGGTCGTCAAAGCCGCTGGTGCCGACAATCTTGTCGTCAAAGACATCGGTGCCGACAACTTTGCCGCCCCAGGCGTTGATCTCGTTGAATGTGGGGGTATTGAAGATGAAGTCGTCGCTGCTGATCGAGGTCGGATCAATGCCGCGCAGGATGATCTTGCTTTCGCCGAAGGTGACCACGGTCTTGGTGGCGATGCCGAAACCTGTTTCGATGCGGACCAGAGTGTCAAAGACCTCTCGTGGGATATCCAGGGCGATTTTATCTTCGCCGGTGGTGAAATCCTTCCAGATTGTCACGCCTTTTTGCCCTGCAACGGCGAGCGTGTCCGCGCCGTCGCCCGTCACCAGGATGTCACGACCGGCACTGTGCAGGATAAAATCATCGCCACCGCCGGATTTAAGGCGGTCATTGCCGTCTCCGCCGTCGAGTGTATCCGCGCCTGCGCCCCCATAGAGGGTGTCGTTTCCGAGACCGCCGGAAAGCAGGTCGTCTCCGGCCCTGGCACCTAGGATGTCGGCCAGTTCTGTGCCTGAAAGCGTATCCGCGTTTCGGTTTCCGGTAATTCTTGTCATTATGGCTCCAGTATCATTTTGATTTTAAACGGTTTTTGAAAATTTGGCAGAATCATTCGCCGTGTCGGTGCGATCGCACAATCGCTCGGAAATGTGGCGCAAGAAGGGCGTTCGGAGCGGTGTTTTGCCGTTCGGCAGAACTTTGGAATTCTGCGCGGGTAGCACGCTTCCGACGGGTGGATCAGCGCAAGGTGAAGGAGTTGTGATTTGCCCGCGAGCGGGTGGATGCCGCATCAATGGAGGGTGACGAGCCATTTTGCGCGTTGCGATGTTTTCCGTCTACGAAAGGGCCGATCATGAAAATCGTAGGTTCCAGTTTTTCCCGCTGTCTGCTGGCCGTGACTGCTGTCTCATTCTTCCTGGGCGCTCCGGTTAAGGCACAAGAGGCGGACGGGGTGACGGATTATGCGATTGCGCAGTTCGGCGCGCCGCCCGTCGTTCTGGAGGGTCCTTTGCCGGATGCGCTGGAGGCGGCGGTGCAGGTGGCCTTTGTCGAAAGTGTCACCCGTGGCGGATGGGGAGAGGCGCAGAACGTGGCCCTTGCGGAGATCGCGGTCTCGGGCGATGCGCGGCTTGCGTGGATGGTGGCGGATCTGTTGCGCTTTGTCTCGAGCCCGGAGCTGGCCTCGGCGCTGGGGGTGGCGGCTGCGCAGCTGCTGGAGGTTGATCCGCCGCGACAGAACGAGTGGGGTGTGATCACCGACTATCTGATTGCCTGGGACATTCCGGCACCGCCCGGATACCTTGACGTCAAGCGCACGATCTTTACCGCCATTGTGCCCGGCTGGGAGCGGATTTTCGTGGAAGGTGATATCGACTGGCGGCAGGTGTCCTGGGGCGGTGTTCTGATTGATGATCGCCCTTTCGATACGACCGACGAGTCCTGCAACTGTATTCCCGCGGCCGATAATCCGGAGGTGATCGCGGCGGCGGAGGCCAGCTGGCTTGACGAGGGAGACGTGGTGTTCGGGGTTGAGGTGAACGGCGAATACCGTGCCTATCCGCGCCAGATCATGGAAGTGCGGGAGATGGTGAACGACACCCTTGGCGGACGGTCGATCGGGATGCCCTATTGCACGCTTTGCGGCGCGGCGCAGGCCTATTTCACGGACCAGTTGCCGGACGGGATCGAACGGCCGGTTTTGCGGACGTCGGGGCTTTTGATCCGGTCGAACAAGGTGATGTACGACGTGAACAGCTATTCGGTGTTCGATACCTTCCTTGGCAAGGCGGTCACCGGGCCGTTGGCCGAAAGGGGCGTGCAGCTGGAGCAGGCGACCGTGGTCACGACGACCTGGGGCGCGTGGAAAGCGGCGCATCCCGAAACCACCGTTCTTGTCGAGGCGCTGGCGCTGGGGCGGGATTTCGATTTCCGCAACGGACGGGATGCCAACGGGCCGATTTTCCCCGTGGGCGATGTCGACCCGCGGCTGCCGGTGCATGAGGATGTGATTGGCGTTGTGACGGCGTCGGGCCTGCCGGTGGCCTTTCAGCGCAGTGCGGCCATTGCGGCGCTGACGCGGGGCGAGGAGATCGGCGTGGAGAACGTGCGGCTCAGGATGGATGCTGGCGGGGTGCGGGCCGTGGATGCGGACGGTGGCGACCTTGGCAGCCATCAGGCGTTCTGGTTTGCATGGTCGCAGTTCCATCCGGGCACCGCGCTTTGGCCGCAGTGATCTTTAGAACCGAAGCGGGCTGAAGGCAGCGGTCAGGCCCATCCCGCCGCCGATGCCGATCATCGCCATGGCAAGGGCGGTGTCGTGGCTGGGCTGTCTTATCAGCTGCGTGAACAGGCGGGTGGCGAGGATCGCGCCGGAGGCCCCGAACGGGTGGCCGAGGGCGATGGCGCCGCCTTGCTGATTGGGAAGGTCTGCGGGCAGGTCAAGCTGGTCGAGGGAGGCCAGCACCTGCGCGGCGAAGGCCTCGTTGAATTCCAGATGTGTGAGCGCGTCGAGCGTGATGTCGGGGCGGCGGTGCAGCAGTTTGCGGGTCGAGGCGACGGGGCCGATGCCGAGAAGGTTGGGATCGACCCCGGCCGTTGCGGCGTCAAGGAAGGCGAGGCCACGGGACAGGCCTGCCGCACGGGCGTGTTCGGCTGAGGTGATGACAAGGGCGCTGGCCCCGTCGTTCAGGGGGCAGGCGTTGGCCACGGTCACCGAGCCGTCCTTGCCGAAGGCGGGGCGCAGGCGGGCGATGCGGGGAAGGGTGAGATCGTCGCGCGGGCATTCATCGGTGATGCAGCCCTCGATGGGGACGATTTCGGCATCGAAGGCGCCGCTGGTCTGGGCGGCTTTGGCGCGGGCGTGGGATTGCAGGGCAAAGGCGTCCTGCCGCTCTCTTGAGATGTCATAGGCGCGCGCTACGTTGTCGGCGGCGGTGCCCATGTCGGGGTCGCCGATCTCGTCAGGGGAAAAGCGGGCGCGGGTGTAGAATGTGGGATCGCTGCCATCGCGGCCGGGCAGGGCGCGCAGGGGTTTACGGCTCTGGCTTTCGACACCGCCTGCGACAAAGACCTCTCCGGCACCGGCCTGTATCAGGCGGCAGGCGTGGATGACGGCTTCGAGGCCCGCGCCGCACTGGCGATCGGTGGTGACGCCGGGCACGGTGATATCTCCCCAGGCGGTGAGAGCGGAGAGGCGGGCGACATTGCCACCGGGGCCAGCCGCGTTGCCAAGGATCACATCGTCGATGTCAGAGGGGGAAAACGGGGTGTCGGCAAGGGCGGCCTGCAGGACCGGGGCGGCCAGATCCTGAACGTCGAGATCCCGGAACATCCCGCCGGCGCGTCCGATGGCGCTGCGGCGGGCGGCGATGATGACCGGTTGGCGATCAGGCGGTAACAGCTGCAAGGCGGGCATCCTTTGTCTCGGCCCAGGTCAGCAGCGCGGCGCGGTCGGCCTTGCCGCTGCTGGTGAGGGGCCATGCCTCTACCCGATAGAACCGGCGGGGCAGTTTGTAGCGGGGCAGGCGGATGGCCAGCTGCGACTTGATCTCGGCCAGCGGCACTGCGCCGCCGACGATGGCGATGATCTCCTGCCCGCGCGAGGGGTGGGACTGGCCAAGGACCACGGCCCCCTCGACGCCGGGGATTTCGGCCAGCGCGGTTTCGATTTCCTGTGGGTAGACGTTGTGGCCCGAGGTGATCACCATGCCGCCCTCGCGCCCTAGGAGCGAGAGGCTGCCGTCATTGTTCAGCCTGCCGATGTCGCCCACCGTGGCCCAGGGGCCCTCGCGGCGAAAGCCGCTGTTGCGCCCGCCCCAGAGGTAGCCGTCGATGGCGAGATCGCCGCGCACGAAGATGGTTCCGGGGCTGCCCTGTGGCACTTCCTGACCATTCTGGCGGATCGAAAGCGAGACGTGCGGGAAGGGACGTCCGACGCTGTTGGCGGGGGCCGAGGAGCTTAGAAGACCATGGGTGTTGAGGCTGACGAAACCGAGTTCGGAGGCGCCGTAGTATTCGTGGATGCGTGCGTTCGGAAAGGTGGTGCGGGCCTTGCCAAGGATGGTGGTGTCGAGCTTGGCCCCTGCGGTGGTGATTTCGCGGATGTGCTCTTGCGCACTGCCATGCGAGATGGCGCTGAGGAGGGTGGGGACGGCAACGATCCGTCGGGCCGCGCTCAGGGCGCGGTGGGCGGCGGCGGGTTCAAAGTGGGTCAGGCCGTGGAAGGCCGCGCCAAGGTCGAGGGTTTCGGCAAAGGCGTAGAGCGTGATGCCATGTGCCAGCGGGCCGGGCGCGAAAGTGTGGGTCTGATCGGTCAGGGCAAAGGCTTCGCGGCTGGCGTCCAGCGAGATGCGCCAGGACTGGCGGGAGCGGGCAAAAGCCTTGGGTTGTGACGTGGTGCCGGAGGTAAAGCCGACGAGGAAGGTATCGGATGGCACGGTCCAGGGGATGTCGGCGGGGGCTGCGAGGAAGGCGTCGAAATCACTGGTGTCCACGCGGACGGCGGGAATGCCGAGGTGATCGGCGGCGGCCAAGAGGGTGGTTTGCGTCGACAGGCAGAAGATGACGTCGGGGGGCAGCTTGGCCAGTGTCTGCTGATGCAGGGCGTCTGGCCAGTGCGGATCCAGCAGTTGCACCGCATGCGGGGTGGCCAGCGCCGCGGCCAGCAGGGTTGCGGCGGAAGGGTGGTTGCCAGCGGCAAAGGCAAAGAGGCGGGCGTCTTCGGGGAGCAGCACATCCGCGCGGGGATGTCTGGGCAGTGCCACAAGCGCGCCGTGCAGGCGCGCGATGTTGTGGTGCAACTCACCGTAGGTCAGGGGGCTGCCGGAAATGGATACCGCCAGCGCGTCGGGGCGCTGGCGGGCATGAATGGCTATCGCGTTGCAAAGGGGCAATGCGTCTCCTTCAGAGGTTCGGGTAGGCCCTGCGCAGTCCGCGGGCGATGATGGTTGCCACAACCACCTTTACTAGATCGCCGGGGACATATGCCACCATGATCGTGATCGACTTGGACAGGCCGAGTTTTCCAACGAAGGCCATCCACGGAATGCCGATGGCATACATCAGCACGATACCGCCAAGCGCGACATAGATCGCCGTGGTCAGGAAGCTGGCACCGGGGTTCTTGGCGACAAGGTAGCCGATGAGGGCTGCGGAAAGGGGCCATGCCAGAAGGAAGCCGCCCGAGGTGCCGAAGAACAGGCCAAGGCCACCGCGACCACCGGCAAGCAACGGCAGGCCGACGGCGACAAGTGCGATGAACAACAGAAGGGCAAGGCCACCACGGCGTGCGCCGGCAACGGCACCGGCCAGCATGACGCCCAGCGACTGTGCGGTGATCGGCGGCAGGCCGAGGCCGGCAAAGCTGATCGGGGGCATGAGGCCGAGGGCTGCGGTCAGCGCGGCGAAAAGAGCGATGTAAACGATGCTCTTGGTGTCCATAATCGTATTCCTTCGTTCGTGAGTGGTGACCCGAGGGTTGGCGCGGGTCCTAGGAAAACGGGGGACAGCCCGACAAGGGGTCTTGCCGCAGCGCAGCGGATTTTAGGGACGATATCCTCGGGATTCGATCGCATCAGAAATATCGTCCGCCATCTTGATCGTGCGGATGGCGACGGGCATGGCGACGGCAATCACCGAGCGTTCGAGGCCGCGCGCCTTTTGTGCCTCGCGGACATCCTGCGTGATCTGGGCCAGGACGGGGATGAACCGCAGGGCAAGGGAAATCGCAAGCCCCACCTTGGCGGGGTTCACGCCAAGGGGTTTGAGGAAGCGCAGGCCGCTGGTCATGGTGTCGATCATATCGCTTGATCGGGTGGTCAGGGTCACAAGGCTTGCCAGCAGGATCAGTGCAGCGAGGCGCAGCACGACATAGGCGGCGAGGATTAGACCGGAGAAATACCATTGCAGGGCAAAGAACAGGGCGAAGATCCACAGGAGCGGGCGGATCTGGTTCCATGCCTGTCTGAGGGTCAGGCCGGCCACGAAATAGAGCGCAAGCACAAGGACGGTTGCGGCCACCGTGAGCGGCAGGCTTTCGTTCAGGAACAGAAGCGTCGCGCCGATCATCAGCGCCAGCATCTTGGGTGCGGGCCGCATACGGTGCAGCAGGGATGTGCCGGGCGAATAGAGATCAAGCATCAGGACATCCGGTCCACGTAGAGCGGGATGGCTTTGTCGGGCGTGTCATCGGCGATCACGCGGCCTTCGTCGAAGACAACCACCCGGTCGAAATCATGCAGCAGGTCGAGATCGTGGCTGACGAAGATGACGGTCTGGTCAATCGCGTCCACCGCCCGCGCGACACGCCGCTTGTTGCGCAGGTCAAGCAGGGTGGTGGGTTCGTCCATCACCACATAGGCGGGCTCCATCACGAGGACGCCGGAGATCGCCAGAAGCTGTTTCTGGCCACCGGACAAAAGGTGCGCGGGGTGTTCGCGCAGGTCGGACATGTCATAGCGCGCGAGGATTTCATCCGTCTTGCGGGCGATGTCTTCCTTGGAAAAGCCGAGGTTCTTCATGCCAAAGGCGAGGTCTTCCTCGACCACGGGGAAGACGATCTGGTTGTCGGGGTTCTGAAACACGAAGCCGACTTTCTGGCGGATGTCCTTGCCGTGGGTGCGGGTGTTCTGGCCGTCGATCAGCACATCGCCCGAGGTGGGCAGCACGAGGCCATTCAGAAGCCGCGCAAAAGAAGATTTGCCCGAGCCGTTGGCCCCGATGATCGCAATGCGCCGTTCGCTTAAGCTCAGCGATATGTCATGCAGGACCCTGCGGTCTCCGTAAGAAAGCGTGACGTTCTGGACTTCGATCATAGTGGCCCCGTGGCTGTGATTGCGCGCTCATAACGCAATTGGGGCGCTTGTTGAAGGTGTGGATGCCTCCGGCGGGAGTATTTGCGGTGCATTGAAGGGGCGGGCGTGCCGCCCCCATCAGGGTCAGGCCATGGAAGGCAGCCAGAGCACGATCCACGGGAAGGCGACCAGAAGGGCGATGGTGATGGCGTCGGCGATGAAGAAGGGGGTGACGCCCTTGAAGACATCCTGAACGCTGAGATCATCGCGGACCCCGGCAACAACAAAGCAGTTGAGGCCGATGGGGGGCGTGATCAGGCAGAATTCGGCCATCTTCACCACCAGGATACCAAACCAGATCGCGCACATGGTCCCGCTCATGCCGAAGGTCGACTCTGCCGCGGTCACCGCTTCGCCGCCATTCAGGGCCATGACCGCCGGGTAGACCACGGGCAGTGTCAGCAAGAGCATGCCGATGGCGTCCATGAACATGCCGAGCACCGCGTAGGCCAGCAGGATGCAGACGAGGATCAGCCAGGGCGACATGGTCAGGCTGGTGATCCAGTCGGAGAAGGCGCCGGGCAGGTCGGCGAAGCCAAGGAAACGCACGTAGATCAGGACACCCCAGATGATGGTGAAGATCATCACGGTGAGTTTCGCGGTTTCCAGAAGGGCCGACTTCAGCTCTTTCCAGCGCATGCCACGGTAGAGCGCCATCAGGAAGACGATGAAGGCGCCGACGGCACCGCCTTCGGTTGGTGTGCCCCAGGCATCGCCGAAGGGGTTGTAGACAAAGAAGATGATGATCACGACCACCAGCACGATGGGCAGGGCGGGCGGCAGGGAGACCAGCCGTTCGCGCCATGTGAAGCCTGTGACCGGTGGACCGACGGTTTTGAAGATCATCGCGATGCCGACGATCATCAGCCCGTAGACCAGCGCCGAGAAGGCACCGGGGATGAAGCCCGCGAGCAGGAGTTTGCCCACGTCCTGTTCGACGATGATGGCGTAGATCACGAGGATGGCCGACGGCGGGATCAGCGAGGCCAGCGTGCCACCTGCCGCAACGACGCCGGCGGCGAATTGTTTGTTGTAGCCGGACTTGAGCATCTCGGGGATGGCGATCCGCGCGAAGACGGCGGCGGTGGCCACCGAGGCGCCCGAGACGGCGGCGAAACCTGCGGTGGCAAAGACGGTTGATACCGCAAGGCCGCCCGGCACCCAGGCGATCCAGCGTTTTGCCGCCTCGAACAGGGCGGTGGTCAGCTTCGCGTAATAGGCGAGGTAGCCGATGAGAATGAAGGTCGGGATCAGGCTTAGGGCCTGGCTTGAGACCTTGGAGTGAGGCACAGAGCCTGCGACCTGGATGGATTTGCCGAGGGCGCCATCCCAGATTTCACGGCGTTCGTTCCAGTAGAGGAATTTCTCGGGCGCGTAGCCCATCTTGGACCAGAAGATCCAGACAATGCCGATGAAGCCGGCCAAGGCGGCAGCAAAGGCGACGCGCATCCCCAGAACGACAAGCAGAAGCATGCCGCCGGTAACCCAGAGGCCGATGGTGATATTATCCATTGTCGGTGCCTCCCAGGGCGTCGGCTTCGGCGCGGGCCTGTTCCTCGATGCTTTGCACAAGCGGCACGGCAACCGGGGTCGGCAGGCCAAGGACCAGTGCGCGGCCGTAGCCCCAGACCTGAATCATCAGGCGCAGGCAGAGGACCGAGAAGGCCACGGGGACGATGAGTTTGGACGGCCAGATCGGCAGGCCGATGTCGATGGAGCTGTCGCGCGAACACAAGGGGCGTGCGCAGTCGAACGACCGGTCGAAATGGGCCCAGGAGCCCATGACAAGCGCGATGATCAGCAGGAGGATCAGGGTCACCGAGAGCAGTTCGGCGGCCCAGAGGGCGCGGCCCTTGAGGCGGCCGATCACCAAATCCATGCGGATGTGGCTGCCGTCGCGCTGGACATAGGCGATGCCCATGAAGGCGATGAGGGGCATCAGGGCTTCGATCCAGTCCACGTAGCCCGCCAGTGGCGAAGCAAAGAACTTGCGTCCGCCGACCGAATAGGCGGCAAGGAACATCAAGCTGAAGACGGCAAGGCCGCTCAGGAGTGCAAAGAACTGTTCTAGCTTGAGAAGCTGCTTGTCGAGACGGCTGAGCAAGCTGCCGTCTTCGAGCACGGCGGAGGAACCGGCCATGTCCATCCCCTTTTTACGTCAAAATGCAGACGACCCCGGCAAGCGCCGGGGCCGTCGAAGTCATGCTGGATCAGTTGCCCGCGCGGTGGTCGGACAGGGTTTTCACGACGAGGTCATAAAGCTCCTGACCGGGCAGGCCCTGGGCTTCCATGTCGGAAATCCAAGCATCACGGATCGGGTCAGCAGCCTTGGCGCGGAACTCGGCGATGACATCATCGGAGATCTCGACTTTCTGGACGTTTTTCTCGGCCAGAACGCCATCCCACTTTTCAAGCAGGGTGCCGTAGTTGGCGAGATAGTGGTCGAGGGCTTCGGGGATCGAGCTGTCGAGCGCGGCGCGTTCGGAGTCCGAGAGGGCCTCATAGGCGTCGATGTTGACAACAACCGGGCAGTTCACGGTGCCGGGGTTGAGGTTTGCCGTCCACCAGTCTGCCTGGTTGATGGTGCCAAAGGCGAGGTGGGCGTGTTGGGCAAAGGCCACGGTATCAACAACGCCGGATTCCATTGCTTGGTAGGCTTCGGTCGCGGTGACCGAGGTCGGCACGCCGCCAACGGCTTCGAAGGCTTTACCAAGGCCGCCGGTTGCGCGCACGCGCATGCCGTCGAATTCCGCCAGCGTATCACGCGGATCGCCGGTGCCGACCAGGTTGTACTGTGGCATGGGCGAGGTCATCAGCAGCTTGGCGTTCCACTGTTCCATTTCTTCGGCAGCCGCAGGGTGACCGTAGACAGCCATCGAGACGGCGACTTCCTCTTCGAGGTTGGAGACGCCAAGGAACGGCAGTTCCAGAACGGTGATGACGCGGTTCTTGTCGCGGTGATAGCCGGCGCAGAACTGGGCCATTTCGAAGGCACCGATCGAGATGCCATCGAGATTCTCGCGGTTTTTCGACAGGCCACCGTAGCTGATGTTCATGGTGAACTCGCCGTTGGTCTTGGCCGAGACCAGTTCGGCGAGTTTTTCCACATGTTCGGTAAAGGCGCGGCGTTTGCCCCAGACCGATACGTTCCATTCGGTCGCGGCCGCTTCGGACGCGAGACCAAATGCACAGGCCACCAAGGTGGCTTTACCCAAAAATCGTTTCATAATTTTCCTCCCAGTGTGCCGATCTTTTGTCGGCACTCGCAGCAAGTTAGCGCGCGGGGGGGAAGGTGGGTATCCGTATTTCTGGGTAGGGATCAGACGTAGTAGATGTCCTTGAAGACGTGACGAACGATGTCTTCGCGCTTGATGCCGCGTGCGGCCAGTTCTGCATCGCTCATTTGCTGCAGGCGATTGGCTTTCTCGGCACGCGAGTTGGCTTCGCCAATTGCGATCAGAAAGTTGCCAACGGCAACGAAGGGCGCAGCAAGAACGCGCAGGATGGAGTTATGTGCCGGAGCATTTACTGAGATATGTGCCATTTGGACCCTCGAATTTCTAACGTTGGTCCTCCCTTGCGCTGAAGGTAGGTCACACTTGTTGACGTTACCAGTGACAGTTCGACATGGCCGCCTTGCACCTGCTGCAAGTTGCTGAATCACTGGGCAAATTGTGAACCAAAGTCCGAAACGGAAAACGCCCGCGAGTGTCGCGGGCGTCTAGCCTTTTGGCGTGGCCTGTTAGGGTTATTTCTTGGTCGCGCTGGTCGGCTTTGGCATCGCCGGCGGTTTCGAGGGCGCGCGGGTCCGCTTGCGGGCGGGTTGCGGAGTTTCGGGGGGCATTGTCTCGGCTGTCTTTTTTGTCGTCGCCTTGGAGGCAGTTGCCGCCTTGGTTTCGACGGGCTTTGCCTTGGGCGCGGCAGATGCCTTGGCTTCGACAGGTTGTGTTTTGGGCGCGGGTTTTGGAGTTGCCTCTTTGGACGGAGCCTTTGCCGGTGCCGGTTCCGCTTTTTTTGCAACCGGTGCCTTGGGAGCTGGCGTTTCCTTGGCGGTGGGGGCGGGTTTTGCAGGGGCGGCTTTGGCCTTGGCCGGGGCTTTCGGCTTTGCGACCGGTTTTTGCGGCGCAGGTGCGGCCTTGGCCGCCGGTTTGGCTTTTGGTGCCGGAGCGGGTTCCGCGGCGGGGGAGGGTTTCGGGGCCGTCTTTCTGACCGTGGTCTTGGGCCTGGCGGCCGGCTTTGCGACCGGTGCCGCCGGAGTGGATTCGATGTCTTTTAGCGCTTCGCGGGTGATCAGAAGCGGGTGCGCCTCGAGCATTGCGCGGCCCACGGCATAGGAGAACCGCATCTGGCGCTCCATCAGATTTGCGACCACGAACATGTTGTTCATGGCACCGGTGTATTGAGAGGTGAGAAAGTTCGTCATAGTTGGTCTCCAGTCATTGGACGGACCGGGCAAAGATCCGGGAGAGTGGGTTGGTCCACGCGAAGTTTTGAAAAAAGTCACCGGCGCACCCAGGCCAGTCGCGCGACGGAGGCCACCACCAGGCCGCCAACCAGATAGGGGAGCCAGGCCGGAGCGTCTGGACCCGTCGAGTGAATCACGAAGGCATCTGCGGCGGCGGGTGTGGCCAGCAGCACGGCAGGGAACAGGGCAAGCGGTTTCATCTAGGCTCTCCTTGGCAGGGTGCCAATTGGGGGATGCGTTTGCGACAGCGGTGGCAAAGAAAACGGAGTTCTTTGGTCAAAGAAGTCATGGGAGAAACCCCGCTCGAGCGCTGCCGGGGGCAAGCAGGCAAAGCGGGGACCGCGCGTGATATCTGCGCCAAAGGATGAATGGCGACCTCCTTGGTTTGGTTTATTTTGCATGTGCAGCATGACAGAATTGAAACGGGATGAGCTGTTTTTGCCGTTTTGGGCGGATTTTTGCTTGATTTTGATGGCCGTTTTGTAGGTTTGGTGAAAAAACAGGCAGGAATATTGCTGCGTTGCGGCATGGCTGATGTGAAGACCGGATTGCACTTTCTGCCGCCAAACTCCATTTTCCCGCTCAAATCGAATCGTTTTCGCCTGTCGGGCGCTGGGGGCCTCACATGACTTTCGACCGTTCCATCAAAATCGCACCATCTATCCTGTCGGCGGATTTCGCCAACTTCGGACAGGAGATCCAAGCCATCGAGGCGCAGGGTGCGGACTGGGTGCATGTGGATGTGATGGATGGCCACTTTGTGCCGAACCTGACCTTTGGTCCGCCGGCGGTGAAAGCGTTCCGTCCGCATGTGAAGACCTTCATGGACGTGCATCTGATGATTGCGCCCGTTGATCCCTATATCGAGGCCTATGCCGAGGCAGGTGCGGACATGATCACTGCTCATGTCGAAGCCGGCCCGCATATTCACCGCACGCTTCAGGCGATCAAGGCGCAGGGCGTCAAGGCGGGGGTGTCGCTGAACCCCGGCACGCCGCTTGAGAGCATCGAACACGTGATGGACCTTGTCGACATGGTGCTGATCATGACGGTGAACCCGGGCTTTGGCGGTCAGAAATTCATCCATTCGGGTGTCGAAAAGACCCGTCGCTGTCGTGAGATGATCGGCGACCGTCCGATCCATATCCAGATTGACGGAGGTGTCACGACAGAGACCGCACCTCTGGTTGCCGCTGCCGGGGCTGATGTGCTTGTGGCCGGGTCAGCCGTGTTCAAGGGTGGCAGCGTGGAGAAGGCGGATGTCTACGGCGAGAACATCCGGGCCATCCGCGCCGCAGCGCAGGCGGCACAGTAACAGCGTTTCCTGTCGATCTATCTCTTGTGAAGGCCCGTCGTTCCCCGGCGGGCTTTTCTACGTTCCGGGGTCATTCGCGCAATTCGTTGTCGAACACGCCCCAAAGCGCGGTCTTGGGGGCCCAGCCCTTGTAGCCGCCCGAGGTGAGCTTGCACCATTCCTTGAGGCATTCGCCAAGGCGGGCGACGACGCCCATTTCCAGCAGCGCGGTTTCAGGCGACTGGGGGTCGGGGCGTTGGGTCAGGGGCAGCATGTCCTGTTCGACGATCACCGTGCGGACGCCGGACAACAGCGAGTAGTGCACCCAGCCCCCTGCGCCCTCGATATCCTGAACGCGACGCCAGTGGCCGTATTCGGCGGTGATCTGGAGCGGCATGGACCGACGGGTGAAAACCCAGTCTATGCGGTGGGTCAGGGAGGGGCCGCGACGGACATTGGCCTTGCTGGCTTTCAGCGAAACATAGCGCGGCAAAGGCAGGTTCGTGACCGGACCGCGAACTTCCTCAGCGAGAAGTCCGTTCGAAAACAACACTATGCCTGCCAAAAGGGTCAAGCCGAGCCGCTGTGTCATTCTGTCCGCCATGTCTTGTGTGTTTTCTGCCGTTTATTCCGCCGCAGGTTCTTGTGCCCCGTCGACGTGTGAGGCAGTGTGTCATCAACTGGATGATTTGGAAAGGATTGGGAGGTCCGTATGCCAAAGGAACGTCTGAGTGTTGTTGTTACGCGACGCTTGCCGGACGCTGTCGAAACCCGGCTTTCCGAGCTTTTCGATGTACGGCTGCGCGATGACGACGCTCCCATGTCTCGGGGCGAACTGGTGGACGCGATGCGCGACGCCGATGTTCTTGTTCCCACACTGACCGACAATATCGACGCCAACATGATTGCCGCTGCGGGCGACCGTCTGAAGCTGATCGCGAACTATGGGGCCGGTGTTGACCACATTGATGTCGAGACTGCGCGCCAGCGCGGCGTTCTTGTCTCCAACACTCCGGGTGTCGCGGCTGACGACACGGCCGACATGACCATGGCGATGATCGTTGGTGTGACTCGTCGCATCCCGGAAGGCCTGCGGATGATGGCCTCTGGCGACTGGCATGGCTGGGCGCCGAATGCGATGCTGGGTGGCCGGATTGGTGGCCGTCGTCTGGGTATTCTGGGCATGGGGCGCATTGGTCAGGCGGTTGCCCGTCGCGCCAAGGCCTTTGGCATGCAGGTGCATTATCACAATCGGCGCCGTCTGCGTCCGGAGATCGAGCAGGAGCTTGAAGCGACTTACTGGGAGAGCCTTGACCAGATGGTCGCGCGGATGGATGTGCTGACCATTCATTGCCCGCATACGCCGGGGACGTTCCACCTGATGAACGCGCGACGCCTGAAGCTGATGAAAGAGGGCGCTTACCTGATCAACACCTCGCGTGGTGAGGTGGTTGATGAGAACGCGCTGGTGCGCGAGTTGAAAAGCGGCGAGATCGCGGGGGCTGCGCTGGATGTCTATGAACACGGCGTTGAGGCCAATCCGGATCTGATTGCCATGCCCAACGTGCACCTTTTGCCGCACATGGGGTCGGCCACGATCGAGAGCCGTCTCGAGATGGGCGAAAAGGTGATCATCAACATCAAGACCTTCGATGATGGGCACCGTCCGCCGGATCTCGTGGTTCCGGCCATGCTGTGATGCAGGCATAAGTTTTTCCGGTCGTGCGCGATGCGTGCGGCCGGTTTTCTTTTTGGGGTCGTGAATGGAGGGGAGGCCATGACCGGATTTCTGAAGGCAATTTCAGTCTTTGCGGCGCTTGCAGCGTCAGGGGCTGTCGCACAGGAGGCGGCGGATGCCGTGGTACCGGAAGTCGCGACCGCGCTGGTGCGCGAGGTGTCACCGGAGTTACAGGCGTCTTTGCAGGCCAAACAGGCCGGTAAGCCCGTGGAGGCCGAGAACTGGATGGTTGCGGCGGCCCATCCGCTGGCTGTCGAGGCCGGAGCACGTGTGTTGCGCGAAGGGGGCACGGCCGCGGATGCGATGGTTGCCGTTCAGGCGGTTCTGGGATTGGTGGAGCCGCAGAGTTCGGGCCTTGGGGGCGGTGCCTTCCTTGTCTGGTATGATGCCGCGAGTGGTGAGATCACCACGCTGGACGGGCGGGAAACCGCGCCTCTTGCCGCGACGCCGCGCATGTTGCTGGATGCTGACGGCAAACCGCAGAAGTTTTTCGAGGCCGTGGTTGGCGGATTGTCGGTGGGGACACCGGGCACACCGCGCCTGATGGAAGTGGCGCATCGCAAATGGGGGCGGGCCAACTGGGCCTCTTTGTTTGACGAGGCGATTTCCCATGCCGAAGACGGCTTTGCAGTGTCGCCGCGCATGGCGGCCTCTGTCGCGCGTGATGCGGGGCGTTTGGCGGTGCATCCTGAGACCGCCGCCTATTTCCTGCCTGACGGGACGCCGCTTGCCGAGGGGCAGATCCTGCGCAATCCGGCCTATGCGGCCAGTGTGCGGGCTTTGGCCGAGAAGGGCGCCGAGCCGTTCTATACCGGTGACATTGCCGCCGAGATCCTGACGGCGGTGCGGTCCGCGCCCAAGCCGGGGCTTCTCAGCGACGTTGATCTCGCGCTTTACGAGGTCAAAGAACGTCCGGCCGCCTGTGCCAGCTATCGGGGCTTTGACGTCTGCGGCATGGGGCCGCCGTCGTCCGGTGGTATCGCGGTGGGCCAAATTCTTGGCATTCTCGAACCCTTCGACATGACGGGGCTGGGGCCGGATGATCCGGTGACCTGGCGGCTGATCGGGGATGCCATGCGGTTGGCCTTTGCGGACCGTGGGAAATACGTGGCGGATGATGATTTCGTGCCGGTTCCGACCAAGGGGATGCTGACGCAGGAGTATCTGACCGGTCGCGCAGAGCTTTTGCGCAGGGATACCGCGCTTGATGTTGTTGCGCCCGGCACGCCGGAGTTCGATCATGCGTTGAACTGGGCACCGGACGAAGAGCGCGCGGCGCCTTCGACGTCGCATATCTCGATCGTGGATGCCTATGGAAACGCCCTGTCGATGACGACGACCATCGAGAACGGCTTTGGCAGCCGCGTGATGGCGAACGGCTATCTGCTGAACAATGAATTGACGGATTTTTCCTTCCGGTCGCATCGCGATGGCGTACCGGTTGCCAATCGCGTGGAACCCGGCAAGCGGCCAAGGTCGTCCATGGCGCCGACGATTGTGTTGTGGAAGGGCAAGCCGGTTCTGGTTGTCGGCTCGCCCGGGGGCAGCCGTATCATTCCCTATGTGGCCAAGACCATCATCGCCCATATCGATTGGGAAATGGACGTGCAGCAGGCCGTTGCCATGCCGCATCTGGCCAACCGTTTCGGAACCTTCGAGATGGAAGAACCCCGGATGCAGGCGGACTTGCAGGCCATGGGGTTTGAAACCAAGGTGCGCGATCTTAATTCGGGGCTGCACGCGATTTCGATCGGAGACCGGTTGCAGGGCGGTGCCGATCCACGCCGCGAGGGGCTGGCGGTTGGCCAATAGCCTGTTGGTCCGCCCGGACATGCCCTTAGACATTCGCAAGACATGAGGAGAGAGTGATGGTTGATGCTGTGGATTTGCCGCGCAACGAGGTTGGGATCGCGGCGGCGCTGGGCGTTTTGAAACAGAAGTTTGGCGAGAAGTTCCAGACAGGTGAGGCGATCCGCGAACAGCACGGCCATACGACCACCTGGATTCGCAACCAGGCGCCCGATGCGGTGGTCTATCCCCGGTCCTCGCAGGAGGTGGCAGAGATCGTGCAGGTCTGTGCCGCGCACAAGGTGCCGGTGATCGGCTTCGGGACGGGCACCTCGCTTGAGGGGCATGTGAATGCGCCTGCGGGGGGCGTCTGTGTCGACATGACCGAGATGAACGAGATCGTTGCGGTGCACGCCGAAGACCTTGATTGCGTGGTGCAGCCCGGTGTGACGCGCGAGCAGCTGAACGTGTACCTGCGCGACCAGGGGTTGTTCTTTCCGATTGATCCGGGGGCGAATGCCTCGCTTGGGGGGATGGCGGCCACCCGTGCCAGCGGCACCAACGCGGTGCGTTATGGCACGATGAAAGACAACGTTCTCGCGCTTGAGGTGGTGACGCCCAAGGGCGAGATCATCCGCACCGCGAGCCGGGCCAAGAAATCGAGCGCGGGTTATGATCTGACGCGGCTGATGGTGGGCTCGGAGGGCACGCTGGGCCTGATTACCGAGATCACCCTCAAGCTTCAGGGCATTCCCGAGGCGATGTCGTCGGCGCGCGTGACCTTTGACAGCATCGATGCGGCCTGTCAGGCGGTTATGATGACGATCCAATACGGTATTCCCGTGGCGCGGATCGAACTTCTGGACGCGCTGACCGTGCGGGCCGTGAACACCTATTCCAAGCTGGACCTGCCGGAATCCCCGTTGTTGCTGTTGGAGTTCCATGGCTCGGAAAACAGCGTCGAGGAGCAGGCCGAGCTTTTTGGCGGGATTGCCGAGGAGTTTGGTGGCCAGGGATTTGAATGGACGTCGAGCGCGGAAGAACGCAACAAGCTGTGGCAGGCGCGCCATGATGCCTATTGGGCCTCTGTTGCCTTACGTCCCGGGGCGAAAGGCATTTCGACGGACGTTTGCGTGCCGATTTCCCGTTTGGCGGAATGTGTGACGGCGGCGCAGGAAAAGCTCGATGCGCTGGGCTTTATTGCACCGATTGTGGGCCATGTGGGAGACGGCAATTTCCATACGCTGCCCCTGATCGACATGGACAACGCCGAGGAAGTGGCCAAGGCGGACGAATTTGTCGGCTGGTTGAATGACCTCGCGATTTCGATGGGCGGCACCTGTACCGGGGAACATGGGATCGGGCAGGGCAAGAAGCCTTACCTCGTCAAGGAACTGGGCGGGGCGGTTGACATGATGGCGTCGATCAAGGCGGCGCTTGATCCCGACAACATCATGAACCCGGGCAAGATCGTGCCGGGTGCATGAGACATGCGAGGTGACTGAGTGAGCAATCCACAGGCCAAGTTTCTGAGCGGTAGCCTGTTGCGCCATGTCACGGTGATGTCCCTGACATCATCGGTGGGGTTGATGGCGGTGTTTGCCGTCGACTTTGTGGACATGATCTTCATCTCCATGCTGGGCAAGGATGAGTTGGCGGCGGCGGTGGGCTATGCCGGGGCGATCCTGTTTTTCACCACGTCGTTCAATATCGGCGTTGCCATTGCGGCGGGTGCGCTCGTGGCACGAGCCTTGGGGGAAGGCAGTCGGGACAGAGCCCGGCAGCAGGCCTCGAGCGCCTTGCTGGCGGGGGTGATCTTTTCGTCGATCTTCGCGGCTGGCGTTCTTTACATGCTCGATCCGCTGGTGTCCCTGATCGGAGCCACGGGCAATACCCATGATCTGGCCGTTCACTATCTCACGATCATCGTGCCAACGCTCCCGTTCCTGTTGCTTGGGATGGCGGGCGGCGCGATCCTGCGGGCGCATGGTGATGCGCGGCGGGCCATGTGGGCGACGGTGATTGGCGGGCTGGTCAATGCCGGCCTTGATCCGATCCTGATCTTCGGGCTGAACATGGAACTGACCGGTGCCGCGTTGGCCAGTGCAGCCTCGCGGATCACGATTGCGGTTTTTGCTTTGGGGCCGATCTTTCGCCATCACGGTGGTCTGGCGTGGCCCAGGGTGCCGGATTTCCTGCGCGACCTGCCGCCGATCGTGGCGATCTCTTTCCCCGCGATCCTGACGCAACTGGCAACGCCGGTAGGGCAGGCCTGGGTGACGCGGTCGATGGCCGAGTTCGGCGAGGAAGCGGTTGCGGGGATGGCCATCGTGGCGCGTATGACGCCGCTGGCCTTTGGTACGATCTTTGCCCTGTCCGGCGCGGTGGGGCCGATCATCGGACAGAACTATGGGGCAGGTCAGTTTCATCGGGTGCGGGGCACGCTTCGGGCGTCGCTTCTGTTCACGGCGCTGGTCGTGGTAGCGGCGGCGTCGATCCTGTTTGTGATGCGGGGGCCGATTGCGGCGCTGTTCGAGGCGGAAGGGCTGGCGATGAGCCTGATCTTCCTGTTCTGCGGTCCGCTGGCGCTGGCGTTCTTCTTCAACGGGGCGCTGTTCGTATCGAACGCCTGTTTCAACAACCTTGGGCGTCCGTTCTATTCGACCTGGCTGAACTGGGGGCGGCACACGATTGGCACGATCCCCTTTGTCTGGCTCGGCGCCATGCTGTTCGGCGCACCGGGCGTGTTGATCGGGCAGGCCGTTGGCGGCGTGGTGTTTGGCGTGGTTGCAGTGGTTCTGGTGCGGCGGGTGATTTCCGACGTGGAAACCGGGCAGGAGGCCGCCAAAGGTCCGGGCCTGTTCCAGCGTCAGGCCCGGCAGGTTGCCCTGTTCTTCTCGCGGCGGTGACGGCCTGACAGCCAAGCCGATTTCTGGCAGGATCAAACCATTGGACGTTAAAGAAATTGAAGGAGGTCGCTATGAAGCGTCGCCCTGGGGCCGGCACCAAGACCGGGCGTATTTGGGACATTGCGGATGAAGTTTCCAAGATCAAAGGGAGACGGGCCTTGCGGCGGGAAGTTGTTGAACGCGCGACCGGCGAAGGGATCAATCCTGCAACAGCGAGTACTCAGTTCGGACATTGGCAACGAGCTGTCCCGCTAAGTGCTCTGGGCGATGCGCCCTCAGGATACAGGGAAATACCGGAGAACGAGGCGGTCCACACATCGGGACCAATCAAAGAACAGGTCGCACCCGATCGACACTGGGCGGGGTTTTTGAAATGTGGGTTTTCTTATGGTGCCGACTGGGGCCTAGACAATGAAGGTAACTTGTTTCTGGACAGGAGTGCACCGGACAAGCCCGGTGTGTATGTCTTTGTGCAAGAGGACGAGGTCGTTTACATCGGCGTCACGGACAGAACGCTTCATCAACGGATGGCGGACTATCGGCGTGGGCCGGTTGGCCAAAGAACCAGCCGTCGGATTCATTCGCTCCTCAAGAAACAGCTTGAGGAAGGGAAAGCCATGCGCGTTCTCTTTGCGACGCCAGAGGCAACAGAGTGGAATGGTCTGCCAGTCAATGTTGCCGCTGGCTTGGAGAAGGGGCTGATCGCCGTGTACAGTCCGTTGTGGAACCTTCGCCGTTGATCAGCGATAGACCTGATCTTCGCCGGGGAAGCTGCGGTCCTTGACCTCATCGGCGTATTTCTCGACGGCGCGTTCGATGGCGGGGCCGAGATCGCCGTAGACCTTGACGAATTTCGGGGTCCATTCGTTCAGGCCCAGCATGTCTTCAAGGACGAGGATCTGGCCGTCGCAATCTGCCGAGGCACCGATGCCGATGGTCGGGATGTCGATTTCCTTGGTGATCTTTGCGGCCAGTGGTTCGACCATGCCTTCAAGCACGACCGAGAAGGCACCAGCTTCGGAAACCGCCTTGGCGTCTTCGAGGTGCGCGGCCCAGCTGTCTTCTTCGCGGCCTTGTGTTTTGAAGCCGCCCATGACGTGGCTGGACTGTGGGGTCAGGCCGATATGGGCCATGACCGGGATGCCGCGTTCGACGAGGAAGGTGATGGTCTCGGCCATGCGCTTGCCGCCCTCGAGTTTGACCGCGCCACAGCCGGTTTCCTTCATGATCTTGGCGGCGTTGCGGAAGGCCACGGCGGGGCTTTCCTCGTAGGTGCCAAAGGGCATGTCGACCACGATCAGCGCCTTTTCGGTGCCGCGGACCACGGCCTTGCCGTGCATGATCATCAGATCAAGCGGCACGCCGACGGTGCTTTCCATGCCGTGCATGACCATGCCGAGGCTGTCACCGACGAGGATGAAATCCGCGTATTTGTCGACGATGGCCGCCGTATGCGCGTGGTAGGAGGTGAGCGAAACGATGGGTTCGCCCCCTTTGCGCGCGGCGATCTGTGGCACGGTGTTGCGGCGGATTTTGACTTGCTTGCTCATGGTGTGACGACCCTCTGATCAATCAGGAGAATGCCGCCGAACTCGACCGAGATCATGATGGCGGCGGGGCTGGCAAGGGGGCCGGTGAGATCGGAGAGATCTTCGGCACCCACGATGTCGAGCCCCCGCAGGGTGGCGCGGGGTTCGGCATGGATGGTGTTGGCGATGACTTCGCGCAGGGCCTCGATGGTGGTGCCTGCGGCGGCGGCCTCTTCGGCGGCTTTCAGCGATTGTGACAGGACCAGTGCGGCCTGACGGTCTTGGGCCGTGAGCCTGACGTTGCGCGAGGACATGGCAAGGCCATCGGCCTCTCGTACGGTTGGCACGCCACGAATGTCGATGGGAAAGGCGAGGTCACGGGTCATGCGTTTGATGACCTGGAGTTGCTGGTAGTCCTTTTCGCCGAAACAGGCGATGTCGGGCTGGACGAAATTGAACAGCCGCGCGACCACCGTTGTTACGCCGCGAAAGTGGCCCGGACGGACGAGACCATGCAGCATGTTGGCCATGCGGGTGGTTTCGACGATGGTTTCATCGCCGTCGGGGTAAACCTCTTGCACGGGTGGGATCAGAACCAGATCGACGCCGGCGGCTTCGAGCATGGCGAGGTCGCGTTCCTCGTCACGCGGATAGCTGTCGAGATCGGCGGCTTCGCCGAACTGGGTCGGGTTCACGAAGATCGTGACGACGGTGCGGTCAGCGGCCTCTTTGGCGGCGGCCACGAGTGACATGTGGCCCTCGTGCAGAAAGCCCATGGTGGGCACGAGGCCGACAGTTTCCCCTGCGGCGCGGAAGGATGCCACGGTGGTGCGGCAGTCTGCGATAGTGCGGCAGATTTTCATTTGTTGCGCAATTCCCAGTCAGTTTGTGTGTTTTCTTAGCAGGTCGTGCTGCGCTGCGGCAAGGACTATGCCACCTTTCCAGTATTGTTACGGTGCGTTGTCCAGCATTTGACGCATTTCCTGCAAACCAACGGTACATTCCGGTGTTACCCTTGGGGTGTGGGGGCAGAGATGATGGAGGATGCCATGCAGAAGATCCTTCTGATCCTGCTGATCGCCGTTTTGCTGGCAGGCCAGGCGGCATTGAACGCGACGATGAATGGCGGGCAAACTGCTTATGTTCAGATCTCTGCGGTCAGTGCGATTGCCGTTGAAACACTGGACGAATGACGCGCCGCGCGATTCCCGCGTGTCAGAATGCGACGTGAGGTGCGCGAAGGGTCGGTTTTGAACGTTTTTGGGTCGGCTGGACCCGCCGCGAGTGGTATTGTTTTGCCAGTTTACGGCAAGAAGATATTCACGGAGTCGTTCTGACATGAAAACCCAAGTCAAAGCACTTGTTGTCGGCGGTGGTGCTGTCGGCACCTCGATTGCCTATCACCTCGCCAAGGCGGGCTGGGAAGACGTCATGCTTATTGAGCGTGACGAGCTGACCTCCGGCTCGACCTGGCACGCGGCGGGCCTCTTGCCGCTGTTCAACATGTCCTATGCGACGACCCACATCCACAAGTACTCGGTCGATTTCTACAAGACCCTGGAAGAGGAAACCGGCCTGAACGCTGGTTTTGCCGTTGTGGGCAACCTGCGCATGGCGCAGACCCAGGAGCGTATGGACGAGTACATGCTGTACGCGTCGACCGCAGAGACCTGCGACGTGGCCTATGAGTGGCTGACCCCCGAGCAGATCAAGGAACGCTGGCCGCTGATCGAGACCGGCGACCTGAAAGGCGCGATCTATCACACCGAGGACGGCTATATTAACCCGGCCGACGTGACCCAGGCGATGGCCAAGGGCGCCCGTCAGCGTGGTGTTGAAATCGTCCGTAAGATGCAGGCCGACGCCTTCCACTGGACCGGCACCCACTGGGAAGTGACCTGCACCAAGATGGTCGAAAAAGGCGGCAACCTGGTTGCCTCTGATGAGCAGGTTGTCATCACTGCCGAGCACGTTGTGACCGCGTCGGGCAACCACGCGCAGCGCACCGCCAAGATGCTGGGCATCAAGATGCCGGCGATCCCGGTCGAGCACACCTTTATCGTCATGGACAAAGACCCCGAGCTGGTCAAATGGCGTGAAGCGGGCAACCCCGAGCACCCGGTTGTGCGTGACGCCGACAATGAGTCCTATGCCCGTGAAGAGCGCGGTGGCTGGATCCTCGGCATCTACGAGCACGGCGCGCCTGCGCAGTTCGAACACGGCGTTCCGGACAGCTTCCGTGCCGACCTGTTCCCGCTGGATCTCGACCGGATTGCCGAGCAATACATGGCGATGGCCGAGCGTGTGCCCTCCTGTGCGGAGAGCGGTCTGAAAGACGATTTCAACGGCCCGATCTGCTATACCCCCGACGGCAACCCGCTGGTTGGTCCGGCGCCGGGTCTGCGCAACATGTGGCTGGCTGAAGGTTTCTCGTTCGGGATCACCGCCGCAGGCGGCACCGGCTACTACCTCGCCCAAATGATGGTCGACGGCGAAGCCGAGATCGACATGGCGTCGCTCGACCCCAAGCGTTACAGCAGCAACTGGATGACCACCGAGTTCGCGGCACGCAAGAACGAAGAGTGCTATGAGCACGTCTATATCCTGCACCACCCGGATGAAGAGCGTGAAGCCTGCCGTCCGCTGCGGACCGCACCGGCTTACGACCGTCAGAAAGCTCGCGGCGCGCAATTCGGCTGGGTCAACGGCTGGGAGCGTCCGAACTATTTCGGTCCGCTCGATGCGCCTGAGACCTTTGACAAGGACGCCCGTTCGTTCCGTCGTGGCGGCTGGTGGCAGCACGCTGTCGACGAAGCCAAGGCGATCCGTGAAGGTGTTGGCCTGATCGATGCGACCGCCTTCACCAAACACGTTGTCAAAGGCCCCGGCGCGACCGCGTTCCTTGACTGGTTCACCTGTAACAAGCTGCCGAAGGTGGGTCGCATCAACCTGACCTATGCGCTGACCGCCTTCGGGACGACCCGCACGGAATACACCATCGTGCGCAATGGCGAGAACAACTACTATCTGGTATCGGCCGGTGCATGGTCCGAGTATGACGCGGACTTCCTGCGCAAGGCTGCCGAAGACAAGATGGAAGAGTTCGGCTATATCGAGATCCAGGATGTCACCACCCAGTGGGGTGTGTTTGCCATCGCCGGTCCGAAGTCGCGTGACGTTCTGAAAGAGGTCATCGTGGATGCCGATCCGGCAACCGCGCTGTCGAACAAGCGGTTCCCGTGGCTGTCGGCCAAGCAGATCGAACTGGGCATGTGCCCGGTGAACGCGATCCGTGTTGCCTATACCGGTGAACTGGGTTGGGAACTTCACCACCCGATCGAAATGCAGAACTATCTCTTTGATCTGCTTGAGAAAGCTGGTGAGAAACACGGCATGAAGCTGGTTGGTGCGCGGGCACAGAACTGGCTGCGTCAGGAGAAATCCTATCGTGCGTTCGGCAACGAACTGGGCCGCGACGCGACCCCGCTGGAAGCCGATCTGCCGCGTTTCGTGGACCTGTCGAAAGAGTTCCACGGCAAGGCCAAGCTGGAAGAGACCGGCGTGCGCGTGAAGTGCTGTACCCTTCTCATCGACGGTCCGGCCGATGCGGATCCGTGGGGCCGCGAGGCCCTGTACACCCCGGAAGGTGAGCGTGTTGGTCGTCTGACCTCGGGCGGTTACTCGGTCGCGTTCGAGAAATCGATCGGCATGGGCTATGTCAAACCGGAAATGGCCGTGGAAGGCACCAAGCTCCAGGTCAAGATCCAGGACAAGCTCTGGGATGCGGTTGTGACCTGCGACAGCCCGTACGATCCGAAAAACGAAGTTATCCGCAAGGATGGCTAAACCCTAACCCGCAAGGGTTTCCAAATCATGAAGAGGCCGCGACGGTGTATCGTCGCGGCCTTTTTCGTTTTGAAAGCGGGGTTATTTCAGGAACTTGCCCATGATGTCGTCAAGTACCGAACCGTCGTCATCGGCGTCCAGAAGGTTGGTCAGCATCGACAGGTCGGGGCCTTTCGAGTCTGCTCCAAGGAACTTGGTGGCGAGGCTGACGAGGCCACCTGCTGGCGAGCTGCCCGTCATGGTGTCGATGGAGGCATCGGGCAGGTTCTTCTGCAGACCGCCCTGTGCCATTGCGGCCAATGCGGGCAGGAACTGTTGCACGATCGAGGTATCAACGCCGACGCGGGCGGCGGCCTGGTTGGTGAGTTCATCCGCGCCTTCCGAGCCGCCCAGAAGGTTGTCGAGAAAGGCTTTTCCCTGCATCTGGCCTGCTTGCGAGGCGGCGGCGGTGGCGTCGTCGAACAGCGCGGCCTGATCTTCGCCCTTGAGCGCCCCCAGAAGGGTGTTGAGGTTGCCGGATGCGGCCTGTTGCTTGGCCGCCGAGCCGAGGGCAGGGGCAAGCAGGGCCGTCAGATCGCTGGCCTTGTCGGCATCAAGGCCGAACTGATCTGCGAGGGCGCCGAGGCCATGGCCGTTCTGGGATTGTTGGAGAAGGGAAAGTAGGGACATCGAATTGTCTTCCGTTGTGGCTGAAATCACGGGGAAGAAACCAGACGTTGTCCCTTATTTTCAGGGGAAAAATCCCGACATCGTATCAGCGGCCGAAGTCGTCTACCGTGACCACAGTGTCGCCGTTCTTGTCCATGCGGGCGAACCAGTCAGGGACGGCCGCCATGAATTCCTGATGGGTGACCGAGCCGTCGTTGTTTGCGTCGGTAAACTTGCGCAGCATGCCATTGGCGGGGTTGTTGTGGCCCTTGCCGTGGCCCATGCCGTTTTCTTTCATGTCGTTGGCGCGGGCTTCGTCGAAGAGATCGTATTCCTCAGGCGAGAGGACGCCGTTGTCATCCGCATCGAAGGTCACGAAGACGTCGTCGCGCCGTTCGGTGGCTTCTGCGAGGGTGACCTTGCCATCTTCGTTCAGGTCCCAGTTTTCAACAAAATGGGAGCCGGGGCCTTCGCCGGCGGCAAATGCGGAGGTGGCTATGATCGAAAGTGAAAGGGCGGCGAGTGTGGTTTTCATCGGGTGTCTCCCTGAAAAAGGATAAGGGCACCGAAGTGCCCCTGAGGTTCAAGCGTTGCTCAATTCGTCAAAGCATTCCAATGCCTTGGCGGCGTACATCATCGAGGGGCCACCGCCCATCTGGATGGTCATTGCCAGAACGTCGCCCACTTCTTCGCGGGTTGCACCGGCCTTGATCAGGGCCTCGCAGTGCAGCACGATACAGGCTTCGCAGCGCATGGCGACGGCGATGCCGAGGGCGACGAATTCCTTGGTTTTAAACTCGAGAACACCACCTTCCTTGACCGCTTTGCCAAGGCCGCCAAAGGCGCGGGTGGTATCGGGGATCACCTTGTTCAGGCCGCGCAGTTGGTCACGGGTGCCGTTCAGTTTGTCAGTCCAGCTCATATTCGACTCCTAGAATTCATTTGAATGCTGGAGACCACGATTTCATATGCGAATCTTTGATTAAGATCAGATTGGGCGGAAAATCGGACGTCGGTGCCACGTCGGTATTGCGACGGTATTGCGACGGTGCGGCTGCGTGAAGTTGCGGGGTTAATGGGGCGTGCGTGGTTAACAACCGGTTTGCGCGGAAGGGCGGGGTTTTTATGCTTGAAACCCGATGGGTGGGTCGCCCGGCGGCAGCGCCGGGCTGCGCCTCGGATCAGGCCGGTTTGCGCCAGATGATCGCAAGATTGTTGGCGGGCATCTCGACCATATCGGCGAAATCGAGCCATGCGTCGCGGCCCCAGTCGACCACGTCGAAATCGCTCTTGTAGCCAATCTCGGGGTCCTTTGCCTTAAGCGAGGCGTGGAAGGTCCGGTCGCCATCGCTGGTGAGTTCGTCGTCACGCATGAAGGGGCCGTAGATGATCAGGGTGCCGCCGGGGGTGAGGGCCTGCGCGGCCTCGGAGATGAGGGTGCGGGCCTCAGCCGTGCTGATGAGGTGCAGAAGGTTCACGAGCAGGATCAGCGACTGGCCCGCGTTCTGGCTGCCCCAGCCGGGGGATGTGGCATCGAGGTCGAGGGCCTCGGCGACGTTCGGCAGAGCGGCCTCTGCAAGATAGGCGTTGATACTGTTGCGGCGGGTGGCGTCGATTTCGGAAGGTCGCCATGTCAGGCCGGGCATGGCGCTGGCAAGGTGCACGATGTGCTGGCCGGTGCCGCTGGCCAGTTCCAGCGCCTTGCCGCTTGACGGGGCGTTGTCGGCCACAAGCGCCACGATGGCATCCGCGTTGCGGGCGGCGGAGGGGGCAAAGAGGCGACCGTCTTCGCCGGGGGTGGCGACCGAGGCGCTGTCGGGAAGATTGAGACGTTTGGGCATCACGCGAACCTTTTGGGGTTGAGGGCGGCGAGGGTCACGTCGTCGAGATCAGATTTGTGGCCGGCGACGATGTCGGCGATCAGTTGCGAGGCGGCGGGGGCGGTCTGGAAGCCATAGCCGCCCTGACCGGAGACCCAGAAGAAGGCGGTGTCGTCCACGGCGGGGCCAAGCACGAGGTTGCGGTCGGGCGAGAAGGTGCGCAGGCCGGCCCAGCTTGATTCTAGGCGGGTGACTTCTTCGGTGACATGTTCTTCGTAGCGGGCGAGGCCCTCGGCAAGGACCATGTCATCGGCCCATGCGTCATGCGGCTCTTGCGGGTGTTCTTCGGCGGGCGAGACCAGCAACTTGCCCGCGTCGGGCTTGGCGTACCAGTCTTCCTTGATGCCGAGCATCATCGGCCAGCCGGAAATGTCGTGGCCGCCCGGTGCGGGGATGCGGGCCATGGAGCGGCGCATAGGCGTAAAGCCGAGCGGGGCGATGCCGGCCATCCTGGCGATTTCGTCCACCCATGCGCCGGCCGCGTTGAACAGGGTCTTGGCCTCGTAATCGGTGTCATTAGCGGTGACGCGCCAGCCGGTGTCGAGCCGCTCGATGGCGGTGACGGTCTGGCCGGTCAGAACCTCGCCACCGTGGCTGCGGGTGATCTTGGCGAAGGTCTGGATTTGCAGGTCGGTGTCGATGTCGAAGGCCTCGCCGTGGTGACCTGCAAAGCCGACGGTTTCGGGATCGAGGATCGGTACCATGTCAAAGGCCTGATCGAGCGCGATCTGCTGCATGTTGAGGTGGTCGCAGGCGGCGTGGAATTCGCTTTCCTCGCCTTTCTTGCCCACCAGCATTAGACCGCGGGGGCTTAGGAAACCGCCGTGGGCGTTGTGGTGGAAATCGGCGCTGGCTTCGGAGAGGGCGACGGTGGAGGCGAGGCCGTAATTGGCCTCGAACAGGGCGGCAGAGCGGCCCGAGGCGTGGTAGCCCAGAGCGGGTTCGCGTTCGAGCAGAACGGTCTTGCCCAACGGTGCAAGGCGGGCAGCGGCGGAGGTGCCGCCAATGCCACCTCCGATCACGAGGAAATCAATCATGCTTCTTCCAGTCTGTCAGTCGCCGGGGGCGGCGTCGGGGAAAGGGCGGACAGGCGGGCATAGAGCGCGTCGTCCATATCAAAATCAATGGCGGCCAGCGAGGGGGCCAGTTGGTCGGCGTTGCGGGCCGAGAGAATGGGGAAGGGGCCTGCGGGGTGGCGGGCGGCCCATGCCACGGCGAGGGTGGCGGGGTGGATGCCGATCTCGCGGGCGATGTCGCTGAGGTCGGCGGCGGCGCGGTGCATCCAGTCGACGCCGTAGCGAGTGGCGTAGTGGCTGTCGTTGACGATGCGGCCCGAGGCCTCGGGCGTACTGTACTTGCCGGACAGCAGGCCGCCTCCGAGCGGAGAGTAGGGGGCGATGACGATCCCCTGATCGCGGGCCATCGGGAAGATTTCGACCTCGGCCTGGCGTTTCACGAGGTTGTACATGGGTTGGATGATGTCGATGGTCAGGTCGCGGGTGGCGGCCACGGCGACGGCTTTCATCACCTGCCATGCGGCGAAATTCGACACACCGATGTGGCGGATCAGCCCTTCGGATTTGAAGGCCGCGAGGGTGTCGAAGGTTTCGCCGAGATCGGTCTGGGCGTCGAAGCGGTGCAGGTAGAGGATGTCGACGCTGTCCATGTCGAGACGTTGGCGGCAGATGTCGAAATGGCTGCGCAGGGTGGTGGCGCGGGCATTGTCGTAGCCCACCTTGGTGGCGATCACGAGGCGGTCGCGGTGCGGCGCGGCAAGACGGCCGAGGATCTGTTCAGAGCGCCCATCGGTGTAGTTGTAGGCGGTGTCGAAATGGGTGATGCCGGCGGCGAGGCTGGCTTCGAACATTCCGGCCGAGGCGTTTTCGTCGGCATTGCCGCCAAACTGCATGGTGCCGAAGGCGAAGCGGCCAATCGAGGTTCCGTCGGGGCTTTGGATCAGGCGTGTCATGGCGCGACGTTGCCATGACTTTGTGACAACTGGAAGTGGATTATTGTGACGCGCCGGTGACGGGGGTGCCGCCGAAGCCCTTGGGATCAGGCGGCTTTCCGGTGGTCAGTAGGGGTTGCGGGGGCTTCGGTCGGACGAGAGGGTGGCCTGCCGTTCCGCGACTAGGGATTCGATGGCGTCGGCAAGGTGGACTTCCTGAATGTTGTAGTCTCCCGCGTCGACGCGCATCCGGTGAGCGCGGATCATGACGTCGGCGTGGGTGCAGCCGACGGGCGGTTCGAACTTGTAGCAGGCGAGTTCGATCAGGAGCCCCATCGGATCCTTGAAGTAGATCGAATCCATGAAGCCGCGATCCTTTGGGCCGGAATGCGAGATGCCGCGCTCGTCGAGGCGTTCGACGGCCTGAAGGAAGGTGGCCCGCGACAGGTTGAAGGCGAGGTGGTGGACGCATCCGGGTTCGGTCGGGGTGCGGCGGGGATCGGGTGTGCGGGTTTCGTTGGTGAAGATGGTGATCAGGCGGCCATCGCCGGGATCGAAATACAAGTGGCCCTCGTCGGGATTGTCGAGGTTGGGCTGGTCGAAGATGAAGGGCATGCCCAGCACGCCCTCCCAGAAGTCGATGGAGGTTTGCCTGTCTGCACCGGTGAGGGTGATATGGTGGACGCCCTGGGCCTGAAGTTTGCGCATGGTCACATCTCCTTGTTTGAACATGAGGGGTGGCCTCCGTAACGGCACCCTGTTCTGAAACCGCGTGAAACCAAGGCGGTTTCGTGATCTATTCAGAGAAATCCTAGCGCAAAAGCCAGATCATTCCACGCCCCGATGACCGAATTGAATGCCCTGATCGACCTTATAGACGATTTCGCCAATGGTGCGGATTTCGATGCGCGGTGGCGGTTGGCGAACGAGGCGGTGCGGAACCTTGGGGGGATGGCGGTCAATATCGGCGAGTTCGATACGACCACGCAGGAGATTAAGTGGTTGACCAGCACCATGTCGACGGAATGGATGGATCGCTACATGGAGCGGGCCTATTTCGACGCGGACGAGATTCTTGATCACTGTGTGAAATCGAACGAGGTGATCCGCATCGAGACCGGGTTGAAGATGCCGGAGAACAGGTTTTGCCCGGTGGAGGTGGCGCTGGACCACGATCTGCACGACTTTGGCTATCGCGGGTTCATGGCGCAGGCCCTGACGACGGGTGTGCAGGATCGGCTGGCGGTGTCGATGGTGATGAACCATGCACCACGTGCGCTTGAGGTGCCGGAGGCAGACGCGCATTTCAGACGTATGGCGGCGGTGATCGCGGCGTTCATCGGGCGGCCTGACACGTCCGGGGATGTCGAGGTCTACTATCCCAAGCAGAGGCGGCTGACCCCGCGCGAGCGTGACGTGCTGTCATTGCTGGCGAACGGGCACCAATATGCGCGGATTGCCGAGAAGCTGGGCCTTGCCGAGATCACGGTGCGGACCCACGTTCAGACCGCGCGGGCCAAGCTGAAGGCATCAACGCGCGAGCAGGCTGTGGCGATTGCCGTGCGGGATCGGCTGATTTCGATCTAGGGCGGGAAACGAGAAACGGGCATGCCGCCAAGCATGCCCGCCACTAGGAAAGTGGATAATTTCTCAAATAGGCGGTCCTGTGGGATGCATTTCCGGTTGGATCGGGACTGTGAGCTACCTTCCGGGAATGGCGGGATCCGCGCCGAAAACATCGCGGTAACAAGGGTTTGGTGCAACCTATCGAAATGGATAGGTTGGGTGGGTTCTGGTCATTCCGGGCGCGGGGTGGCAGGTTGGCGCCAAGGTATCTGAGAGGTTTGGCCATGGCGCAGAAGGTGAGCTTTGAACGCGGGGCGCATGTGTTCAGCCCGGGACAGGAATGCGCGGGCTTTGTGCGGCTGGAGTCGGGGACGATCCGGGTGTCGATGACGGCGGCGAACGGGCGGGAGGTGGTTCTCTATCGCGTTCTGCCCGGCGAGATCTGTTTGCAGACTTTTTCCTGTCTGGTGGATGGCCATTGTTATGCCGCCGAAGGGGTGGTCGAGCAGCCAGTCGCGGGCGAGTTCATTCCCAAGTCGGCCTTCTGGCGTCTGATGGGCGAGGATGAGGCGTTTCGGCGCGACGTGTTCTCGGCGGTGGCGCAGCGGTTCGGGGACTACCAGAGGCTGGTGGAAGAAGTGGCGCTGACCGGGTTTGACACGCGGCTGGCGCGGGTGTTGCTTCGGCTGCGGGACGGGAAGGATGTTGTCCATGCGACGCATGGCGAGTTGGCCGCCGAGACGGCCTCGGGGCGGGCTTTCGTGTCGCGGCGGCTGGCGGAGTTCGCGCATCGCGGGCTGGTCGAGCTGGCGCGCGGGCAGGTGAGCCTGCTGGATATTTCGGGCGTGGAGCGCATTGCCGAAGATGATGGGTGACAGTGTCACCGACAGGGGTGCGCACGTGGGCGCATAAAGGGGCAAATCTGGCAAATAGGAGATTCGCCCATGCCCCGTAATGAAGGCACCCTCGACCGCGCGCTGCGCATCATTCTTGGTCTTGTCCTGCTGTCGCTGGTCTTTGTTGGCCCGCAGACCATGTGGGGCCTGATCGGGATCATCCCGCTGGCCACAGGCCTGATGGGCTATTGCCCGCTGTATCAGATCGTTGGCCTGAACACCTGCCCGATGAAGAAGTCGTAAGTGGCAGGTGGCTCGGCGATCACCGCCGACCTGATGAAACAAAAAAGGCCCGCTGGATCAGCGGGCCTTTGGTGTGTTTGGAGCCTTAGCCGGATCAGTTCGGCAGTTCCGCGTCGATGCCTTCGACGTAGAAGTTCAGACCGGCCAGACCGTTGTCGCCATAGTCGGCGGCGGTTTCACCCTCTGCCAGCCAGACCGAGCCGTCCTGCTTGTTCAGCGGGCCGGTGAAGGTGTGGTAGGAGCCGTCCGCCAGCGATTCTTTCAGAGCCAGTGCCGAGGCTTTGACATCTGCCGGAACCGCGTCGGAGATTTCACCGATGCCAACCATGCCAGCGCCGATGCCGTCCCAGGTCGATTTCGATTCCCAGGTGCCATCCATCACGGCCTGGGTGCGGGCAACGTAGTAAGGTGCCCAGTCATCGATGATCGACGAAACGCGCGGGAAGGGGGCGTATTCGCTCATGTCCGATGCCTGACCAAAGGTCACGACGTTGCCTGCGGCCTGTGCGGCGGCCTGCGGTGCGGTCGAGTCGGTGTGTTGCAGGATCACGTCAGCGCCCTGTTCGATCAGCGCCTTGGCGGCGTCAGCTTCTTTTGCCGGATCGAACCAGGTGTAGGCCCAGACGATCTTGAACTGGACGTCGGGGTTGACCTTCTTGGCGTGGATATAGGCCGAGTTGATGCCGCGGATCACTTCCGGGATCGGGAAGGAGGCGATGTAACCAATGGTGTTGGTCTTGGTCATGTGGCCCGCGATGTGGCCCTGAACCGCGCGACCTTCGTAGAAGCGGGCCGAGTAGACCGAGACGTTCGGTGCCTGCTTGTAGCCGGTGGCGTGTTCGAATTTCACCTTGGGGAACTTCTTGGCGACGTTGATGGTCTGGTCCATGTAGCCAAAGGAGGTGGTGAAGATCAGGTCGGCACCGTCAAGCGCCATCTGGGTCATCACGCGCTCGGCGTCGGGGCCTTCTGGTACGTTTTCGACATAGACGGTTTCAACCTTGTCGCCGAAAGCTTCGACAACGGCCTTGCGGCCCTGATCGTGTTCATAGGTCCAGCCGCCATCGCCGACGGGGCCAACATAGACAAAGCCGACCTTGGTTTTGTCCATCGCCATTGCGGTGGTTGCCAGACCCAGCGCGACAGCAGCGCTGGTTAGGAGTTTGGTGAGTTTCATGCGGGTAGCTCCCCCTGTTGGTTATTAACTATGGCCCCGTCATTGCGAGGCGTGGAACGTGCGGCCGAGCGAGGCGGGTGCGCCGCTTTTGTCGGCCGACATGATAACGAGCACGAGAATGGTGATCAGATAGGGCGACATTGCCAGATATTCGACAGGGATGGCAACGCCTGCCGCCTGCAAGTTGAGCTGAAGCACGTTGATGCCGCCGAAAAGATAGGCACCGAGCAGGACGCGCCAAGGCTTCCAGCTGGCGAAGACGACCAGCGCGAGGGCGATCCAGCCGATACCGGCGGTCATGCCTTCGGTCCATTGCGGCACGCGGATCAGCGAGATGTAGGCGCCACCGACACCGGCGCAGGCGCCGCCGAACAGGATTGCAAGGATGCGGACGCGGATCACACCATAGCCAAGCGCATGGGCGGCGTCGTGGTTTTCGCCCACCGCACGCAGGATCAGGCCGCCACGGGTGTATTTCAGGAAGGCATAGACCGCGGCGCAGAGGATCAGGCCGAAATAGAGGATCGGGTCGTGGCCAAAGAGGATCGGGCCGACAACCGGCAGGTCGGTGAGGACGGGAATGTCGAGCTTGGGCATTTCCGGCGGGCGGATGCCGACATAGCTTTGGCCCATCAGAGCCGAGAGGCCGAGGCCGAAAAGCGTGAGGGCAAGGCCCGAGGCGACCTGGTTGGCCAGGGCGAACTGGGTCAGGAAGGCAAAGAGCAGCGACAGGAGACCCCCGGCAATGGCGGCGGCGATCACGCCGACAAAGGGCGATCCGGTTTCGACCGAGATCGCAAAGCCCGCGATGGCCCCGACGATCATCATGCCCTCGACACCAAGGTTCAGAACGCCCGCGCGCTCTACGACAAGTTCACCGATCGCGGCCAGCAGGAGCGGTGTCGCCGCAACCATGAGCGAGGCGATGAGGAGGACGGGGTTGATTGCTGAGAGATCCATTATGCGACCTTTCCGGGTTCGCGCAGGGCGAGGTAGAGGGGCAGAGCGAGGGACAGGCCGACGGTGAAGCCTGCGGGCAGGACCAGCCACCAATTGCGGATGTCTTCGCGTTTGGCGTCATAGAACGACCAGAGCCAGAACACTGCGATGGAGATCAAAACGTCGGTTGAGAAACCCGCAGCCGCGCCATTGGCAAAAAGCCCTGTTACAAAGCTGATTGGAGCCAGCCCGTTGGTGGCGAAGAACGAGCCGAAGAAGGCCCAAGGCACTAGGGTGCCCACCACGCAGAATGCTATCCATGTCGACCGGCTGGGCATCAGGCTGCCCCTTTTGCAGCGAACTTGACGCGGTAGTTGGTCAGGAGGTCCAGCGCGAGCAGGAAGAACAGGAGCATGCCCTGGAAGACCTGGATCGCCGCCGAGGGCAGGCCGAGTTGCGATTCCGCGATGTCGCCGCCGATATAGGTGAGTGCCATCAGCAGGCCCGCAAGCAGGATGCCGAAGGGGTTCAGGCGGCCGAGGAAGGCAACGATGATGGCGGTAAAGCCGTAACCGACGTTGAAGTCGATGCTGATCTGGCCCGAGGGACCAGCGACTTCGAACAGCCCGGCAAGACCGGCCAGCGCGCCCGACATGCCGAGGCAGAACAGGATCAGGCGGGCGGGTTTGACGCCCGAGAAGCGCGCGGCGCGGGGGGCTTCGCCGGAGAGGCGGATGTTGAAGCCGAGGATGTGTTTGTTCAGTAGAACATAGGCCATGATGACGGCGATCATCGCCACGACGACACCCCAGTGCATGCCGTAGTCCTGGGCGATCCAGCTGGTGGCGGAGGGGTAGTCATTGAGGTTGCGCGAGCCGGGGAAGCCAAAGCCCTGTGGGTTTTTCAGCAAGCCAAGCGACATCGAGGCCAGCAGTTGCTCGGCCACGTAGACCAGCATCAGCGAGACGAGGATTTCGTTGGTGCCAAATTTCACCTTGAGGATGGCGGGGATCATCGCCCAGAGCCAGCCGCCAAGCGCGCCGGCCATGACCATGAGCGGAAAGATCAGCACGCTTTCGGTGGGATAGAAGGCAAGGCCCGCACCTGCGCCGCAGATCGCGCCGATGATGTACTGGCCCTCCGCGCCGATGTTCCAGATGCCGGCCTTGAAGCCCAGCGACAGGCCGATCGCGATCAGGATCAGGGGCGCGCCTTTCACCAGAAGCTGTGGGCGGTAATAAAAGGCGTATTCGCCAAAGATCGGATCCCAGAAGATGGTGCGGATCGCCTCGAACGGGTTCTTGCCTAGGGCAGCAAACAACAGGCCGCCCGCGATCATGGTGACGATCACCGCGATGACCGGTGTCGAGACCGACAGGGCCTTGGACGGCATGGGGCGTTTTTCGAGCTTGATCATGCGTCTTCTCCCACGTTGGCGACTTCCATGCCGTGTGCGCCGCCCATCATCAGGCCGATTTCGTCGATTGTCAGACCGGCGGCGGGGCGGATGTCGGACATGCGGCCCTCGTTCAAAGCGCCGAAGCGGTCAGAGATTTCCATGAGTTCGTCGAGATCCTGCGAGATCACGACAATGGCCGCGCCTTCGGCGGCCAGATCAAGAAGCGCCTGACGGATTGCGGCGGCCGCGGCGGCGTCGACGCCCCATGTGGGCTGGTTTACGATCAGGACTTCGGGGCGTTGCAGCACCTCGCGGCCGATGACGAACTTTTGCAGGTTGCCACCCGACAGGGCGCGGGCCGCCACATGCGGGCCGGGGGTGCGTACGTCGAAGGACTGGATGATCTTCTCCGCAAAGCTGGTGGTGTCGCCCCAGTTGACGAAGCCGTTCGACGTGAGGTTTTCGCGGATTGCGCCGGTCAGGAGAGCGTTTTCGGTCAGGCTCATGTCTGGCGCCGCGGCGTGACCGAGGCGTTCCTCGGGCGCGGCAAGGATGCCACGGGCGCGGCGTTCGTTGGGGCCGAGGTTGGCAATGTCCTGTCCCTTGACCTTGATGCTGTCGGGCCAGGTGAGGGCCTCGCCGGAGAGTGCGGAGAGGAGTTCATCCTGACCGTTGCCCGCGACACCGCCGATGCCGAGGATTTCGCCGGCGCGCACGGTGAAGTGGATGTTCTTGAGCGTGGTGCCAAACGGGTTGGTGGGTTCGAGCGACAGGCCCGAGACATCGAGAACCACGTCACCGGATTTCTCGGTGGTGCGGGTCGGGGTTTGCAGGGTGTCGCCGACCATCATTTCGGCCATGTCGCGGGCCGAGGTCTCGGCGGGCACGCATTCGCCGACGTTCTTGCCAAGACGCAGGATGGTGGCGTGGTCGCACAGGGCGCGGATTTCTTCGAGCTTGTGCGAGATGTATAGGATCGAGGTGCCTTCGGCCTTGAGCTTGTTCAGGGTCTTGAACAGGATTTCGACCTCTTGCGGGGTCAGAACCGAGGTGGGTTCGTCCATGATCAGGAGCTTGGGATCCTGAAGCAGGCAGCGGATGATTTCCACGCGCTGGCGTTCGCCTGCCGACAGATCGCCGACCGAGCGGTTGGGATCGAGGGGCAGGCCATAGGTTTCCGAGACGCGGCGGATGCGGCGGGCGAGATCGCGCTTGGGCGGAGGGTTCTCCATGCCGAGGGCGACGTTTTCGGCCACGGTGAGCGCATCGAAGAGCGAGAAGTGCTGGAACACCATCGCGACGCCGGTGGCGCGGGCGGCCTTGGGCTCCGGTGGGGCGAAGGGCTGGCCCTGCCATGTCATGGTGCCGCTGTCGGGTTTGACGAGACCGTAGATCATCTTGACCAGCGTGGATTTTCCGGCGCCGTTTTCGCCCAGGAGCGCGTGGACTTCGCCTTCCTGAATGTCGAAAGACACGGTGTCGTTTGCGACGACCCCCGGATAGGCTTTGGTCAGACCGGAGATGCTGAGCAAGGGTCCTGTCATGTAGAGATGTCCCTGTTGGAGCCGAATTGAATGCGTCGCGCAGCACCCCGGCCTTGTCGTTTTTTAGCGCACCCACACTAGGTTTGGGGGGGCGGATTCTGCAAGGGAAACTTGGGGTTGCGGGTTGCAGAAAAGCAGATACGCGTAATTTGAGGGCGTTGCCAGTGGGTCTTAATATTGTTAAGTTTCAAGTGGTTAATAATGCCTGATTATTCGGGTTAAATTGAAAGTGCTTCAATGGGCTGGCTGGTGTTGGCAATTCTCGTTGGTTTGGTGGTGGTTGCAGCGATGCTGTGGCTGGGGCGCTGGGTCTATGAACGGCGCGCGGATCGCCTTGCCGGGCAGATTATCGGCGCGGTTGCGGGCGAACGGCCGGACCGCCTGCCGCGGGTGGTGCGTGATTTCGCGAAACGCAATGGGGCAGACCCGGAGGCGCGGGTCAGTCACGTGGAGTTTGGTCAGTCTGTGAAGATGCGGCTGCGGCGGGGTGCGCCCTGGGTCACGCTTTGGGGCTGGCAATGGAGCGGTGTGCGGCAGCCTGGGTTCCTGTGGAAGGCGGGGCGCGAGCTTTGGAAGGATGTGGCGCATATCCGCGTGCTCGACGGGTTTCTGAATGGGCGCGGGTTTCTCGAGGTCTATCTGCTTGGGGCGCTGCCGATGGTGCGGGCGCGAGGCGCGGATATCAGCAAGGGCGAGGCGATGCGCTATCTGGCCGAACTGGTCTGGGTGCCGGATGCCATTCTGGAGAACGGCGCGATCCGCTGGACGGTTGTGGGCGAGCGCCATGTTGCGGCATCCCTGGGCGATGCGCGGGTGGTGTTCGAGTTTGACGCTGGCGGGGACATCATCGGCGTGCAGGCAAAGGACCGCCCGTTGCGGGCGCCCAAGGGAGAGCCGCAGACGCGGGAATGGATCGGGACGTTCGAGCGGTATTCCTGGGTGGGGGGACGGCGGATGCCGACCAAGGCCGAGGTTGGTTATGTCTATCCGGACGGTTATGAGGCCTATTGGCGGGGCGAAATCACGGCCTATCACCTGCGCCACTGAGGGTGGATGGAATTGAGGTGGCAGCGGTGTCGGTTCGCCATTTCCTCGGCGCGAGCGCTGGGGTAGCTTGGGCGTCATGAGCAGCAGTCCACGATTCATCCACCTCCGCGTTCACACCGAATATTCGCTTCTGGAAGGCGCTGTCCGGGTCAAGAAACTGCCCGGCATGTGCGCCGACATGGGCATGCCCGCCGTGGCGATCACGGATACCAACAGCCTTTTTGCGGCGCTGGAATTCTCGGTCACCGCACAGGGGGCGGGGATTCAGCCGATCGTGGGCTGTCAGGTGGATATCGCCATGCCGCACAACGATCCGACGGGGCGGACGCAGCCGCCGAAACCGGCGCCGATTGTTCTGCTGGCGCAGCGCGAGGAAGGTTACGAGAACCTGATGAAGCTGTCGTCCTGTCTTTACGTGGACAAGGGCGGGCAGTTGCCGCAGGTGACGATGGAAGAGCTGGCCGAGCGGTCTGCGGGGCTGATCTGTCTGACGGGGGGACCGGAAGGGCCGATTGGGCAGGTTCTGCAGCAGGGCAAGCGGGCCGAAGCCGAGGCCATGATGCGGCAGTATCAGGAAATCTTTGCCGACCGCCTTTATGTCGAGCTGCAGCGCCATCCCGGCGAGATGGGCCAGCCCGAGGTGGAGCGGCTGACCGAGCGCGGCTTTATCGAGATGGCCTATGAGATGGACATCCCGCTGGTGGCGACCAACGATGTCTATTTCCCGAAGACCGACATGTTCGAGGCGCATGATGCGCTGATCTGTATTTCCGAAGGCGCCTATGTCGACCAGCAGGAGGGCCGCCGCCGCCTGACGGCGCAGCATTATTTCAAGAGCCAGGAAGAGATGATCACGCTGTTCGCGGATCTTCCCGAGGCGATTGAAAACACGGTGGAAATTGCACGGCGCTGTGCCTTTGCGACCTATCGTCGGGACCCGATTCTGCCGAAGTTTGCCGATGACGAGGTGGCCGAGCTGCGCCGCATTGCCAACGAGGGCTTGCAGAAACGTCTGGCGGTGATCCCGCACGCGGTGAGTGTCGAGGAATATCAGGAGCGGCTGGAT
This sequence comes from Shimia sp. CNT1-13L.2, assembly GCF_024331145.1. GTDB lineage: Bacteria > Pseudomonadota > Alphaproteobacteria > Rhodobacterales > Rhodobacteraceae > Shimia. The sequence continues at coordinate 152,586 of NZ_JANDJO010000001.1, read as the reverse complement.
TTCGAGCTTGGGATCATCGAGAGCATGGGGTTCCCGGGTTACTTTCTGATCGTTGCGGACTTTATCCAGTGGGGCAAGGATCAGGGCATTCCGGTGGGGCCGGGGCGGGGGTCTGGTGCGGGATCGCTGGTGGCCTATGCGCTGACGATTACCGACCTTGATCCGCTGCGCTATTCGCTGCTGTTTGAACGTTTCCTTAACCCGGAACGGGTTTCGATGCCGGACTTCGACATCGACTTTTGCATGGATCGCCGGGAAGAGGTGATCAAATACGTGCAGGAGAAATATGGCCGCGACAAGGTGGGCCAGATCATCACCTTTGGTGCGCTGTTGTCCAAGGCGGCGGTGCGCGACATCGGGCGGGTTTTGCAGATGCCCTATGGTCAGGTGGATCGCCTGTCCAAGCTGATCCCCGTGGAAGGGGTGAAGCCGATGTCGATTGCGGATTCGCTCAAGGAAGAGCCGCGTCTGCGCGAAGAAGCGCGCGCCGAGGAGGTGGTGGATCGTCTGCTGACCTATGGCCAGCAGGTCGAGGGGCTTTTGAGGAACGCATCGACCCACGCGGCGGGTGTGGTGATTGGCGACCGGCCGCTGGATGCGCTGGTGCCGCTTTATCAGGATCCGCGTTCGGATATGCCAGCCACCCAGTTCAACATGAAGTGGGTCGAGCAGGCGGGCCTTGTGAAGTTCGACTTTCTTGGCCTGAAGACGCTGACGGTGATCCAGAATGCGATCGAGCAGATCCACGCCTCGGGGCGCGACCTGCATATCGCGGCGGACGGGACGCAGCTTTACGAGCCGGCGGAGGGGGCGGAGAACGAGATCAACGCCATTCCGCTGGATGACGAGCCCACGTACAAGCTTTATTCGGCGGCCAAGACGGTGGCGGTGTTCCAGGTGGAATCCACCGGCATGATGGATGCGCTGAAGCAGATGAAGCCGACCTGTATCGAGGACATCGTTGCGCTTGTGGCGCTGTATCGTCCCGGCCCGATGGAGAACATCCCGACCTATTGCCGGGTGAAGAACGGGTTGCAGGAGATCGAGTCGGTGCACCCGCTGATCGACCATATTCTTGAAGAGACCCAGGGCATCATCGTTTACCAGGAGCAGGTGATGCAGATTGCCCAGGTGATGGCGGGTTACAGCCTTGGCGGCGCCGACCTGTTGCGCCGGGCGATGGGTAAGAAGATCAAGGAGGCGATGGACGCCGAACGTCCGAAGTTCGAGAAGGGCGCGGGCGAGAACGGGGTTCCGGCCAAGAAGGCTTCGGAGGTCTTTGACCTTCTCGAGAAGTTCGCGAACTACGGCTTCAACAAATCGCACGCGGCTGCCTATGCGGTGGTGAGTTACCAGACGGCGTGGCTCAAGGCGAACCATCCGGTCGAGTTCATGGCAGGTGTGATGAACTGCGATATTCACCTGACCGACAAGCTGGCGATCTATTTCGAAGAGGTGAAGAAGGCGCTGAAGCTGCCTTATGTGCCGCCCTGTGTGAACCGGTCTGACGCGACGTTCAAGGTGGTTGACGGGGCGCTTGTCTATGCGCTGGGCGCGCTCAAGAACGTTGGTGTCGAGGCGATGAAGCTTGTGACCGAGGGGCGCAAGGTGGAGGGCAAGGACAAGCCCTTTGCCACGCTGTTCGATTTTGCCCGCCGTGTCGACCTGAAACGGGTTGGCAAGCGGCCCTTGGAGATGCTGGCGCGTTCAGGGGCTTTTGACCAGCTGGACGGCAACCGCCGCCGCGTCATGGAGAGCCTTGACGCGCTGGTGCAGTATTCGGCGGCCATTCAGGAACAGAAGCATTCAAGCCAGGTGTCGCTGTTCGGTGAGGCCGGCGAAGACCTGCCCGAGCCGCGCATGGCGCCGGTGACGGATTGGCTTCCTGCGGAGCGGCTGGACGAGGAGGCCAAGGCAATTGGTTTCTTCCTATCAGGCCACCCGCTTGAGGATTTCATGCCCGCCCTGAAGCGCAAGAAGGTTCTGACGCTGGACGAGTTGACCGAGAAGGCCCGTGGCGGAGCCTGTATCGAAAAGCTGGCCGGTCGGGTGTCTGGACGGCAGGAGCGGAAATCGGCGCGGGGCAACCGTTTTGCCTTTGCCCAGCTGTCCGATCCGACAGGGGCCTATGAGGTGACGATCTTCTCGGACACGCTTGAGAAGTGTCGGGAATACCTTGAGACCGGGGCCAAGGTTGTGGTGACCGTGAAGGCCGAGATGGAAAGCGACCAGCTCAAGTTGTTGGCGCAGTCGGTGGCACCGGTGGAAACCATTGTTGCGGATGCGGGCAGTGCCGGATTGAAGATTTACCTTGAGGACGCAGGGGCGGTGGCGCCGGTGGCGAATGTGCTGCAACAGGCGGCCGAAACGGTGAAGGCAGGCGGCAAGGGGCCGGTTATCTTCTGCCTGATGAGCCCGGACCTGCCCGGCGAGGTCGAGATGGACACGGGCCGCGAATTTCCGGTGAACCCCCAGATCAAGGGTGCGCTGAAGTCGCTCGATGGGGTGATGATGGTCGAGGAATTCTGAGGGCCGTTGGCGGCACATGTGACGTGCCGCCGCTTTTGTGCTACCATCCGAGGCCTCAAACAGAATTTTCATGACCAATCGTCCGCGCATCCCGCGGAGATTTCGGTAGGACGAGATGCGCGGGCTTTGCGGGAGGACATCGCATGGCCAGCCCAGTTTCGACCGGTACCATAACGTTTGACGAGTATTCCCTTTACACGACCAACCCAACCTACACCTTCGCCAACCTGCTGCATGTCGGGGATTTTACGGTGAACACCACGGGGCAGCTTGTGCCGGACAGCTGCAACCCGACGACGCCCTGTATCGCGGCCAACTCGAGCTATAGCGGGCCGGTGGTCTTCACCTTTTCGCACCTTGCCTCGTCGGTGAGTTTCGATGCGGGGTGTTTTGACGCGGCCAAGAGCACGCGGGTCGTTATCCACGGACACAACGGGTTCAAGATCGTCAAGAAGGTGAACACCAACGACGATGGCACCTATCAGAACTTCAGTTTCGATTTCGGCGAGAATGTCATCAAGAAGGTGGTGATCAAGCCGATTGGCAGCGAGCCCGCGGGGTTCGCGGTGGACAACCTGACGGTGGGGGTAAGGCCGGAGCACAAGAAGATTGCCAACTCGGGCGATGTGAAGATCGACAACCTGATTAACGGCACGAAATGGGCCGAGAACACGATCACCTGGAGTTTCATGAACGCGAATTCGGACCTGCCGGGGTATGGCACGGGGCCGGAGACCTTTACCTCGTCAAAGACCCGCGCGGATACTTTGCAGGCGTTCTCGGCGGGGCAGAAGGCGATGACGCTGAAGGCGCTGGACATGTGGGACGACCTTGCCGACATCACGTTCAAGAAGGTGACGGATGGCGGCACGCCGGGCACGTTGCGGTTCGGGCGTTCGGATATTGATGCGCCGGCGGATGCGTTTCTGCCGGGGCATAGCGCGAATTCGGGCGACGTGATGATCGACATTGCCCGTCCGACGGCCGAGGCGGCAGTGGGGTCTTATGACTTTTATGTCTTCATCCATGAGGTGGGCCATGCGCTTGGCCTGAAGCACCCGCACAGTACGCGTGGCAACGGGGTGCAGTTGCCCGCCAATCAGGACAGTCACGAGTTTTCGGTGATGAGCTATCGTTCGTGGGCGGGGCAGTCGATTGCCAATGTGACCAATGCCGAGGGCAGCTATCCGCATACGTTGATGATGCACGATATCGCGGCGATCCAGTATCTTTATGGCGCGAACTTCAAGACCAAATCGGGGGACACGACCTATACGTTTGACAAGACGAAGGCGAAAATCTTCGAGACGATCTGGGACGGTGGCGGTCACGACACCTATGACGCGTCGAATTACAATACCGGTGTGATGCTTGACCTGCGGCCGGGCAAGTGGAGCGTTCTGAAGAAAAGCCAACTGGCGCTGTTGGAGGGCAAGGCCGATCCGGACGACAATATCTATGCCCGTGGCAGCGTGTTTAATGCCCTGCTGCATGACGGCAAGAAACGGTCGATGATCGAGGATGCGATTGGTGGCACCAGAGGTGACGAAATCTGGGGCAACTCGATCAACAACAAGCTGGTCGGGGGTGCCGGGAAGGACACGATCAGCGGGCTTGCGGGCAAGGACATTCTGGAAGGCGGCAAGGGCGATGACCTGCTGATTGGTGGCAGCGGCGACGACACGCTTTATGGCCACAACCGCAATGACAGCATGGAAGGCGGGCTTGGCAATGATGTCCTGTTTGGCGGGGATGGTCAGGATACGCTGCATGGTGGCAACGGCGATGACACGATCCGCGGTCTTGGTGGTCAGGACACCATGTCGGGCGGGGACGGCGCGGATGCGTTTTCGTTCTTCAACGTGAGCGACAGTGCGCTGGGCGCGCATGACCACATCATCGATTTCATCCAAGGCGATGACCGGATCTACATCTCGGCAATCGATGCCAACACCGGTGCCGCCGGGGACCAGGATTTCACCTTTATCGGCACTACGGCCTTTAGCGGCACGGCGGGCGAGTTGCGCTATTTCAAGGGCGGCGGACGTACGGCCATTCGCGCCGATGTCGACGGCGATGGCAATGCCGACTTCTCGCTTGATCTTGGTCTGCTGGTCGACCTGACCGCAGGGGATTTCCTGCTCTGACGATCAGTAGTGCGGGGGGCGTTCGTCACCAAAGACGACGCCACCGCCACCGTCGGATTCGCGGGCGGCTTCGCGTTCGAGCAGCAACTGCACGCGGCGTGTCAGCAGGGCGAGTTCCTTGTCCTGACGGGCGACGACCTCGGAGAGGTCTTCGACGGTGCGCGTTAGGTGGGCGATTTGTTCTTCCAGTTTGTCCATGGCAGGCTCGATAGGCCGCGCGGGGCTTCGGGTCAAGCGACGTGGGGTTTTGATTGACGCCGTAGCGCTCGGGATGCTGCGCTTGGGGCAGGAGGATTTTTCATGAGCTTATTGGTGGAGACGCGTGGCCGGGTGCGGATTGTGTCGATCAACCGCCCGGATGCGCGCAACGCGGTGAACCCCGAAACGGCGCGGGACTTATACAAGGCTTTCCTTGAGTTTGATCTGGATGACAGCGTGGATGCCGCCGTGTTGACCGGGGAAGGTGGATACTTCTGTGCCGGCTTCGATCTCAAGGCAGCGGCAGAAGGGGATGGGCAGGATTGGATCGGCGAGGTGGATATTCCCGCAGGCTGGCGGGATGCCCGCGCTCAGCCCCTGCCGGGGCCGATGGGGCCAAGCCGCCTGATGCTGACCAAGCCGGTGATTGCCGCGGTCGAGGGCTATGCGGTGGCCGGAGGCATCGAACTGGCGGCGTGGTGCGACATGCGGGTGGCGGGCGCGTCTTCGACATTCGGCGTGTTCTGTCGGCGCTGGGGCGTGCCGCTGATTGACGGGGGCACAATCCGGTTGCCCGCGATCATGGGGCAGGGGCGGGCCAATGACCTGATCCTGACCGGACGTCCCGTGGAGGCCGACGAGGCCCAGCGGCTGGGGCTGGTGGATCGCGTGGTCGAGGATGGCGCGGCGCTGGCTGCGGCGGTGGAGTTTGCCGAGGGCCTCAGCCGGTTTCCGCAGGCCTGTATGCGGGCCGATCACCTGTCGGCGCGGATGTCGGGAGAGGCGCTGGCGCAGGCCCTGACGCGGGAATGGCGATCCTATGCAACCTTCCTGAGCGAGGGGCAGCACGGCGCGGCACGGTTTGCCGGTGGCAAGGGGCGCGGCGGGGATTTCGCCGACATTTGACCTTTGGGTGATGGGGACATGACGGGGCGGCATGGATTTTCCAGCCGCCCCGTGCCATTCTGGGTGGGTAACGATGTTACCAAGGCGAAAGGAAAGCCCATGGCGCAGGAAGCCGCTGATCTTATGACGCGACGTCGCAAAGTGCTTGATGCGGCGCGGGTGATCTTTGCCGAGGAGGGGGGGCTGGATGCCGGGCTGCGCAAGATCGCGGCGGCGGCGGGATATACCACCGGGGCGATCTACAAGATGTTCTCGGGCAAGGAGGATATCTATGCGGCGCTGTTGGAAGAGAGCCTGCACGAGTTACACAAGGCGGTGTCCGTCGGGGCGGCGAAGGAGGCGGATCCGGAGGCGTCCCTACGAGCCTCTGTTTTGGCAGCAATTGAGTATTATCAGGCACATAAGTTTGAGTATCAGCTTGGTCTCTACCTGTTTGAAAGGGAGGGACGCAAGAGCCTTGGGGCAGAGCGGGACCGCGAATTGAACGAGATTCTGAAAGACAGCATGGCGGTTTTCCAGGCCTGTTTCCTGCGGATCGGCGGCGGTGTGATGGGCGAGGACGAGGCGCTGGAGCGGGCCCATGCCACCTTTGCCGCGATGATTGGTGTGCTGGCGCTGAGCTTTTCGAAACGCGACCGATCATTGGAAACTCACTGGCAGTTGGTTCTTGACTCGTTGCTTGGGGCGCTCATAGTCAAGCCATCAAGATAACAGTGTTATCTGAGTCGGAATGACAAGCGCGGGGACAGGTGGTTTCCGCGAACAGAGGAGACATGTCATGGCGGTGGAAATCGAAAAGAACGGTGATGTCTGGACCATCATTCACGATCGGTTTGACGAGGCACGCAACGCAATGAGCCCGGAGGCGGCAGATGCCATCGTGGCGGCTTTCGAGGCCTTTGAGGCGAGCGATGCCAAGGTCGCGGTGTTCTGGGGCAAGGGCGGCGCTTTTTGCGCGGGATGGGATCTGAAATACGCCACGACCCTGACGGATCGGGAGAAACTCCAAAAGGAGATTGTGGAGGACCTTGCCTTTCCGGTGGGGGCTGCGCCTGCGCCGCGCGGGCCGCTGGGGCCGTCGCGCATGGAGCTAAGCAAACCGGTGATCGCGGCGGTGGAAGGACCGGCGGTGGCCGGCGGGATGGAACTGGCGATGTGGGCCGATGTGCGGGTGATGGCCGAGACCGCGTATCTTGGTGTCTTTTGTCGCCGGTGGGGCATTCCGCTGATGGATGGCGGGGCCGTACGCCTGCCGCGTCTGGTAGGACAGGGCAAGGCGCTGGAAATCGCGATGACCGGGCGCAAGGTGCCTGCCGAGGAGTGCTATCGCATCGGGCTGTGTGAAAAGGTGGTGCCGGAAGGCGAGGCACGAGTAGCGGCAGAGGCGATGGCACATGAGATCGCGCGTTTTCCGCAGGCGGCGGTTCTTGCAGACCGGCGCACGATCATCGAGTCGCGGGGGATGTCGGTGCGCGACGGGCTGCGGCTTGAGTGGGCCAATGGTATCGACGCCTGCCGCAAAGATGCGCCCGAGGGCGCCAGCCGCTTTGCCGGTGGCAAGGGGAGGAGTGGCGACTTCAGCGACATCTGAGGCGAGGTCAGGGCGCCGCTGTGGACTTCTCCTACGGGTGCTCCGGAGTAGAAAGAGATCGTGTCAGGAGGCTTTCAGATAGGGAGACCCCTGTCGAAAGCCGCCTTTGACAAGGCGTTCGGGTTTGACGACATCGGGAAAGGCTGTGGCCCAGTCGCGGAAGCGGTCGTTGGTGATGATCGCGGCGTCCATGTCGCGGGCGGCTTGCAGGAGGAACTGATCGGCGGGCACGCCCTTGGGCGAGACCATGACCTGTTCGACCGGGAGGTTCAGGCGGTCGGCCATGGCCTCGTCGCCCAGAAAACGGTTGCTGATCTTGTAGCCGACGTTTGCATCGAACACGACGCCGGGGGTGTGCCCGTGATGTTGCAGCGCATCGACCACGCGGCGGACGACGCGGATGTCGGGGGTGCCGTTGTTCCAGTGCATGACGTTCGAGCCGTCAATCAGGATGGGTGCGCTTTGCGGGATCTGCCTGCGGGATTTGCGGAACCAGAGGGCAAGGCAGACAACAAGCAGAACAGCGACGGGCAGCGCATAGGGCAGAAGGGGCATGTTGGAAATACGTGGAAAAATTGGTTTCGGGAAAACGGGGAATGCTGGGGATCAGGGCGTGAAACGGCCAAGGATGCCGACCCCGATGTCATCGCCGCTGCGGGGCAGGTCGAGCGGCGAGAGGCTCCAGAGCCGGGCGACCTTGTGCGGGGCGGTTTCGTTCAGGTAGGGCAGTTTCTTTTCTGCGGCCTCATCGCTGAGAGAGGCAAGGATGGAGTTGGCCATGTTGAGGGAGAGGCCGTCCAATTGATCAAGGTGCAGGGTGTGTTCGAAGGGGCTTGTGGCGGGGCCGATGTTGCAGATCAGGCCGCTTTGGGCGCCCACGAACGAAAAGGCGCGTTTCAATTGGCCCTTGCGGGCGATGAACCATGCAGAGTGTTCGACAACGCGGTGGGAGGCGAAGAACTGGGCCTCGCCGAATTCTTTGGACAGGGAGGTGACGGTTTGCGCGACGGCCTTGCAGCCCTCTGGGGTGTCGGCGTTGATGCCTGAACCGGTCACGGCAAGGGTCCAGCCGTTCAGGGGCGGGGTCACGAAGATCGGTGGCAGCTTGGACGATGGTGTGTGGCCCGAGACAGCGGCGAGGCCGCTTGTCCAGTTGCAGAGCTGCGGCTGGGTCATGCCGAAGGCCGTGGCGGCGGCATCGGTGTCGGTGGTGCGCAGGGCGAACCAGCCGGTCTTGAAGCCGAAGGGGCGTGGCAGGTCGGCAGAGGTGGAAATCCCGCCGGGGCGGGATTTCTCTGCGGGTTGTCCCGATTTGAACAGGGCGCGTATCAGGCCGAGCAAAGGGTGCCTCAGATCGTCTGGTCGTAGTCGCCAACCAGCTCTTCGGTGCGGATGACCGCGTCGATGTCGGCAAAGATGGCGCGCATTTCCGCTTCGCTTTCCGAGCTTTCGCAGACCACCACGAGGTTCGGGGTGTTCGACGAGGCGCGCACGAGGCCCCAGGAGCCGTTGTCGAGGATGACGCGGGCGCCATTCACGGTGACGACTTCCTTGATGGCGCGGCCGGCAAAGGTGTCACCGGCGTCGGCCTTGGCGACCAGCTTTTGCACGAGGCGTTCGAGGACGTCGTATTTCTCGGTATCGGCGCAGTAGGGCGACATGGTGGGGGTCGACCAGGTTTTCGGCAGGGCCTTGCGCAGGTCGGACATGGACATCTCGGGGTTGCGGTCCATCAGTTTGCAGATTTCCACTGCAACGCGCATGCCACAGTCATAGCCACGGCCCACCGGTTCGGCGAGGAAGTAGTGGCCGGACTTTTCGAAGCCAGCCAGCGCGCCGATTTCCTTGACGCGGCGCTTCATGTGGCTGTGGCCGGTTTTCCAGTAGTCGGCGGTGACACCGTTCTTTTGCAGCTCGGGGTCCGAGGCAAAGAGGCCGGTGGATTTCACGTCGGCCACGAAGGTCGAATTCGGGTAGAGCTTGGACAGGTCGCGGGCCATGATGACACCGACCTTGTCGGCAAAGATCTCTTCGCCTTCGTCGTCGACAACGCCGCAGCGGTCACCGTCGCCGTCAAACCCAAGCGCCATGTCAGCGCCCGAGGCTTTGACGGAGGCCGACATGTCGTGCAGCATTTCCATCGCTTCGGGGTTGGGGTTGTAGTTGGGGAAGGTGTAGTCGAGTTCGTTGTGGCTTTCGACCACTTCGACGCCCAAGCGGCGGAAGAGTTCAGGGGCAAAGGCCGATGCGGTGCCGTTGCCGGTGGCGCAGACCACCTTGAGCGGGCGGGACATCTTGAAATCGCCGACGAGGTCGTCGAGGTAGGCTTCCTTGACGCCGTCGACGAATTCATAGGAACCGCCTGCGGCTTCTTCCCAGTCGCCGTTGAGGACGATGTCGCGCAGTTCGCCCATTTCGTCGGGGCCGTGGGTGAGGGGGCGGTCAAAGCCCATCTTCACGCCGGTCCAGCCGTTGGGGTTGTGCGATGCGGTGATCATGGCGACCGCGGGCACGTCGAGGTGGAACTGGGCGAAATAGGCCATCGGCGACAGGGCCGGACCGATGTCCTTGACCTGGATGCCGGCGCGCATCAGGCCCTGGATCACCGCCAGTTTGATCGAGAGCGAATAGTCGCGGTAGTCGTTGCCGACGGCGATCACCGGCTCGATCCCACGGCGGCGCATCTGGGTGCCGAGGCCGAGGCCAAGGGCGGTCATGCCGGGCAGGTTGATCTCTTCCGGGAAACGCCAGCGGGCGTCGTATTCGCGGAAGCCCGTGGGTTTGATCATCGGGTCGCGCAGGAATTCCCAGGTGTTCGGGGTCACCGTGGCGGCAGGTTTTTGCATATGTCTTCTCGTCAATTGAGTCAGATGTGAATTGGGTGTGCTTTAGCCAGTCGGTCGAAGGCCATCAACGTGTCAATTAGTGCAGGCATATGATGTAAATGTATCATGTTTGGCCCATCTGACGGCGCATTGTCGGGATCTTGGTGGGTTTCGATGAAAACTCCGGCAATTCCGAGCGAGACCGCGGCGCGGGCCATCACCGGCGCGAATTCGCGTTGCCCCCCCGACGAGCCGCCCTGACCGCCCGGTTGCTGGACCGAGTGGGTGGCGTCCATGATCACCGGATAGCCCGTTTGCGCCATGCGCGGCAGGCCACGCATGTCGGTGACGAGGGTGTTGTAGCCAAAGGAGGTGCCGCGCTCGGTGAGCATGATTTTCTCGTTGCCGGTGCTTTCGACCTTGGAGACCACGTTGTCCATGTCCCAGGGGGCGAGAAACTGGCCCTTCTTGACGTTCACAACCGCGCCGGAGTTGCCGGCGGCCAGAAGCAGATCGGTCTGGCGGCAGAGGAAGGCAGGGATTTGCAGGATGTCACAGACTTCGGCGGCGGGGTCGCATTGGGCCTCGGTGTGGACATCGGTCAGGACGGGCACGCCGATGGCCTCCTTGACGCCTTGCAGGACCTTGAGGCCTTCGTCGATGCCAAGGCCGCGGATGCCCGAAACCGAGGTACGGTTGGCCTTGTCGTAGGAGGCCTTGAAGACATATTGGGCGCCGGCGGCATCGCAGGCTTCTTTCATCTGCCCTGCGATCATCTGCGCGTGGTCCGCGCTTTCAAGCTGGCAGGGGCCCGCGATCACGGTGAGCGGGGCGTCGTTTGCAACCGAGAGGTTGCCAATCTGGACGTGTTTCATATCAGGAAGAGACCTGTTCTCTGAGAATGGACGCGGTAAGCGAGATCATCAGGTAGATGCCCGAAAAGATCAGGAAGGCCAAGATCGTGTTCTCAAACGCGCGCGGATAGGCCGGATCTTGCGAAGCGACCGGTGTGACCGAGGTTGTCAGGTAGCGGACCTGACGGTTGGCTTCGAGTTCGGTTTGCTTGAGCGTTTGCAGGGCCGACTGCATCAGGAGATCGGAGGTGGCAAGGTCGGCCTGTGCCATCTGGATCTGGGCGGTTTTCTGAGCCAGCGAGGAATCCCCGGCAGTGGCATCCGTCATCTTGGCTTCGAGCGAGGCCAGCAGGGTCTGCATGCGACGGATGTCGCCCTGCACGCCTTGAACACGGGCGCGGTTGGGGCGCGGGTTGTCCTGAAGGGCGGCGAGTTGCAGCTCTTTTTCCTGCAGCTGTACCTGTACGTTCGAAATCTGCTGACGCAGGCTTGCGATCAGGCCTTCGGGGTCGATCAGGTCGCTGTCGCTTTGCAACTGGACAAGCGCGCGTTGCGCATCGCGGCGTTCCTGTTTGGCCTGCTCCAGGCTGGCGCGGGCGTCGCGCAGGTGGTCTTCACGCTTGCGCTGGGACAGGTCGTCGGCGCGTTGTTCCGCATAGGAAATGAGCGCGCGCGAGAAATTGGTGGCGATCTGCGGGTCAGCGGCGATCACCTCCATCCGGATCGAGCCTTCGGTCGGATCGTAGCCGATTTTCACAACCTTCTTGTAAAGTTTGTGGGCCTCTTCGTGTGACGGATTGGGATCAAGGCGCTGGATCGGATCAATCGACGGGTCGGAGAAGTGCGACTTGAAGCCGACATCCTGATCAAGGCGCAGCATGGCGTCTTTCGAGGTGAGGTAGTCCTGCACCGCGATGGCATCGCTGTTCACGTTCAGCTGTGACGGCAGGAGCGAGCCGAGGCCCACACCGGTTGCGCCCTCGGCCTGCTGCACGAGGAAGGCGGACTTGGTCGAGTACATCGGCGTCGCGATGGTGTAGAAATACCAGGCGGCCATGAAGGTGGGCAGGAAGACGAAGACCGACAGGCGGGCCAGCATCAGCGCGAGGCGACGGCGGCGGCGGCGGGCGATGTCGCGCTGGATTTCACCGATCTCGGCGGCGCGGCGTTCGGTGGGCGAGACGGTTTCCGTCGAGGGCAGGGTCTGTTTGCCCATCGGTACGGTTTGCGGCAGTTGTGCCTGCTGCGAGGTGGTGGCGACGGCGGTGTTGTCGTCTGCCGTCACGAGTTCAAGCATGTTGGTGCGCTGGAACGGATCAAGCCCGTTGCGGCGCAACAGGCGCACGGCGTCATAGTCGGAGGTGGCGGCCAGACCGTGTTTCTGGGCCATGCGACGGGCCATGCGCAATTGGCGGCCGGTCAGGCCTTCGCGCTTGATGACGTCGATTTCCTGATCCGGTGTCATGGCGGCGGGCTGCGGTGCCGCTTGCGGGGTTGGCTGCGGCGCGGGTGCCTGTGGTTGGGGTGGTTGTGCCGCCGCTGGTGCTGCCGGTTCCGGGGTGGGCACGGCGCGGGGGCGCGGGCGCTCTGCCGGGGTTGGCTGCGGCTGGGTTTCGGGCAGCTCGGCGGGTGCGGCCTGAACTGAAGCCGGGGCCGGTGCCGCGCTCGGGGTTGGGGCGCTGCGGCGGATGCGAAACTTTTTAGCCTTGGGTTTGGTAGTCATAGAGCTGCTTTGCCTCTTCCAAGGTGTCAAACATATACAGTTTACCGTTTAACAGAACGGCGGCCGAGCGCGCGAATTTTTCGAGAATTTTCGGCTTGTGCGACACGATAATGATGGTGGTGGTTCTCAGGCGTTCCTTGAGAACCTGTCCGGCTTTCTGGTTGAATTCGACATCGGTGGACGAGGGCATGCCTTCGTCGATCAGGTACATGTCGAAATCCAGCGCCAGCATGAGCGAGAAGGTGAACCGCGAGCGCATCCCCGAAGAATAGGTGCCAAGCGGTTGGTCGAAGTATTCGCCAAGGCCACAGAGCCAGCGGCAGAAGGCTTCGACATAATCGGGATCGAGACCGTAGAGGCGGGCGATGTAGCGCGAGTTTTCCACGGCCGTGTGCTTGTTCACCACGCCGCCCATGAAGCCGAGCGGGAAGGAAATGCGGCAGCCCCGGCGGATTTCGCCTTCGTCGGGTTTCTCAAGGCCCGCCATCATGTTGATCAGCGTGGTCTTGCCGGTGCCGTTAGGCGCCAGGATGCCGAGCGAATTGCCGAGTTCCACGCGAAAAGACACGCGATCAAGGATGACCTTGCGCTGTGTCCCAGTCCAGAAGGACTTGCTCACGTTATCAAATTCGAGCATCGATTGCTCCGGCTCTGCTCTGGCCATCCCACGTTTCGGGAATTCCTGACCGCTCTTTCATGGCGATCTTCGTGCCTCAATATGATGGATTGGAACGGTTAATAGCAACTATCTGCGGCAGAAATTTGGCAAAGATGACAAAAAAACCGGCGTCAATGCGCCGGTTTTCATGGTTTTCAACTTGGCAGGGCCTAGAAGTCGCGCTTCTCAACCCTGAAGATCTTGCCCGCTATGATCGACAGGACAGCCGCGGCGAAGGAGAACAGCGCGCCCATCTTGGCGGCATCCTGAACCGGACCGGCGTCGAAGGCGACCGAGGCCACGAACAGCGACACGGTAAAGCCGATGGCGGCGACAAAGCCGATGACCACGAGGTCGATGATGCGCATGCCCTCGGGAATGCCGAGACGCAGGGGGACGGCCGCGATCCAGCCGCAGATCAGGATACCCACGGGTTTGCCGATGATCAGGCCGGCCAGAACCAGCCAGGTGGCATCGCCGATCGAGGAGAATTTGACGCCCGCGTTGCACAGCCCAAAGAAGAACAGAACGATTTCGACCGGATGTTTGAGGGCGTGTTCGATGACGTTCAGCAGGTCATGCAGATGGGTTTCGGCCTCGGCGAAGATGCCGAAGGCGCGGTCTGCGTGCGGGATCGCGGGGACGATGGGCAGGAGGCCAAGCGCCGGGTGCAGACCCGAGCGCATGAAACCGTACCAGCTTACGGCGGCCGCGATCAGATAGGGCACGAAGTGCAGATTCTTGCGGACCCAGGTCGAGTTCGGGCGCGCCTGGTTGCCGCGGTCCATCCGGCGCGGAAGCCAGTTGAACACCAGGAAGACAACCAATGCGGCCGCGAAGGACACCAGGAGCCACTCGGGGGCCAGATCGCCCGAAGGGTAGAAGATGGCGAGGATAATCAGGCCTGCGGCGTCGTCGGCGATGGCCAGAAGCAGCAGGAAGCGCACGGCGGGGTGCCCCGCGCCAAAGACCAGACGGCCAATCAGGTAGGAAAAGGCGATGTCGGTCGCGGTCGGGATCGCCCAGCCGTTGGCCACGGCATTGTAGGTGTCGGAGCCCAACAGCAGGGCAAGGCCAAGGTAGACGCCGATCGGGCCGAACATGCCGCCTGCGGTGGCGAACAGCGGGGTTGCCGCCTTCTTGCCGCGCAGGCTGCCGTTTTTGAGGATCACGGCTTCCCAGACCTCCTTGGCGGCGATGCCGAAGAAGAAGGCCATCAACAGGTCATTCACGAGGTAGTGCAGGGTCAGGGTGCGATGGCCGTCGTGTAAGTGACCAATCGGTGCATGGTCCCAGATCACGAACTCAACGAAGTGGTGATAGGTGTCGTAGTTTGTGTTGGCCCAGACCAGCGCGATGACGGCGCCGATGATAAGCAACAGTGAATAGTTGGTCAGAAAATTCCAGACGCGATACATCTAAGCTCCACCCTTCCTGCTCACGAGTTTTAAATTTGCTTATCGGAAATACCTTTTCTGGGCAACCGCGGGTCTCTGGGTATGGCTGGCGTTGTCACGTGGATTTCAACAGTGTTGCCCCGACGCCATTGCGCCGGGGCATATACGACACCCTTGCGGGGTGCATGCGACAGACCTTGTTCAGGCGATGGCCTGCCATGCAAGACCGGCGAGGAAGGCCCCCAGCATCGCGTAGCCCAGGTAGGCGGCAAAGACGCGGGGTTTGACCAGCGCCCAGACTGCGATGGCGGCAGGGATGCAGCTGACGCCACCGGCGATCACGAAGCTCATGGCCGCGCCGTTCGACATGCCCTGTTCAAGCAGGCCGGCAACCAGCGGCACCGCGCCATAGCCATTCAGGTAGGCCGGGGCTCCGACAAGGGCGCCAAGGATGATCGGCTGCACGCCGTCGCCGCCCAGCACGGAGGCAATCATCGAGGCAGGCACATAGTGGATCATCAGCGCTTCGATGACATAGGCCAGGGCCAGCCACTTGAGAAGGAACGCGCCGTTTTCCAGAACTGCCTCGCGGAAGGTGGAGACGCGCTCGGCCTCGCCCCAGAACTTCCAGACGGGCTTGCCCGAGAAGGGTTGCTTGACGCCGCAGCAGCCGCCGACCTGCGGTTTCTCACGCAGCGGATCGGTGAAGACCGGCGTGGATTTCAGCAGCATGGTGCCAAAGCCGCCCAGAAGGCCGAGCCCGATGGCCGAAACCGTTTTGGCCAGCGCGAATTCGATGCCAAGCGTGCCGGAGGTGATAGCGAACATCGCCGGGTCCATCAGCGGTGAGGCCAGCCAGAAGGCCATGACAGCCGACAGCGGGGCACCCACGGCAAGGAGGGCGGCGATAAACGGAATGACCTCGCAGGAGCAGAAGGGCGACAGGCCGCCAAGCAGGGCCCCCATCACGATCATGCGGGTTTCGCGCCCTTCGAAGGCCTTGGCCAGCAGGTTCTCGGCCCCGGAGGCCTTGAGGTAGCCGATGGCGAATATGGCGAAAAGGATGAAGGGGGCGGTCGACAGGAGGGCTTCGATCCCGAAGCCGATGGTGGGGCGCAGTTGCGGGAAATCAAGCACGGCCACCGCGATCAGGATCAGGACGAGGGCCAGCCAGGCCTTGTCGATGCGGGACCAGAGCGAAGAGATCGGGCTGGGGGAGTGGGTGGTATCAGCCATGAGAGTGGTGCTCCTCGGTGCAGACTGCGCAATCGGCGCAGCATTCCTTGAGTAGAAAGTCGGATAGTGTTTGGACCTGGTCATAGGCGACCGCGGCGCAGATGATGGACCGGCCCTTTTTTTCCTGGGTGACAAGACCCGCCTGGGCGAGAATTTTCATGTGGTGTGTGAGGGTGGAACCGGTCACGCCCGTGCGCTGGCCTAGTTCACCGATGCTCAGGCCGTCGTGGCCCGCCCGTACCAAAGTGCGCAGGACCGAGAGACGTTGCTCGGAACCAAGCGCGGCAAAGGTGGAGGCGGCGACCGCGAGGGAGAGGTCTTCTGTCGATTCGTGTTTCATATTTCTAGAAATATCGAAATATTGGGTTGGCGCAAGTTTTATTTCGAGAATTGTCGAAATAATATCCGGTTTCCCTTTTGGCTGTTGAGCAGGCAGGGTGGCGGCATGGGGTTGATTGACGAGATACGCAGCTGCCGCCTGTGTGAAGACAGGTTCGCGGCGACCGCGACGGCACATGCGCCGCGTCCCGTGGCCTGGTTCCGGCCCGGCGCGCGGCTTTTGATTGTCGGGCAGGCGCCGGGCGCGCGGGTGCATGAAAGCGGACGCCCCTTTACCGATCCCTCGGGTGACAGGTTGCGCGATTGGATGGGGGTGGATGAGGCCACCTTCTATGATCGCGACCGGATCGCGATCCTGCCGATGGCCTTTTGCTTTCCGGGCTACAACGACAAGGGCAGTGATCTGCCGCCGCCGCCGGTTTGCGCCCGAACCTGGCGGGAGAAGGCCATGGCGACCTTGAAGGATGTCGAGGTGACGCTTCTCGTGGGGGGCTATTCGCAGAAATGGCACCTTGGCACCAAGAATGTGACCGAGGCCGTGCGGGGCTGGCGCGACCATGCGCCCGCGCGCTACCCCTTGCCTCATCCGTCGTGGCGCAATACGGCATGGCTTAGAAAAAATCCGTGGTTCGAGGCCGAGTTGCTGCCGGACCTGCGACAGACGATCAAGGATGTTCTGCGATGACTGAGACCCCTCTCGACCTGGCCCATGCGGCAATGGAGGCCGCGCCTTCGGATGATGCGGCGCGGTTGCGGTTTTACGAGCGGTTGGCGGATGCGGAGCTGTTCCTGCTTTTGACCAAGGAAGCCGAGGGCGAGAATATTTCGCCGGAGCTTTTCGAGCTGGCGGATAGTGCGTTTGTCCTGGTGTTCGATACCGAAGAGCGGCTGTCGGAGTTCGTGGGCAAGCCCGCGCCCTATGCCGCGCTGTCGGGGCGGGTGATTGCCGCGATGCTGGCCGGTCAGGGGATTGGATTGGGCGTGAACCTTGAAGTGGCGCCGTCGTCGATCCTGATCCCGCCAGAGGCGCTGGCGTGGCTGGCCGAGACCCTGACCCATGCACCGGACGAGGTTGAGGCCAAGCCGGAAGAGTTCACCGCGCCGGGGGGATTGCCCGAGACATTGGTCACGGCGCTGGATCAGAAGCTGACGACCGCCGTGGGGCTGGCCAAGATGGCCTATCTTGTGGGCGTGTCCTACGACAACGGCAGCAAGAGCCACATGCTTGGCATCGTTGACGCCATTCCCGACGCGCAGGGGGCGCTGGCCAAGGCAGTGTCCGAGGCGCTGACCTTTTCGGGGATCGAAGCGGGGGCGCTGGATGTGGCCTTTGTGGCGGCGTCAGACGCGGTTGCGGCCCAGATGGCGCGGGTGGGTTTGCGCTTTGATCTGCCGGAACCGGAACAGCCTGCCGAATACGTGCCCGTCAAACCGGGCAGCGATCCGAACAACCCGCCGAAGCTTCGGTAAGAGTGGTGTTCTGAATGGCAGGCGCATTTGCGCCCGCCCAGGCAGGCGCTGCCCTTGGAATGGGGGGGCTTCAGTAGCCGCGTGCGCGATCCACGAGGTTGAGGAAAGGTTGGCCTGCCTCGCCGCGCTGGATGTTTTCGGCGATGACCTCGCTTGCGGTTTCGGGGCGGGTTTCGGCGGCGATGTGTGGGGTGACCGTGACCTTGGGATGTGCCCAGAACGGATGATCGGCAGGCAGGGGCTCGACGCGGAAGACATCGAGCGTGGCGTGGGCGATCTGGCCGCTGTCGAGGGCCGCGATCAGGGCCTCATCATCGATCAGCGGGCCGCGACCGGGGTTGATGATAAAGGCCCCCTTGGGCATCCGCGAGAGGGCCTCGGCGTTGATTACGTTCTGCGTGGCGGGGGTGTCGGGCAGCAGGAGGATCAGGATATCCGCCGTCTCGAGGGCCTGTTTCAGGCCGTCGTCGCCATGCAGACAGGTGATGCCATCGACATCCTTGGGCGAGCGGCTCCAGCCGGTGACGGGAAAGCCAAGACCGGTCAGGGCATGCGCACAGGAGGCACCAAGCGCGCCGATGCCAAGGATGGTCACGCGCCGTTCGCGGGCAAGGGGGGGCGTGGTGACGACCCATTCGCCGGTCTGGCCGGTGATGTGGCGATCCATGCCGAGATGGTGGCGCAGGGTGTGGCCGGTGACCCATTCAACCATGCCGTTTGTCAGGCCGGGATCGACCATGCGGGCCAGGGGCTGGGTCAGGGTTTTGTTGCCGGTGATGGCCTCGACGCCGGCCCAGAGATTGAGCACAGCCTTGCAGCGGGTGTAGGGGGTAAAGTCCTGAACCTCGCTGTTGGGGGCGTAGACGATGTAATCCACCTCTTCGGGGGCGAATTCGGTGCGCAGGTCAACGTCCAGCCCGGCCTTGGCAAAGGCCGCGCGCAAGGGGGCCTCGTAGGTGTCCCAGCGTTCAGAACGGGCGGCGAAAAGGACGTTGATCATGGGCGGGCACTCCGAAAGCTGATGGTCTTGGGCGAAGTGGAACGCTCCGCGCGACAGTCAGGCCACAGTCGCGCCCATTAGGCAAGAGGCTTAGCGCGGGCGGTGGACGTGGGCGCTTTGGACAAGGCCGAAGGCGACCATCAGGACCAGCATCGCCGAGCCGCCGTAGCTGACCAGCGGGAGGGGGACGCCGACCACCGGGGCCATGCCCATGACCATCGACATGTTGACGGCAAAGAACAGGAAGAAGGTGGTGGTGATGCCAAGGATCAGCAGCGAAGAAAAGCGATCACGGTTCACAAGGGCTGCGGCAATGCAGAACAGGATGATAAGGCCGTAGAGGCCCAAGAGGGATATGCCGCCGAGAAAACCGAATTCCTCGGCCAGGGTGGTGAAGATGAAGTCGGTGTGTTTCTCGGGCAGGAAGTTCAGGCGCGATTGCGTGCCCTGCATGAAGCCTCGCCCTGTCCAGCCGCCAGAGCCAAGTGCGATCTTGGACTGTGTGATGTGGTAGCCGGCCCCGAGGGGATCGGAGGAGGGATCAAGGAAGGTGTCGATCCGGCGATACTGGTAGTCCTTGAGAAGCTGCCATGTGGTGCCGCGCGACTGGAACACGGCGGTGACGAGGCCGCCGATCATCCCGATGACCGCAGCAAAATAGCCCCAGTGTACGCCTGCCATGAACATCACGATGCCGCCGCCGGTCACAAGCAGGATCGAGGTGCCAAGGTCCGGCTGGCGCAGGACAAGGGCCGTGGGCAAAAGGATGGCGATCACCGGCAGGGCGATCCACAGGGGGCGCGAGGTTCGTTCGGGGGCGAGCCAGTCGTAGTAGGCGGCCAGCGCCATCACGAGGGTGATTTTCATCAGCTCGGAGGGTTGCAGGCGCATGAAGCCAAGGTCGATCCAGCGCTGCGCGCCCATGCCGACGCTGCCCATGACTTCGACAAGGATCAAAAGCACGATGGTGCCGACATAGGCAAAGCCCGAAATGCTGCGCCAGAACCAGATCGGGGTCATCGCCACGATGAGCATCAGCACGAGTGCCATGCCGAAGCGTTTCATCTGGGGTTCGGCCCAGGGCGAGAACGATCCGCCCGCCACGGAGAAGAGCATCATGAAGCCGACACCGGAGACGGCGGCCAGAAGGAGAATGAGCGGCCAGTTCAGGTAGAGCAGCTTGCGGATGCCGGTGGGGACGGTCTTGACCGTATACTCGAGATAGCTCATGCGCGGTCGCCCCCGCGGTTGCCGTCGCGATCGGGGATCACGGCGCGCAGGCGCTTTTGCTGTTCCTCGATCCTCTTGCGGTCCTTGGTGGGGTAGGCATCCAGCGGCGGCATCCCGCCATGCAGGGCCTGAAGGGTGATGTCACGGGCGATGGGCGCGGCCGCTGTTGAGCCGCCGCCGCCATGTTCCACGACCACCGCAACCGCGATGCGCGGATTGTCATAGGGCGCGAAGTTCACGAACAGGGCGTGGTCGCGGCGTTCCCAGGGCAGGTCTTCGTTCTTGGTGACGCCGCGGGCGCGTTCGGCGGCGGTGATGTTGCGGACCTGACTGGTGCCGGTCTTGCCGGCCATGCGGTAGGCGTCTTCGATGATGCGGCTGCCATAGGCCGTGCCGCGCCGGTGGTTGGAGACGGTGAACATCGCCCTGCGGATTTTCTGCAGGTTGTTTGCGTTGAAGCCAAGCGACTGTGCTTCTGGGTGGGGTGTTTCGATGCCGTCCACGGATTTCACGAGGCGCGGCGTGATGTCCTTGCCCGAGGCAAGGCGCGCGGTCATGACGGCCAGTTGCAGGGGCGAGGCCAGCACGTTGCCCTGTCCGATGGAGGCGTTGACGGTATCGCCGACAACCCATGCCTGTCCGCGCACGCGTTCTTTCCATTCGCGGGTCGGGTTAAGGCCGCGCGCGATGCCGGAGAGGGGCAGGTCGAACTTGTGACCAAGGCCAAGGCGATCGGCCACGGCAGAGAGTTTGTCGATGCCGAGCTTGAGGGCGACATCGTAGAAATAGACGTCGCAGCTTTCGCGCAGGGCCTCTTCAAGGTCGACGTGGCCGTGACCGGCGCGTTTCCAGCAGTGGAAGCGTCTGTTCGACACTTCGAGATGGCCGGGGCACCAGACCGTGTCTTCGGGGGTGATGATGCCCTCTTCCAACGCGGCAAGTGCGGTGACCATCTTGAAAGTCGATCCGGGCGGGTAGGTGCCCTGAACCGATTTCGCGGCAAGGGGCCGGTAGTTGTTTTCGGTCAGGTCACGGTAGTCGGCCACCGAGATGCCGGTGACAAAAAGGTTCGGATCAAAGCTGGGCGAGGAGTTGAGCGACAGGATATCGCCGTTCTGGCAGTCGATCACCACGGCGGCGGCGCTTTCCTCGCCAAGGCGGGCCTGGATGTAGGATTGCAGTGACTGATCAAGGGTCAGTTGCAGGTCTGCGCCCTGCTGGCCTTCGCGGCGGTCGAGTTCGCGCATGACACGGCCGACCGAGTTAACCTCGACCCGTTTGGCACCGGCCTTGCCGCGCAGGTTGTCTTCGAGTTTGGATTCCACGCCGACCTTGCCGATCTGGAAGCGCGGAATGCGCAAGAGCTGGTCGGGGTCTTCGATCTTGGACAGGTCATAGTCGGAGACGGGGCCGACGTAGCCGACCACATGGGCGAAATCGCCCCGGATCGGGTATTGCCGCGACAGGCCGACCTCGGGGGTGATGCCCGGCAGAGAGGGCGCGTTGACGGCGATGCGGCTCATTTCCTCCCACGAGATGTGGTCGGCCAGGGTGACCGGCAGGAAGGGGGCCGAGCGTTTCATCTCGGCGCGGGCGCGGTTGAGGGTGACTTCGTCGAGATCGACCAGCGACGAGAGCTGCGAGATCACCTGTTCGACGTCGCCGGCATCCTCGCGCACCATGGTTATGCGATAGGACGGTTCGTTAACGGCGATCGGCACGCCGTTGCGATCAAAGATTTCTCCACGGGCCGGGGGCAGCAGGCGGATATTGATGCGGTTTTCCTCGGCCAGCAGGCGGAACTGGTCGGCCTGATCGACCTGAAGATAGCGCATCCGCAGGCCCAGCATCGACATGAAGACGATCTGTGCGCCGCCCAGAAGCAGGGCGCGGCGCGACAGGCGGCGGTGGGATTCCGCGTTATCCTGACCGGGGCGTCTCATGTTGCACCTGCCAGCGTGTCGTCATCCCCCGGTGCCGATTTGCGCAGACCGAGGATCAGGTGCGAGGCCATGACGACCAGCGGGTAGAACAGGATGTTCATGAACAGCTGCATGACGCTCAGGCCAAGCGGGGCGCGGTCGACAAGGAAGATGGTCAGCGCGAGGCGCTCGGCCAGCATGATGGCAACAAGGGTTGCGGCGGCGGTGGCCCATTCGGTGGGGAAGGGGGCGTCGCGCAGGATCAGCGACTGGCGGCGCAGGGTCTGGCGGGCGATGACCATGATGGCGGCAAGAAGGCCCGGCGCACGCAGCAGGATCAGATCGGCCAGCAGGAAGACCACACCCACCGCAAGGACAGGGACGTATTCCGGACGACGCGTGGCCCATGCCACGGTCAGCACCACCAGAAGGTCGGGGCCGGACCAGCCGCGCGGCATGGTCTGGAAGGGCAGCAGTTGAAGATAGACCACGCCAAGCGCGATCAGGAGATAGGCAATGCGCATCCGCCAGCGCCGTCCGCTTGCGATGTGATCAGCCATCGCTTGCCTCCGGTGCCGGGGTTGGCAGGAACACCGGGCCGACGACTTCGCCGGGTTCGGTGATGGTCTCGCGTCCGTGGTGGCGCAGGACGCGCAGGAATTCGAGACGCTCGTAATCGGCCGAGAGGCGCACGCGCAGGCGGCCGCCGGGATCGGAGGCGACCTGACCGACCAGCAGGCCCGCAGGGAACACGCCACCGTCACCAGAGGTCACGACACGGTCACCCGGGCGGACCTGATCGGTGTTTTCAAGAAAATCCAGATAGGGGGCCGGTGTGTTGTCGCCTTCGACAAGGCCGCGCTGGCCGGAGGGTTGAACGACAACCGGAATGCGCGAGGAACTGTCGGTCAGCAGGATCACGCGGCTCGAGTTTCTGCCAGTGCCGGAGATGCGTCCCACAAGCCCGATGCCATCCATTGCCGCCCAGCCATCCACGACGCCATCGCGCGCCCCGATGTTCAGCAGCACGGATTGACGGAACGGAGAGCCGCTGTCGGCCAGGACAACGCCGGTGATATAGGTCAGGCGCGGGTCAAGGCGGACGTTGTTGAGATCGAGCAGGCGGGCGTTTTCCTGTTCCAGCTGGAGGGCGGCCTCTTTCCAGGCCTTCATCTGCTGAAGCTCGCGGCGCAGCTCGCGGTTCTGTTCCACGATGCGCTGGTAGCTCTGGAAATCGCGAAACAGGTCGACGGTGGCGGTGACGGGCGTCATCGTCCAGTCAAACGAGGGCAGGACCGCATCGACGATCTGTGCGCGGAAGCGTTCGACACGCGGCGAGTCGATGCGCCAGAGCAGGAAGATGCCCACAAGGCACAGGACAAGAATGCCCAGAAGCAGACGCCTGATCGGGGCAATATAGTCTTCGCCTGATGTCCGGTCCCGGGCCACGCTTCCCCCTGTTCAGGTCGCTGCGCCTAGAGGTGGCTTAGCTGTCGTAGTCGATGGCGTGACGCAGCTGCTTTTCATATTCGAGCGCCTTGCCGGTGCCCATCGCCACGCAGTTCAGAGACTCGTCTGCAATCGAGACCGCAAGGCCGGTCTGTTCGCGCAGGGCGAGATCGAGATCGCCAAGAAGGGCGCCACCACCCGTCAGCATAACACCACGGTCGACGATGTCGGCCGCAAGGTCCGGCGGGGTGGCTTCCAGCGCGGTCATCACCGCTTCGCAGATCTGCTGGACCGGTTCCGACAGGGCCTCGGCCACCTGTGCCTGGCTGATCTCGGTTTCTTTGGGTACGCCGTTCAGAAGGTCGCGGCCCCGGATCTGCATCGACGCGCCGCGGCCATCATCGGGCATACGGGCGGTGCCGATCTGGGTTTTGATGCGTTCGGCGGTGGCTTCGCCGACCAGAAGGTTCTGGTTGCGGCGCAGGTAGTTGATGATCGCCTCGTCCATGCGGTCGCCCCCGACACGGACCGAGCGCGCATAGACGATGTCGCCGAGCGACAGAACGGCCACCTCGGTGGTGCCGCCGCCGATGTCGACAACCATGTTGCCGGTCGGATCGGTGATCGGCATGCCGGCGCCGATGGCGGCGGCGATGGGTTCTGCGATCAGGCCGGCGCGACGGGCGCCTGCCGAGAGAACCGATTGACGGATCGCACGTTTTTCAACGGGGGTGGCGCCATGGGGAACGCAGACGATGATCTTGGGCTTGGAGAAGGTCGAGCGTTTGTGGACCTTGCGGATGAAGTGCTTGATCATCTCCTCGGCAACGTCGAAATCGGCGATGACACCGTCCCGCATGGGGCGGATGGCTTCGATCGAACCCGGCGTCCGGCCCAGCATCAGCTTGGCGTCTTCGCCCACGGCCAGCACTTTCTTGATGCCGTCCTTGACGTGATAGGCGACAACCGAAGGCTCGGACAGGATGACCCCCTTGCCTTTGACATAGACCAGCGTGTTCGCAGTACCGAGGTCGATTGCCATGTCAGAGGTAAACAGGCCGCCCAGATTTCCCAGCATATGTTGTGTTCCGTTCCCGAAAATATCCCAAATAGGCCCGCGACTCCCGTCAGCACGAACCGACTCTCTTATAGTGAGGCACCTTGGCGACGGGAAGGGTGTGCGAGGCGAAATCAGCGTGAATCCGCCGTGTTTTTGCAGGGTTTTCGAGTGGGGGGCTTGGGGGAGGGTTTCTTGGGCGGAAAATCTGCGCTACGAGCGGCGGATTGGAACGGGGGATGGGGCGATGCTCAGCTATCAGCATATCTATCATGCGGGCAATCTGGCGGACGTTCAGAAACATGCGCTGCTCTGTGTGATGCTGGCGTATATGGGCAAAAAGTCCAAACCTTTCAGTTACTTGGAAACCCATTCGGGGCGGGGGTTGTACCACCTTGATGCGCCGGAGGCGGTGAAGACCGGCGAGGCGGCGGCGGGGATCGGGGTGGCCGAGGCGTGGTTTGACGCTGACCACCCGTTCCGGCGTGCGCTGGACGAGGTGAAAAATCGTTACGGGGCAACGGCTTACGGGGGCTCTCCGCTGCTGGCGGCGGCCTGCCTGCGGGCGGGGGACCGGATGCACCTTGCAGAGTTGCACCCGCAGGAAAACGCGGCGCTGAACGAATCGATGTTTGGTGTGAAAAATGGCGTGATTTCAAAGGTCTACAAGCAGGATGGCTTTGCGATGGCGCAGGCGGTTTGCCCGCCGGAACCGCGCCGGGGGCTGATGCTGATCGACCCGAGCTATGAAATCAAAAAAGATTACAAAACCCTGCCGGATTTCATCGCCAAGATTCACCGCAAATGGAACGTGGGCGTGATCGCGCTGTGGTATCCCGTGCTGACGGATGGCAGCCATGAGGACATGGTCAAGGCGTTGAAGGCAAAGGATTTTCCGAAAACCCTCTGCCACGAGGTCCGGTTCCCGCCGGCCCGCGAGGGCCACCGGATGGTGGGCTCGGGCATGTTCATCGCGAACGCGCCCTACGGGCTCGACACCGAATGCCACCGCCTGGACGGGTTTTTCAACAGTCTTCGTTAACGCCTGAAAAGGGCCCGCAAGGACGCGTCGGTGCCACGTCGGTATTACGTCGGTATTGCGGAGGTGCCCCCACCCCGGATGGGCGGGGTTAAGGGGGCGTGCGTTGGATGCAGCTCACAATCGCAGAGTGCTTTCGATACGTCGACAATTACGATGAGGGGCTTCGATATTGTTTTGTCAGTATAGTTCTGCTGAAATGGTGTGCTTGTTCAGATAAGCTAGGTGCCCATCTATTTCGATTTTGACGATCCATTCTCCGTCTGGAATATCGATGTTCCATTTCCAATAGTTGCCAGCTATCGGAGGCTTAGCTGAAATTGAGTTGTACTTGATTGAGGCAAAAGCTTTGGCCTCATCACCAAACAAAACTTCTATACTAACGTCTACCATTTTACCGTCATACCTGGGGTTCATCGTGAAGCTGACCCCGGTATGCTCTAAGTTTGTCTTATCAATGAAGCTAAATCGTTTTTCGAAAGTTTTAAGTGCATCCGAAACATGGCATTTTGTGCGCCAGTACGAAGCTAGATCTCCGATCATATAGAGAAATGTGTCTCGTTCTGGGGTTGATCTAAACACGATTGCGTTCAAGGTTTCCGAAGGTTTGACTGGTGATAATGCGAGAACTTCTGCGCACCTCATCCTTACAACGTCGGTGTCGCAGGGCCCAACGCTGTAAATTGATGAAAAGGGTAGTGACAGGAAAAAGCTGTCATCTTCTCCCCAAGTGGTGGCCGCCGACTGCATGTTGCCATCAGAAAAACATGTGCCGTGAGATGTCAAAACTGGCTCAGCATTGAACACAAACATAATCAGGATAGGACAATGCGTTGGGTCGCCAAATTTACACTCGCCTGGCTTTCTTATTCCTTCGATATGAAATTGGGTGGGAGTGCCGGGCCTAAAGTAGAATCTTACATAATTCTGAGCGAATTCCTTGGCAGCGAGGACCTCCGCGGCCGCTACATCGCGATCTAACGATAACTCCGGATCATTCCGTGCTCGTAGTGCGTCTTCACGAATAATTTTTATCGCGTTTTCGAGCGGTGAATGATGGAACAGGAGTTTGGGCCAAAATTTCCTGTAGGGATAAATTGGCGTGGCTAGCTCGACTTGCCACGCGGCTATGTGCTCAAAAGCGGTCGCTTTGGAAATAGGCATAGAATTTTTTTCTTCTAAATCAGCTCATTTTGATTGGATACAATCGTCTGGCCATTTGTTTCGCGTGATATTCCGACGGAAATCGCCATCTCGTTGTTCTTTGATTGTAGGGTTGCGCTTGTAAAAGGTAGGCGCGCAACAAGGTCGACCAAGGTTCCGCGGAGACTAGTGTTGAACCACTCCGCTTCTTTATGGGTAATGCGACCATTTAGAAGGTTTAGCCAAAGGCCCCTCAGATCATCTTGTGTAACTGAAAAATCGTCTCCTCGAACGGTCATTACAATGCAGTCGGGTTGATCTAGACGAACGGAATAACTCTCTCGGCTTAATAGCGTCGTTTGCTTGCTATTTTTGGTGGCGTAGTCTCTCAGTGCCTCCTCAAACTCTTCAAACGTGGTAGGGAAGGCTATTTCTGTTGAAGAGTATTCGATGTGTTCAGGTATGCTTGGGTGTCCCTCAACATCGTGAATAAAAACATCAATATCAATATCCGCAAGGTACTTTTCCATTACTGGTTGAACGGCTTCCCACCGAAGTCCACCGTTTCCACAACCAAGCTTGGGGAAAGAGATGCTAGTGATACCCTTTTCTGAATAAGTATTCGCAAATTTATCGAGCCCAGACTCAATCCATTCTAGTTTAGATGCCCCTCGCCAGTGGTTTTTCGTTGGGAAATTCAAGACCCAAGGCGTCTTGCGGCGCCAGAGCCAAAGCTTTCCGGGTACAAGTAGCTTTTGATCGCAAATTGACTTGTAAGCTTTGAACATCTCTCGGTCGCGCTTCTTAAACTCCTTGGCGATGCCCTTGCCCATTACTCCTACGCAATTCACCGTGTTTACTAGTGTCTGAGCCTCTGAGTCGAACAGGTCGGACTTTAGGTATGTAATCATTCTTCCTACCTGTACTAAAAAGGCTTCCCCCAATTACTACCTAGAAGCAGAAGAAGGAGCCAACCTGAGATGCAGGCGTGGTACGTTTGTCTTTCGTATCACTTCAATACGACAAGATAAATCTAAGCTCAATTTTGTTGTTTTGCACTGAAGTGATTTGTGTATCGTTGCTTAAGGTAAAAGAACGGGGAAAGCCGCCCGATTGGGCGGCTTTCTTTTGCTTGGTATCAGCCGTCGATGGGCTCGAAGTGGCAGGTGAAGTGGCGCATGAGTTGGGGTTCCTTCACGATGCGGTAGCCGGTGAGGCTTTCGCGAGCCTTTGCCAGTTCCTCGAAGGCCTCGACGATATAGTCGGCGTGGCTCTGGGTGTAGGTGCGGCGGGGCATGGCGAGGCGGACGAGGTCCATCGCGGCGGGGTGTTCGCTGCCGTCGGGGTGGCGGCCGAACATCACGGTGCCGATCTCGCAGCTGCGGATGCCGGCGATTTCGTAGAGCGCGACGGCCAGCGCGTGGCCGGGGTACTCGAGCGGCGGGATATGCGAGAGCCAGCGGCGGGCGTCGATGAAGACCGCGTGGCCGCCTGCCGGTTTCACCACCGGGACGCCAAGGGCGTCGAGGCGTTCGATGATATAGGCGTTGGTGCGGATGCGGTAGCGCAGGTAATCCTCGTCGACGATCTCGGACAGGCCCTGGGCGAGGGCTTCGAGATCGCGCCCTGAGAGGCCGCCGTAGGTGGGGAAGCCCTCGGTGCGGATCAGGTGGTTGCGGGCGGTTTCGGCGAGGCCATCATCGTTCAGCGCCAGCCAGCCGCCGATGTTGCCGAAGGCGTCCTTCTTGGCGGACATGGTCATGCCGTCGGCCTCGGCGAAACAATCGCGGACGATTTCGGGGATGCTGCGGTCCTGCTGGCCGTCTTCGCGGGTCTTGATGAACCACGCGTTTTCGGCAAAGCGGCAGCCGTCGATGAAGAAGGGCTTGCCGTATTTGCGGGCGAGCGCGGCGGTGGCGCGGATGTTGGCGAGGCTGACGGGCTGGCCGCCGCCGGCGTTGTTGGTGATGGTGAGCATCACGCAGGGCACGCTGTCGCCGTGGTCTTCGAGGTAGGCATCAAGGCGGTCGAGATCCATGTTGCCCTTGAAGGGGTGTTCTGAGGCGGGATCCTTGCCTTCGGCGATCACGAGGTCGTGGCCCTGCGCGCCCGAGGCCTCGATATTGCCGCGGGTGGTGTCGAAGTGGGTGTTGTTGGGGATGTTGCGGCCTGCGCCACCGAACATGGAGAACAGGATGGCTTCGGCGGCGCGGCCCTGGTGGGTGGGGATCACGTGGTTGAAGGGCATCAGGTTCTTTACCGCCGCCTCGAAGCGGTAGAAGGAGGGCGAGCCGGCATAGCTTTCGTCGCCCTGCATGACGGCCGACCATTGCGCCGCGCTCATGGCGCCGGTGCCGGAGTCGGTCAGCAGGTCAATCAGCACGTCGTCTGATTTCAGGGCAAAGAGGTTGTAGTTGGCGGCCTGCAAAAGGTCCTGGCGTTCCGCGCGGGTGGTCATGCGGATCGGTTCGACGGATTTGATGCGGAAGGGTTCGATGATGGTTTTCATCTCAGGGCTCCGTGTGGATGGCCCCGGATGGATTCACGGCAACGTTTACGTGATGGGGCCATAGCGCCGCGGTTGCCCATAGGAGGACCGCGCTCAGCGCCCATTCGTTGCGGGGGTTGTTATCGGGCAGATTTGCGGAGTGGTCAAGATGGCTCAGACCGCCTGAAGCACGTTCTGGCCCCGGGCTTCGGTCTGGATTTCTTCGGCCAGGGCGCGGGCGGGGGCGGAGCGGGATTTGCGGGCGATGCGCACGACATAGGCGATGTCGGGGGGCGGGGCGCCGATCTGCGGGTCGATGATGGTCATACGCGGCGTGATGTGGCGGGCGTTCAGGAGGGCGATGCCAAGGCCCGCTTCGACCGCCGAAACAATGCCGGCGTTGCTGGCGCATTGCAGGACGGTGCGAAAATCGCGCCCCCCCGCCTGTCCGAGTGTCATGGCCCAGTGTTTGTAGAAACAGTTGTCATCAAAGGCGAGGAAGGGCAGCGGGCGATCATCGGGCAGGGGCAGGTCGGGCGAGGCGACCCAGTGCAGGTGATCGTGGAACAGCACGATGTCGCCGGGGCGGGTTTCATGGGCGAAGATCTGCATGATGGCGAGGTCGATCTCGCCCTGTTCGAGATCGGCCATGAGTGACAGGCTCTGGCTGACGTGGGTGCGCACGCTGACGTCGGGGTGCAGGCGGGCAAAGCGGGCGAGGATGCGGGACAGGCCGCCGCTGGTGGTGTCTTCGGTCATGCCAAGGCGCAGGTGGCCGGTGAGCGGGCTGTTGGTGAGGTGCAGCACGGCCTCGTCATGCAGGGCCAGAATCCGGCGGGCAT
Source organism: Shimia sp. CNT1-13L.2 (assembly GCF_024331145.1). GTDB lineage: Bacteria > Pseudomonadota > Alphaproteobacteria > Rhodobacterales > Rhodobacteraceae > Shimia. The sequence continues at coordinate 122,543 of NZ_JANDJO010000001.1, read as the reverse complement.
AGGTCAGGAGGGCGCGGCCGTCTTCGGAGAAGGTCGGGGCGCCGGGGCGGCGGGTGAGCAGGGTGCGGCCCAGCTTGTCCTCGAGGCGCTTGATCTTGTGCGACACCGCGGATTGCGACAGCGCGAGGTGGTCGGCGGCGCGGGTGATGCCGCCCTGGTCTTCGATGGCACAGAGGGCCTGAAGGGCGTCGATGTCCATTCTGAGGGTCATGGTGTGCTCCGGCATTTGCATGACCAATTTAGATCAGGTGATGAAATCAATCAATTTGATTCATGGGGGGGCCGGACGGCAGAACGGGGGCATCAGGAAACAGGAGCCTTCCCATGGATCATATCGTCACCGACCACATCCTCATCAATGGCTTTCGCATCGCGCATGGCGTGCATGGTGCGGGCGAGCCGGTTGTTCTTTTACATGGCACGCCGTCGTCCTCGCTGATCTGGCGGAATGTGCTGCCGGTTCTGGTGGCGGGGGGCTATCGTGTGCATGTCTATGACCTCTTGGGTTACGGGCTGTCCGAGCGGCCTTGCGATCCGGCGGTAGATACGTCGATCTCCGGTCAGGTGCCGGTGCTGGAGGCGCTGTTTGATCATTGGGGGCTGACGGATGCGCATGTGATCGCGCATGACATCGGCGGTGCGGTGGCGCAGCGGTTCGCGATCTTTTCGCCCGAGAAGGTGCGGACGCTGAGCATGATCGACGTGGTCAGCTATGACAGCTATCCGTCGCGGCGCACGCGTGAACAAATGCAGGCGGGGCTTGAGGCGCTGGTCAAGGCACCGGATGCCGATCACCGCGCGCATTTCGAAGAGTGGTTGTTGAGCACGGTGCAGAACAAGGCGGCGCTGCGGGCGGGGCCGCTTGAAACCTATCTTGATTTCATCAGCGGGCCGATCGGGCAGGGCAGCCTGTTCCAGCATCAGGTGCGCCACTACGACCCCAAACACACGATGGAGATTGCCGAGCGGATGCACGAGTTGGGGCAGCGTCCGGTCAAGCTGATCTGGGGCGCGGATGATGCGTGGCAGGTTGTGGACTGGGCGCATCGGCTGAACGCGGCGATCCCCGGCAGTGATCTTGAGGTGATCGCGGACTGCGGGCATTTCGCGATGGAGGACCAGCCGGAACAGGTGGCGGCCAGCCTGCTTGGGTTCCTGAAGGCGAACTAGGGGGTGAACTCGCCACAGAGCGAGGTGTCTAGACGCGCCCGACGGGTGGCCGGATCGGGGCTGTGGGCGAGGGCATAGGTGAGCTTGGCATAGGCCGCTTCGACGGTCATGTCGCCGCCGTCGATCACACCGTGGTGGCGCAGGATGGCGGCGGCGGCATAGGTGCCAAGCGCCATGCCGCCCTCGGGGCATTGGCTTACGGCGACCACGGGGATGGCGCGGTTTGCCGCCGTGGTCAGGGCGCGGGCCAGACCCTCGGTGCCCGGCACGGTGCCAGAGCCGAAGCAGCGCAACACGAGACCGTCGCAGGTTTGCGCGGCATATTCGAAGAGGTCGGTGGGCACGCCTGGGGCGACCGAGAGGAAGGCGACCTTGTGGGCGCCGGTGCGGTGCAGGGTCAGGGCGGTGCCGGGCTGGCGCGGGGCGATGTCGGAAGGGTCGGCGGCAAAGGCATCAAAGGCGCGCGAGTGGGATTTGCGCACCCGTGCGCCGTGCAGGAGGCGGCCCGCGAATTGCACCCAGACGCCGGGCGCGGCGGTGGCGGTGGCCGCGATGGCATCGGCGAGGTTGCGGGTGCCGTCGTTGCCCGGAACCGAGAGCGGCAGCATGGAGCCGGTGACGATGACCGGCTTGGACAGGCCTTCGAGGGCGAAGCAGAGGGCTGCGGCGGTATAGGCCAGCGTGTCGGTGCCGTGGGTGACGATGAAGGCGTCGTAGTCTGCGTCGGTCTCGGCGATGGTGGTGGCGATGCGATCCCAGTCTTGCGGGGTGGCATTGGCGCTGTCGATCAGCGGGGCGAGGCGGCGGATGTCGATCTGCGGGGCGTTTGTCTGCGTCGCGAGGTGGCTGTCAAGAAAGCCCTCGACCACCCCTTCGGCGGGGGCGAAACCGTCATCGGTGGCCACCATGCCAATGGTGCCGCCGGTGTGGATGAGGAGGGTTTTCATGGGATGTATCCTAGCTCTTTGCCGAGGCTTGTGAAGGGAGAAGGGGTTTGCCCGGAAGCGGGGAGGGCGGCGGCTGCCTGGGGAGGCGCGAATGCGCCTGCCGGGGGGCAGGCAGGCGCAGCCCGGCGGTACCGCCGGGCAATGTGTTGTCTGATCTGATGTGCAAAGGCCGCCCGCGGGGGACGGCCTTTGGATCTCATGTTCGGGCCCGGTTTCAGGTCACGTCGCGATAGGAGATTTCGCGTTCGTCGACGCCTTCACCCAGTTTGCCACGGCGCACGATCAGGCGGTTCAGAGCGTGGATGTAGGCCTTGGCCGAGGCGACCACGGTGTCGGTGTTGGCGGACTGGCCGGTGGTGATGACCCCGTCTTCCTCGAGGCGCACCGAGACGGTGGCCTGGGCGTCGGTGCCTTCGGTCACGGCGTGCACCTGGTAGAGTTGCAGGCGCGCGGTGTTGGGGTGCAGCTCGCGGATGGCCTTGAAGGTGGCGTCCACGGGGCCGTCGCCAAAGCTGGTGGCTTGCAGATCCTTGCCGTCGATTTCCATCTCGACGGTGGATTCCGCCTGACCGCCGGTGCCGCAGGTCACTTTCATCGAGACCAGCTTGAGGGCGTCGTTGGCATCATCCTCGCCGATGCGCATCAGGGCGATGAGGTCGTCGTCGAACACTTCTTTCTTGCGGTCGGCGAGATCCTTGAAGCGCACGAAGACGTCTTTCAGCTGGTTGTCGCCGATCTCGAAGCCGAGGTGTTCGAGCTTGTCGCGCAGCGCGGCGCGGCCCGAGTGTTTGCCGAGCGGCAGCGAGGTGCCCGAGAGGCCCACGTCTTCGGGGCGCATGATCTCGAAGTTCTCGCGGTTCTTGAGCATGCCGTCCTGGTGGATGCCGCTTTCATGGGCGAAGGCGTTCTTGCCGACGATGGCCTTGTTGGGTTGCACGAGGAAGCCCGACACGGTCGAGACACGGCGCGAGATGGCCATGATCTTGGTCGTGTCGATGCCGGTGTGCCAGGGCATGATGTCGTTGCGGGTTTTCAGCGCCATCACCACCTCTTCGAGGGCGGTGTTGCCGGCGCGTTCGCCAAGGCCGTTGATGGTGCATTCGATCTGGCGGGCACCACCGGCGACGGCGGCCAGCGCGTTGGCCGTGGCCATGCCGAGATCGTTGTGGCAGTGGGTGGCAAAGATCACATCGTCGGCACCCGGCACGGTTTCGATCAGGCGCTTGATCAGGTCGGCGCTTTCGACGGGGGCGGTATAGCCCACGGTGTCGGGGATGTTGATGGTGGTGGCACCGGCCTTGATGGCGATCTCGATCACGCGGCAGAGGTAATCCCACTCGGTCCGCGTGGCATCCATCGGCGACCATTGCACGTTTTCGCAGAGGTTGCGGGCGTGGCTGACGGTTTCGTGGATCTTGTCGGCCATCTCGTCCATGGTGAGGTCGGGAATGGCGCGGTGCAGCGGCGAGGTGCCGATGAAGGTGTGGATGCGGTTCTGACCGGCGTGTTTCACCGCTTCCCAGCAGCGATCAATGTCGGCAAAATTGGCGCGGGCGAGGCCGCAGATGCGGCTGTTCTTGGAGCGTTTGGCAATTTCGCTGACGGCCTTGAAGTCGCCTTCCGAGGCAATCGGGAAGCCGGCCTCGATGATGTCGACGCCCATCTCGTCGAGCATCTCGGCAATTTCGAGTTTCTCGTCGTGGGTCATGGTGGCGCCGGGCGACTGTTCGCCGTCGCGCAGGGTCGTGTCAAAGATCAAGACGCGGTCTTGTTTGGCAGTATCGGTCATTGGAAGTCTCTCTTTTTTCTCCTGGGGGTCCGGTGGGGTTCGGGCGCGAAGCAGTTATCCTCTGAGCGGTCGCGCCAGCACCGGCACGCTCAGAGGCGGGCTAGGAGAAGAAGGTCGGCCAGAATCGCAGCGCGGGTGCGCTGTGCGGGTGCTGCGATATGTGCCGTGATCATCATGGCGGCGATTTATACATGCCGCGTGGGAAATGAAAAGCCTCATTCGCGGGTTTTTCTGTGCGGGGCGGGGTGGGGCTTTTGTTGAATTGGTATGCAAAGAAAGTGCGATAGTGGACATTTTTGCAGGCCCAAAGCTGGCTTACTTCAGCCCTCAAGACGATCAAGGAGGCCGGACCATGGCAAAAGACACTCTGGACAAGACCGAGCGGACGCGGCTGCGGCGGCTGCACGAGAAGGGATCCTACGAACGCGAGGTGATTCACCAGATCCTCGATGCGATGCCGATGGCCCATATCGGGTACGTGATGGATGGCAGCCCGTCGGTGCTGCCGACCTTGCAGTGGCGCGAGGGCGATCATGTCTACTGGCACGGGTCCTCGGCCAGCCGGGCGCTAAGGGCGATGAAGGGCAACCAGGTCTGCATGACCGTGTCGATCCTGGATGGCTATGTGCTGGCGCGGTCGGCGCTGCATCATTCGGTAAACCAGCGTTCGGTGATGATCTTTGGCGAGGCCGAGCAGGTGATGGAGGCAGCGGCCAAGGAAGTGCATATGAAGCGCATGTTCGATCACATCTTTCCCGGTCGCTGGGAGGCGCTGCGCCCGTTGCAACCGCAGGAGACCAAGGCGACGGCGATCTTCCGGATGCCGATCACCGAGGCCTCGGCCAAGCTGCGGGATGCGCCGCCGGCTGATGACGAAGAGGATTACGCGCTGCCGATCTGGGCCGGTGTGGTGCCGATCCGGATGCAGCTTGGCGCGCCGGTTGCTGACCCTCGGGTTCTGGAGGGGGTCGAACCGCCCGCGCATCTTGGTGATATCCGGATCGGGTAAACGCCGTCTTGCCGCGCCACTTTCAGGGGCTAGATGCAGCGCATGAGACGCGCATTGGTGATTGGAAACAGTGGTGGTATCGGCGGGGCCCTTGCGGGGGCCTTGCAAGAAAGCGGTGTGGCGGTCACGGGCCTGTCGCGATCAGAGCACGGGTTCGATGTGACCGATCCGGCTTCGGTCGAGGCGGGGATGGCGGGGCTGTCACCAGGGTTCGACATGATCCTTGTGGCCAGCGGGGCGCTGACGGTTGTTGCGCCGCGGCCCGAGAAATCGCTGGCGGAACTGACCGCCGAAGAAATGGCGGCGCAGTTCGCGGTGAATGCCATTGGTCCGGCGCTGGTGCTGCGGCATGTGCCGCGCCTGCTGCGGCGGGACGGGCGGGGTGTCGTGGCGGTGCTGTCGGCGCGGGTCGGCTCGATCGGGGACAACCGGATGGGCGGCTGGTACAGCTATCGGGCGGCCAAGGCGGCGGTGAACCAGATCGTGCACGGCGCGGCTATCGAACTGGCCCGTAGTCACCGCGAGGCGATCTGTGTCGCCCTGCACCCCGGCACGGTGGCGACCGATTTCACCAAGGCCTATGCCGGCCGTCAGAAACTAGCGCCTTCCGAAAGCGCGGCACATCTGCTTGGCGTGCTGGACGGGCTGACGCCGGAAGACAGCGGCGGGTTCTTTGCCTGGGATGGGGAGAGGATCGAGTGGTGAGGGGGGCGTTTGAGGGAGTCATATTGTCCAAAGCTACGCTTTAGATAGTCCGCGGAATTAGGCACTAAGCGGGTTTTTCATTTCGTACCGCACGCAAATAATTTTCCCTTAGTTCATTGGATACTTCAGTGCTGGAAATTCATGCCACCAAGGGAAACTGAAATTAAGAAGAACCAGTGTCTTCCCAAAAACGCACCACATGAAAACACCCCGCAAGCGGTTGCGGGGTGTGTCATTTTTTCTGGCTGATCTTGCCAAGAGGCGTGGGGCCGGAGGGGATTAGCCGTCGGTTTTCAGGGCGCCGTTTTCCCAGGTGCCGGTCTTTTCCTCGCCGGTGGCATATTTCAGGGTGCCTGCGCCCTGGCGTTTGCCGGACTTGAACATGCCTTCGTAGATGTCGCCGTTGGCATAGGTGGCCACGCCCTGGCCGCTGATTTCGCCTGCCTGCCATTCTCCGGAATAGGTAAAGCCGTCGGGCATGCGGATTTCGCCGACCCCGTCGCGCTGGCCGTCTGCGAACTGGCCTTCGTAGACGGTGCCGTCGGTGTAGGTGGCGATGCCGAGGCCGTGGCGCTGGCCTTCGAACCAGTCCCCTTCGTAGCGGTAGCCGTCGGCATAGGTCATGACGCCCTTGCCGTGGTTCTTGGCGTTGAGGAACTCACCCTCGTAGACCAGACCGTTGGTATAGGTGGCCTTGCCGCGGCCGTTGATCACGCCGGCTTTCCACTCGCCTTCATAGGTCGATCCGTCAGGATAGGTGATGAGGCCGGTGCCATCGGCAAGATCCTGGCGGAACTGGCCGGTGTAGACCGAGCCGTCGGGGTAGGTGACGGTGCCGTCGCCTTCGATGTGGCCGTTGATCCAGCTGCCGACGTAGGTATAGCCATCGGCTCCGGTGAAGGTGCCCTGGCCGTGGCGTTTGTCGCCTTCGAAAGTGCCAGTGTATGTGTCGCCATTGGCATAGACCACCGTACCCTCGCCGACACGCTGGCCCGCGACAAGGGTGCCTTCGTAGATGTCACCGTTGGAGTGGATGAGCTTACCGGTGCCTTCGATCTGGCCCGAAACCCAGTTGCCTTCGTAGATCAGGCCATCGGGCATAGTCAGCGTGCCTTGCCCCGAACGTGCACCGCCCGCGACCTGGCCGGCATAGGTGGCACCGTCGGAATAGGTGATCTTGGCCATGCCTTCCTTGACGCCGTTGATCCAGTCGCCGTCATAGACATATCCGCCCGGCGACAGCATCACGCCCTTGCCGTGATGCGAGGCGTTCTGGAACTGGCCCTCGTAGCGGGTGCCGTTGGCGTAAAGCGCGACGCCGGTGCCGTTGATCTTGCCGTCGGCCCATTCCCCTTCGTAGGTGCCGCCGTCGGTGAAGGTGATCTTGCCGAAACCTTCGGGTTTGCCCTTGGCGAATTCGCCCTCGTAGACCGAGCCGTTGGGAAAGCGCGCCTGGCCCTTGCCCTTGATCTCGCCGTCGACCCATTCGCCGGTGTATTCATAGCCGTTGGGGAGGCGGTAGCTGCCGGTGCCGTGTTGCAGGCCACCCTTGAAGGTGCCTTCGTAGACGCCGCCGTCATCGTATTGCTTGGTAAGGATTTCGCCTTCCTGAGCGGTGGCAGAGGTGGCTGCGCCCAGCATGAGTGCGAGTGTTGCAATCTTGATTGCCTTGGTGTTCTTCATTTTTCTGCCCTTTTGGGGTCCATCCCGTGCCGACCTGTGGTTTTGCATGAAACCTAGAACAGTGGCCGCGTCTGAGCAACGTCTTTTGGCCGTTTGGCCTTTCCCTCGCGCGGGGTTCTGATAAATCTTGGGCCAAGACAGCGACAGGAGGCTTTGATGGCCGAAACATTTCGTCTGACCATGGCGCAGGCCAACCCCGTGATGGGGGATCTTGCCGGCAATGCCGCCAAGGCCCGCGAGGCCTGGGAGGCGGGCAAATCCGCGGGCAGCAAGCTTGTGGTCATGCCGGAAATGTTCATCGTGGGCTACAACCCGCAGGACCTTATCCTGAAACCGGCGTTGCAGGTGGCGGCGCTGCGCGAGATCGAGGCGCTGGCGGTGGCCTGTGCCGATGGGCCTGCGCTGGCGATTGGCGGGCCGCTGGCCGAGGATGGCAAGCTGTACAATGCCTATTTTGTGCTCAAGGGCGGCAAGATCGCCCATATTCAGCGTAAGCACCATTTGCCCAATTACACCGTGTTCGACGAAGAGCGCCTGTTTGACCACGGGCCGCTGGGCGGGCCTTATGACGTGGATGGCGTGCGGGTCGGCTCGCCGATCTGCGAGGATGCCTGGTTCGAGGATGTCTGCGAAACGCTGGAAGAGACCGGGGCGGAGATTCTCGTGGTGCCCAACGGGTCGCCCTATTATCGCGACAAGTTCGACCGCCGCATGAACCACATGGTGGCCCGCGTGGTCGAGACCGGTCTGCCGCTGGTCTATGTAAACATGGTGGGCGGGCAGGACGACCAGGTGTTCGACGGCGGCTCCTTTGTGCTGAACCCCGGTGGCGAGTTGGCGGTGCAATTGCCGGTCTTCGACGAGATGATCGCGCATGTGGACTTTACCCGTACGGCGGATGGCTGGAAGGCCGAACAGGGGGCGCGTGCGGTTCTGCCTGCGGGGGAAGAACAGGATTACCGCGTCTGTGTCGAGGCGCTGCGCGATTACATGGGCAAGACCGGTTTCAAGAAGGTGCTGCTGGGGCTGTCGGGCGGCATCGACTCGGCGCTGGTGGCCACGATTGCGGTGGATGCGCTGGGGGCAGAGAACGTGCGTTGCGTGATGCTGCCGTCGGAATACACCTCGCAGGGATCGCTGGATGACGCCAAGGACATCGCCGAGCGTCTGGGCGTGCGCTATGATTACGTGCCGATTGCCGAGGGGCGGCAGGCGATCACCAACACGCTTGCGCCGCTGTTTGAAGGCACCGAGCCGGGACTGACCGAGGAAAACATCCAGTCGCGTCTGCGGGGGCTGTTGCTGATGGCGCTGTCCAACAAGTTCGGCGAGATGCTTTTGACCACCGGTAACAAGTCCGAGGTCGCGGTGGGCTATGCCACGATCTATGGCGATATGGCCGGGGGCTATAACCCGATCAAGGACATGTACAAGACCCGCGTTTTCGAGACCTGCCGCTGGCGCAACGCGGTGCATCGCGACTGGATGGCCGGCCCCGAAGGCGAGGTGATCCCGGTGACGATCATCGACAAGCCGCCCTCTGCCGAGCTGCGCCCCGACCAGAAAGACGAGGACAGCCTGCCGCCGTATGACGAGTTGGACGCGATCCTGACCATGCTGGTAGATGAAGAGCGGTCGGTTGCGGACTGTGTTGCGGCCGGGTTCGACCGCGAGACGGTCAAGCGGGTGGAGCACCTGCTTTACATCAGCGAATACAAGCGGTTCCAGTCGGCCCCCGGTGCGCGCCTGTCGCGCAAGGCCTTCTGGCTGGATCGACGCTATCCGATTGTCAGCAGATGGCGGGACAACGCCTGAGCGCCTGTGTAGGATTTCAAAGGCCCCGGAGGTGTTCCGGGGCCTTTCTTTTTGGCGGTTCGGCGTCGCATTCGGCCAGTTTGCGGTCTGCTTCGACTTGGTTTTCGGGGTTGCCTTATGGATAGATGAGGGGAAACGGAGGGGACGAGATGACGACACGCGGACATTGCCTGTGCAAGGCAACTGGTTGGGAATACGAGGGCGATCCGACCTGGGGCTGCTATTGTCACTGTGATGATTGCCGCCGCAATTGCGCGGCGCCGGTGGTGGCGTGGCTGGGCGTGCCGTTGCGCAATTTCAGGTGGGTCGGACAGGCGCCGAAGACGTTGGAGAGTTCGAAGGGGGTGTTTCGGCATTTCTGTGAGGATTGCGGCTCGCCGCTTGGGTTCGAGGCGGATCACTATGCCGGGGGTATGCACCTATACGCGGCCTCGATGGAGCGGCCGGAAGATTTCGTGCCGGAATTCCATGTCAACTTTGCCAGCAAGCTGCCGTGGCTGGCGATGCAGGATGACCTGCCGAAGTATGACACCACGCTTTTGCATGCGCCGAAGGATTTGAGCGACTACGCCTGAGGGGCGCTGCCCCTCGGGCGGCGGGGCCGCCCTCACCCCGGGTACTTGGGCCAAGAAGAAGCAGCCTCAGCCCTTGCGGCGGGCAATCAGGACAAGCGCCGCGCCGGAGAGGTAGAACACCGCGCCGAGACCGATGACATAGGCGAGCACGCCGATGCCGCCGGTCTTGACCGGATTGAGGAAGAAATAGGGGTAGGTGCCGTCCGAGGCGCCGCGTGCCATGGCATAGCCGACATAGCCCAGCGGGCAGGCCAGCCAGAGGGCGGGGTGGGTGTAGGTCAGGCCGTGTTTCGGGGCGAAGAGCCACCAGAACAGCAGGACACCGGCCGGGATCAGCGTGTGCTGGAACAGGTTGACTGTGATGTCGAGACCCTCTGGGTTGTGGGTCGCGGCCAGCAGCGCGTGGTAGACCACGCCGACCAGTACGATCCAGACCGTGAGGGCGGTGATCCAGCCGGGGGTGGTGCTGCGGCGCAGGGTGGTGGTCGCGAAGACCAGGCCGACAGCGAGGACCATCAGGTTGGTGAAGTAGCGGGCCTGGGACCAGAGGGCGTCGGGCAAGCTGCGCCCCTCGGTGAGATCGACGCTGGTTTGCAGGGTGAGCGTGCCAAAGGCGCAGAGCGCAATCAGCAGGGCGCAGAGGGTTTCGAAGGTCGAGAAACGGTGTGGCTGGGTCATGTCAGGGTCGCGTCGAGGCTGGTGAGGGGGCAGTCGGCGAGCAGCCGTTCGGCATCGCTGGCGCGGCAGAGTTCGGTGGCGGGGGTCATGACGGCGGCGCTGGCGGCGGCGGTGCCGCGTTGCAGGGCGACGCCGAGATCTTCGCCCCGGGCCAGCGAGAGGGTGTAGGCGCCGACGAAACTGTCACCGGCGCCGACCTTGCTGGCGATCGGTACTTGGGCGGCCTTTGCGTGCAGGATTTCGTGTCGGCTGGCGAGGACCGAGCCTTCGCCGCCGCGGGCGATGATGACCACCTGCGCCGTTCCGCGCGCGATCAGGGCGGCGGCGAAATCGGCGGTGTCCTGCAGGGTTGGCAGGGGGGCGGTGTTCAGGGTTTCGGCCTCGTGCCAGTCCATGCGCAGGGTGTGCAGGTTGGCGGGCGGGGCGGTGACGGTGGTTTCAAGCGCCGCGCCGGAGAGATCGGCGATGATCCGGGGGTGGCGTGGGGCGAGGACCTTGGTGAGCGTGGTGGGGAAGGTGGCCGGGATGCCGGGCGGCAGGGAGCCGCTGAGGACCACGAAGCCCTCGTCGGGGACCACGCCGGGCAGCATATCGAGGAGCGCGCTATGACGTTCCTCGTCCCAGTCGGGACCGGGCAGGACGAAGCGGTACTGCGCGCCGGTGGTTTCATCCGTCACAGCAAGGCTTTGACGGGTTTCGCCGGGCGCGCGGAAGGGCAGGTAGGCGATGCCTTCGGCCAGCAGCAGGTGACGCAGTTTCTTGCCGGTGGGACCGCCGACGGCGACGAGGGCACGGGACTGACCGCCGAGGATGCGGATCGCGCGCGAGACGTTGATCCCGCCGCCGCCGGGATCGGTTTTGGGGGGCGCACACCGCAGTTTCGGGCCTGCCGAAACGGTTTCGGCCGTGGTCGAAAGATCCACGGCCGGGTTCAGGGTGATGGTCAGGATGTCGTGCATGGGCCTCCGGCTCAGAGCATCAGTTGGTAGCTCGCCGGAACATAGTGATAGCCTTGGCCGCGTTTTTCAACATAGCCAACGCCGGGCCAGGGCATGTGATAGCCGACAAAGGGGATCTGGTCGGCGGCCATCATGTCGAGCATGGCGCGTCGGGTTTTGGCGGCGGCTTCCTTGTCGCGGTCGAATTTCACCTCCCAGTCGGGGTAGGCCAGTGACCACACGTAGTGATTGGCAAAGTCGGCCCCGAGAACAAGTTGCTTGCCCTCGCTTTCGATACGGTAGGCCATGTGACCAAGGGTGTGGCCGAAGGCGGCCATGGCGGTGACGCCGGAGGCCACTGCGGCGCCATCGTCGATCATCGACATCTGTTCGGCCAGCGGGCGGACCTTGGCCTCGAAGGTGTCATTGCCGGACATGTCCCAAGCGTTGAACTCGGCCGCGCCGGTGACATAGCGGGCGTTGGGGAAGGTGGCCCCGCCCTCGCCGTAAAGGCCGCCGACATGGTCGCCGTGCATGTGGGTGACGACAACCACGTCGATCTGCTCGGCGCTGTAGCCTGCGGCGGCGAGGGCGCCAGTGATGCTGGCCGGGCTGAGGCCGGTGTCGAAGAGGATCAGTTCCGCGCCGGTGTTGACGACCGTGGGGGTGAAGAAGAACTGAGCCACGTCGGTGGGGATGTTGGCCTGCATCGAGGCCTTGGCGAATTCGTCGGCCGAGACGTTCATACCGAAGATCGACTGCGGATTCGGAACCGGGCGGGTGCCGGCGAGGAGTGTTGTCACTTCGAACCCGCCAACCTTCATGCGGTTGAAGCGGGTGCTGGCGACGCCCATCATCTCGGCGGCAGCCAGAAGTGGCGAGGCGGCCAGCGGGGTCATGGCGGCCCCCAGAAGGACAGAGCGGCGGTTGATGTGTGGGGTCTTGAGGGTCATGAGGGGTCTCCCAGTTCGCGTTTTCAATCCAGAGGGTAGCGCTGGTTTGGGGAACGGCCACTGCAAGACTTCGTGAGGTCGTCGGCAGGGCAGGCGGACCTGCCCTGCCTAAAGGTGTCAGGTTGTGGCCAACTGTTGCGCGCGAAGTGCGGCTTCCGCTTCGAGAATGACCGGCCTGTTTGCAATGCTTTGCGGTCGCCGTGCGAGGTATTGAAGTGCCTTTTCCGGCCCTTCAAGTTGTTCGACCACTTGTGAGAGCGCCAGCCATGTCTGCACGCGGTCCTGCGCGATGCGAAGGCTGGTCTCGAACTGGGCTTTTGCGCCAACGAGATCCCCCTGTGTCTGCAGCACGGTCCCCAGGAGGGCATTGGCGGCGGCGTTTCCGGGGTGATGACCCTGGTTTTGCGTCGCAAGGTCGAGCGCCTGGTCGAGCTGGCCCTGAGCCATCAGAAGTTTGCACAGGTGCATGCAGGCGTGCATCCGCGTCGGGTCTTGCTGCAGGATGGCGCGTAACAGTGGTTCGGCCTGTTCCGGTTTTTCCTGATCCAGAAATATGCTGGCCAGTAGTTCCTGAAGACTTAGGTGGTCCGGGTGGTCCTTGACGGCTTGGCTGACAAGGGCTTCGGCCTCGTCGAGCATGTTGCGTTCCTTGAGGATACGCACGCTGCGCAGGTAGCAGGCCAAGCGGGTCGGCTCGAGATGCAGGGCTTCCTTGAAGGCCGCAAGTGCCTTGAGCGGTCGGTTACGTTGGGCAAGGAAGATGCCATACATCTGATGATCGTCTGCTGTGGTCTTCGGGTAGCCATCGACGCGCTCGAACAGTTTTCTCAGACCACCTTTTTTCCCGTTTGCGCGAAGCAGCTTGGCAAGTTCGACATGGCAGTTTGACAGACCTGTCGAGAGTTGGATCGCGCGGCGCAGTGCAGAAATGGCGTCGTCCGTCCGGCCGGCGTCAGCCAGCGCCTGTGCCAGGTTGATGAAAAGCCACTCCGGTGGGGCGGTCATCATCTTGATTGCCCTTTCATAACCGCGAATTTCTTCCTCCAGATCGCCCTGTTTGCCCTTGGCAAAGCCGCGCCGGAATGCGGGTGGAAGATCGCTATGGCGCGGCGCGACAACCCGGTGGTTCGGCGCTTCGATATTGCCTTCAAGGATATTGGCCATCAGGTCGACCCATTCATCGCAGAAGGGGGCGACGACCATATCGTTGTGTCGAAACGGAAAATCGTAGACATCGAATGGGCGCCTCATGCGAAACTCCCAGTCGGAGGTTTCGCCGCTTTTTCGTTCCAGCCCCCAGTGGGTCGCCCTGAAGAGGGTCATCGGCCCTCCGAAGCTCGAGAGTTCGTTACGGTCCAGCACATAGTAACCGGCAAGTGAGAGAAATGACATGTCGGGCGGCGTGTTGGCGATGTTCAAGGCGCGGCGGTGGGTGTCGGCGTCGTCGTCGACCAAGAACAGGTGAACGTTTTTGCAGCCTTGGGCTTTCATGCGGGAGGCGAGCGTGAACCCGATCTGGCCGCCGAGGGAAAAGCCGACGATGTTGTAGGGGCCCTCAAAGCCCGCTGACTGGATGTCGGTAAGGTAGGTCTCGACGATCTTGTCGATGTCTCCGAGGTAGAGGCCATCTTCTTGCGGAAGGGAGAATTCGTAGATCGGGTTTTGAAGGCGCTTGGACCGCAGGATCGCGGCGGTGACCTTGTTCTCGGGGGCGAGGCCGGGCATCACGAGAAAGGGGGTTCCGCTCCCGTCGGGGCGGATCACTTCGAAGTTAGGCATATTCCTGAAAATCCATCCATTTTTCAGTTTCTACGCGCAGTGTGTTTGTGCGGTGTGAAGGTAGGGTGACATGATCGCCAGCAACTGTCCACGCGGTTTTGGCAGAAGAGTCAGACCATATTCATGACCTGCGCGTGGAATGCGCGGTTCAAAGAGCGGGCGGTTGTCAGCATCTCGGGGCGGGCCTCGGCGGTTTTGATTCTTGCGCGCCAGTCTTCCGGGGCGGTTATTGGCGGGTTGTCGGGGAAGTTCAGGAACTTGTTGCTGAACGGAAGGCACAGCACGCGGCGGCCAAGGCACATGGCCCAGTAGGTGCCATGGTAGGAGTTCGTGACCACGGTTGCGCCGCTGGCGAGGAAGGCAATCGCCTCGGCCATCGTGCCCTGATCGTTGCCACGTGAGGGGATGGCCGGATCGCGAGGAAGGTCATCGGATTTCCGGGCGTGGTAGAACAGCACAACCTCGTGTTCGGGGGCGGGCGGGGTGTCGAACAGGGGCGACATGGCCGAGGCGCAGGGCACGTAGGGGCATCCATCGATGCCCCAATTGCGGGTCGAGATCAGATCGCAGCTGCCGTTCAGAATGTCGAAGTCGATGCTGCGACGGTCTTTCTGCGAGATGCCAACGCCCCAGACCACGCGTTTGCGGGCCTTGGCGGTGTCGTAGACTGCTGCGGTGACGCAGTCCTGAAACACCTGCCCACCGCCCAGAACCGCGACTTTGCAGGCAGGCATGTCTTGGGAAAAATCGAGAAAGGTGCTTGGACCAAAATCGAAGTAATGGCCCGGGGAGCAGGCCAGATCGCCGACGTTTTGGTGCCGCCTGCGGTGCATGAAGGCGAAATCGAGCATGGGGTGTCCTGTGTGCGGGGCTGTTTGGCTCTTGTGTCTTGGTCACAAGTCACCACAATGCGGGACACAGAACAAGTATTGGCGCGCGGCGCAGGGGAGCAGATGCGGAACGCCCGGATTGTCAGGTTCTATCTTCACAAGACGCTGAAAGAGCGGGCGGAGACGGGAAACCACAATTTCATCAACAAGTTTTGCGCCGTGTTGGAGCGCGAGGGCTTTAAGGTGAAGTTCCACAATGACGGCCTTGAGGAGCAGATGAAATCACGGGTGCGGCCCGGGTATTCGGTGTTCCTGATGTCCGAGCCGACCGACAGCCGTGGGGTGAGCATTCGGCTCAACTATTTCTATCCGTTCTGGAATATCGAACAGAGCGGCAAGCGCTGGGAGTGGCCGGTCGCCAAGGCGCGATTTGATGCGAGTGAGGTGCCGGAGGAAGAGGCACAGCGATTTGCCCGGTTCTGGCGCAAGCGGCTGTTTGAAGGGGCGGCAGAGGAGACGACGCGGGAGGGGCTGGTCTATGTGCCGTTGCAGGGGCGGCTGTTGACCCATCGGTCGTTTCAGGCCTGCAGTCCGATCCACATGATCGAGCATGTCCTCGAACAGGATCGCGAGCGGGAGGTCGTGGCGACCTTGCATCCCAAGGAGCATTACGGCGACGAGGAGATCGCGGCTCTGGAGGCGCTGGAGGCGCGGCATGACCGGCTGACGGTGTCACGTGAGGGCATGGTGCCGCTGTTGCAGCGTTGCGATTATGTGGTGACGCAAAACTCGGCGGTGGCGCTGTCGGGGTATTTCTTTCACAAGCCGGCGGTGTTGTTCGGGAGGATCAACTTTCACCACATTGCGGCCAATGTACACGAACTGGGCGTTGCCGGGGCGATGGCCGAAGTGGTCGGGCTTGCGCCGGATTATGACGCCTATCTTTGGTGGTTTCTGCAACACATGTCGATCAACGCGGGGCATGACGACGCGGAGGGCAAGATCCGGGAGGCGCTGGTGCGTTCGGGCTGGCTGGAGGGGTAATTTCGCCCGAAGCATCGCCTCGCAGTGTGAGGGCAATGTTGGCCCGGCGGCATCGCCGGGCTGCGCCCGCCCAGGCAGGCACGGCCCTCAAGGATGGCTTTTGGGCGGCGATTGCGCGAATGAAATCTCCTTTTCTGGACAAAGCCTGCGCCATGTGACAGGTAGCGCGCGACGTTTGGAGACTCTCTCATGACCACGACCCGTTTTGCGCCCTCTCCCACGGGCTATATCCATGTTGGCAACCTGCGCACCGCGCTGATGAACTTCCTGATCGCCAAGAAGGCGGGGGGCACGTTCATCCTGCGGATCGATGACACCGATCAGGAGCGTTCGAAGCAGGAATACGTGGACGGCATCCAGGAGGACCTGGAATGGCTGGGCATCACCTGGGACAAGATCGAGTTCCAGTCGAAGCGCCTTGACCGCTATGAAGCCGCGGCTGACCGTCTGCGCGAGATGGGCCGTTTCTACGAGTGTTTCGAGACCCCGACCGAGCTGGACCTGAAGCGCAAGAAGCAGCTGAACATGGGCAAGCCGCCGGTTTATGACCGCGCGATGTTCTCGAAGACGGCGGAAGAGAAAGACGCCCTGCGTGCTGAACGCGGACAGGGCCACTGGCGGTTCCTGCTGGACCAGCAGCGGATCGAGTGGACCGATGGCATCCTTGGCGACCTGTCGATTGATGCGGCGTCGGTGTCGGACCCGGTTCTGATCCGGGGTGACGGCCAGATGCTCTATACGCTGGCCTCGGTCGTGGATGACACCGAAATGGGTGTGACCCACGTGGTGCGTGGCTCGGATCACGTGACCAACACCGCGACCCAGATCCAGATCATCGAGGCGCTGGGCGGCACGGTGCCGACGTTTGCGCACCACTCGCTGCTGACCGGCCCGCAGGGTGAGGCGCTTTCGAAGCGTCTTGGCACCCTGTCGCTGCGTGACCTGCGGGATGCGGGTGTCGAGCCGATGGCGCTGTTGTCGCTGATGGCGCGCCTCGGGTCGTCCGATCCGGTCGAGCTGCGCAGCAACATCGACGAGCTGGCGGATGGGTTCGATCTCGGGCATTTCGGGACCGCGCCGACCAAGTTCGATGCGGATGACCTCTATCCGCTGACCGGCCGTGTGCTGCATGACCTGCCGTTGGACGCCGTTGCCGAAGACATCGCGGCGGCCGGAGTGCCGGCTGACCAGAGCGCGCAGTTCTGGGAGGTTGTGCGCGAGAACATCACCACCCGCAAAGACCTGGCCACATGGTGGGACCTGTTTGCCAATGGCGCCGATCCGGTGATCGACGACGAGGACAAGGAGTTCGTCGCCGAGGCGATGGCGCTGTTGCCCGAAGGACCGTTTGACGGTGAGACCTGGGGTGTCTGGACCAAGGCCGTGAAAGAGGCAACCGGCCGCAAGGGGCGTGGTCTGTTCATGCCGCTGCGCAAGGCGCTGACCGGCCAGAGCCACGGTCCGGACATGAGCGCGGTGCTGCCGCTGCTGCAGGTGATCAAGGCCAAGGGCTGAGGGGGGTTGCGAGGCGCTGCCTCGCGCTCCGGGGTATTTAGCCAAGAAGAAACGCCGTGGCGCAAGCTGCGGCGTTTTTGTTTTGGAGCGATGGTCTTGCATGACGGGCTTTGGCGGGGTCCGATAGGGGGACCTTGGAGAGGAGGAGGGGATGATTGCTTATGTCACGGTGGGCGCGGATGACATCGCGGCGGCGAAACGGTTCTATTGCGCCTTTCTGCCCGCCCTGGGCTATGGCCTGAAGGAAGGCCCGGAGGGGTTGAGTTTCGCGCTGCCGGTGGCGTCCGGCGCGGTGCCGGTTTGCGCCGACTTTTACGTGAAGCCGCCGTTTGACGGGCGGCGGGCCTCGGTGGGCAATGGCACGATGGTGGCTTTCGAGGCCGAGGGCCAGGCGCAGGTGCGTGCGCTGCATGCCGCGGCCTTGGCGGCGGGCGGGTCGGATGAAGGCGCGCCGGGGTTTCGGGCGGACTATGGGCCGCGGTTCTATGTCGGTTATTTGCGCGACCCGCAGGGCAACAAGGTCGCGCTGTTTTCCAGCAATCCCGATGAACCGGGACGGGACGGGTAGGCCTTGCCGGAAACGGAAAGCCCCGCCGGGTGGCGGAGCTCCGTGAGTGGTCGGGACAGGGCTTAGGTTTCGCCGAAGCCTTTCGGGATCGGCAGGGGATCGAGTGTTTTTGCACGTTTTTGCAGGCTTCGGCCAATCACGACGCGGCTGATTTCGGTGGTGCCGTCGACAATGCGCAGCATCTGGGAGAGACGCGAGAGGCGGTCGAGGCCGTAAGGTTGCAAGAGCCCCATGCCGCCGAGAACCTGGGTGCAGGTGTTGGCTGCCTTGACCGCGCAGTCGGGCACGAAACGTTTGGCGTGGGCGGCCATCAGCGGGCCTTCGTCGGTGCCGAGGGCATGGGCCGCCTTGCGATAGAGCAGGCGCGAGGCTTCGAGTTCGGTGGCGACGTCGCCGAGCATCCACTGGATGCCGTCGAGATCAAGGTTCTTGCCGCCGAACATCTTGCGGTTCGAGGAATAGGCCAGCGCGGTATCAAGCGCCGCCTGCATCAGGCCACAGCATCCCGAGGCGATGGAGACGCGGGCGATGTCGATGGCCATCAGCGAGCCTTGCAGGCCCTGGCCCACCGGCAGGATGATGTTGTCTTCGGACGCCACCACGTTGTCCATGTACATCTCGGAGAGGGGCAGGAAGTTGTAGGAGGGGGTTTCGTAGCGCGGGCCGAAGCTCAGGCCGGGGGTGTCTTTCGGGATGGCGATCATCGCCATGTCCTTGTGGCCCGGTACATCGGTTGTCTTGACCACGGTGAAGTAGATGTCGGCTTCGCCAGCGAGGCTGACCCAGGCCTTGGCGCCGCTGATTGTCCAAGTGCCATCGTCGTTGATGGTGGCGCGGGAGTACATGTTGCCCGCGTCCGAGCCGGATTGGGGTTCGGTGAGGGCGAAGTTGGCGAGCTTGCGGCCGGAGGTCAGGTCGCGGGCCCATTTTTCCTTGAAGGCATCGGTGCCGAAACCGCAGCCGGCATAGGTGCAGATATTGTGCATCGAGAGCGCGAATGCGTAGGCACCGTCACCGTAGCCGAGTTCTTCGTAGACGCGGATGCCGTCGCCCAGCGACAGGCCCTGGCCGCCGAATTCCTCGGGGGCGTAGAGACCGGTGAGGCCAAGGGCGGCGGCCTTGTCGGATGCTGCGCGGGGCCAGACGCCGGCCGCGTTCCAGGCGTCGACGTTGGGGCGGATGTCTTCGGCGCAGTGGGCGCGTGCGTTTTCCAGAATCGTATCGAGCTTGTCGGTCATATGAGGGCCTCCCGTACCCGGCTTAAATGTCTGACATTCAAATGTCTGACATTTCGAGTCGGCTCAAGAGTGACCCCACGTCACAAATTCCGAAAATCATATATCAGGGTCGCGGAGGGAAACCTTGAGGGCCCTCAGGTGGTCATCGACCAGCCCCGTCTCATCGGAGCTCAGGCTCTGGTGGCGGGGGTAGACCGGATTGGCGCGGTCGTTGAGGATGGGGGCACTCCAGCCGGCAGTGGTGTCGAAGAAATGCGCCACGCCGGCCTCGCCGAATTCTTGCAGATAGCCCTGGGCGACCACGTCGATATAGCTCAGGAGGACCGGGTGTTCCTCGGTCGGGGTGCCGTGTTTGCCATGCGGCACGGTATAGACGGCGATGTTGATCGGGTCGGTCTTGGGGTGGGTGACCGCGTGGCAGACCGGTTCCCGATCATAGGCGCGTTCGCGGTAATCCAGCGCGTCCCAGTCGTTGTTGGGGACATGGGCGATGAGGCCGTCGATCTCGGACGCGGTGTCGGGGACGGCGGTCAGATAGGCCACGGGGCGCAGATTCGTGTGCCGCCAAACACGCCGCCACCCGCGCAGACGGGCCGGGTGGGCGTCTTCGTAGGTGTGGGTTTTGCGGTTCACGAGGCTGCCGTAGCCAAAGAAATAGGGTGCGCTCATGGGGCCAAGCTGAGCATCTGTTGACATATGTCAATACGAACTGGCAGAGAATCCGTGATAATCGTGTGATCTGAATGCAGGTTTTGGAGACGCTCTTGCGCATTACCAAACGAACCAACATCGCCATCCGAGTGCTCATGTTCTGTGCGGCGCATACCGGGCGACTTGTAACCAAGGCGGAGATTGCCGATGTCTGCAAGGCGTCGGAGAACCATCTCGCGCAGGTGATCAACCAGCTTGGGCAGATGGGCGTGATCCATACCCAGCGCGGGCGTAACGGTGGTCTGGAGCTGGCACGCGATCCCAAGGAGATCGAGATCGGACCGATTTTCCGGGAAATGGAATCGCCGGTTCCGCTGGCCGAGTGCTTTGCTGATGCCGACAGCACCTGCCCGCTGGTTGAGGCCTGCCGCCTGCGGTTGGCGCTTCAGGATGCGGCGGAAGCTTTTTATGATCGCCTTGATGGCGTCACGCTGGACGGGTTGGTCTGCAACAACACGGCGCTGCTCAATATTCTTGCACCTGAGCCGTGTCACCACTGATTTCACCTCAATGTGTCGCTTGTCAGCGATAACATGTCGTAATACGATGGAAAAACGACGAGTCGGGAGAACCGGGTAGACCGGTGCCGAAGGAGCAACCGCCCCGGAAACTCTCAGGCAAACGGACCGCTTGTCATCTGAAAAACTCTGGAGAGAGGCGCAACAGGCGTCCGCCGAAGGGATAACGATCTCAGGCAGAAGGACAGAGGGGGCATCGCCTGCACGGGGGCAATCCGTGCGCTGGGTAGATGCCGGTTGTTTCCAACACACATGGAACGCGCCGGAAAGTTAGGAGCGGCGTTCATGTCGGAACTGCAACGCACACCGTTGTTCGACCTTCACCAAGAGCTGGGGGCCAAGATGGTGCCTTTCGCGGGCTACGAGATGCCCGTGCAATACGCGCTTGGCGTGATGAAGGAGCATCTTCACACACGGGCGGCGGCGGGGCTGTTCGACGTGAGCCACATGGGGCAGGTCATCCTGCGCGGCGAGAGCTATGAGGCGGTGGCCGAGGCCTTCGAGGCGCTGGTGCCGATGGATGTTCTTGGGCTGGGTGAAGGGCGTCAGCGTTACGGGCTGTTCACCAACGCCGATGGTGGCATCGACGATGATCTGATGTTTGCCAATCGTGGGGATCACCTGTTCGTGGTGGTGAACGCGGCCTGCAAAGAGGATGACATCGCGCGCATGAAGGCGGCTCTTGAGCCGTCGGTCGCGGTGGAGGTGATCACGGATCGCGCGCTGGTGGCCTTGCAGGGGCCAGAGGCCGAGGCCGCGCTGGCCCGGCTGGCGCCCTCTGTGGCCGGGATGCGGTTCATGGATGTGGCGACGGTCGAGATTGCCGGTGCCGACTGCTGGGTTTCGCGGTCCGGCTATACCGGCGAGGATGGCTATGAAATCTCGGTGCCGGAAGCACATGCCGAGGCGCTGTGCCGGGCTTTGCTGGCGATGGACGAGGTCGAGGCTATTGGTCTTGGTGCGCGCGACAGCCTGCGGCTTGAGGCGGGGCTGTGCCTTTATGGCAATGACATTGACGCCAGCACTTCGCCCATCGAGGGCGGGCTGGTCTGGGCCATTCAGAAAGTGCGCCGCGCAGGCGGGGATCGCGAAGGCGGGTTCCCCGGTGCCGAACGTGTGCTGCGCGAGATGGCCGAGGGTGCGCCGCGCAAGCGCGTCGGGCTGGTGCCCGAGGGTCGCGCACCGATGCGGGCGGGGACGCAGATTTTTGCAGGCGCCGAGGGCGGTGAGGCGGTCGGGGTGGTTACCTCTGGCGGCTTTGGCCCGACCTTCGAAGGGCCGGTTGCTATGGGATACGTCACCGCGGGGTTCGCGGCGGACGGAACAAACCTTTTTGGCGAGGTACGGGGCAAACGGATGCCCGTGACGGTGGCGAAGATGCCGCTTGTGCCCGCCAATTTCAAACGTTGATCAACACGGGAGATGGATCAGATGAAATTCACCGAAGAGCACGAATGGCTGCGCGTCGAGGATGACGTGGTGGTTGTGGGGATCACCACGCATGCCAGCGAACAGCTGGGCGATGTGGTGTTCGTGGAACTGCCTGAGCCGGGCACCGAAGTGACCAAGGACGAAGAGGTCTGTGTGATCGAGTCGGTCAAGGCGGCCTCGGACATCCTTGCGCCGATCGATGGCGAGATCGTCGAGGTAAACGAAGCCCTGGCGGATGATCCGGGCAAGGTGAACGAAGACCCGATGGGCGATGCCTGGTTCTTCAAGATCAAGGCGGCGGATGCGTCCCAGATGGACGACTACATGGACGAAGCCGCCTACAACGATTTTATCGGCTAAGCGCCTTTCCCTTGTCCGCCCGCGCCAGGGAGCGGCGCGGTGCGGATGATTGCGGGACAACTTGAAGAGGGGTGGGGCGCGGCCGGAGACGGGCGCGTCAACAGAGGATTATTGGAGGACGACATGCCGTTCAAACCGACCGACTACTTGCCTTACGACTTTGCCAACCGGCGTCACATCGGGCCGTCACCCGAAGAGATGGCGGATATGCTCGAAGTTGTGGGGGCAGAAGATCTTGATGCGTTGATCGCCGACACGGTGCCAGAGAGCATCCGGCAGGAAAAGCCGCTGGATTTTGGACGCCCGTTGTCTGAACGCGAGTTGTTGCACCACATGCGGGTGACGGCCGCGAAGAACAAGGTGATGACCTCGCTGATCGGTCAGGGCTATCATGGCACGGTCACGCCGCCGGCCATCCAGCGCAATATCCTCGAGAACCCGGCCTGGTACACCGCCTACACGCCCTATCAGCCCGAGATCTCGCAGGGGCGTCTCGAGGCGCTTTTGAACTTCCAGACGATGATTTCGGACCTGACCGGCCTCGAGATCGCCAATGCCTCGCTTTTGGACGAGGCCACGGCCTGTGCCGAGGCGATGACGATGGCCGAGCGTGTGTCGAAATCGAAATCCAAGGTGTTCTTTGTCGACCGCGACTGCCATCCGCAGAACATCGCGGTGATCAAGACCCGCGCCAAGCCGCTGGGCATCGAGGTCGTGGTGGGAAATCCCGACAAGATGGAAGCCGACAAGGTGTTCGGTGCAATCTTCCAGTATCCCGGCACCTATGGCCATGTGCGCGACTTTACCGATCACATCACCGCCCTGCACGAGAACAAGGCCATCGGCATCATCTCGGCCGATCCGCTGTCGTTGACCCTGTTGAAGGAGCCGGGCGCGATGGGGGCGGATATTGCCGTGGGCACAACCCAGCGTTTTGGCGTTCCGATGGGCTATGGCGGCCCGCACGCGGCCTATATGGCCACCAAAGATGCCTACAAGCGCAACATGCCAGGGCGGATCATCGGCGTGTCGATCGACAGCCACGGCAACCGGGCCTACCGCCTGTCGCTGCAAACCCGCGAACAGCATATCCGCCGCGAAAAGGCGACATCGAACGTCTGTACGGCGCAGGCGCTGTTGGCGGTGATGGCCTCGATGTATGCTGTGTTCCACGGTCCCAAGGGCCTCAAGGCGATTGCGCAGCGCATCCATCGCAAAACCGTACGCCTTGCGAATGTGCTTGAAGACAACGGGTTCAAGGTTGATCCGCAATCCTTCTTTGACACCATCACGGTTGATGTCGGACCCCTTCAGGCCGCTGTCATCAAGTCGGCGCTGGACGAGAACATCAACCTTCGCAAGGTTGGCGAACGCCGGGTCGGCATCACGCTGGACGAGGCCACGCGGCCTGCGACCCTTGAAGCGGTGTGGCGCGCCTTCGGGATCGAACACAAGGACGATGATTTCACCCCGGAATACCGGGTGCCCGAAAACATGCACCGGCGCAGCGACTACCTGACCCACCCGATTTTCCACATGAACCGGGCGGAAACCGAGATGATGCGCTATATGCGCCGCCTTGCCGACCGCGACCTTGCTCTTGATCGCGCGATGATCCCGCTTGGCTCCTGCACCATGAAGCTCAATTCGGCGGCCGAGATGATGCCGGTCAGCTGGCGGGAGTTCTCGCTGATCCACCCGTTTGCCCCCAAGGATCAGGCGGCGGGTTATCACGAGATGTTCCGCGATCTGTCGGACAAGCTGTGTCAGGTGACGGGCTACGATGACTTCTCGTTGCAGCCGAACTCGGGCGCGCAGGGCGAATATGCCGGGCTCCTGACCATCAAGGATTACCATGCCGCGCGCGGCGAGGGGCACCGCAATGTCTGCCTCATCCCGATGAGCGCTCACGGCACCAACCCGGCCTCGGCGCAGATGGTCGGATGGAAGGTGGTGCCGGTGAAGTCGGCGGACAATGGCGATATCGACCTCGAGGATTTTCGGGCCAAGGCCGAGACGCACAGCGCCGATCTCGCGGGCTGCATGATCACCTATCCCTCGACCCACGGGGTCTTTGAAGAGACCGTGCGCGAGGTCTGCCAGGTGACCCACGATCACGGCGGGCAGGTCTATATCGACGGGGCCAACATGAACGCGATGGTGGGCCTGAGCCGGCCTGGCGATCTGGGGGGCGACGTGAGCCACCTGAACCTGCATAAGACCTTTGCCATTCCGCATGGCGGGGGTGGTCCCGGCATGGGTCCGATCGGTGTGAAGGCGCACCTCGTGCCGCACCTGCCCGAGAAGGCAGGCGCGGTAAGTGCCGCGCCCTTCAGTTCGGCCTCGGTGCTGCCGATTTCCTGGGCCTATATCCTGATGATGGGCGGCGAGGGGCTGACGCAGGCAACGCGAGTGGCCATTCTGAATGCCAACTACATCGCCAAGCGCCTCGAAGGGGCCTTTGAGGTGCTCTACAAGGGGCCGACGGGTCGGGTGGCGCATGAGTGCATCATCGACACACGCCCCTATGCCGAGAGTGCCGATGTGAGCGTGGACGATATCGCGAAACGTCTGATCGACACAGGCTTCCACGCGCCGACCATGAGCTGGCCGGTGGCGGGGACGCTGATGATTGAGCCGACAGAGTCGGAGACCAAGGCCGAGCTGGACCGTTTCTGCGATGCGATGCTGGCGATCCGCGAGGAAATCCGCGAGATCGAGGAAGGCCGCATGGATGCGCAGAACAACCCGCTGAAAAACGCGCCGCACACGATGGAAGACCTCGTGAAGGACTGGGATCGTCCCTATTCGCGCGAACAGGGCTGTTTCCCGCCGGGATCGTTCCGCGTGGACAAGTACTGGCCGCCGGTGAACCGGGTCGACAATGCCTGGGGGGACCGCAACCTTGTCTGTATCTGCCCACCGATGGACGACTACGTCGAAGACTAAGAAAAAGGCCCCGCCAGAGCGGGGCCTTTGCCTTCGGCGAGAGTATTTTTTGTGCATTGAAACAGAGGGGGCTTCAATGCACCGGAAATACTCCGGGGTCCGGGGCAGCGCCCCGGCCTTGCCTATTCGCGGGCGCGCAGGATGCGGGCCGGACGCGCCGCAAGGGGGGCGGCGGCAAAGAACAGGCTGGCCAGCAGGGTTGCCAGAACACCGCCGGTCACGATGGTCAGCGCATTTGGCCAGATCACTGCGAAATCGGTCTCCAGCACGAAGTAGGTCACCGCCCAGGCACCGGTGATGCCCGCGGCGAGGGCGACAAAACCGGCGGCCGCGCCGGTGAGGCCTGCGCGGATCGCGAAAGAGGCGAGAACCCGGGCGCGCGGCGCGCCGAGGGTTTTCAGGATCGCGGATTCATAGATGCGGCTGGTCTGGCTGGCGGCGGCGGCCCCGATCAGCACGAGGAAGCCGGTGACCAGCATGACAGAAGCACCGTAGGAGGTGGCGTCGGCCAGCCCCGACAGCAGGTCGGACACGCGCGAGATCGCGTCGCGCACGCGGATCGCCGTGATGTTGGGATAGGCATTGGAGAGGTCGCGCAGGATGGCGGCTTCGGCCTGTTCCTCGGCATAGACGGTGGCGATGAAACTGTGCGGGGCACCGGCGAGGGCGGAGGGGTTCATGACCATCACAAAGCCCATACCGGCGGTCGAGAAATCGACGTTGCGGAAGGAGGTGATGGTGCCGGTGATGTCGCGGCCAAGGATGTTGATGGTCAGGCTGTCGCCCAGTTTCAGACCCATCTCGGCGGCCTCTTCGGCGGCGAAGCTGATTTGCGGTGCGCCGCTGTAGTCGGCGGGCCACCAGGCACCTTCGGTGACTGAGGTGGTTCCGGGAATCTCTGCCGAATAGGTAACGCCGCGGTCACCGCGAATGACCCAGTGGTCGCCGGCGACCTCCTTGGCGGGGCGGTCGTTGATGCGGGTGATAAGGCCGCGCAGCATCGGCGCGGTTTCGGTTTTCGAGACGGCCGGATCGGTGTCGAGGCGGTCGAGGAAGGCGTCGATCTGGGTTTTCTGGATGTCGACGAAGAAATAGGAGGGGGCCACGGTGGGCAGGTCGCGGGCGATGGCGTTGCGCAGATTGCCATCGATCTGGCCCACGGCAGACAGGACCGAGAGGCCGAGACCGAGGGAGAGGACCACGGGCAGGGCCGGTTCATGTGCCGAGGAGATCGCATTCAGCGCCCAGCGCAAGGCCGGACGACGTCGGGCGCGAGGGGCCGCGGATTTGGCAAGGCGGCTGATGCCCGCGGCGGCAATGGCCAGAAGGATCAGCGCCCCGAGGATACCCACGGCGGACCAGAGCGTCAGCGCCCATGAGCCGGAGAGCCAGCCGGCCAGCGCGAGAAGCAGGGCCAGCAGTGCCGCCGTTGAAAGGATGTAGCGCGCGGCGGGCAGGGTTCGGGCCGCACCGGCGGCATCGCGGAACAGGGCGGCGGCGCGCACGTCCTCGGTGCGGGCCAGCGGCCAGAGGGTGAAGATCAGCGCGGTCAAGGCGCCGTAGGTGGCGGCTTCGATCAGCGGCATCGGGTAGAGGGTGAAGATGGCCGGGACCGGCAGGCGCGATTGCAGGATCGGGGCCAGCAGGAGGGGCAGGCCGGCACCGAGGATCAGGCCGAGCAGGATGCCGACGATCGACAGCACGCCGATTTGCAGGAAGTAGGTGAGGAAGATGGTTTTGCGCTCGGCACCGAGGCTGCGCAGGATCGCGATGACGGTTGTCTTGCGCGAAAGGTAGGCGCGGATCGCGGCGGAGACGCCGATGCCACCGACGGCAAGGCCGGACAGGCCGACAAGGATCAGGAAGGCGCCGAGGCGTTCGACGAAGGTGGCAATGCCGGGCGCGCCGTTGCGGCTGTCGCGCCAGCGCAGGCCGGTGGATTCAAAACGGTTCAGCGCGTCGGACTTGGTGGCCTGAAGGTCTGCGGTTTCGGGCAGGGTGAGGCGGTACTTGGTGGTAAACAGCGTGCCGGGGGCAAGCAGGCCCGCGTTTTCAAGCGCGGGGGTGGCGACGATGGTGCGCGGGGCAAGGCCGAAACCGCCCGCGTTGTCGGGTTCGTTTTCAAGTGCGGCGGTCAGGCGGAACTCCTGTGTGCCGAGTTTGAAAGTGTCGCCGATCTCTAGACCGAGGCGGTCGATCAGGAGTTGCTGCATCACGCCGCCGGGCAGGCCGTCGTGCTGACCAAGGGCGTCCTGAAGCGGGATATCGGGAGAGAGGGTGGCCCTGCCGATCAGGGGATAGGCGCTGTCGGAGGCCTTGACCTGGGTGAGGCCGCGTTCGGTCTGGTCGTCGCGGGTGACAACGGCCATCGAGCGGAAATCGACCACCTCGGAGATTGCCGTGGCGTTGGCATCCATCCATGCGCGTTCCTCGTTGGAGGCGAAGCGGTAGGTGAATTCCATCTCGGCGTCTCCGCCGAGCAGGGCGGCGCCTTCGGCGGCGAGGCCGGCCTCGATACTGGCGCGCACCGAACCGATGGCGGCGATGGTTGCCACACCAAGGGCGAGACAGGCAAGGAAGATGCGGAAGCCGGCAAGGCCACCGCGCAGTTCACGTCGGGCGAAACGCCAGGCCAGGGCGAGGCTCATGCGGCGGCCTCTTGCTGGTCGATGCGGCCATCGCGCAGGCGGATCACGCGGTCGCAGCGGTTGGCGAGGCGATGGGAGTGGGTGACCATGACGAGGGTTGCGCCGTGGCGGTCGCGCAGCGAGAACAGCAGGTCGATGATGGCTTCGCCGTTGGTCTGGTCGAGGTTGCCGGTGGGTTCGTCGGCCAACAGAATGTCGGGGCGCGGTGCAACGGCGCGAGCAAGCGCCACGCGCTGTTGTTCACCGCCTGACATCTGGCGCGGGAAGTGATCGGCGCGGTGGGCGAGGCCGACGGCGTCGAGTTCGTCCATCGCGCGGTCAAAGGCATCGCGGTCGCCCGCCAGTTCCAGCGGGGTGGCGACGTTTTCCAGCGCGGTCATCGTAGGGACAAGGTGGAAGCTCTGGAACACGACGCCCATGTGATCGCGGCGAAACCGGGCCAGCGCGTCTTCGTTCATGGCGCTGAGATCCTGCCCCAAGGCGGAAATCTGGCCGCCCGTGGCAAGCTCGAGCCCGCCCATAAGCATCAGGAGCGAGGATTTGCCAGAACCGGAGGGACCGACAAGACCGAGGGTTTCCCCTTTCGCAACGTCAAGCGAGATGCCATGCAGGATTTCGATCCGTCCGGCATTGCCATCCAGGGCAAGACGCGCATCTTTAAGGGAGAGTACCGTAGTCATGGGGGAACCTGTCTAATGAACCGTTCTAGGCAATATGGGGGACTGTCGCGTCTGAGCAAGGCAGCGGCACTGGTTTTTGCCCTTGCAGCACCGGTTTCGGCGGAACAGGTGAGTATTCTGGCGCTTGGTGACAGTTTGACCCAAGGCTATGGCCTGATCGAGCAGAACGGGCTGGTGCCGCAGATGCGGGTCTGGCTGGCGGAACAGGGCGCAGATGTGCGGCTTGTGAATGGCGGGGTCAGTGGTGACACGACGGCGGGCGGTTTCGCGCGGGCCGAGTGGAGCCTGACCGAGGACATCGACGCCATGATGGTGATCCTTGGCGGCAACGACATGTTGCGCGGCATTGCACCCGAGGCTGCACGGGCCAACCTTGCCGGTATTCTCGAGGTGGCAAAGGCCAAGGGGGTCGCGGTGCTTTTGGTGGGTATGAAGGCATCGAACAATTTCGGGCCCGACTACAAACAGGAGTTTGATGCGATCTATCCCGAACTGTCTGCAGAATACGGCACGCTTCTGACCGAGAACTTCTTTGCGGGGCTGGGCGTGCAGGATCCGAGTGCGCTGCGCGATCTGATGCAGCCGGATGGCATCCATCCCAACGCGGAAGGCGTGGCGCTGATCGTTGAGGGGCTGGGCCCGGATGTTTTGGCGCTGGTCGCAGAGATCGAATAACCCGCGCGCGGCAAAA
Organism: Shimia sp. CNT1-13L.2; assembly: GCF_024331145.1. GTDB lineage: Bacteria > Pseudomonadota > Alphaproteobacteria > Rhodobacterales > Rhodobacteraceae > Shimia. The sequence continues at coordinate 93,319 of NZ_JANDJO010000001.1, read as the reverse complement.
AAGCGCCCCGGGTGAGGGCGCTTTCGGTGTTCAAAGCGATAGCCTGAAGATCAGGCCAGAGCGATGTTGGTCGCTGCTTCACGGCCGTTGCGGCCGGTTTCGAGGTCGTAGGTGACCTTCTGGTTGTCGGCCAGACCGGTCAGGCCTGCGCGCTCAACTGCGGAAATGTGTACGAATACGTCTTTGCCGCCATCTTCGGGCGCAATAAAGCCGTAGCCTTTGGTGGTGTTGAACCATTTGACGGTGCCAGTTGCCATCGTCGTTTCTCCTGTTTTTGCTGCCCACGGAATTGCGGCAGATCGGCTTAGTCAGAGCAAGATCGAGTGACTGAGCCGCAAGGAACAGGGTGTCGATAGAGGTAACGTTGCGGTTTTTATATGCGGGTCGTGGCTGCGAATCTCAAGCAAATTCGGATCATTTTCGGATCAATCCGTGGGATTGGGGCATGAATTTTTGATGAAGAATTGGGCGTTTGCGGGTTTTTGAATGGCATTCAAATTTTACCAGTTGATAAAAAAATAAACCCATGAGACGCTGTTCTCAAATAGCCAAACGATGACACGGGGAGAGAGAATGACCAAATCACCGTTGAGCGAAGGGGTTGTGGCCGGGCGATTGGCGCCCGGGCAACTTGCCGAGAACTTTGCGGATCTGCATCCGCAACTGGAAGACCACGAGGCGTTGGTGGCGGCGGATCGCTGCTATTTCTGCCATGACGCGCCCTGCATGACGGCCTGTCCGACAGACATTGATATTCCGCTGTTCATCCGCCAGATCGCGACCGGCACGCCGGAAGCGGCGGCGAGGACGATCCTGAGCCAGAATATCCTGGGCGGCATGTGCGCGCGGGTGTGTCCGACCGAGACCCTGTGCGAAGAAGTCTGCGTGCGCGAGGTTGCCGAGGGCAAGCCGGTCGAGATTGGCCGTTTGCAGCGCTATGCCACCGACACGCTGATGGCGGCGGATGTGCATCCGTTCGAGCGTGACACGGCAACCGGCAAGAAGGTGGCTGTTGTGGGCGCCGGGCCTGCGGGCCTGTCGGCGGCGCACCGTCTGGCGATGTATGGCCACGACGTGACCGTGTTTGACGCCCGCGCCAAGGCGGGAGGTCTGAACGAATTTGGTATCGCCTCGTACAAATCGGTCGAGAACTTTGCGGCGCGCGAAGTGGACTGGCTTTTGAAGATCGGCGGTATCACGGTGGAGACCGGTAAGAAGCTTGGCGATGGCCTGACACTGGATGGCCTGAAGGCCGAGTATGACGCCGTGTTCCTTGGTATCGGGCTTGGCGGCGTCAATGCGCTTGGCGTGGATGGTGAGGACAAGTCCGGCGTGCTGGATGCGGTGGATTTCATTTCCGACCTGCGTCAGGCATCGGACCTTGCCGATGTCGAGATCGGGCGCGATGTCGTGGTGATCGGCGGTGGTATGACGGCTGTGGATGCCGCGGTTCAGGCCAAGCTGCTGGGCGCGCTGAACGTGAGCCTTGTCTACCGTCGGGGACGTGACCGGATGAACGCCAGCGTGTTCGAACAGGATCTGGCGGCCTCCAAGGGCGTGCGGATCATCACCAATGCCTCGCCCAAGGCGGTGATCGGCAATGGTGCGGTGCGCGAAATCGAATTCGAGTATACTGGCGATGATCTCGCGCCAACCGGCCAGACCGTGCGTCTTGCCGCGGATCAGGTGTTCAAGGCGATTGGCCAGACGCTGGAAGGCGAGGGGCTGCCGGCGCTGGAAGGGCGCAAGATCGCGGTGGATGGCACCGGGCGCACCAGTGTTGATGGGGTCTGGGCCGGGGGCGACTGTGCCTCGGGAGGCGACGACCTGACCGTGACTGCCGTGGCCGAGGGCCGTGATGCGGCAGAAGACATTCACGCCACGTTGATGGCGTAAGACAAGGGAGATAGCGAAATGGCCAATCTCGAAAGTGATTTCATCGGGATCAAATCCCCAAACCCGTTCTGGCTGGCCTCGGCGCCGCCGACGGACAAGGAATACAACGTTCGCCGTGCCTTTGAGGCCGGTTGGGGCGGTGTGGTCTGGAAGACCCTCGGGTCGGAAGGTCCTCCGGTCGTGAACGTGAACGGGCCGCGCTATGGCGCGATCCACGGGGCGGACCGGCGTTTGCTGGGGCTGAACAACATCGAGTTGATCACCGACCGTCCGCTTGAGGTGAACCTTGAAGAGATGACGCGGGTGAAGCGGGATTATCCCGATCACGCCCTGATCGCCTCGGTCATGGTGCCCTGCGAGGAAGACGAGTGGAAGCGCATCCTGCCGATGATCGCGGAAACCGGCTGTGACGGGTTCGAGCTGAACTTTGGCTGTCCGCATGGCATGGCCGAGCGCGGTATGGGGTCGGCTGTCGGGCAGGTGCCGGATTACATCGAGATGGTGGCGCGCTGGTGCAAGGAAGCGACTGACCTGCCGGTGATCGTGAAGCTGACGCCGAACATTACAAACATCCTGTACCCGGCCGAAGCCGCGCTGCGCGGTGGTGCGGATGCGGTCAGCCTGATCAACACGATCAATTCGATCACCTCGGTGAACCTTGACGTGATGAGCCCGGAGCCGATGATCGACGGCAAGGGCACGCATGGCGGCTATTGCGGTCCGGCGGTGAAGCCGATCGCGATGAACATGGTGGCCGAGATTGCCCGCAACCCGGCCACGGCGAACCTGCCGATCTCGGGGATCGGTGGCGTGACCACCTGGCGCGATGCGGCGGAGTTCATGGCGCTGGGGGCTGGCAACGTGCAGGTTTGCACGGCGGCGATGACCTATGGCTTCAAGATCGTTCAGGAAATGATCTCGGGTCTGTCGCAGTGGATGGACGAAAAGGGCTATGAAAGCACCGCTGATTTCGTCGGTCTTGCGACGCCGAACGTGACCGACTGGCAGTACCTGAACCTCAATCACGTGACCAAGGCCGTGATCAACCAGGACGACTGTATCAAGTGCGGCCGGTGCTATGCCGCCTGCGAAGATACCAGCCACCAGGCGATCGAGATGAGCGAGGATCGCGTGTTCACCGTGAAGGACGATGAATGCGTGGCCTGCAACCTCTGCGTCAATGTCTGCCCCGTCGAGAACTGCATCACCATGCGCACGCTTGAGGCGGGCGAGATGGACGAGCGCACGGGCAAGCCGGTTGAGGCTGACTATGGCAACTGGACCGCGCACCCCAACAACCCGATGGCGCAGGCCGCGGAGTAACACAATGTGCAACCGGGGAGTGGCCCCTGGTTGCTGAAAGTGGCCCAGAGCCGCACCGGAAACCCGTCGCGTGACTGTCCTCCAGCGGCGGGTTTTCCTTTGCCTTGCAGAAACATGTCGCATTTCGTGCATATGTCGGAAACAAGACAGTTCCCCGCGTTTCCTCCCGTCAGGCTTGGCCTTGGAAACAGGAGGCGCAGATGGGAGATTGGGGACGCAACCGCGGCATGGTGCTGGTCTTCGTGGCGGGGATGCTGTGGTCTACCGTTGGTCTTGGCATTCGACTGATTGAAGAGGCGCAGGTCTGGCAAATCCTTTTGTATCGATCCATCAGCCTGTCGGTGTTCCTGTTTGTCGTGATCCTGGTTCGGACCGGTCGCAATCCGTTCCGCATGGCGCTCGAGACAGGGGCGGCCGGGGCGATTGGAGGGCTTGGGCTGGTGGCGGCCTATAGCGGGGCGATCTTTGCGATCCAGAAGACCTCGGTTGCCAATGCGATGCTTCTGTTTGCCTGCGCGCCGTTTGCCTCGGCGGTGCTGGCGCGGCTTGTTTTGGGGGAACGCGTTCGATTTGCGACGTGGGTTGCCATTGCGGTGGCGATGGGGGGCGTGCTGCTGATGGTTTCGGATGACAGCGGACAATCCTCGTTGATTGGCAATCTTGCAGCGCTGGGCTCTTCTGTCGGGTTCGCGGTGTTCACTGTTGCTCTTCGGTGGGGCAGGAATGTCGAGATGCTGCCAGCGGTGTTCCTGTCCGGCTTGTTTGCGATCGGCATTACCGGCGTGGTGTGTCTTGTGATGGGGCTATCCTTTGTCCTGACCGCGCAGGACGGGACGGTTGCCATGGTCATGGGCGTTGCGCAGGTGGGTACCGGCCTCGTGCTCTACACCTTGGGATCAAAAACGGTGCCTGCGGTCGAACTCACCCTGTTGTCACTTGCCGAGGTGGTGCTGGGCCCGGTCTGGGTTTGGGTGTTCCTGGGCGAGACGGCGTCGCGGGCGACATTGCTGGGCGGCGCGATCCTGTTGGCTGCGATCATCGGCAACGCGGTTTCAGGGGCGCGGCGCAAGCCGCCGATCCAGATGCCCTGAGGCGATCAGGGCGTCAGCATCTTGCGGAACATGGTTTCAAGATGCTGGCCGCCGCCGTCGATCACGCCTTTTTCTCCTGCCATCAGTACCCGCACCTGCGCGTCGAAATCGGCGTAGTGCTGGGTGGTGGCCCAGATCGAGAAGATCAGGTGGCGGGGATCACAGGGCGCGAGGCGTCCGGCGTCGATCCAGGACTGGATCAGGGCGCATTTCTGATCGAACAGCGGTTTCAGCCCGCTTTCGAGGTGCGGCCCCATGCGCGGCGCGCCTTGCAGGATTTCATTGGCAAACAGCCGGCTCTCACGCGGGAATTCGCGGGTCATGGCCACTTTGCGGCGGACATAGCCGAGGAGTTCCTCAAGCGGGTCGCCCTCGGGGTCCATATGGTCCAGCGGGTCGAGCCAGCTTTCCATCAACTGGTTGAGAAGGGTGACGTGGATGTCTTCCTTGCCGTCGAAATAGTAGAGGATATTGGGCTTTGAGAGCCCGGCTTCCTCGGCGATCTGGTCGAGGGTGGCCCCACGGTAACCGTGGCGGGAAAAGACCTCGAGGGCGGCATCGAGGATGCGCTTGCGGTTGCGCAGCTGGATGCGGCTGGGTTTCTTGGCCGTTGCCTCTTGGGATGCCATTGCGATCGTCCGTTGTCAGCGTTGACGGGCAGGATACGGCAGGAGCGCGGAGGCGTCCAGCGCCGAAACGGTGCTATCGGGCGTCAGTTTTCCGCCGCGATGTCGACCCCGATGCCGCGCAGGATGATCTCTTTCACGCTGGCCTTGGCCTCTTCCCACTGGGCGTCCGAGAGCTGTTGGCCGTCGTTCAGGGTTTCGATCTGGTGGCCGAAATCGGCGTAGTGCTGGGTTGTCGCCCAGAGCATGTAAAGCAGGTGGCGCGGGTTGATCGGGGCCATCCGACCCTCGGCGATCCAGCGTTCGATGATCCGCGCGCGCCCTTCGGTCCAGTCGCGCAGGGTGGTTTCGAGATAGTCCTGAATGACCGGCGCGCGGTGCATGACCTCGGAGGCCCAGACCTTGGAGCCGTTGGGATGACGGCGCGAGATTTCCATCTTGGCGTCGATGTAGGCGCCGATTCCTTCGGCAGGTCCCTCGGCCTGATCGAAGATGTCGGCGGCCTGCAACCAGACCTGGAAGATGTTCTGCACCACCTGTCGGTAGAGTTTTTCCTTGGTTGGAAAGTAGTAGTGCAGGTTGGCTTTCGGCAGCCCGGCCACATCGGCGATCAGCTGCATGGTGGCGCCGCCAAACCCTGCCTCTGCAAAGACTTTTTCCGCTGCTGATAAAATGAGCGCTTCGCTTTCCTGGCGACGTTCTTTTTTGCTGTTGGAGCGTTGCGCTTGCGACATGACAAATTCCCGTTGCAGAAAAATCTTGACCGGTTGGTCAGACTGTGGTGCCCTGAACTTGACCATACGGTCAGGATTGATCGATTGGCAAGAGGCCCGTGAAACAAGGGTCCGTGAACAAAGACATAGGGAGTGTTGAGATGGCCGCACCCGGCGAGAACATCAAGATCAATGGCGATCGGCTGTGGGACAGCCTGATGGAGATGGCCAAGATCGGCCCCGGTGTGGCCGGTGGCAACAACCGCCAGACCGTCACGGACGAGGACGGCGAGGGCCGTGCCCTGTTCCAGAAATGGTGTGAAGAGGTCGGCTGTACCATGGGGCTGGACACCATGGGCAACATGTTCGCCGAATATCCCGGCACCGACCCCGATGCGCTGCCGGTCTACATGGGATCGCATCTTGATACCCAGCCGACAGGTGGCAAGTACGATGGCGTGCTTGGTGTTCTGGGCGGGCTTGAGGTGCTGCGCACGATCAAGGACCTGGGGATCAAGACCAAGCATCCGATCGTGGTGACCAACTGGACCAACGAGGAGGGCACGCGGTTTGCCCCGGCGATGCTGTCGTCGGGCGTTTTCGCAGGTATCCACACCGAGGACTGGGCCTATGATCGCGAAGACGCCGAGGGGCTGAAGTTTGGCGACGAGCTGAAGCGGATCGGCTGGCGCGGGGACGAACCCGTGGGCCAGCGCAAGATGCACGCGATGTTCGAGCTGCATATCGAACAGGGACCGATCCTTGAAGCCGAGGGCAAGGATATCGGGGTTGTCACCCACGGACAGGGTCTGAGCTGGACCCAGGTGACCATCGAAGGAAAAGACGCGCATACGGGATCGACTCCAATGCCGATGCGCAAGAACGCCGGGTTGGGGATGGCCCGCGTTCTTGAAAAAGTGGATGAGATCGCATGGAGCCACGCCCCGCACGCGGTGGGCGCGGCAGGTCATATCGATGTCTATCCGAACTCGCGCAACGTGATCCCGGGCAAGGTGGTGTTCACCGTCGACTTCCGCTCGCCCGAGCTGTCGGTGATCACCGACATGGAAGAGCGTCTGCGTGTCGAGGGCCAGAAGATTGCCGACGAGATGGGGCTGAGCATCGCGTTTGAAAAGGTTGGCGGATTTGATCCGGTGGCCTTTGACGAGGGCTGTGTCACCGCGGTGCGCAATGCGGCTGAGCGGCTGGGCTATTCGCATCTCGATATCATCTCGGGTGCGGGGCATGATGCCTGCTGGATCAACCAGGTGGCGCCGACGGCGATGATCATGTGCCCCTGTGTCGACGGGCTTTCGCACAATGAGGCGGAAGAGATTTCCAGGGACTGGGCGGCGGCTGGCACGGATGTGATGTTGCATGCAGTTCTGGAGACGGCAGAGATCGTGGAGTGAGACACGGGCTGGATCGGGGGCGCTGCCCCCGGACCCCCGGGGTATTTTGACCAAGAAGAAGCCGGCCCAGGAGCCAGGCGCGCAGGGAGAAGAACAATGACAACCAAGGTTATCAAGGGCGGGACCGTTGTTACCGCAGACCTGACGTACAAGGCGGATGTGCTGGTCGAGGGTGGCCAGATCATCGAGATCGGGGCGGACCTGAAGGGCGACGAGGTGCTGGACGCGACCGGCTGTTACGTCATGCCCGGTGGCATTGATCCGCACGTGCACCTCGAGATGCCCTTCATGGGCACCTATTCCAGCGATGATTTCGAAAGCGGCACGCGGGCGGGTCTGGCGGGGGGCACGACGATGGTGGTGGATTTCTGCCTGCCAAATCCGGGTGAAAGCCTGCTGGACGCGATCAAACGCTGGGACAACAAGTCGACCCGCGCGAACTGTGACTACTCGTTCCACATGGCCGTGACCTGGTGGGGTGAGCAGGTTTTCAACGACATGAAAACCATTATCGAAGATCGCGGTATCAACACCTTCAAGCACTTCCTCGCCTATAAAGGCGCGTTGATGGTGAATGACGACGAGCTTTATGCGAGCTTCAACCGCCTGGCCGAACTGGGCGGGATCGCGATGGTACATGCCGAGAACGGTGACGTGGTGGCCGAGATGACCGCCAAGCTTTTGGCCGAGGGCAACACCGGCCCCGAGGCGCATGCCTATTCGCGCCCCACGCAGGTGGAAGGTGAAGCCACCAACCGTGCCATCATGATTGCCGATATGGCGGGCGTTCCGCTTTACGTGGTGCACACCTCCTGCGAGGAGGCGCATGAAGCCATCCGCCGCGCCCGCATGCAGGGCAAGCGTGTCTGGGGCGAGCCGCTGATCCAGCACCTGACGCTGGATGAGAGCGAATATTTCAACACCGATTGGGACCATGCCGCGCGTCGCGTGATGTCGCCGCCGTTCCGCAACCAGAAGCACCAGGATTCGCTCTGGGCCGGCTTGCAGTCGGGGTCGCTGAGCGTGGTGGCAACGGACCACTGTGCCTTTACCACCGAGCAGAAACGCTATGGCGTGGGTGATTTCTCGAAGATCCCGAACGGGACCGGCGGTCTTGAGGATCGTCTGCCGATGTTGTGGACCCACGGGGTGAACACTGGCCGTTTGACGATGAACGAGTTCGTGGCGGTGACCTCGACCAATATCGCCAAGATCCTGAACTGCTATCCCAAGAAGGGCGCGGTTCTGGTGGGGGCCGATGCGGACCTCGTGGTGTGGGATCCGGAGAAGGAGAAGACCATCTCGGCCGGGAGCCAGCAGTCCTCGATTGACTACAACGTGTTCGAGGGCCATCACGTGAAGGGCCTGCCGCGCTTTACCCTGACCCGTGGCCAGGTGGCCGTGAACGACGGGGTGATCCAGACGCAGGAAGGGCACGGCAAGTTCGTGGCACGCGAGGCCAACACCACCGTGAACAAGGCGCTGAGCACCTGGAAGGAATTGACGGCCCCACGTCCCGTGGAGCGCAGCGGCATTCCGGCAACCGGCGTATAAGACATATGCGCCCTGACCGGTTCGGACGGGGCGCAACACCAACAAGCAAGCCACATTCGGCCAGCGGAGCAAGACCTTGACCAAAGACCCTGTCATCAGCGCGAAGAACCTGTCGCTGACTTTCGAGACCAACGACGGTCCGGTGCATGCGTTGAAAGACGTGAATCTTGAGATCAACAAGGGGGATTTTGTCAGCTTCATCGGCCCGTCGGGGTGTGGCAAGACCACGTTCCTGCGGGTGATGGCGGACCTTGAAAAACCCACGGCGGGCGAGATCACGGTGAATGGCGTGAGCCCGGAAGAGGCACGCAAGGCGCGGGCCTATGGGTATGTGTTCCAGCATGCGGGCCTGTATCCCTGGCGCACCATTGGCGGCAACATCCGCCTGCCGCTCGAGATCATGGGCGTGAGCAAGGCCGAGCAGGATGCGGCCGTGAAGGAAGTGCTGGAACTGGTGCATCTTGATAACTTCGAGAAGAAGTTCCCTTGGCAGTTGTCGGGCGGCATGCAGCAGCGGGCCTCGATCGCGCGGGCGCTGGCGTTCCATGCCGATATCCTGTTGATGGATGAGCCGTTCGGGGCGCTGGACGAGATCGTGCGCGATCACCTGAATGAGCAGCTTCTGGAGCTGTGGGCGCGCACCAACAAGACCATCGGTTTCGTGACCCACTCGATCCCCGAGGCGGTGTACCTGTCGACCAAGATCGTGGTGATGTCGCCCCGTCCGGGCCGGATCACCGACGTCATCGAAAGCACCCTGCCGAAGGAGCGTCCGCTGGATATTCGCGACAGCCAGGAGTTCATCGACATCGCGCACCGGGTGCGGGATGGTCTACGGGCGGGGCATGCAGATGACGAATAGGTTTCAAGGCCCCGGATCAATCATGGGGCGGGAGGTGCGCCGATGAAGGCCGTCTGGTATCGCATAGGCCCCATTCTCACGGTGGTGATCGCCATCTTTGTGTTGTGGTACGCGGGCTCGGTCGCGCTGAATGCGCCCTGGGCGTATGACAAGGCGAAACGGGCCGGGGTGGAGTTGAGCACCTCGGAACTGATCGCCGATACGATGAATCAGAAAAAGCCCAAGCTGCCGCCGCCACATCAGGTGGGGGCGGAGATCTGGAAGACCACGGGGGACATGGTGGTGCGGGGACGTGCGTTTTCGAAACGCTCGTTGCTGTACCACAGCTGGATCACCCTGAGTTCGACGCTGCTTGGCTTTGTGCTTGGCACCGGGCTTGGCATCGCGCTGGCGGTGGGCATTGTCTATAACCGTACGATGGACATGAGCATCATGCCCTGGGTGATCGCGAGCCAGACCATTCCGATCCTTGCGATTGCGCCGATGATCATCGTGGTGCTGAACGCGGTGGGCATCTCGGGGCTTTTGCCGAAGGCTGTGATCTCGATGTACCTGTCGTTCTTCCCTGTTGTCGTAGGGATGGTGAAGGGGCTGCGTAGCCCTGACCATATGCAGCTTGACCAGATGAAGACGTGGAATGCGAGCGGCAACCAGGAGTTCTGGAAGCTGCGCCTGCCGTCGTCGATGCCTTACCTGTTCACCTCGCTGAAGATCGCGATGGCGGCGTCGCTGGTGGGGGCCATCGTTGGCGAGTTGCCGACGGGTGCCGTGGCCGGCCTTGGTGCGCGCCTGCTTGGTGGCAGCTACTATGGTCAGACGATCCAGATCTGGAGTGCGCTTCTTGTGGCGGCGGCACTGGCGGCGGCCCTCGTGGGACTGATTGGCCTCGTGCAGAACGTGGTGCTTAAACGGATGGGGATGGTGCGATGATCTGGGCAATCACAGGTATCATAGCGTGGCTGGCCGGGTGGCGCCTGAATGTCTGGCTGGCCAACCAGCCGAAAACCCGCGCAACACGGCTTGCGGTGCCCATCATCTTTGGCGTGACCCTCATCGTGTTGTGGGAATGCGTGGTGCGTGGCTTCGAGATTTCGCCGGTTCTGTTGCCGGCGCCCACGATGATCGCAGCGCGCTTTGCGGTGTCGACCGGCATCCTGTGGGAAGATTTCGTGCAGACCGTGATCAAGGGGGCCTTGTCAGGCTATGTCATGGGATGCGGCGCGGCCTTCCTGACGGCGATCGCGGTGGACCGTTTTCCGTTCCTGCAACGGGGGCTTTTGCCGGTGGGGAACTTCGTGGCGGCGCTGCCGATCATCGGCATGGCCCCGATCCTCGTGATGTGGTTCGGCTTTGACTGGCAGTCGAAGGCGGCGGTTGTGGTGGTCATGGTGTTCTTCCCGATGCTTGTGAACACGGTACAGGGCCTTCAGGCCACGGATCACATGCAGCGTGACCTGATGCGGACCTATGCGGCAAGTTATGCCCAAAGCCTCATCAAACTGCGGCTTCCCGCGGCGATGCCGTTCATTTTCAATGGCCTGAAGATTGCCACCACCCTTGCGCTGATCGGTGCGATTGTGGCTGAATTCTTCGGGTCGCCCATCAAGGGCATGGGGTTCCGCATCTCGACCTCGGTAGGCCAACTGGCGCTGGATCTGGTCTGGGCCGAGATCGTGGTGGCCGCAGTGGTTGGATCGGCTTTCTATGGGGGCGTTGCGCTCCTGGAAAAGGCCGTGACCTTCTGGCACCCGTCGCAGCGGGGCTGACATATACGTTAACGATAAGTCCAAGAATAACAGGACAAAACATTCAACAAGGAGAGTAAGACATGAAAACCATCATCAAGACTTTAGGCGCCGCTGCGCTTGGCCTTGCGGCCGGCGTGGCACAGGCCGCCGATGACGTGACCCTTCAGCTCAAGTGGGTGACGCAATCGCAATTTGCAGGCTACTACGTGGCCGCCGACAAGGGCTTTTACGAAGAAGAAGGTCTGAACGTTACCATCAAGCCGGGTGGCCCGGATATCGCGCCGGCACAGGTGATCGCGGGCGGTGGGGCCGATGTGGTTCTGGACTGGATGCCGTCGGCGCTTGCCAGCCGCGAGAAGGGCCTGCCGCTGGTGAACATCGCGCAGCCGTTCAAATCGTCGGGCATGATGCTGACCTGCCGCAAGGATGCGGGCGTCTCGTCGCCAGCTGATTTCGCCGGGAAAACCCTGGGTGTCTGGTTCTTCGGCAACGAGTATCCGTTCCTGAGCTGGATGAGCAAGCTGGGCCTGTCGACCGAAGGCGGCGCGGATGGCGTGACCGTTCTGAAGCAGGGCTTCAACGTTGATCCGATCCTGCAGGGTCAAGCGGCCTGTGTGTCGACCATGACCTACAACGAATACTGGCAGATCATCGACGCCGGCCTGAGCCCCGATGACCTCGTGGTGTTCAAGTATGAAGATCAGGGCGTGGCGACGCTGGAAGACGGCATGTACGTGCTGGAAGACAACCTGAACGATCCGGCCTTTGTCGACAAGATGGTGCGCTTTGTGCGTGCGTCGATGAAGGGTTGGAAGTGGGCCGAGGAAAACCCGGCTGACGCGGCGATGATCGTTCTGGACAACGATGCTTCGGGTGCACAGACCGAAGAGCACCAGGTGCGCATGATGGGCGAAATCGCCAAGCTGACCGCCGGTTCGAACGGCGCGCTGGACCCGGCCGACTATGAGCGGACCGTGGAAAGCCTGATGTCGGGCGGTTCCGATCCGGTCATCACCAAAAAGCCGGAAGGCGCATGGACCCATGCCATCACCGACAAGGCGCTGAACTAAGTTTTGCGTCAAACCGCGGGGAGCACGCGGGGGAAGGGCCGGGGATTTCCCCGGCCCTTTTTTCATGGGGTTCACATCGGGAGTGTTGCGCTTATATATGGAAAATAGAATGTAAATGCAGGAAGTCGAATATGAGCGGCAAGAAGCTGACATGTCTTGAATGCGGGCAGGTGAACCGCGTGCCGGAAGAGCGCCTTAGCGCCGGGCCGAAGTGCGGCACCTGTGGTGCCAAGCTGATGGGCGGCAAGGTGGCCGAGGTGGACCTTGCCACGTTGCAGAAAGCCGCGCGCAACGATGATGTGCCGCTGGTCGTGGATTTCTGGGCGCCGTGGTGCGGCCCCTGCCGCCAGATGGCCCCGCAATTCAGCCAGGCAGCGCAAACCCTTTCGGGGGATGTGCGGCTTGTGAAGCTGAACACCGAGGAACACCCGCAGGCGGGCGCGAAGTTCCGCATCCGGGGCATTCCTACCATGGCGGCCTTTGCAAAAGGTAAAGAGCAGGCACGCCAGTCGGGCGCGATGCCGGCCCCGGCCATCGTGAAGTGGATCAAACAGGCGGTCTAGCGCCGGAACCGGTTGACGATATAGCGCGGCAGGCGGCGCAACACGGCCCCTGCGAGGGCCGGATATTCGACCTCGCCCGCGAGCAACTGCATGTATTGCATCCGCACCGTGCCTGAACGTCGGAAGGTATTGGTAAACGCCGTTTGCCAGCGCGGTGCAAAGATGATCCGGCGTAGGGTGCGGGCGATTTTCAGGTTGCGGTGGATGTCTTTCAGGTTGCGCTGGTAACGCGGCAGCGCGGTTTCGGGGGTGTTTTCCGAAAGGGCCTCACAGGCGGCCTGCGCGGCGAGCTGCCCGCTTTTCATGGCAAAGGCGATGCCCTCGCCGGTGATCGGATCGACCAGCCCCGCCGCGTCACCGGCAAGCAGGATGTGGCCCCGCCCCGGCACCGTACGGAAATCGCCGAAGGGCAGGTAATGTCCCTTGTAACGGGTGCGGTCGGGATCGAGGTTCAGGGTGTCGAGATAGGCCGCGAAGTGGCCCTTCATATCGGGGTTCGGGTGCAATAGCCCGCCAACCCCGACGGTGGTGGAGCCCTGTTTCGGGAAGGACCAGCCATAGCCCCATGTCGCGGCGGCAAAGTCGATGCGCAGGGGCTGATCCTCGGGGGATTGTTCGGTGGTTGATGCTTCGATTTCGAGGCCGAAACCGATGGTATTCTTGTCAAAGGGCGCGCCGAAGAGGTGGCGGGCCGTGATGGAATTCACCCCGTCCGCGCCAATCAGAACGCGGGCAGTTACCGTGTGGCCGTCCCGAAAAGTGACCGTGTTATCCGTAAGTTGCGCGATCGGCTGGCCCGTCAGGTCTACCGCGCCCGCGTCGATGGCGTGCTGGTAAAGCGTGGCGTCGAGGTCGACGCGCATGGTGAGGTTGAAGGGCGGGACGTCGGTCAGGGTGGCGAGGCAGGTGCCGTCGTGGAAAAAGCTGATCTCGTCGCGGGTGACGGCCTTGGACGGATCGAAATCCTGGCCGAAAATCTCACGATAGTAGGTCCGGCTGCGACCGGTGAACAGGCCGCCACAGAGCTTGTTGCGGGGGAAGCGGGCCTTGTCGATCAGGCCGACGCGCGCGCCCTGTTTCGCAGCCCAACAGGCGGCGGCGCTGCCGGCGGGGCCGGCACCGATTACGAGAATGTCAAAGCTGTCCTGATCCTGAGACATGCGTGCTTCTACCAGCTTTCATGCGCTTTGCCATCGGGTTAGGGTGGGGCCAGCGAAAAAAGGAAGCCAGCCGATGACTGACGAGAAAAAACCAAGTGGCGAAGCGACGTTACGCGTTGCGGCGATGCCCGCCGATGTGAACGTGAACGGTGATATTTTCGGCGGTTGGGTGCTGGCGCAGATGGATATTGCCAGCGGAATCGTCGCCGCCGGGCGCGCCAGAGGGCGGGTGACAACCGTGGCCGTGGATGCGATGAAATTCATCCGTCCCGTCGGGATCGGTGATGTGCTCTGCGTCTGGGCCTGGGTGGAACGGGTGGGACGGTCTTCGATGGCCATCCGCATCGAAGCCTGGGCAGACCGGTTCCGTTCGGACAAGACCGAGAAGGTGACGGAAGCGGTGTTCACCTATGTGGCCATCGACGAAGACGGCAAGCCGCGGCCGGTGCCGGAGGCCTGAAAATCCACGTCGGTATTGCGTCGGTATTCCGGCTGTATCGCGGAGGTGCGCCGCGCGGTGCGGTTCTGGCGTGTTAACCCCGCTCTGCGAGGGTGTGATCTGCCTGATGGAAGGAGATCACGGATGACACGACAACGGGGAACCCGCGCGCAGCGGCTGGCGCGGGAAAAGCTGATCCAGAGTTTGCAATACCTGCAACGGGACTATGCCGTCGGACCGGCGGTGCGCGACGAGGTGCCGGATGCCTGGCACACGCTCGAGCTTGATATTGACGTGGAAGAGCCGAAGGAGAAGATCACGCTCTACCTTGATCAGTCGGTGGCGCGGATGTTCCGTGGCATGGGCAGGGGATACCAGGCGCGGATCAATTGGCTGTTGCGGACATGGGTGCAGATGAAGATCGCAGGCGAGTTGGAGATCGACCGGGTGCTGGAGGCGCGGATCGCGGATATGGCGGGAGAGTTGTAGGCCCTCGGACGCGAGGCCAGATTATGCTAGGGTGGGGTATTCATTGTTTTAAGAAAGCGGATTTTCCCATGCGATTTCTCATGTCCTGTCTCGTGCTGCTGGCGCTCTCGGCCTGTGGCTATGTCAACTACAAGGATCTGAAGGCGGGGTCCTTCTCTGGCGCGGTTCATGTCTACTGGGTCGGCGAGAACAACACGGCCTTTGGTGACGGCAATTTTGTCTATGTCCCGGTGCGCGGGCAGGAGCTTACCTTTACCCGGACCCGCGCCAACGGGGAGGTGCAGGTGATCCGGCCCGAGCCGTTTTACACCGACGGCGGGTCGGTCCCGAAACCGCTGCAATCGATCGGCGGCATGTCGGCCTGGGGCTATGCGCCGGCCTATATCATTCATGACTGGCTGTTCGTGGCCCGCAAATGTGTGAATGACGGCAAGCAGCCTACGGCCCATGAGGTCGAGATCGTCGGCGACATGAGCTTTCAGGAAAGCGCGGACATCATGGGCGAGACCATCAAGACCCTGATCGAGAGCAACCGCGTCAAGCGGCGCGAACTGTCTCCGGTGGCGATTTCCTGGGCGACCGCAGGACCGGTATCGCGCAACCTCTGGAATGAGGAGACCTGCGTGCGTCTGCATCCGACACACCTTGCGAACATCCAGCATCTGATCGGCGACGGCAGGCTGGCGGGTATTCAGGCGCGCTCAAAACGTAACGAACGCACGGGTGGGCCGCAGCTGGTGGGCACCATCAGTTTCGACTGATCCGGTGCCCGGTGCCCGCTGTCAGCGGCGGAACAGGGACTGGATCAGGGTGGTCAGCGTGGCTGCGAGGGTAATCATGGTGGCGTGCCAGCCAAGGAACCAGCGCTGGCCGGCGGCGGCGTCTTCGGCATAGGAGACGGCAAAGCCGTGCTGGCCGTTCTTGGCAACCCAGAAGGCGGCGGCCGTGGCCAGCGCGAAGATGGCGAAACGGATCAGCGGTTTGACGGGCAGGAGTGCGGCGAGGCTGGCGGCAAGGATGCCGATGGGGGCGCCGTAAAGGACAACCTGCATCGACCACCACGGGTGGGCGCCGAAATCTTTCGGGAGGTTCAATTGCCAGACCACGGCCATCAGGACGGCGGCAACAAGGGCGGGGATCAGGATACGCATGGGCTCTCCTTGGGGCTTTGGGCGTGTTGGGAGAGATGTGGGGTGCCCGTCGCGCGGTGAAAGGTTTGTTTCAACGTGGTGGCGGGGATGTGAGGGGGCAGGTTCCCTCTGAAACGAATGGGGTCGTTCACCCCTCGGCGACATTGCGGAAGATGCTGACGCCAGTGATCCAGGCGATTTCTTCGAAGCCTTTGACTTCGTAGCCCGAGGCCTGGAACACGAGGATGTAGACATCGCGCGGGGCGTCCTTGAGGGAGGCCTGAATGCGGGCAAGGGCGGCGTCGAAGTAGGCGCTGCTGAAGGGGTTGAAGAAGTAGAAGACGGTCGCGCATTCGGGGGGCTGGAACAGCGCGGCGTTTTCTTCGAGCACGATGCAGGCGGTGTTGGGGAACTTGCGCGCGGTGTGGGCCAGATTGCCCCGGCACTGCTGGGCAAGGCTGGGGGAGAGTTCGATGCCGGTGGCCTTTGCGAAGCCTTCGGCCTGGGCGAGGATCAGAACCAGACCGGCACCCGAGCCGTAATCGACAAGATGGTGGTTTGAGAACGGGCCAGCTTCGGTCGCGAGCCAGCGCAGCGCCTGTGTCAGGCAATGCGGCGGGGTTGGGCGATAGCGTTCCGATTGCGACTGTGCGGTCTTGTCGGCGAAGTCGAGGTTGTCCTTTTCGATCCGCTGTCGGGTGCTGACGCCGTGACGCCAGTCGAAGGTCCATTCGCTGAGCACGTGGCGCAGCAGTTCGCGATAGGAGCGCAGGCCAAGGTTGACGCGGGCCGAGTGGGCTTCGCCGGGGGCAATGAGGGACAGCAGGGTGAAACGCGCGGGCGGGAAGTGCATGAATGGGCTTGGGTCGAAATCGCTTGGTTGGTGGGGGCTTTGGGGAAGGGTAGAGGCTCGGTTGCCGGGGAGCAATGGAAATTGCCAGCGGGACTTTTGAGCGGCAGGTTCCCTCAGAAACGAAAAGGGGCCGGATGATCCGGCCCCTGTCGTGTTCAGCGGGTGAACTTCTTGTGCTTGAGGCGTGTGGGCTCGAGCGCGTCGGGGCCGAGGCGGCGTTTCTTGTCTTCTTCGTAATCTTCGAAGTTGCCCTCGAACCATTCCACGTGGGCGTCGCCTTCGAAGGCGAGGATGTGGGTACAGATCCGGTCGAGGAAGAAACGGTCGTGCGAGATGACCACGGCGCAGCCGGCGAAATCGACAAGCGCGTCTTCCAGTGCCCGCAGGGTTTCAACGTCGAGGTCGTTGGTCGGTTCGTCGAGCAGCAGCACGTTGCCGCCTTCTTTCAGCAGGCGGGCCATGTGCACGCGGTTGCGTTCACCACCCGACAGGAGGCTCAGCTTCTTCTGCTGGTCGCCGCCCTTGAAGTTGAAGGAAGAGCAGTAGGCGCGGGAGTTCACTTGCGCGTCGCCCAGTTCGATGATCTCGGCGCCGCCCGAGATGGCTTCCCAGACGGTGTCGCCATCGTTGAGGTCGTCGCGCGACTGGTCGACATAGGACAGCTGCACGGTGTCGCCGTAGGTGATCGAGCCGCTGTCGGGCTGTTCCTGGCCGGTGAGCATCTTGAAGAGGGTCGATTTACCGGCGCCGTTCGGGCCGATCACGCCGACGATGCCACCCGGCGGCAGCGAGAAGGTGAGATCTTCGATCAGCTGCTTGTCGCCGTAGTGTTTGGCGATGTTCTCGACCTCGATCACCTTGGAACCCAGACGCGGGCCGTTGGGGATGACGATCTGGGCGCGGGTGATTTTCTCGCGCTCGGATTGCGAGGCCAGCTCGTTATAGGCGTTGATCCGGGCTTTCTGCTTGGCCTGGCGGGCTTTCTGGCCCTGACGCATCCACTCGAGTTCGCGTTCCAGCGTCTTCTGCTTGGATTTGTCCTCGCGGGCTTCCTGTTCGAGACGCTTGGCCTTCTGTTCCAGCCACGCGGAATAGTTGCCCTCGTAGGGGATGCCGCGGCCCCGGTCGAGTTCGAGAATCCAGCCGGTGATGTCATCCAGGAAGTAACGGTCGTGGGTGACGCAGAGGATGGTGCCCTTGTAGTCGATCAGGTGCTGTTGCAGCCAGGCGATGGTCTCGGCGTCGAGGTGGTTGGTCGGTTCGTCGAGCAAGAGCATGTCGGGCGCTTCCAAGAGCAGCTTGCAGAGCGCGACGCGGCGGCGTTCACCACCGGAGAGTTTCGAGACATCGGCATCGTCCGGCGGGCAGCGCAGGGCTTCCATCGAGACGTCGATCTGGGCGTCGAGATCCCAGAGGTTCTCGGAGTCGATGGCATCCTGAAGGGTGGTCATCTCTTCCATCAGCTCGTCGGTATAGTTCTCGGCCATCTCGACGGCGATCTGGTTGAAACGGTCGACCTTGGCCTTTTTCTCGGCCACGCCCAGCATGACGTTTTCGCGCACGCTCAGGCTCTCGTCGAGTTTCGGTTCCTGCGGGAGGTAGCCAACCTTGGCCCCCTCGGCGGCCCAGGCCTCGCCGGTGAAATCCTTGTCGAGACCGGCCATGATCTTCATCAGGGTCGATTTACCGGCGCCGTTGACGCCGACCACACCGATCTTCACGCCGGGCAGGAAGGAGAGGTGGATGTTCTCAAAGCATTTCTTGCCGCCGGGATAGGTCTTGGAGACCCCCTGCATGTGATAGACGTACTGATAGGATGCCATGTGGACACTCCGAACTTGGTGGGAATCTGTCGCGCAATTTCGCGTTAGCAGGGGTGATAGCGGATGGGGTGTGGGATGGCAAATGCGAGGTCAATCCGAACCCTGTAAAAACTGCACTTTCGTTGGGCCTGTTTGCCCGGCAACGCCGGGCAGCGCCCGACCCTCCCCACGGGAGGGCGCTTGGGCGCCCACCCAGGGTCGGGCGCTGCCCTTGGAGGGGAGGGGTGGCTTGTCGGCTTGCGGTATGGCGCGTTGCAAAGGGCGCGGTTTCGGGGGGGATTTGCGGCGTGGCGGATCTGTGATTTGATTTTTCAGTCAAAATGCGTTGCCCTGCCTGATAACTGGCGGAGGAAGCGGTTTTGCGGAGATATTGGGGGGCGATTGCGGCCTGCGCGCTGATCATCGGGTGTTCTGTCACCCGGACGGACCGATTGGCAGCGGTGCCGAACCTTTACAACGAGGGGCGCAACTATTCCGAAGCGCGGGTGCCCGAGACCTATCGCACGGTCACGCCCGAACTTTTGTATGTTACCAACCGCTCGCAGGACCTGCAGTCGAACGGCGTGCCTGTCTATGTGCCGGAACGGTCGGATTCGATGGGCTATGGGACGGCGCAAGTGCAGTTCGAGGGGGCCGACAGCTGGCCGGCGTTGCTGGCACATAATGGCGAGGCGATGATCGCGCATCCGGTGCGTCTGAGCGTTGTCAGCATGAAAGACAAGGTGCGGTTTTCGAAAACGCCGCTGGATGCCGAGCGTCGGGACGGGCTGGTGGTTGTCGACCCGGTGGCGCAGGCGGAATATGAGGGGTATGCCCGCCAGTTCCGCGAGGCGATCCGCGCCAAGGTTCGGGAAACCGGAACCGGGCGCATCCTGTTTTACGTGCACGGGTTCAACAACGATTTCGAAGACTCGCTGGTGACGCTGGCGAACCTCTGGCACTTTTCGGGGCGGCAGTCGATCCCGATGGCCTTTAGCTGGCCGGCGGGACACAAGGGGATCTTCAAGTATTTCAAGGATCGCGAGGCCGGTGAATTCTCGGTGTTTCACCTGAAGGAGACGCTTGATCTGTTGGCGTCGGTGCCGGAGGTGACGCAGATTGATATCGTTGCCCATTCGCGGGGGGCGGATGTGGTGACGGCGGGGCTGCGCGAGTTGATCATTCGCGAAAGGGCGCGAGGGCACCGGCCCAAGGACACGATGAAGACCGGCACTCTTATCCTTGCGGCGCCGGATCTGGATGTGGGTATTGTCCGGCAGAGGCTTTTGAGTGAGCGGTTCTCGGAGGGGTTCGAGCAGGTGAATGTCTATGTGAACCCCAAGGATCAGGCGCTGGCCTATGCGGCGCTGTTGACGCAGGGCGCGCGGTTCGGGCGGCTGGATGCCGAGGATTTCGCGCCGGGCGAGCTGGCGTCGTTGCGCAGGGTCGGGTTGATCCATTTCATACGGGTCGAGGGCGTGTCGGGGCTGGGGCATTCCTATTTCCGCGACAATCCCGGCGTGATGTCGGATATCGCCCTGGCGCTTTTGACGCGGGCCTTTCCGGGTGGGACGTTGCGACCGCTGGAGTTTGATCAGGAAAACATCTGGACCCTGCATCCAGCCTATCCGCTCGAGCGGCTGCCGGATTTGAATGACCGTTTTCTCGAGTCGCCACGCTGATGGTGGGGTTGCGGGATCTGATCGCGGGCTATGCACAGCCCGGGCGGGTGGCATGGATCGGCCTGAGAGGGGCGCGTCGGGAAGGGGTGCGCCCGGTCGATGAGGTCTGGATCGGGGCGGAGGGTCTTGAGGGGGATCACGGCCGTGCCGGCAAGCGGGCGGTGACATTGGTGCAGAAAGAACATCTGCCGGTGATCGGGGCGATGCTTGGGCGGGGGCCGGTTGCGGCGGAAGAGCTGCGGCGCAATCTGGTGATCGAGGGGCTCAACCTTGCGGCCCTGAAGGGGCGGCGCGTTCGTGTGGGGGCGGCGGTTCTGGAGATCACCGTGATCTGTGCGCCGTGCAGTCGGATGGAGGAAACCTTTGGCACCGGCGGGTATTCCGCGGTGCGCGGGCATGGTGGCTGGTGTGCCAGCGTGGTGTCCGGTGGGTTGGTGCGCATCGGGGATGCGGTTGTTCCACTCCCCGATGAGGATGCGACGCCCTAGAGGTGTTTTTCGAAGAAATGCGTGGGGTAAGGGTCGTCGTTGAAGCGGTCGATCTGGTGCCAGCCGGTTGTCTCGTAGAGGCGGATGGCCTCGGGCAGGGCGGCGTTGGTGTCGAGGCGCAGGGTGGTGATGCCGAGGCTGCGGGCCTTGTCTTCGGCGGCGTCCATCAGGCGGCGGGCGAGGCCGAGGCCGCGCGAGGCGGGGGAGACCCAGAGGCGTTTGATCTCGGCATAGCCCTTGTCGGTTCCCTTGAGGCCGACGCAGCCAAGCGGCAGCCCGTCGGAGGTGGCGACAAGGAAGCTGCCGCGTGGGGCCATCATGTCGGTGGCTTCGGGGTCGGCGGAGAGGTTTACGTCGAAGCCGGTGTCAAAGCGGCGGCCAAGTTCGGCGTAGTATTCTTCGAGACAGTAGACCGCGTCGCGGCTTTGCGGGTCGCATTCTTCCAGCGTGATCGCCTGTGCGGTGAGGGCAGAGGCGACAAGGTCCATCGCCGCCAGAAGGGTGTCGGGCTTGGGGTGGCGGGCAAGCAGGGCGTGGGCCTGCTGGTCGGAGAGGGTGTTGTAGGCGTGATATTCGGCAAGGCCTGCCGTGGTCAGGGTGGCGATGCGGCGGCGGGCGTCTTCGGGGTGGGGCGCGAGGGTGACGAGGCCTTCGTCCTGAAGGCCGCGCAGGGTGCGGCTGAGCAGGGTTTTGTCGAGGTTCAGGTAGGCGCGGATGCTGTCGAGGTCCCGGCCCTCGGGGCCGATGGAATGGATGACGCGTGCGGTGCCCAGCGGGCGGCCACGGCCAAGAAAGGACTGGTCAAGCACGCCGGTTTCGCGGGTCACGGCCCGGTTGAAGCGGCGGATGCGGGCGATGGGGTCGAGGGACATTGGTTGCCTTGTGTCAACTGTTTTGATTTACTTATGTCAACCATATGGGGGCGTCAAGAGGGCGGGTTTTGCCTGATGGTGGTGGCGGGACGCTGTGGTCCCGATCCCTGCGGGTCTTGGCTGGCGTTGCCTAAGTCCTTGTTGTGTGTCGCAAAGGGGCGCATTACATCAGAGGGATGAGCGCGGCGAGCAGATATCGGAAGGTCACGATTGGGCTGTTGGGGGGATCGTTTGATCCGGCCCACGGCGGCCATGTGCATATCACCCTTGAGGCCATGAAGCGGTTCGGGCTGGATCGGGTGTGGTGGCTGGTCAGTCCCGGCAATCCGTTGAAGGCACAAGGGCCGGCGGCGCTGGATCGTCGGATGGCGGCGGCGCGGCAGGTGATGCGGCATCCGCGCGTCGAGGTCAGCGATTTCGAGGCGCGGGCGGGCACGCGGTATACGGCGGAAACCCTGCGGGCCTTGCAGGCGGCGCATCCGGGGGTGCGGTTTGTCTGGCTCATGGGGGCGGACAACCTTGCGCAGTTTCACCTCTGGAGGGACTGGCAGGAGATCATGGAGCGGGTGCCCGTAGGGGTGCTGGCGCGGCCCGGGGATCGAGTTGAGGCGCGGACCGCGAAGGCGGCGCAGGTCTATCGTCATGCGCGGCTGCGGGCCTCGCAAAGCCATCTGTTGGCGCAGGCCGAGGCCCCGGCCTGGTGTTTCGTCAACGTGCCGATGCTGGATGTGAGTTCGAGTGATATTCGGGCGCGTGGGGGCTGGGTGCGCTAGGCACGGGCAGCGCGTTGGCCGAGGACGGCCGAGGCGAGACCCGCACCGATGATCAGGACAAGACCGGCGATGGTGAGCAGGTCAGGCAGGTCATGGAAGACCGCCCAGCCCAGGGCCGTGGCGGCGATCAGCTGAAAATAGACATAAGGTGCGAGTGACGAGGCGGTGGCGCGTTGGTAGGCGTAGAGCAGGAGCAGGTTGCCGCCTGCCGAGAAGGCGGCGCTGGCCAGGGAAAGACCCGCGATTGTCGGGGTGAGTGCGGGCGTCATGTGCCAGCAGAACGGGGTCATCATCACCGCGCTGAGGAATAGTTGGCTGAAGAACAGGCTGCCGGGGCGGCCGAGCGGGGCCAGCCAGCGCGAGGATGTCAGGAAGGCGCCATAGCAGCAGCCCGCGAGGGCCGCGAAGGCCAGGCCGGGCGAGGCATCAAAGCCGGGGCGCACAACCAGCAGGACACCGATGAAGCCAAGCGCCATGAGGGCGCTGCGCATCGGCGTGACCGCTTCGCGCAGCAGGACGGCGGAGAGCACGTAGCTGAGGATCGGGCCAACGAAAAAGGCGGCAAAGACATTGGCAACAGGGGCCGTTGTCAGGGCGATCTGGATGAAGGTGATGCCGCCGGTCAGGAACAGAGCGCGCAGCCAGATGCGCCAGTCTTTCATCAGGCGAAAGGTATCGGGGCGCAGGAAGGGCAAGGCCATGAGCGTGCCGAGCACGAAGCGAGACCAGGCCACGAAGAACGGCGAGGCCTCGTGCACATTGGTCAGAAGCTTGCCCGCGGTGTCGCCTGCGGGGATCATCGACATGGCGATGAACATGATGATGAGGGCCTGCCACATGAGCCGGCCATAGCATGTTGTTTCACGGCTGGGAAACGCAATGTTGAGCAGGTTGCATATGGACCTGCGGCGGGCGGCGTCATAGTGTCGGATCATGGTTAAGGCATTTACACGCAGGGCATTTCTGGCAACGGGCCTGGCGGGGCTGGGCTCGTCGGTTCTGGCTGCGCCGGTGACACAGTCGCTGCGTCCCAAATTGCGTCCCGAAAGCCTGCGCCAGCGGGTTGCGCCCGGGGTTGAGGCGCTGATCAAACAGGCCGGTTTGCGCGGACAATTGAGCCTTTCGGTGGTGGATGTCGGCAGTGGCCGGGTGCTGGAAGGGTACCGCGCGGGGAATGCCATGCCGCCAGCGAGTGTCGCAAAGGCGCTGACCGCGCTTTATGCACTGGACACGTTGGGGGCGGGATACAGGTTTCCTACGTTCCTGAAACGTACGGGGCCTGTGGAGAACGGGGTTCTGAAGGGTGATCTTGTGCTTGAGGGCGGGGGCGATCCGACGCTGGACACGGATGCGCTGTCCTGGATGGCGGCAGAGTTGAAAAAGGCGGGTATTCGCGAGGTTTCGGGGCGTTTTCTTGTGTATGGCGGGGCCATGCCGAAGATCGCGCGGATTGATCCGGGGCAGCCGGAACATGCCGGTTATAACCCGACGATTTCCGGGCTTTGCCTCAACTACAACCGGGTGCATTTCGAATGGAAACGCGCCAACAACGGGTACAGCGTTGCGATGGACGCACGGTCGCGGAATTACCGCCCGGACGTGAGTATCGCCAAGATGCGCGTCGTGAAGCGGCAATTGCCGGTTTACACCTATGAAAGCAAGGGCGGCACGGATCACTGGACGGTGGCGCAGGGCGCGCTGGGCAAGGGGGGCGCGCGGTGGTTGCCGGTGCGGGTGCCCGAGGCCTATGCGGGGGATGTGTTTCGCACGCTGGCGCGGGCGCATGGCATCGTGTTGAAAAGGGCCAAGGTGGTGCAGCAGGCGCCGTCGGGCGTTGTTCTGGTCACCCATAAGAGTGCGCCGCTGAGTGAGGTGCTGCGCGGGATGCTGAAGTATTCCACCAACCTGACTGCAGAGATGGTGGGGATCGCGGCGACACAGCTACGCGGCGTGGCGGTGCGCAGCCTGAAGCAGTCGGCGCAGGAGATGAACCGCTGGGCGGCGCAGTCGCTGGGGATGCAGGGGGCGGCGCTGGTTGATCATTCCGGCCTTGGTGCGGCCTCGAGGATGCGGGCGGATGCGCTGGCGCAGGCCCTGTCGGGCGTGGCGCAGCACGAGGTGCTGGGGCCGATCCTGAAGAACATCAAGCTCAAGGACCGCAAGGGCAACCTGCGCAAGAACACGGCGACTCGGGTGGTGGCCAAGACCGGCACGCTGAACTTTGTGAGCGGGCTTGCGGGCTATGTGACGCTGGCGGATGGGCGGGTGCTGGCCTTTGCGATCTTCTCGGCGGACAAGAAGGCGCGGGCGGCGATTGCGGCCAATGACAGGGAGCGGCCCAAGGGCGCGCGGGCGTGGAACCGCAAGGCGAAGTCGGTTCAGCAGCGGCTGATCGAGCGCTGGGAAGGGATCTATCTGGGATAGACGCTTTCAGAAAAGTGAGAAGCATATGAAAACCACTTGGATCGTGACGCCGTACTTCTTTGAGAACAAAGACATGGCTCTTGTAAATGCTGTGCCCAAAGGCGAGAACTTTGTGCTTAATGACCCTAGCGGAATTGCAGACCGATCTGCTGAGAGCCTGTCTAGAGGGCATCGTCCAATCGCGGACATCGTGGCCAAAGCAGCTACGAAGGGTGAGGTTCCGTTCTCCATTGCGGGAGATTGTTGTGCCAGTCTCCCCGTGATGGCGGGGCTACAGAAGGCTGGCTTGGCGCCAGTACTCGTGTGGTTAGATGCTCATGGAGATTTCAACACTTATGAGACATCCCCATCGGGATTTCTTGGGGGTATGCCGCTGGCGATGATGGTGGGCAAAGGTGATTTGTCGATTGCGCGCGCCTCTGGGCAAAGGCCCGTTACCGAGAGCGATGTCTGGCTGGTGGAAGCGCGAGATCTTGATCCGCTAGAAGCCGAGGCGGTGCGGTCGTCGAATTTGAACCGGTTAGATCTCTCCATGTTCGCGGATATTGTGCTCGACCGGCCTGTCCATCTGCATATCGACAATGATGTAGTTGACGCGGTGGACGTGCCGGCCAACAACTATCCTGTTGACGATGGTCCCCGTCTTGAAGAAGTCATCGAGGCTTGTCGGACCTTTGCCGCCCAAAACAGGATTTGTGCGGTGTCTTTGAGCGGCTGGAATGGTCATTTGGACTGTGACGGACAGACTGCAGCAGCCTGTCGGCAGTTATTGGCGGCAATTGCTGAGGTCTAAAGCTATTCCGTGATCGTGACGGTCATGTTCTCCATGCCCACCTTCTTGGTGAGGTCAAAGAGGATCTTGGCGTTGTCCGGGTGCAGGCGGATGCAGCCAGCGGAGGCGGGGCGGCCGAGGCGGGAAATCTGGTCGGTGCCGTGGATCGCGTAGTGGCTGTGGAAGAAGATCGAGTAAGGCATCGGCGCGTTGTCGTAGAGGCTTGAGCGGTGATGCCGCGACAGGAAGTAGGCGGTATAGGTGCCGGTGGGGGTGATCTTGCCACGCCGCGCGGTGGAGACAATCCAGGTGTATTTCTTGCGCCCGTTGATGAAGATCGTGACCTGTTGGTCAGACTTGTCGACGCGGGCCTCGATGGTGCGCGGGGCCGAAGTGAAGGCATAAGCGACCGCAGGTAGGGTGAGGCCGCTGGCAAGAATGAGTGTCAGTAAGAATGTACGCATGGATGTCCGAAAATTGCTTGGACACCCATGGTTGCATGAAGTGGGGCATTTTCAAAAAGAAAAACGCCCCCCTAAGTTTAGACGATGTGGCGTGCGCGGGCGCCGCGTTCGATGGCGGCGGCGTGCAGGCGGTCGATGTTCAGCTCGTAGCGGATTTCTTCCAGCAGGCGCAGTTCGGTCTCGGCCAGAGAGCCGTCGGCTGCGGCCACGTCACAGGCCAGCGCGTAAGCGGTTTCATACAGGCGTTCGGGCAGGGCTTCGTGGACCAGACCGAAAAGGGCGGCGAGGCCGTCTTCCTGTTCGAAGAGATCAAAGACGATCTGCGACACGGTTTTCAGGCGGTCGATGTCGTAGTCGGCGAAGATCGGCAGGTTGTTCACGGCGGACTGGATCTTGACCAGCTCGACGGTGCGGATGTTTTCGTCCGAGGCAGAGACGGCGACCATCACGGCAACGAGGCTGTCTTGCGGGCTGAGCGGGTTGGGAATGTCCTGGGGCAAACGCTGCGATCCTTCGTACTTGGGTTGTTCCTAGAATAAGGATGCAGGTTTGCCCCAGCAAGGGGGATCAGGCCGAGAAACGGTAGGTGATGCCGGCAAAGCTTGGTTCGGCGAAGCCATAGGCAAAGCGCAGACCGTCCGGGCCGGCGACGGTGCCGTGTTCGGCGTCGCCGGGAACATAGATGGCAACGCCCGGTGCGATCTCGTGCGGTGTGCCGTCGATGGTGACGACGCCCGAGCCTTCGAGGCCGAAGTAGAACTCGGCGGGGTCATGGCGGTGCGGCTCAAGGGTGCCGTGGGGTTCGAATTCCGCGATGCCAAGGACGAATTCCTTGGGCGCATCGGCGTTGCCATTGATCAGAGTGCGCCAGCGGACCGAGCCATAGGCCGGGTCGGTGCCACCTTCGAGGGGGACCTGCGCGGCGTTGATGGCAAAGGCGGTGCTGCTGGGTTCGGTCGGGATGTTGTCGGCAACGAGATCAAGGGTCTCGGGGGCGGTTTGCGCGGTCATGATGTCCTCCTGCTGTTGTGGCCATCTAGGAGGGTTTGACGAGTCGCGGCAATGCGCTAAAGGTGTATTGTAATATACGCTGAGGTTATGATGTCTGTGCGTCTTCCTGCCTTTTCCGGGCTGACCGCCTTTTATGCCGCCGTGCGTCACGGGACGTTGACGGGGGCGGCGCGTGAGCTGAATGTTTCGCAACCGGCGATTTCGCGGCGGATTGCGGCGCTGGAAGAGGAACTGGGGTGTCCCCTGTTTGATCGCAGCCGCAAGCCCGTGCAATTGACGCAGCAGGGCAGGGACTTGGCCCATGTTCTGCGGGGCAGTTTCGGACAGATCGAGACGGTGGTTGATCGTATCCGCAAGGGCCGGGACCAGGGTGTTGTGACCGTCACGGCGCCGTCGGGTTTTGTCGGATCGTGGCTTATTCCCAAGTTGGCAGAGCTCGAGGCGGCCTTTCCCGAGGTGACCATTCGCATCATAAGCCAAGAGTATGGTGATCCCGAGCGCCCCGGCGATGTTTCGGTGCGCTTTGGTCTGCCGGATGCAGGTGTTGCGGGCGAGGCGCGGGTTCTTGGTAACGGGGTGTTTCCGGTGGCCAGCCCGCTGTACCTGCAAAGGCGGGGTGTTGCGCCGGATGTGGCATCCTTTGACGGCATGACCCTTTTGACGATGGAGAGTGCGCGGCGGCACTGGCATGACTGGCCGAGCTGGTTCCAGTCGCAGGGGCTGGAGGTGCCGCGGGATGTGCGGCTGCTGGACTTCAATTCCTATGCGATGGTGGTGAACGCGGCGCTTGCGGCACAGGGGGTCTGTCTGTGCTGGTCGGGCTTGCTTGGGGATTTTCTCGAAAGCGGTGCCATGCTGCGTTTGGGGCAGGCACAGGCGCATTCGGCGCGGGGGTATTACGTGGCGGCCAGGGACGGATTGGCGGCGCGGGCCGAGGTGCGGGCGGTGTTTGACTGGATCACGGAGCGCGGGGCAGAGGAGGCCGTGGCGTGAGGGCGGGAAAATTGCCCTGAAAAGCGTTTGTTTTGCGTGTAAATATTGACCATGCTGCACTGGCACAATAGGAAGCCGCGGGTTGGCATACATGGGGTAGGCCGACCGACGATTGGAGAACAACATGTCTGAACTGCGCGACGCTGCAATGACCTCGAAAGCCTGGCCCTTTGAAGAAGCGCGCCGGCTTCTCAAACGGTATGCGAAGGGCGCGCCGGAAAAGGGCTATGTTCTGTTCGAAACCGGCTATGGGCCGTCGGGCCTGCCGCATATCGGCACCTTTGGCGAAGTCGCCCGCACCACGATGATCAAGACCGCCTTTGAGGCGATTTCGGACATTCCGACCAAGCTGATCTGTTTCTCGGATGACCTTGACGGGATGCGCAAGGTGCCGTCGAACGTGCCGAACCCCGAAAAGCTTGAGGCATATCTGCAGATGCCGCTGACCTCGGTGCCGGATCCGTTTGGCACCCATGACAGCTTTGGCGAGCACAACAACGCGATGCTGCGCCGGTTCCTTGATACCTTTGGCTTCGAGTATGAATTCTACTCGGCGCGCGAGTTCTATAAGTCGGGGCAATTCGACGAGGTGCTGAAGCGCGCGGTCGACAACTATGATGCGATCATGAAGATCATGCTGAAGTCGCTGCGCGAAGAGCGCGCGGCGACCTATTCGATCTTCCTGCCGCTACATCCGGAAACCGGGCGCGTTCTGTATGTGCCGATGAAAAAGGTCTGTGCAGAGACCTATACCGTGACCTTTGATGACGAGGACGGCAAGGAATGGACTGTGCCGGTGACGGGCGGCAATGTGAAATTGCAGTGGAAGCCGGACTTTGGTGCCCGCTGGGCCGCGCTTGGCGTGGATTTCGAGATGTATGGCAAGGAACACGCCACCAACGAGAAGATCTATGACGCGATCTGCCGTGCGCTGGGTGGCCGTCAGCCCGAGCACTTCTCGTATGAGCTGTTCCTTGATGAGAACGGGCAGAAGATTTCGAAGTCGTCGGGCAATGGTGTGTCGATTGATGAATGGCTGACCTATGCCTCGACCGAGAGCCTTGCCTATTTCATGTATCAGAAGCCGAAGACGGCCAAGCGGATGCATTTCGACGTGATCCCAAAGGCGGTGGACGAATACCACCAGCAGCTGCGGGCCTATCACGGGCAGGACATCAAGGGGCAGCTGAACAACCCGGTGTGGCATATCCACGGCGGTGATGTTCCGCAGTCGGACATGGTGGTGCCGTTCTCGATGCTGCTGAATATCGCCAGCGTGTCGAATGCCGAGGACAAGGAAACCCTTTGGGGCTTTATCAACAAGTATGCGCCGGATGCGACCGCTGAAACCCATCCGGGTCTGGATGCGGCGGCGGGTTTTGCCGTGCGGTATTTCCATGATTTCGTGAAGCCCGCGAAGGTGTATCGCGCGCCGACCGATCAGGAGCGCAAGGCGCTTCAGGAACTGGCGGATGCGTTGAAATCGGAAGAGGCGGCGCTGGCGGCGATTGCGGCCAAGAACGCGATGATGGGCAACGATGATGCCCTGCCCGAGGCCGATTTCGACAGCGAGGAGTTCCTGCAATCCGTGGTCTTTGCGATTGGCAAGACCAACGAGTTCGAACCGCTGCGTGCGTGGTTCTCGGCGATTTACGAAGTGCTTTTGGGCGCGTCGCAGGGGCCGCGTTTCGGTGGCTTTATCGCGCTTTATGGCGTGAACGAGACCATCGCGCTGATCGAGAAGGCATTGGCCGGCGATCTGGTCTGATCAGATTGGCCCTGCCCTTTGGGTGGGGCCTTTTTCTCTTGAAAATTGACGTGTGTCGGCGTGGCGCTAGCTTTCTCCCGATAGGGAGGAAACAGTCATGCGTGTATGGATGTCAGGGTTTATCCTTGCATGGGCGCCGGTGGTTGCCGTGGCAGAGGCCAGTATCGAGGACGTGATCGGCGCCCAGATCTCGGCGTTTCAGCAGGATGATTTCGCGGGCGCGTTTGCCTATGCCAGTCCGACCATCCAGGGGATTTTCGGCGGGCCGGATCGCTTTGGCGAGATGGTGCGGCAGGGGTATCCGATGGTCTGGCGGCCGGAAGATGTGCGCTATCTTGAGCGGCGCGAAATTGCCGGACGGGTGTGGCAGCGGGTGATGGTACGCGACACCAAGGGCGTGCTGCACATGCTGGATTACCAGATGGTGCAGGTAGATGGCATGTGGCGCATCAATGCGGTGCAGCTTTTGCAGATGCCGGGGGCGGGGGCCTGAACAGCCACCGTCACGGTGGGGTCGGGGGGCGTTAAACCCGGCCTGATACTTCCCTTTCCAAAGTGATGAGCCCGTGGGCGGGCGGCAAGGAAAGGGAAACCATGAACAAGGCGATTACCGATGGCGTGCTGCTGATGCCGCCTGCGTTTGCGGATGGGCTGGGTGTTTGGTCGAGCGGCGATGGCACGCCGGGATCGGATACCTATGACGGTGCGGTCAATGCAGCGCTGGTGCCGTCGGATGCGGACTTTGGCGGCTGTCTGGAGCTGGTGAAGACCGAGGCCACCCAGAAGCTGCGCCATATGGGGCAGACGCCGATCCTGCCGGGGTGTTACCTTCAGGTCAAAGCGCGCGTGAAGGCCGTTTCGGGGGCACTACCGGATGTGCGGATCGCGGCATGGGCCGGCAATGGCAGCAATGCCCATGTGAGCGGCCTTGTCGAGGTTGGTCCGGATGTGTCGATCACGACCTATGGCGATATTGTCGAGGTGAGCGCGATCATTGGTGGCGGCACGCGTGGTGGCGTGGACATGGTCTGGGGCGATGACGTGGTCTATGCCCATGTCGGCCTTGACCTGACCGGCGCGATTGGCGGCGTGGTGCGTATCGACGATCTCGAGGTTATCGACATTACCAGCGCCTATCTGCGGGACATGATGGATTGGGTCGACGTGCGCGATTTCGGGGCCGTGGGGGATGGGATAACCGATGACTCTGCGGCTTTTGCCGCGGCCAATGATGCCGCGGACGGGCGCGAGGTGCTGGTGTCGGAGGGGACGTATTTCCTTGATGCGGACATGACATTCACCACGCCGGTGCGCTTTGTCGGCACGGTGACGATGCCGACGGACAAGCTGTTCGGGCTGACCAAGAACTTTGACTACCAGAGTTATTTCGATGCCTTCGGGAACGAGCGGCTGGCGTTCGAGAAGGCGTTCCAGTCGTTGCTGAACAATGCCGATCACGAGTCGCTTGATCTTGGTGGGCGGCGGATCACCATCGACGGGCCGATGGATATGCAGGCCATCGTGCCCAATCGCACGCAATATGCGCAGCGCCGGGTGATCCGGAACGGGCAGTTCTATGTGACCGGCGATACGGTGTGGGACCCGGAGGTTGTGAACTCGACGGCGACTTACAACGCGTCGAACAGTAAGACCCTGAGCAACGTGACGAACGTGGCGAATATTCCGGTGGGATCGCTGGTCACGGGCAACGGGGTGGGGCGCGAGATCTATGTGCGTTCCAAGAACGAGGCGGCGCAGGAAGTTACCTTGTCCCAGCCGCTGTTCGATGCCGAAGGGGTGCAGACCTATACCTTCACGCGGTTCAAATACGTGATGGATTTCAGTGGCTTCGACAAGATTCAGTCTTTCGAGGTGGAGGGGATCGAGTTCCTGTGCAACTCGAAGGCCAGTGGCATCCTTCTGGCACCCTCGGGGCTTTTGTTCCATGTGCGCAACTGCCATTTCACGCGGCCCGCACATCGCGGGATCACCAGCCACGGTGGCGGGTGCCAGGGGCTTTTGGTGGATCACTGCAATTTCAACACGGCGGAGGGCGGCACGCGGGCGCAGGACCGTCAGAGCGTGGCGATCAACAGCAATTCGAATGATGTGAAGCTGCGCAGCAACCGTGCCAGCCAGTTCCGCCATTTCGCGGTGATCGGCGGGACCAATGCAACGGTGATCGGCAACCACTTTTTCCAGGGCGATGGCGAGACCGGCGGTGTGCGCACGGCGGGTCTTTTGATCGCGGTGTCGCATCCGATCCTGACGTTTGACGGCAACTATGTCGACAATTGCAGCATTGAATGGACCAATGAATACAGCGCTGTGCCGAGCTTCAATGGCGGTTTCTCGTTCAGCTCGCTAAGCGTGACCGACAGCGTGTTCCTGTCGGGCGACGTGGCCCCCTGGACCGGGTTCATCGTGATCAAGCCGCATGGCAGCGGGCATTACCTTGGCGGGCTGACCGTGACGGGGAACAAGTTCCGGTCGGTGCATGGTGCCGTGGACCGGGTGGATCAGGTGGACACGACCTTTGCCGATCTCGACAAGACCAAGGGCAAGCATGTGCTGTTCGAGGGGAACTCGTTTCACGCGATCACCACCCCGGTTCACAATCCGGTGCTGATCGAGCATGACCAGAACAGCCACGCGAGCACTTGGGTTGTCGAAACGGAAGGACGGCTGCCGTTTGGCTGGCGGGCGCGGGCTGTCGAGGCGGTGGTGATGAAGGGCAAGATCAAGAACACGTCGAACGTGACCGAATACACGATGCCCTATGTGTCGGTGGAAGAAGGCAGCGACGGGTCGGACGTGCACCTGAACTGGGAAAAATCGGTGAAGGGAACCGTGTGGACCAAGATCCGGATGGACTAGCGCCAGAAAGCGAGCCACTCGATCAGGTCGGCGAGTTTGCGGGCGAGGAAGAGCGAGACCTGCCCGTTCAGAAAGACCAAATCGTAGCCAAGGGCCGCGAAGATCACGAGAGCCAGGAACACGGCGATCGGGTTGGTCATAATGAAAGCGCCTCCGGATGCTTTCGAGCAGATATGCCCGAGAGTGTCCGGAGGCGCAAGTTTCAGTGCCGGATGGGACGGCTTACATGTTGCCCATCTTCACGGCGACGTCTGCCATGCGGCAGGAGAAGCCCCATTCGTTGTCGTACCATGCCAGGACGCGGACGAGACGACCGCCGATGACCTTGGTCTGGTCGGCTGCGAAGATCGAGCTTTCCTCGGTGTGGTTGAAGTCGGTCGACACCAGTTTTTCCTCGGTGTAGCCCAGAACGCCTTTCATGGCGCCGGCGGAGGCTTCAGCCATTGCGGCGTTCACGTCGGCTTCGGTGACGTCTTTCTTGGCCACGAAGGTCAGGTCAACAGCGGACACGTTCGGGGTGGGAACGCGAACCGCGGAGCCGTCGAGTTTGCCTTTGAGTTCGGGCAGAACTTCGCCCAGGGCCTTGGCGGCGCCGGTCGAGGTCGGGATCATCGACATTGCTGCGGCGCGGGCGCGGTACAGGTCCTTGTGGCGACGGTCGAGGGTCGGCTGGTCGCCGGTATAGGCGTGGATCGTGGTCATGATGCCCGATTCAATGCCGAAGGCGTTGTTCAGGACCTTGGCAACCGGTGCCAGGCAGTTGGTGGTGCAGGAGCCGTTCGAGATCATGGTGTCGGAGGCTTCGAGCATCTCGTCGTTGACACCGAAAACGATGGTCTTGTCGACGTTCTTGCCGGGGGCCGACAGGAGAACCTTTTTCGCGCCACGCTCGAGGTGCTTTTTGGCTTTCTCACCGTCGTTGAACTTGCCGGTGCATTCCAGAACGATGTCGCAGCCGCTCCAGTCCAGTTCGTCCATGTCGTAGGTCGAGTACATCTGCATCTCGCCTGCGCCGAGGTCCATCATGTTCTCGCCGATTTTCACTTCGTTGCGGAAGCGGCCGTGGACCGAGTCGTAGCGGATCAGGTGGGCAGCGGTCTCAAGCGGGCCGGTTGCGTTTACCTTGACAACCTTGATGTCTTCGCGCGCGCTTTCGGCGATGTGCATCAGGGTGCAGCGGCCGATGCGGCCAAATCCGTTGATACCTACAGTGACGGTCATGATAGACGTATCCCTTTGTCCAGAATTTGCGCGCGGTATATGCGGGAAGTTTCCTTTCGGAAAGGGGGGGCAGGGCCACTAAGGCCAGTGTTAGCGATAAACGTGACGTGGTGGCACCAGCTAGCGGTAACAAGATCGGGAGTTACGCGGTCTTGGTCTCATCGAAAGCGGCGAGTGCGCGGGCGCGCGAATCCTTCAGATCGACAAGCGGCATCGGATAGGTGGTGCCAAGCGTGATGTTTGCGGCCTTCAGGACCAGGGCCGGGGCCTCCCACGGGGCGTGCAGTGAGCGGTCGGGAAGGGCGGCGATTTCGGGGACATAGGTTCGGATATATCGGCCGTCGGGATCGAACTTCTGGCTTTGGGTGACCGGGTTGAAAATGCGGAAATAGGGCGCGGCGTCGGCGCCTGAACCTGCCACCCATTGCCACGAGGCCGGGTTGTTGGCGGGGTCGGCGTCAAACAGGGTGTCGTCGAACCAGTGCAGCCCGTGATGCCAGTGGATCAGCAGGTTCTTAACGAGGAAAGAGGCGACGATCATGCGCACCCGGTTGTGCATGTAGCCGGTTTGCCAGAGCTCGCGCATACCGGCATCCACGATGGGAATGCCGGTCTGGCCCTGTTGCCATGCCGCAAGGGGGGCGGTGGCCTCGGCCCAGGGAAAGGCATCGAACTTGGCGTTGAGATTGCGGGTGGCGATGTCGCCGTTGTGGAACAGGAGCGAATAGGAGAACTCGCGCCAGCCCAGTTCCGACAGGAAGTGGTCGCGATCCTGCGAGGCGGGCAATTGGCGGGCGCTGTGCCAGACGGTGTTCGGGGAAATCTCGCCAAAGGCAAGGTGGGGCGAGAGGCGCGAGACCTTGGGATCGGCCGGGATGTTGCGGCCGTCCTTGTAGTTGATGATGCCGTCCTGAAGGAAGGTGTCGAGACGGGCCTGTGCGCCTGCTTCGCCGGGGGACCAGTGGGCGAGGGTGTCGATATCCCAGCGCGGTGTCGGGATCAGGTTCAGGTCGTCGATCCGCGTGGGGTTCGGGGCGTCGGTGAGGGTGAGGTCCGGCGCAGGCAAGGGGAGGCGTGGTGGCGCGGCAGAGAGGCAGCCCTTGCGGTAGAAGGGGGTGAAGACGCGGTAGGGGGTGCCATCGGCTTTTTTGACTTCCCATGGTTCCCAGAGAAGCGCACCGTTTTCGGAAACGACCGAGATGCCCTGATCGGAAAGGGCGGCCTTGAGGGTCGTGTCGGTTTCGATGCCGGTGGCGTCATAGCGGCGGGTCCAGGTGACGGTTGTCGCGCCGGTCTCATTGATCAGCTGGGGCAGGATTTCCGAGGCGTTGCCGGAGACGCAGCGCAGGGTGCCGTTCAGCGCGGTGTTCAAGGCGTGAAGGGATCGGTGCAGCCAAGCGCGGCTGGCCCCGCCGAGGGGCTGGTTGTCTTCGAGGATGAAGACGGGCAGCACGGTGCCGGATTGGGCGGCGCGCAGAAGGGCGGGGTTGTCCGAGAGCCGCAGGTCGCGGCGGAACCAGTGAATCGCAATCGTCATGCGGGGCAAGCTAGGGCTTGGGGCGGGCAGGTCTAGGGAGAAATGACGAAATTCGGGGTGCGGTGTGACCCTAGCCTTTGTGGCAGGCTTTCGGGCTGGCGAGATCGTTCAGGATCGGACAGTCGGGGCGATTGTCGCCGGCGCATTCCGAGACAAGATGCGAGAGCGTGTCGTGCATGGATTGCAGCTGTTCGATCTTTTCTTCGATGCGGGTCAGGTGTTCGGTGGCGACCTGTTTCACGTCGGCGCTGGCGCGGGCCTCGTCCTTGTAGAGGGCCATCAGGGTGCGGCAGTCCTCAATCGAGAAGCCAAGGGCGCGGGCGCGGCCAAGAAAGGACAGGCGGTGCAGGTCGTTCTCGTTGAAGCGGCGATAGCCGTTTTCCGAGCGTTCCGGCAGGATCAGGCCGATGTCTTCGTAGTAGCGGATGGTTTTGGCGGGCAGGCCCGAGCGGGTCGAAATTTCACCGATGTTCATTGGGTGTCTCCTTTGGCGATGGCGGGAGAAAGCGTGCGAAGGCGCAGGGCGTTGGACAGGACGAAGACCGAGCTGAGGGCCATGGCGCCAGCGCCGAGCATGGGCGAGAGTTGCCAGCCGAGCAGGGGATAGAACAGGCCAGCGGCGACAGGGATCAGGGCAACGTTATAGGCAAAGGCCCAGAACAGGTTTTGCCGGATGTTGCGCATGGTCTGGCGCGAGATATGCAGGGCGTTGACCACGCCCGAGACGTCTTCGGACAAGAGCACCACGTCGGCGCTTTCGATGGCGACATCGGTGCCAGAGCCGACGGCGATGCCCGCATTCGCGGTGGCCAGTGCCGGGGCGTCGTTGATGCCGTCGCCGACAAAGGCGATGGGGCCGTGGGCGGCGCGCAGGGCGGTGACGGTGTCGGCCTTGCCCTCGGGCAGGATTTCCGCGGCGACATGTTCGATGCCGAGATCGGCGGCGATGGCCTTGGCCGTGGCGGTGTTGTCGCCGGTGATCATGGCGACGGTCTTGCCCATGGCGTGCAGGCGGTTGATGGCTGCGCGGGCCGAGGGTTTGACCTGATCCGCGACCGAGACGAGGCCGGCAAGCTCGCCGTCGAGCGCGATGTAGAACGGGGTCTGGCCCTTGCTGGCGAGGGATGCGGCCTGATCGGCGAGGGCGGCGATGTCGATGCCTTCGCGGGTCATCAGGCGGTCGGCCCCGATCAGGATGTCATGGCCTTCGACCGAGGCGCGGACACCAAAGCCGCCGATGGCGTTGAAGTCTTTCACGGGCGGAAGGTCGAGCCCCTGTTCCAGCGCGGCGCTTTCGATGGCGCGGGCGATCGGGTGTTCGGACTGGCTTTCGACGGCGGCGGCAAGGCGCAGGAGGGCGGCCTCGGGCATGGTGGTGGCAATCAGCGCCGACAGGGTTGGGCGGCCTTCGGTCAGGGTGCCGGTCTTGTCGAAGGCGACAACGGAGACGTCTTCGAGGCGTTGCAGCGCCTCGCCCCGGCGAAACAGGACGCCAAGTTCGGCAGCGCGGCCGGTGCCCACCATGATCGAGGTCGGGGTGGCGAGGCCCATGGCGCAGGGGCAGGCGATGATCAGGACGGATACCGCCGCGACCAGCGCATGTGACAGGCGCGGTTCGGGGCCGAACGCCAGCCAGGCGGCAAGGGCCGTCAGGGCGATGGCGATCACGGCGGGCACGAAGATCAGCACGACACGGTCGGCCAATGCCTGAACCGGCAGCTTGGCGCCCTGTGCCTGTTCGACCATGGCGATGATGCGGGCCAGCATGGTGTCGCTGCCAACGCCGGTGGCGCGGTACGTGAGGGCGCCTTGGCCGTTGACCGTACCGGCCACCACGGTGTCGCCGGTGGATTTCTCGACCGGGATCGGTTCGCCGGTGATCATGCTTTCGTCGATGAAGGATACGCCGGTTTCGACGGTGCCATCCACCGCGATGCGTTCGCCGGGGCGTAGGTGCAGGAGGTCACCGAGGATGATCTGGTCAACCGGCACTTCGGTGACGGAGCCGTCGCGTTCGACGCGGGCGGACTTGGCCTGAAGGCCGACGAGTTTCCGGATGGCCGCCCCCGTGCGGCCCTTGGCGCGGGCTTCGAGCCAGCGGCCGAGAAGGATCAGGGTGACGATCACGGCGGCGGCTTCGAAATAGACGTTGCGGGCGGCGGCAGGCAGGAGGCTGGGGGCGAAGAGCGAGACGGTGGAGTAGCCCCATGCTGCCGAGGCCCCGAGGGCAACAAGCGAATTCATGTCGGGCGTGCGCTTTAGCAATAGCGGGATGCCCTTGGTGAAAAAGGCGCGACCCGGCCAGAGCAGCACCAGCGTGGTAAGCAGGAATTGCATTGTCCACGAGGTGGTGAGGCCGATGGTCATGTGAATCCAGTGATGGAAGGGCGGGAACAGGTGGCCGCCCATTTCGCCGATGAAGACAGGAAGGGTCAGGAGCGCGGCGATGAGGAAGGCGTTGCGTGCCGTGGTGACCTTGTCGGCGTCTTCGCGGGCGGTTGTGTCGGCCCCCTCTGTGCGTGGTGTCGCGGTATAGCCCGCGCCGCGCACGGCCTGCACGATGTCTTGGGGCTGGATGGCACCGCGCAGGGCGGTGATCTGGGCGGTTTCCGTGGCGAGGTTCACATGCGCCTCGAGAACGCCGGGCAGGGCGTTCAGGGCTTGTTCGACTCGGGCCACGCAGGAGGCGCAGCTCATGTCGGCGATGTCGAGGGTGATGGTGTCTTCGCGAGCCGGGTAGCCCGCACTGCGCAGGGTGGTGCGGATGTCGGCGGCGGCAGCGCTGGTCAGGTCGACGAGGCCGGTTTCCGAGGCGAGGTTGACGGAGGCCGAGGCCTGTCCCGGCATGGCCTGAAGCGCGCGTTCGGCGCGTCCGGCACATCCGGCGCAGTTCATACCGCTGATTTCAAAACGCAGTGTGGTCATCGGGCAATCCGTCGAGTCGTGGTGTTGCCCATGTTATAAGGCTTCCAGTAGTGGGAAGGTCAAGGCTTCCTGTCGCGGGAATGTTTGAAAAAAGGCGCCAGCCCGGTGGTTCGGGTGGCGCCTTTGGCATCCGTGAGTGGGTTTGCGGATGTTAAGCCTTGTCGAAGACCCCGTTGTCGACCATCTGGGTGAACATGTCTTCCATGCTTTCGCGCAGCGGGCGGTAGGTGACGCCAAGGGTGCGTTTGCCCTTGGAATTGTCGGCCCGCCATTCGACGTTGACGTTGTTGCTGACGAACTTGCGCGGGATGCCCGAGAGTGGGCCGACCAGCCAGACCAGCCATTTGGGCAGGGCCTTTTTCGGCAGCGGATAGAGGTCGCCGTATTTCGACTGCAGCGCGAGGCCCATCTCAAGCAGGTTCGAGTTGTGGCCCGAGATGATGTGGCGGCCTTCGGCTTCGGGGGTGAAAGCGGCGGCGATATGGGCCTGCGCGAGATCGCGCACGTCAACAAGCCCGATGCCAGCACGCGGCGCACCCGCTTTCATGGTGCCATCCCCGATCTGTCGCACGATATTGAAACTCTCGGAGGTGGGGGACTGGTTGGTGGCCGGGCCGATCACAAGAGACGGGTTCACCACGACGAGATCCCATTGCGACTGATCGTTGGCGACCTCCCAGGCGGCCTTTTCGGCCAGCAGTTTGGAGTAGGAGTAGGGCTGGTACTCGAGCGAGGCGGTGGTGTTCCAGATGTCCTCGGTCAGGGTGCCGTTCGGGGCGGTGGCGCAGTCGATGGCATCGGTGTAGATCGCGGCGCAGGAGGAGGTCAGGACAACCCGTTTCACGCTGTCGGTGCGGGAGGCCTCGGCCAGCACGTTGCGGGTGCCCTTGACCGCCGGGTCGATCAGCTGTGTCTGCGGGTCTTTCACGTTGACTGAGAAGGGCGACGCGGTGTGGAAGACGATTGCGCAGCCCTGCATCGCCTCGGCATAGGAGCCTTCGTCAAGGAGGTCAGCTTTGAAGAGCCTGAGCGTGCCGGGGCTGTTTTCGGCCATCTTCAATAGGTGTTGCACCTTGCCGAGGTTTTGAGGGTTGCGCACGGGGGCGTGGACGGTGAGACCCGCGTCGAGCAGGCCTTTGACGATCCAGCCAGCGACGTAGCCGGTTGCACCGGTGACCATGACGGGGGAGGTGGTGTCGATCTGCATCACGGGTTCCTTTCAGAGGCCAAGCTGTTGTTTCAGGCCACCGATAAAGGTGGCGTCATCGAGGGCCTTGCGGTTGTCCAGAAGTTCAACCGCGTCGGCACCCGCCCGATAGCGCAGGGTATTGGTGCCATCCGTCACCGCGTCCCAGATGACCTTGGCTACCACGATGGGCTGTGAGGCGCGGGCGGCCATTTCTTCGCTGCCCCATGCGCCGAACAGGGCCTGAACAACAGGCTGGTATTCGGTCATGGCTTCGTCGTTTACGAAGTCGAAAGAGCGGCCGCCGAAATCCGTGGCGATCATACCCGGCTCAACGATCTTGGTCTTGATGCCGGCGGCTTCGAGTTCAAAGTGCATGGCTTCGGAGATGCCTTCGACTGCGAACTTAGTGCCGTGGTAGAGGGCTCCGAGGGGGAAGGTCATCTGGCCGCCGATCGAAGAGATGTTGACGATGGTGCCCGAGCCGTTGGCGCGCATGTGGGGCAGGACGGCCTTGGTGGTCTCGATCAGGCCGATGACGTTGGTGTCGAACTGGCGTTTGATGCGATCCATCGGGAACGCTTCGAGGGGGCCGTATGCGCCGTAACCTGCGTTGTTGAGCAGGACGTCAATCTTGCCAAATGCCTTGATGCCTTCGGTAACTGCGGCTTCGATTGACGCGCTGTCGGTCACGTCAAGCCGGGTGACAAGGGTGTTGGGTAGTTGCGTCAGCTCGTCTTCATGTTCGGGGCTGCGCATGGTGGCGATGACGTTCCAGCCCTTGTCGTGAAACAGCTTGGCGGTGGTTTTGCCGATGCCAGAGGATGCGCCGGTGATGAGAATGGTCTGGGTCATTGGAAACTCCTGTGGGTTCACGTTCCGCTGCCCATGAGATACGCAGCGTGGCGTGACGTTTCAAAAACGGATTGTGCCAAATGACTTGCGAATTGCGCCAATTAGTGGGCGGCCATGCCGCGTGCCTGCATCGGGGTCATGC
This sequence comes from Shimia sp. CNT1-13L.2, assembly GCF_024331145.1. Taxonomy (GTDB): domain Bacteria; phylum Pseudomonadota; class Alphaproteobacteria; order Rhodobacterales; family Rhodobacteraceae; genus Shimia. Next base: position 52,598 of record NZ_JANDJO010000001.1, on the reverse strand, counting down.
CGGTCCAGCCCTGGAATGCGCGGTAGAAGGAGTTGGGGTCGCGGTAGGCCAGAAGATACGAGATTTCCTCGACGCTCATGTCGTCGTGGCGCAGGTATTGCAGGGAAAGTTCCGAGCGCACGCCGTCGAGGACGGACTGGTAGGTGGTGCCTTCATCGCGCAGTTTGCGCTGAAGACTGCGGCGCGACATGCAGAGGCGATCACAGGCGGAATCGACCGAAGACTGGCCAGCTGGAAGCATTTCGAGCAGGGCATTGCGCAGGCGGGTTGTGAGCGGCGTGTCGCTGTTCTTCTCTTCGAGTTGACGGGTCAGATCCTTGACGAAACCTGCCAGCAGTTCCGGGTTTTCCGAGATCAGCGGGCGGGTGGCGTCTTCGATGCTGAGGTGGATGGCGGGCAAGCCGCTGGAGCTGGGGGTCACGCCGAAGAAGTCGATCAACTCGGGCGTCAGGGTGACGCCATCGGGCAGGGTGATATCGAGCGGTACGATATGTTCGGCGGTAAAGCAGCGGCAGCATTCCACGAAATACACCAGTTCAAACATCGCCATGCAGGCGGGCATGGCCACCGTTGGATCCGAGGACTGAAAGGTGAGCGAAACCTTTACGTCGTCGCGTTCGACGCCAAGTTTGCAGGGGGCGACGAGGGGTTTGAACAAGGCCATGCGCTTGACGCCGCTTTCAATGTCGGCGCTACAGGAGAAGGCATAGACCGGCGGCACAAAGGGGCCGTGGGCGAACATTTTGCCAAGGAAAAGCGCGAGATCGTCGCGTTTGGCCTCTTGCTCGATGGCGGCGAAGATATCGAAGAACTGCCGTGCCGTGCTGCCCTTGCCTTCGTTGTCGAGATAGTCGGGCGCATAGCCCGCACGGCGCAGGACGCGTTCGGGGGAAATCTTGAGAACCTGGCAGAGCTGTTTGAATTTCTGACCGACGGGGTAGAGGTTTTTCTGGCTCATGAGGGACCTGCACGGTGGCTGATTTACACGGTTCAGAGTGGCGCGCGGGATCCCACCAATCCAGAGGTGACGCGACGTTTGGCACCATCTGAAAGGATTTTGGCGCGATCCGCAAGTTGAATGCCGGGAGTTAGTGCTAATCTGTTAGGCAAGCGATTTGGTCAACAGGAGGCAGCGCGTGCAACTGGTTGTGGACGGAAAGACTCATGAAGTGGATGTCGAAGAGGATATGCCGCTTCTGTGGGTGCTCAGGGATGAGCTGAACATCAAGGGTGTGAAGTATGGCTGCGGTGTTGCGGCCTGCGGGGCCTGCACGGTGCATATCGACGGCGTGGCGGTGCGGTCGTGCCAGACCCCGGTTGCGGATGTGGATGGTGAGGTGACCACCATCAACGGTCTGGGCCAGCCAGACGCGTTGCACGCGGTTCAGGAGGCCTGGATCGAGACGCAGGTCGCGCAGTGCGGCTATTGCCAGTCGGGACAGATCATGCAGGCGGCTTCGTTGCTGAGCGACAACCCCACCCCGTCGGACGACGAGATCGACGAGGCAATGTCGGGTAACCTCTGCCGGTGCGGCACCTATCCGCGTATCCGCGCGGCGGTGAAGCTGGCGGCAACCAAGGTGCAGGGGGCGTAAATCATGGCTAGCGTTGGAAAAATTGCCCGTCGTACATTCCTTATCGGGTCGGCTGCTGTTCTTGGAGGCGTGGCCTTTGGTGTCTACAAGGTGCGCTCACCCTCTGCGAATCCGCTGGAAGATGGTCTTGCCCAAGGGGCGGCGACCTTCAATCCGTGGGTCATCATCGAAGGCGACAAGATCACGCTGATCGGGCCGCACGGCGACAAGGGGCAGGGGGTTGCACATTCGCAGGCGGCCCTGATCGCGGAGGAAATGGACCTCGAGTTCGGCCAGTTCGATGTGAGCTTTGGCAAGCCGGCGGCGGCCTATTGGAACCGCGCTTTGGCGGACGAAGGCGTGCCCTTCATGTCCACGGACGAGAGTTTTACCGCCGAGACGATGCGCGGCGTCATGGGCGGCTTGACCAAGCTTCTCGGGATGCAGATCACCGGTGGGTCGACCGCAATGCCCGACAGTTTCGACAAGTTGCGCGAGGCAGGGGCCATCGCACGGGAGACGCTCAAGGCGGCTGCGGCTCAGAAAAGCGGGATCAATACGACCGCGCTCAAGACCGAGGCGGGTCATGTGATCCTGCCGGATGGCACGAAGCTGAGTTACCAGGAACTGGCGCCGATTGCCGCGGGTCTCGAGCCGGTGACGGACGTGACATTGCGTGATCCGAGCGCGTGGCGCCTGATCGGCAAACCGATGCAGCGTCTTGACATCATCGCCAAATCGACCGGCACCCAGACCTATGGCATCGATGTCGAGGTGCCGGGGGCCGTGCACGCGACAGTCAAGGTGAACCCGCGTCAGGGCGGGGCCTTGAACGGCTATGACGCAAGCGCCGCGAAGGAGATGCGCGGTGTGAAGGGGATTGTCGAGATCACGGGCGGCGTTGCGGTGATCGCCGACAACACCTGGCGTGCGATCCAGGCGGCGGAAGCCATCGATTTTGACTGGGGAGAGGCGCCCTATCCGGCAGAGCAGGATCAGCACTGGGAGGCCATCGCAGCGTCGTTCACCGAAGACAAGCTGGACAAGCAGTGGCGTGACGATGGCGATGCCGCGGCGGCGGTTGCGGCCGGTGGTGCCTTTGCGGCGGAATACCGTGCGCCCTATGTGGCCCATGCGCCGCTTGAGCCGTTGAACGCAACGGTTCTTGTCGAAGAGGGCGGGGTCACGGTCTGGACCGGGCACCAGATTCCGCGCCAGTTGCAGGTTCTGGTGGCCGAGATCACCGGCCATGAGCAAGAGCAGGTCACGCTGCACAACCAGTTCATGGGCGGCAGCTTTGGTCATCGTCTTGAGTTCGAACACATTAAGCAGGCGGCGGAAATTGCCAACCAGATGCGCGGCACGCCGGTCAAGCTGACCTACAGCCGGGAAGAGGATTTTGCCCATGACTTCCCGCGCCACATTGGCATGGCGCGTGCTGCCGGTGTCGTGAAGGACGGCAAGGTCGAGGCCATCGACCTTCAGGTGGCGATGCCATCGGTCGTGGAGTCCCAGATGGGCCGGGCGAAGATCCCGGTGCCGGGGCCGGATAGCCAGATCGTCGCAGGCTCGTGGAACAATCCCTATGACCTGCCGAACTACCGGATGCGCGGCTATCGCGTGCCGGGCCTTGCGCCGGTGTCGTCATGGCGGTCGGTCGGGGCCTCGGCCAACGGGTTCTTCTTTGACAGCTTCCTGGATGAGTTGATCCACGAGGCGGGGGCCGATCCGATGGAAGAGCGTCTGCGCCTGATCGGGCATGACGCGAGCCGCAAGGTGCTTGAGGCGGTGGCCGAGATGTCGTCATGGGGCGGTGAACTGGGCCCGAACAAGGGGCGCGGCGTGGCCTTTGTCGAGAGTTTCGGGGTGCCGACTGCCGAGGTGATCGAGGTGACGAACACGGATGCCGGGATCAAGATCGACAAGGTCTGGGTTGCGGCCGATGTGGGCACTGTCGTGGACCCGGTGAACTTTGAAAACCTTGTGCAGGGGGGCGTTGTCTTTGCCCTTGGTCACGCGATCAACAGCGAGATCACCTATGCCGATGGTATGGCCGAGCAGGCGAACTATTGGGATGCGGAAGGTATGCGTCTGCGCCAGTGTCCCGAGATCTTCGTGCGCGGCCTTGAGAACGGTGACAAGGTGCGGGGCATCGGCGAACCTCCGGTGCCGCCGGCAGCGCCCGCGCTGGCCAATGCGATCTTTGCTGCAACTGGGCAGCGGATTCGCGAAATGCCGTTCAGCAAGCATATTGATTTCGTCTAAGGCGCGACGGAACTGACATTTGGAAAGGCAGGGTCTTGGGCCCTGCCTTTTCAGTTGCGATGACAGAAATGGAAGTTTGCTCTCTCTGCTAGTGAAGGGCCGCGCCCGACACTGGGTGGGCGCATGAACGGTCGCGTTTTCTGCGACAGTGAAACCGACGATCTGGGCAAGGGGTCGTGCCGCGGTGAGAATGCGCCCTCCCGGGGGGAGGGTCGGGCGCGGCCCGGGCCTTTGGCCCGTGCTCGTTGAATGAGAGGTGCCGTGTCGCGGGGCGCCTTAACGCGATGTCGCGCGTCGGGCGAGGATCGAGATGACCGTGACCGTGAAGGAAATCCGGAACAGGTGATGCGCGGCAACCAGCACCGGGCTGACGCCGAGGCTCAGGGCGATCAGGCCCATTTCGGTGACGCCGCCGGGTGCAAAGCTGATGAGAACAGCCTCGAAGGGCATCGGTGAGAAGGGGGCGAGCAGCGTTGCGATCCCGAAACCGAGCCCGAGCAGAACGGCGACCACGAGAATGCCAAGGCTGAGGCAGGAAAGCAGGTGGCGCAGGGTGGTGCGGGCGAAGGTGGCACCAAGGCCGACGCCAACAATCAGTTGGGCACCGTTCAGCAGGATCGCCGGTCCGGAAATGTCCACAACACCGGTGGCCTGTAGGGTCGCGGTGAGAGCGAGGGGGCCGATCATGTGGCCTGCCGGCAGGCGCAGTTTGATCCCGACGACACCGCCGATGAGGGCTAGGGTGGCGATAAGAAGCCAATCGGTCACTTCGACGGGGGAAGCGTTGAGGTGCTGGCCAGCCGCGCTGCCGACCGTTTCGCCGGTCCAGAGGTAGAACAGGGTCGGGATGGTCACAACGACGATCACGATGCGCAGGAAGTGCTGAATGCTGAGGGTCTCGACATCGCCGCCAGCTTTCTCGCCGAGAGAGACCGCTTCGATCAACCCGCCGGGCATTGCGGCATAGGTTGCCGTGACGGGGTCATAGCGGCCGATATGGCGAAAGATGCCATAGCCGATCGCGTGGGCGGCAAAGACAAAGGGCACCATCGCGAGGATCGTGATCCAGATGCGGGGCAGTTCGCCCGCCATGTCGGCCTTGAATGTCGAACCGATCAGCACGCCGATGACGGCAATGAAGGTGGTGCGCAGGGGCTTGGGGTACCACGGTCGGGTGCCGGTGCGGGCAAAGGTCACGATGGCATAGGTTGCAACGAACACCAGGCTGCCCAGCAGAAAGGGAATGGGCAGGCCGAGAGTACGGGCCGAAAGTGCGCCGGCGAGGCCCAGAAGCAGCAGCAAGAGCAGGCCAGGAAGCTTGGGGACGAGTGCGCGCAGGTCTGAAAACATGAAAAGACCTCTGAGGAGAGGTCTCTCAGTTAACACGCGGCTAACTTGTTAACAAGTTTCCGGTCGCTGGAGGGCGATCAGGTACAGGCCGCCATCAGGCGATAGACGATCTGGGCTGCGGTGAAGTCCCATGCGGCGTTGCCGTCCGGGGCCAGTTCGACCACGTCAAGTCCGACACAGGTGCGGCCCTTGAGGGTGTGTTCCACCAGCTGCAGCGCCTGATAGTAGCCGAGACCACCGGGAACCGGTGTGCCGGTGGCGGGCATCTGGCTCGGGTCAAGGCCGTCGACATCAAAGCTGACGTAGACCAGTTCCGGGAAATCCTCGGGCAGGTCGACGGCGTGGATGTTGCCGGTGACCAGTTCCTCTGCATCCTTGAAGAAGACATCGTTGGCGGTACGGCTGTCGACTTCCTGCTGGCACAGGGCGCGTACCCCGAATTGCGCCAGCCGGATGCCTTCCTCGGCAAGGAGGTGCATGACGCTGGCGTGGCTGTGTTTGTTGCCCTGATAGGCCACGCGCAGGTCGGCGTGGGCGTCGATCTGGACAAGGCCCACAGGCTTGCCAAGGGCGCGGGCCACCCCCATCACGGCCCCGTAGGACAGCGAATGTTCCCCGCCCAGCGTGACAGGCAGTTTTCCGTCATTCACCGCAGCGCCGGTGCGCTGGGCAAGGCGTTCCATGACGTCTGGCATCGGGCCATCGCAATCAAGCGGCGCTTCGGTGAAGATGCCGCTGGCGCAGGGTTCCTTGCCGTTGCAGATGCGTTCAAGCTCGTTCGAGGCCTCGATGATCGCGGCGGGGCCGCCCTTGGTGCCCGAGCCATAGGAGACGGTGCGTTCGAGCGGCACCGGGATCACGCGGAAGCGGGCGTCTTCGCTGCGTTCTGCATCGGAAAGTTCGCTGTCGAGGAAAATGCTCATGAGAGTCTCTCTTTGAAGTCTTCGTAACCGAACTGCCTGATGAGATTGAGCTCGTCGGTCTCGCTGTTCCAGAGCGCGATGGTAGGCAGGGGCACGCCGTTGAAGGTGTTGGTCTTGACCATCGAGTAATGCGCCTGATCGAGAAAGGCGAAGCGTTGGCCGATCTTCAGCGGTTGTTCCCAGGTGTAGTCGCCGATCACGTCACCAGCGAGGCAGGAGGGGCCGCCAAGGCGGTAGGTGTGACCGATGTCGGCCTCGTCCAGAAGGGCGGGACGGTAGGGGGCTTCGATCACGTCGGGCATGTGGCAGGTGGCCGAGATGTCGGTGATGGCGAGGTTCATGCCATTCTGCGGCAGGTCGAGGATCTCGCCGACAAGAATGCCCGCATCAAGCGCCACGGCCTCGCCCGGTTCGAGATAGACCTCGAGGCCGTATTTGGAACGGATGTCCCTGATCAGCGCGATCAGCACCTCGGTGTCATAGTCGGCGCGGGTGATGTGATGGCCGCCGCCGAAGTTGATCCACTTGAGATCGTCGATATAGGGCTGGAGCTTGAACTCCACGGCCGACCACGTGCGCATCAGCGGCTCTACCCCCTGTTCGCACAGGGTGTGCATGTGAAGACCGTCGACGCCCTGCATGACCTCGGCACTCAACTGGCTGATCGGGGTGCCAAGACGCGAACAGGGGGCGCAGGGGTCGTATTTGGGAATCTCGCCCTCGGAATGTTCGGGGTTGATGCGCAAGCCCACCTGAACGCCTGCGGCCTGGGCCTTATCCAGGAAGCGGTCTTTCTGGGCGGGGCTGTTGAAGATGATGTGGTCGGACAGGGAGAGGATTTCGTCGATGTCCTGATCCTTGTAGCCGGCACAGAAGGTTGCGACCTCGCCGCCGTATTCCTCGCGGCCGAGACGGGCCTCGAAGATGCCCGACGCACAGGTGCCGCCGAGGTATTGGCGCACCAGCGGGGCCAGTGAGAACATGGAGAAGGCCTTGAGCGCCGAGAGCACATGGGCGCCGGATTGGTCGGCGACATCCCTGAGGATGGTCAGGTTGCGCTCGATGGCCTTTTCGTCGACCACGAAACAGGGCGTGGGCACGCGGGAGAGATCGAAGTCGCGGAAGGCACCGGCATCACCGGCCTGCGTGGTCATCATGTCGGACATGGGAAAGGCCTCTGGGGGTTGGTGGAAAGGCTTTTGCAAAAGCCTTTCCACGCGATTTCGAAATCGCGTCAAGCCGCTTGCAAGCGGCTTGGGCGTTTAGAAGTCGACCGGACCGTCGAGTTCGTGGACCTGCCAGGGCAGGCCGTGGTCGTTCAGCATGTCCATGAAGTTGTCGGGATCAAGCTGTTCCATGTTCCAGACACCGGGCTCGACCCAGTTGCCCTTCAGCACCTGCGCCGCACCGATCATCGCGGGCACGCCGGTGGTGTAGGACACGGCCTGCGAGCCGACCTCGGCATAGCATTCCTCGTGGTCGCAGATGTTGTAGATGTAATAGGTCTTTTCACCCGAGCCGTCCTTGGCCTGGCCGGTGGCGATGTCGCCGATGCAGGCCTTGCCCTTGGTTTCCGCGCCAAGGTCGCCGGGATCGGGCAGCAGGGTTTTCAGGAACTGGATCGGGATGATTTCCTGACCGTCGTGCATCACCGGATCGATGCGGGTCATGCCAACGTTTTCGAGCACCTTGGCGTGCATGATGTAGGCGTCACCGAAGGTCATCCAGAACCGGGCGCGTTCGATCTCGGGGAAGTGGGTCGAGAGCGATTCCAGTTCCTCGTGATACATCAGGTACATATTCTTGGGCCCGATGGCGGGAAAGTCGAACTCGACCTTGGTGGTCATGGCGGGGCTGGTTTTCCACTCGCCGCCTTCCCAGTGACGCACCTCGGCAAGAACTTCGCGCAGGTTGATCTCGGGGTTGAAGTTGGTGGCGAATTCCTGATCGTTCGAGCCGCCATTGGCGTCCAGAACGTCGATCTGGCGGATGGTGTCGAGCTTGTGCTTTTTCAGCCAGGTCGCGAAAACGCTGGTCACGCCCGGATCGAAGCCGGAACCGAGGATGGCGGTCAGGCCGGCCTCTTTGAATTTGTCCTGATAGGCCCATTGCCAGTGGTATTCGAACTTGGCCACGTCTTCGGGTTCATAGTTCGCGGTGTCGAGATAGTGGCAGCCCGCCTCGAGGCAGGCATCCATCAGCACCAGATCCTGGTAGGGCAGGGCCAGGTTGACGAGGATCTCGGCACCGGTTTCCTTGATCAGCGCGACGGTATCGGCCACCTTGTAGGCGTCCAGCGCGGCGGTCTTGATCTCGACGCCGGTGCGTTCCTTGACGCTTGCGGCGATGGCGTCACATTTCGATTTCGTGCGGCTCGCCAAGGTGATCTCGGTAAAGATATCCGAGTTCATCGCCATCTTGTGCACGGCTGCGTGGGACACGCCACCTGCGCCGACAACCAGAGTCTTACCCATGCGCTAATCTCCTGAGGCTGAGGGTTATTCGTAGTAAGTATAGCCGTTAATGCTATCGCGGTAAGCGGCCATGATCTGTTTGCGTTCCGAGGATTTCAGCATACCGGCCGAAATCGCGCCGTCGACCAGTTTGCGGAAGGCGGCGACGCAGTCGTTGGGATCGTATTCCACATAAGACAGCACCTGCGAGATGGTGTCGCCTTCCTGTTCGTGCAGCAGGTCAAAGCCGCCGTCGGCCCGCAGGTCGATGGTGACGGCGTTGGTGTCGCCGAACAGGTTGTGCAGATCGCCGAGGGTTTCCTGATAGGCGCCGATGAAGAAGACGCCGAGGTAATAGGGGTTGTCCTCGGGCAGGGAATGCACCGGCAGCGAGGGCGAGACGCCATCGGCAAGGATGAAGCGATCCACCTTGCCGTCGCTGTCACAGGTGATGTCAGAGAGCACCGCGCGCCGGTCGGTGGGTTCGTTCAGCATTTGCAGCGGCACGATCGGGTGCAGCTGGTCGATGGCCCATGAATCCGGCAGCGACTGGAAGAGCGAGAAATTGCAGTGGTAGATGTCGGCCACTTTCTCGAGCTGTTCGTCGATGTCCGAGGCGTCTTCGATGTCGGCCACAAGGGTTTTGATGCGGGCCATCAGGTGCAGGTAGACACGTTCGGCGCGGGCCATCTGGCGCAGGTCGATATAGCCGCGACGGAACAGGGCGCGCAGTTCGTTGCGATAGAAGCTGGCGTCGTTCCAGCATTCCTGGAGGCGTTCGGCAGAAAGGTAGCCGTTGACGGCGGCCAGATCGACTAGCAGGTGGTGGTCGTCTTCTTCGATCTGCGGTGCGGCGGGGGCGTCGTAGAGGGTGGTTTCCAGAACGTTGAAGATCAGGATTGACGAGGTCGCCGACACGGCGCGGCCGCTTTCGGTAACAAGGGTCGGGTGGTCAACGCCGGCTTCGTCCATCGCGTAGAGAACGGTTTCCACGACGTTGGCGCAATACTCGGCGACCGAATAGTTGATCGAGTTTTCTGCAGCCTTCTTTTCGCCGGTGTAGTCGACGCCCATGCCGCCGCCGAGATCGAGGTGGGTGAGGGGGACGCCTTCGTTGGTGAGTTCGGTGTAGTAGCGGCAGGCTTCGCCGACAGCGCGACGGATGTCGTTCACGTCGGGCACCTGGCTGCCGAGGTGGGAGTGTTGCAGCTTGAGGCAATGTAGCAGGCCCGCATCGCGCAGCTTGTCGACCACCGAGACCAGTTGATCGGTGTTCATGCCGAAAGCCGAACGGTCGCCCGAGCTTTCTTCCCATTTGCCGCTGATCTGGTTGGTCAGCTTGACGCGCACGCCTAGCATCGGTTCGACGCCGAGTTCCTTGAATACCTCGATGACGGTGTCGGCCTCTTTCGGGCTTTCCAGCACGATCACGGTGTTGAAGCCGATGCGGCGGGACAGGATGGCGAGGCGGATGAACTCGGCATCCTTGATGCCGTTGCAGACGATCAGCGCGTCCTTGGCCAGGCGATGCGCCAGCGCGATGACAAGTTCCGGTTTCGATCCGGCCTCGAGACCATAGCTAAACTCTTGTCCGAACTCGACAATCCGGTCGATGACCTGTGCCTGCTGGTTCACCTTGATCGGGAAAACGCCGCGGTAACAACCCTTGTAGCCGGTGCGCTGGATCGCGTCGCGGAAGCTTAGGTTGATGTTGCGGATCTCGTTTTCGAGGAACGAGCTGACGCGCAGGATCATCGGGACGTGCACGCCGCGTTCGTCGAGATCGGACAGGATCGCTGGCAGGGGAACCGGCGGGTTCTCGGGTTGCAGCGGGTTGAGGAGACCTATGTCGCCCTCCGGCGTAACGGTGATGAGGCCTTTGCCCCATTTATCAATACCATAGTCGAGATACGGTGCGCCGTGAGCTTGTTTCAATCAGGTGTCCCCGCGAGATTGGAGCCGGAAGTTTGAGAGCCGCCCTTTAGGGCCGTTGCGTGATTCGTCCAAGCATTATTTGGGCCTGGACACATTTTTTGGTTCCGAAAAGCCGCGTATGTTTTGCGTCGGTATTGCGACGGTATCACGGCGGTGGGCTTTGGGGAAAAAACCCGAAGGGCGGGCGGCGGCGATCAAGACGTTTTGAAGACATGGCCCCAAGATGACACGTTCCGAGTGTTGCGGCAAATTGGGTGGCGGCGTAGGCTTTGAACAAAGTTTTCTTGAGGTGTGTCATGCGTTTGATCCGAATTCTGCTGATGGTTGTTGTTGTGGTCGTTCTGGGGCTGGTTGCGCTTGTGGTGCTGCTGCCGGGTGAAAAGATTGCCAAGATCGCGGCAGATCAGGTCAAGGCGCAGACCGGGCGCGAGTTGAGCTTTGATGGCAAGGTCGGGTTGAGCTGGTATCCGGTGCTGGGTGTGAGCACGGGGGCGGTGACCCTTGGCAACGCGGACTGGTCGGATGCCGGGCCGATGTTCAGGGCCGAAAGCGCCGCGATCGGTGTGGACGCGATGAGCCTGATTGGCGGTGATATCCGGATCACCAAGATCGAAGCGGTACGGCCCGAAGTCCTTTTGGAAGTGGCCAAGGACGGGCGGGCCAACTGGGAGCTGTTTCCTGAAAGCGATGCCGCAACCGAAACCTCGGCCAGTGGAGAGAGCGGCCTTGGCGGGCTTGTTCTGGAGAGCCTGAACATCCGTGATGCGAAACTGCGGTATGTGGATCATGGCGGCGAGAGTTTCGAGATTTCCGACGTGGATGCGGCGCTGCGCTGGCTCGGCAAGGGCAAACCGGCCGAGGTGGACCTGACCCTGCGCCCCGCAGGCGACGAAGTGAGCCTGAATGCGGTGGTAAGTGACCTTGAGGGATTGCTTGGCGGCGCAGTCACAAATGTTCAGGCCAAGGTGCGCGCCGCCGGGGCAAGTGTTGATTTCGATGGGCGTGCAGCTCTTGATCCGCAGGTGGCGGGGATGCTGGACGCCAATGTGCCCGATCCGGATGCGCTCATGACGGCGCTGGGCCGTGCGCCTTCGGGCGTGGCGGGGCCGGCTGCGGTCAAGGGCGAGATTACCCTGACCAAGGAGGGGCAGTTCTCGTTGCGCAACGGCAGCATCACGGCCTTTGGCAACAGCCTGACGGCGCAGGCAGATGTCTTTACCAGCGGGCCGCGCCCCGTGGTGAATGCGCAGTTTTCGGCGGGAGGCCTTAACCTTGTGCCGCTGATGGGCAGCGGGGGCGAGAGCGCCCCAAGCGCGGCGAGATGGTCGAAAGACCCGATTGATGCGAGCGCGCTGGGGCTGATCGACGGCGAGATCGGGCTTTCGGCAGAGAGTATTGATCTGGGCAGTGCCAAGCTTGGCAAGACGCGGGCTATTGTGGCGATCAAGAATTCGCGGGCGGTGGTGACCCTGCGCGAGGCGCATATCTATGACGGTGTGGCGTCGGGCAAGGTGGTTGCCAACAACCGCAAGGGTTTCTCGGCGCGGGCGGATGTGTCGATTGCCGGTCTCGAATTGCAGAAGCTGCTGTCGGAAACGGCGGGGGTGACGCGGCTGTCGGGCAAGGGCAAGGCCGATATTTCGGTTCTGGCGTCAGGTAAGTCGATGCATGCGCTTATGAACTCGCTTGATGGCAGCGGATCTGTGGACGTTGGGCAGGGCAAGATTTCCGGCATTGATCTGGACCGCCTGCTGCGCGGCCAACCGGGGGGCGGCACCACGGTGTTTGACGCCCTGAGCGGGTCTTTCGTGATCAAGAAAGGCATCCTGAGCAATGACGACCTGTTGTTGTCGCTGCCCAGCGTGATTGCAAAGGGCGCAGGCACCGTGGGCATCGGGCTGCGCAATATCGACTATTTGTTCACACCCCAGCTGCGCAGCGAGACCGACGACGGGCTGGCGGTGCCGGTGGAGATCAAGGGCAGCTGGGACAACCCGCAGTTCATTCCGCGTCTCGACAAGGCGCTGGGACGGGATGTCGACCTCGAGATCGACAAGGTGACGGACAAGGCCAAGTCGGAGGTGAAACAGAAGCTGGAAGAAAAGCTTGGGGTGCAGTCAGGCGAAGAGCAATCGGTCGAGGATGCGCTCAAGCAGAAGCTTGAGGACAAGGCGGTCGACAAGCTCAAGAATTTGCTGGGCGGGAACTGATGACTGACTTTGGCAGGGCCGCATGATTGCTGCGGCCCGGACCCCGCCGCGTCTTTCGACGCTGATCATCCTGACGGCGGTGTCCATCCTGACCCTCAACATGTTCCTGCCGTCGCTGGCGAACATGGCAGCGGATTTCGGTGTCGATTATGCGCTGATGAACCTTTCGGTGGCCGGGTATCTGGGCGTGACGGCGGTGTTGCAGCTTGTCATGGGGCCGCTGTCTGACCGCTATGGGCGGCGACCGATCCTGCTTGGGGGGCTGGTGTTGTTCACGCTGGCCTCGGTCGGCTGTTGGCTGGCGCAGGACATCTGGGTGTTTCTTGGATTTCGGCTGTTGCAGGCCTCGGTGATTTCTGCCGCCGCGCTGTCGCGGGCGGCGGTGCGAGACATGGTGCCGGCGCAGGAGGCGGCGGCGATGCTTGGGCAGATCGGCATGGTGATGGCGATTGCGCCGATGCTGGGGCCAAGTTTTGGCGGCTTCCTTGACCAGTGGTTTGGCTGGCGGGCCAGTTTCGCGGTGTTCACCCTTCTTGGGGTGGGGATGATGGTGCTGGCCTGGGTCGATATGGGTGAGACGAATAGCACGCCGTCAGAGACCTTTGCGGCGCAGTTTCGCAGCTATCCGGAGCTGATCCGGTCGCGCCGTTTCTGGGGCTATTCCCTGTGCCTCGCCTTTTCGGTCGGGGCGTTCTATGCCTTCATCACCGGCGCTGCGCTGGTGGCGGGGGAGGTGTTTGGCCTGACGCCCGCGCAGGTGGGGATCGGGATTGGTTCGATCACCGGTGGGTTTGCCTTTGGTAATTTCCTTTCGGGGCGTCTTGCCAAGACCCGTAGCCTGACGGTGATGATGCTGGCGGGGCGCGTCGTGGCCTGCGGCGGGTTGCTGGTTGGCATCGTTCTGGTGATGGCGGATGTGGTCTCGCCGATCAGCTATTTCGGCTGCGTGGTGTTTGTGGGGCTTGGCAATGGTCTGACCCTGCCGGCAGCGAGTGCCGGGGCGATGTCGGTGCGGCCGCAACTGGCGGGGAGTGCATCGGGCCTGTCGGGGGCGCTGATGGTGGCCGGGGGCGCGCTGTTGACCATGCTGACGGGGGCGGTGTTGTCGCCCGAGAACGGTGTGGAACTGTTGCTCTGGATCATGCTGGCCTCGGCCGGGGGCGGGTTGCTGGCGGCGCTTTACGTGCGCCGGATCGACCTGCGCGAGGGGACAACCCATTGACTTGAGACAATGAGACGTGCGAGGGAGGCGGCATGACACGGACTGGCCTCATCTTCACCGTCTATTATGCCCTGACCACATAAGTGGCGGGGGTCTAATCATGTTCAACCGCCGCGGCGCGGTGAGTTGAACGAGAGGCACAATCTTCACACTGGCGCGCGGCCCAAGTGAGAAGGAGCCTTGTCATGGGGTTTCAGGAAAAGACACGCCTTGGCCTTGTGGGGTTCGGGGCTTTCGGGCGGCTGACGGCATCTGTTCTGGCCGATCATTTCGACGTGGTGGTGCATGATCCGGTGCATGTGCAGGCGGTGCTGCCGGACGGGCGGGCGCTGGAGATGGGCAGTTTGGCCGATGTGGCGCAGTGTGCGGTGATCGTGGTGGCAGTGCCGGTGGCGCGGATGCGGCACCTGTTCGGGCTGCTGGGGCCGATGCTGCGGCCGGGGGCGCTGGTGATTGACGTGGGATCGGTGAAGATGGAGCCGGTGGCCCTGATGCAGGAACTGTTGCCGGTGGGGGTGGATATTGTCGGCACCCATCCGCTGTTCGGGCCGCAGAGTGCAAAAGAGGGCGTGGCGGGCCGCAAGATCGTGGTGTGCCCGGTGCGGGGGCGCAGGCATCATCAGGTTGCGGGCTTCCTGCGGTGGCTGGGGCTGGAGGTGATTGTCGAGAGCGCCGAGGCACATGATCGCGAGGCGGCGATGGTGCAGGGGCTGACGCATCTGATTGCCAAGGTGCTGGTCGAGATGGGACCGCTGCCGGAGCGGATGACCACGGCGAGTTTCGACCTTCTGCGCGAGGCGGTCGGGATGGTGAAGGATGATCCGCCCACGGTCTTGCATGCCATCGAAGCGGCCAACCCCTTTGCCGCAGAGGTGCGCGAGGCGTTTTTCGCGCGCGCGGCCGAGGTGCGCGGACGGTTCGAGGCGTGAGGCAAAAGAAAACCCCGCGTGCCATGTGGCAGCGGGGTTCTTTGTAATTCTGCGCGGACCGATCAGCGTTTGCGGTCGCGGCGCGAGGACATCGGCTGGAAGGCGACGCCGACGTGGGCTTCGCAATAGGGTTTGCCCTGTTGCACAGGCAGACCGCAGAACCAGAAGTCTTCGGTGGCCGGATCGCCCACAGGCCATTTGCAGGTGCGCTCGGTCAGTTCCATCAGAGTGAGTTTCTTGGCCGATTTCTCGACCTCGTTCACCTTGGCAAGCGCCTCGGGGCTGATTTCGTTTGCCGAAGGTTGCGGCGGCAGCGGCTGGCCGGCGGGGATGATTGCCTTGCGGGCCGGGCTGGTGGCCGGACGTGCAGCAACGGCGGGTTCGGTCTTGGGTTCCGGCTTGGGCTCGGCTTTGGGCTTGGGCGCTTCGGCGGCCTTGGGCTTGGGAGCCGGTTTCGGTTTGGCCTCGGCCTTGGGTTTGGTTTCGGTCTTGGTCGAGGTCGCACGGTTGGACAGGCCAAGGCGGTGCACCTTGCCGATCACCGCGTTACGGGTGACGCCGCCCAGCTCTTTGGCGATCTGGCTGGCCGATTGGCCCTCGCCCCACATTTTTTTCAAAAGCTCTACGCGCTCGTCGGTCCAGGACATCCGTGAATTCCTCAGCTAAAAGGCGGCTCTTTTTTGAACCGCCCCGCATTTCTTGGTCAGGGGCCTATTTTAGCCACCCCGGTCCGAGTTACAAGGCAGAGAATCAGAAGAAGCAGGGGCAGGACGCCATGAATCAGCTTGAAATGGGTGTGCGCAGGTTTGGCCGGGTGAATTGGCTGGGGCTCTGGACACTGGCAAAGCGGGAAATTCTGCGGTTTACGGCGGTCTGGACGCAGACCCTTTTGGCACCGCTTGTGACGGCGGGCCTGTTTCTGATGATCTTCAATATCGCGATTGGCCCGCGTCGGGGCGATGTGATGGGGGTGCCGTTTATCGAGTTCCTCGCGCCCGGTATCCTGATGATGACGGTGATTCAGAACAGTTTTGCCAATACCTCATCGTCGATCGTGATCTCGAAGGTGCAGGGCAATATCGTTGACACCCTCATGCCGCCGATTGCGCCTTTGGAGATGGTGATCGGCTATCTTGCAGGGGGTGTCGTACGTGGCGTGCTGGTGGCGGTCGCGATCATGACGGGCCTTGCCCTGTTCCTCGGGATGGGCGTGGCGCATCCGCTGTGGGCCCTGCTGTTTGTCGTGATGGGGGGCGCCTTGTTGGGGTCGATCGGCATTGTTGCAGGGATTTTTGCCAACAAGTTCGACCAGATGGCGGCGATCACCAATTTCATCGTGACGCCCTTGGCCTTTCTGTCCGGCACCTTCTATTCGGTGACGGCGCTGCCGCCGGTCTTGCAGACGGTGACCCATTTCAACCCGATCTTCTATGTCATCGACGGGGCGCGGTATGGCGTCTTGGGCGTGTCGGACAGTTCGCCGGTTCTGGGGCTTGTTGTTGTGGCCGGGTGGACCTTTGCCATTGCGCTGTCGGCATGGACCATGCTGCGGACCGGTTATCGTCTGAAGAGCTAGGGCTTCAGGCGCGGCGGTTGCGGGTTTCGCGCCATGCGAGGATTGCGGCGCTGGCGAGAATCAGGGCCGCGCCGCACCAGCTTGTCCAGTCGGGCAGGACGCTGAAGACCACCGCATCATAGAGGGTGGCGAAGGCCAGTGCACAGTAGAAGAAGGGCGAGACAAAGCTCGCGTCAGCCAGGCGCACGGCGTTGATGAAACAGGTCTGGGCCATCGCCATCAACGCACCGATTCCCGCCAGTGCCAGCCATTGAAGCGGGGCGGGCGATTGCCAGACGAAGAGGACGGCCACGGTTGCGATGACAAGGCCGATGGCGTTGTTGCTGATCAGAACCTGAAAGGGTTTCTCGCGGCCCGAGAGCAGCTTGATGAAAATGAGTTCCGCGCCCATGCAGAGGGCGGCTGTCAGGGCGATGAGTGCCCCGAATTGAAGAGCGCCAGCACCGGGCCGCATGAGGATCAACGCACCGAGAAGCGCGATGGCCGCCGAGCCCCAGCGCCATGGTCCGATGCGTTCGCCGAGGAAGGGAATCGCGAACAGCATCCCGAACACCGGATTGAGAAAGCTGATGGCTGTGGCGTCGGCCAGCGGGATAAAGGATGCGGCGGCAAACATCAGGGTGACACCACCCCAGCCGAGGCTGGAACGTCCGATGTGCAGGCCGAGATGTGGTTTGGTGAACTTTGGCCGCAGGATCAGGGCCGCGATGGCAAAGCCAAGGAACGCAAAGAGAAACCGCCCGTGGCTGATTTGCAGCGCGTGAAGCGGGGTGCCGAGCGCGCCGGTGCCAAGCGCCTTGGCCAACAGGGTCGTGCCCGCTGCAAAGCCCGAGGCCGCGATGGTCAGGATGGCGGCCAGCGCCGGGTTTTGCGAGGTCTCGCTCATGGGGTGAGCATTGGATGGGATTGCAACAGGGATCAAGCGGAAATGCCGCAGGTGCAGATTGGGGGTTCTCAAGAGGGGAACGGCCCGCTAAAGGGGCGTCATGGGTAACAAGATCGCATATCAGGGCCTCCGACGCCTGCGAACCGAACGCCGCCGATAAGACCGGCCGCGTTCCCGTTGCTGTGTGAAAAACGCAGGAACTTCCCAGAAATTGCGCCTTGAGCGCGCAGCACAATCCGACATTGTTGACTTGACCGCCCGCGTGGGGCAACCACAGGGCTTCTTATCTAAGGACAGGACCATGATCCCTTCTGTTTTGCCGACCTATAACCGTGCGCCTCTGAGCTTTGTCAAAGGCGAAGGAAGCTGGATGATCGAGGCGGATGGCCGACGTTTTCTGGACCTCGGGGCGGGGATTGCGGTGAATGTTCTGGGCCATGCCAACCCGGTGCTGGTGAACGCGCTGACCGAGCAGGCGAATGCCATCTGGCACGTGTCGAACCTCTACGAGATCCCGCAGCAGCAGGCGCTGGCTGACAAGCTGGTGGCCGAGAGCTTTGCCGATACCGTTTTCTTCACCAACTCGGGCACCGAAGCCTGTGAGCTGGCGGTGAAGATGGCGCGCAAGTACTGGTATGAAAAGGGCCAGCCCGAGAAGGTCGAGATCATCGCCTTTGACGGATCGTTCCATGGCCGGTCGTCGGCGGGTATCGCCGCGGCGGGGTCGGAGAAGATGACCAAGGGCTTTGGCCCGCTGCTGCCGGGCTTCAAGCAGCTGACCTGGGGCGACGTCGCGGCGGTGAATGATGCGATTGATGACAAGACAGCCGCCATCATCGTCGAGCCGGTTCAGGGCGAAGGCGGCATCCGTCCGATGGCGGATGAAGACCTTCAGGAACTGGCGCATATCTGCAAGGAAAACGACGTGCTGCTGATCCTGGACGAGGTGCAGTGCGGTGTTGGCCGGACCGGCAAGCTGTTTGCGCATGAATGGGCGGGCATTTCGCCGGATATCATGATGGTGGCCAAGGGGATTGGCGGTGGTTTCCCGCTTGGGGCCGTTCTGGCCTCAGAAGAAGCGGCCAGCGGCATGACGGCAGGCACCCACGGGTCGACCTATGGCGGCAACCCGCTGGCCTGTGCCGTGGGCAATGCGGTGATGGACGTGGTTGCCGCGCCCGAGTTTCTTGCGGATGTGAACCGCAAGAGCGGTTTGCTCCGGCAGAAGCTGGAGGGGCTGGTGGCCTCTTATCCCGACCTGTTCGAAGAGGTGCGTGGCAGTGGTCTGATGATGGGCCTGAAGTGCTATGCGCCGAACATGGACGTGGTGAACGCGGGCTATGACAACGAGGTTGTCACCGTTCCCGCCGCCGATAACGTGGTGCGCCTGCTGCCGCCGCTGAACATTTCCGAAGACGAGATTGCCGAGGCCGTTGTGCGGCTTGAGAAGGCAGCGGCGCAGGTTGCCGCGAAGAAGGACTGAGACGATGAACCATTTCCTGGATATTCATACGACCGATGAAGCCGATCTGCGGGGCATGATCGAGAGCGCCAAGACCATCAAGAATGCGCGCAACGGCCGTCCGCGCGGGGCGCTGGACGACGACCAGCTGCTCAAGGATCACATGGTTGCGCTGATTTTCGAAAAGCCCTCGACCCGGACCCGCGTGTCGTTTGATGTGGGCGTGCGCCAGATGGGCGGGCAGACGATGGTTCTGTCGGGCAAGGAAATGCAGCTGGGCCACGGTGAGACCATCGCCGACACTGCACGTGTTCTGAGCCGCTATGTCGACCTGATCATGATCCGGACCTTTGAAGAGCAGGTTCTGCTTGAACTGGCAGAGTATGCGGATGTGCCGGTGATCAACGGTCTGACCGACCGTACCCACCCCTGCCAGATCATGGCCGATATCCTGACCTATGAAGAGCATCGCGGCCCGATCAAGGGCAAGAAGGTGGTCTGGTCGGGTGACGGTAACAACGTCTGTGCCTCGTTCATTCACGCGGCGGGCCAGTTCGGTTTCGACCTGACCTTTACCGGCCCCGAGGTTCTTGATCCGGAGCAGGAGTTCGTGGATCTGGCGCGCTCGAAAGGATCGAAGATCGAGATCGTGCGTGATCCGGTTGAAGCGGTTACTGGTGCCGATCTTGTCGTGACCGACACCTGGGTCTCGATGCATGACGCGCAGTCGGCGCGGGAACGTCGCCACAATCAGCTGCGTCCCTTCCAGGTGAACGAAGAGTTGATGAGCCACGCCAAGCCGGACGCGCTTTTCATGCACTGCCTGCCGGCGCACCGTGACGAAGAGGCCACCAGCGCCGTGATGGACGGCCCGCATTCGGTGATCTTTGACGAGGCTGAGAACCGCCTGCACGCACAGAAGGCGGTTATGCGGTGGTGCCTGGGCAAGTGATTGCCCTGAAAGGTTAATTGGAAACGCCCCGCCGGTTCGGTGGGGCGTTTTCTTTTGCGTGATCGGGCGGGTTTATGTGTAGTTGGCACATGCTGGTCGCAAATTTGCCCCAAAGGCCATTTAGGGGGTGGGGCGACCTTTTGGGGATCGCGTTTTTTGATCCTGTGCGAGTGTGATGGTTTCCTTTGGGCGGCAGAAGCCGCGGCCAAGCAGGAGAGAACATGGCTGGCAAGGAAAAGGGCAAGTCTGCCTATCCGCAGATCGTTGTTGCAGGCGCGGGCAGCGTGGGCTGTTTCGTGGGGGGATTGCTGGCGCGTGGGGCGCATTGCGTGACCCTGCTGCTGCGCGAGCGGATGCACGAGGAATTGTCGCGTCAGGGCCTGATGCTTACCGATTTTACCGGCATGGACGAGGAGCTGTCGCCGGACAGCTTTGGCCTGCAGACCGATCCCGCCTGTCTTGCGCAGGCCGATATCATCCTTGTGACCGTGAAAAGCCGGGACACGGACGAGATGGGGCAGTTGATCCGCGAACATGGGCGCAAGGATGCGGTGGTGATCAGCCTTCAGAACGGGGTGGGCAATGCCGGTGTGTTGAAACGCAGCCTGCCCGGATGGGATGTGCGCGCAGGGATGGTGCCGTTCAACGTGGTCAACATGGGCGGTGGCCGGTTCCACCGGGGCACCAGCGGGGACATCTATATCGAGAAGGGGCCGGGGCGTCTTGCCTGGCATCTGAGTGTCAACGACCTGACGTTTCACGAGCGCAGCAAGATGACCGAGGTGCAATGGGGCAAGCTCTTGGTGAACCTCAACAATGCGATCAACGCGCTGGCGGGGATCCCGCTGCGCGAGCAGTTGCGGTCGATGGCGTGGCGGCGGATCGTGGCGGACCAGATGGCCGAGGCGCTGAAGGTGGTCGAGGCGGCGGGGATTGAGGTTGTGCCACCAATGAACACGCGGATGCCGATGCGCTGGTTGCCGAAAATCCTGCGGTTGCCGTCGCCTTTGTTCAACCGCGTGGCGCGGTCGATGCTGACGATTGATCCCAAGGCACGCAGTTCCATGTGGGAAGACCTTGAACAGGGGCGGACCACCGAAATCGCAGAGTTGCAGGGCATGATCGTGGCTTTGGCCGAGCAGGAGGGGCTGGAGGCGCCTTTGAATGCGCGGGTTGCGGAACTGATCCGTGATGCCGAGTTGCGTGGCGCGGGATCGCCGAAGCTGTCGCCGAGGGCCGTGCGCAGGTAGGCAGAGCCGCACTTGCAGATCGGGGCGATCCGGCGCAGGTTGTTGGCGACAACAGGTGCGTGAGACGGGAGGCCCCTGCATGGGTAACGGTGATATTGGTGTTTTCGGTTTGGGCACCATGGGCAGCGCCCTTGCGCTGAACCTTGCGGAACAGGGATTTCGGGTCGCGGTTAGCAACCGCGAGGCCGAGTGGATTGGCGATTTCGTCAAGGAGGCCGGTACCCTTTCGGAACGGATTGTGCCTTGCGAGACATTGCCAGAGCTTGTTGCGGCGCTGGCGTCGCCGCGGGTCGTGTTGTTCATGATCCCGTCGGGCGCACCGATGGATGCGATGATCGAACAGGTCGCGCCGCTTTTGGAGGCGGGCGACACGATCATTGATGCGGGCAACGCGGATTTCAACGATACACGGCGGCGGTCGGCGGCGTTGCAGGCCCGGGGGCTGCATTTCGTTGGCATGGGCGTGTCCGGTGGCGAACGCGGCGCGCGGCACGGGCCTTCGATGATGGTGGGCGGCACCGGCCATAGCTGGCAGCAGCTGCGCCCGATGGCCGAGGCGATTGCGGCGCGGTACGAAGGGTCGCCCTGTGTGGCGCATGTCGGGCCGGATGGGGCGGGGCATTTCGTCAAGACCGTCCACAACGGCATCGAATATGCCGATATGCAGATGATTGCCGAGGTTTACGGCCTGTTGCGCGATGGTGCAGGGCAGGGTGCGGAGGAAACTGGCGCGATGTTCGGGCGCTGGAATGCGGGCGCGTTGCGCAGTTACCTGATCGAGGCGTCGGCGGCGGTCTTGTCGGCGGTGGACCCCGCCAGCGGCAAGGCGATGGTGGATGTGATCGAGGATCAGGCGGGCCAGAAGGGCACCGGACGCTGGACCGTGATCGAGGCGCTCAAGCTGGGCGAGTCGGCCAGTGCCATCGAGGCGGCGGTGGGTGCGCGGGGCTGGTCTTCGATGAAAGAGACCCGCGAGACGGCGGAAACCGTGTTGTCGGGGGGGGCGTCGGAAGCGATTGTGCCGGACGAAACCGAGCTGGCAGAGGCGTTTGAAGCGGCGCGTATCCTTGCCCATGCGCAGGGGTTTTCGGTGATGCAGGCGGCGTCTGAACAGTTTGGCTGGGGATTGGACCTTGCGCGGATTGCCGAGATTTGGCGGGAGGGGTGCATCATTCGATCGGCCCTTTTGGATGATCTGGCAGAGGCGTTGCGTGGATCGTTGCCGCATGGCGCGCTGGTTCTGGCGCCGGATATGGCCTCGCGGCTTGGGGGCACGGTTCCGGCCCTGCGCCGGGTGGTGGGGGCCGCGGTGGCGGCTGGCCTGCCGGTGCCTGCGATGAGTGCCTCGCTGGCGTGGTACGACAGCCTGCGGCAGGCGCGGGGGACGGCCAACCTGATTCAGGGGCAGCGCGACTTTTTCGGGATGCACGGGTTTGCCCGGATTGGTGAAGAGGGCAAACATCACGGTCCTTGGTGGGATTGACCCAACCGGACCTTGGATGGAAAATGGGCCCGCCTTGGCAAGGACGGGCCCGATTTCGGTTTAGTTGATGACCGCGTTCAGGATCAGGAAGATGGTGCCTGACAAGAGCGCGGCGGCCGGAACGGTGATCACCCAGGCGGCCACGATGGTCATGAAGTGGCTGCGGCGCACCAGCTTGCGGCGGCGGCGTTCTTCGGGCGCGATCCGCTTGGTCTCGGGACGCGCGGCGGCGGATTTGCGCAGGCGGCGTTCGGCGTGCCATTCACGGAAGAAACCGACCCCGAAGACACCGCCGACGGCGATGTGGGTCGACGATACCGGCAGGCCCAGCCAGGAGGCCACGATCACGGTGATGGCTGCCGACAGGGCGACGCAGTAGGCGCGCATCGGGTTCAGCTTGGTGATCTGGCTGCCGACCATGCGGATCAGCTTGGGGCCGAACAGGAAGAGGCCGAAGGAAATCCCGAAGGCACCGATCACCATGACCCACATCGGGATGGCAACCTTGCTGGCCAGTTCGCCGAACTCGGAAGCGTGCACGATGGCGGCCAGCGGGCCGACCGCGTTGGCGACGTCGTTGGCACCGTGGGCAAACGACAGCAGCGCGGCAGAGAAGACCAGCGGCAGGCCGAAGAGTACCTTGAGCGACTTGTTGCGGTTCTCAAGGCCTTCGGATTGCTTGCGGATCAGCGGGGCGGTGATGACATAGGTGATGGCACCGACGACGAGACCGATGGTCAGGGCGGTGGGTAGGTCGATCTTGACCACGCGCTTCAGGCCCTTGAGCGCAAGGTAAGAGGCGAAGGCCGCGGCCATGATGCCGACGAGAACCGGAACCCAGCGGCGGGCGGCGGCGATCTTGTCGTCCTGGTAGATGATCTTGGCCTTGATGAAGGCAAGGAAGGCGGCGGCGATGGCCCCGCCAAGGACGGGCGAGATGACCCAGGAGGCGGCGATTTTGCCCATGGTGGGCCAGTTCACGGCGGCGAAACCGGCGGCTGCGATACCTGCGCCCATGACGCCCCCGACAACCGAGTGGGTGGTCGAGACCGGAGCACCAACATAGGTGGCAAGGTTGACCCAGAGCGCCGAAGAGATCAGCGCGGCCATCATGGCCCAGATGAAGATCTGCGCATCGGCGATGCCGCTGGGATCAATGATGCCCTTGGAGATGGTCGAGACCACGTCGCCGCCCGCAAGCAGCGCGCCCGCGCTTTCGAACAGGGCGGCGATCACGATGGCACCGCCCATCGTCAGGGCGTTGGCCCCCACGGCGGGGCCCATGTTGTTGGCGACGTCGTTGGCGCCGATGTTGATGGCCATGTAGGCGCCGAAACCGGCGGCGGCGATCACAACAAGGTTGGAAGGGTGGTTGCCAAAGAAAACGCCTGCGGTGATGCCGGCGAGAACGATGAACACCAGCGCGATGCCGAGGCCAACCATCGGGCGCGAGACATATTGCGTTGCGGTTTCGAGGTGGGAAAAGCGGTCGAGGTCGCGATCAAGCGTTTCCAGGTGATCGGCGTCGTTGGGTGGTTGTGTGCTCACGGAATCGTCCCCTTGTGCAGCATGTTGGCGCCGCCGTAGGGCAGAGACCCGAGCAAATCAACCCGAGTGTCATAAAATTGTCATAAAAGTGTCACAATTGGCGCAGCAGTTGTTTCAGCTCCGGTTCGTTCACCATGTTGGCGGCCTCGTCGGGGCTTACCCATTTGCGCTTGCGTTCGTGGGCTTCGGGATAGCTGTCGGTGAGGCGCTGGACCTTGATCGGGTAGACGAGGGTTTCAACACGGACCGGCAGGCCGGTCTTGAGTTCCTTGTCATAATCGTAGGTGCCGAGGGCCTCGGAGGTGGCCTCGCCTTTCTTGACGCCAGCTTCTTCCCAGGCTTCCTGAAGCGCGGCCTCAGATGCCGACTTGCCGTCAATCGGCCAGCCTTTGGGGATGATCCAGCGGCCGGTGTCGCGGCTTGTGACCAGAAGAACCTTCTTGTCGGCCCCTTCACCGCGATAGCAAAGGGCCGCCACCTGCATCCGCTTGGGGCGGCGCAGCATCGGGGCGACCACATTGGTCAGCGCGTTTTTCAAGGCGTCAGTCATCGGATCAAAAAGGTGTCTGCTCGGGTCATGTTTTTCGTTGTATCGGAAATGTATATACATTGTCCTTACGGAACTTCAACCCCATCCCCTTATTTTGTTGGGGATCAGCGATTTCGCCGTTTTGCGCGCAGGGTTGGATCGGCCTGAGTCGGGTCTTCGGGCCAGGGGTGTTTCGGGTAACGGCCGCGCATATCCTTGCGCACGTCGTCGTAGGAACTGGCCCAGAAACCGGGGATGTCCATCGTGGTT
This sequence comes from Shimia sp. CNT1-13L.2, assembly GCF_024331145.1. GTDB lineage: Bacteria > Pseudomonadota > Alphaproteobacteria > Rhodobacterales > Rhodobacteraceae > Shimia. The sequence continues at coordinate 27,781 of NZ_JANDJO010000001.1, read as the reverse complement.
TGCACCGGGCGTCCGGCAGGTGACAGCAGGGTGACACGCAGCGGGGTGTTGCCGACCATCGGGTGTGTGACCTGTCCGAACATCTCTTGCAGGCGGAGCGAGATTTCGGGGTGTTCGCCGGAATAGTCGATGGGGATCTTACGATCGAGCGGCGTTGTGAAATGGGCGGGGGCCAGACGGTCGAGCAATTGCATCTGGTTCCAGTCAAGCCGCGCGCGCAGGGGTTCGAGGAGGTCGAACTTTTTCCAGTGATCGGCGGTCTTGACGCCCGAAAGATTCGGCAGGAGCCAGTCTTCTATGCTCTCAAGCAGGGCCTCGGGGGACATGTCGGGCAGGTCGTGGCCGGCCTCGCGGATCAGATCGACGCGGGCGACAAAGCGGCCGGCCGCGTCCGAGAGGGTCAGGCCGAGATCGCGGACGCCATCTAGCATCGCGGTGGCGACGGCATCGGCGGGGGCGTCTTTCCAGATCCTGTCATCAAGGGCGATTGCGCCAAACATTTCCTGCCGGCGGGCGATGACGCGGCGCTCGCGTTTCGACCATGTGCAGTTGTCCTGCCATGCGATCTGATCGGCAAAGAGGCCACGGATTTCCGCCTCGGAGATCTGGATGGCCTGCCGGATGCGGGCTTCGCGAGGATTGCCGTCGGTGTCGGTGACCACGATGAGGCGGGTGCTTGCCAGCGGGTCGCCTTCGTCGAGGATGGCCCCCTTGCCGCCGGAAAGGATAAAGCGCGGGGCGTCGCCCTTGCGGTGCAGGCCAATGCGGTCGGGATAGGCGAGCGCGGCCATTTCGGCGGCGTTGAGGGGCGCGGCGTCCTTGGTCTTGGCTGTCCTTGCAAGGCGTTTCGCCTCGTCGCGGATACCGTGCAGGGCGGCGCGGTTGACCTGATAGGGGCGACGGTCGGTGAAGGCCTTGAGATTGCCAAGGGCCTCAAAGCGCAGGGAGAGATCAACCGGCGCACCACGGCCCAGGGGATCGCGGGCGGCCAGGAGGGCGGCGAGGGGCGCGGCCTGTGACCCTGCGATGGCCAGCATGTGGGCCAGACGGGGATGCAGCGGGATGGCCGCGAGAGCGCGGCCGTGTTCGGTGATACGGTTCTGGGTATCGAGAGCGCCCAACATTCGCAGGACGGTCTGCGCCTCGGCATAGGTGCCGGGGTTTGGCTGGGTCAGAAAGGCGAGGTCTTCGGGCTGCGCACCCCAGAGCGCTAGTTCGAGGGCGAGACCCGTCAGGTCGGCGGCGTCGATCTCGGCAGGGGGGAAGGGCAGGAGCGCGCCTTCTTCGCCTTTGGTCCAGAGGCGGTAGCAGGTGCCTTCGGCAACGCGACCGGCGCGGCCCTGTCGCTGGGTGGCCTCGGCGCGGGTGACGCGTTCGGTGACAAGGCGGGACATGCCCGAGCCGGGATCAAAGCGCGCGCGGCGGGCGCGGCCTGCGTCGACGACAACGCGGATGTCCTGAATGGTCAGCGAGGTTTCCGCGATAGAGGTCGCGAGCACCACCTTGCGGCCAGTTTCGGCGGGTTTGATGGCGGCCTGCTGGTCCTTGAACGGCATCGCACCAAACAACGGGCGCACTTGGCAATCGGCGGGCAGGTTCAGAAGCGACTGGGTACGGCGGATTTCGCCTTCGCCGGGCAGGAAGACAAGCACACCGCCTTGGGTTTCGTCGACCGCCCGTGTGATCAGGCGGGCCGTGGCCTCTTCGAGGCGCATGGTTTTCGGGGTGGGGGTCTCGAGCCAGCGGGTTTCGACCGGATAGGCGCGACCCTCGGAGGTGATGACCGGCACGTCGCCCATCAGCTTTGCCACGGGTTCGGCATCGAGCGTTGCCGACATGGCCAGCAGGATGAGGTCATCGCGCAGCGCCTCGGCGATTTCGAGGCAGAGGGCGAGGCCAAGATCGGCGTTGAGGGATCGCTCGTGGAATTCGTCGAAGATCACCGCGCCGATGCCCGAGAGTTCGGCGTCTGACTGGATCATGCGGGTGAGGATGCCTTCGGTGACAACCTCGATACGGGTTCTTGCGCTGACCTTGCTTTCGCCGCGCACGCGGTAGCCCACGGTTTCGCCGGGTTTCTCACCCAGGGTTTGCGCCATGCGTTCGGCGGCGGCGCGGGCAGCGAGGCGGCGGGGTTCAAGCATCAGGATTTTGCCCGAGGTCAGATCGGCATCGCGCAGGGCAAGCGGCACGACGGTGGTTTTGCCTGCACCGGGGGGCGCTTGCAGAACGGCACGTCCCCGATCGGTGAGGGCCGTGATCAGGGGGGCGATGGCGTCGTGGATGGGTAGGGTCGTCATGATGCCCTTATCCGGCAGGGGCGCGGGCGCGTCTAGTCCCGCCGTACAAGGGTGGCCGGGCCGTGGCGGCTGCGCAGTTTGAGCTTGGTGGGTCGCCAGAGGGCACCGTGGGGTTCGTAGATCACCGAGAGCGGGGTGATGGGCATTTCCTTGAGTTCTTCGACGCTGTAGCCGCCGAGGCGGTGATAGGTGCCGGAACAGATGATGCGGGAACTGCGCGTTTCGCGGGTTGTCAGGGTGATTTCGACAAGGCGCGTGCCGTCGAACTGGCGCTGTTTCAGCGAACATAGCGTGTCGGCGGGGCGATCCTTCAAAGTGAGCCAGAGCATCGTCAGCGGGTCGATGGCACCCTTCAGGGCCGCGTCAGAGATGGGGCTTGCCGGTGTCTGGTCGCCCTTGGTTTTGCGAGGGGTAGGGCGAGAGAAGTCCACGACGGTGCGCGACTGGCGGCGGCCGGTGTCGATGTCGCCTGAATAGGTGTGGGGGGTATAGGTCGACCTTTCCCGCGTGCCGCTGGTCGTGATGTCAAAGCGGATGCGAGCAAGAACGCCAGCCAGGCCGGTGGTCTTGAACGTGGCGTTGCCGGTGTAGGTGCCGGTGTCTTCCTTCATATGGACGCCAAGTTCACCGACCTTGATGCCAAAGGCATGGGCGCTCCAGGTCTGGGTCTCTTCGGCGAGGGCCGGGGTGGCGAGGCCCAAAATCAGTGCGGCGCATCGAAGCGCTGCGCTTAGGTGGCGGGAATTGGGTAGACAAGCAAACTTGGAACAAGGCATGTAAACGATCAGCATGAAAAGGGGCGCGCGACGCGCCGGAGGACACGGGAACCGTAATGGACATCGCACAGCTGCGTGACAAGATTCTTAAACAGGATCGCCGGGCCTTGGCGCGGGCGATTACCTTGGTGGAAAGTGGGCGCGAGGATCATCGGGCGCAGGCCAGCGAATTGCTTGAGCAACTGCGCGGCAGCGGCAAGCAGGCGCTGAGGATTGGTCTGTCGGGTACGCCGGGTGTGGGCAAATCGACCTTTATCGAAAGCTTTGGCACCCTGCTTACGGACAAGGGGCTGCGCGTGGCGGTTCTGGCGGTGGACCCATCGTCGGCACGTTCGGGAGGATCCATCCTTGGCGACAAGACCCGGATGGAGCGGCTTTCGCGCAACAAGAACGCCTTTATCCGCCCGTCGCCCAGCCAGTCGCACCTTGGTGGTGTCGCCCGGCGGACGCGCGAGGCTGTGGCACTGTGCGAGGCTGCGGGCTTTGACGTGATTCTGATCGAGACCGTCGGGGTCGGGCAGTCGGAAACCGTTGTGGCCGAGATGTCGGACCTGTTCCTGTTGTTGCTGGCACCGGCGGGTGGTGACGAATTGCAGGGGGTGAAGCGCGGCATCATGGAGATGGCGGACGTGATCCTTGTGAACAAGGCGGATGGCGATCTGAAACCCACCGCCATCCGCACCTGTGCCGATTATGCCGGGGCTTTGCGTCTGTTGCGCAAACGTCCGCAAGACCCGGCGGATTTCCCGAAAGCCATGACCGTGTCGGCAATCGAAGAAGACGGGCTTGAGAAGGCCTGGGAAGAGATGCAGGCGCTGAGCGGGTGGAGACGTGACAACGGCCACTGGGATGCCCGTCGAGCGGCGCAGGCGCGGTTCTGGTTCGAGGAAGAAGTGCGGCAGGGTCTGTTGGCCAAGTTGCTGCAGTCGCCGGCGCGGGAAGCCATGGCCGATCTGGCCATCGAGGTTGAAAACGGCGACGCGACGCCCAGCCGTGCCGCGCGCAGGATGCTGGAGGAGCATCTGGCCTCATGACGGCAGAGGGGCGCATCCTTTTTGACGGGGATCGCCTGCGGGCGACCCTTTTCAACGCGGACGCCAAGAAGTTGATCGTGACCTTCCGTCAGCGGGTGGCCGAGGATGGCGTGTTCTCGGAGAGCACGCCCGTACAGCGCTTTGTGAAACGCGGATATGCGCACCTGCACCTGCAAGCGCGGGTGAATGACTGGTATGTCAACGACGAAACCGGGGCCTTCGAGGCGCGGATTGCCGAGATCGCCGATCCGTACAGACGGGTTGTGGCGACCGGGTTCTCGATGGGCGGTTTCGGGGCGATGCGCTTTTCCAAGGCGCTGGGCGTTCAGCACTGCATCCTGATCTCGCCGCAGTTCTCGATTGCGCCCAAGGTGGTGCCCAAGGATCGGCGGTATCGTGACAGTGCGGATGGATTTGATCCGGTGCTGGGCGATGTGGCCTCGCGGGCGCGGCGGGGGATGCGGGGCGTGGTGCTGGCCGATCCGTTCCGGCCGCTGGATATCTACAATGCGCAGATGATCCTGCGGGCCTTTCCGAAGCTGCGACTTTGCCGGCTTGGCTGTGGCGGGCATCCGGCGACGCGGGTTCTGGGCGAGAGCGGTGGTTTCAGCCGGGTTCAGGGTCTGTTGCTGTCCGGACAGGTCGATCCTGCGGACATCGTCGCAATGCACAGGGCGGGGCGCAGGGAATCACCCACCTATTGGCGACACCTGTCGGAGAATGCGGAAAAGCGCGGACATGCGGCGCTTTCGGCCTTTGCTGCTGCGAAACATGGGGAAATGGGACGGGAAACCCCTTGAGAGTGGTGGACGGGCGGCCCTTCAATAGGTACATGGGCCTGTGCTTGAAGATTCATTGTCCTGAATCACTTGACGGCACACCGAATACGGCCTAATGACGCCGAACAAAATTCCGGGCGCTGCGCTTGGCGGCGCCCATTTCCTTTGACGGGGTACGTTCCCCGTGGACCGTAAAACGAGGATGTACCCATGTCGCGCCGTTGCGAACTGACCGGAAAAGGCCCGATGACTGGCAACAATGTCAGCCACGCCAACAACAAAACCAAGCGTCGTTTCCTTCCCAACCTGAACGACGTGACCCTGCAATCTGAAGCTCTGGGCCGTGGCGTTAAGCTGCGCATCTCGGCTTCGGCTCTGCGTTCGGTTGACCACCGCGGTGGTCTGGACGCGTTCCTGGCAAAAGCCAAGGATGCAGAACTTTCGGCAAACGCGCTGAAAATCAAAAAAGAGATTGCAAAAGCTCAGGCCGCAAACGCCTAAGTTCTTGTTAATCGGACAGTGAAGACGGCCCCGCCTGAGTATGATCAGGCGGGGCTGTTTCGTTTTGTCGCTATACATTCCCGCGCTGGAGTGCCTATATCTGCGGCATGATCCGTTTGCGTGCTTACATCGCGATTCTGCTGGTATCTGTGCTGGTGATGACCGGCCACAGCATGGCGATTGCGCGCGGGATGCCCACTGCGTCCGGCTACATGGAACTCTGCACCGGGACTGGACCGGTCATGGTGCCCATGGATGCCGAGGGCAATCCGACGGGTCCGGCTCATATCTGTCCGGAGTTCAGCCTTTCCCTTTTGGATGCCGTTGCGCCTGTCCCTGCGCTGGCAGTTCCCGTGGAAAGCCGAGGGCGGAGGATTGGAGCAGCCAAGGACGTGACCTTCCGGGTGATTCGACCGGTAGATGCGTCGGCGCGTGCCCCACCGATGTTTGGCTGAGCCCGTTTTGGGCCATTTTCCAAACGCACTCCCCCCAGAAAACCTACTGAAATCTACGAGAAGACAGGAGAGACGTTATGTCCTTCAAATCCCTTGCCATGGCCACCGTGGCCGCTCTTGCCATTGCTGCACCTGCCCTTGCCGAAGGCATCATGGTCAAAGATCCCTATGCGCGCGTTTCGGCGAAGATGTCGAAGTCGGGCGCGGCGTTCATGGAAATCATGAACCACGGCGATGCCGACGACCAGCTGATCGAGGCCCGTTCGGACGTGGCCAAGCGCGTTGAACTGCACACTCACAAGGAAAACGCCGATGGCGTGATGCAGATGCTGCATGTCGAAGAGGGCTTTGCCATTCCGGCACATGGCGCGCATATGCTGCAACGTGGCGGTGACCACGTGATGTTCATGGGCCTGACCCAGCCGCTTGAGCATGGTGACGTCGTGAGCGTGACCCTCGTGTTCGAAAAGGCCGGTGAAGTGGTTGTTGAAATCCCGGTCGATCTCGAGCGCAAGCCGAAGCACGGCATGAAGATGATGAAACATGACCACGGCAACATGAACAAGCAGACCAACTGATCCTGTTGCACAGTGTATCTGGAAAGGCCGGGCGGGCGCGTCCGGCCTTTTCGCGTTTTAGCGGGACAGTTCCTGATCCACCCAGCGCGGCACGATCTGGGTGGCCGGACCAAAACAGGTTTCGGCAAAGTCCGACACCCGTGACGAGGGTTCGAGGTTGAGTTCGATGGTGTGCGCCCCGTTGATCGCGGCCTCCTGTACGAAGGCGGCGGCCGGATAGACCTCGCCCGAGGTGCCGATTGCGACGAAGGTGTCCGCGGTGGCGAGGTGCTGCCAGATGTCGTCCATGTGGTAGGGCATTTCGCCGAACCAGACGATGTCGGGGCGCGTGGCCAGGGCGCCGCATTCGGGGCAGGTGTCGGTCTTGTGCATGTCGCCGGGGGCCGGCCAGCGGTGATCGCAGGCGGCGCAGAGGGCACCGGCGAGGATGCCGTGCATGTGCAGGACGTTCTTTGATCCGGCCTTTTCATGCAGCCCGTCGACGTTCTGGGTGACGATCAGGACTTCACCGGGGTGGTCGCGTTCCAGACGGGCCAATGCTTCGTGGGCGGCATTGGGCGTGGCGGTGGCGGCCTGCTGGCGGCGGGCGTTGTAGAAGGCGTGCACGAGATCGGGGTTGCGATGGAACCCTTCCGGCGTGGCAACATCTTCGATGCGGTGCTGCGCCCAGAGGCCGCCTTCGTCGCGGAAGGTTCCGAGGCCGCTTTCGGCGGAAATTCCGGCGCCGGTCAGGATGACGATCTTGTCGTGGCTCATTGGACGTTCCCATATGTGTTAGGCATGTCGCCATGGTGTCCGAGGGGGCGTCAGGCGGCAAGAGGTGTTGACGTCGCTGTCTGCATCCGCAACACCAAGGAAAAGGAGTTTTTCATGGCGGAATGGATCGCGGCAGAAAAGCGCGGGCGCAACGTGCGCATGTGGGCCATGCCAGAAGGCGCCCCGGTGGAGGATGCGATGGGAACGGTTGTGATGGTGGGCGGCGATGGCGCCCCGCGTCGCGCGGTGCCCTGCAAGGCAATCCCCGAAGGATTGGTGCCCGGTGCGGGGGGCGGCTTCCTGTTTCCCGCGTTGGAGTGGGAAGGCCAGCCCAGCGACGGGGCCGAGGCGCGTATCGCAGGGTTCGCGGCGCGGGATGATCGCTGGGACGGAGTCCTGTGCATCGTTGGCGAAAGCACGGTCTGGGCGCATATCAGCGCCGGTGAGGTGATTTCCTTCCAGCGTTTCGTGACCGCGCGGTTGGCGGCGGCGATCGACGTGTCCGAGATGTGGGATGATATCAAGCTGCGCGAGGCGATGGCCGATGCGATGGCGCGGCCCGAACGGCTTGCGGCCTATGTCGCGCGGGCGGGCGATGCGGGCACGCTCTGGGGCGCTTTGCTTGGGGCGGAACTGGCTGCGGCGAAACCTTATTGGCTTGGCCAGCAGGTTGTGGTGATCGGCGAAGGGCGCGCTGCCGAGGCGCTGGCTGGCGGTCTGGCCGGGCAGGGTGTGCCGGTGATGCGGGCCGACGATACCGACATGGTTCTGGAAGGCATGAAGGCGGCGGTTGCCGCACACGGAGGCGTGGCGTGAAGGTTCTGTTTGTCTGTCTCGGCAACATCTGTCGCTCGCCCGCTGCCGAAGGTGTGTTCCGGGGCATGAGCGACGTTGAAACCGACAGCGCGGGGACCAGCGACTGGCATGCCGGAGAGCCGCCCTACGGGCCGATGCAGGTGGCCGCCAAGGGGCGCGGCTATGACATCAGCGATCTGCGGTCGCGCCTGTTTACCTCTGCGGATTTTGGCCGGTTTGACCTGATCATCGGGATGGATGCTTCGAACATCGCCAATATGGAGCGGCTGCGCCCTGCGGGGAACGAGACGCCGATCCGCCTGTTTACCGACTATGCGCCGGAGCGCGGTGTGGACGAGGTGCCGGACCCCTATTACACCCGCGACTTTGACGGGGTGCTGGACCTGATCGAAGACTGCGCACGTGGGTTGAAGGCGGCGATCTAGGGTGCTGGCAGGCGCAGCCCGGCGTTGCCGCCGGGCAGTTCCATTCCAAACTTCTTGGACGTGACTTAGCCGTCGATCAGGCGCAGTTCGCCTTCCAGCCACGGCAGATTTTTCAAACCCGGTTCGATGATGTGGGTCTGGATCAGGCGGCGCATGGTCTGGCTGACGTCGCGGGGGACACGGTCGGCCCAGTCGCTGCTGGCAAACAGCGAAATATTGCGGTGGAACGGCGCAAAGGGCAGGGGGTGCGCCTCGACCTGTTCGTGGAACCGGGTGGCGCGCATGTAGCCGAGCGGGGTGGTGATGGTCCAGCCGATGCCACGCGCCACAAGGGCCATCAGGGCAAGGTGGCTGCCGATTTCGAACCGATCGGGAAAGTCGAGCCGTTCGCGCGACAGGTGGGCATCGACCATGCGTGAAATCAGCTGTTCGCGTTCGTAGCGTACGAAGGGCAGGCTGTTGAGGTGATCGAGAGTGACACCGCCCGTCGGCAGCTGGCCGCGGGGGGCGACGATGATGAAGGGATCGCGGGCCAGCGGGTATTCGGTGACCCCGCTCAGAACTTCGCCGGTGCTGGCCGAGACCCCAAGGTGCAGGTCGCGGGTTTTCATGGCCTGGGTGATTTCATGGCTGGCGGCCGTGATCAGCTTGAAGCGGCAGTTGGTGAGGCTTTCGGCCAGAACGGTCACGAGGCGCGGCGTGAGGTCGTTGTCGAAGTCGTCGATGATTCCCATGTTGAGCGTGGTCAGATGGGACAGGTCCATCACTGACAACTCGGACTGGGCCAGACGCAGTTCGGACAGAACCGAGGTGGTGCGGGCGAGGAAGCTGCGCCCGGCCGGGGTCAGGCGCATTGGGCGTTTGCCGTGGTCCACGAGGTCTGCGCCAAGGGCGGCCTCCAGGTTCTTGATTTGCTGGCTGACAGCGGGTTGCGACAGGCCGGTTGCTTCGGCGGCCTGGGCGACCGAGCCGCTGTGGGCAAGGGCCTCGAAGACTTCGAGGCCGCGCAATGTCACACCTTTGGCGAGCATGTCCTGTTTCTCCGGATTCCGATTTTGTGAAACTACGGGCGTTCGGATGGCACGCTACACGCTTCGAAAATGGCGGTAAATAAATAGATTGCCCTTTCGCCGGGCGCGAAAGGGAGGATTGTTAGTTTAAGGTGGTTGAAAAGTGCGGGTTAGTTCAGATGCCCGCAGCTGGCGGCGAAGACGCTACCGAAATCCTTGTAGCGCAGCCAGAACCGTTCGTGGCTGCGGCGGTCGGACTGGCGGATTTCCTGTGCCTTGTGGGGGTCTTTGAAGAAGGTCGCGGCGAGTTTCTGATCGTTGCGTGACAGGCTTTGATCGGCGACCTGCTGCATGCAGCGGCACATGCGGCGCGAGGCGGCCTTGCGGTCGGACTTGTTGCAGGCGCGTGAAATGACGCCGGCCTCGACCGGTTCGGGCATGGCGGGAACTACGAATGCGGCCAGCAGTGCCGCGCACAGGATACGTTTCATGTTGTCTGCCTCGACTAGCGACCGCCGGCCTCGTGTTTTCACGATGTCCCGAAGATCAGAACCTTTGTGCGAAGTATGCCAAAGGCAGGGGGCAAATTCAATTCACGGAAACGCCAGTGTCAGAATGTGTACCAAACCCCGAATTTGAAGGCGGATGGGCGCGGCGATTGGTGGAGAACGACGGCGGAGGTGAGGAAGCTGTTTTTGCCGAAGCGGTAGACGTGGGTCGGGGTGAGTGACAGGCTGTGCGTGCCGTTGGCGTGTTCCCAGGTGGATTGCAGCATGACCTTGCTACGGGCAGTGACGGTAAGGCCGAGGGTGGCTTCGAGTTTGGGGCGGTGGGTGTCGTCCTTGGGGCGCCAAGACCATGTGGTATCCAGCGCCATCCAGCCTGATTTGTCGCGCAAGAGGTAGTTGCGTCCCCATGACAGGCCGGGGCGGATCACGGGGCTTTGGAGCCCCGGATACCATTCTGCGCCCAGAGCGAGGTCGGCAGACAGGCGGCTGTGTTTTCCGTTCCATAGGGGGGTACGGGCGAAGAGGAGCGCACTACCCGATCCGGTGAAATCGCTGCCGCCGTCGAAACCCAGAGTGAGCCGAGGCCGCAGGCCATATTCGATGTAGAGCGAACTGTAGCTGGCGGAACCGGGTGTTATGGGGCTTTCCGTTGCGAAGGATGCAAAGCCATTCCCCTGGTCACGCATCCACGGCCCGGACAGGGCGGGTGTTGCGGCAAACAGGAGAAATAGCAGCGTTCGGATCATGGCACCCTCCGTTCAAGCATTTGGGAAGGAAGGTAAATTATCGGTTAACCACATGTTTCCGGTGCCAAAAACTCCTAGCCAGATTTGCCAGGGCTGGTCTAAGCTGAACTTAGAGGAGGAGCCCATGCCCAAGATTTCCAAGAATGCGAGCCATCAAACAGTCATCACGACGTTCGAAATGACGCCGGGAACCTGCCAGGATCTTATGGACGCCCTGACCGACGCCTATGAGACTTTTATCTCCAAGCAACCCGGTTTCATTGCGGCGGGGTTGCACGTGAACGATGCGCAGACGCGGATTGCCAACTACTCGCAATGGGAGAGGCGCGAGGACTTTCAGGCGATGCTGCGCAGCGACGAGATGCGCGAGAGGAACCGCAAGATCAACCAGCTGTGCCGCAGCTTCGAGCCGGTGATGTATGATGTTGCCGAGGCCTTTGACTGAGGTTGCAAAACGGGTCTGACCTGAATCAAGGCGACTGATGCGGGTTCGCCCTAGGCTTGGGACACTCGGAAGGAGTGGCGCAATGTACAAACATATTCTTGTTCCCGTGTCCTTTGACGACGATAGAAACGTCGCAGCCTCGGTCGCGGTTGCCGTCAAGCTGTTGGATGATGGTGGCAAGATCACCATGATCCACGTGATGGACCAATTGCCGGCCTATGCAATCAACTATGTCCCCGAAGGCTTTCACGAAAAGGCACGTGGTGCCATCGTGCAATCGCTTGAAGACCTGGCCCGCGATGCGGATGCTGATGTCGAGGGCGTTGTGGTTGAAGGCCATTCTGGACGCACTATTGTTGATTGGGCCGACGAACACGATGTCAATCTGATCGTGATTGCATCGCATCGGCCCGGGATGCAGGACTATCTGTTGGGTAGCACCGCCGCACGCGTTGTTCGCCATGCGCGCTGTGCCGTTCACGTTGTGCGCTGACGTCGAAAAGCTGGAGAAACGACATGTATAAGAACATCCTTGTACCGATTGCCGCGGACCACGATCCGCGCACTGCAGAAGTGGTGAAGATTGCCAAGCTTCTGGCGGATGAAGGGGCGCGTATCACGGCCCTGACCGTTCTTGAGGCGATCCCGGACTATATCGTGCAGCAGTTGCCCGAGGGCCAGATTGAGCACAACATTTCCGCCATGTCTGATGGGCTGTCGGAAGACCTGCAAGGCACCGGACTCGAAGTGGCTGTGGTATCAGGGCATTCCGGGCGGACGATCCTCGAGTACGCGGATGAGCATGATGTCGATTGCATCGTCATGGCATCACACCGGCCGGGACTGAGCGATTATCTTCTTGGCTCGACAGCAGCGCGGGTTGTGCGTCATGCGCAATGTGCCGTGCATGTGATGCGCTGAGCCTGATCCATGAAAGGTTGGATCGGTAAAGTGAGTGTACTTGCCTTGTGTCTGGGTAGTTTTTCTGCCCGGGCGCAGGACGGTGGTGGCGTAGGGTTGTCCCAAACCCAAACCGCAAAAGTTGTCAGTATCCTGGAGGAGGGATTCGAGACCTGTTCGAAGGTGGTGGCTGAGTATAAGGTTGATTGTTTTCAACAGTCCTACCGGGCCGGCGCGAAGGTGCTTTCGCATAATGCGGGTTACTGGGAAGCCGAGGTCGCCCTGACGCGAGTGAGCAGGAACCTCTACCAATTCGTGCGTGCCAACACTGACACTTCGGCGGGGCGGCTGCGGGAAGGGGGATTTCGCATGAAGGCCGTGACGCAAGAGGCGATGCCGCAAGCACGCAAAGTGTTTCGCCAGAACGTGGCACGGGCGGAAACCTTGTTGCGTGACGTCAGCCCGAGCGAAGCAAAGTATTTTACGCCGATCGCCGATGTGATTGGTCAATTCGGCGACATCAACTAGCGCCGAGACGGGCAGTATTTGGGAGAAAAAATGCGTTTATTGAAAGTTGTTTCCGCGTTGGTGATCAGCGCGATGCCGGCTTGGGCGAACGAGGTTTCTATTGCACCGGATGTTCCTTGGGTCGAGGTGCAGACGGAAGAAGGAGCCGTTGAAATCCAGCGGGTGCAGGACACGTCGAACGTGATTGGCGGTGATTGGGCGCGCACCTCGCGGCCCTGTCCGAACTTCTGTGTTCAGCCGATGGTTCCCGCGCCGGGCGTGACACCGATTGGCGAGTTGGAAATCCTTGAAATGCTGCAAGATCCCGAGGCCATTGTTGTCGATAGTCGGGTGGTGCCCAACTATGAAAGTGGCGCGATTCCCGGTGCCATCAATATTCCCTATACCGAAGCCGCAGACCGGTTGGACGAACTGGGGTGCGAGATCGATTTCGACGGGTTCATCTGTGACGAGGCCAAGAAGGTTGCGCTGTATTGCAACGGCAACTGGTGCGGCCAGTCGCCCACTGCGGCGCGCCGGATGATCGCGGCAGGGTTTCCGGCAGAAAAGCTGTTTTACTATCGCGGCGGAATGCAGGCCTGGCGGCTTTTGGGGCTGACCGTCACAGAGTAGTCCGAGGGGCGAATTTGCCTGTCTGTGGCACGTCGGTATCATGACGGTATTGCGGCGGTGCGGTTTTCGGCGCACCGTCGTTTTGTTTTGGCATTGGAGGGATGCGAGATGAGTGATTTGCCCGTGGTTGGCGCTCAGCTGAGCGTGCTGGATCTCGACAGGCACAGGGACTGGCTGTTCGAGAAGGACCGCGATCTCGAACTGCCCGAATTCTGTATGGCGGACATCCTGAACAATGCCGAGCCCTTTATCGACATGGCCAAGTCCAAGCTGGATGGCTGGGACGGGCGGCTGGGTATTCATGGGCCGTTTTCGGGCTTTGAACTGCATACGCGCGACAAGGAGGTGCGCGCGGTTGTTCAGACCCGGCTTGAGCAGGCGCTGAATGTCTGCGAGCAGTTGGGGGCGGTGCAGATGGTCATTCATTCGCCCTATGATCCCTGGGATCGGGACAATCTGGACAATGGACCGAAGGATCGCGAAAAGCGGGTCAGCGCCATTCTCGACACGCTTGGACCTGCGTTGACCCGGGCCGAGGACCTTGGGGTCGAGATGGTGATGGAGAACATCAAGGATACCGATCCGGGTGACCGGATGGCGGTGATCGAGGCGGCCGACAGCGCGGCGCTGCGGTTGTCGGTGGATACCGGGCATGCGCATTGGGCCCACACGATCTGTGGCGCGCCGCCGGCGGACCGGTTCATTTCCCATGCAGGTGCCATGCTGGGCCATGTACATTTGCAGGACACGGATGGGTATGCCGACCGTCACTGGCCCCTGGGCTGTGGCAACATCACGTGGCACGGCGTGTTCGAGGCGATCAAGCGGACCAAAGCAAACCCGCATCTGATTGTCGAGATCAACGATTTCGACCGGGTGGAAGAGAGTGTGAAACACCTCGAGGCGCTGGGGCTGGCGCAGTAGGGTCACGCGCCGCCGAGATCGCCCTCATCGAATTTGAAGGCCTTGCCAAATCCCGCGTTCAACAGGGCGCGGGTGAGGGTGAAACGTACGAAGGTGAAATCGGCAAAGTCGATGTAGAGTTTCGCCTTGGGGTGGGTCTGCAGATAGTGATCGCGCAACACCGGATGATGGCTCGTGTCGCGCGGCAGGAAGGTGGCCGTGCACTCCAGTGTCAGGCGGGGATGGGTGAGAGGATCGCCTTTTGGTCCCGGCTCGCCAAGCAGCAGGGAACAGCGGGGATCGGCCCTGAGCGCGGCAGTGTGGGAGGACAGGCTCGAGATCAGGGTGACGGGCGTGCCGTCAAGATCGGTACCGATGGCGATGCGGGTGACAGAGGGCGCCCCGGAGGCCGGGTCGAGCACCGCGAGGGCGCCGTAGGTGGCGCCGGAGATCAGCTGACGGGCGAGCGCGCGGGCGTCGTCGTCAAGCGGTTGGAACGGGTCTTTGGGGGCGGTCATTGTGCTCGGCCTTTTTCACAAAGATGGCATCGAACCTGCGGAAAGTCCAATGAACACAAGCGGAAGGCCGCCACCATCACCCAATGGTGCCTAGTGCAGACAGCAGAATGAACCGGTTTTCGCATCGCCCATGAGGCGGTCGAAGTGACGGCCTTTCATGTGCACGAGGGTGCGGTGATCGCCGGCTTCGAACCAGACGTCATCCAGACCCATCATCTGTCTGTCGATGATCGTTGGCACGCCATAGGCCACGCCGACGGGCGGCGCTGCGCCGATTTCGCAGTCTTCGAAAACCTCGGCAACCTCGTCTTCGGGCGCAAGGCCAAGGCGGCGGTCCATGATCGATTGCAGCATGTGCAGATCAACCATCATGTGGCTGGGCACCACGGCGACAAAGGGAGTTTCCTCCATGTGGATCAGCACCGATTTGGCAAGGTGATCGCCGGGGATATGCGCCTGTTCGGCGGTTTCGCTGGCGGTGGCGGTATAGGGGTGGGCAAGCATGTCGAATGGCAGGCCCTTGGCATCGAGGTGATGCTTGAGACGGGACGCAATGGCCATAGTGTCCTCCTGTGACAGAGGGCGCCGCGGCCGCGAGAATGCCTGTATCAAACGTGTCGACATCAACGGTTTTTTGCGTTGGCAAGGCTGCGCGCCCGGGCAGTTTCTGCGGTGTGGGCGCTGGGCCAGATCGCTGTTTTCAAGCGGTGTGTCGAAACGCGTGTCTGGGCGCAACCGGAGCGCCCTATAGGGTTTCGTGATGGGATCAGTGTGACGCAACAGGGGTGAGTCGGGCAAGGGGCTAGCGCAGATAGGCAAAGCGGTAGGACAGGGCGACCCCACCTGCGCCGCCGAGTATGTTGCCGAGGGTGACCCAGAGAAGGTTGCCGGCAATGGCGGAGAGGGGCACTTCGGCTCCGGCGAAAAGCCCTTGAGGGAAAAGGTACATATTGGCGACCGAGTGTTCCAGCCCCAGGAGGACAAACCCCGCGATGGGCCACAGGATGGCGAGGATCTTGCCCGCCACGGTGCGGGCCGCAAAGGTGAGCCAGACCGCAAGGCAGACCAGCGCATTGCACAGCGCCCCGCGCATGAAGGCCTCGGACGGGGAGAGCGTGGCCTTGGCGCGGGCGATGGCGCTGGCGGTATCGCCCATCGCGCCCTCGAGAAGGCCGGTGAGGCCAAAGGCGAGGGCCAGCCCCACGGCGCCGATCAGGTTGCCGAGATAGACGATGGTCCAGTTGCGCAGAAGCGCGGACAGGGGGATCTTGCGATCCACTGCGGCCATGGTCATCAGGGCGTTGCCGGTAAAGAGTTCGGCCCCGCCCACGACCACGAGGATGAGACCAAGGCAAAAGACCACCCCGCCGAGAAAACGGGCGGGGCCGAAGGTGGGGTCGACGCCGCTCATCACCATGGTGTAGGCCGCGCCGCCAAAGCCGATGAAGGCCCCTGCGAGGAGGGCGAGGGTCAGGGTTTGTGACAGGGTAAGGCGGGCCTTGGCCACGCCGGCAGTTTCGACCAGACGGGCGATTTCCGCGGGTTTGTAGGCGTCGAGGCCGGTTGGGTTGTCGGTGCTCATGGGGTCAGCATGGGCACTATCGGGCAAGACGGGCTTTGATCGGGATCATTGCGCGGGGGATGTCAGGCGGTTGCGACGGTTGGTTAATGCGCCAAATAGGGCTGCGGTATCACGTCGGTAATGCGTCGGTATTGCGACGGTATGGAGGGGCCGGCGCGACGGGTTAAGGCCGCGTGCGGTGGTTGCAGAGGCGTTAAGGGGACGGGCGGTTCAGGACAGGGCGGCGGCGGCGCAGGTGCGGAATTTCTGCACCTCGGGCGCGGCACCGGCGAGCGGCAGGACAACATCCTGAGCCCCGGTAAAGGCGCGGGCGGCGCGGTTGAGGGCGAGGCCGTCGAGAACGTTGCCAAAGCCGCTGTCGGCGACGTTCAGGGTATGGTCCTCGTCCGAGAGGGCATGGCCTTGGGTCGAGATGGTGATCTCCTGCCCGCCGACAAAGCGCATGGCGAACCAGACCGAGGGCTGCCACGGGGCATCCTTGCGGGTGATCGCGAGGGTGTAGAGCGGTTGCGCGGGATCGTAGGTCAGGAAGACATGCGCGGCGTCGGTGTCATGCGAGAGGGTGCAGACCTCGCCTACGGTGGCTTCCCACGCGAGGGCGGGGCTTGAGAGGGTGAGGGCGAGGATCAGGCCGCGCATGCGGGGGAGGATAGGGCGCAACGGGGGGATGGCAAAGGCAGGTCAGGTGCGGCTTGTTGATGGGCGTGCTCGTTGGCAGAATTGCGGGTGTATTAAACGAGTAGCGACATGGGGTGGCTCCTTTCGAGGTGGGTAAGGAAGCGCACAATAGGGCGATGTGGTGGATCGGCAAACTAGCGCGGGTAAGAGACAGTCAAACTTGTATGGTTTTTAAGTCAGAAGTGTGTCGATTTGCCCTCTATCCTGAGTTGATCAAAGGTGTCTGAATTCTCTTTGTAGTATCTCCTGAGAGGCGAGATTTACTTTTTGAAACTTAGATACTTTGAACGCCTTTGGCGAAAACTTGTGGTGGAATGAATGGGAATTTTGACTTTTCAACAGGCACTCGATCATAGTTCCGAATATAAAAAGAGACACTTATTGCTGGGCAATGGGTTTAGCATAGCGTGCAAGCCAGAGATTTTCTCTTATGGCTCTCTGTTTAACAATGCTGACTTCTCGGCAAATCCCAATCTTCCAAAGGTTTTCGATGCTCTCGGTACAACTGACTTCGAAGTTGCAATACGAGCTCTAGAGAATGCGTCCGCAATTTCTGGGATTTACGTTTCAGATTCACACGATCCAAGTGCTGATATGTTGAGAGATGCTCAAGCACTGAAAGAAATCCTAATCTCAACCGTTACTAGAAATCACCCAGACGGACCGTTTGACGTTGAAGAAGAACAATTCCTGAATTGCAGGAACTTCCTGAGCAACTTCATTGGCCCCGAAATCAATGGGCACGTCTATACTTTGAACTATGATTTGCTTCTTTATTGGACGCTAATGCATTCAGAATTTTCTGATGGTTCGAAGGTGGAGCTAAGGACAGTAGACGGTTTCGGCGATGACGACCCAAGCCACAAGGAAGACTACGTTACTTGGCAAGGCGAAGGTAGTCGGATGCACTCGAATGTGTTCTTTTTGCATGGCGCGCTGCACCTTTTTGATGGTGGTCGAGAGTTGCAAAAATTCACCTGGATAAGAAAGGATGAGAGGTTAAAGGAGCAATCTTGGGAAGCCATGAATTCTGGCAGGCTTCCATTGTTTGTTGCTGAAGGAACAACGAGTCAAAAGGCAACTAAAATTCAGCATCACGCTTATCTGTTTCAATGCTTGAAAAGTTTCAGGGCGTGTGTTGATACAATTAAGACGTGCATTTTCGTTCATGGTCATTCTTTGGCAGACAACGACGGACACATTTTTAGAGAGATAGCTCGCGGGCGTTGCCAAAGGATATACGTAAGCCTTCACGGAAACCCATCCAGCGAACCGAATAGAGAAATCATGGCAAAGGCCCAGGCTCTGGCTGCGGCTCGAAGCTCAGGCTATACGCTCAATGCCCATTTCTACGATGCCGAGAGCGCTCACGTTTGGGGATAATTTTTGGTTGGTAACTGACCGGCCAACTCGATTTCACCTCCCCCGCCTTTTCACATTCCCCCCACGTTGCCCCGGGCGGCCTGCGGTTGAACGGCCGCGGGATTTGACGGCTTGTTCGCTGGCGGCCTCGACGGCGTATTGGCGGGCCATGGGGTCGTCGGCGACGGCGAGGTCGACCGCCTCAAGCCGTTTGATCTCGTCGCGCAGGCGGGCGGCTTCTTCGAATTCGAGGTTCTCGGCTGCCTTGCGCATGTCGGTGCGCAGGCCGTCGAGGACGGCTTCGAGATTGCCGCCGTGCAGGGGCTTGTCGACCTTGGCGGTGACGCGGTTCATGTCGACGTCGCCTTCGTAGAGGCCCGCCAGCACGTCTTCGACGTTCTTTTTCACCGTCGCCGGGGTGATGCCGTGTTCCTCGTTATAGGCGATCTGGCGGGCGCGGCGGCGGTTGGTTTCGTTCAGGGCGCGCTCCATCGAGCCGGTGATCTTGTCGGCATACATGATGACGCGGCCTTCGGCGTTCCGCGCGGCGCGGCCGATGGTCTGGATGAGGGAGGTTTCCGAGCGCAGGAAGCCTTCCTTGTCGGCGTCGAGAATGGCGACGAGGCCGCATTCGGGGATGTCGAGGCCCTCGCGCAAGAGGTTGATGCCGACCAGCACGTCGAAGGCGCCGAGGCGCAGGTCGTGCAGGATCTCGATACGTTCCAGCGTGTCGATGTCGGAGTGCATGTAGCGCACGCGGATGCCCTGTTCGTGCAGGTATTCGGTGAGGTCTTCGGCCATGCGTTTGGTGAGGGTGGTGACGAGGGTGCGGAAGCCCTGATCGGCCATCTTGCGGACCTCGTCGAGGAGGTCATCGACCTGCATTTCCACGGGGCGGATTTCGACCTGCGGATCGAGGAGGCCGGTGGGGCGGATCACCTGTTCTGTGAAGACGCCGCCGGATTGTTCCATCTCCCAGTTGGCCGGGGTGGCCGAGACGAAGACGGATTGCGGGCGCATGGCGTCCCATTCCTCGAACTTCAGGGGGCGGTTGTCCATGCAGGAGGGCAGGCGGAAGCCGTGTTCGGCCAGCGTGAACTTGCGGCGGTGGTCGCCGCGGTACATGCCGCCGATCTGGGGCACCGAGACGTGGCTCTCATCGGCAAAGACGATGGCGGTGTCGGGGATGAATTCGAACAGGGTGGGGGGCGGTTCGCCGGGGGCGCGGCCGGTGAGGTAGCGCGAGTAGTTCTCGATCCCGTTGCAGTGGCCGGTGGCCTCGAGCATCTCGATGTCGAAGTTGGTGCGTTGCTCAAGGCGCTGGGCTTCGAGCAGCTTGCCTTCGCCGACAAGGATGTCGAGGCGTTCGCGCAGTTCCTTCTTGATCGAGATGACCGCCTGGTTGAGCGTCGGTTTCGGGGTCACGTAGTGCGAGTTCGCATAGACCCGAATTTTCTCCATCGTGCCGGTCCGTTCGCCGGTGAGCGGGTCGAATTCGGTGATGGCTTCGAGTTCCTCGCCGAAGAAGGAGAGTTTCCAGGCGCGGTCTTCGAGGTGGGCGGGGAAGATTTCGAGACTGTCGCCGCGTACGCGGAAGGAGCCGCGCTGGAAGGCCTGATCGTTGCGGCGGTATTGCTGGGCCACCAGTTCGGCCATGACGGCGCGCTGGTCGTATTCCTTGCCGACCTCGAGGTCCTGGGTCATGGCCGAGTAGGTTTCCACCGAGCCGATGCCGTAGATGCAGGAGACCGAGGCGACGATGATGACGTCGTCGCGTTCCAGAAGGGCGCGGGTGGCCGAGTGGCGCATCCGGTCGATCTGTTCGTTGATCTGGGATTCCTTCTCGATATAGGTGTCGCTGCGCGGCACGTAGGCCTCGGGCTGGTAGTAGTCGTAGAAGGAGACGAAGTATTCCACGGCGTTGTCGGGGAAGAAGCCCTTCATCTCGCCGTAGAGCTGGGCCGCGAGCGTCTTGTTCGGGGCAAGGATGATGGCGGGGCGCTGGGTTTGTTCGATGACCTTGGCCATGGTGAAGGTCTTGCCGGTGCCGGTGGCGCCGAGAAGCACCTGATTGCGCTCGCCTGCGTTCACGCCTGCCGAGAGTTCGGCGATGGCGGTGGGCTGGTCGCCGGCCGGTTCGAACTCGGTTGCCATGACGAAGGCCTTGCCGCCCTCGAGCTTGTCGCGGGGCGAGGTTTGCGCCGTTGGCACGGATTTGTCGGAATGGGCGTAGGGCATTGGGTGAGTCCTTTGGTTGCCCCTAGATTTGATCTCTTTTTGTTCCTGTTCAAGCCCTGTTTGGACGATGTGCGCTTCGTGCTAGGAAAGAGTGGTTTGCGGTTGGTGAAAGAGGGGTGCGGAAATGTCTTTGTATACGGAATTGAGGGACTGGTACGAGCCGATTGGCGGCATCAGGTATCGCACCACCAAGGAGATCTGCTGGGAGGTTGGGCGCAAGGGGTCGGACCTTTGGGTGATCGTGCCGACAGGCTATCCTTTCGACGTTTCGATCCCGCGTCTTCTGTGGTGGTTGCTGGATCCACACGATCCGCGGTTTCTCAAGGCCGGAGCGCTGCATGACTTTCTTTTGCATGATGCGCTTTGGGACAGGGTTTCAAGTGCAGCTGCTTTCTCGGATTCCCTTCGGGCGGAGAAGGTGGGTCGGTTCAAGCGGCTGATGATGGTTTTCGCAGTGATTGCCTGGAAATGGCGTTGATCATCCCAGTTTATGCTGCACAGCAGAAAGGCAAAGTGAGAGTGATTCTTGGCGATTTGCAGAAAGTGACGTGGGGGCATTTGGCAAAAAACTATCATTTCTGACAGGTTTTTTGAAATTCAAACTCTCGAATTGGTAAGTCGGGCTGTCCGGTTTTGTAATTTTCGAAAAGAAATTGCGGCAACTGCGAAATATTTCGTCGCAGTGCTTGTCATTTGATTCAAACACCGCGTATCATTTATTCCAGCAAGCAGCAGAACTTGGTTGTCGAGCAGGCCGCACTTACACCCCTCGCTCCCCGTGGTTTGACTGATAGCCTTTGCTGCTTGCGGCACTTTTTCCCCCTGTTTTGACCTGTTGTGGCGCATTGAACGCTTGCCCGAGTGCGCGGAATCCCGGATAACGTGGCAAGACCAAGGAGACGGACATGTTCGCACGTATCTACCAGCCAGCTCGCAATGCCATGACCTCGGGTACGGCCAAGACCCGCAACTGGATTCTGGAATATGGTCCTTCGGAAGCGAAAGAGATCGATCCTCTGATGGGCTGGACCGGTTCCGGCGACATGAACTCGCAGGTGCGCATCAAGTTTCCGACCAAGGAAGCGGCGCTGGAGTATGCCAAGGAGCACGGTATCGAGGCGCAGGTGACCGAGCCGCACAAGCGCAAGCCGAACATCCGCGCCGGTGGCTATGGCGAGAACTTTGCCACCAACCGCAAGGGCCCCTGGACCCACTGAGGGGACCTGGGTTTCCGCGATTTGACAGGGCGTGCCATCGGGCGCGCCTTTTTGTTTTGCGACGGTGACGATGTGCGCCCGGCGTGGCCGCCGGGCGGTCTGTTTTCGACGCGTATCAGAAGATGAAATCGTCTGCGTCGAGAAGCGCGATGTTGATGCCGGTCAGGCGGATCGCGGTGGCATTTGCACCGGAGATCAGCGCGTCGGCACCGGACTGGCTCAGGTGGTTGGTGACAAGGTCGGTGAAGTCGGTGATGTCCGTCAGGGCCGAGACGTCGATGTGGTCGATGTCCAGTTCGAAGTCGGTCACCACGTTGGTGGCATTGTCGAGCGGGGTGAAGATGAAGATGTCATCCCCGGCTCCCCCCGTCATGGTGTCGCTGCCGCCACCACCGGTGATCGTGTCGTTGCCGAGGCCGCCGAGGATCAACTCGCTGATGCCTGCGCCGCTGCCGGTGAAGGAGTCGTCGCCATCACCGAGGTCATAGTCGACCCGCGGCGCGGTGAAGTTGTTTGACTGCAGGGCGGTTGTATCGGTGCCGATGACGGTATCATTGCCGTCCCCCGCCGACACTTCGAGCGTGGCCGGAGAGGTGTTGACGCCGACGAAACGGGTGCCGGAGAAATCGAACAGGTTGCCTGTCGCGGTGCCGAACAGCGTGCCGGAGACGAGGTTGATCTGTTCGATGCCGGATCCGTTGACCGTTTCCGTGGCATCGTCGAAATCAAAGGCCGACATGATGAAGTTGACGCCGGCCAGGTTGGTGATGGTGTCCGTGCCAAGGCCGCCGACGATGGTGTCGAGTTCCAGCTGGTCGCCGGTGCGGATTGTGAAGGTATCGTTGCCCGCACCGCCGTTCATGCTGTCGCCGCCGGAGCCGCCTTCGAACAGGTCTGCGCCAGCCCCGCCGTTGATGGTGTCCGAACCGCCGTCGCCGAAGACGACGTTGGAGACGGTTCCGCTGACGGTGAAGAGGTCATCGCCTTCGCCCAGTTCGTAGCGCAGCTGGTTGGTGCTGAAGTTGTTGCTTTGCAAGCCGCTGACGCTGGAGCCGACAACGGTGTCGTTGCCTGCGCCGGTGTTGACCTCGGTGTTCGCAAGGTTCGTGTTTAGCGCAAGGAACTGGATCGCCGAGAAGTCGAAGTTGTCATTGCCGGTGGTGCCAAGCAGCACGTGGTTGTTGAAGGCGATCTGTTCGATGCCGGTGGCGTTGATATTGCCGCCCATCGAGGTGTTGACCATTGTCAGGGTGAAGTCGCTGCCGGTGTTGTTGACGATGCGGTCGGTGCCCGCTTCGCCAAGGTATTCCTCGGTTTCGTGGGCGGAGCCGGCGGTCAGGATGATCTGGTCGTCGCCGTCGCCGCCTTCCACGCGGTCGACGCCGATGCCGCCATCAAGCGTGTCGTTGCCCAGACCGCCAAGCAGCGAGTCATTGTCGGCCCCGCCATCGAGCACATCTGTGCCGTCACCGCCGTTGATGGTGTCGTTGCCAGCCCGGCCAAAGACCACGTCCTTGATCACCCCCGCGCCGGTGAAGCTGTCGGCGCCTGAGCCGAGGTCATAGTCGATCTGGGGGGCGGTGAAGTTGTTGGATTGCAGCGCCGCGATATTGGAGCCGGTGATGGTGTCATTGCCGTCGCCGGACATGACTTCGAAGACGGCAGGCGTGGTGTTGACCGCCGTGAAACGGGTTCCGGCGAAGTCGAAGAAGTCGCCCGATGCGGTGCCGTTGAGGCTGTTGTTGTTGAGTTGGATGGTTTCGACGCTGCTGCCGTTCAGGAGGCCGGTGCCATCATCGAAGTCGAAGAAGGACATGGTAAAGCCAAGTCCGACGCCATTGATGATGATGTCGGACCCATCCCCGCCGGCAAAGTTGTCGAGTTCGGACTGTTCGCCCGCGCGGACATAGAAGGTGTCGTTGCCCGAACCGCCGAGCATCAGGTCGGCGCCGGCCTGGCCTTCGAACCAGTCGTGCCCGCCTTCGCCCTGGATGGTGTCATTGCCGATGCCGCCATAGACTACGTCACGGACTGTGCCGGAGCCGATGAAGAGGTCATTGCCGTCGCCGAGGTCATAATCGTTCTGCGGGGCGGTGAAGCTGTTTGACTGAAGGCCCAGGATGGCAGATCCGAAGATCGTGTCATTGCCGCCGCCAGCAGAGACTTCGAGGGTAGCAGGCGACGTGTTCACAGAGACAAAGCGCGCGCCGACAAAATCGAACATGTTGCCAGCCGAGGTGCCGAACAGGGTGCCGCTGGCAAGGTTGATGTTCTCGACGCCGCTGCCGTTGACCGTGCCGGTGCCGTCGTCGAAATCGAAGACGGTCATGATGAAATTGGCCCCGGCCGCGTTGATGATGGTGTCGCTGCCCGCGCCGCCGACGATGGTGTCGAGTTCGGACTGGTCCAGCGTGCGCAGGGTGAAGGTGTCGTTGCCTGCGCCACCGTCCATGCTGTCTGCCCCGGTGCCGCCCTCGAAGAGATCAACCCCGTTGCCGCCGATCAGCGTATCGGAGCCGTCTTCGCCGAAGACCACGTTGGTGATGGTGCCGGTGCCGGTGAAGTGGTCGTTGCCCTGGCCCAGTTCATAACGGAACTGGCTGACGCCGAAGCTGTTGGTTTGAATACCAGCAAGGCCCGAGCCGATGACGGTGTCATTGCCTGCGCCGGTGTCCAGTTCGGTTGCGGCCAGCGTCGTGCTGACGGCGAGGAACTGTACGCCGCCGAGATCGAAATTGTCTCCGGTCGCGGTGCCCAGCATGCGGAAGCTGTTGAGGGCGATCTGTTCGATGCCGGTGGCGTTGATGTTGCCGCCCATCGAAGTGTTGACCATGGTCAGGGTGAAATCGCCGCCGGTGTTGTTGACGATGCGGTCGGTGCCCGCTTCGCCGAGGTATTCTTCGGTTTCGTGGGCGGAGCCGGCGGTGAGCACGATATGGTCGTCGCCGTCGCCGCCTTCTACGCGGTCGATGCCGATGCCGCCATCAAGCGTGTCGTTGCCCAGACCGCCAATGAGCGAGTCATTGTCGGCCCCGCCATCGAGCACATCGGTGCCGCCGCCACCCGCAATGGTATCGTTGCCGGCCCGACCAAAGACCACATCCTTGACCGTGCCTGCGCCGGTAAAGCTGTCGTTGCCTGCGCCGAGGTCATAGTTGTTCTCGGTGGCGGTGAAGGCGTTGGATTGCACCGCAAGGATGCTTGATCCGGTGATGGTGTCATTGCCGTCTCCGGACATGACTTCGAACACCGAGGGGGTCGTGTTGACCGCGGTAAAGCGGGTGCCGTCGAAGTCGAAGAAATCCCCCGATGCGGTGCCATTGAGGCTGTTGCTGTTGAGCTGGATGGTTTCGACGCTGCTGCCATTCAGGAGGCCGGTGGCGTCATCGAAGTCGAAGAAGGACATGGTAAAGCCAAGCCCGACGCCGTTGATGACGATGTCAGCCCCATCCCCGCCCGCGAAGTGATCGAGCTCGGACTGTTCACCGGCGCGGACATAGAAGGTGTCGTTGCCAAGCCCGCCGAGCATGAGGTCGGCACCGGCCTGGCCTTCGAACCAGTCGTTGCCGCCTTCGCCGCGAATGGTGTCATTTCCGGTGCCGCCATAGACAACGTCGCGCACGTTGCCGGTGCCGGTAAAGTCGTCGTTACCCGCGCCGAGATCATAGTCGTTCTGCGGGGCGGTGAAGGCGTTGGATTGCAGCGCGGCGATGCTTGAGCCGATGATCGTGTCATCGCCGTCACCGGACGAGACCTCGATGTTCGCGGCCGTGGTATTCGCACCGATAAAGCGTGCTCCGGCGAAGTCGAACATGTTGCCAGCCGTGGTGCCGAGGAGCACGCGGGTGGACAGGTTGATGAACTCCACGCCGCTGCCGTTCACAAGGCCGGTGGCGTCGTCGAAGTCGAAGGTCGACATGAGGAAATCGGTTCCGGTGCCGTTGACGATGGTGTCGCTGCCCGCGCCGCCGACGAGGGTGTCGAGTTCGGAGTCGTGGCCGAGACGCAGGTAGAGCGTATCGTTGCCGCCGTCGCCCTGGACAAGGTCGCCGCCTTCTTCGCCTTCGAGCCAATCGTTGCCCTCGCCACCGCGGATGGTGTCGCTGCCGGTGCCGCCAAAGACGAAGTCGACGATGCTGCCGGAGCCGGTGAAATCATCGTTGCCGGTGCCAAGATCGTAGTCGTTCCGAGTGGCGGTGAAGTTGTTCGATTGCAGGCTTGCCTGGTTCGAACCGACAACCGTGTCATTGCCGTCTCCAGTGGAGACTTCGAACAGGCTTGCCGTGGTGCTGACCGCGAGGAAACGGGTGCCATTGTAGTTCTGGTAGTCATCCCCTGTGGTGCCAAGGATCGTCAGGATGCCGGTGTTGATGGTTTCGATGCCGGAGCCGTTGACCGTGCCGGTCAGGTCGGTGACATCAAAGCTGTTGAACACCAGGTTGGAACCGCTGTTGTTGATGAGCGAGTCCGTCCCCGCGCCGCCGACATAGATGTCGCCTAGCGAGGTTGTTCCGGCGCGCACGCGGATGATGTCGTTGCCTGCACCTGCATAGATGCCATTGTCGGCGGCACTCGAGATCAGTTCGTCTGCAAAGGCCGTGCCGATCACGTCTTCGAAGTTGATGGCCGTCAGATCGGTCGTGTTGTTGCGTCCGATGTCGACGGTGCCCGCGCCGAGATCAACCCGCACGGCGCTCGTGGTGGCCAGCAGGGCGCTGGTATCAAGGGTATCCCTGCCGGTGCCGCCATCGGCGTTCATGTTGCCGTTCAGGATGGTGATCCAGTCACTCCCGCCATCGCCGCTGAAGGTTTGCCCGTTGAACTGTGACAGGTAGGGCGAGACTTCGAGGCCCGAGACCAGCACCACGGTGTCATCGCCGCCAAGCGCATTGAGGAAGTTGTTTTCAAAGGCGGTTTGCGGGAAGGCCTGAATTGCGGCGCTGAGGTCGACGGTGTCGGCCTGTTCGGTGAAGAGGCCGTCGGTGACGCCATTGATGGTCACGGTCAGGGTGGCGGTGTTGCTGTTGGCGCCAAAGTCATCCTGCACGATGAAATCGAAGGTCTCCGACAGGCTGCTGCCCGCTGTCAGGCCGTGGACCGTCGGATCGCTGTCATTGACGGTATAGAGATAGGCCCCGGTGAGGGCGTCCCAGGTCAGGGTGCCGTAAAGCCCGGCAATGCCCGTGGTGCCATCGGTGACGCCATCCACCTCGACCACCGAGGTGACGGTGCCGTCGACATCGCTGGCCGCCGAGATCAGGTTGCCGGTGCCGGTGGCGCTGATGTTGATGCCGATGCCCTCGAAGACATCCAGCGAGTCATCGCCTGCCACCGGCGCGTCGTTCACGCCGGTCAGGGCGATCGAAACGGTGGCGGTGTCGGTTTCGCCATCGGGATCGGAAATGGTGTAGCTGAAACTGTCCGCCCCCGGTGCGCCATCGGCCAGGTGATCAAAGGCGCCGCTGGGATCATAGGTGAGGGTGCCATTGACGTTGAGGGTGACGGTTGCCCCGCTGCCGCTCAGGACAACGCTGCCGCCCGGGGCAATGGCCTGCCCGTCGACCATGGTGATGGTGATCGGGTCGTTCTCGGGATCGCTGTCGTTGGTGAGAACGGCAAGGGTAACGGCGGTGTCCTCGTCGGTGCTGTCGGAATCGTCCACCGCGATGGGTGCGTCGTTGATGCCGGTCACGGTGATCACGACCTGGCCGACCGATGTGTCGGTGCCGTCGGACGCCGTGTAGTTGATGATCACGGTGTCCTGCGCGCCGCCGCCAAGATCGACGAAATTGCCATTGGTGTTGAAGGTGATGTCGCCATTGGCCTGGACCGTGGCAATGCCATCGCGGCCACCCACCGATGTCGCCACGAAGCTGGTGCCCGGGGCCACGCCACCGGCAAGCGACACCGTCAGGCTGTCGCCGCTATCGACATCGCTGTCATTGGCCAAGACGTTGCCATTGGCCGACCCGTTGACCGGCGCCACGAGGGCATCATTGACCACCGTTGGCGCATCATTCTGGCCGGTGATGTTGAGGGTGAGGGTTGTGGGCACGGTGGCGGTGCCGTCGGTGACCTGCACGGCGAAGACATCGGTGTCGGAGAAGCCGTCG